>NZ_SMFO01000009.1 GCF_004349145.1 Flavobacterium hiemivividum | reverse complement strand
TGGGACGCATGCTCATCTTTCACCGATAAATCTTTAAATACATCTTGATGCCAAGTCATATTACTATAAGGTATTAATCCAAATTTCTCTGGGCTATCCCTTTGTGAAAGGTAGATTGCATACGCGTTACGCACCCGTGCGCCGGTCTCAAAGAAGCAAGCTTCTTCTACCCCTCGACTTGCATGTGTTAAGCCTGCCGCTAGCGTTCATCCTGAGCCAGGATCAAACTCTTCATCGTATATTATATGAGAATAAATTCTCTTTTTGTTTTTGACTGAAGGTCTAGTGGTTTTTTCAAACCTCTCGATTCTATTACTCTTTATTCTTTTGTTCTAACATCTCTGTTAAAACGGCTGTCAATTCAATATGTCTAGGAACGTGTTCTTCTTTTTTTTAAACTGAATTTATTTCAGTTTCTAACTTCAATCACCATGTAAACATGTTTCTCGAAGCGGCTGCAAAAGTAATAAACTCTTTTAATTCTCACAAGCTTTTTTTGAAATTTTTAGAAAATAAATTTTCTTTATTATTTCGTTTGCTTACCAGGATGTAAAGAACTTATTCGTTGTTGCGGGTGCAAAAGTAGCACCTTTATACCGTTAAACAATACTTTAAATTACCTTTTTTTTGATATTTTCTTAACTCAGAGTTTAACTCACTGGAAATACGCTTTTTGAAGACGAAAAAAAATCCTTACCCCGGCTCTCTCCGAAGGAGAGGGAGACTTTATAGACATAGTTTATGGGGAATTCACTGCAATCGCGGCTTTTTACTATTCCTTTACTAGCAAAATAATAAGGAAAGTACCTTTATCTTTGAACTCTTATAAAGCCTATCTAGGAGTATTGGTAGTCAAAAACCACTAATCTTTCTTTTTTAAATGGTGTTTTTCACCTCTAACTTAAAACCACGTACTTCTAACCTACTTTTGTTTGCGTTAGGGATAACAGTGGAAAGCCCACAGTCGCGATGCAACGAAGTGGAATCGAGACGAGGACTTGTAGCGGATAGCCCGACCCTTTATAAAAAAAAGAGACTACTCCTTTATATATAGGTATAGCCTCTTTTTTTTTATAATGGGGAACGCCCAAATAATCTATTAGTCGAAACGAATTGCTTTGACTGGTGAAATTTTGGTTATTATATAAGAAGGAATCAGTAATACTAAAAAACAAACACTAATGGTAAGTCCATTCAGTAATAATATGTAACCCCAATTAAGATAGACCGGAGCTTGATCGACATAGTAGTTTTCAGGATTAAGTTTGATTATCCCGAAGTACTTCTGAATTAACAGAATTGCTATTCCGATTAGATTTCCCCAAAATAATCCACGGAGAATTAAGTAGGACGCATTGTAAAGAAATATTTTCCGAATACTCCAATTGTTAGCTCCGAGTGCTTTTAATATTCCGATCATCTGAGTTCGTTCCAGAATAAGAACCAACAAAGCCACCACCATATTGATTGTAGCAACTAATATCATGACTATTAATATAACAATGATATTAAAATCGAACAATTGCAGCCACTCAAATATATAACTGTATTTTTCGATGATCGTTTTAGTATCTAATGTAGCACCTGTATGCTGATATACTTCTTCACCTACCGACTGAATATTATCAAAATCATCGACGAAAACTTCGAATGCCCCTACCTGATCCGCTTTCCATTTATTAATACGCTGAATATGGCGTATATCTCCTAACACATAGGTCGCATCGAATTCTTGAAATCCAGAATTAAAAATCCCGACGATTTTAAACCTCCTAATATTAGGCAATTTATTCTGTCCTTCTTTCATGAAAAAGGTATTAAACGGATCTCCTACTTTGAGTTTTAACCTATCTGCCAGAAATTGAGATATCACTACATCTTCATTTATCTTGTCTGAAAAGTCAGGTAATTTTCCATCAACAAGATACTCCTTTATATTGTCCCACTTATAATCGGCACCTACCCCTTTGAATACTACTCCTTCAAAAGCATTTTCGGTTCTAATTATCCCAGCCTTACTCGCTATCCCCTGAATATGACTCACTCCAGCTACAGCATCAAAGTTGGGATAAAAATTCTGTTTTTTCGAAATGGGAACTAGAGTAACTTCAGATTGATTGCTATCATAATTAGAAATAATGATCTGACCATTGAAAGCCGAAATTTTCTCCCTGATCTTTTGTTGCAAGCCAACACCAGTCGCTACTGAGATTATCATCATAACCATTCCGATGGCAATGGCTGAAATTGCAATTTTTATAATAGGTGCAGATATACTACTTTTATAATCTTTAGCAGTTATAAGTCTTTTGGCAATAAAATATTCTAAATTCAATTTGATTAAGTATCTGATTTGGATTCAAAAATACAGCTAAAACGTGAATTACGCTAATTGACACTAATTTTATTCAAATCCATTATATGAATTCACTTTTTAAAAATATCCCATCAATATTTGTTCTAGCAGTAATTTTGTTTTCTTGCTCTAGTTCAATAAATAAGAAACAAGAATTAGACCAGAGCAAGTCGAAAGATACTGCCGCGATTATTACTGAAGACACAAAAGAAGCCGCCTTACTAGATAAAGCTACTAAAACACATTCGATTAAAACCGGCGCAGACAATTATGAAGTTTATCTACCTCTTTTAAAAGGTAAAAACATAGGCTTAATTACCAATCAGTCAGGTATCGTTTTTATCGAAGAAAGTATTACAAGCCTTGCAAGAACAAAGAAGCAAATTAATTTAGTTGATTTCTTGATAGACAAAAAAATTAATCTCCGAAAAATATTTGCTCCAGAACATGGTTTTCGAGGTACTGCCGATGCAGGTGAACATATCGTCGATGGAATGGATTTAAAAACTGGATTGCCTATTATTTCGCTTTACGGCAATAATAAAAAACCAAAGTCGGAACAATTAGCTGGACTTGATATTGTGATCTTTGACTTACAGGATGTGGGCGCGCGCTTTTACACTTATATTTCCTCACTGCACTATATAATGGAAGCTTGTGCGGAAAACAATATTGAATTAATTATTCTGGACAGACCCAACCCTAACGGCAGTATCGTTGACGGACCAATTCTAGAAAAGGAATTTAGCAGTTTTGTAGGAATGCACCCTATCCCCGTTTTGCACGGAATGACCATTGGTGAATATGCAAAAATGATTAATGGTGAAAAATGGCTGAAAAACGGGATCAACTGTAAATTGACGGTTATTCCCTGTTCTTATTATAATAGAAATATGCAATACAGCCTTCCTGTAAAACCTTCGCCAAACTTACCAAATGAGCAATCGATCAATCTATACGCTAGTTTATGTTTTTTTGAAGGTACAAATGTAAGCGTAGGAAGAGGAACCGAACTGCAATTCCAAATCTACGGTTCGCCCTATTTAGCAAAAGGTAATTTTAGTTTTACTCCCAAACCAAATATGGGAGCACAAAATCCAGTTTATAATGGAGTAAAATGCTTTGGCGAAGATTTGTCAACTCAAAATCAACTGCGACAATTGGAATTGAAATGGCTCATCAAAGCCTATACTAACACCCCGGATAAATCCAAGTTCTTTAATGCGTTTTTTACAAAACTAGCTGGAACACGAAAGTTGCAACAACAAATTGAATCCGGAGTACCAGAAACCGAAATAAGAAAGAGTTGGAAAAGCGGTTTAGATCAATTTAAAAAAATGAGAAAGAACTATTTAATATACAAATAAAGTCGTTTACTACAACGGTAGCTTTTTCTTCATTTCCTCGACAATATTAAAGGCAGCGGGGCAAATTGCAACATTCTTCAAGGTAAGATCTGTTATTTGCTGAAACTTTTTTCTATCAGTGTGCGGAAATTCTCGACAAGCCTTTGGTCGAACATCATAAATCATACAGGCATTTTCATGATCTAAAAAAGTACAAGGCACGCTTTGCAGCACATAATCCTTGTCTTCATCAACCCGAAGGTATTGCTCTATAAACTGCTGTGGTTTTTGCTTCAGGTATTTTGACACTCGTTCAATATCGGCTAACGTAAACAAAGGTCCAGTAGTTTTACAACAATTTGCACATTTTAAACAATCCGTTCGTTTAAATTCAGCATCATGCAAATCTTGCATCACATAATCTAAATTTTTAGGGGTCTTCTTTTTAAGCTTATCGAAATACTTTTTGTTTCCTATATGCTTATCTTTGGCAAGTTTTCCAAGTTCGTTTAAAGTAGGTTTCAAGTTTAGATTTTAAAATTCTTTACAAAATTACACTTTTTGAACGACGAACTTTGAATAATGAATGTTGAATTTTGAAATACAAACAATGAAAGACCTTTTTGGCAGAGCCATCCTAGATTATCAAACCAATAATTCTCCTGAAGATTTAATTACAGAAACCACCATATCGGAAGAAGACGAAATGAGTGTTGCTTATTTATTTCGTTCCTATAAAGAAATGCCAAAAATGGAACAAAAAGCTTTACAGATTGCAAAAGGAAAAATCCTTGATGTAGGCTGCGGAGCAGGAAGTCATAGTTTGTACTTACAAAACGACTTGAATTTAGAAGTGACTGCAATCGACATTTCACCAAATGCAATTGAGGCCTGCAAACTACGAGGTATTATAGATGCCCGAGTTCAAGATGTAATGACATTAGAAAAGGAAACCTACGATACGATTTTACTGCTGATGAATGGCGCAGGAATGTGTGGGAAACTAAAAAATATTCCAAATTTCCTTATAAAACTAAAATCACTATTGAATCCAGGTGGCCAAATTTTAATGGACAGTTCTGATATAATATACATGTTTGATGACGATGAAGACGGAGGAAAATGGATTCCTTCTGATAATGAATATTATGGAGAGGTAGTTTTTAACATTGGCTATAAGGGTGAAAAAGAAAAACCTTTCAACTGGATGTATATTGACTATAATACTTTACAAAACGCGGCTTTCGCAAATGACTTACAAGCGGAATTAATCCTTGAAGGAGAGCATTATGATTATCTAGCGAAACTTTCAGTTTAAAGACACACACTTACTTATAGAATTCAGCTAAAAATTTAAATAAAAAAAGCCAAACAACAATTGTTGTTTGGCTTTACTATTCGATCTCAATTTTTTAAGGAATATTAAGAAATTTATGCGTCTGTAAAGAAACTCTCCATTTTGGGCTATTCATAACATAATCTACAATAAGCGGTGTCATTTCTTCCTTTTTACTCCATTCTGGTTGAAGGAACAAGATGGCATCTTTATTAACTAATTCGGCCTGTTCTTCTGCAAAAATAAAATCATGCTTATTGTGGATAATCACTTTTAATTCATGTGCATTAGCATAAACAGTTTCAGTAGGAAGCTTGTTTTTCTTTGGCGAAAGACAAATCCAATCCCAAGTTCCAGACAAAGGATAAGCGCCAGACGTTTCAATATGCACCTTTCGATTATTCTCTTTCAACTTGCGAGTTAACAAACTCATATCCCACATTAAAGGCTCTCCACCAGTTACCACAACTGTTTCAGAATATTTACTTGCATTTGCAACAATCATATCAACAGCTGTAGGAGGATGCAACTCTGCATTCCAACTTTCCTTAACGTCACACCAATGACAGCCTACATCACAGCCACCAATTCTAATAAAGTATGCCGCCGTTCCAGTATGATACCCTTCACCTTGAATCGTATAAAACTCTTCCATCAAAGGCAACATAGCTCCTTTATTTACTTCTAATTGTATTTCTTTTGATAACATTTTTGTAATTTAAAGTGCAAAGATAGTTAATTAGAAAAGGACTTAAATTAATAATCGAGAAAGGATGTTTTAAAATCCCTTTAGCACAATAAAAAACGATAAAAAAAGACATCAAAAAACCCGATAGCTTTTCAGCTATCGGGCTCTTCTATTTAGCAAACTTGACTACTTAAGTAAATTAAGTGATTGTGTTGCGTAAACATTCGTTGGGTCAAGTGCTAGGGTTTTAGCAAAAAATTCTTTAGCCTTAGCTTTATCAAAATTTGCATATCCTGCAGCCATAGAGTTGTAACACTCAATTAATTTAGCCTTAACAGCTGGCTTCGCTAATTCTTCAGGTCCTTTCTTAGTAACGAGATCAATATATTGTTGGTAATATTTAATCATCGCTTGATCATCACCTAACAAACTATTTGTTCTAGCACGAGAAAGATATACGTCTTGAGTATCAGGTGAAGCTGTAATTACATTTCCATAAGCAATATCAGCTTTTCTCAAAGCAACAGTATCTTTTACAACACCAGGTTGTGCGTTATCAAAATAAATAGCATTACCTAAATAATAGTTGTCATATAAGAAACCGTTAGATTCATTGTTAGAAGTAGCAATTTCTAAAATCGCAGCTGCTTCTTTATATAATTTTTGCTCATAAAGGTTCTTACCTACTTCACCAAGTTCGTTCGTAACTGATTTTTCGATTTCAACCGCTTTTCTAATAGAAGCAAGTCCTTTTTCAAAAAGTACTGGATCTACAGAAGCACCATCTGCACTAGTTCCTTTTTTTATTTGGGCCAAACCTAAATACATATGATCTAAACTAATCACCTTATTTGATGGGTTAGCAATATAATCAGTTAAAGATTTAATTGCTAAATCAACATTATTATTTTGGTAAGCAGAATAACCTAAATAACGATAGATACGAGGATTTACCTGATCAATCTCTTTCATTTTATTTGCTTCAATTTCTAAAGCTTTGTAATCTTTAGCAAGAATTAAAAAGTCAGCATGACGCATACGAGAATCTAAAGAATAGTCAGTCAAAGACATGTACTTTTCATAGTGACCTAACGCCTCTTTCAAGTATTGGTCTTGTCTTCCTGGTACGTTAAGCGCCCATAAATAATAAGTCTCAGCTAACTCACGGTGCAACGGACCATAATTAGGATTAGTAGCCATAACATCACTATATGCTTTTACCGCTTCGGTATATGCCTTAGCTCCTTTTAACAAAACACCTAATTGCACTTTTGCTCTAATTAAACTGTTGTCAGCTTGAAAAGCATTACGGTAATTGGAATAGGCTTCATTCTGGTTTTTATCACCATAATAAGCATCACCAAAAGCTAAAAACACTTGTGGCTCTTGACCATTTTTTTCTTTAGCTAATTCTAAAGTTGACAGCGCTTGTTTATAATCCGGTTTTGTAGAATTCATGTAAGCTCTTGCTACATAAACATATTCTTCAAAATCTTTTCTTTTCATTTCTTTGATCGCTGCATCAAAGTTAGCCTTTGCAGCTGCAGCTTTTCCATTGTCAAGATCTAATTGACCAAGTCCAATATAATTGAAATGCGCATCATTTTTAGCTGACAAACCACTTTTGTATGTCATTTGAGCAGAATCTGCTACATTTTGATATAAATACACGTTCCCTAATAGGAAAAATGCTTTTCCTTGTCCTGGATCCGATTTTACAATTGATTTCAAAGTTACCTTCGCATCTTGGTATTTTTCGGCGTCAATTTCCTTTTTAGCTTGATCAATGTTTTGTGCATAACTCACTGTCATTCCGGCCAACAAAGCAACTCCTAGAATTCTAAATTTGTTCATTTTAACTTTATTTAATTTATTCTTATTCATTTTCTTTCTTTGATTTGGTTATAAATTCTACTTTTCTTCCAGGTATACGTATAGGTAATAGTCCTGCTTTCAAAATAATCCTTTGCCCAATATCCCCAGCAACAAATGAAGCAAACCCCATTCCTAAACCAGAATATCCCTGACAATTAATTATATACAAATCACGTGCCAAAGGGTATTTACCTTCTGCTAAATTGTTTTGTGTAGGCGCCACAAACTCCTGACTACCTTCTCCTTTAACGCTTAACACATTAATGTTTTTAATAAAATCAGCCATGTCAGGCGAGGGTTGATACAACCAATTGAGACCGACAACACCTATCATCCCATCATTTTCAGATACAAACTTAACAACATCTTTGTTCGTTTTAAAAGAGAAAACTCCTTCCTTCGGCATTTCTTTAATACCTGCCAACTCGCTCATGTAACGCATGGTACTAGAATTTGGATTATCAAATACTAACCCTTTAATCCCCTTTTGTGATTTACCTTGCATAAAAAGAATAACGTCTTTTAAAGCTATTAACGTATCATTGTTGTTTTTATTTGAAATAAAAGCGATGGCATCACTACCAATTTTAGTTGTTTTAGGTTTAATTTTTAATTGCTCAAAATATTGAACCTCCTCATTATTCAATTTTCTAGATAAAAGAGCAATTCGAGAAGTGTCTTTTAGGAATGCAAGCATCACCTCTTTTTCAGACCTAGATTCCAATACAATCTCAGCCTTATAACGACTTTGAAAAACAGAAATCTGATCTTCCATTAGGGGTTGTAGCGTTTCGTCAACGAGTATAGTTGTTGTTCCTTTAAGAATAGTTTCCTTATTTTCCTCTGATTTCTTACAACCAATAAATAATAACGACATTAAGAGCACTACTACAAACCACTGCTTAGCAAAATTTATCATAATCTAATCTTTATTGTCTTTTATAATTCGAATCGCTCTTATAATAGAATATACGATAAGAAGCACCCCAAATGCTATTCTATATTCCATAGCCATATCAAGCGGGAAATTACTCATAAATATAATAAATAGTCCCAAAACAAAATAAACTACAAAAAACAAAATTGCCATAACGAGAAGAAATCGCTCTTTAAGCGATTTCTTCTGCATGTTTTTCACTGCTTGTTCTAACATTAATCCGCTGTTTGAATAGTAATAGGAAGAGAGTACAATACCCTAACCGGTTTTCCATTTTGCACACCTGGATTCCATTTAGGACATTTACTTAAAACTCTAATAGCTTCTTTACCTGTCCCGTAACCAATATCTCTTAATACTTTGATATCTGTTAATGAACCATCTTTTTCAACTACGAAAGTAACATAAACTTTACCTTTAAGACCTTCTTCTTCTGGAGCACGATAGTTTTTCCCTACATAAGAGTAAAACTTATCCATACCACCTGGAAATTCAGGTTTTACTTCGATACCAGCTGTGTTATAAATTTGATTGTCATCAGCTTCTACCACTTTAGTTGGTCCAGTACCCACTGGAGCAACAGTTAAAACTGCATCTGGATCTCCTTTAATTGTTTCAGCACCAATCTTTTTTTCTTTGATCTCGACAATTTTTGGTGGCTCTTCAGTCACTTCTTCTGCCTTAGCCACTACTGGCTTCACAAACTTAACCTGATCCACTTTTGGTGGTGGCGGTGGTGGTGGTGGAACATTTAACTTAGGCTCTTCTTTCTTCTTTGGAGGTAGTTTTATCGCAGTGATTTTAATATCTCTGTCCATATCTTTCTCTTCTCCTTTAGGAATTAAGTCCATGATTAGAGGAGCAGCAACAGCAACACTAAAAAATAAGGCTCCAATAATTAGCGCTTTAATAGTAGTTTTTCTATTGGTTCTCCTCAATTCATAAGCTCCGTAAACTTTATTACGTCCTTCGAATACGATCTCAAGCCATTGATTTTTTAATATGTCTAATTTCATTTTTCTTAATTATTAGGTTATTAAGAAAACAAGATTACTCTTGTTTTCCTTCTAACAATTTTTGTTCTTCAGGAGAAAAATCATTAACAATAGTATAGGTCGGAACGTCAGAAATTGCCATCTCATCTAGTATATCAATTACATTTCTATAATTTGCTTTCTTACTAGGCTTGATAATTACAATCATACCTTTGTCTTTATTTCCTGTATACTCAAGTACTGACTTCTTTCTTGATAGAATTTCCTTTCGTATACCATCTTTACCATATGGTAATTCTTTTGGACCTGCAATAGGAGTAGCCAACAAACCAACGTAGTAAACTAACTTATTATCAGCACCTAACATAATTGTCATAGTACGATTTTCGTCCACTTTCATATCCACGTTATCTTTGCTAGGATCTTTATCTGGCAACCCCAAGTTCATCGATTGAGGTTTAGACAACGTCGTGGTAAGCATAAAGAATGTGATTAATAAGAAAGCTAAATCCACCATGGCAGTTAAATCTACCTTTGCGTTAGCTTTTTTAGCTCTTACTTTACCACCTTTTTTGCCTCCACCGTCACCGGTATTTAATTCAGCCATTTTAGTGTCTTTTTTTTATTAAAAATCTTTTCCTCTTAAACCAGTAACCAAACTAAAGCTATTGATTTTTTGATCTTGCAACATATCCATCACTTTTCTAATGGCTGGATACTCTTCTTTTGCATCACCTTTAATAGCGACCTGCAATTCTTTATCGTTTACCTCTATATTTGCAATACGTGCATTATAGATCCATTCTTTCAATTGATTATCAAGTGAATCTGCAGGAATACCAGGTTGCCCTGCTTTACTTCTATCAGACGCTTTCATATCAATGATTTGTTTAAGATTAAGAAGCGGCACACCAAAATCATCCATCCTTGAAAATACTTCCTTATCTTGATCAGAAAAAGTTACATCGTATTTCTCACCCATTAACTCTAAGGTTCTAACTCGAACTTCTTTTCCTTTCAAATCAAAGAAAACTTTTCCTTCTCCTACAGTTAAAGTAGCCAAATCAGTCTCAGGCAATTTTGTCTGAACCGTTGAAGTAGGTGTATCTACAGGCAATGCTTCAGGAATCTTAGCTGTTGAAGTCATTACAAAGAAGGTAAGCAATAGAAATGCGACATCACACATTGCGGTCATATCAGTAGACCCCGCATTCTTTTTTATATTTATTTTAGCCATTCTTTTTGTTTTTTATTTGATATAAATATCAACCTAATTATTGCTTCAAACTTCCTCTGAATCTTCTGTAAGTATTTACAATTGATACAGCTGCCTCATCGATAGAGTAAGTCAAGTCATCAATTTTAGAAGTAAAGAAGTTGTAAGAGATAATTGCAACAGCAGAAGTTCCAATACCTGTAGCAGTATTAATAAGTGCTTCAGAAATACCAGCAGCAAGAGCAGCTTGATCAGGAGTACCAGCAGCAGCTAGTGCACCAAACGCTTTAATCATACCCGCTACAGTTCCTAATAATCCAACAAGAGTTCCTAATGAAACTAAAGATGAAATAATTGTCATATTTTTTTGTAGCATTGGCATCTCAAGAGAAGTTGCCTCTTCTATTTCTTTGTGAATAGTCTCAGCTGCCTCTTCACTATTAAATCCTTCTTTCTTAACTGCTTGGTATTTTACAAGTGCAGATTTAATTGCATTTGCAACAGATCCTTGTTGTTTATCGCAAGAAGCAATCGCCTCATCAATCTCACCTTGTTTGATACTTGCTTGTATCTTTGTCATAAAAGTATCTAATTTAGTTTTACCAGCTGCTTTAGAGATAACGAAAAATCTTTCGATAGAAAAAACAAAAACCATTAACAACATTCCTAATAATACCGGTACAACCGCACCACCGTGATATACTTGACCTAACGTGTTCAACGGAATTCCATCAGGATTTCCACCTTCAAAATTCGCAGGGTTACCCATGATAAATTTCCAGATTAATACACCCACACCAATACATGCTAAAATAATCATTCCTGAAACCATTCCTCCACCGTTTGAAGTGTTTTCTTTTTTAACGTTTGCCATTTTTTTTAATTTTAATAGTTTTAAATAATTTTATTTTTACTTATAATAAACTTGTAGTCCCGCAAATTTATATTTTTAGTTCAAATAAAAAAACTTTTTTTAATTTTATTACAATTTAATTTATTCAAAATAAAACAAGATTTTTTTGATACAGCTATTTTACTCAATATCGTTAAACAAATTTACTATATTTCAACATAAAAAACATCAATTTATGAATTATTGACACAATACATCAAGAAATGAAATTTAATATACATATTTAAGTTTTTTCACTATTAGCAATAAAAAAGGAATAAAAATACAGTAACTTCCAAAATTACTTCGTTTAAAAAATTAATAATATATTGCAGCTAACTTTAACAATATCAATGTTATGACTAAAAAAGAAGAATTTAAACAACATATTACTAAAGGCTACACCTCTAAAGGCGAAAGCATTATCTTAGGAGGAGCTATTCTTGATGGAGAAGCATTAACCGATGCTCATGTTAAAATTCCATTAAAAACGCTAAATAGACACGGCTTAATCGCTGGCGCAACCGGTACTGGGAAAACTAAAACTATTCAAGTTCTATCTGAACAGTTATCCTCCTTTGGAATTCCAGTACTAATGATGGACATAAAAGGCGACTTTAGCGGCATTGCCAAAGAAGGTGAAGAGAAGGCATTTATTACGGAAAGACATGCCAAAATAAACCTCCCGTACAACGTTTCTAAATTTCCTGTAGAATTATTATCACTATCTGAACAAAGCGGAGTGCGACTGCGTGCCACTGTATCAGAGTTTGGACCTGTTTTATTTTCGCGGATTTTGGATCTTAATGATACTCAATCCGGGGTAATGTCTGTTCTATTTAAATATTGCGATGACAACAAAATGCCTTTGTTAGATCTGAAAGACCTAAAAAAAGTCATCAATTACATCACCGAAGAGGGAAAAGAGGAAATAACGAGAGATTATGGCAAGATTTCAACTTCGACAACAGGAATCATTTTTAGAAAAATAATTGAACTAGAACAACAGGGAGCTGAACTCTTTTTTGGCGAAATGTCATTTGATATTAACGATTTAATGCGAATGGATGAAAACGGAAAAGGTTATATCAACATCATCCGACTGACAGATATTCAAGATAAACCAAAATTGTTTTCGACATTCATGTTAAGCTTATTAGCAGAAATATACCAACAAATGCCAGAAAATGGCGATTCAGAACAACCTGAATTGGTTATTTTTATTGACGAAGCACATTTAATTTTTAACGAGGCTAGCAAAGCTCTACTTGAACAAATCGAGACTATTGTAAAGCTAATTCGATCAAAAGGTATTGGAGTTTACTTTGTAACCCAAAACCCAATGGACGTTCCAAGCGGAATATTGGCACAATTAGGTCTAAAAATACAACATGCTCTGAGAGCTTTTACTGCCAAAGACCGACAATCCATTAAGCAAACTGCAGATAACTACCCTACTTCAGAGTACTACGAAACAAGTGAAGTGTTGACCAGCTTAGGAATTGGAGAAGCCTTAGTTACCGCTTTAAGCGAAAAAGGAATTCCAACTCCTCTTGTGGTCACCATGATACGAGCTCCAATGAGCCGCATGGACGTTTTAACCGAGAGTGAAATCCAGGAAATAAACACTAAATCAAAATTAGTAAAGAAATACAGCGAACTTATCGATCGTGAAAGCGCATACGAGATGTTAAATAAAAAGATAGCTGTTATAGATGCCGAAATCGCCAAAGAAGAAAAAGAGAAAGAAGAGATTAAAGTAACCGTACCCAAACAAAGGCAAAACACTACAGGCACAGTTAGCGGTACAGTAACAAAATCTGTTTTAAAAGTCTTGACTAGCGCCACCTTTATAAGAGGAGCATTAGGGATTTTGTCGAAAATCATGAAAAAATAACATAATAAATAATAAAGAATTAAAGGAAGACTTACTTGTTTCTTATAAATAGCCCTACCTTGATCCCTTTAAATTAATTATAATAACCCCACACAACATCATAATGATTACATTTATTACAGCCATAGTCTTACTCGTATTGGGGTATATCTTTTACGGTAAATTTATTGAAAACATTTTTAAACCAGATCCTAACAGAGCTACTCCAGCCTACACTCACGCAGATGGAGTAGACTTTGTTCCTATGAACAGCAATAGAAATTCCTTGATACAAGTTTTAAATATTGCAGGAGTCGGACCTATTTTCGGACCAATTTTAGGCGCTTTATACGGTCCAGTAGCCTTCCTTTGGATCGTTATTGGCTGCATTTTTGCTGGAGCTGTCCACGATTATTTAACGGGAATGATCTCGATCAGATATGGAGGAGCTCACTTACCAGCCTTAGCCTCAAAATTTTTAGGGAAATCCTTCAGTCACATCGTTAATTTCTTTACCGTTCTACTGCTTCTTTTGGTGGGAACTGTTTTTATTTCCGCACCGGCAAGCATGATAGATGACCTTATAGGTAAAGATTTAAATATGTTTACCTTAATTGTACTCGCTATTTTCGTCTATTACATCATAGCTACAATTTTACCAATTGATAAAGTTATCGGAAAAATATACCCTATCCTTGGACTTCTATTATTATTGAGTGCCGTCGGTGTCGCAGTAGGGATGTTTATGTATGGAAATCCAATTCCTGAATTGACGCTAACAAATATGCATCCGAAAGATATCCCATATTACCCCGTAATATTTTTAACGATTTCGTGTGGTGCTTTATCAGGATTTCATGCAACCCAATCCCCTATAATCGCCAGAACCATTAGAAATGAGAAAGACGGTCGTAAAATATTCTACGGAATGATGATTGTAGAAGGAGTTATCGCGATGGTATGGGCTGCAGCGGCAATGAGCCTTATGAGCGGAGAAGGACTTAGTACTTTACTAGCAACTGAAGGGCTCCCTGGAGTAGTTCATAAAATTGCAACTGTATTTCTAGGAACCATCGGTGGCACAATTGCTATTTTAGGGGTTATCGTTTTACCTATAACTTCTGGAGACACCTCTTTCAGGGCCGCAAGAATGATTATTGCAGATTACCTGAAAATTGATCAAAAGACACTTAGAAATCGTTTTATAATTGCAATTCCACTTTTTGCAATTGCCTTTATTCTAACTAAAATAGATTTTCAACTTCTTTGGAGGTATTTTTCTTGGGCAAATCAAAGTATATCCGCAATTGCGTTATGGATTGGAGCAGTTTATTTGTACCAAAGAAAAACCCATTATATCGTTGCCTTAATACCTGCATTTTTCATAACATCAGTCCTTGGGTCTTATCTTTTTTATGACCCTACAATAGGTTTTGGGTTAGACATCATAACTTCAGATATAATCGGAATTGTGATTGCTATTTTAACAACAATTCTGTTTTTTGTTGTCATGAAAAACAATAAGGAATTACCCGCAAGCGAATAATTGGCGAAACATTAGAATACCTTTCAATCCTAAAATTGATTCCTTTTATACTTGATTCAATAGCGATACTAAAATTAGCAACTAGAATCGATTTTTATACGAAAGCAAAAGAAAACTAAAGGTTTATTACACGCTAGATAAAGTAATAGAACTTAGAAAAGTGTAATTAATCTTTAACTAGAAAATATACAATGAAAAAATATTTTATTCAAAGTACTCCATTTGTTGTACCAACAACAGATGGAAAATTGATTGAAGAGCACCACGGTTTAGCGACTACAAACAATCCCGAAATATCGATTGCACACATGATCGCACCTCCTAAATGGAGTGAACCTTTTCAAACTCCAGAATTTGCAGAATACACCTATATTATAAAAGGAAAAAAACAGTTCATTATAGAGGAAGACACCATAATCCTAGAAGCCGGACAGTCTATAAAAATTGAAAAAAATACGCGGGTTCAATACTCAAATCCATTTGACGAGCCTTGTGAGTATATTGCCATATGCACTCCCGCATTTGACTTTACTAAAGTACATCGCGAAGAATAAATAAAACAGTCAGGAATTAAACTTTAATTCCTGACTGTTTCTTTTTCAGATAAAAGTTCTAAAATCTTATTTTCTACGTCTGGAGAATCCCACACGCTTTCTATGTTTTTCATTTTTAAAACTTCCTCCATAATAGCATTTTGATCATCCCCGATAGCTAATGCTTCAGTATATGGACGGTCGCTAAACGTGACTCTACTATAAAGTGGAATCCACTTATCAGGATGTTTCTCAGAGAACCAGTTTTCAATCTTTTTTTGTAGTAGGAATTTATCGTCAGCTGTTTTAGAACTCATCTCCATGAAATTACGATAAGAGAGTTCTGCAATAGCATCAGCATTAGGCTTACGCGATTTTTGGTATTCAGAAAAAATCGACAACCAATCATCACCATATTCTTCCATCATTTCGTTAAGAACTGAAATGTCTTCAAATCCAGCATTCATACCTTGTCCGTAAAAAGGCACGATAGCATGACATGCATCCCCTATCAAGGCAACCTTATCATTATAAGTCCAAGGATAACATTTCATAGTCACCAATGTACTTGTTGGATTCTGGAAAAAATCTTCCGTTAAATTTGGAATAACGTCAATAGAATCAGGGAAATTCTTTTCGAAAAACAATTCTACATCTTTTATTTCGACCAATGATGCAAACGAATTTTCTCCTTCAAAAGGCATAAATAAAGTACAGGTAAAACTGCCATCCAAATTGGGTAACGCAATCAACATATATTCGCCACGAGGCCAAATATGAAATGAATTTTTATCTATTTTATGCGATCCATCAGGATTTGCAGGGATATTTAATTCCTTGTACCCAATATTTAAAAACTCTTGAGAATAGTTAAACATACTTTGGCGCTGCATGCGGTGACGAATTCTGGAAAAAGCACCATCAGCACCAAAAACCAAGTCGTATTTCTTTTCCTGCCAAGCTCCTCTTTCTGTTTCTCCAATGTGCAAAGTAGCTTCCGACAAGCTAACATCCCAAATTTTCTGTTCGAAGAAAAATTCTGCTCCAGCTTCTTCCGCCAGATCGATCATTTTTCTATTTAAAGCCCCTCTTGAAATTGAATAAATGCTCTCCCCTTCTTGACCGTAATTTTGAAAATTAAGCTTGTCAACCAAATGAATAGCGCGTCGCCCCATGGGTATTGCGATTTCCTGAACAGAATCCCCTATACCAACACCATCCAAGGCTTTCCAGCCCCGTGTAGACATTGCTAAATTTATGGAACGACCCGAAAATTGAATTTGCCTAATATCTGGACTTCTATCATATATGTGAACGACGTGTCCTGCTTTGCGTAAGTAAATAGCTAATAAAGATCCGACTAAGCCAGAACCAACAACTGCTATCGTTTTTGGAGTTTGCATTATTTTCTTTAAAAAGTTAGGCTAAAATACTGATTTATTACTTTAAGGCCTTTAAAAACCCCTAATTTTTAACTGGTTTAAATATTAATTTTGTTGAAGTTTTAACAATCTCGCCCTCATTTAGCAACATTTTCCTGAAATTCCCCGCGTTATATATTGCTGCCTGATCGTTGTAATGCCTGCTTAATAAATTCCCTGATTGCCCAGTAGGCAAAACATTCCAGCTGTTTTCAATATCCGAAAAATCGATTACTCTCCTAGATGACGGACCTCCTTTTACTACATATTTTACTTCATTTGTATAATCAAACATTTGGTTATTGATGACTTCATTCGAACCATCAACTTCATAGGGACCAACGTTAAATACTTTTCTCAACATAGCTACTTTGCCCAACGGATGCTGGTATTCTACAACATGAACCTTACTCCAATTCCAAGCAGAAATTGATTCTCCTAGTTGATTTTCTAATGCAGCTATCGCCTCTTTAAATGACTTCGAAATAATCTCTGATGGAGTTTCCTTTTTGTTTGTCGTTTTAATATTGTCCCACCAAAGCGAATTTTCGTTAGCACTTTGTTTCGCGATTAGTTGCTTCATTATGTGCGTTGTTAAAAACTGCTTGAAGCCTTCTTCTCCTAACTCGTCTTCAAAAGTATTTTTTAGATAAAAATAAATCCATTTATTGTAAATCGTGGGGGCAACATCTAATTTATTATTCGTTCCTTTCCAAGATTTTAAAACAGCAACCGCTTCTTTTTCATTATTCGAAAGTGAATTCGTATTTAGATTCGAAATTAAATTCTTAACTACATCTGGCGCTACGGATGAAGTATTATCAGTGATCATTTTACCAACCGATTCTTTATCCCAATTTGATTTTGGATCTAACAGTTGGGTAATTCTTTTGGCTCTGTCTTCAGGTAAATAATAACCTGGATATAAAACTCCATCAATCGCTTCGGGTTGATTGTTTGCAGAATATACGTAGTTCCATTCCGGGTTTTCAGCCGAAGGATTTTTGGAGAAATCCAAATAAGCTGCAATATCATCTTTTCCAGAAGCGCCATCCAAAATAAAATTAGGATTTACTCCTTCCTTATGTTTGTATAGTTTGCCCGTTGCCCACCATCCTATATTACCTTTAGCATCTCCATACATCACATTTAGACCTGGAGCCGCGATTAGACTCACTCCTTTCTGGAAATCAGCCTTAGTTTTTGAATGTGAAAGCATATAAACTGCTTCCAGAATTTGAATGGGTTGCTGAGTATAAATCCAAGACATAGCCACTGGATTCTTGTTATCCAAACCATCAATTAAATCATTCATGACAGGACCATGAAGGCTGATTTTTAAATTTAAAACCACATTAGAACTGTCTTTTACTTTTATAACTTTTCTCCTAATCTCATAGTCATTATAGCCGTTCGCTGTCTTATATTTATTAGCATCATTAGGATCATTCTGCTCTTGATAGAAATCGATATCATCATTTTCAAACATAGTCAAACCATAAGCATATTCACGGTTATGCCCTAACAATGGATACGGTGTTCCTGCAAGATAACAACCATACAATTCAAATTCTGGCGTTACAATGTGAGCTTCGTACCATGTTCCTGGTTGCGAAAAACCAATGTGCGGATCATTGGCAAAAATAACTTTCCCGTTTTTAGTTTTCTCTGGCGCAATCACCCAGCTGTTACTTCCTATAAAAGGCGGAATTGGTGCTTTATCTAACAAGGATGCAATTGACTTTGAAATCGCTGCATATTCTTGCGGTCTCTCTTTTGCGGTTTTTATAATTGTAGTATTTAACGAACCATCTAATCCAAAATCCTTGAGATAATCCATTCCGTATTTATTTCGAATATCAGTCAATAACGGATCTGTTTTATGTGCCATGGCAAAACTGAATGACATGTATCCAAAAATATTATAAACGTCTTTAATTGTGAATTTCTCTTTCTTCACACCAAGTAACTGAAATTCGATTGGACTAGCCCCTTCTGCCATATATTGATTAATCCCGTCCAGATAGGCCATTGTCCCCTTGTAACTTTCACTGTTTTTATCCAAAGATGCAATCGCTTTTAGAGAAGCCTCTTCGATACCAAGACCAGCAAAAAACTGATCATTCTTTAAAGTCACATTCCCAAAAATTTCAGACAAACGGCCTGGCGCGATACGCCGCATCAGTTCCATTTGCCACAATCGATCTTGAGCATGCACATAACCTAAGGCTGTCATCGCATCTTCTGCATTTTGGGCATAAATATGCGGAATTCCGAAATCATCAAAATGCACCGTAGCTTCTTTCTGAATGTTTTTCAATTGTAATTCCCCTTCATATTTTGGTTTTAAGTAAAAACCATACAACATCAATCCTACGATTAGAATTGCAACGAACGAAACTATAACGAGAAGGACTTTTTTAAATATTTTCATAGAGGTATTTTGAGACTAACAAATATAAATAAATTGCGATGCATTTGAACGAATTGTATTTCATTATCGAGATCACACGGTTGACCAACATTTACTTTACAAAATAAAAATATAATTTTGTTTAATTATATTTCATTTTTAATAAACAAAATTTACATTTGTGGTAAATACTACTCAAGATGAAAGAAATATCAATACAAGATCTATCCGAAATGGGAAGAGTTCAAAGACTAAACCTAATCAACTCCTGTACGGGCTATAAATCGGCGAATTTAATTGCTACACAATCCCTGGACGGGATTAATAATGTTGCAATCTTTAGTAGCGTTACACATTTAGGTAGTGATCCCGCTTTAATTGGACTGATTGTACGTCCCACGACTGTTCCTAGAGATACCTACAAAAACATCAAAGAAACAGGTTATTTTACAGTTAATCACGTTACTGAGAACATGATTGCTGATGCTCATCATACATCGGCAAATTATGAAAGTAATATATCAGAATTTGACAAGACAAATTTACAAGAAGAATATAAGGAAAATATAAAAATACCTTTCACTAAGGGAAGTCCAGTGCAACTATACTGCAAATATGTGAGTGAATATTATATTAAGGAAAACGATACTATTCATGTTATTGCATCAATAGAAAAATTATACTACAACGAAGAACTAGCAAATGAAGATGGCTGGTTGCAAATTGACAAAGGAAATGTAGTTGCCCTAAATGGATTAGATGCCTATTGCTTACCGAAGTTAATTGATCGTTTTCAATATGCACGAAAAGACAAGCCTACTGAATCTTTTCCTAAATAAAAACAGCGGAACATATACGATATTGAAATAAACAGAAAGAGTGCTTAAGTTCCCAATTGAACTTAAACACTCTTTTAAAAAATGATTATTCTTTTATTACTTTTTGCTTCCGTCAATAATAGCACCAGTTCCAGCTCCAACACCAGCTCCAGCTAAACCACCAATTATTGCACCCTGTCCTTTTTTCTTACTTATAATCGCTCCGGTTGCAGCACCTACTCCAGCCCCAATTACAGCACCTTTAGCCGTACTACTCCACGCTTTTCTTTGGGTTGTTGTCGTTGTAGTTGTATGCGTATTAGTATTAGTTCCTGGCTGATTAACAACTATAACTTCTTTTTGAGTCTCTACCTTTGCCATCTCAATCTGCATAGAGTCAATTACTTTTTGTTTTGCAATTTCAGTTTTCATTGAATCGATACTAACCTGTTTTGCCGCTTCAACATCCATGCTTCCTTGATTTTTACAAGAAATAATAAACAAGGACAATGCTATAAGATATAATGCTTTCATAATTTTTACTTTATTAATTTATATATTACAAAGAAACGGCTATAAAACACGAAACGATTTACATTATTAAATTTATTTGTTACATAATTAATGTGTCAATCAAAAACCTCTATTAATAGTTCTTATTTTTATAGCACCATAATACTGAAAATAAGATGAACCTTCATTTTAATATTTAGAACAAAAATAAAACTTATGTCTCTATTAAAAAAAATAGCACTCCTAGTCTTTAGTCTCGTTATTTTGGTTGTAATAATTAATGTTGGACTTAACTTTTGGCTCAATAAAAAACTTCCCATCATTATTTCAGACAAGAATCCAACCTCGTATACTATTACTTACAGTAATTTAGAAATTAATCTTTTATCGAAAAAAATAAAAGCTTCAAAATTAATAATTGCTCCAAAAACGAAACAGCTAGAAAACGGTAAAAAACTAAATATCTATTCGAAAATAGAGTCAATTGAAATAAGTGGATTTAAGGTCTGGGACATCCTTTTTAACGATCGCATCAAAGCGAACACTATTATCATTACAGCACCCGAAATTGTTGTCGAGAAAGATTCTCAGAATGCTATTAACAATTCTAAAAATTTAGGTTCTGCAGTGGTGAAACCATTTCAAGAAATCATTATGGTTTCAAACATCATCCTAAATAGAGGCAAGCTTAAAATCATGAATACAACAACTGACAAACCTATATTGAGCCTTAATAATATTAATTTTAGAATAAACAACATTATTGTAACTGATGATTTATTACAAAATAAAATCCCCTTTTCTTATCAAAACTTCGCCATAAAAACGGACAGTATTTATTACCGATTAAACAACAACTATCATCTTAAAGCCTCAAATTTAGTAGCTTCAGACAAAGATTTTAGTGTTGAAAAATTTGAAATGATTCCGGAATATAGCCGAAGTCAATTCACTAATAAACTAGATAAAGAAAAAGACCTTTTCACACTACGGTCCGAATCGATTAAAATCAACAATATAGATTGGGGTTTTAAAGATGACAAACCATTCTTCAACGCTAATTCAGTTATCATAGATCAATTATCAGCAAATATTTATAGAAACAAACTACCGCCCGATGATTTAAGCAAAAAACCATTATATAATGCACTACTTCGCGACCTAAAATTTCCACTAAAAATTGACACACTTGCTATAAGAAATTCCCTTTTAGTTTATGAAGAAGAAATAAATTTCCAGAAAGGACCTGGAAAGCTCAGCTTTAATAAATTTAACCTTAAAGCAACCAATATACAAAGTGGTTTTCAACAAAAGAAACTAGCTGATGTCGCTATTGACATCAATTGTAAATTCATGAATCACTCACCTCTAAAGCTACACTGGACGTTTAATGTTTTGGATCAAAAGGATCACTTTACCATACATGGGAATGTATCTAATTTAAAAACAAGTGATCTAACCACATTTACAAAACCCTATCTCAACGCCACTACACAAGGTATAATTGATGAACTCAAATTTACCATTAAAGGAAATGATTTCAACTCTTATGAAGACGCATCCCTAAAATACCATGGATTAAAAGTTACTTTATATAGAAAAGGAGCTCCTGAAAAGAAAAACAAGCTAAAAAGTGCTCTGGCTAATTTAATTGTTAAGAATGATACCAGTGGTCAAACCATTAATACTACAGCTACCGTCGAACGCGACCAAGAAAAGTCATTCTATAATTTCTTATGGATTAACATTGCCGCAATATTGAAACAAATCATAATTTAAAGATAAGAAAAAACACCGCTTGATTACTCAAACGGTGTTCTTGTCTATATTTATTTTAAAATTCCCTCTTTCAAAATCTGCCCAAAATCATACATATCTTCAAAAGAACAGTACAAAGGAACTGGCGCTAACCGAATCACGTTAGGTTCTCGCCAATCGGTGATTACTCCGCTTTTCATTAAATAGTCAAATAAACTGCGTCCTTCTCCATGAAGTAGAACAGATAACTGGCATCCTCTTTCGGCTGGATTCGTTGGTGTAATTATTTCGAAACTACTATTGACTTCTTTGTCGATTTCCTGAAGAATAAATTCTAAATAGGAAGTGATTTTATCTCTTTTTCCAATAATCGCGTCCATTCCTATCTCGTCAAACATTTCTATTGAGGCCAAATAAGGTGCCAAAGAAAGTACTGGCAAATTACTTATTTGCCAACCGTCGGCCCCATGAACGGGATCAAAAGTAGGCTCCATCTTAAAACGGCGTTCTTTGTTGTGTCCCCACCAGCCAGCAAATCTTGGTAAGTCAGGATTGTTGTGGTGTTTTTCATGAACGAAACATCCAGAAGCATTTCCCGGACCTGAATTCATGTACTTGTAACTGCACCAAGCAGCAAAATCCACATCCCAATCGTGTAATTCTAATTTTATGTTTCCGGCAGCATGAGCTAGATCCCAACCAACTATCGCACCTGCATCGTGTCCAGCGGAAGTGATTGTTTTCATGTCAAAAACTTGACCTGTATAGTAGTTCACTCCGCCTATTAAAACTAAAGCCAGTTCATCTCCTACTTCCTTAATTTTCGCTAATACATCTTCTAATCGAATATTATGCTCGCCGTCACGTCGTTTAATTTCTACAATGGCATCCTCAGTTTTATGTCCGTGAAAATGAACCTGACTTTGAAACATATATTGATCTGAAGGAAATGCTTTTTCTTCACAAATGATTTTGAACCTCTTTTTTGTAGGTCTGTAAAAGGAGACCATCAATAAATGAAGATTCACCGTTAAAGTGTTCATCACCGTAACTTCTGAAGGAAGTGCTCCAACGATTTTACTCAATGGTTCAGCGAATCGTTCGTGATAGTCCCACCAAGGTTTTTCGGCATAAAAATGCCCTTCCACCGCAAGATTTGCCCAGTCATTCATAACTTCATCGACATAAGCTTTGGTTCGTTTAGGCTGCAATCCTAATGAATTTCCTGTAAAATAAATTACTTTTTTATCATTCACTTTTGGAAAAATAAATTCGTCTCTGTATTTATTTAATTTGTCTTGTGAATCAAGTTGTTTTGCAAATTCTCTAGTATTTTCGAAAGTCATATCTCTAATTTAGTTCTGTAAAAATAACTAATAATTATTCCTACACAAAGTGACACCACTTTATTTTCAGAGTTACAAAAACTCAAATGCATAAGCCGAAGATTACTTCTCAACATTCCAAATACCGTCTTTATTTTATGTATATTTACTGGTATTAAAATCCAAAACAAATGCTAAAAAACAGTCTAAACGTAATTATCCTTTCAATAGCCTTAGTAATCTCTGCTTTTTTGTTTTCGAATGCTTTCCAAAACAGAAATAAAAGTAACGACACCATTAGCGTTACCGGATTAGGAAAAACAGATTTCGTATCTGATTTAATTGTATGGACTGGATCTTTCTCAAAAAAGAGCAGCACCTTAAAAGATGCTTATGCATCCCTGGACGCTGACCGTGAAAAAATTAAAAGCTATTTATCTGCCAAAGGAATCCCTTCTACTGACATTGTATTTTCGGCAATTTCTTTCAACAAGGATTTTGAGACTACTTACAATGAAAATGGAACCATCAGACAATCTATTTTTACGGGCTTTACATTAAATCAAATTGTTACTATCCAGTCCAAAGACGTAAATAAAATAGAAGATATTTCGAGACAATCCAGCGAATTAATTAACACTGGAGTTGAGTTTTACTCGAATGCTCCCGAATATTATTACACTAAACTTGCGGAGCTAAAAATAAAAATGATTGCTGAAGCTACAAAAGACGCTAGCAACAGAGCTAAAAGTATTGCTGAAAATGCCGATGCCGGTTTAGGCAATCTAAAAAAATCTGACATGGGCGTTTTTCAGATTATAGCGCAAAACTCGTCTGAAGATTATTCTTATGGAGGTTCCTTTAATACCAATTCCAAAAACAAAACTGCCACCATTACAATTAAATTAGTGTATCAGGTGGATTAGATTTTTCAAAAAAATATCATTTTACACTTAGAGTTGCGTGAGGGATAGTCGTGGAAATCCTTTTTTATAATGAAGCGCTAGCGAAATATAAAAAAGATTGTAACAATAGCCCGACCCTTTTGGGGCACGCCCCAAAAAAAAAATCTCGCCATTGCTGACGAGATAATTAGTGAATTAATCCTTTATTTTTATTAGATGATCAACATAGCATCACCATAAGAATAGAATTTGTAATTTTCTTTGATTGCTTCTTCATAGGCTCTTTTCATTAAATCATGTCCACAAAATGCAGAAACCATCATTAACAAAGTAGATTTTGGCGTATGAAAGTTGGTAATCATACAAGTAGGAATTGTAAAGTCATGAGGAGGGAAAACAAATTTGTTTGTCCAACCATCAAAAGGATTTAGTGTTCCATGTGAAGAAACTGAACTCTCAACAGCACGCATCGATGTAGTACCTACAGTACAAATACGTTTTTTGCGGGCTTTTGCGTCATTTACAATATCACAAGCTTCTTGAGTGATTTTTAATTCCTCAGAGTCCATTTTATGTTTAGACAAATCCTCAACCTCAACAGGGTTGAAAGTACCTAAACCAACGTGTAGTGTAACCTCGGCAAATTTAATTCCTTTAATTTCTAATTTTTTCAATAAATGCTTAGAGAAGTGTAATCCTGCAGTAGGCGCCGCTACAGCTCCTTCTTCTTTCGCATAAATTGTTTGGTAACGCTCCGCATCTTCTGGCGTAACGTCTCTGCTTATGTATTTTGGGATTGGAGTTTCTCCAAGTTCCGTCAATTTTTTTCTAAATTCTTCGTAAGAACCATCGTAAAGGAAACGCAATGTTCTTCCACGAGAAGTTGTGTTATCAATAACCTCAGCTACTAATGAATCATCGTCCCCGAAATACAATTTGTTCCCAATTCTGATTTTACGTGCTGGATCTACTAAAACATCCCAAAGACGTTGTTCAGCGTTTAGTTCTCTAAGTAAAAAAACTTCAATTCTTGCACCCGTTTTTTCTTTGTTTCCGTACAAACGTGCCGGGAAAACTTTGGTATTATTCAAAATTAAAACATCGCCATCGTCAAAATAATCGATAACATCTTTGAACGTTTTGTGTTCGATAGTTTGCTTCTTACGATCAACAACCATTAAACGAGCTTCATCTCTGTGTTCAGACGGAAATTCTGCCAGCAATTCTTTAGGTAAATCAAATTGAAAATGTGATAATTTCATCTTTATATTTTTATTTAAAAGTTTAAACCACAAGGCCTACTTATTTAGCCTTACAATCAAACTTATTTAAGAATGCAAATATACGACTGTGAGATAGGCGTTGTCAAGTGTTTTGCTGTTTAATTTAAACACAAAAGCACAAAGTGCAAATACATTAACTGTGCACCCGCGTAAACATTGATAATTATGCTTATAGTTCCGTGATATTAAAGTCTAAACTTTTCAAATCTTCCCAGAAATCAGGGTATGATTTAGATACAACCTCGGCATTTTCGATTATTATTGGCACTTTTAGCGCCAAAGGAGCAAAAGCCATCGCCATTCTATGATCGTTATAAGTAGCAATTTTAATATTCGGATTAATAGAATTTGAAGCTACAAGCGTCAAACTTTCATTTGTCACCGAAATGTCAGCACCTAATTTTGTAAGCTCAATTCTAAGTGCTTCTAGTCTATCTGTTTCCTTAATTTTTAAAGTATGAAGCCCTGTAAGATGACAGCCAATACCTAGTCCAAGACAAGTAACAACAATCGTCTGTGCAATATCTGGCGTATTATTTAGTTCGAAATCTACATCGGCAAATCTAAAACCAGGAACTTTAGTCAAAGTCATTTTATTCCCTTCGAAATGAGTTTCAACTCCTAATTGCTTGTAAATTTCTATCAAAGCGGAATCTCCTTGCAAACTCGTTTCTTTATAGCTACTCAAAGTAATTGAGGCCGTTTCTGACAAAGCCACTAAACTAAAAAAATAAGAAGCCGAACTCCAATCGGATTCCACAGTCATTTCTTTTGGCTCTACTGCGGCTTTGGGAAAAACTTTAATTGCATTTCCTTCAAAGCTTGTTTTAATATTTAAATCGTTTAGCAAAGCCAAAGTCATCTTGATGTATGGCACAGAAGTTATTTCGCCTTCTAATGTCAATTCTAAACCATTTTCTAATTTTGGAGCCACTAACAATAAAGCCGAAATATATTGACTGCTTACATTCGCAGGAATATTTACCTTAGAAGCGGTTATCTTTTGTCCCTTGATTCGAATAGGTGGATATCCCACTTCTTTTTCATAGGAGATTATTGCGCCAAGTTGTTCCAAGGATTCCACCAAAACTTTTATAGGGCGTTCTTGCATTCTAGCAGAACCAGTCAACACGACTTCACGTCCCTCGTTTACTGCGAAAAAAGCGGTAAGAAATCGCATCGCAGTCCCTGCATGATGAATGTCTATCACCTCATCGCTTCCTTTTAATGCCTTTTGCATCACCTCGCTATCATCAGAATTTGAGGTATTCGCTAAAGTTATATATGGGAACAATGCTTGTAACAATAACAAACGATTGGTTTCGCTTTTTGAGCCAGTTACAGCAATTTGAGCTTTTAAATTTGAATGGGTAGTTTGTAACAGTAAATTCATATTGTAGTAGTGAGTGATGGAATTAGAACTATGATCTGTATAATTCAAGCGCGCAATTTACCACTCCTCCCTTATAATTCATAATTTATAATCTACAAATTATTTCAGTTTTTCATTGTTTTTGTGACGATCCTTATCTCGCAGTGATTTAAAATCCATTTTCTTATCGAATGCAGCCTGTAAATCAATTCCGGTTTGATTTGCAAGACACAAAACCACGAAAACAACATCAGCTAATTCCTCGCCAAGATCTTTGTTTTTATCGCTTTCTTTCTCTGATTGTTCACCGTAACGGCGCGCTATAATGCGAGCTACTTCACCTACTTCTTCAGTAAGTTGTGCCATATTGGTCAATTCGTTGAAATAACGAACGCCGTGCTCTTTAATCCAGTTGTCTACGTCTAGTTGGGAATTTTTTAGGTTCATTTTATATATTTTTAAGGAATTTTATTTAATCTTGTTTATCTAATCGTAAGAAGCATTTGCTGAAGTAATCCTTGAGGAAATTATAATTTGGATATAATAAGCCGAAATATCTGTTCTACCGAAAAAACTTCTACTCTTATCTCCTAAAGCAATATTTAGCACAAATTGAAAAAGTCTACATTATGTTTCTATTTAAATTAACATCAAACCCATTAAACACTATTTCCCTTATCCACTAGTTCTAGTATGACATTATACAACTCCTCCGTCTCGAAAGGCTTAGACAAGTATCTATTTATTCCAACTGAAGAACTTGACTCAACAATAGATCCTGTTACAACTGCAGTTAATGCAATAATTGGAATATTTTTTTTAGTCTCATCTTCCAGATTACGAATAATTGAAGTAGCTTCATATCCATCCATTATAGGCATCATTATATCCATTAAAATAACATCAAAATCAAGCTTCTTAACTGCCTCAACAGCTAAACTACCATTGCCTACTGTAACACATTCAAAATTGAATTTTGATAGAATCTTTTCTACCAAAATTTGATTAATACGATTATCTTCCGCTAAAAGCACTTTTATCTTGCTCCCGCCACCAACAGAAATTACTGGTTTATCTCTAGCTATTGAGGATATAGAAATAACTGAATTAGGATTCCCTTTAGAAAAAGGCAAGTTTACTGTAAATTTCGTACCAACATCAAGTTTACTTTCAACCTGAATTTGACCATTCATAATGTCGATAATTTTCTTTGTGATAGTTAATCCTAAGCCAGTACCGCCATATTTTCTAGAAGTATCATTGCTTACTTGAATAAATGGATCAAAAATAGTTTCAATCTTATCTGAAGGCATTCCTATTCCTGAATCTTTTACTGAAACTTGAATACGGTTAAACCCTATCTCCTCTCTATCAAATTTAATCTTTATTCTAATTTTTCCTTTTGCGGGAGTAAATTTAACAGCATTACTTATTAAATTAAATAATATTTGAGAAACACGAATAGAATCCCCATTAAGAATTACAGGAACTTTTTTATCTATTGAAATTTTAAAATCAATCCCTTTTTCCTGTATCTTAAAATAAAAAGTATCATATATTAACTGAGTAAGTTTAGATAAATTAAAGGGTTTTTCATAGAGAGTAATTTGTCCCGATTCAATTTTTGCCAAATCCAAAATGTCATTGATAATCACCAGAAGAATATCTCCTGACATCTTTATGTAGTCTAATTGTTTTTTACTATCGACATCTAATGAAGTATTATTTAGCAATAAATCCGTAAATCCTAAAATCCCATTGAGAGGTGTACGAATTTCGTGGCTCATACTAGACAAAAATTCATCCCTTGCCATAGCCAACTGTTCAGAACGATTCTTTTCCTCGACTAATTTCTTATTTATTGCTTCTAATGAATTTTTAGAAACCATCACCGCTTTTAATTCTTCAATATAAGTATTAAACCCCATACAGAAGACATCTAATTCATCCTGTGAATCTGAAATGGATAAATAATTAAAAAAATCCCCTGAAAAACAATCGGAAATATGCTCAATAATAGCATTGGTCCTATTCTTTTTGGACTCTATTTTTTTTGCCAAAAAAAGCAATTCTTTATGAACATCATCTAAACTGTCTCCATAGGTTAGCTGTTTCTGAAACTCATCTTCATTGATGGAACGAACCAAAGTTAATATTTCTTCTAATTTAGACATCTTTTACTCGTTTTATGACCTTAGTCTTTCTGTTCTTTCATCTCATTAAGCCATTTTACAGCAGCGGTTTCTGAGGAGAATATTTTAACAGGAATTCTTCGTTTTTTCATTCGATTAAAAACGTTAACTATAAATTTCATTAAATGGGAATTTACAATCATAGCGCAAGCATACAAAAAATCCTCCCCATATTCATCGATATATTTCTTGGCTTCATCAGATGTATCTTTTAGATTTCTAAGATCCATGCACCAATATTGATGTTGATTATTTGAGATAGTATGCCTTAATTCTATTGCACATTTCGCAACTTCTAAGGTCATATCAGTAGGTTTTTTAAAAGCACTAAATAATATCCCGCTATCAATCCAAAGTTTATAATCCGCATTTTCAATCATTGCCATTCTTAAATACTATTAATTTCGTTCTTAGCTTTTATTTCCAAGAGCCATTCCGTTGCTTTTTCTTCATTTGTAAATATCTGAAATGGAATTTTCGATTTTTTTAATTTTAGAAATGTATTAAATAAAAATTTCTGAATATGTGAATTTATAACTAAAGCACATGCAAACAAAAATTCTTGACCATGAATATCTACATAATCTCTGCATTCTTTAGAAAAACCATTTGCTTCTTTAACATCATAACACCAATACTGATTGTCATTATTCGAAATAACATGTCTGGTTTCTATTAATTTTTTTATTTTATCTAAATCAAAATTCACTTCGCATTTAAATTTACTATACAAAATTCCATCGCTAACCCAAAAACGGATAAATTCATTCTCTAATTCTGTCATATATCAACCTTTTTTCATGTTCGACATTGACTCTATTAACTCCATATTAAAAGTATCATCTAATTTAATAAAAGCATGCAAGGGAATGGTATTGGCTCCATATTTTTGCTTTTCATAATCGGCAGAATATCCTAAAAAAACTTTTTCTTTATTTAAATCATTGGCTCTTTTTACCAATTGATAAATGGCTTGCTTATACAGATTCAATGATTCAACATACTCGTAATTCAATCCCATAATTAATGGAGAATAATGCTTGTCTCCCCTGAATGACCAAACGCAGCAGATTGTCTCATCACCTCCTTTTAATTTAATATCCATAAATTCCCAATCTTCATATTTAGAAAGTATTTGGGTTATTTTGGTCGGATATTTAAAATAATTAACGGCATGATTGTCTTTTTTAACGTTTTGAAATAAATTATAATAATGTTCCGCTTCTTGACTCGTTATTGTGTTTTTAAACGTAATATCGAATTGATCTTCGTATTTTAAAACATATCTTTCAATATTTCTTTTATTGTTTTTTGACGGAATCTGACTGAGAAATTCCTCGTTCGTTTTCCAACTTTGAATTGGAATTACATTAACATTTGGCATATTTATTTTAACAAAGCCTTCGTTTTCAAAATGTTCCATATATTTAAAATCGGACTGAAAATCTCTTAACATCACAACCTTTGAATCAGTAGCTTTTTTTAATTTTTCGACCTCAACAAAGAACCCACTCAAAGCTTCATTCACCAAAGGATGTTTTTCATTTACAAACAAGTGATTCCCCTCAGTAAACAATGAACCCATAGCCAATGTTTTTGAACATAAATAATAAGGATCCTGCTCTCTTTGTTTTTCAATTTGTTTAGAAACATTTTCCAAAGCCAGCATATCGTCTTTGTAAAGGCCACTCGTAAAAAATGTAGCCAATACTATTTCATTACTTTCATCCTTTATTACCACATAATGAAATCCCCAATTTTCTTCTATCTTTTCGTTATTTGAAAAAATTTCTTCAATACATTGCAAACCCTTGTGCGAATAACTACCATTATCCTTAAAAAAATAGTCCCATAAGTGAGCTTCTATTTCATTAATACTTTTATATATTTCTACAAAAATCTTCTGTGACTCAACTGGCTTTATCGTTTTCGCACCTTTAAAAGGAACATTAAAAGTCTTATAGATTTTCTCTAAATCTTCATTTTCCTCATCAACTGCAATTTTAAAGTTTCTACCTATTGAACTTACTAATTGATCAATATGCTCTTTTGTATTATGTCTCGTAAGCGTAAATCGCAATCCTGTTTTATCATTTGGCACAACTGGGAATGTCGCCGTATTGACATACAATCCGTCAGCCAAAACACGCTGAACCAGATTTTGAGCTACCTTCACAGAGCCCGTGCCTATAAAATAAATTGGCGTTTCATTTGAAGAAGTATTGGTCAAATTAAGCTCTTCTAATTTCTGATTCAAATACTCCATCGAATCCTTCAACTCTTTTTGATAGGTATGAATTTTATCTGAAAGTAAAAGCTCTGCCGAGCCAATGGCTGCACCAACATTAGATGGAGACAAAGGATGCGTATAAGCCTGAATTCCACCATAAATATTAACTTTCCTATGCATTTCTGCATCATTAAAAACAGCGATTCCTCCAATACATCCAAAACCTTTGGCCAATGTACTCATCAAAATCACCCTTTCACTATGCTTGAAATGTTCAAACACAGTTCCACATCCGTTTACGCCAGTCCATCCCACACCGTGAGCATCATCAAAATACAAATGAAGTTTTGGATATTTTTCTAGCAAATAAAGAAGCTCCGTTTTATGAGGCAAATCACCATGCATGGAATAAACTCCATCGGCCATATACCAAATTTTATCGTATTGGTTATAGCCTCTTTTTATGAATTCTTCTAACATTTCCATATTATTATGGCGAATCATTTTCACCATAGTCCCCTGCAATTTTGCAAATTGACAAGGATATTGCACACTGTAATGCACTTGTTGGTCCAGGATAATTAAATCACTTGGTTGAATAATAGTCCCAATTACCGATTGATGAGCAACCGAGGTCGAAGTAAATGTTATTACAGGATGGTTATCAAAAATAGTACTAATTAAATTTTCTAATTCATCTTGATATGATGCTTTGACATACGTTCTTGAAATGGAGAAATGAGAACCATATCTATCCAATAACTCATGACTTTTGGCTAAAATATGCGGATGCTTTTCTAATCCTAAATAACCGCAAGTACCAAAGTTGATTAATTCCTTATTGTTTATTTTTAAAAATTCTCCATTAAATTCTTCTTCCTGAGAAGAAAGATGCATTACATTATTTTTTTTTCCAGTTGTAGCTACATGATCGATTACATCATAAGCACTAGTGTGTTTGATTTTTGCCAAAATTTGAGGTTATTAAGTTAATAGATTTGGGGAAATCTTACTTCAAATATATAAAAAAAACACTGTTTAAAAAAGTTAGCCTTTCTTCAAAAAAACACATATGACTGAATAACAAACAAATAGTTTTTCAAAATGAATTTTAATTGAGAATAATCGTATAAAACTAAGAAGTCACTCCCTGTTTTTACTGTCAATCAATATTGTAACAGGCCCGTCATTCAGAAGACTGACTTTCATATCAGCGCCAAAAACACCTGTTTGCACTTTCTTAGCTAATACAAATTCAATAGATTTTACAAATTTTTCATAAAGTGGAATCGCAATATCTGGTTTTGCCGCTTTAATATAAGAAGGACGATTGCCTTTTTTGGTAGATGCGTGAAGTGTAAATTGACTCACTACAATTATATCACCGTCGATATCCTCAACTGATAAGTTCATGACATGATTTTCATCATCAAAAACACGTATTTTAGTGATTTTCCCCACTAGCCAGTCAATATCTTCCTGACCGTCTGAATCTTCGATACCAACAAGAATTAATAGACCTTTTTGTATTTCGGCAACGATTTTAGAGTCTATTGTTACTGAGGATTGTGAAACTCTTTGAATTACTACTTTCAATGGTTTGGATTTTTATTATAAGAATTTCTCCTTTGAAGTTGGGAGTTTACTTTCTATTTTCATCACTTATAGCACGGTCTTCATTGTGGATGTCAGTACGATAATTTTCATCATCTCCTTCCAACAATTTAAGATAACTATTGTAACGCGACCAGGCTATTTCATCTTTTTCCAATGCTTCTTTTACAGCGCACTTTGGTTCGTCTTTATGCAGGCAATTATTAAACTTGCAATGTTCTTTTAATTTGAAAAATTCAGGAAAATACCCGCTTATTTCTGCAGGATCCATATCTACAACTCCAAAACCTTTAATTCCGGGTGTGTCTATAATTCGAGCATCAAAAGACAAATCATACATTTCAGCAAAAGTCGTTGTGTGCTGGCCTTGTTTACTGGCTTCTGAAATTACTTTTGTTTTTAAGTGTAGCGAAGGTTCCATCGCATTCACCAAAGTTGATTTTCCAACACCCGAATGCCCTGAGAACATACTCACTTTACCAATCATCATCTCCTTCAGTTGTTCTATTCCCTTCATTTCCGTCGAGGAAACGCGAAGGCATTTGTATCCAATTTCTTGATAGACATGTTGCATATACAATTGTTCCTCTAAGGTAGCTTCGTCAAAAGTGTCAATTTTATTAAATACCAAAATAGTTTCTATTCCATAAGCCTCAGCAGTTACTAAAAACCGATCGATAAAATTGAAAGTCGTTGGCGGATTATTTATGGTAACCAAAAGGAAAACGCGATCAATATTAGAAGCAATAATATGCATCTGATGCGATAAATTCACTGATTTTCGAACGATATAATTCTTTCTCTCGTGAATATTATGAATCGTTCCCGTTACAGTATCTGATGACTCTTCCAGTTCATAATCCACAATATCTCCCACAGCGATTGGATTTGTGCTTTTAATTCCTTTAATTCGGAATTTCCCTTTCATACGGCATTCTATAAAATCACCTTGTTCGGATTTTACGGTGTACCAACTTCCTGTAGATTTGTATACGAGTCCTGTCATTTTTATTTTTTACGATATTCTGCGTTCAATATGGCAATAAGTACTTATTAAATGCTTTGCAAAGATAATTGAATGTTTCACGTTTAAAGTACGATGTCTAAAGTTTTTGACCACGACACAATCTTAGATAAAAAAATCCCCACAATTCTTAAAAAAGTGGGGATTCATTCCATTCAATAAAATGCTAATTATGCATTAAGCACTTTGTCTTGATGATTAATACTCTCTTGGTGAATTGCTTTAAACATTTTTAAAACAAACTCTTCTGAAAGTCCTTTTTTCTCTCCTTCAAGAATCATTTTTCCTAGAATTTCATTCCAACGCGTATTTTGCAATACAGCAACGTTTGCATCTTTTTTAACTTGACCTATTTCGTCAGCCACTTTCATTCTTTTTCCTAACAAATCTAGTAGTGTAGCATCTAGCACATCAATATTTGCTCTCAATTTAGACATTTTAGAAGTGTACTCATCAGATACATCATTCAACTTTCTTACTTTCAAATCAACAAAAATTTGTTTCAGGGCAGTTGGAGTAACTTGCTGTGCAGCATCACTCCATGCATTATCTGGATCGTAATGAGTTTCGATAATCATACCGTCATAATTCAAGTCTAATGCTTCTTGCGTTACTTCAAGAATCATGTCACGATCTCCGGTAATATGAGATGGATCAATAATTAATGGTAAATCAGGAAACTTATTTTGCAATTCAATAGCAATCTGCCATTCTGGAATATTTCTGTATTTTGTTTTTTCGTAAGTAGAAAAACCTCTGTGAATTACTCCTAATTTTTCGATACCTGCATTGTATAAACGCTCCACTCCACCTAACCACAAAGATAAATCTGGGTTAACAGGATTTTTTACTAATACAATTTTTTTAGTTCCTTGTAAAGCATCGGCTAATTCTTGCATTGCAAAAGGGTTTACTGTTGTTCTAGCTCCCACCCATAATACATCAATATCATATTCTAAAGCTAGTTTTACGTGAGCTGCATTTGCAACCTCCGTTCCCATTAGCAATCCTGTTTCTTCTTTCGCTTTTTTCAGCCATTTTAATCCTATTTCCCCAACACCTTCAAATCCTCCTGGACGTGTTCTCGGTTTCCAAATTCCTGCTCTAAAAACACTTACGTCAGAATCTTTCAATTCATGAGCTATTTTCAATACTTGTTCTTCTGTTTCAGCACTACAAGGTCCCGCAATCACAAATGGGTGAGATAAATTGAAATCGTTCAACCATGTTCTCATTTCTTTCTTGTTTTCCATCTTTTTAATTATTTATTTTATTATTTTTTGGTGTTGTTCTTCTTTTGTTAATTCTTGTATTAATAGACATTAGGTCTTTGCATGCATACCATTCAAAATTTCTTTTATCCTATTTACACTTTCCATTTCTTCAAAAATTGCATCGTAATCATCATTTACCAGCAAATCCTTAAAGTGAGAAAGATTCGAAATATACTCTTCTAATGTCTCTACAACTTGTATTTTATTTTGTTTAAAAATAGGTGTCCACATCGCTGGCGAACTTTTAGCCAGACGAACCGTACTTTCAAATCCTGAACCCGCCATATCAAAAATATCTTGTTCGTCCTTCTCTTTATTTATCACCGTTTTACCCAGCATAAAAGCACTAATATGAGAGAGATGTGACACATAAGCAATATGCTTGTCATGTGCATTTGGATCCATATAACGTATTCTCATACCTATTGATTTAAAAAGATCTAATGCTCTTTCTTGCAATTTAAACGCAGTACGTTCTACCTCACAGATGATGTTTGTTTTTCCTTCAAACAATCCTTTTATTGCTGCTGATGGTCCCGAGAATTCCGTTCCTGCAATAGGATGCGTCGCAATAAAATTTCTTCTTTTAGGATGATTACTAACTGCTTCACATATTGGAGCTTTAGTAGATCCAACTTCAAAAACAATTGTATTTTTTCCAACGACATCCAACACTTTTGGCAGCACAACTAAAGCAACATCCACCGGAACCGATAGAATTACAAAATCTGCATCTACAATATCCTCAATCGAAGCAGCCGCGTCTACAACTCCTAAAACTAAAGCTTCCTGCATATGGCTTTCATTACTATCAATACCGTAAACAGTCGCTTCTGGGTTTAATGTTTTAATGTCTAATGCCATCGAACCTCCTATTAACCCTATTCCTATTATGTAAACTTTCATTTAATTAAATCTATCAATTGCTTCTTGTACCTTTTCTTCTTTTACACATAATGCAAATCGAATGTATCCTTCTCCGTTGCTTCCAAAAATGGTTCCTGGTGCGATAAAAATATATTTTTCATGTAAAATCTGATCAATAAACTTCTCCGCCGATGTAATTCCCTCAGGCAATTTAGCCCAAACAAATAAACCTACACCTTCCTTATACACTTTACAACCTAATTTCTCCGCAAGCTTTTCTGTTAAAACACGTCGTTTTTTATAGATTTCGTTCATCGAGTCAAACCACGTTTTATCGCTTTTTAAAGCCGCTATCGCTCCTTTTTGAATTCCGAAGAACATTCCGCTATCCATATTGCTTTTTACTTTCAAAATAGCATCAATAGCTTCTGCATTTCCTAGAACCATTCCCACTCTCCAGCCAGCCATGTTAAAGGTTTTACTTAAAGAGTTCAGCTCTAATGCAACATCCTTAGCTCCTGCTACCTGCAACAAACTCATCGGATTATCATTTAAAACAAAACTATACGGATTGTCATTAATCAGCAAAATTTGATGTTTTTTGGCGAAAGCCACTAACTTTTCAAACAAACCTAGACTTCCTCTCGCTCCTGTTGGCATATGAGGATAACCAATCCACATAATTTTTACTTTCGATAAATCTAATTTTTCTAAAGCTTCAAAATCTGGCTCCCAATTTGTATTCTCTTTTAAATCATAATAAACCGGTACCGCTCCTACTAAATTTGTTACCGAAGTGTACGTTGGATATCCAGGATTCGGTATCAAAACTTCATCTCCTTCATTTAAAAAAGCCAATGAAATATGCATGATTCCCTCTTTAGAACCCATCAAAGGCAAAATTTCAGTATTGGGATTCAAGGCTACGTTATAATTATTCAAATAGAAATCAGCCATGCTCGTTCTCAGTTCTGGTAATCCCTGATAACTCTGATATTGATGTGCATTTTCATCTTCCATCGCTGCTTTCACCGCATCAATAACTGATTGAGACGGACGTAAATCCGGACTTCCAATTCCCATGTTTATAATTGGCTTCCCTTCTGAAGCCAATTGCCTTACTTCTCTCAATTTAGACGAGAAATAGTATTCTTCAATAATGTCTAAACGTTTTGCTGTTGTAATCATGCTATTAAATTTCTCTTTTTAAGAGGTTACTTTCTTTATTATAAATTTCAAATTATGGTCTTATTACCTAAGACTTTATTACGGCTTTGTATTTTTATATTCTCCTAATACTTTAAAATATTCGGCCATAATTGCAAGCAATGATTTTGCTTTCACAAAGTCAGCATACTTTTCGAAGGTCACATCCACAAAAAAAGAATATTTCCATGGTGTTTCTATTTTTGGTAAGGATTGAATCTTTGTTAGATTCATTTTGCAATCACTCATTACGTTTAACACTGCCGCCAGACTACCACGCTTATGATCTAATTCAAATTTTATAGAAGCTCTATTAATATCTTCTTCTGGTATAACTGAGTTTTGTTTTTTTATTATTACAAAACGGGTCATGTTGTTTTTTATCGTCTGAATTTCCGGAGCTAAAATTTCTAAATCATACATTTCAGCGGCCGTAACACTTGCAATTGCAGCAATACCCTTTAATTGATTTGCCTGAATCCTACGAGCAGTTTCGGCTGTATCTTTATCTTCGACTAATTTAATATTTGGATATTTTTTAAGGAAATCCATACATTGTAACAAAGCCATTGGATGGGAATGAACCTCCACAATATCTTCTATTTTCTGACCTTTAAGTGCCATCAAATTTTGATGAATCCTTAAATAATGTTCTCCTATTATATGTAAATTGTTTTTGTCAATTAGTGCATAATTAGGAATAATAGGTCCCGCAATAGAATTCTCAATTGCCATAACTGCCTGATCTGACTTACCTGAAAGTAAATTATCTACCAGCTCTTCAAAAGACAAACACTCGTCTACTAAGACAGCTTGTGCGAAATATTCTTGTGCCACCTGATGGTGAAAAGAGCCTTTTATACCTTGTATTCCTATTTTCGCATTCATATTATTCACTTTTAAGCAAAAAAAAATCCCGATTTTCATCGGGATTGTATATTTATAATTATCAATTTAATTTTCTAATTAAATAACCATACGTCAATCCCTACCCTGTTCCCAGAAGAAATAATAAGTATTGCTAAAATAAAATCGGTTATTTAACATCGTGCTGTGCATTAATTTTATGCTAAAGTATAAATAAATTCGAGCACACCAAAAAAAAAATCAACATTTACCAAACAAAAAAGGAATTCTCCATAAAACATCTAATAAATTACACAATAGTTAAAAACAAGGCCCTAAAACATTATTTAAGCAATTGACATTAAATAGGTTCTATAACATAAATAGCTGTTTTTGTTTGAATTAAACTTTTGGGCTTTACAGCTACTTTTCTCTTGTCTTCGTTTTAACTCTAATTTGATAATTATAACTATCAAAAGCAGTTTAGCGTTACACATAAGGCAACTGTAATTATACATTTTTACATATTGTAATGTGAAAAATAATAAACGTCACTTTTTTCTGTTTACTTTTGCAACAAACACCACCTTATGTCAATAGAAGTAAATCAGATATCTAAAAGTTATGGTGCTCAAAAAGCATTAGATAACATTTCATTTTCTGTAAAGAAGGGAGAAATCGTTGGTTTCTTAGGTCCTAATGGAGCAGGGAAATCAACTTTAATGAAAATACTGACTACTTATCTCGCTGCCGATGAAGGTTCAGCCCTTGTAAATGGTCATGACGTAAACTCAAACCAGAAAGCCGTGCAGCTTTCCATCGGTTATTTACCGGAACACAATCCGTTATACTTGGATTTGTATGTTAGGGAATATCTAGCTTTTAATGCCGATATCTATAAAGTTGCTAAATCTCGAATAGAAGAAGTGCTAAAAATGACTGGTTTGACTGCTGAAAGTCATAAAAAAATAGGTCAATTATCTAAAGGATACCGTCAACGTGTGGGACTTGCAAATTCTTTACTGCACAATCCAGATGTTTTGATTCTAGACGAACCAACAACAGGTTTAGATCCGAATCAATTGATCGAAATCCGTAATGTTATTAAAAATGCAGGAAAAGACAAAACTGTTTTCCTTTCCACTCACATAATGCAGGAAGTGGAAGCAATCTGCGACCGCGTCATTATCATCAATAACGGAAAAATCGTAGCCGATAAAAAACTCGACCACTTAATTTCTGCCGATAAAGAACAAGTAATCGAAGTAGAATTTGATTATAAAATAGAGGAACAGGCTGTGGCCAAAATAGAAAATCTCGTTTCCTTTAAAAATACGCATGACATGATTTGGGAATTAACTTTCCTATCAGATAAAGACATGCGTCCTGCAGTATTTGACTTTGCTACCGCCAATGGTTTAAAAACCCTACAACTAAATCAAAAGAATAAGAACCTTGAAGCTGTGTTTAGAGAAATTACTAAGAAGTAGTTTTCAGCAATAAGTAAACTGCCTCACGTTTTTACAGTTCATTTCATATAAAAAAAGCTCGTTTAAAAATCAGATATATCTGGATTTTTAAACGAGCTTTTTTAATTATGCAAGTGTAATTAAAGTTTATTTTCCATCTAATGGCGCTCCCACAGGGATTTCACAACGATGACCTGGCTGTCCGTGTGGTGGATTCATCCCTTCAGCGGTAGGTGTAACTTCTGCCGAAGGCGCGGTATTGTTTACTGTATAAGTCGCTGCAGGAGCACTCTGCGGCTGACTGCTTTGCTGGGTCGTTGTAGCACTTGCTGGAGTTGTAGCCGCTGAATTTAACGGAGCGCCTACAGCAATATCACAACGATGTCCTGACTGGCCGTGTTGTGGATTCATACCTGCAGCAGCCGAAGCTCCGGGAGTTGGCTGTTGCTCTCCAGATGGGGATACCACTGGATTATTAGCCGTCGCTACATTCTGATAAAAAGGGACAACATTTGCTGGATTATTTTCAACCTGTTTTTTACTCTCATCTTTACAAGATGTTAACACAGTTAAAAAAATGAAGATGAAGAAAAATTGAGATTTCATATTAGTATATTTATTTTTGATATAGATCAAATATAAGGCTTTTTAAAATATTTCTACATGTTAAAGTTTAAACTTAACAGACTTAATCCTAAAAAAAAATACTCCTTTTTAATTAACTATTAAAAAACCTTGCTAGCGATTTGTCTAATATTCTCTGATTTCCCCATAGAATAATAATGTAAAACAGGAACTCCCGCCGCTTTAAGTTCTAATGATTGTTGAATCGCCCATTCGATACCCACCTGTTTTATTTCGGCGTTTGTTTTACATTGATCTACAGCATGAATTAAATCTTCAGGTAAATCAATTCTAAAAATTTGCGGCAAAATTTGCAAGTGTCTTTGTACTGCGATAGGTTTTATCCCCGGAATAATAGGAACCATAATCCCCATTGCTCTGGCTTTATCTACAAATTCAAAGTATTTAGCATTATCAAAAAACATTTGAGTTACCACATAATCGGCACCTGCATCAACTTTTTCTTTAAGTCGCTTTAAGTCGGAAATTAGTGATGGTGATTCTAAATGTTTCTCAGGATAACCCGCTACACCAATACAGAAATCAGCCTTATTATCGATATGCATCACATCATGCAAATACTTCCCTTGATTTAATTGATCAATTTGTTGAACTAAATCAACCGCAAAGTTATTTCCGCCAGATTTTGGGACGAATGATTGTTCGTCTTTCATCGCATCACCGCGCAAAGCCATAACATTATTAATTCCTAAATAGTGACAATCCACTAATAAATACTCTGTTTCTTCTTTTGTGAATCCACCACAAAGTACGTGCGGCACAGTGTCCACCGTATATTTATGCTTAATAGAAGCACAAATTCCCAATGTTCCTGGGCGCATTCTAGTCAACTTTTTATCTAATAAACCATTCCCCTTATCCACATAAATGAACTCCTCGCGAGAAGTCGTCACGTCTATAAATGGCGGATTAAAATCCATCAATGGATCAATATTATCGTACAATTCCTGAATACTTTTCCCTTTTTGTGGCGGAATGATTTCAAACGAAAATAATGTTTTCCCTTTCGCTGCTTCTATATGTTCTGTTACTTTCATTTTATTTTTTGTTTCATGTTTAATGTTTAAAGTTTAAAGTTCTCTTGAGCCACTTGAAACCTTAAACTTCAAACCCCTTTTCTAGTCTGCTATATTTGGATTTAGCCATTTCATAGCTTTTTCTGTCGAAATACTTCTACGTTTTGCGTAGTCAACTACCTGATCTTCTTTTATTTTTCCAAGTCCGAAATACTTACTTTCTGGATTTCCAAAATAATATCCTGAAACTGCAGAAGCTGGCCACATCGCCATACTTTCTGTTAGAACCACTCCAATTTCTTCTTCTACATTTAATAGTTTCCAGATTGTTGGCTTCTCTAAATGGTCTGGACAAGCTGGATAACCTGGCGCTGGACGAATTCCTTTATATGTTTCTGCGATCATATCTTCGGTGCTCAAAGATTCATCAGCTGAGTAACCCCAAATCTCTTTACGTACTTTTTCGTGAAGATACTCTGCAAAAGCTTCAGCTAAACGATCCGCCAATGCTTTGACCATTATCGCATTATAATCATCCAAATCCTTTACAAATTCTTCGGCCCATTCATCAACACCAAAACCGGTAGCCACACAAAACGCACCCATATAATCCGTTTTACCACTGTCTTTTGGCGCAATAAAATCAGATAAGGCAATATTTGGAGCACCTTTGGTTTTTTGTGATTGTTGACGTAATGTCAAAAATTTATCTAATACTTTTCCATTTTCGTCGCTCAGCTCGATATCATCATCGTTGACTTGATTCGCTGGGAAAATACCGTATATTCCTTTGGCGTCAAGCTTCTTCTCCTTCAAAATAACTGCCAACATCGCCTGAGCATCAGCAAAAACAGCAGTTGCCTGCTCACCAACTACCTCATCAGTAAGAATAGCTGGGTATTTTCCGTGTAATTCCCAAGTTCTAAAAAATGGCGTCCAGTCGATATACGGAACCAAAACATCTACATCAACTTCGATTGCTTTTACCCCAATAAAATTGGGTTTCTTGGGAGTATAGTTTTCCCAATCCAATTGCAGTTTATTTTTTCTTGCTTGCTCAATAGTCAAGAAGTTTTTATCTCGAGATCGATTTAAAAAAGTCTCTCTAAAAGCATCATATTCTTCTCGAATCGAAGCCATGTATATTTTCTTATCACTATTTAACAAACTTCCAGCGACTGTTACTGCTCTCGAAGCATCATTAACGTGAATTACTGTTTGTCTATATTGCGGAGCAATTTTCACGGCAGTGTGCGCTCTAGAAGTTGTAGCTCCACCAATCATTATTGGAATTTTGATATCGCGTTTGTCTAATTCTTTAGCCAAATAAACCATTTCATCAAGCGAAGGAGTAATCAATCCGCTAAGACCAATAATATCTACGTTGTGTTCTATGGCAGCCGCAATAATTTTCTCTGGCGCAACCATAACTCCTAAATCGACAATCTCATAATTATTACAAGCTAAAACTACTGAAACAATGTTTTTTCCAATATCATGAACGTCACCTTTTACAGTAGCCATCAAGATTTTTCCATTCCCTTGCTTATCGCCTGCTTGCTTGCTTGCTTCAATAAATGGCAACAAATAAGCCACGGCTTTCTTCATCACACGAGCTGATTTTACCACTTGAGGCAAAAACATTTTCCCAGATCCGAACAAATCTCCTACGACATTCATGCCTGTCATCAAGTTGATTTCGATAACTTCAATTGGCTTTGCAGCCGCTAATCGAGCTTCCTCAACATCTTCTTCAATATATTGATCAACACCTTTTACAAGCGAATGTGTAATTCTTTCTTGAACTGTTCCAGAACGCCATTCTTGAATTGCTTTCTCATTTCCTTTTACATCGCCTTTTACATTTTCAGCAAAATCTAACAATCGTTCTGTTGCATCGTCGCGTCTATTCAGAATCACATCTTCAACATGCTCTAATAAATCTTTTGGAATTTCGTCGTAAATCGTAAGCATTTCAGGATTAACGATTCCCATCGTCATTCCGTTTTTAATGGCATGATATAAAAACACAGAATGCATCGCTTCACGAACCGTATCATTTCCTCTAAACGAAAACGAAACATTACTCACTCCACCACTAATGTGTGCATGCGGCAAGTTTTCACGAACCCATTTTGTACCTCTAAAGAAATCCAACGCATTTAGGCGGTGTTCCTCCATTCCTGTAGCTACTGGAAATATATTCAAATCGAAAATAATATCCTGAGCAGGGAAACCAACTTTATTCACCAAAATATCATAAGAACGCTGGCAAATCTCTACTCTTCGTTCGTAATTATCGGCTTGTCCCACCTCATCAAAAGCCATAACAATTACTGCAGCTCCATAGCGCTTGATTAATCTAGCATGATGAACAAAAGCTTCTTCGCCTTCTTTCAAAGAAATAGAATTTACGACACTTTTCCCTTGAACCACTTTCAAGCCGGCTTCGATAATTTCCCATTTCGAGCTATCAATCATGATGGGCACACGGGAAATATCAGGTTCAGCAGCTATTAGATTCAAGAATTTTGTCATGGCATAAACGCCATCAAGCATCCCTTCATCCATATTAATATCGATGATTTGGGCGCCACCTTCGACTTGCTCTTTTGCAATGCTAAGTGCTTCTTCGTATTTTTCTTCCTTGATTAATCGAAGGAATTTTCTTGAACCCGTTACGTTTGTTCGCTCTCCAACGTTAATAAACAAACTCTCTGGAGTTATAATCAAAGGCTCTAATCCCGATAATACAAGGTTTTTTCTTGTTTCTTTTTCTGCCATTTTATTTATTTTTAATTCTATATCATTTTAAAAATGAAATAGATTTAATCTTTTATCTTATTATTTTGGGCGTGCCCCAAAAGGGTCAGGCTATCCGCTATATCTTTTGTTTCGCTATCGCTTCACAAAAGGATGCCGCTACTATCCCTCACGCAGTTTTGTACTCTGTCATTGCGAGGAGTTGTGAGCAACGAAGCAAAGCAATCCTACTAGGTACTCGCCGTATGTGATTCCTTCGTTCCTCGGAATGACCTACTTAATGCTTTTATTTATTGAGGACGTTTATTCTCCTTGTGGGCACTAGCGAGACGCTCGCGCTTACCTTATCATTTCCATTTAGACCTTTCTAAATATTTACTTGTAATGCCACTATCATAAATATAATATTTGGTTTTAGTAAAACCAGCTTTAACAAGAGCAAGCGAATCCGGTTTCAATTCTTTATCTAAAAGGATATAATTTGCCTTAGGATTATTTAGATCATATTTTACTTTGTAAAACTTTTTTAAAATCTCATCATTTCCTATTGTCTTCGTATTAGATACAATTTTACTATTCACATAAAAACAATACATTAAATACCTACTTCTACCAGACTTTTTAAACTTCATTGTTAAACCAATTGCCTCACCTTTGAAGGTTTTCTTATAGTCATCGAACTGATTTTCTTTATGATTTGTGTACAATAAAATAATCGTTGATGAAATAAAAGTAATAACTATAGCAATTTTTAAATATTTAAAATTTATCTTCCCTTCTTCTTTCATTTTAGTTACAACTATTATTTCATAACTCCTTGATGGCGGGAGTATCTAACCTATAACATTTACATAATCAACAATTTAGATCCTTTGTCAAAGTTTAAAACTTTGACAAAGGTCATATCAACATTTTACATCACCGCAGTAGAAACTCTTGGTTTATAATCCTTTGCGATATCTGCAATTAACTTGATGTGCTCTGGGGTTGTTCCGCAACAACCACCTATGATGTTTACTAAATTATCGTCTAAATAAGTTTTGATTTGAGCTTGCATTTCCTCTGGTGTTTCATCATATTCTCCAAAAGCATTAGGCAATCCAGCATTAGGATGCGCAGAAACATTGAAAGAAGTATTATGAGACAACGTTTGCAAATACGGTTTTAATAAATCAGCGCCAAGGGCACAATTGAAACCTACACTCAATAATGGAATATGTGAAACTGAAACCAAGAAAGCTTCCACCGTTTGCCCTGATAGTGTTCTTCCTGAAGCATCTGTAATGGTTCCTGAAACCATGATTGGAATATCGATATTGCGTTCGTCTTTGACTTCTTCAATAGCAAAAAGGGCTGCTTTAGCATTCAAAGTATCAAAAATAGTTTCGACTAATAATAAATCACAACCGCCATCCATTAAGGCTTCGACTTGTTGTTTGTAGGCAATTCGCAAATCATCAAAAGTTACGGCTCTGTAACCTGGGTCATTTACATCTGGCGACATGCTAGCCGTTCTGTTTGTTGGTCCTACTGAACCGGCTACAAAACGTGGTTTCTCTGGATTTTTACCCGTGAATTCGTCAGCTACTTCACGGGCAATTTTCGCCGATTCATAGTTTAGTTCGTAAACAATATCTTCGAGATGATAATCGGCCATACCAATTGTTGTTCCAGAGAATGTATTGGTTTCTACGATATCAGCACCTGCTTCAAAATATGCGGCATGAACGGCTTTTATAGCTTGTGGTTGTGTAAGCGATAATAAATCATTATTCCCTTTTAGTGAATGTGGAAAATCTTTGAATCGTTGCCCACGAAAATCTTCTTCGGAAAAATTATAACGCTGTAACATTGTCCCCATTGCTCCATCGAGTATGAGTATGTTGTTTTTTATAGCTTCTTGAATGCTTGACATAACTTTTTAATTCTTTTAAATCACAGTAGATATTGCGATCTATACTTTTGATTAATAATTACAAAAGTTCACTATATAAACTCTTTAGCCCTGATTGCAGTGAAAATCCTTTTTATCCTGAATTTATTTCAGGTTAAAAAGATTGTAACGGAAAGCAGGAAGGATGATGGCAAAAAAGCACCAATCATTCGCTCTAAAAATAGATTAAGATGTTGTCAAGAAAAGTTTTTGAGAAATACTGTGGAAGTATTCTTGTGTTATCTATCTTAGATACTGAAACACTGAAATAAATTCAGCATAAATAAATTCAGCATAAAGTAGAATGTAGCACCTTCTTTATAAGATAAAGGGTTGCTAAGGTTTCATCGGGTCTTTCCCTCCGCCTTTCGTGATAACGATCAATAAATATAGGAACACTGCAAAGTAAAGACATAGCGCTAATACTTGCAAGTATTAGCGCTACATTTTTTAACTAGTTTATAGTAAGTTGTTAAACTATGGCTTTAACCACTGCTTTTGGCGCTTCCTTACGAGTTCCGTCAAATCCGTCAACTCCAGAAACTGTTGTGTATTTTAGTACATATCGCTTACCAGGATTGATAATTTGATAAGCTGCTTGACACATTAGCGTGGCTTCGTGGAAACCACAAAGGATTAATTTTAATTTTCCAGGATACGTATTTACATCTCCAATGGCGAAAATTCCTGGAATATTTGTTTGGTAATCCAAAGCGTTATTCACTTTAATGGCATTTTTCTCAATTTCTAATCCCCAGTTTCCTATAGGACCTAACTTTGGAGTTAATCCAAAAAGCGGAATAAAATAATCTGTCTCTATGGTTCTGTGCGCTCCATTTTCATCAAGAACAATAGACTCTATATGTTCGGCTCCATTCAAACCTACAACTTCAGCCGGAGTAATCAATCTGATTTTTCCTGCATCTTTTAACTCCTGTACTTTTTCTACCGAATCTAATGCCCCTCTAAATTCATTTCTTCTGTGAACCAAAGTCACTTCAGAAGCTATGTTTGAAAGGAAGATACTCCAGTCTAAAGCGGAGTCTCCACCTCCTGCAATAACCACTCTTTTATCTCTGAATTTCTCTGGATTCTTGATAAAGTATTTAATTCCTTTATCCTCATAAAAATTGATTCCGTCAATAAGTGGTTTTCTAGGTTCGAAACTTCCTAAACCACCAGCAATAGCAACAACTGAAGCATGAATTTCTGTTCCTTTGTTAGAAGTAACAATAAAACTACCATCCTCTTGTTTGTCGATTGTTTCAGCACGCTCTCCAAGTGTAAATCCTGGTTCGAATTGCTTTATTTGCTCCATTAGATTATCTACTAAATCTCCAGCTAATACTTCTGGAAATCCCGGAATATCATAGATGGGTTTTTTAGGATATAGTTCTGAAAGCTGACCACCTACTTGAGGTAATGCATCTAATATATGACATTTTAACTTTAATAATCCTGCTTCAAAAACGGCAAATAAACCTGTTGGACCGGCTCCTATAATTAGGATATCTGTTTTAATAATTTCTCTATTCTTCATATAATGATTATTATGCTAAACTAATTTACTGCAAATTAACGATTGCTTCTTAAAAAAATAAATGATAATTGTCATTCCAATTTTTTATCCTTTATTTTTTACTATTCTCTTTATTCTTTATTCTTCAGCGATGCTGTAATCTCGTTCATTCTTTGAACTTTGTCCTCAAAGTTTCCTTTCAGCGTTTTACGATATTCGTTAAGGTTCAAAACCATTTGGTTGATATCTTCTGGAATTATTTCTTCAAAAAACTCCCGCAATCTTTTGGCCGTTGTAGGCGATTTTCCATTTGTTGAAATCGCAATTTTCACATTTCCTTTGGTTACGATTCCGCCTAAATAATAATCACATAAATCCGGTGTATCGGCAATATTGCAAATTAAATATCTTTCTCTGCAGAGATCATAAATCCTTTTATTTACGTCCAAATCATCAGTACAAGCAATAACCATATGCCTTTTCTTCAGCATCTTTTTCTTGAATTTCTTCATGGTCAGCTTCACCGAATCATGTTTATTGATTAAGTCCACTAATTCCGGAATAAATCGAGGTGCAACCACCTCAACATTAGCATTAGGACTAGACTTTAGCATGAACGTCAATTTTTCTAATCCTACATTTCCTCCGCCTACAATAAGTACGTTGACTTGATGAAGTTTTAAAAATATTGGATACAATTCATTCCTTTCCATACGCTAACACCTTTTGGTTAGATCTTAATTCTTTATAAAAACCTACATTTTTCTTACTGTCTCCTACTACTTCTCCTATAACAATTATCGCTGGAGAACTCAATTTATTCTCGGCTACTACTTCCTGGATTGTATCAATAGTTCCAATTCCGACTTTCTCTTCGGGAGTTGTTCCGTTTTGAATTATAGCAACTGGCATTTCTCCTTTAGACTCTTTTTGGAATAAAGCTACTATTTGATCTAGTTTGCTCATTCCCATCAATATCACAACTGTTGCGGTAGATTGCGCCGCCAAAGCTACATCTGTAGATAATTTTCGTGCAGAAGTTGTTCCTGTTATTACCCAAAAACTCTCTGATACTCCCCTTTTTGTCAAAGAAATCCCTTGAGAAGCTGGAACTGCAATCGAAGATGAAATTCCAGGAACTACAAATGTAGGAATTCCAAAACTTTCTACGAACTCTATTTCTTCACTTCCTCTTCCAAAAATAAACGGATCACCACCTTTTAATCGCACTACCTTTCCGTAAGTCAGTGCATTATCGACAATTAATTGATTTATTTCATCTTGAGAATAAGCATGACATCCCTTTCTTTTTCCAACAAATATTTTTAATGCTTTTTTGGGAGCAAAAGACAACAACTCCTCATTTGCCAAAGCATCATACAAGACGACATTAGCTTCTGCCAATGCTTTTGCACCTTTTATTGTCAGTAAATCTGGATCTCCTGGACCAGCACCTACTAAAGTTACTTGGGCTTCTATTTTATTTTTCATCTTCTAAGTCTTTAGCTCTGAATGCTTCGATAGTATCAAAAAAAGCAATAGCTTCTTGGATATACCTTGTAGCGAATTCCTCAGATGGTTCATTCTTATTAATTTGGAACACTAAATCCTTTAATGTGGATTTTAGTGGAATTTTATTTGTTGCCACAAAAACGGTATCAAACAAGTCAATTATTCCAGCCTGATGATTTGTTTTTTGATTTTCTGAAAGCAACAAGGCTTTCGATCCATTTACAAATCCAGCATAAGCATGATAAATAGCATCTGACCATTTTTTATCTTCGAAAGCTTCTTGAGCAAATGTCAATTTATCTTTGGCTTCTAATAATAAAGTAGCTACTAAATCAATGACAACACCTGCACACTCTCCTACTCCAACAGCTTTTACGTAATTATCGGCATTTCCCCAGTCTACAAAATCAGCTTCGGTTAAGTTTGTAACATCGGCTAAAGGTTTTAAAAACTCATAGAAGTATTTTTCTCCCTTGGCATCATAATAATCCAAAAAGGATAGTTTATTTCCATTTGCTTCAAAATCATCTAGGATAAAACGCAAAGCATCCGGTCCTCTTCTACTTGGAATTTTAATTACTTTATCAGAAAAACGTCCTGATCCGTTTCCTAAATTCCCGCCACCTAACAACACTTGAAGCGCTGGCGCGACTAATTTCCCAGCGTTGATTGACATTCCCTGAAAACCTATTGCCGACATATTATGTTGGCCGCAGGCATTCATACAACCGCTAATTTTAATAGTGATTTCTCTATTGTTATTGTACTGTGGATATTCGGTTTCTAAAACTCTTTCTAGCTCTACAGCAATTCCCGTACTACTTGCAATCCCTAAATTACAAGTATCTGTTCCAGGGCATGCCGTAATATCTGAAATGGTATTGTATCCTAAATTCACCATTTCTAACTTGGTCAATTCTTGGTAGAAAAACTCTAAATTTTCTTCTTTTACATTTCGAATTAAAATATCCTGACGCAAAGTAAAACGCAATTCATTAGCAGCGTAGTTCTTTATTAAGTCGGCTAATAATCTAGCTTTATCAGTGTAAAAATCTCCTAAAAGAACTTTCACGCCTATAGCTACATAACCCGCTTGTTTTTGCTGAACTACATTCGATTCTTTCCATGCTTCGAATGCGGCTCTATCTTCGATTATAACTTTTGGTGCAACAAGCAACGGCTCTGGAATAGGATTGTCAAATGCAGTGGTATCGATTTCAAATACTTGATATGACAATGCCTTTTTCTCTGCTTCAACTAATCGTAAAAACTCTTCGCTTCCGATATCTTTGATTAGAAATTTCATTCTGGCTTTAAGTCTTTTTGCTCTTTCGCCAAAACGATCAAAAATTCTCAATACTCCTTCTGTCGTTGGAATAATTTGGTTTACAGGAACAAACTCTGATAACAATTCGGCGTGATTGGGTTGTGACCCTAATCCTCCACCAAGCATTATTTTAAAACCTCTTTCCCCATTTACAATTTTTGGAATAAATCCTAAATCATGTAAATAACTCAAAGCTGTATCTTCATCTGAGGAAGAAAACGAAATTTTAAATTTTCGACCCATCTCCTGACAAACCGGATTCCTCAATAAAAATTGGAATAAGGCGTGTGCATAAGGTGACACATCAAATGGTTCATTGACATCAATTCCAGCCGTTTCACTTGCCGTGATATTTCGTACCGTATTACCACATGCCTCGCGTAAGGTAACATCGTCTTTTTCAAGCTCTGCCCAAAGTTGCGGCGTTCTATCTAAACTTACATAGTGAATCTGGATATCCTGACGTGTTGTGATATGCAATCTTCCCGTGGAATATTCATCAGAAACTTTAGCAATACGCAATAATTGCTCGCTCGTTACTTTTCCAAACGGCAGTTTGATTCGGATCATTTGAACACCCTCTTGACGTTGACCGTAAACACCACGCGCTAACCGCAGGCTACGAAAACGTTCATCATCAATTTTTCCTTCTTTGAATAAACGAATCTTTCTCTCTAAATCGATGATGTCTTTTTGGACAATCGGGTTTTCTATTTCTGTTCTAAAACTTTCCATATGTTTTTACTATTATCCTCCCCCCCGGCCCCCTCCGAAGGAGGGGGAGCCATTGAGGAGCTTTATTATGTTATATTCTGCTTCTGAATTTTCAATTCATCTTTACTATTCAATTTCAAAAAGACAAAAGCCATTGAGGAGCTTGATTCTTGTTATTTAATCGTAATTACCTAATCGGTAAAAATTATTATCGCCATTTTAACATTTAAACAATAAATTTTATAACCACAAAGTTTATCGACAATCTCTCCCTCCCCTTCGGGGAGGGCCGGGGTGGGGATTCCTATCTGATAAACCCTACTCCTGCTGTTGTATTTGTTGCTGCATCGATTAAGATAAAAGCACCGTTTGATTTGTTATCGTTGTAAGCATCAAAATAAATTGCTTTGCTTAACTTAATATTTACTTCTCCTATTTCGTTAATCGCTAATTGCGACGCTTCTTTTACTCCTGAAAAATCAGTTGCAATTACATTTTTCACGCTATCAATTTTAGCCAAAACTCTCTTGGTATTGTGTTGTACAAAATATTTTGCACCAGGAACTAGTTTCTTACTGTCCATCCAACAAACTGTTGTATTGATATCTTTTTCAACCTTAGGCAATTCAGACGATTTTACAATCATATCTCCTCTAGTTACATTGATATCATTTTCTAATTCGATGGTAATTGAAGAACCTACTGAAGCTTCATCAAATTGCTTATCAAAAAAGTGAATATTAGACACTATCGATTCTGTCAAAGAAGGTAATACCGTAACTGCATCTCCAACTTTAATGTTATTCCCGTAAAGTTTACCAGCATATCCTCTAAAATCGTGGTATTCTTCCGTTTTTGGACGGATTACAGTTTGTACTGGAAAACGTGCTTGACCTTTTTCATAAACATCAGCTGGCTCTAAAGCTTCAAGGTGTTCTAAGATAGTTTGTCCTTCGTACCATGGCATTTCACCTAATGATTCTACTACATTATCACCAGTTAAAGCACTTAATGGAATGTAACTTACATTTTGTTCTTTAAAAGTACTTTTGGCGTTTAACGCTTCAAAGTCGGCTTTAATTTTATTATAAACTTCTTCAGAATAATCTACTAAATCCATTTTATTAACGGCAACGATTACTTCTTTTACACGCAATAAATTATTGATGAAAAAGTGACGGTAGGTTTGCTCAATAACTCCTTTACGAGCATCAATTAAAATAATTGAAACTTGGGAAGTCGAAGCACCTGTAACCATGTTACGAGTATACTCAACATGCCCAGGAGTATCGGCAATGATGTAACTTTTCTTAGCCGTAGAGAAGTAAATATGCGCCACATCAATTGTGATTCCTTGTTCTCTCTCAGCAACTAATCCGTCAGTAGCCAACGAAAAATCAAGATAATCATAGCCTTTTTGCTTGCTACTTTTTTCAATTGCTTCTAATTTATCTGTAGTTAAGGATTGCGTATCATACAATAATCTCCCAATTAATGTACTCTTTCCGTCATCTACACTTCCTGCTGTTGCTATTTTTAAAACTTCCATTTTATTTTTTGTTTAAAGTTTAAAAGTTTAAGGTTTCAAGTTTCGTTGAATGCCTTTATACAAACCTTTAAATCTGAATGTTTTTATTTTTATTATGTATACAGATTTTAATCTGAATTATATCTTAACCTTATGAATGAAGCTGAATCTTATAATATCTCTATTAAAGTAATCAACTCCGTTTGCTCTTTCTTGAAAACTATTTAAATAACCCAACTCTAATGCAACGGCTGGACTAAATCCTACTTGTATTGCTGCATAAATTCGGTTTTGATCGAATGTGTTTTTGATAATTTTGTTTCCGCCATTAATCATTATTTCATCGTACACAATTCCTTTTAGATATTGCTTTTCCGTTTTCCAAAAAGTATAATCTCCTTGAAGTCGATATCTAAATCGTAAATAAAATGTTGTTCCATCCTCTAACATTAATTTACTTGCATTGTGAACAAACCGCTCTTCTAACATGTATCGATGTGCTAAATTCACTTTACCTAAAGCTTGCTTTATGGTTACATCTTGTTGCAATCGATATTCAGGAATATGAAAACCCGTTTTAACTTCTGGATCTTGTGTCGCCAGTGAGAAGTAAGCAAAACCTACTCCTAACTCTACCTTATCCGTTATTTTGTCTCTCACTTGAACCCGACTTACAAAGGTATTTTGCGTCACTGGATTTATAAAAACCCTATTATCAATCTCAGTATGAACAGACCATTTATTATTTAATTCCAGCTGATTGTAATATCGTATCCAGAGTAAACTTTGTTTGTCAACGTATTTCTCTGTTTGAGCTTTTATTCCAATACTAAAAAGAAACAAACACAAAAACATTTTCAAGAACTTCATTCTAAAAGTACCCTTGTTGTTTTCTTTTCTCCATCGCTGCTTCCGAGCGTTTATCATCAATTCTAGCACCTCTTTCAGATATCGTTGACAATCTAATTTCGCCCACCACTTCTGATATTGTTGCTGCGTAAGAATCAACTGCTGCTGTACAACTCATATCTCCAACAGTTCTAAAGCGAACAATTCTTTCTTCAATTTCTTCGTCTTCTTCTTGGTAAACAAAAGGAGAATGTGACCAAATCATACCGTCTCTCAAAAACACTTTACGCTTGTGCGAGAAATAAATGGATGGAATTTCGATTTGCTCTTGTTCGATATAACTCCAAACATCTAATTCGGTCCAGTTTGAAATCGGGAACACACGAACGTTCTGACCATTTTCAATCTTTCCGTTAAGTAAATCGAATAATTCAGGGCGTTGATTTTTTTCGTCCCATTGACCAAAATCATCACGTACCGAAAAAATACGTTCTTTAGCTCTTGCTTTTTCTTCATCGCGACGTGCACCACCAATACAAGCATCAAACTTGAATTCTTCGATAGCATCTAAAAGCGTTGTTGTCTGTAAGCTGTTTCTACTCGAATATTTTCCTGTTTCCTCAACCACTTTTCCTTCGTCGATAGCATCTTGCACATTACGAACAATTAATTCTAATCCTAATTCTTTAACCAATCGGTCTCTAAATTCGATAGTTTCAGGAAAATTATGACCTGTATCTACATGTAATAATGGAAAAGGAATTTTAGCTGGGAAGAATGCTTTTTGTGCTAAACGAACCAATGTAATTGAATCTTTTCCACCAGAAAAAAGCAGTACTGGCTTGTCAAATTGAGAAATTACTTCTCTAAAAATGTATATCGCTTCGCTTTCTAAAGCATTTGTTTTTAATATCGTACTCATTGTTTTTTGTTTTATCCTCCCCCCAACCCCCTCCGAAGGAGGGGGAGAGAAAACGGAGTTATATTCATTTTTAAATTTTAATTCGAACCTCTATCTTCGTATTTCGAACTTTATTTCCCGTGTAAACCACACTCCTTATGACTTGATTCCCACCACCATCTTCCGGCTCTAATATCTTCCCCTTCTGAAATCGCTCTGGTGCAAGGCGCACAACCTATACTTACAAATCCTTGTTTATGCAAAGCATTTTGCGGCACATTGTTTTTTTCTAAATAATCTTCAACTTCTTTCAAAGTCCACTTTAATAAGGGATTGAATTTTATTATTTCGAACTTGGAATCATATTCAAAAAGATGTAAATCATTTCTATTTTCTGACTGTTCAGCACGAAGACCAGTAATCCAAACTGAATTCCCTTTTAAGGCTTTCGTTAATGGAGCTACTTTTCGAATAAAACAACACTCTTTTCTATTATCAACCGATTCATAAAAACTATTCGGTCCTTTCTCGTTTAATAAATTCTCAACCGCACTCGCTTCGGGAAAATATACCTTTATACGTGTTTTATACTTCTTCTTCGTTTTATGAAAAACATCGTAGGTTTCTTGAAATAACCGACCTGTATCTAAAGTGAAGATGTTAATTGGCAAATCTGATGTGGCAATTAATGCCGTAATAACTTGATCTTCCTGCCCAAATGAAGTCGAAAAAACCACCTTATCTTTATATTGGTTTGCTAAAAAAGCCAAGGTTTCTTCGATTGAGAAGTTTTGTGTCTTTTCTATTAATGTTTGTACTATTGTTGAACTCATTTTATTTTATTTATCAAAAAAATCTATTACCCTATCGGTTTAGTAGATTACATCGCAAAAGTAATACTTATTTCCAAAGTACAAAACAAAAAATGATTTTTTTATTCTATCAGACTCAATTCCTTAAGTACTCAAATAAAGCACATTACAATTACAGATGCTGTTATTTATTAAATTCTCAAACAATCAAATCTCTTTTATTATATTCCTAAAAAAAGTAATAACATTCTATTAAATATTCATTTCTTCAATTATTTTACATATAGTCTATCATCCCGATAGGATAATTATAAAATAGTTATTATTTTTGTCCAAAATATTTTTTATGGATTTCCAAATTGGATTAGTCATTGCGGGTTTAGCCGTTGGTTTTATAGTAGGATTAACAGGTGTAGGAGGTGGTTCATTAATGACTCCTATTTTACTATGGTTTGGAATTCCTCCAACAACTGCTGTTGGAACAGACTTACTGTATGCCGCATTTACTAAAATGGGTGGTATATATGTGCATCATAAAAAAAAGAATATCAATTGGACAATTACAGCTTGGCTTTCTTTAGGTAGTGTCCCAGCGGCATTAGCAACTTTATGGATTTTACATAGTATAAAAACAGATATTACTGCAATAAATACCGTCATAAAATACAGTTTAGGATGGGCATTACTTATGACTTCTATTGCAGTTTTGTTTAAAAAGAAGCTTTTAAACTTCTCTCAAAAACATTCGGGAGACAAATTCCACAGTGAAAGCAAGACACAAAACTTGTTAACGGTAGCGATAGGAATTCTATTAGGCGCTACTGTAACATTAACATCTATTGGAGCTGGAGCATTAGGAACTGTTACCTTATTTTTCCTATACCCACTTTTAGCAACACCAAAATTAGTTGGTACCGAAATCGCTCATGCCGTACCTTTAACTCTAGTCGCTGGTTTAGGACACGCAACTATGGGGAATTTAGATTTAGAACTGTTAGGACAGTTACTATTGGGTTCACTTCCTGGAATATACGTTGGAAGCATGATGAGTGGAAAAGTTCCTGATTTATACCTTAGAAATGCAATTGCAATTATGTTGTTTTTCGTGGGATATAAACTGGTGTTTTAAGTCGACATACTTCTAATACAAAAGCCCCATTCATTGTGATTATTCAATGAATGGGGCTTTTTCTTGCAAGCTGTTCTCTTCGTTAAACATTCTAAAATGCAATATCGGCTAGAGAGTTATTTTCTAATATCATCAAGGTATTATCTCGAACTTCGGTCATTAATTTACGTACTGCACACGCAGCTTCGTCCGTACAATCATCGCATTTTTCATAAAAGTTATGACTCGCGCAAGGTAGCAAGGCAATTGGCCCCTCTAGAATGCGATAGACTTTGGCCATATTTATTTCTTTGGGGTCTTTAATTAAATAATAACCACCGCCTTTTCCTTTTTTGGCACCCAAAAAACCTGAATTTCGCAAAAGCAATAAAATACTTTCCAAAAACTTAACCGAAATATTTTCGCTTTTTGCAATATCAGCAATTGCAACTGGTGTTTGATCTTCTTGACGTGCCAAAAATGTCAATGCCTTAATTCCGTATTTCGTTTTCTTTGAAAGCATTTATCGTGATTTGTGATTGTTTGTCGAAGTCTAAATTATTAAAATCAAATCTACAATCAAAAATCGTTAATCACAAATCTAAAATCTAAGACAGTGCTTGATCTAAATCAGCGATTATATCTTTAACGGTTTCTAAGCCAACAGAAACACGTACCAAACCATCAGTGATACTAACTGCTAGTCTTTCGTCAACAGATAATTTGCTATGCGTTGTAGATGCTGGATGTGTAACAATCGTTCTGGTATCTCCTAAATTTGGCGATAGTGAACATAATTTTATTTTATCTAAAAAGTTACGCCCTGCTTCAAGACCGCCTTTTATTTCAAAAGCTACAATGTTACCACCTAATTTCATTTGCTTTTGGGCAATTTCATATTGCGGATGGGATTTCAAGAATGGATATTTTACACGATTAACTTTTGGATGCTGTTCTAAAAACTCAGCCACTTTTAAAGCATTCTCACAATGTCTATCTAATCGAATCGCTAAAGTCTCTAAACTTTTCGATAAAACCCAAGCATTAAACGGAGACAAAGAAGGACCTGTAAGTCGGGAAAACAAATAGATTTTATGAATCAATTCAGGATCACCAACAGTTACTCCGCCTAAAACACGGCCTTGACCATCCATTAACTTTGTAGCAGAATGCACCACCAAATGCGCTCCCCATTTTATAGGTTGCTGCAAATAAGGCGTTGCAAAACAGTTATCGATTACTAAAATCAAATTGTGCTTTTTAGCAATATTACCAAGCAATTCTAAATCTATAATATCAACGGCTGGATTCGTTGGCGATTCCGCAAAAAGAATCTTTGTATCAGCTGTGATGAAACTTTCAATAGTTTCGGGTTTGTTAATATCAAAATACGATGTTTGAATATTCCACTTTGGAAAATAATTAACAAACAAGGAATGTGTCGCTCCAAAAACACTACTGGAAGAAACAATATGATCGCCAGATTTCAATAATGCGGCTAAGGTTGAATACACAGCAGCCATTCCTGAAGCAAAAGCAAAACCAGCAGTTGCCCCTTCCATCTTGCACACTTTTTCCACAAACTCGTTAGTGTTCGGGTTGCTGTATCGACTATAAATATTTCTATCTTTCTCTTCGGCAAATGAGGCACGCATATCCTCAGCGTCTTCAAATACAAAACTAGAAGTTAAGTATAATGGTACGGAGTGCTCTAAATATTGGGTACGTTCTAATTGGGTACGGATGGCTTCGGTTTCAAAACCAAATTCTTCTTCGTTCATGCTGTTAGTTGTTAAATGTGTTTCACAAAGTTTCACAAAGGAAGCTCTAAGATTCACCAAAATAGTATTATGTTTAAATTAAGTTTTAAAATTGGCTTATTAGACTTTTGCTAATTCCACACCATTCAAAACTACTTTGTAATGTATTGTCGCTGTTGGCTCTAATGTTTTAGAAACCGAGCAATATTTATCAAAAGAAAGTTGGGCTGCTTTTGCTGCTTTGTCTTCTTTTATATCACCTTCTAATGAAAACACCAAATAGATATTCTTGAAAGGTTTTGCCTCTCCTACTTGTACGCGCTCGCCTTCTACCTCAGCTTTGAAAGAAGTGATTTCTTGACGTTGTTTCTTTAGAATCGAAATCATATCAATCGCGCTGCAGCCAGCAACTCCCATCAAAACTAATTCCATCGGACTTGGACCTTGATCATCACCACCAAATTCTGGTCGGCTGTCTACGTTAACTATGTGTCCACGTTCGTTTTTCAATTCGAAATGGAAGTTGTCATTTACTCTGTTTAATGTAATTTTCATAATGTATTTTTTGAACGTTGATCACGTTTTTTTTGGACGCGGATGCCGCAGATTTAAAAACGATTGCAACGGATTTTTATTTATTTTACTGAATACTCAAAACTGCATACTGAACACTTTTCTACCCTTTATCGGATAATCTTAAAATATCTCCAAAAACTCCTCTGGCAGTAACGGCAGAACCCGCTCCCGCTCCTTGAATTACGATTGGGCGATCTCCATAAGATTCAGTATATATTTCGAAGAAAGAGTCAGAACCTTTCAAACCACCTAAAGCAGTATCCGAAGGTACGGAAACTAGTTTTACTTCTAGAATTCCTTTGTCATGTTGTAAATCTCCTGATAGTTCCCCTATGTATCGCAACACGTGATTTGGTTTTTGCTCGTTTTTTATTCTATCATAAATAGGATCAAATTCTTTTAGCTTCGTTAGGAAAACAGTTGCACTTCCTTCGCGTAAATGTTCTGGGATTAAATTCTGAATATCAACTTCCTCAAACTCGTTTTGCAAGTCCAATTCTCTAGCTAAAATCAGTAATTTTCGACCTACATCATTCCCACATAAATCCTCTCTTGGATCTGGTTCTGTGAATCCGCTATCAATTGCTTCTTTCAATATTTCGCTAAACGGAACATCCTTCGAAGAGAAATGATTAAATAAATAACTTAATGTTCCGGAGAAAACTCCTTTTATTTTGGTGATATTTTCACCAGAAAGATGTAGTAATTTAATGGTATCAATTAACGGTAATCCCGCTCCCACATTAGTTTCATACAAATAATTCTTTTGATTTTTTTCCAAAGCACTTCTCAATTCTTTATAAAAACCATAGCTCAATGTATTAGCTACTTTATTTGACGAAATTAAATCGAAACTATTATCAACCAGCGGAATGTAATTTTCTACAAAAGTTGCAGATGCGGTATTATCAATGGCTATCAAATTCTCTAAATGATTCTCATTTGCATAAGCGATAATATCATTTAAAGCGTAACTAATTCCATCCGTTTCAAGCTCTTTTTTCCAGTTTGCGTTGATTCCGCTTTTATTAAGCAATACTTTTTTAGAATTGGCAATAGCAAAAACATTAAGCTTTATGTCTTTTCGTTTTTCGATCGAAGCCGCCGACTCTAATATTTGGTTAATTAAAGTTCCTCCCACTAATCCATGTCCGAAAATGGCAATGTTTATTTTCTTGGCTACGCCAAAAATCTCTCCGTGAATAACATTTAATGCTTTATAAAGCTCCGTTTTTTTGACAACTAAACTTACATTTTTGCCGGTTACGGTATTATTGAAAAGAATAGGCACAATTTTGTTTTTTATCAATGCCGTGTAAGGCTTATGAAACGTACTCAAATCTTGCCCAATAATCGAAATCACAGATACATTGTCTACCACTGTAATCTTGTTGACATCCTTAGAATAGAAATCGTTTTCAAATTCTTTCTCTAATTCGATCATGGCTTTTGTCGCTTTATCAGCTGCAACAACTAGCCCGATTCCTCTTTCAGAAGATCCTTGAGATATGATACTTACACTAATATCATTATCGCCCATAACTTTAAAAATTCGAGCATCAACACCCGTTTTCCCTAGTAATCCTCTGCCTTCCAGATTTACTAAAGAGACATTTTCTAATATTGAAAGAGTCTTAATTCCCGCAGCATCAGAGTTAGCAGTGATTAAAGTTCCATTATTTTCGTGATTAAAAGTATTCAGAATTCGAAGTGGAATATTTTTTTCTAATAATGGAATTATGGTTTTGGCATGTAAAATATTTGCACCAAAATTAGCTATTTCATTTGCTTCATTATAAGACAAAGTCTCAATCTTTTTAGCATCTAAAACTAATTCAGGATTGGCAGTGTAGATTCCGTTAACATGAGTGAAGTTTTGCAATTCCTCCGCATTTATATAATTTGCAACTAGCGATGCGCTATAATTACTTCCGTTTCTACCCAAAGTCGTGGTCTCGTGTTTATCATTCGAACCAATAAAACCAGTAATTACCAAAACAACATCTTTGTTATCTTTAAAAATTTGGATGATATTCTTCTTCGAAACAGCGTCTAAAGGTTGTGCGTTACCAAAATTAGAGTCCGTTATAATTAATTCTCTGGTATCTGCTAGTTTTGCAGGAATACCTCTTTCATTCAATAAAAACACCAATAATTTAGCCGAAAGTACTTCGCCATGCGCTAAAATCTGATCTTGTATCTTCACACTATAATCCCCAATCAAGCTAACACCTTCAAAAAGTTTATCTAATTTATCAAATTCAGTCGAAAAATCAACTGCATCAAAACCATCTTTCTGATACGTTTTAAAACTTTCTAAAAGCGGTTTGTAATTTCCGTTTTTGGCTGCAATAGTTAGAATATCATCTAGCTCATCCGTTGCTTTTCCTCTTGCCGAAACTACTACCGCAATTTTCTCTTCTCTCTTTATTTTACCCTCTATAATATCCAAAACGGTATTAATCCCTTCACCATTTGCTAAAGATTTACCGCCAAATTTTACTATTTTCATCTGTTTTTTATTTTTGAAAACAACTTCTAATAAATTGTCTAATTGTTCGTATTCCATCAAAAAGGCATCGTGCCCGTGCTGTGATTCTATCTCACTGTAGAATACATTATTTTTAAATTTTTTAATCTCATTGTAAGTTTCTCTATTCTCCTTTGCTGTAAAAAACAAATCCGAATTGATTCCAATTATGTAAATATTGGCATCCACTCTTGAAATAATGGTTTCTATAGACTCTTGATTTCGAGTGATATCGATCGTTTTTAAAAGTTGGTTCATCATTTTATATGCCGAAAGCTGAAACCTCTTTTCTAATTTTTCTCCATGATAATTCAACCAACTTTCCACCTGAAACGTTTCTAGTTGTACGTTGATGTCTCTATTAAATTTCTCTTTGAAAGATTCTGGCGTGCGGTAACATAACATGGCGTGAATACGCGCATCTTCAATAGGTTTTGTCGAATTATTTAGGATTTTCTCTTGCAAATAACAATTAGCAATCAACCAGTCAGTCGCTTTCCAATCTGTAGCAATGGGAATAAAGTTTTGAGCCAGTCTAGGCTCTAAGGCCAAAATTTCCCAAGCAATTCCTCCACCAACAGAACCGCCGATGAGCGCGAATAAAGTATCAATCTTTAAAACCCGAAGGCCTTCGATGAAAATCCTAGCGATATCTCTTGCTATAAAATCTCTGTAATTTTCGATAGTAGCCGAATTGAAACCATTACCTGGCACATCAAAAGCGACAATGGTATATTTTCTAGTGTCAATGGTTTTATCTACTCCCACAATATCATTCCACCAGCCAGATTCACCAATTACTTGTGAGTTTCCGGTCAAGGCATGATTAATTAAAATAATGGGAGCGGTATGCAATGGAGCTCCAAAAACCTGAAAACTTAAGTTTAGGGTAGCATAAAAAGCACCATTATGTGTGGTGAAATTTTCTAGGGTAATTGTGGTTGGTTTATTTTCCAATTTCAAATCTTTAATGATTTTTGATTTGTATTTGGAAATATTAGAAAGAAAAAACTAGGTAAACACTAGGGAAATTCTTGTTGTTATCTTTCCACGTTTGGCGTGGTAGAATGCAGCACCTTCTTCGATAAATCGAAGGGTTGCTAAGGCTTCATTGGGTCTAATCCCTCGTCCTTTCTTTATAACATTTCAATACGTTTGTGAACTTAATACTGCAAATTAACTACATATTTTTATAACAACCAAACTTTTATGATTCTGATTATTAGCTAAAAATATTTTTAACAAAAAAACGCAAGAGCTCGCTGAATCAAACAATTCAGAAATTCCTCGCGTGTAAAAAACTATATTGAATAACTTTCAATTAAATAAAAAGTGTATCATTTTCTTTTGAATACATCAAAAGCTGTAATGAGTTGACAACATTTTTAGCTTTTTCTCCGTTTGCTATATTCGTCCCTAATCTTGGGTTGATTAGTTCATCAATTGCAATTATATTGTTGCTGCTTTTTTTGCTTCTTATGTTTCTAAGAAATCCCCATGCTCTTGAAAGTTTGTTTGCTGCACTCATGATATATGTATTTAAGTTGTTTGTTTTCTATTATTATTTTCAAAAATTACTATAAAAAAAATCCTTTTGGAAAAAATACCAAAAGGATTCAAGTCATAAAAACTTATACTTTTAGTATCAACAGACCTTCTCGCAAAACATTGCGACAAGGATCTGAATCTTTTTATTTGAAAATATCTTCATTAACTTTTTCTATTGTGAAATAAAACTTTGTTTAAAAATAAAAGCCTCCCAATTATCTTGGGAGGCTCTTGCTATATTATATTTTTATATAATTTTAATGCAATTACAAGCTCCCGAATTTCTTCGATGCGACTAAAAATTGTTTATAAATATTTAAATTCATTTTTGGTATTTTTCTTCAACAAATATCTCATTTAATTCTATAATTTCCAAATGATTCACATTGATTTAACGATAATTTCATGTGACAAATTAAAAAAATGGTCAATATTAACGTTTGCCACTATGTATATCCAAAAATCATCTTTAGAATTAAATAAAACTTTAAAAATGATCTCACTACAATGAATCAAAAACAGTTTTTAGATCCACTTTTAAATCTTCAATATCCTCTAATCCTACAGAAAGACGAATCAAATCTTTAGAAACTCCAGAAATTAATTGTTGCTCTTCTGATAATTGTTGATGTGTTGTGCTAGATGGATGAATAATTAATGATTTTGTATCACCAATATTTGCTAAAAGCGAAAACAATTTTGTGTCATCCGCTACTTTTTTAGCTGCATCAAACCCACCTTTTAAACCGAATGTTACTAATCCGTTTTGTCCTTTTGGCAAATACTCTTGTGCCAAATCATAATATTTGCTTGTTTTCAATCCTGGATAATTCACCCAAGCAACTTGCTCCTGCGATTCTAACCATTGCGCTAAAGCCAATCCGTTTTCGCTGTGCTTTTTCACACGAATAGATAAGGTTTCTAACCCTTGAATAATTTGGAAAGCATTGAAAGGACTCAAAGCCGCTCCATAATCACGCAATCCTTCGATTCTAACTTTTGCTATATAAGCCGCAGCACCTAACGCATCATGATAAACTAAACCATGGTAACCCGGATTAGGTTCTGTGAATTCAGGAAAACGACCACTACTCCAATCGAAAGTTCCAGCATCAATTATAGCACCACCTAATGAAGTTCCATTACCAGAGATATATTTAGTTAGTGAATGAATTACAATATTTGCTCCATGCGCAATAGGGTTTAACAAAGCAGGTGAAGCAACGGTATTATCAACTACAAACGGCACTTTTAAAGTTTTAGCTACTGCCGCTATCGCTTTTAAGTCCAATACATCTAGTTTAGGATTACCTAAACTTTCTACAAAAATCACTTTGGTATTGTCATTGGCAGCTTTTGCAAAATTTTGCGCATCCGAAGGATCTACGAATGTAGTTGTAATACCTAATCTTGGCAAAGTAGCATTTAGTAGATTGAATGTCCCACCGTACAAACTACTTGAAGCTACAATATGATCTCCCGTTTTTAACATGGTCAATAAACCTGTTGCAATTGCTGCTGTTCCAGATGCGGTAACAACTGCCGCAATTCCTCCTTCAAGAGCCGCTAAGCGTTGTTCTAAAATATCATTTGTTGGATTATTTAATCTCGTGTAAATAAAACCTGCTTCGGTTAATCCAAATAGATTAGCCGCATGCTCTGAATTATCAAACACATAAGATGATGTTTGGTAAATAGGTACTGCTCTTGTCCCTGCGTGTTTTGTTACATCATGTCCGGCATGTAAGGCATTCGTTTCAAATTTTAATGTGCTCATAATTTTAGTTTTTTGGTTTTATTCTTTTTTATTAAATGAAAAACCCTTTCAGACAGCTATCCAAAAGGGTTTTAAGTTGTATTATAAACTTATACTTTCGGAATCACCTGAAACAAACACACATCATGACTTTTGCACAAATCATTGATTTGGCAACACGTTTATTGATTTGCATAGAATTCAGGTTGATCATTTTTGAATTATTATTTATTATTTAAAAAAATATCTTTGTTCAATTTCAAAAAAAAAGCTTCCCTTTTTGAGGAAAGCTTTTGCTATATTTAAGATTTAAAATTAAAGCAATAGACTACCCCCAGGAATTTTCCTGCATGGCTTTCATCTTATTACAAACATTTAAACTCATTCTATTCCTTTTTTTGTTGAAACAAATCTCCTCACAATAATTCATATATCCTAATATATTTTAAAAAATAACAAATAAAAAACATTCTGTTAAAATACCAATAATCAAATATTTCTAATAAAATTCAATCTTATTTTCAATAAAAATTGAATTTCGTTTTTGAATTCTAATTGTTTGTTTTTATCTTTAAAACACCTTTCAAATTATATAAACAATATGTCATTCTCTTGAGAATACATTTGAAGCAACAATAAGTTCGAAGCACTTTTGGAACCAACAATTTTCGTTTTTTTGGCTTGAATCCTTGGATGAACTATTCTATTTTTTGGCTCGCCCTTCGCCTCGTTTTTTGTCGTGAATTGAAAATTCGACTCTACCGCAGTTGTTTTTAAAGTTTCCATTACACTAATTTTTAGTCGTTTTATTTTTCCTTTTAATCTTAATTCGTTACCAGAATTTTAACTGCAGCTATTTTTATTTTCAACAGCTTTCAAAAAGCATTATCTTTTCATAAGAACAGTAAAAAACAAGAATACTATTTATTTTCGCATGGGAACGTCCTACTAATTCATTTTTCAATGGATTCTCAAAACTTCTAAAATCACTTAAAAAAAGCGTTAACAACCTTCATATTAATTTTAACCACTCTTCTTACTTGTCGCTCGCTCAACATTTTTTTATTGTAAGCTTTAAGAAGTCTTTTTTTAACCGCTTCCCATTTTTCTTTCATATACGGATATAAGGACAATGAACGTAAATCTCCATTTTGAGCCATTAAATAATGTTTATTATATTCTTTAACGTAATTATTATAGTCGTCTAAATACATATCCCATTTAGAATTTCCAACATTGTGTTTTGCAGTTCCTGTATTTTCCATTACTAAAAACTTTTCGTTTGCTCTCATGATAAAATATTTTATGGTTAATAATTAGTCTTTCTATATCCTAACGTCGATTTGTTGTTCCTAACATTTGGAAGATTTTAACAAATTTAACAAACTGCAGGTAATGAATTAAACTTAGTCGATTAACCGTCATAATATCAGTTAGCTAACATTTTTATCAAATAATAATTCAGAAAAAAGCTGCAAAAAATATTGTATCGAAACAACTTTATCAACAATGCTAAAGTAATCTTATGAATCCAGAGGAAAGTAAACAAAATATTATTTCAGTTTTAAGAAATAAATTTCACTAACAATACAGATACAAGCTAGTTCCTTTTTTAAATAAAAAGAATAGCTAACTTCTAATTAAAAAAAAAGTTAAGTTTAATATGCAATTCAAAATGGTTTCATACCTTTGCACTCAATTACAAGAGGAAAAATTTGAACTGATTGCAACCTCTTCATAATGAAACGAATTCATTATGAATGCTGAAAAATTTTCAGTAGAAAAAATGCTAAAGCAGAAACTCTTCTTTAGTATTTCCCGCAATTATTTTTCCTCCCTTAATATTAAAATACTATTTATTATGGCATATTTATTTACGTCAGAATCTGTAAGTGAAGGACACCCAGACAAAATTGCAGATCAAATTTCAGACGCATTAATTGATAATTTCTTAGCATTCGATGCTGATTCTAAAGTAGCTTGTGAAACATTAGTTACAACTGGACAAGTAATATTAGCTGGTGAAGTAAAATCAAATACCTATCTAGATGTTCAACAAATTGCTCGTGATGTCATCAAAAAAATTGGTTACACTAAGAGTGAATACATGTTTGAAGCCAACTCTTGCGGTATTCTTTCTGCGATTCACGAACAATCTGCAGATATAAACCAAGGTGTTGACAGAGCTAATCCTGAAGATCAAGGAGCTGGTGACCAAGGAATGATGTTTGGTTACGCTACTAATGAAACTGAAAATTTTATGCCTTTGGCACTAGATTTATCTCATAAATTACTGCAGGAATTAGCTATTCTTAGACGTGAAAATAAGGAAATCACTTATTTACGTCCTGATGCTAAATCACAGGTAACATTAGAATACAGCGATGACAATAAACCTACGCGCATTGATGCTATTGTAATTTCGACTCAACATGATGATTTTGATGAAGAATCAATCATGCTTGCCAAAATCAAGAGTGATCTAGTATCGATTTTGATTCCAAGAATCATTGCGAAGAATCCTGCTCACGCTCATTTATTTAATGATGCTATTCAATACCACATTAACCCAACGGGTAAATTTGTAATTGGAGGACCTCACGGAGATACTGGACTTACAGGAAGAAAGATCATTGTAGACACTTACGGTGGAAAAGGAGCTCACGGTGGTGGTGCTTTCTCTGGAAAAGACCCAAGTAAAGTAGATAGAAGTGCTGCTTATGCTACACGTCATATTGCTAAAAACTTAGTCGCTGCAGGTATTGCGGATGAAATTCTTGTTCAAGTTTCTTACGCTATTGGTGTAGCGAAACCAATGGGAATTTTTATTGATACTTATGGAACATCTAAAGTAAACTTGACAAACGGAGAAATTGCTAAAAAAGTAGAAGCTATCTTCGATATGCGTCCTTATTTTATTGAACAACGTTTAAAACTAAGAAATCCTATCTATAGCGAAACTGCTGCTTACGGACACATGGGACGTACGCCAGAAACCGTTACTAAAACATTCTCTGCTCCAGGCGGACATGAAAAAACAGTTACAGTTGATTTATTTACCTGGGAAAAACTAGATTTTGTTGACCAAGTGAAAACCGCTTTTGGATTGTAATTAGATTCAACTGAATATATCAAGACCAGCTCAATTGAGCTGGTTTTCTATTTAAAAGCAACCTCAACAACGTAGTACGAAGTATTTAGTATCAACTACAATTCTACCGCTCTTTTTTTGTACTTTGCTTCCATTATGAAAAAGCTGTTTTTATTCTTTTCTCTTCTCTCACTTTCATTTGTCTTTGGACAAAACCAACAAATTTTCGTCAAAAAATTAGATTCACTTGACGTAAAAGCCGATAATTACCTGGGACAAGATCAATTTGATTTCTACTATTATATAAGGAATACTATTTTATTCAAGTTTAAAGATGATCAGTCCTTTGAATACAAAAACACTTCTTTTGGAGAAATAACCAAAATCGACATTCAAAACCCGCTAAAAATTGTTTTGTTCTATGAAAATTTTAACGCGGTTGTATTACTTGACAACCAATTAAACGAAATCCAACAATTAAATTTTTCAGAAAACACAAATTCGATACTGGCGTCAGCAACTGGAATTGCAGCGCAAAATCAGCTTTGGGTTTATAATAGTTTAAATCAACAACTTGGACTATTTAATTATCTAAAAAACGAATATAAAACGATAAGCACTGCTTTTGCAGAAAACATCAAATATTATCAAACTGACTTTAATACCTTTTATTGGATAGACGACAAAAATAATTGGTTTTCCTGCGATATTTTTGGAAGGATAAAAACGAAAGGAAAAATCCCTGATTTTGATACTGTCGCAATTATAAATGAACATCAATTTATTTATTCTAAAAATAACAAGTTGTTTCTTGAAGACTTCGAAAAAAAGCAAAAACATGAGATCGAGCTATCAGAAAAAACGTTTAAAAAATTCTATTACAAAGACCAAATTTTATCTATTTTTACATCTAAGGGAATTATGAATTATAAAATCACAACACCGTAATGCACATAGCAGTAGCAGGAAATATTGGATCAGGAAAGACGACTCTAACCCGTTTATTAGCAAAACATTTTAAATGGGAGCCCCATTATGAAGATGTAGTTGACAATCCCTACTTGGATGATTTTTATCACCAAATGGAACGTTGGTCATTTAATTTACAGATTTACTTCTTAAACAGTCGTTTCCGTCAAGTGATTCAAATTCGCGAAAGCGGTAAGAAAATCATTCAAGACAGAACGATTTATGAAGACGCACATATATTTGCACCTAACCTTTACTCGATGGGTTTAATGACTAATCGTGATTTTCAGAATTATTCTTCGCTATTTGAATTAATGGAATCTACTGTAAAAGCTCCTGATCTATTAATTTATTTAAGAAGTTCAATCCCTAATTTAGTAGGTCAGATTCATAAAAGAGGACGCGAGTATGAAAGTTCGATTTCTATTGATTACTTAAGCCGATTAAACGAACGCTATGAAGCGTGGATTCATACCTACGATCGCGGGAAACTACTAATTATTGATGTAGACAATATTAATTTTGTTGATAACCCAGAAGATTTGGGTACTATTTTAAACAAGATTAATGCTGAGTTGAATGGATTGTTTTAATCCTCAGATAATCCCCTCTAAGCAATAGAGAGAAAATAAAAAATGCCTCACTCTTAATTTCTATAGTGAGGCATTTTTTTGTAAACCTTTCTCAAAGTTAAAACTTTAAAAAAAATTATTAAAACTCTATTTTAAAGCATCTATTTTAGCTTGAACTTCAGCATCGGTTCCTTCAAATTTTTGCACTTCCTGTTTGCCATTTATGATAGTGGTAATTGTTGCAGTTACTTTTCCATCAATATTTGATTTTTCAATAGAGATTTCTTTAGAACTAATTTCAGTTGCTACTGGATTTTCAGAAATAGTGTGACTTCCTTCTCCTAAAATTGGTGCCATTACTAATCCTATCAAACAAGTCAATTTAATCAAGATATTCATAGAAGGTCCAGAAGTGTCTTTAAACGGATCTCCAACAGTATCTCCAGTTACGGCAGCTTTGTGTGCATCAGAACCTTTATATGTCATCTCACCGTTGATCAAAACACCAGCTTCGAAAGATTTCTTAGCATTATCCCAAGCACCTCCAGCATTGTTTTGAAAAACAGCCCAAAGTACACCTGAAACAGTAACTCCAGCCATATAGCCTCCAAGCATTTCTGCAATTAGTTGATTATTATCTCCGTATACTATTTTTCCAAGAATTACAATCGCGATAGGAAAACCTATTGTCAAAACTCCAGGCAACATCATTTCGCGTAAAGCGGCTTTAGTAGAAATATCTACACATTTTGCATATTCTGGCTTGCCAGTTCCTTCCATAATTCCTGGAATTTCCTTAAACTGACGACGCACTTCATAGACCATATCCATTGCGGCTTTACCCACAGAGTTCATCGCCAATGCCGAAAAAACAACCGGTATCATTCCACCCACAAATAACATAGCCAAAACAGGCGCTTTAAAAATATTAATTCCGTCAATTCCTGTAAAAGTTACATAAGCAGCAAAAAGCGCTAACGAAGTCAAAGCTGCCGAAGCAATTGCAAATCCTTTTCCTGTTGCTGCAGTTGTATTCCCTACAGAATCCAAAATATCAGTACGCGTACGTACTTCTTTTGGCAATTCACTCATCTCGGCAATTCCACCTGCGTTGTCAGATATAGGCCCAAATGCGTCGATTGCTAACTGCATCGCTGTAGTTGCCATCATTGCTGAAGCAGCCAATGCTACTCCATAAAATCCTGCAAGTGCATACGAAGTCCAGATTGCAGCAGCGAACAATAAAATTGTTGGGAACGTAGAAATCATTCCTGTCGCTAAACCAGCGATCACGTTAGTTCCTGCTCCAGTGCTTGATTTTTGAACAATAGCCATCACTGGTTTCGTCCCTAATCCTGTATAGTATTCCGTAACAGATGATATAACTGCTCCAACTATCAATCCAACTATCGTAGCATAGAAAACTCTCATAGAAGATATGTCTTGTACACCTTCGCCAAAGAATTCCATTTTCATATTGGCAGGCAACATATATTGGACTAAGAAATAACAAGCTATTGCTGTCAAACCTATGGAAACCCAATTCCCTATGTTTAAGGCTTTTTGTACTTGTGCTTCTTTTGCATTTTGATCTGTAATTTTAACTAACATAGTTCCGATAATCGAAAACAATATTCCGAAACCTGCAATTGCCATTGGCAATAAAATAGGTCCGATACCTCCAAAAGCATCTTGAATACTTCCTCCCATGTCCTTAATAACATAATTTCCAAGAACCATAGCGGCTAGAACCGTCGCTACGTAAGAACCAAATAAATCAGCTCCCATCCCGGCAACATCTCCAACGTTGTCACCCACGTTATCAGCGATTGTAGCAGGATTTCTTGGGTCATCCTCTGGAATTCCAGCTTCTACTTTTCCTACTAAATCAGCACCAACATCGGCTGCTTTTGTATAAATACCACCTCCCACACGAGCAAACAAGGCAATTGATTCAGCTCCAAGTGAGAAACCAGCTAATGTCTCTAAAACGATTGTCATATCCTCCGTATTACTCCATGTTCCATTCATAAAGAAATGGAAGAAAAAGATAAAGAAGGAAGTCAATCCTAGAACAGCTAAGCCTGCGACACCAAGTCCCATTACGGTACCACCGCCAAAAGAAACTTTAAGTGCTTGTGGTAAACTTGTTCTTGCTGCTTGTGTAGTTCTAACATTTGTTTTGGTTGCTATTTTCATTCCCATATTCCCAGCCAGAGCAGAGAAAAAGGCACCAAAAACAAAGGCAACTACTATTAAAATATGTGTTGTAGGAACAAAATAAGACAGCCCTGCTAAAACTATACTCGCTCCAATAACGAAGAAGGTTAATAATCTATATTCGGCTTTTAAGAAAGCCAATGCACCTTCATAAATATAATCTGAAATTTCTTTCATCTTACCATCTCCGGCGTCTTGTTTTAATACCCACGATCTTTTAATCCGCATGAACAAAAGTCCAACAATTGCCATGACTATTGGCAAATAAATCATAATTGCATTCATAAATTTGGTTTTTTTGGTTTTGGTTAATAATCAATATAGTACAAAAACGAATTTAAACAAAAAAGCAACACTCTTCACAGAATGTTGCTTTTTTTATAAAATACAGGGTTGTTTATTACTTAATACTAAACAATCCTTCTGGTTTATTCTCTATTTGATCAAAACGCTCCGTACATTTTCTAATGATCTCGTATGCTTCATTTACATCTCCCCATCCACCTACATCTACTGTTTTGTTTTCAAGATCTTTATAAACTTGGAAGAAATGTTCAATTTCTTTTAGTAAATGCGGATTCATATCTGATAAATCATTTAATGAATTCCAAATTGGATCAGAAACTGGTACACAGATTACTTTTTCATCTGGTCCTTTATCATCTGCCATGTGAAATACACCAATAGGTTTCACTTCCATAACACATCCAGGAAAAGTTGGTTCGTTTACTAAAACTAATACATCTAATGGATCTCCATCTAATGCAAGAGTTTCAGGAATAAATCCGTAATCAGCTGGATACATCATTGATGAAAACAACATTCTATCGAAACGCATTCTTTTTATTTCGAAATCGTATTCATATTTATTTCTACTTCCTCTCGGTATTTCGATTAAAACATCGAAAGTGTTTATTTTATCTGCAGTCATTTTATCTTAATGTCTTAAATTTTTATGCGACTGCAAAAGTAGGTTAAAAACACATTGTTTACAAGCATTATTTCGCTTAAAACACAAGAAGTCAAAACCATTACGTTTTATTAATAGAAAATTCATCTTCTACTCCTTCTTAGCTAATAATATCTAAATAAAAAAGCGGCTACAGAATGACAAATACTCAATTTTTAGGATGTGGTAAAGTAGTTTGTTTGTAACATATATCGAATAACTCTTATTTGTGGTATTGACTACTACAATATCTTCTAGCAAAAGGAAATCAGAAACTTCTTCTAGGAATAAGCTGTAGCCAATAGTTGGATTTAACTACAATTAGCTACAGACACTGAAACAGGTTCAGTATGAAAATTAAAAATAAAAACCGAAAGATCCTTTTACAGAGAATCGCTGTGTATCTGGCGTGTTTAAATAATTTCCTCGCCAAGTGAAATCGATACGGAATACTTTGAAAATATTCCCAATTCCGGCACTATATTCCCAATACACGTTTTCAGGAGCATTGTATTGCAGACCCGAAGCGTTAATCGCTCTGTTCGCCTCAGAAATAGTTCCGTACACTCCTTTCACTCCTATTATTTCTCTCCAATTCAGTTTTCGCATAAATGGAACTCTGGAGAAAATTCGACCTCCAAAGTTGTGGTCCCACTGCGCCGTAGCATATTCATCGGCAACAAACTCGTAGAAATTAAGGTTACTAAAGGTGTTTTCGATAGTAAAATAAGTTTGATTTCCCGGAATCACGCTGATCAAACCTAAAGGAATTGTACCAAATGTTTTACCCATCTCCACCGTCACATTTGATCTTCCTAATGGTCCAATGATGATTGGTTGTTTATAATACAATTGCAATTTTTCATATTTAAAATCACTATCAAGTAATCCTTTAAATCCATGACTATAGTTTACAAAAAATCGGCTATAAGGACTATCTACATTATCTCTCTCAACAGCGTATCCTATCGTTTTTCGCTTTGGCGTGTATTCAATCTGAAAACTAACTTCTGACTGTTTTACATCACTTTTTGTCTCTGTTTGCCCTGCATCGGTATAGTAATCTAAACTAAATGTAGGCGAAGCAGATTCTAACGTTCGATAAGAGAAAGCCGTTTGAAAAGTCAAGTTTTTAATGGGTTCGATTTCGACAGCAACATTACTTAAATTGATGTTTGTCAACTTCCCGTTACTACCTGATGAAAATAAAGAAGACGAGGCAAAACTTCGACCCAAAACATCATTTGTAGTCGTTAAACTCGCGCCAATTTGTTCTACGTCGCGTCTATTACCAGCCGAAAGAATAATTCTATTTTTCTTTTCGACCATCCATTTTCCTGAAAGTCCGTATTTGAATTTATCGTCTTTAAATCCGTAAGCAGTATATCCTTGCAACCTCCACGTATCGCTAGTACCAAAATAAGTTCTACCTCCTGCTCTTAAACGAACTCCCTCTACTTCATTGTAACCAAAAGTGGAAAAAATTGGCCCGTAATCAAAATTTCCATAATTGAGATATCCGCTGGCAAGAACAGTAACTAGACTTGTAATCTGTTTGAATTTGTTAACCGTTTGCAGCGTATCCAGCATTCGATACACTCCCAGCTCATCTTTACTCAGATTCTCATAGCGGTTATCATGCCAATATTGATCTGACTTATTGTATATCGAGTCGTTTGCATAAGCAACTTCATCCTTATAAAAAGAAGCTGGTTTTTCTTTATTAAATTCATGATTCCCGTAGAAAGAAGTACGTTTTCCATAGAGTCCTTTAGAACCTTCTTTTTTATTTAAAGCAAAATCTGACATTAAATAATCACGTGTTAAAAGAAACACAGAATCACTAACAACATCAAATTCCTGTTCTAAATAAATGTCCTTTACCCAGTTAATATTAGCACTTTTTGTAACTGCCATATTAATTTTCTTTATGGCAAATGTGGTGTCATTGACCCAGAAATCACCTTTAAAGGTCAATTCATTCTTACGTCTTGGATAGAAAACGATATTATAACACCATTTTTTGTTAATGTAAGCACTGTCTTTCAAGACATAATTATAAGTATCAACTCCCGTTGTAGAAAGTGGACTCGTAAAACTCTTATCAAAAAAAGTAAGGTGATTATCATAAACATTATAATCAGAATATAAATCTTTTACAAAAGACAACAATTGCTGATTTCCTTTAAAACCAGAGCTTTTATTGGCTTTTTCTTTTTCTTTTACTTTCTTGAGTTTATTGTCCCCATAAACATCTGACAGGGTTTCGTTTATGAAAATAGGCAAATACGTTTTTCCTGTCACATTTGAAGTGTCAACATGATCAAAGATAAATTCCATTCCTCTAAACAGCCTGTTTTTCATAAAAGCACTATCGATTGTGTTCATATCAAACTCAATCTTCTCGTACCTTTCCATTTGGTATTGATCAAAAAGATACAGTCCATTTTTACGTTTTCTTTCCCATATTTTTCTAAGAATATCCAGAGCTGGGTTGTCCTTTTTTGAAGTTTTACCAGTAAAAATGACAACTTCGTTCAAGCTTTCGGCTTCTTTCAACAACACCTTAAAGTTATAACTAACCGCTTTCTCTAAGGCAATTTCTCGATCTGAAAAACCAACGGAAGTAATTACTAAAGTAGAATATGTTTTAGTAGATTCAATGTAAAAACGCCCATCTTCATTGGCAACAGCCCCTTCTTTAGAATCTTTGAAAGCAACATTTGCAAAAGGAACTGGAAGTCCAGATTTATCCACAACGACACCACTCACTTTTGTTTGTGCAAAAATAGCACTCGTGACAGTTAACAAGAAAACAATAAATAAAAAGCTCTTTTTCATAATTCTATTTAAAACAAAAAGCTCCACCAATCGATTGAATGATGAAGCTTTTATAAAATGTTTAGTGTATTATTTATACATTACTTTTTTTACAGCTTTAATCACATCATCAGCATTAGGCAACCATTCTTTCAACAAGACTGGAGAGTAAGGTGCTGGTGTATCTGCTGTTGTAATTCTTTGAATAGGTGCATCAAGAAAGTCAAAAGCACGCTCTTGTACAATATAAGTAATCTCAGAAGCAACACTTGCAAAAGGCCAAGCCTCTTCAAGAACTACTAATCTATTTGTTTTTTTAACAGAAGTTAAGATAGTGTCATAATCCATAGGACGTACAGTTCTTAAGTCGATAATCTCACAAGAAATACCCTCTTTAGCTAATTCGTCAGCAGCAATATGAGCTTCTTTGATAATTTTTCCAAAAGAAACGATAGTTACATCTGTTCCTTCACGTTTAATGTCAGCAACACCAATTGGAATTGTGTATTCTCCATCTGGAACTTCCCCTTTATCACCATACATCTGTTCTGACTCCATGAAAATTACAGGATCGTTATCACGAATAGCTGATTTTAAAAGTCCTTTTGCATCATAAACAGTAGACGGAACAATTACTTTTAGACCTGGAGTGTTAGCAAACCAGCTTTCTAAAGCTTGTGAATGCGTTGCTCCTAATTGTCCTGCTGAAGCAGTTGGACCACGAAAAACAATAGGCACATTAAATTGACCACCTGTCATTTGACGCATTTTGGCAGCATTATTTATTATTTGATCAATTCCAACTAAACAAAAGTTGAAAGTCATGTATTCCACAATCGGTCTGCAACCATTCATCGCTGAACCTACTGCAATCCCAGTAAAACCAAGCTCTGCAATAGGAGTATCAATTACTCTTTTTGCTCCAAACTCGGCAAGCATTCCTTTAGACGCTTTATATGCACCATTATATTCAGCAACCTCTTCACCCATTAAGTAAATGGACTCATCATTACGCATTTCTTCGCTCATCGCTTCGCAAATGGCCTCTCTAAATTGTATCGTTCTCATATCTGATATTGTATCTGTATAATTTTCGAAAGCAAAAATAAATATTTTAAATCACTTTAGTGCATAAATTTCTTTAAATTAATTCCATGCTTATTCAAGCTCGAATAGTCAACTGACGCTATAACTTCTTCTAGTCTAATGTCAAAAAACTAGATAACAATAAAGACTCACCTACTACATGGTCTACGAAAACGAAATAGTTAACTAAAATTTATATGCACGCATAGTATATTATTCGAATTATTATTCTAATTTTGTAGAAGACTATTAGAAAATAAAAACCAATCCTATGAAAATATTAGTTTGCATCAGTCACGTTCCTGATACTACTTCAAAAATTAATTTTACCAATGGCGAATCAGAATTTGATACCAATGGAGTACAATATGTAATAAATCCAAATGATGAATTTGGCCTAACCCGCGCCATATGGTTTCAAGAACAGCAAGGAGCGACAGTAACTGTTGTGAATGTTGGAGGACCTGAAACCGAACCAACTTTAAGAAAAGCACTAGCTATAGGAGCAAACGAAGCGATTCGTGTCAACGCAACACCTACTGATGGTTTTTTCGTAGCTAAACAACTTGCAGAAGTTATTAAAAATGGTGATTACGACCTTGTTATCGCAGGAAAAGAGTCTTTAGATTATAATGGCGGAATGGTTCCTGGAATGATTGCAGGCATCTTAGGTTACAATTTCATTAATTCTTGTACAGGAATTACCGTTGACGGAACTGCTGTAAAAACAGTTCGCGAGATTGACGGCGGAAAAGAAACAGCTTCTACTTCACTTCCATTAATTATTGGTAGTCAAAAAGGATTAGTAGAAGAAAAAGATTTGCGTATTCCAAACATGAGAGGAATCATGACTGCTAGATCTAAAGCATTAACTATTGTAGAACCAGTAGGCGCTCCAGTTAATACTAAAGCAGTAAAGTTTGAAAAACCAGCACCTAGATCAGCGGTGAAATTAATTTCCCCAGATAACTTAGATGAATTAATCGACTTATTACACAACGAAGCGAAAGTAATATAATTTTAAATTATGAATTTAAAATTGTGAATTAACGTTCTCAAATACATTTAAAATTTATAATTCAACATTTAAAATAAAAAAACATGTCAATATTAATATATGCAGAATCTGCAGAAGGAAAATTTAAAAAAGTAGCCTTTGAATTAGCTTCTTATGCAAAAAAAGTAGCAGAATCTCTTGAAACAACTGTAACCGCAGTAACAGTTAATGCTGGTGATGTTTCTGAATTATCTAAATACGGAGTAGATAAAGTATTAAAAGTAACCAACGATAAATTAACCGGTTTTACTGCTAAAGCGTATGCTGACGTTATCAAACAAGCAGCACAAAAAGAAAGCGCTAAAGTAGTTTTACTTTCATCAACAACTGACAGTATTTACCTTTCATCACTTGTTGCTGTAGCCTTAGAAGCTGGTTTCGCATCAAATGTTGTGGGATTGCCAATTAGCACTTCTCCTTTTCAAGTAAAAAGAAATGCATTCTCAAATAAAGCATTCAATATTACTGAAATCAGTACTGACGTAAAAGTTCTTGGACTTGCTAAGAACTCTTATGGTGTTTCTGAAAACCCATCTACATTAACGCAAGAAGATTTTAATCCAACTATTGGAGAAAATGACTTTGGCGTAAAAGTAGAATCAGTAGAAAAAGTATCTGGAAAAGTATCTATCGCTGATGCTGACATCGTAGTTTCTGCAGGTCGTGGATTAAAAGGACCAGAAAACTGGCCAATGATTGAAGAGTTAGCATCTGTACTTGGTGCAGCAACAGCTTGTTCTAAACCAGTTTCCGATTTAGGTTGGAGACCGCACGGAGAACACGTTGGTCAAACAGGAAAACCAGTAGCAACTAACTTATATATTGCAATTGGAATTTCTGGAGCAATCCAACATATTGCTGGAATTAGCTCTTCTAAAGTAAAAGTGGTAATCAACAACGATCCAGAAGCGCCTTTTTTCAAAGTAGCCGATTACGGAATTGTAGGTGACGCTTTTGATATTGTCCCTAGACTAATCGAGAAATTTAAAGCATTTAAGGCGCAACAGTCATAATTTAAAATTCTCTACTAAATATAGCTGCCTGAAAACAAGTTAATCGTACCTTTGTTTTCAGGCAGTTTTTTTGTCTGTCATTTTTTCATTAAAATTGCACCAAAATTTTACCCCAAATAATAAATCTTTAAATTAGGTACTTTGTACTTTTCATTTTATTAATTATGAGCTTAGTTAAATTATCGATAAAAGGAATTTCATACAGCCAAACACAAAATGGAGCCTACGCTCTAATTTTGAACGAAGTTGATGGCGAAAGAAAACTACCAATTGTCATAGGCGCTTTTGAAGCACAATCTATTGCAATAGCCTTAGAGAAAGAAATTAAGCCCCCTCGTCCCTTAACCCACGATTTATTTAAAAATTTCGCAGAGCGATTCGACATTACTGTTAAACAAGTAATCATTCATAAACTTGTGGACGGAGTATTTTATTCTAGCATTATCTGCGAAAGAGATAAAATTGAAGAAATAATAGACGCCCGCACATCCGATGCTATAGCACTAGCATTGCGATTTAATGCTCCTATCTTTACGTATAAAAACATTCTAGACAAAGCTGGTATTTATCTAAAAGCAAACTCCCAAGAAACAGATAAAGACTCACAAGAAATAGATGACATTCTTTCAAACCCAGAAACTTTTGGCAATGAAAAAGAAAGCAATCAATCTGGCCGAGTTTATATTAAATACAGTCTTCAGGAATTAAGTGAACTACTTGATCAGGCTGTTCAACACGAGGATTATGAGAAAGCGGCAAAAATAAGAGACGAAATTTCCAAAAGAGAATCTTAGTTGTTTAATCACAATTTAGGTTGTTTGTGAATTCAACACCTAATTATCAATTTTCCAAATAAACATATCAATGAAGCAATATTTAGACTTAGTGCAGCACGTTATGGACAACGGTTGTCAAAAAGGAGATCGCACGGGAACAGGAACAAAAAGTGTTTTCGGACATCAAATGCGTTTTGACTTAAGCGAAGGTTTTCCAATGGTAACTACTAAGAAATTACACTTCAAATCGATTGTTTATGAATTGCTTTGGTTCTTAAAAGGAGACACAAATATTAAATACCTTCAAGAAAACGGAGTGAAAATCTGGGATGCTTGGGCTGACGCCAATGGCGATCTAGGACCTGTTTATGGTCATCAATGGCGCAACTGGAACAGTGAAGAAATCGACCAAATATCAGATTTAATTACAGAGTTAAAAACCAATCCTAATAGCCGTAGAATGCTTGTTTCTGCCTGGAATCCATCTGTACTTCCAGACACTACAAAATCATTTGAAGAAAATGTAGCCAACAATAAAGCAGCATTACCGCCATGCCACGCATTCTTTCAGTTCTATGTAGCCGATGGAAAACTATCTTGTCAATTATACCAACGCAGTGCTGATATATTTTTAGGAGTACCTTTTAATATTGCATCTTATGCCCTGCTTACTATGATGATTGCTCAGGTTTGTGATCTAGAAGTAGGTGAATTTATTCATACTTTTGGAGATGCCCACATTTACAACAATCATATTGAACAGCTGCAACTTCAATTAACCAGAGAGCCAAAATCATTGCCTAAAATGATATTAAATCCAGATATCAAAGACATATTCAAATTTGAATTTGATGATTTTAAGCTAGAAGGATACGAACCGCATGCTCTTATAAAAGGAAATGTGGCTGTATAAAAATTGAAAAATGTTTTAGAGATTTAAACCTCTAAAACACTATTTTCAGCTCCAGCAAATTCATTCCACTTAAAAGAATCAGCTTCAGTTTCATTTACAAAGGCACCGTCAATTAAATATTTAAATTCATAAGAGGCATCTTTGTCTAGATCAAAAACGCCTTTGAAAGTTCCGTTTTTTAATTTATTCAAAGCACCTTCTTTAGGATTCCAATTGTTAAAATCTCCTACAACTGCAACTTCATCGGCTTCTTTTGCTGCTACTGAAAAAGTAACTTTACAAACCGGTTTTGTCTTTATAAATTGTTTTTTAATAGCCATAACACTTTCATTTTTAATATTATAAGACAAAGAAAGTAAATAATACAAAGACTGCGACAAAACTATAAAGTTTTAATAAAATGCAACAAACTATGTTAAAAAAAAGCTATTTCATTAATTAAATAATACTTTACTTTTATTAAATAAAAAAGAAATCGTTTTCTTAATAAATATAACACAAGCTAAATACTAACTTTCCAAATTAAATTTTATCTTTATCATCAAAAATTCAACTTATGGAAAGAGAGCAACATGAACTATATGAATATGCCCGAAAAAGATTAAAACAAAAAAAAGGGTTGTATTTTCATTTTGTCCTACTATTTTTAGTTAGTTTATTTTTGTTTGTAGCAACCAAGCTATTTAATTTTGGAATCGATTCTAATTGGTACATGTACGCAATTACGGCTTGGCTTTTTATCTTTCTTTTACACTTCATTAAGGTATTCATAACGGATCGATTTATGAATAAAAACTGGGAGAGAGATCAAATTGACAGGCTGGTAGCCTTACAAGCCAAAAAAATAGCTGAATTACAATCAAATATCGAAGAAGAACCTTCAAAATAATCCTTAAAAACATGATTATAATGATTGCGGCGGCATCCGAAAATAATGCACTTGGAAAAAACAATGAATTAGTTTGGCATTTACCCAATGATTTCAAGAGATTCAAAAATCTCACCTCAGGGCATCATATCATTATGGGGAGAAAAACATTTGAAAGTTTTCCAAAACCACTACCTAACAGAACACATATTGTAATATCGCACCAAGAAAATTATAATCCAGAAGGTTGTATTGTAGTCAACAGTATGGAAAAAGCGTTAGAAAAATGCCCTTCAAACGAAGCGATATTCATCATTGGGGGAGGAGAAATTTATAATTTAGGACTTCCTTTTTCAGACAAGATTGAACTTACTCGAGTTCATCACACCTTTGAAGCAGATGCTTTTTTTCCAGAAATTGATCCGAGAGACTGGGAATTAGTAAATTCTGAATTTCAATCAAAAGACGACAAACATTTATTTGACTACAGTTATCAAACTTATGTTCGAAAATAAAAAACACTCCAATTAAAGGAGTGTTTTTCTTGTAATGATTGAGAAAATGATCTACTCTTGAAACAGTATTTGATAACATAATACAAAAATAACCAATGTTAAAAATACTCCAGAAACGAAGATTATAACATTTGATGTTTTTTGAGAATACATCTCAAAAAAGCCTTTAACACCAAATACCACAAAGGTACTAAAGACAAAAAAAACTAAAATTTCCAAAAACAAATTCAGCCCTAAGAACGTGTGCTGCGCAATTACTTCACTACCGCTTTTAATGACGGCACCGTCAAAACCGCTTACAAGAACAAGTGATATGATTAGCGCAAGAAGCAACCACTTGATTTGGATCATAAATTCCCTTTTAATCATTGAAAAAATATTATAATTTTATACTGTAAAAATGGGCATAAAAAAGACATCACACAATACCCACTTTTAGTGATATTTCAATTAATATAAAAAACTGTATTATTAAAGTCATTTCTATAGAAATCAGGCCAAAACTCTTCTAATTATTTTTTTATTACTATTTTGACATCTAGAATACAGTTCAAAATAGATTGTATTATATTTGTAAAAACTTAAACAAAAAATGTCAAAAAACATAACTCCATATAAAAATTCTACCTTAGGTAAAAAAGAACAGGTTGCAAAAATGTTTGATACTATTTCTGGAAATTACGACAACTTAAATCGTGTCATTTCTTTTGGAATAGATATAAAGTGGCGCAAAAAAGTATTAGATATTGTTGCAAAATCAAATCCTGAAACCATATTAGATATCGCAACAGGAACCGGAGACTTAGCTATTTTGATGGCTCAGACTGAGGCTACAAAAATCATTGGCTTAGACATATCAGCAGGAATGCTTGAAGTAGGCGTAAAAAAAATCGCTGACAAAAAACTATCCAATACTATAGAAATGGTTTTAGGAGATTCTGAAAACATGCCTTTTGAAGATAATTATTTTGACGCTATAACAGTTGCCTTTGGGGTTCGGAATTTCGAGACACTTGAAAAAGGACTGAAAGAAATATTACGAGTTTTAAAACCAAACGGCGTTTTTGTAATATTAGAAACCTCTGTTCCTGACAAAACTCCTTATAAACAAGGATATAATTTTTACAGCAAAAACATACTTCCTATCATTGGTAAATTATTCTCCAAAGACGATTTGGCTTATGAATATTTATCAGAATCGGCGGCGGCATTTCCTTACGGGGAAGCTTTAAACAATATTTTGAGAAAAATTGGGTTTATAGATGTAAAGGCACTTCCGCAAACGTTTGGAGTAGCTACTATTTATTCGGCATCTAAGAACTAATACTGAAGCATATTCAGTCCAAACATGAAAAAAATTGTTGTCTTACTTTTACTTCTTCTGTCCATTAAAGGAAACTCACAGTTTAAAAAAAGCATGTTTGGGCAAGATCCTATAATTAATTTAGAAAACTTTCAAAAGAAAAGAGTTTATTACGGCTATTTTTTAGGATTTAACTCCTTCGATTTCAAATTTGACTATAAAACGGAAGACCCGGATATTTTAGTTAAAAAAACTACTGGATTTAATGTAGGAATCGTAGGTGATTTAAAACTTCAGGAATATATAAATCTAAGATTTGAACCTGGACTTTATTACACCAAAAGAGATTTGTACTTCCCGAATTTCACAAGTGAAAAAGATGCACTAAGAGAAGTAAACAGCACCTACATTCATTTCCCGTTATTATTAAAGTTCTCGTCCCTTAGGACAGGAAACATACGTCCGTATCTTGTTGGCGGAGTTTCTGCTACTTTGAATCTATCAAGTAATTCGAAAGCAATCGCTGATAATTACGAACAAAAATTCAGAGTAAAACCTTGGACAACAAATTATGAAGTAGGTTTTGGGATCGATATTTTTTCAGAATATTTCATATTCTCCCCTTCGATTAGAGGTGTTTTTGGAATTGGCGATGAATTGATTCGAGACAATGACGTAAATAGTCCTTGGACCGGCGATATTCAATCACTAAAAACAAGAGCGGTCTTGATTAACTTTACCTTTCATTAGAAAGCAAGTTCTACCTTCTAAATTCACTAAGAATAATCGCAGTTGCAGTTGCTACATTTAAACTTTCTGTTTTTTGGACTTCTCCAAAGCGAGGAATTGACAGTCTGTTTTTTATCAAATTTTCAAGCTCCTTAGAAATTCCATTCGCTTCATTGCCCATTACAACAATACCTTCTTGCGGTAATGATGTTTTATAAATATTTTCGCCGTCCATAAAGGTGCCAAAAACAGCCAAATTTGTATTCGAAATAAATGCATTCAAATCCACATGACTCACATTAACTCTAGCGATGGAACCCATCGTCGCCTGAACCACTTTTGGATTGTATAAATCTACCGTTTCTTTAGAACAAACAATCTCTTTAACACCAAACCAGTCACTAAGCCTTAAAATTGTTCCTAAATTACCTGGATCTCGTATCGAATCTAAAGCAATAATTAGCCCTGACTCCTTAATCTTTTTCTCAACAGGAATTTTAAAAACTGCCAAACAGCTATTAGCCGTTGCCAAAGCAGTAATTTTCTTTAAATCAGCCTCGTTAATTAATGTTTTCTTAGATGCCTGAACTTCCTCAAAATCTTGTTTCGTAGAATACAAATGCTCCAATTCAAAGTTTGAATCTAGCAATTCCTGTATTACCTTTACCCCTTCGGCAAAAAATAATTTATTGATGATTCTATATTTTTTTTGCTGTAAACTCGTTATCAGTTTGATTTGGTTTTTACTAACCATAAATTAATGTACTTTTGAATTAAATATATTATACCAGTTGAAGAAGATTTCTACAAAAATAGCAGCATTTATTCTAATAGCAATATTTATTTGCGCCTGTAACGCAGTAAAAAGAGTTCCTGACGGAAAACAGCTCCTTACTAAGAATCAAATTACAGTAAACGGTAAAGCCACAAAGTCCGAAACCGTATTTAATCAATTGTATCAAAAACCAAATAGTACTTTATTATTAGGCTTTCCCTTGCGCTTGCATTTGTACAATTTGGCAAATCTCAACCCAGATTCAACGTATCAAGCGAAATTCACTAACAATCCCGGAAAATACGAAAGAAAATCAAAATGGCTTTCGGCGAAACAAGTAGACAGACTTGGAAAATCTTTTTGGTATCAGGGCATTCATGATTTCCTTAAAAGAACGGGAGAAGCTCCGGTAATTATCGACACTGCAAAAACCGAAAAATCAATTTTACGTCTAAAGTATTATTACTTCAATAATGGTTTTTTTGATGTAGATGCAGATTACAAAGTAGATACCTTAGGCAATAAAAAAGGCAAAATAAAATATAAAATAGCTACTGGAAAACCTTACTTTCTCGACACGATACAAACCTCAATTACTACCCCCGCATTAGATTCTATTTATGAAACGATAAAATCTAACGCCGTCATTAAAACTGGAAATCAATATAAAACAATTGATTTTAATGATGAAAAAAATCGTGTAACTAATCATTTCAGGAATAATGGCGTCTATTATTTTCAGCCTACCTATGTGAATTTTGATATTGATACAATTCAAAAAGGAGATAAGGCTGGTGTAAATTTAATCATCAAAGATTATTCTTTTCAGGATAAAGACTCAACAAGAACGGAGCCTTTTAAAATGTATAAAATAAGCGATGTAAACATCTACACAGACTATTCGTCCAATAAAAGCAATCAACCCATTACGGATAGTGTAACATATAAAAACTTTAATTTATACAGCCATGATAAATTAAAATACAAGCCACATGCTATTACAGATGCCATTTTCATTACTAAAGGTGGGCTTTTTGCTGATAATAAAACTATTCTGACCACCCGATATTTGAATAATCTTAAAATATTCAATTATCCAAGTGTTCAATATGAAATTGACACAAGAGATACTACATACAGTTCGTTAATTGCAAAAATATATTTAACGCCAAGAAAAAAATATAGTTTTGGAACTTCTCTGGATGTTACCCATTCTAATATTCAAGACATCGGAGTCGCTTTAAGCATTTCAGAAACGATTCGGAATGTGTTTAACGGTGCTGAAACATTGGAAGTTTCGGTGCGTGGAAACATTGGATCTTCCAAAGATTTAGCCAACCCAAACAATCAATTTTTTAATGTTTCAGAATATGGAGTGGACTTAAAGTTGAATGTCCCAAGAATTTTCATGCCTTTCTCTACCGAAAAAATAATTAAGAAACGCATGATTCCTTCTACCTTGATGGCTATTGGATTTGCCAGACAAAGAAATATTGGATTAGACAAACAAAATTTTACGGGCGCATTTACCTACAACTGGACTCCAAAGAAAAACAACACCGCTCGTTTTGACCTTTTCAACGCTCAATTTGTACAAAATTTAAATCCGCAAAACTACTTTAATGTTTACGGTTCGTCCTACAAAGCCTTGAATGAAATTGGAAAAATATACAACACAAACCCTAGCTATTTTAATAACGACACAGATCGAGATTTAATAATTGAAACAGGAACAAGAGGATTTATTAGCGATGTACTATCTGGGAATACGCCATTGACTTCTGCAGATAGGGATTATGCCGATGTAAAAAGTATTGAAGAGCGAAGATTGAGACTAACCGAAAATGATTTTATTCTAGCAACCAGTTATACCTTTACAAAATCAACAAAAACTGATCTGACTGACAACACTTTCTATCTTTTTAAAACAAAAATCGAATCCGCAGGTTCACTATTATCTTTAATTTCGAATACAACAAACCAAGCTGAAAATAAAAACGGAAAATTTGAACTTTTCGGTCTAGAGTATTCAGAATATATCAAAACAGAGTTTGACTATATTAAACATTGGGATTTGACAAGAGAGAAAGTATTTGCAGTTCGATCTTTCTTTGGAATCGCAATCCCATTTGGAAATTCTGATTACATTCCATTTTCAAGAAGTTATTTCTCTGGAGGTTCTAATGATAATAGAGCTTGGCAACCCTATAGTTTAGGTCCTGGAAGCAGTGGCGCAAAAGATGATTTTAACGAAGCAAACATGAAAATTGCATTAAGTGCAGAATTCAGATTTAAACTTTTAGGAGATTTAAAGGGAGCGCTTTTTGCAGACGCCGGAAATATCTGGAATGTTTACGATAATGTGACTGATGAGAAGTCAACTTTCACTGGTTTTAGAAGCCTCAAAGACATCGCTTTGGGAACTGGATTCGGATTGCGATATGATCTAAACTTCTTTGTTATCCGATTTGATTTTGGATTCAAAACCTATAATCCTGCTAATGAAACGGACGAAAAATGGTTTAGAGAATACAATTTCGGGAACTCTGTTTTAAATTTTGGAATAAATTACCCGTTCTAATGCTATTTAATTCTTATTTTTGCAGTCTTGAACTAAAAATAAAAAAAACCAACAAAAACAATTTAAAATGGGACATAACATCAAACCGGGAGTAGCTACAGGAGATCAAGTACAAGAAATTTTCAATTATGCGAAAGAAAAAGGCTTTGCTTTACCTGCAGTAAACGTTACTGGTTCTAGCACTATAAATGGAGTTCTTGAAACTGCTGCAAAATTAAACGCACCTGTTATTATTCAATTTTCTAATGGAGGAGCGCAGTTTAACGCTGGAAAAGGACTTTCTAATGCTAATGAAAAAGCAGCTATCGCTGGAGGTATTGCAGGCGCAAAACACATCCATGCCTTAGCAGAAGCATACGGAGCTACAGTGATTTTACATACTGACCACTGTGCTAAAAAACTTTTACCTTGGATTGACGGATTATTAGATGCTTCAGAAGAACATTTTGCTGCAACTGGAAAACCATTATACAGTTCGCATATGATTGACTTGTCTGAAGAGCCAATCGAAGAGAACATTGAAATTTGCAAAGGATACTTAGCTAGAATGAGCAAAATGGGAATGACATTAGAAATCGAACTTGGGATTACAGGTGGTGAAGAAGATGGTGTTGACAACTCTGACGTAGATAGTTCTAAATTATACACACAGCCAGAAGAAGTAGCTTATGCTTATGAAGAATTATCTAAAATAAGCCCAAGATTCACTATTGCTGCTGCTTTTGGAAACGTACATGGTGTTTACAAACCAGGTAATGTGAAATTGACTCCAGTAATTTTGAAAAACTCACAAGATTTCGTTCAAAAGAAATTCAACACAGGACACAATCCAGTTGATTTTGTTTTCCACGGTGGATCAGGTTCTACTCTTGAAGAAATCAGAGAAGGAATTAGCTACGGAGTAATCAAAATGAACATCGATACTGACTTGCAATTTGCATTTACTGAAGGTATCCGTGATTACATGGTTAAAAATATCGATTATTTGAAAACTCAAATTGGTAACCCAGAAGGTTCTGATATTCCAAACAAAAAATACTACGATCCAAGAAAATGGATCCGTGAAAGTGAAATGACTTTCAACGCAAGACTAGAGCAAGCATTTGCTGACTTGAACAACGTGAATACACTATAAAATTAAGAATTATGAGTTATAAAGTAGAAGCATTCTTTCTATTTTACAACGCATAACTTTTAACGCAAAACTCATAACTATTAAATATGGCTTGGTTTAAAAGAAAAGAAAAAGGAATCACAACTGCGACCGAAGACAAAATGGATGTTCCAAAAGGTCTATGGTACAAGTCTCCTACAGGAAAAATTATTGATGCCGATGAGTTGGAACGCAATTTATTTGTAAGTCCTGAAGACGGTTTCCATGTTCGAATTGGTAGTAGTACTTATTTCGAAATCTTATTTGACAATAATGAATTTGTTGAATTAGATAAAAACTTAACTTCTAAAGACCCGTTGAACTTTGTTGACACAAAGAAATACGCAGACAGGCTTAAAGACGTTATGGAAAAAACCAAACTAAAAGACGCTGTGCGTACTGGAGTTGGGAAATCCAAAGGTCGTGAAGTTGTAGTTTGCTGTATGGATTTTGCCTTTATTGGTGGATCTATGGGAGCTGTAGTAGGTGAAAAAATATCAAGAGGAATCGATTATTCTATCAAAAACAGAGTTCCATTTGTAATGATTTCAAAATCAGGTGGAGCGAGAATGATGGAAGCTGCTTATTCTTTGATGCAATTAGCAAAAACATCGGTAAAACTTGCCCAGCTTGCGGAGGAAAAAATCCCTTACATCTCTTTATGTACAGATCCAACTACGGGAGGAACAACTGCATCTTATGCAATGTTAGGAGACATCAATATTTCTGAGCCAGGAGCATTAATTGGATTCGCAGGACCTAGAGTTGTAAGAGACACTACGGGTAAAGATTTACCTGAAGGTTTTCAAACTGCTGAATTTCTTTTAGAGCATGGTTTCTTAGACTTTATCACGCCAAGAAAAGAATTGAAAGACAAGATTAACTTGTATATCGATTTGATTCAAAATAATGATATTAGATAGTTTTAAAACTACCTAAACCAAAAAATCCCAAGAATTGCTTCTTGGGATTTTTTTATATCTATCAAAAGTCAAAAAGTTCTAACTTTTATTTTAAAGATGCCATATCAATTACAAAACGGTATTTCACATCGCTTTTATTCATTCGATCATAAGCTTCATTGATATAATCCATATTGATTACTTCCACATCTGAAGTTATGTCGTGTTCAGCACAATAGTCTAGCATCTCTTGTGTTTCGGCAATTCCACCAATCAAACTTCCCATTATACTTCTACGTTTCATGATTAATGTCATCGCAGGTATTTCAGCTGGCTTACTTGGAACTCCTACAATTATCATAGTTCCATTTGTATTCAACAAATTTAAATAGGCATTATAATCGTGGTCAGCAGAGACCGTGTTTAGAATAACATCAAATTTATTTGCCAATGATTTCATTACTTCAGCATCAGAAGTTAATGCAAAATGATGCGCTCCTAATTTCTTAGCATCCGCTTCTTTAGAAGGAGAATGACTTAACATCGTTACCTCGGCACCAAATGACGCTGCAAATTTAACGGCCATATGACCTAAACCACCTAAACCAAGAACTCCTACTTTATGTCCTTTACCTACTTTTAAATAACGTAACGGAGAATAAGTTGTAATTCCTGCACATAATAAAGGAGCGACTCCTGAGAGCTCTAATTTATCGGAAATATGTAAAATGTAATTTTCATCAACGGTGATACTTGTAGAATAACCTCCGTAAGTAGGCGTCGTTGTACCTCTTTCATAGCTATTGTAAGTTCCGGTCATTCCTTCGTCACAAAGCTGCTCATCACCTGCTTTACAACTAGGACAAGTTCTACAAGAATCAACAAAACAACCTACGCCTGCTAATTCTCCTACTTTAAACTTAGTAACTTCACTACCTACTGCTGTAATTTTACCTACAATTTCATGACCTGGTACTAAAGGATAAATAGCTGGTCCCCAATCTCCCTTTGCAGTGTGAATATCTGAGTGACAAACACCACTATAAAGTATTTCTATTTGAACTTCATTTTTCGCAAGCTCATCTCTTTCAAAAGTGTACGGTCTTAATGGAGTTTCTGTGTCGTATGCTGCATATGCTTTTATTGCTGTCATATTTTTAGTTTTAATTGAATATCAAATCTACAAAAAAGACTGTCTTTGTTTGTTAAGAATATAATAAATGAATTTTTTAAATTCTATTGATCCAAAAAAAATAAATTAAAAACTATGCTAATCATCAATTACATTCCCGTCCTAATCGCTTCCACAGGATCTAATTTTGAAGCCGTAATTGCAGGCAGAATTCCAGAAATTAAACCAATCAGTCCTGCTAGTAGCGTACCCAAAAGAATATTTCCCATTCCTAGAACAAATTCGAAATCTAAAACATTGGTCAACACCACTGCAATAATCCAAACTAAAAACAAGCCAATCATTCCTCCAATAACAGACAGAATAACCGCCTCAAATAAAAATTGGAATAAGATAAAACGATTTTTGGCTCCCAATGATTTTTGAATACCAATTAAATTCGTTCGTTCCTTTACCGAAACAAACATAATATTAGCAATACCAAAACCACCCACTAAAAGTGAAAAACCACTAATCATCCACCCACCAAATTTCATATTTAAGATGATTCCATCAATTAAATCAGTAAAACCGGAGAATACATTTATAAAAAAATTATCTATTTCACCTGCTTTAACCCCTCTATACGCTCTAAGTTTTTGCGAAATTTCAGCTCTATAAGCATCCATATCAACGCCCTTATTGGGTTTCAAAACAATCACGTTTACTAAAGACTCATTATTATCTCCATACAGCTGCCTAAGAAAATTGACTGGAATAAAAGCCGAAGTATCATCACTATCTCCAAATAGCCCTGCACCTTGTTTTTTTAGGACTCCAATTACCGAAAAACGCTGGCCATATACCCTAACATTTTTCCCAATTGGATCTACTGCATCAAAAAGTGATTTTGCAATTTCGCTACCCAAAACAATAACTTTAGCTCCTGAATTAGCTTCGGATTCATTATAAAACCTTCCTTTTTCAAACTCAAGCCCTTGAATATCGATAAATTCATAAGATACAGGAACCATATTAACATCACTTACTGTCTTAGAGTCGTATTTTATCGTTTCACGTTTCGTGAAAATTTGGTAGCCTAATTCCTCCGTATTTGTCATCGCACCTTTCATATACGTATATTCATCGTACTTGATGTTAGGAAACTGCTCTCTTTTCCATTTTGGAACTTCAGAAGGTCCAAAAGAAAACTTCATCAAATAAATAGTGTTTTTATCTAAACTACTTAAATCTTTAGTAATCTTTCTATCCAATGAATCTACTGCGGCAAGCACTGCTATTATTGAGAAAATACCAATAGTTACACCCAGCAGAGAAAGTAAAGTTCGCAATATATTACTTCGCAGTGCATTCATAGCAAAGGCAAAACTTTCTTTCAATAATCGGAGATATACTAGCATAAAGTCTTTTTTGTTTTATTGTAAAAATCTGCAAATATTATTCGAAATCCAAATAATAAAGTACACTACAAGTTGGTATGATTTTTTAAGACAATGTTACAACACTTCATATAAATTTATAATCAAAAAAAAACTATTTTTGCACTTTATAACTAGAACTACATAATGAACACAACTAAAAAGATTCAATCAGCATTAATTTCAGTATTTTCAAAAGAAGGTTTAGAACCGATAGTTAGAAAATTACATTCTCAAAATGTGATTTTATATTCTACAGGCGGAACTGAAGATTTTATAAAAAACTTAGGTATTCCTGTAGTACCTGTTGAAGATGTTACTTCTTACCCTTCAATCCTAGGCGGAAGAGTAAAGACATTGCATCCAAAAGTTTTTGGAGGTATATTAAACCGTCAAGACAATGAAAGTGATGTTCAACAAATGCAGGAGTTTAATATTCCGCAAATTGATTTAGTAATCGTTGATTTATATCCTTTCGAAAAAACGGTAGCTTCTGGAGCAAGTGAAGCTGATATTATTGAAAAAATTGATATCGGTGGAATTTCTTTAATTCGTGCTGCTGCAAAAAACTTCAAAGACACCGTTATAGTTGCCTCTGTTGATCAATATAGCACCCTTTTAGATTTGATCACAAATCAGGATGGCGCAACATCTCTTGCCGACAGAAAATTACTTGCAACAAAAGCTTTTCACGTTTCATCTCACTATGACAGTGCTATTTTTAACTATTTCAACACAGATGAAACTGTTTATAAAGCAAGTATCGCAGAAGGTCAGGTATTAAGATATGGCGAAAATCCACATCAAAAAGGTTTTTACTTTGGTGATTTCGAAGCAATGTTCAACAAAGTTCATGGAAAAGAATTGTCATACAACAATTTATTAGATGTAGATGCTGCAGTGAATTTAATTGCCGAATTCAAAAATGACGCTCCTACTTTTGCTATATTAAAACACAATAATGCTTGCGGCTTAGCTACAAGAACTACTATTAGTGATGCTTACAATGCCGCTTTAGCTTGCGATCCAACATCGGCTTTTGGCGGTGTATTAATTTCGAATACAAAAATAGATGTTGCAGCAGCAACTGAAATAAACAAATTGTTTTGTGAAGTAGTTATTGCACCTGAATATGATGCAGCAGCACTTGAAATCCTACAGGAAAAGAAAAATAGAATTATCTTAATTCAAAACGAAGTAGAATTACCTAATAAACAAGTTAGATCTTGTTTAAACGGACTTTTAATTCAAGAAAGAAATAACATTACCGACAATAAAGAAGGTTTAACGACCGTTACTACAACAACTCCGACAACACAAGAAATTCAAGATCTACTATTTGCTTCTAAAATTTGTAAAAATACAAAGTCTAACACTATTGTATTTGCAAAAAATGGAACACTTATTTCATCTGGAACAGGACAAACGTCAAGAGTTGATGCTTTACTTCAAGCAATTGAAAAAGCAAAAACATTTGGTTTTGATTTAAATGGAGCCGTGATGGCTAGCGATGCTTTCTTCCCTTTCCCTGACTGTGTAGAAATTGCAAAAAACGCTGGAATAACAGCAGTTATTCAACCAGGCGGATCTATAAAAGACCAATTAAGCATCGACTATTGCAACGAGAATAAACTTGCAATGGTATTTACGGGAACTCGTCATTTTAAGCATTAATTTGTTTAACTTTGTACGCTCCTAATTTTTAACTTTTTAAACCCCTGAAAAACTTATGGGATTTTTTGATTTCATGACCGAGGATATTGCGATAGATCTTGGTACCGCTAACACTTTAATCATACATAATGATAAAGTAGTAATTGACAGCCCATCAATAGTTGCTAGAGATAGAATCTCTGGTAAAATCATTGCAGTTGGTAAAGAAGCCAACTTGATGCAGGGTAAGACACATGAAAACATTAAGACAATAAGGCCTTTGAAAGATGGTGTAATTGCCGATTTTGATGCTTCAGAAAAAATGATCAGTTTATTCATAAAAAGCATTCCTGCCTTAAAGAAAAGAATGTTTACTCCCGCTCTTAGAATGGTAGTTTGTATTCCTTCTGGAATTACTGAGGTTGAAATGAGAGCCGTAAAAGAATCTTGTGAAAGAGTGAATGGTAAAGAAGTTTACTTAATTCATGAACCTATGGCTGCAGCAATTGGTATCGGTATCGATATTATGCAACCTAAGGGAAATATGATTGTAGATATTGGAGGAGGAACAACTGAAATCGCTGTAATCGCACTTGGTGGAATCGTATGTGACAAATCTGTGAAAATTGCAGGTGACGTTTTCACAAACGACATCGTGTATTATATGCGTACCCAACACAATCTATTTGTGGGAGAAAGTACCGCTGAAAAAATAAAAATCCAAATTGGAGCCGCTATTGAAGATCTAGAAACTCCTCCAGAAGACATGTCTGTTCAAGGAAGAGATTTACTTACCGGTAAACCAAAACAAGTTGATGTTTCTTATAGAGAAATCGCTAAAGCATTAGACAAATCAATTCAAAGGATCGAGGACGCGGTTATGGAAACCTTGTCTCAAACTCCTCCAGAATTAGCTGCAGATATTTATAATACAGGTATCTACCTTGCTGGTGGTGGTTCTATGTTGCGTGGATTAGACAAAAGAATTTCTCAAAAAACAGATTTACCTGTTTATATTGCAGAAGACCCATTAAGAGCAGTAGTTCGCGGAACAGGAATGGCGCTTAAAAACCTAGCGAAATTTAAAAGTATCTTAATAAAATAAGACACTCGAGAATTCCGTTAGAAGCAAAACCTGAAACAAAATAATTATACTAGAGAATGCAGCAAATATTTAATTTTATATTCAAAAACAGTAATCGTATACTGTTTTTGCTGTTATTATCCATTTCGTTTTTTCTGACGATACAAGCGCACTCCTACCACAAAAGTAAAATCATAAGCTCCGCTAATATTTTAAGCGGCGGAGTCTATGAAAAGATCAACAATGTGAGTGAATATTTGAATTTGAAAACACAAAATGATGCTTTGGCCATTGAAAATGCTAGGCTAAAAAGTATTTTATTTGCTACTACCGACTCGATTTCGATTACAAAATTAGAAAAAACTAAGGAAACCCAACCTTACGATATTGTCGTTTCTAAGGTGATTCACAACTCTTACAATGTTCACGAGAACTACCTTACTTTGAACTCCGGTAAATTACAAGGCGTAAAATCTGACATGGGAGTGATAAATAATTTAGGATTAGTGGGAGTCATCGACAATACTTCGCCGAGATATTCCACTGTGGTAAGTATTTTGAATGTAAAATCACAAATTAACGCCAAAATTAAAAAATCAAATCATTTTGGTTCTTTAATCTGGAATGGAAAAAGCACTGGTTTTGTTCAGTTAATAGATGTTCCAAGACTAGCATCCGTTAGAAAAGGAGATACGATCGTCACTGGTGGTCAATCTGTAATTTTTCCGGAAAACATCAATATTGGAACGATTGAAAAAATATACATCGATAATAAAACCAACTATTATACTTTAGACATTAAGCTTTTTAATGATATGACAAATTTAGGTCATGTTTATATTCTAAAAAGCAGATACCGAGACGAACTTAATAATTTAGAAAAAGTAAAGAAAAATGAATAGCACATTGTTAGTCAATATTTTTCGGTTCATTTTATTACTAGCCGTCCAGATAGTTATTTTTAATAACATGAATTTTTTAGGATTTGTAATGCCGCTTCCTTACATCCTATTTATCATTTTGTATCCTGTTAACGGAAACAAAACAGGTCTTTTATTCGCTAGTTTTTTATTAGGTCTCACAATGGATATCTTTTCTAATTCAGGAGGAGTACATGCCACTGCCTGTTTAACATTAGCCTACCTTAGACCGTATCTATTTAAATTTTCATTTGGTATCAGTTACGAATACCAAACCATAAAACTAAACGACGTATTAACACCAGAACGATTCTCTTTTATATTACTGTCTGTTGTTATTCATCACTTTACCCTGTTTATAATAGAAGCTTTTCAAGTAAGTTTCTTTCTGGATATCTTAATACGTGCTCTCTTAAGCACTATCTTTACAGTTATCCTTTGCATTATTATAATATACCTTATTAAGCCTAACAAACGATGAGAAAAATTCTGCTGCCTTCCTTAATTATTGTTGCAGCATCATTGCTACTAATCCGAATTTTCTATTTGCAAGTTATCAACGATACTTTCAAATTAAAGTCAGAGAATAACGCTATCAAAATAAAATACGACTATCCCGAAAGAGGTTATATTTTTGATCGTTATGGAAAGCTGTTAGTATCAAATCAGGCATCTTACGACATCATGGTAATTCCCCGAGAGTTAAAAAACATCGACACATTAGAGTTTTGTCAGTTGTTGAATATCACAAAGGAGGACTACATTGAAAAAATAGCGAAAGCTAAAGTATATAGCCCACGACTGCCCTCAGTCTTTCTAGCTCAATTAAACAAGAGTGAATTTGCAGCATTTCAAGAAAAAATCAGAAAATTCGAAGGTTTCTATTTTCAAAAACGTTCACTTCGTGATTATGAAGTTGATTTTGGAGCTAATATTTTTGGAGGCATAACAGAAGTAAACGAAAAAACAATAGAAAAGAACTCTTACTATAAAAGCGGTGACTTAATAGGAGTACAAGGAGTTGAGCAAAGCTATGAGGAAATTTTACGTGGTATTAAAGGAGTAAAATACATTCAAAAAGATAAATACAACCGTGAAATAGGTTCCTACAAAAACGGTAAATACGATACTATTGCAGTACAAGGAGAAGACATAAACCTTACACTAGATGCTGATTTACAAAGGTACGGTGAGCAATTAATGATAAATAAAAGAGGTGGTATTGTCGCTATCGAACCTAAAACCGGAGAGATTTTATCACTAATAACAGCACCATCATACGATCCGTCGATTTTGGTTGGGAGACAGCGCTCTAAAAATTATACCTTACTATATTACGATTCTATCGCAAAACCACTGTATGACAGAGGACTATTGGCTGAATATCCGCCGGGCTCTCCTTTTAAGATTTTAACTGGACTAATAGGACTGCAAGAAGGAGTCATCAATGAGCAAACTACATATACTTGTTACAATGGATTCAGCTACGCAAGAGGCCGCTTTATGAAATGCCATGCACATGCTCCTAGTCAACAACTTCATAATGGAATTTACAATTCTTGCAACACTTACTTTGCACAGACCTACATGCGTATCATAAGTAAATATGTCAAACCTTCATATGCCGTTGATGTATGGAGTAATCATCTAAAAAGTTTTGGTCTCGGACAGTTTATGGGGTACGATTTACCTACTGGAAAAAGAGGAAATATTCCAGATTCAAAAACTTACAAGCGAATTTATCCTAATGGAGGTTGGCGAGGCACCACGATTGTTTCAAACTCAATCGGACAGGGAGAAGTGCTTATGACACCTATTCAACTCGCCAGTATGATGGCTACAGTTGCTAATGAAGGTTATTACTACACTCCTCATATGATTAAAAAAATCAAGGGGGAGCAAATAGATCCGAAATTTAAGGTAAAGCATCAAACTACAATTGACAAAAAGCATTTCAAGCCTCTGATCAGCGGTTTATTTGACGTGTACAACGTTGGTACAGCTAGATCACTACGTGTAGAAGGCATCGATATTGCAGGAAAAACAGGTACTGCAGAAAATTTCGCTAAGATAGGCGGAAAAAGAGTTCAACTTAAAGACCATTCTATTTTTGTGGCTTTCGCCCCTAAGGATAATCCGAAAATTGCGATTGCAGTACTGGTAGAAAATGGTGGATTCGGTGCTACAATTGCTGGACCAATCGCCAGTTTAATGATCGAAAAATACCTAAGAAAAAAGATCACAAGAATTGACTTAGAAACAAGAATTCTAAACATAAGTTTGCGTGATGAATATGCAAAAATGGGTGGAATGAAAGCAGCAGAGGCTATCGAAACTACCCCTAAAGACATTAGTATCAAAAATAATGAGTTTAGCAACTTTACTCGTAAGGACACGACTACTCAAAATTAAAAAGAGATTCATTTCCAATGAAAAATCAAAGCATAAAGAAAAATCTTGACTGGACCTGTATATTAATTTATAGTGCACTTGTGATAATGGGCTGGTTAAACATCTACTCATCCTCCTTGTCTTCTATAGATGAAACCTACCAGAAACAGCTAATATTTATATTATTGACTATTCCATTGATTTTCATAATACTCGCCATTGACGGTAAATTTTATGAAAAATATGCAAGTATTATCTTTATTGGCTCTTTGATAACATTAGCGGGTCTTTTTCTCTTTGGTAAAACAATAGCAGGTCAACGATGCTGGTACGCTATTGGAAGTTTCACCATACAACCCTCTGAATTCGCCAAAGCAGCGACCTCTTTGGCTTTAGCCAAATTTTTAAGCGACTCTCAAATTAATCTAAAAGAAACAAATCGTCAGATACAAGCGCTGGCAATTGTATTTTTACCTGTTTTACTTATTCTACCACAACCAGACCCTGGAAGCGCCTTAATCTACAGTATTTTCATCATTGTACTCTATCGTGAAGGACTACCAGCATGGTATGTGTGGACAGGATTTAGCACAATTACTTTATTTGTACTGTCATTAGTTTTAGAACCACAATATGTCATTTTAATAGCACTAATAACACTCTTGCTCGTTCACTTTAAATCAAGATTAGGAGACAGAAATATCGTTTTGAGCAGCATTCTTTTTGTATTGATTTCTGGTTTTGTTTTGTCAGTAAATTATGTTTTTGAAAACGTATTTAAACAACACCATAGAGACCGTTTTAATATCTTATTAGGTAAAACAGTAGATTTAAAAGGTGTTGGATACAATACCAATCAATCTGAGATCGCGATTGGCTCAGGTGGATGGCTAGGAAGAGGTTTCCTTGAAGGAACTCAAACTAAAGGTGGATTTGTACCAGAACAACATACGGATTATATCTTTACTACCGTTGGTGAAGAATGGGGTTTTGCGGGCTCTATTGTCGTAATAGGATTGTTTGTAAGTTTGTTTCTTAGAGTGATCTACTTGGCTGAAAGGCAAAAAACTAAATTCAGTAGAGTTTACGGCTATTGTGTGGCAGGAATTTTATTTACGCATTTCTTTGTAAATATAGCGATGGTAGTTGGTATCTTCCCTACTATTGGAGTTCCATTGCCTTTCTTCTCTTATGGAGGATCCGGACTGTGGGGATTTACTATTTTACTGTTTATTTTCCTTAAAATGGATGCTAATAAAGTAAACGAATGGTAGTCTAACTACAACTCAAAACTAATTTTTAATTAAAAATCCAAGCGCTAAAATCGGTGTTTTTCTCTAAGCTGTTCTCTAATTCGTCTTCCAGTTTAGGGAAAAAGTCAATTCCAGTCAATTCCTCAATTCTATCTACAGAAACTATAAAACTATATAGCGGCTTTTCACTTCGTTCATTTGGAATTAAAAAAGCAACCATTTTAGGCTTCTCATTAGAAATATTTAAAACAATCTTGTAAAAAGAATCAGGAACAATTACTTTTTCTTTACCAATTGTTCTGGTTGAATTCTTCAAAACACCTCCGGTTACAACATACACACCGTTATACTTGACAGCCCAATAACGAACTTTTTGTTCGAGTCTGTTCCAAATTCCACTATTAAAGTCACGATCTTGAGGAGAAATATTAGATGTGTAAAAAGTATCACTAAAAGCCTCTTCATCAAACTCCATGTCTGCAGCAGGGCACAAATGACCTTTATCATATCCTGAATTCTTATAATTTCTCCAATCAGCAGAGAAAGTTAAAACTTTAGGATCCGCAATAAAATAAGGCCTTTTATAATCTCTATTGGTAACATATTCCTTTTTCAATTCATAAGCTAGCCATTCTGCCTGTTCCGCTTGCTCACTATAGGATAACGTGTAGTGTTTGTGCTTTACAACTTCGTTTGAAGAAGTTCCTGGTAAATAATCGAATAAAACTTTAGATTCATTCACATCTCCATTAACTACCAAAGGATGTGAAATACTACTACTATCTACCCCACTGTCTTCTGCTTTCTTACAAGAACATAAAAACATAAAACTTGTAAATACTATTACTCCTAGTTGAAAATACTTCATTTACAAATCATTTTAGACTATGACTATTGTTTTACATCCAAGGCATCACGCAGGGCATTTCCCATCATCATAAAAGCCAATGTGATCAACATAATAGCGATACCAGGAACCATTGCTAAATACGGTTTCCCTAGAATAATATAACTGTAGTGATCTTTTATAATACTTCCCCAACTCGGAATGGGAGGTTGAGCTCCTAATCCTAGAAAACTAAGTCCGCTTTCTACTAATATAGCTGACGCAAAATTAGCCGCCGAAATTACAATTACCGGAGCCATTATATTTGGTAAAATATGATTGAATATAATTCGGAAATCTCCAAAACCTAAAGCTCTGGCTGCCGTTACATATTGCATCTCCTTAACACTTATGACTTGACCGCGAACTACACGTGCCACTTCAACCCACATCGTTAATCCCACGGCGACAAAAACCTGCCAAAACCCTTTTCCTAATGCCAAGGTTATTGCGATCACAAGAAGTAAGGTAGGAATGGACCAAATAATATTAACCAGCCACATAATCAGCGCATCAACTTTACCGCCAAAATACCCACCTATTGCTCCGAAAAAAATTCCAACTATTAGAGAAATCAGCACGGCAACAACACCAATCGAAATCGAAACTCTTGAACCAATCAACATCCTACTTAGCAAATCTCTACCATATTTATCAGTCCCTAAATAAAAAGTCCTGTTCTTAATAAATTTCTGCTCCACTGTTATAATTGAACTTTCTCCAGCAAAGGACTTCAGATTAATCTCTTTAACCATTTTTAACGATGGCTCATCATTATACTCTTCATATATGATTGTATTCCCAACGATCTTATAACTCTCAATCGCCACTTCGGTAACACTATTTGGGAAACCAGAAAAATAATTACTAAACGTAGCATGAGTCTTTTCCTCTAAGGGAATAGAGAGAATATTGACATTAAAACCTGGTGGCTTTGAATGAATAGACAAATGCATTTGATTTGCATTTTCGGAACGATCTGGCGCCAAAACATAAGCAAAAATAGAAACGAGTACTAAAATTACGATAAATACAAGACTGAAAACGCCCCATAAATTCTTTTTGAATTTATGGAGCGCAATAGCTGTTAATGATTGAGTTGTATTATTATTCATTTAAAGAAGGCTACACTTATGACTTAGCTAGTTTTTCTTTTTTTAATTTCCCTGGATCAGCTTTTTTTAAAACAACCTTAGTCTGTAAATCATCCAAAACATTTAATGCTTCCTCAACATAAATATCTTTAGATAAGCTTTCGTGCCATCTGTCTCTTTTCTCTTTTAAAATACTGTCTTTACTTGTTTGAACAATTTCATAAGGTAAAGAAGAGAACTGTAATGAATTCTTATATTTCGAAATTGGTTTATATTTTTTTGCCTTTTCTTCAACTGCATTCTGAGCAATTTTGAACTTTTCAATATTTAAACTATAAGTATTTTCCTCACTTCTACTATCAATCCATTTTGCATTTTCTTCAATTAACTTAAACTGATCATTCGCAGCAATTCTAGCTTTGCTATTGGCAATAGCTTTATTAAAATTAGCAGTTTTATCCCAAACGGTGTAAGCAGCAGCGTCAATTTTATCCCAAGGCATAGCGTGCTCTACATCTCTCTCCCCCATTTTTAAATAAGCATATCTGTCTGGCATTACAATATCACTACTCACCCCTTCCAATTGAGTTGAGCCACCATTGATTCTATAAAATTTTTGAGTCGTAGTTTTCAATGCACCCAAATCTCCCATTTCATTACTTCTAACAAATTGGTTTAAATCAATAACATTTTGCACTGTTCCTTTACCGTAAGTTTGTTTACTACCTACTATAATCCCTCTCTTATAATCCTGGATTGCAGCAGCCAAAATTTCAGAAGCGGAAGCAGAGAAACTATTGACCATAATTACTAACGGTCCATCCCACTCAATTTTTTTATCTCTATCAAACAGGACTTCTTTCTTTCTACCAGCCGATTTAATTTGTACAATCGGTCCTTGCTCGATGAATAATCCAGCAATATCAACAACCGTTGATAAAGAACCTCCTCCATCATCACGAACATCAAGTATAATTCCGTCTACGTTTACAGCTTTCAATCGCTCTACTTCTAACGCAATGTCCTTTCCAGCATCTCTACCGTCTTTATTTTCGAAATCAATATAGAATTTAGGTAAATAGATCACACCGTATTTCAATCCGCCTTTATTAACAACGCTTGACTTAGCATAAGTTTCTTCGATTTCGACAATATCTCTAATTATCGAAATAACTTTAATAGTTCCATCTACCTTCTTCACTGTAAGACGAACCTCAGAACCTTTAGGCCCTTTGATTTTTTTCACAACATCATCAAGTCGCATTCCTACAACATCAACAGGCGTTGCATTTCCTTGAGCCACTTTCATCACTAAATCTCCGGCTTCCAATTGTTTCCCTCTCCAGGCTGGTCCTCCAGAGATCAAATCAGTAATCTCTGTAAAGTCATTTTTCTTTTGAAGACGCGCACCAATACCTTCTAGCTTTCCGCTAATACTTACATCAAAACGCTCCTTTTCTTCTGGGGCAAAATAATTTGTATGTGGATCAAAACCAGCGGTGATAGAATTAATATAAACTGAAAACCAATCATCTCTGTCTAAGTCATTCATGAAACCAAAATATTCATCCAAAGATTTTTTAGCACTTTCTCGTGTTTCTTTTTCTAATTCGGCAAAAGTTTTTGGTTTTCCAGCATCCTCAACATTATCAATTTTGATTTCTTCCAAATTATCATCCATCAAATCTTCTCCAGATTTTGAAGCTTCTGTTGTGTCATCGTTACCTTTAGCCTTCTTTTCTTGCACTCTCAAACGTTCCGTCAAAGAAGAAAGTGTGGACAATTTGATTTGCTTTCTCCATCTTTCTGTCAGTTCCGAAGTATTTTTTGGGTAGGGTGCTTTTTCATAATCGGTGTTAAAACTTTCATCTATTGAATAGTCAAAAGGCTCACTCATAATCCCTTTGTAAATACTTTTACTTTCATCCATTCTTTTCATCAAACGCTCAAACGTAAGATTGAAAAAAGTCAAGTCTTTATTAAGCAAAGCGTCATCTAACTGCAACTCATATTTAGAAAACTCATCAATATCAGATTGTAGAAAGAAACGTTTTGAGGGGTCTAAAGCCTCTACATAATCTTTATAAACACCCTTAGAAAAGGAGTCATCTATGGCCGCAGGACTATAGTGTCCTTTTTCAAGTACAAAAGTCAGTAATTCTAATAATAATTTATCTTTATCAGGATTAGAACTCACCCCTGATTTTAAATTAAATGCAAATAATGTCGCCGAAAGCAGAACAGTCGCAATTAATATTTTATAATTTCTTTTCATAAAGCTAAGAATAATATTCATCCAAATTTTTGAACTAATATACGGTAAAAACTGTGCCACCATTAGCAAGCCCCCCATAAATTTTTGTTAAAGATATAAAATTGTTTTTTTGTTTTCCTTTAATCCAGCAAGTTAATAATTTTTGTTTTCTTTGTTTGAAATACAACAACTACCTTCCTCAAATGTACTTTTGGAAGCATAAAAAAACAAAAAATGGACACAGCAAAACCTTTAATCTTAATAACAAATGACGACGGCGTATCGGCTCCAGGACTTCGAGCATTAATTGCTGTTATGGCCGAAATAGGTGATGTACTAGTTGTAGCGCCAGACAAACCTCAAAGCGGCATGGGGCATGCAATAACCACAAACAACACCTTGTATTTAAACAAACTTTCGAAAGATGATGATGCTATTCAAGAATACAGCTGCTCTGGAACCCCAGTTGACTGTGTTAAGCTTGCAGTAAATGAAATCCTAAAAAGAAAACCAGACTTATGCGTCTCTGGAGTAAACCACGGTTCTAATTCTTCTATAAACGTAATTTATTCAGGAACAATGAGTGCCGCTGTTGAAGCAGGAATCGAAGGAATTCCAGCAATTGGATTTTCTCTTTTAGACTATGACTGGAACGCCGATTTTGAGACTATGAAGCCTTTTATTCGCAAAATAAGCTTAGAAGTTTTAGAAAACAGCCTGCCCAAAGGAGTAGTTTTAAACGTGAATTTTCCGAAATTAGCAAAGGAAAACATCAACGGAATCAAAATATGTCGCCAAGCGAAAGCCCGCTGGATGGAAAAATTCGACAAACGAAAAACACCACAAGGAAGAGATTATTACTGGCTTGCCGGTGAGTTTGTGAACCAAGACAAAGGAGAAGACACTGATGAATGGGCTTTGGCCAATGGATACATCTCTGTAGTTCCTGTTCAATTTGACCTAACAGCACACCATGCTGCTCAAGAGTTAAACACTTGGAAATGGAATGAATAAAATAGATGCATTAAAACACTTTGTTTAGACCTAGTTCCTTTTAGTATTTACTAAAAATAACAACTAATTTGCTTGATTGATGAACATTCAATAGCTAATTTTGAAAGCCGAAAGTTTTTACACTAATTCACATCCTTAAAATGAAATACTACATTCTAGCTGGAGAAGCATCAGGAGACTTGCACGGATCTAATTTGATTAAAGAAATATTCAAACAAGATAAGAATGCACAAATAAGATGTTGGGGCGGTGATTTAATGCAACAAGCTGGCGCAGAATTAGTTTCTCATTATAAAGAGCGTGCTTTCATGGGCTTTTCGGAGATTATAAAAAATATTTCTTCTATATTAGATTTTATAAAGAACTGCAAACAAGACATTCAAGATTACAAACCCGATGCCCTAATTTTCATCGACAACTCTGGCTTTAACCTTCGAATTGCAAAATGGGCTAAACCTGCAGGGTTCAGAACTTTTTACTATATAAGTCCACAAGTTTGGGCGTCTAGAGCAAGTAGAGTCGAGACGATTAAAAAAACAATTGATCATATGTATGTGGTTTTGCCTTTTGTAAAATCTTTCTATGAAAAATACAATTATGATGTAACATATGTAGGACATCCTTTAATTGACGCAATCCACAATCACCCCTCAATAGATTCCGCGACTTTTAAGTCTGAAAATCAATTGAGTGAAAAACCAATTATTGCTTTGCTTCCAGGTAGTCGTAAACAAGAAATTACCAAAATGCTAACTGGAATGTTAAGTATTGTTGATGATTTCCCAGATTACCAGTTTGTTATTGCTGGTGCACCAAGTCAAGATTATTCGTTTTATCAACAATTTATTAAGAATGAAAATATAAAGTTCATTTCGAATAAAACCTATGATTTATTAAAAAATGCTACAGCAGCCTTGGTCACTTCGGGAACTGCGACATTAGAAACCGCACTTTTTAAAGTTCCAGAAGTTGTGTGCTACAAAGGAAGTTGGGCATCGTACCAAATTGCAAAACGTATCATCACCTTAAAATACATCTCGCTTGTCAATTTGATTATGGACGAGGAAGTTGTTACTGAATTAATTCAAGAAGACTTCAACACAAAAAACATTAAAACTGAACTACAAAAAATTCTGGAATCCGACCACCGAACAAAGTTGTTACAAAAATACGACCTGCTAGAACAAAAATTAGGTGGTACTGGAGCAAGTGAAAAAACAGCAAAATTGATTGTTGCCGCCCTAAAATAATTTTAATTATAAGCCAGATGCGCTAAAATTTTATAATCCAAAATAAATTGAAAAAGTCACTTTACATATTATCTCTAATTGTTCTTTTCGCTTCTTGTAAATCTTCCTCCGTAATTACCAGCTCATCAGCGGACAATAAAAAGGAGAGTACAAACTACACCGTTGACAAAATAATAAGTTCCGCATCTGAAAATATTGGTGTGCGATATAAAACAGCTGGAACTACAAAATCAGGTTATGACTGTTCCGGATTAGTGTACTCCACTTTTGCCTTATACGACATCAAACTTCCCCGAGCATCCTACGAACAAGCAAAAATAGGAATTGAACTAGGACAGAATTTAAAAAAGGCTCGAAAAGGAGATTTGATTTTTTTTAGAACCAATAAAAGAGCACACATCAATCATGTGGGAATCATAACTACTGTCGAAGACGACGACATACAATTCATCCACTCCTCGACCTCAAAAGGGGTAATCATATCTTCTATGAAAGAACCCTATTATCAAAAGGCATTTGTTCAACTGAACCGTGTTTTAAAATAAAATGATGAACATATTCCTTTTTTCGTAGAAAAATCGACATTTTTTAAACGATAAAATCGTAACGTTTTTTATCGCTAAAATTCTGTACTTTAGAACTATGAAAGTACTGCAATTCCCTTTATCGCGAATTACTATAGGATTTGTATTGGGGATTCTAACCGCCTCTTACTTAAAACCTGCTCCCTCATTACTTCTAGGATTATTAGCTGCTGCTTTTTTACTTTTTGCTACAGCATACTTTTTACAAAAAAATATTCTCAAAAACACAATCACTTTTGGCATAAGCACTTACTTACTATCCTTTTTAATTGGAGCAACTACTCTAGTTACTCATACTGAATCCTACCAAAAAACAAACTATACGCATCATACTACTATTTTTGAAAAACCTCAGTTTTTGTCTCTGGTGATTAGAGAAAAACTAAAAGGAAGTAATTCGAATGACCGATATATCGCTCTTATTAATAAAATTGGAACTAAAAATTACACCGGTCGAATATTATTAAATATTCGTAGAGACAGTGTATATCCTACATTTGTAACTGGGAATTTATTACATATTACAGGAGTATTATACAAAAATAAAATACCTAACAACCCCAACCAATTTGACTACGGCGCCTATCTTTCTAAAAAACAAATATATGCGCAACTATATCCTGACTCCGAATTAATAAGAATTAGTCCCGAATTAAAAAAAGACATCTGGTATTATGCGTCTAACATTCGCAGCACGATTATTGCAAATCTAGAGAAAAGCGGTTTCCATAAAAAAGAACTAAGTGTTGCGATTGCATTAATTCTAGGCCAAAAACAAGACATCTCTCCTGAAATTATTCAAAGTTATCAATTTGCTGGAGCCATTCATATATTATCGGTTTCTGGACTACACGTCGGATTCCTACTGCTATTCCTGACCTTTATCCTTCGTCCGATTCCAAACACAAAAAGAGGCACTCTAATCAAATTAATTATAATTTTGCTAAGCTTGGCTAGTTTTGCCGTAATCGCGGGTCTTGCCCCTTCTGTTGTGCGATCAGTAACCATGTTCTCTTTTGTCGCCATCGGTTATCAGTTGCGAAGAAGTGTCAATATTTATCACACCTTATTGGTTTCCGTTTTACTGATTTTAGTTTTCCAACCTTCGTTTCTATTTGATGTGGGCTTTCAATTGAGTTATATCGCTTTATTTTCTATAGTTTGGCTACAGCCGTTATTAGTTTCTATTTGGACACCAAAAAACAAAGCTATTAACTATTTCTGGAAAATTCTCACGGTTTCTTTTGCGGCACAAATTGGCACTATGCCTTTAAGCATCTATTACTTCCATCAATTTCCAGGCTTGTTTTTCATCACTAACCTACTTGTCATTCCGCTACTTAGTTTTATAATGATACTCGGCGTTTTAGTTATGGTATTAGCAGCATTTGATTACGTACCAATTTTACTTTCAAAACCGTTAGAATGGAGTATTTATTTCCTGAACAACATTATAAATTCGGTCGCTTCATTCGAACAATTTATTATTCGAGATATTCCCTTTAACATCTACTTATTACTAAGTTCTTATTTATTTATTATAGCTGCTATCGTTTGGCTCAAAAAACCTAGTTTTAATAAATTAGCCATCGTATTAGTGTCAATTATCGCTATACAAGTTTCGTTTATGCACATTAGATGGAACGTGCAAAGCCAGCAAGAATGGGTAGTTTTCAACTTAAAAAACAACACCATGATAACCGAGCGAAATGGAAATAAGACAGCACTATATGCAGATGACAGCATCAGGAAAAACTCAAGAGAAAACACTGTTCTTAAATCCTATTTAACGGCTAATTTTAGCGCTTTGAGTGCCAAAGAAAAAATTAAAAACACCGCTTTTTTTAAAGAAAATAGAATTCTAATTATAGATAGTACAGGAATGTATTCAGAAGAAATACGCCCAGATATCATTTTGATTATACAAAGTCCTAAGATAAATTTAGAGAGAATGCTGGAATTACTAAAGCCAAAAATGGTAGTAGCAGACAACTCAAACTACAAAAACATTCAGAAACATTGGCGAGAAAGTTGTGAAAAACAAAAAATCCCTTTCCACGCTATTGGCGAAAAGGGATTTTTCAAACTAAATTGATTATTATGTTTTTTTAAGAATTCCATTGGCCACAGCCAACCAAGCCGAAGCTCCACCAGCAACATAACCGGTACTTCCTAAACCTTCAAAATTAACTTTACCATCGGTAGTTTTGGCAGTGGCAAAATAAATAGTTGGAAAACCTTGTATTCCAAAAGCTTGTTGCAATTCACCATTTTGTTGCTTCAATTCTGGAGTTTGAGGTGTTCTTCTTGGATAATCTAATTCCACAAGAATAACATTCTCTTTTGCCCATTTTGCAAATTCAGGTGTTAACAACACTTCTTTTTGCAATTTAATACACCATCCACACCAATCACTACCAGTGAAAAACATCATTAATGGTTTGTTCTCTGTATTCCCAACTGTAATTGCTTCCTTAACATCCGTATGCCATTTCAATTCTTGTGATTGAACTAGCTGCATACCAAAAAATAAAACGAATAGTAAACTTATCTTTTTCATGTATGAGTCTTTAAGTAATAATTTACAAAAGTAATATCTATAATTTATCGAACACCATGCATTAACTTTTTAATAACAGGCGACATCGCAACTGAGAACAAACCAACAGCTACTGAAATGATTGTTAGCATCCAGAAGAAATAACTCAATCCGTGTTCGTCTGCAATTTTATCGATATTTTCACCAAACATACCTGCACCTTTCATACCAATAGCAACCGCTAAATACCATACACCAAACATAAATGCAATCATTCTAGCAGGAACTAATTTACTTACATAAGACAGTCCAACAGGAGAAATACACAATTCTGCCATCGTGTGGAAAAGATAAACTAATACAAGCCAAATCATACTTACAGAAGCTGTTTTTGCACCTGCTTCGATTCCGTCTGCTCCAAAAGCAATACAAGCCATCCCGATAGCTAGTAATGACATCCCAATTCCGAATTTAACATTTGCAGAAGGATTGTATTTACTTTCCCACCATTTAGAAAATAATGGTGCCAATGTAATTATGAATAATGAATTAAGAGTAGAGAACCAAGTCGCAGGAACTTCGGTTAATGCCACAGTTACTTTGTCAATTTTCAAAGAAGCTAAGGTAGCATCAGACAAGTCTAAATAACCCGCCGTGTAATAATCTTTAGCCAACATCCAGATAGCAATTACCCAAATAATTAAAAAACTGAAACTTAAAATGATATTTGCCAGCGCATAATCTTTGAACGTTCTTTTGAACATTAAATACAAAACATAGGTAATAATCGCTAATGGAATTATCGTGATTAAAGAGTTAATCACCAAGAACACCACACTCCAACTACCTTCTAAAACTCGATCAGTATAGTCGTTTGCAAAAATTGTTAAACTGTTAGGTGATTGCTCGAAAATAGCCCAAAAGAAGATTGTTAAAAACGCAAAGAAAGTAACTGCAATTAATTTCTCTCTTGTAATTTTCGAATATTGAGTAAAACGATAAATCAATAATATGATGAATAATAATAAAGCAGTAACAATTGCGATTGAATTACCATTTTCACCTAGAAAACTAAATACATTTATTTTACCTCCCGAAATCTTAGAAGCAGGATCATTTAAGATCCATAATAAACCTAGCGTACTTGATAACCCAATAACAACTAATTGCCATCCAGTAAATGGATTTCTTTTGTCTGTATCTAATGCGTCAGCTTTGGCTACGCTTTCTTTATTTGGCTTTAAGCCAATGTCTCCAAAGATACTTTGAGACAACCAAAATTGCAACATTCCGAAGAACATGAAAATTCCAGCTAATCCGAAACCATAACTCCAACCTACTTTTTCCCCTAAGTATCCACAAAGTAAAATCCCGAAGAACGCTCCAGCATTAACTCCCATGTAAAATAAAGTATAAGCACCATCTTTTTTCTCAGGACGATCTTGATACATCACCGATAGAATGGATGTCATATTAGGTTTGAAAAAACCGTTTCCAAAGACCAAGAGAACTAATCCTAAATAAATAGTGAACTCTGTTTCAACGGCCATCGAAGCATGACCAAGCGTCATTAGCACCGCACCAAGAATAACAGCCCATCTAAAACCAATAACTTTATCGGCAAAATAACCCCCTAACATGGTTGATAAATAAACAAGACCAACATAAGATCCAAATAAAGCAGAAGCATTTTCACGTGTCCACTCCCAACCTCCGTCAACCATCGAAGTTGTTAAAAATAAAATCAATAACGAACGCATTCCGTAGAACGAGAAACGTTCCCACATCTCCGTAAAAAATAATACGAACAATCCAGCAGGATGTCCTAGAACAGGGTCTTTAAAAAATTCGTCAGTAGTATTTTGATTCATGTTTTTATAATATTAAAATAGATAATTCGCTAACTTTTTATTTTTCGTTATCCTCAGCACCGTGAGTTAATCTTTGTAATGGTTTTAACAAAAGGATAAAGATTCCACCAATTAACATGGTGAAAATCAGTATTCCAAGAAAAACTGTGTATTCTCCAAGATTACTTGCAGACTCACCTATAATTCCAGCAACCTTATTTCCTAATCCTGTAGCAGCAAAATAAACTCCCATCATCAGGGAAGCATATTTAACTGGCGATAATTTAGTGATAAATGACAATGCTACTGGGGAAAGACAAAGCTCACCAATGGTATGAAACAAGTATGCCATTACTAACCATATCATACTTGAAGAACCTGATTTTTCAAACTCCATGGCAGCAAACACCATAAATAGAAATCCAAAACCCATGATTATAATACCTACAGCCATTTTAAATATTGACGAAGCTTCTTTTCCTTTCAGTTTGCGTTTTGCCCATAAGCCTGCAACTAAAGTTGCAAAAAGAATAATAAATCCAGCATTTAAACTTTGAAACATAACGGTAGGAACTTCCCATCCTAGCAACATTCTGTTCGTTTTAGCATCTGTATACAAATTCATTAATCCTCCAGCTTGCTCAAACGCTCCCCAAAAAATAATTACCATTATAAAAGACAATAACAAAACCACAAAACGATCCTTATCAACTCTGGAAGATAATTCTTTGTAAATCATCATCATCAAGGCTACAATCGTAGTCAAGAACATAAATAATAATCCAAAAGCCCAACCTAAATTAAACCATCCAAAGATCGACAGTACTACAAGTAGTGCTGTAACTAATAATTGAGTTCTGGATTTTAACAGGTCTCCAAAAAGACGACCATACGAAGAGTCGTCTACTTCATTTGGTTTTGGCGCTTCAAAATTACCAACATGCGTTAAATATTTTTGTCCCCAAAGATATACTACAAGTCCTAATAACATTGCAATACCTGCTAAACCAAATCCAGCATGCCATCCCCATTTGACAACAACAAAACCAATAACCATCGTTGCTAATAAGGAACCTGTATTTATACCAATATAGAAAATACTAAATCCTTTATCTCTTCTAATATCACCCTCTGGATATAAACCTCCAACCATAGTTGAAATATTAGGTTTTAATAAACCTACCCCCAAAATCACCAAGGCTAAACCAGTATAAAACGCCCAAGTATCTGTCAGAACTAGTACTCCATGTCCTAAACAAAGAATAATAGCACCTACTAATACAGCTTTCTTTTGTCCTAATATTTTATCAGCAATCATTCCGCCCGGTATAGACATTACATAAACTAACATAGTATACCACCCGTATAAAGCCAAAGCTTCTTGATTTGACCAAGCCAAACCGGGTCCTCTACCATCACCAGTTGTTTGAGTAGTCATATACAAAACCAGTAAAGCTCTCATTCCATAATATGAAAAACGCTCCCACATTTCAGTAAGAAATAGGATAAATAACCCAATTGGATGACCAAAAAGTTCTTTTTGTAAGTGAGCTTCTGTAGTAGTTTTCGACATATTATAATGTTTGGTTAATGTTAGTATTTATTTGACTTCCCGCATTAATTTTCTAATTAGTGGAGAAACTACTATAAGTAGTAAACCAGCAATTAAAGCATATATTGCTAATTGATAATATCCTTCAGTGTATCCTTGTAATTTTGTGACTAAAGAGGCGTTTTCATCTGGTGATGACATACCCGCTCCAAGCAATCCTGCTGCGTACTGACCGTAAGCACTGGCTAAAAACCACATTCCCATCATCATCCCTGACAATCTTTTTGGCGATAACTTTGTCATAATAGACAATCCAATTGGCGATAAACAAAGCTCTCCAAAAGTGATCACTAAATAAGCCAAAGTAAATACATTTAAAGAGGTTAATCCTTCCGCATCTGCAAAAAATCTAGTGTAGTAAAACACATAGAATGCAGCTGCTAGAAACAAGAAACCAATTCCAAATTTTATCACCGTATTAGGCTCAATTTTTTTCTTGGCCATAGCCAACCAGATCAATCCTACTATTGGGCTAAAAATGATTACAAATAATGAATTTGACGTATTGTTGACAATGTTAGGGTTAATTTCGAAAAATAACAAATTGTGATGTAAGTTGTCTTTTGCAAAAAGCGCGAGAGAACCACCACTTTGTTCGTAAAAAGCCCAAAAGATAATGGAGAAAAGTATAAAGATGAATGCAGCGATTAATTTCTTCCTTGCCGCTTCCTCTTTCTCTTTATAAGTTTCGAAAAGGAAATATAAAACAGCTAGAGGACCAATGGCATACATGAAGTAATCAGTATAGTCCGTGTTTTTGATCATTATAAAAATTAGCGGAATACTTATTAAAGCTCCCACATAGACGGCGATTTCATTCGTCGTTCTTTTGGAAGCTGGTAAATTCATCAGTGGCGAATCACCTATAGGACCTAAAGAATGTTTTGTAAGTATAAAAGTAACTAAACCGATAAACATAACAATTGCAGCCGATAAAAAAGCATAACTCCAGCCATAATCAGGGCTTGTTCCTAAATACACACAAATAGCTCCACCTAATAAGGCACCAATATTTATACCCGAATAAAACAATCCAAAACCAGCATCTCTACGACTGTCTCCCTCTTTATATAATTCACCTACCATCGAAGAAATATTTGGTTTAAAAAAACCAGTTCCAATGATTGTTAAGGTAATTCCCAAATAGAAAAAATCTTGAGGAGAGAATGCAATAATCAGATTCCCAAGAATCATGACCGTTCCACCAAAGAGTAGTGACTTTTTAAAACCTAAAATCTTATCGGCAAAAATTCCACCAATAAAAGTAAAGGCATATACAAAAGCCTGGATAGCTCCATATTTTAAATTTGAATCCTTATCAGATAATGCCAGACCTAAAAGTTGGTCAGCCATAAATATGGTAAGTACCCCACGCATTCCATAAAAACAGAAACGCTCCCACATTTCAACTAAAAATAAATACCATAATTGCTTAGGGTATTTACCTTCAAAATTTTGAATTTCTTCTAAGGTTGGAACTTTATTATTCATTTATGATGTTATAAATTTTCTTTAATAAAATTAGTCATCTTATTGTATAACTGAATTCTAGTGTTCCCTCCATAGATACCGTGGTTATTGTCTGGATATATTTCTGAATCAAATTGCTTATTTGCCTGAATTAACGCTTGCATCATTTGCATCGAATTTTGAACATGTACATTATCATCTCCTGACCCATGAATTAAAAGAAATTTTCCTTTCAATTTATCCACATGGTTTATAGGTGAATTATCATCGTATCCGCTGGCATTTTCTTGTGGAGTTTGCATGTATCTTTCAGTATAAATACTATCATAAAATCTCCAGTTGGTTACTGGCGCTACAGCAATTGCCATTTTAAACACATCATTGCCTTTCAAAAGACAATTAGAAGCCATGAATCCCCCATAAGACCAGCCAAATATACCTATTCTAGACTTATCTACAAACGAATAGTTTCCGATCACTTTTGCGGCATCAATTTGATCCTCTACTTCGTATTTCCCTAGTTGCAATTGAGTGACCTTCTTGAAATCGGCTCCTTTAAAACCAGTTCCTCTCCCATCGACACAAGCAACAATGTAACCTTGCTGAGCAAGCATCATAAACCAATAGTCATTAGAACCGTTCCATCCATTTGCTACTTGTTGCGATCCTGGACCGGAATATTGAAACATAAAAACAGGATATTTCTTAGAGGCATCAAAATCTTTTGGTTTGATGATCCACGCATTTAGCTCATTTCCTTTCTCTGTTTTTAATACAAAAAATTCTTTTTCTGCTAAATTAAAGTCTTTTAGTTTTGTTGCTAATGCAGCGTTGTTTTCAATAACTTTTAATTGTTTTCCTGCTTTCGCTTCATTTAAAGTATAAGTAGTAGGTTGCGCAGCACTAGAAAACGTATTGATATAGTATTCGAAATTTGGACTGAATGTAGCCGAATTTGTTCCTGTTTTAGTAGATAATGCTTGTTTACTTTTTCCGTTAAGCGCAATTCTATAGATGGCTCTGTTTATAGATCCATTCTCTGTAGACTGATAAAATATAGTATTTGTTTTTTCGTCAAAACCATAGTAAGATGTTACTTCCCAGTCGCCTTTTGTCACTTGATTGCGTAGTTTTCCATTTTTATCATATAAATAGATATGATTAAAACCGCCTGCTTCGCTTGTCCAAATGAAACTGTTGTCTTTTAAGAAAGTTAGATTGTCAGTAACATCAACATAAGCTTTGTCTTTTTCATTCAACACTACTTTAGATGCTCCAGTTGTTCCATCAATAAACAATAAGTCTAAATTGTTTTGGTGACGATTTAATACTTGTGCCGAAAGCACATTAGCATCATCTGTCCACTGCAAGCGAGCAATGTAAAAATCATTATAAGAACCTAGGTTAATTTCTTTGGTCGCTTTAGAAACTGCGTCGAAGATATGCAAAGAAACTAATGAGTTTTTCTCTCCTGCCTTTGGATATTTAAATGTTTCGATTGTTGGATATAAATCTTTATGAAACATTGACATAGAGAATTCAGGAACTTGACTTTCGTCAAAACGAATATAAGCCAGTTTTTTACTGTCTTTACTCCAGTCGAAAGCTCTTACAAAAGCAAATTCTTCTTCATAAACCCAGTCCGTAATACCATTGATAATCGAATTCTTCTTCCCGTCAGCAGTAATTTGATTAGTTGTTTTGGTTGCTAAATCGTAAACGAATAAATTATTTTCTCTAGCATAAGCGATTTTTTTTCCATCAGGAGAAAAAGTAGGTTCCTGTACTTGAAAATCGAATAATTTTGTCAGGTCTTTTGTTCCAGTATTATATAAGTAGTAATCTGCAGTAAAAGAATGACGGAAGATTTGCTTTGTATTAGCCGCGATTAAAATCATTTTTTCGCTAGCGTCAATAGTATAACTATCAATCATTGGCATACCTGCATGATCTTTTGTGTTGATTAAAGTTGCCGTTTTTTTAAGGCTTGCAAAATCGTACAAATCAATTTGCATCGCTTTAGAAGAACGATCAAAGTTCAATACAGTATATTGATTTGTATTTTTCAAGGACTGTAATTTATCCATCCCTTGAGTACGAAAAGTGCCATTGTAAATTTGCTCAACCGAGATTTTTTGCTGTCCAAAAACTGTGAAACATAAAAATAAAAATAAGACCGAAAACTGCTTAGACTTCATACTATAATTTTAAAAGTAAAAATGAGCCCAATTTTAGTGAAAAAATTACAATTATATAACATTTCATGTGTTAAATATTAAAAACAATATTTTAAAAGGCACTTTAATGACGATAATTTAACGGGGATAAAACGGCTAAAAATGTATATTTGCACCTAATTACATTATAATATACTGAGAATGAATAAGCCTATTGCCGGATTTTCTAAATTATCCAAAGAAGAAAAAATAAACTGGATTGCTGAGGAATACTTTTCAACTCCTTCTGCAGCCATTGCATTGCTAAAAAACTATTGGAATACAGACGAAAAAATACAGAAACTACATGATGAATTCATAGAAAACACCATCACAAATTTCTACATTCCCCTTGGTGTGGCTCCTAATTTCCTAATTAATGGAAAATACAGCACCATTCCTATGGCTATCGAAGAAAGTTCAGTTGTGGCTGCAGCTTCTAAATCTGCAAAATTTTGGTCCACCAGAGGCGGCTTTAAAGCAACCGTAATCAATACTGAAAAAATAGGTCAAGTTCACTTTATTTATACTGGCGATGTTTCAAAACTGGATTTGTTTTTTGTTCAAAACAAAGCAAAATTCTTTAATGATACAGAAAGCATAACCAAAAATATGCAAAAAAGAGGTGGCGGAATTTTGGATATTGTATTAAAGGACAAAACCAATCTACTACCAAATTATTACCAGCTTCATGCTACTTTTGAGACTAAAGACAGCATGGGCGCTAATTTCATTAATTCCTGTTTAGAACAATTTGCCAAAACATTGAAAGAAGAAGCTAGTACCTACGAACTTTTTACTACTTCAGAAAAAGATATTACTGTAATTATGAGCATTCTCTCTAATTATGTACCAAACTGCATTGTTAGAGCCGAGGTTTCTTGTCCTGTAGAAGAACTCGCCGAAAAACACATACTCAATCCACAAGATTTTGCAGAACGCTTCGTACAAGCTGTTCAAATTGCCGAAGTAGAACCCTTTCGCGCTGTAACCCACAACAAAGGAATTATGAACGGTATCGATGCTGTAGTGCTTGCGACAGGAAATGATTTTCGTGCAGTAGAAGCAGGAATTCATGCTTATGCAGCAAAATCAGGTCAATACTCAAGTTTATCACACGCTAAAATCGAAAATGGCATTTTCACTTTCTGGTTAGAAATACCTTTAGCCTTAGGAACCGTTGGCGGATTAACTAGCTTACATCCTTTAGTAAAATTGTCATTAGAAATGTTGAAAAAACCATCAGCAAAAGAATTAATGGAAGTTGTTGCCGTGGCAGGTTTAGCTCAAAACTTTGCCGCTCTGCGTTCTTTGACCACCACGGGAATCCAAGACGGTCACATGAAAATGCATTTAAATAATATTTTAAACCAATTTGAAGCAAATGATGACGAACGAATTCTCATTCGAAAACACTTCAAAAACAATGCAGTATCACATAGCGCAGTAGTTGAATTTATTGACAATTTGAGAAAGTAAATTCAGCACAAATGAAACAAACATTCTACAGCAACGGAAAACTATTAATTACCGGAGAATACTTAGTTCTTGACGGAGCAAAGGCATTTGCTTTACCTACAAAATTCGGACAGAGTTTAATTATTGAAAAAAGCACTAATCCGGGGATCGAATGGAAAAGTTTTGATGCAGACGGTCAGATCTGGTTTGAAGATGTGATTCCGTTTTCGGAAATCAAGAATCCTTTGGATAACGAACCAGAAACAATAAAATCCACTTTAATATCGATACTCCACGAAGGTTATGTACTAAATCCTAACTTTCTAAATGACACTATTGGATATAGTATAACGACCCAACTGACGTTTCCTAAAAAATGGGGACTAGGAACCTCCTCTACTTTAATAAACAATATTGCGCAGTGGTTGCAAATCGATGCATTTACACTGCTCAATAACAGTTTTGGCGGTAGTGGTTATGATATTGCTTGCGCACAAAATGACAGCCCTATTTTGTATCATTTGGAAGGAGAAAAACCAATTGTGGAGAAAGTTACATTTACAGCTAACTTCACGCAGCACATTTATTTTGTATATCTAAATAGGAAACAAAGTAGCAAGACGGCTATTGCAAATTACAACGCAAATAGAAACAACAATTTACATAAAAGCATCGCTATAAATAACGCAATTACACTAGAAGTTTTAAATGCGAAAACCTTACAATCTTTTGCGCATGCACTAGAAAAGCACGAGGCTAAAATGAGTATTATTTTAGAAACCCTAACTATTAAAGAAAGCTTGTTTCCGGACTTCAACGGAACAATAAAAAGCCTAGGAGCTTGGGGTGGGGATTTTGTAATGGTGGTATCTGAGACTGATCCTACAGACTATTTCAGTTCAAAAGGATTTAATACTATTGTACTTTATGATGAAATGATTCTAAGCTAGCAACTCTCTAAAAACGATCAAGATTTGCTTTAAAAAATAGCAAGCATAAAAAAACCCGATACAAATTGTATCGGGTTTTTCATGAAATTAATAATTACCTAAAAATATATTTAGTAATTGAATTCTTGTCTATTGTCTTCAATTTTAGCATTGTCCTTAAGCGCTGGTAAAACTCTGTTTACATCGCCCGCAGATTGTGCTTTCAATTTAGCTACATAAGGAGAATGATCTTTTAAAGTCGCAGCTTTAACAGTACTGAAATTTTTAACAACATATACTCCAGTATTCCCTTCTATAGGTGCAGATAGTTTAGTTGCTGCTAATGCGAATGCATTTCCAACTACTTTTGGCTCTAGTCCAACACCAGTTAACATTGGGTTTTCCATAGTAACATCAGTTGCTTGAAGCACAGTTGTACCTGCTGCCTTAGCAATTGCTTCTATAGAACTTCCTGTCATTTTAGACTTTATAAGTTCTGCTTTTTTCTTGTTTTTAAGAATTGACTCTACAAAAGGTCTCGCTTGAGTTAAAGTTACTAAACCGGAATCATCGATATTTTTAACCGTTGCAATAACATGCCCTACGTTAGCTACTTCAAATCTTTTTACTGTACCTATTTTAGAATCACCTTCAAAAGCCCATCTCACGATAGTTCTTTGAGCTCCCAAAGATCCAAAGTTTTCATCCATCGCTTTCACGCTAACTGCTGGCACAACTGTAAGTCCCATTTCTTTTGCTATAGCATTGAAATTTTTACCATTAGCGTCCATTTCAAATTTAGTCGCTTGTGTAAACGATTTGTCAGAAGTAGCTTCTGAAGCTTCTAGTTTTAGAGCTACGGTTGCCAAACGAATTCCGTCTTGTCTATCAGTAACTTTGATAATGTGGAAACCAAAAGGAGTTTCAACTAATCCAACTGAACCAATACTACTATTGAATACATAATCGTTGAATGGTTTCACCATTTGATTTTGGCTAAAATATCCTAAATCTCCACCTTGCTGTGCTGATGAATCATCTGAACTAGTAAAAGCTAACATCATGAAACTATCTGGATTTGCTTTTACTTGCGCTAATATATCTTCCGCTTTTGCTTTTGCTTCTTCTTTAGTTCTTTGTTCTTTTTTGTTTGGAACTTGTGTTCCTTCATAACTAATTAAGATATGACTTGCCTTAGCATTCACTCCTGATTTTTTACCCAAAGATTTTGAAACACAGTAATAATCACCAAAAACGTATGGTCCATAAACTTCTCCTGGAGCAAGATTAAATAACTGATCTGCATTTACAGCAGGCAAGTCATTCTTAGCAACATAAGTAGAATCATAAGGAACATCTGAATTTGAATTTACAAATTCTATTGTGTTTTTAGCAGCTTTAAACCCTGCCAAAGTATCGTTTTTACCAGTAGCTTGGTTGTACACCACACTTCCTTTCAGCAAGGCAGCTACTTTCTCTTTTACTTCTGCTTCATCTTCTTTCGACGCTTTATCTGCAATTAAAACATACTCTACTTCACGAGTTTCGTCTGCTTTAAATTTCTTTTCATTTTTCTTCATGTAATCTAAAATCTCAGCATCAGTAACTTTAACATCACTGTCTTTGATAGTCGAATACAATCCCGCAACGTAAGCAAAGTTCACTTTGTTTGCTTCCATTTCGTATTTTAACTTTCCTTCACTTTGAGTTGTATAAACTCCAGCTTTGATCAAAGTATTATAGATTTGATATTTAGCGTTAAGCTCTGCATCAACTTCTCTATCTTTTAAGAATTGCGCTTGTGCAGGGTTAGATTTAAAGTATTCTTTAAATTTTGCCACATCAAACATACCTGCTGCGTTTAAGAACATTGGGTTTTGACCAATATTAGGATCTGCTTTTAAAACAGCTAATAAATGTTTCTCTCCCACTCTTAAACCTAATTTATCAAATTCAGAAGTTAACAAAGCTACAGAAACCTCTTGCTCCCAAACTCTATTTGCTGCTGCAGTTGCACTAATTCCTTGACTGCTTTTTTCAAGATTACTTACTTTAATTCTGAAATCTTCAAATGAGATATCTTTCCCATCGATGCTTCCCACATCTTTCGATGTACTATTGAAACCACCACTACTGAATAAATCTCCGATGATAAAGGCAAATAATGCAAATGCGATTACTGCAATCATTAAAGCGGAACGTTGTCTAATATTTGATAAAACTGCCATTTTTATTGTTGTTAATTTTACATTCGATTTGCGAAAATACAATTATCTAATTAATAATTATACTAGTAGCGTTTTATTTTACAAAAAAAATACTTTTATAAAATAAATCAGTCTTTTACGGTCAATTTAACCAATTCAATTTTCTTATTTGTAGCCTCTTCTATTACAAAATGATAGTTTCCGATCACAATTACCTCTCCTTTTAAGGGAATATCGTTATTAAAATCAACAATAAAACCACCTAGCGTACCATATGAATCACTCTCTGGAATACTAAGTTTATAGGCTTGATTTAAATACTCAACATCAAATCGCGCCGAAAATATATAAGAACCATTTTCTAACTCCTTTTCAATCAACTCTTCATCTGAATCGTGTTCGTCTTCAATTTCTCCAAAAAGCTCTTCAACAATATCTTCCACAGTTATAATACCAGAAGTTCCTCCGTGTTCGTCCAGAACCACCGCAACGCTTTTTCGCTTTTTGATAAGCAAGTTCATCACGTCTTTAATGTAGATCGCTTCAGGAACAAATTCTACAGGAATAACTACAGACTGAATGCTTTCAGGCTTTTTAAATAAATCAAACGAATGTACGTAACCCACAATATCATCTAATGAATTTTGGTAAATCACTACTTTAGAATAACCTGTTTCGATAAACAATTCTTTTAGCTCCGCTATAGAATCATTCAACTCAACAGCCACAAGCTCCGTTCTAGGGCTCATAATATCTCTGGCTCTAACGCCCGAAAACTCTAGCGCATTCTGAAAGATTTGAATTTCTGAGTCTACTTCCTCATCATCTTCAACGCTACTCATTTGCTCCGTAATATAATTTCCAAGCTCCACTTTACTAAAAAAAAGCTGAATCTGATCTCCGTCCGTTCTAAAGAATTTTTTCAGAACAAAATCAGAAACCCAGATTAAAAAAGTTGAAATAAAATAGAATAAGACATAGAAAATATAGGCTGGAAGTGCAAAAAATCGAATGAGAACATTTGCATAAATTTGAAAAAAAACTTTCGGTAAAAACTCTGCTGTTATTAAAACAAGTAAGGTTGAAAGCGTCGTCTGAATAAGCAAATTCAACAAATCCGAAAAATGAAAGCCTAGAGAATCTAGCATATTCATTAGCAAGGCCCCCATAAAAAAGCCATAAACAACCAATGCAATATTGTTTCCAATAAGCATAGCAGCAATGAATTTTGAAGGTTTTTCAGTAAGTTTAGTAAGGATTTTAGAAATAAAATTATCTTGTTTTTTTTCTATTTCAAGATATATTTTATTGGAGGAGATAAACGCAATTTCCATCCCAGAAAAAAAAGCACTTAGTATTAGGCATAATATTATAACACTAATTTCCATAAATTAGGATTGGTTATTACGGTCATCCATCTTCTTTGCATATTTCTTCCTGAAGAAAAACATAAAAATCGCTAGTCCGGCAACCATCAAACTCAACCACGGAGTTGCTTCAGATTCGTTCCATTTCACGATTGCTTCATAAATGAAGAATACAGCAAAAACAAGATAAAGGTAAGGTGTGTATTTTAAGTAACCCATAGTGTAAATATTTATTTTTATTCTGCCGAATCAAATTCGCCAGTCAATCTTTGTGAATTAATAATCTTGAAATCTTTACTAAAATCTATCCCTTGTCCGTTTGAAGAACCTTTGATATCTGTAAATTTAAACTTTTTTTCAGTAAAAAACCATTCATTTTTTTGATCGTAGTACAACTGCTCCGTTTCCATCATCTGTCCTTTTTCAGAAACAATCTTTACTTTTCCTTGCAAATCGATTATACCGGTAATTTTATAGGAAATAGCATAATTAGAGGTCACTCGGGTAGTTTTCCCTTTTTCATCATACAATGTCACATCTATTCCTTTTGGAAATTCTGTAAATGGAAAATCAACAGTAGCAAAATCTAACATCTTCGGGCTCAATAAAACAACTTTTATAAGACCTGAATCTGTATATTTTAAATTCACTTTATCCGCATCTCCACTAGGTGTAAATTCGGTGAAATTGATTTTTTGAACTTCTTTAAAATTACTTTCACACCCTAAAAAAAACAGAGTCACAGTAAAAACTGTGACAAGGTTAATTATTTTATGTTTTGTTAATAAACTCATACCATCATATTGAGAAAGTGAAAGGCATTGTTATGTATTTATTATTGGAATTTTCTTTGTACAAACCATTTATCATTTAATGAAAAACCTACACTAATATTAGCATAATTCTCCTGAACTAAACCGGAAGCAGTAGTTCCTCTTTTCCCTATTTCGAAACCAATATTCACATTCGAAATAGTTCCTGTAATAGGCAATCCAAGTCCTAATGTAAGACCGCGATCATCAATAGACTCGCCATTAACAACTAGACCTGTTTTTTCGAATTTCAAACCTCCTCTATAAACAACTCTTTTCGCATAACTTGTAAACGAATTGTAATTAGGGATATAATAACCTCCTACGCTTACACTTCCAAATTTACCATAACCAACATTTTGATAGTCGTTATAAGAATTTGCTTGTCCTGATGTTTTTTGATAAGCTACTTTTCCAGCAATTAACCATTTTTGAGATTCTCCAATACCCGCACTAAGTGAAATCTTGCTCGGAAACTTCAATTCAACAACACTATTTTGCTCGTCAAGAACATCAACAACACCAACATCAAATCCTGAATTAAAACCGACAGTAGCTATATTTCTTGAGTTTTTAGACGTCAAAGTATTTTCTAATGTGTAGTTAACACTGGTATATAGATTTATTTTCTTACCAAGTTTAGCCTTGTACATTGCTCCAATATCAAAATTAACTCCTGACAAATCAGCTCTATTCATCTCGCGAGAACCAATAGTAACTCCAGAAGCAAACTCTAAACTATTCGTCTCAATTTTTCCAAAATTATACTGAGCATCTGCTCCAATACTAAAATTAGGGCTTATTTTATACCCAACCCCTAGAAAAGCCTTATTCATTCCTCCTGAACCATCATAACGTCTGTTATTAATATTAACATCAGCCGAAATAGATTCTATTTTATAACCTACAGAAGAATAAGGAATCAAACCAAATCCAACACCTACTTTACCAAAAGGCAATCCTACCGCAAGGTAATCTAAGGTCGTTCTTCTAGCATTTTCCTTCTTAGAATCTGTTTTTAATTTAGTAGTATTGTAAGTACCTCCAAGCGCAAAAGTGGTAAATTTTAAATTAGCAAAACTCGCAGGATTTTGCAAATTAATATGGATACTATCCTGCTCGACTGCAATTCCTGCCATAGAGCGACTTTCAGCTGTTCCTTTAAATCTAACATCTCCAATTCCATAAAAAGAGTACGGTGATGAAGTACCTTCTTGAGCAAAGGAAACTAGCGACAAAAGTAAACAAGCGCTTACTATAATTTTTTTAATCATTTTTGATTTTATATTGAAATGTTTGGTTCAAACTTTCTAAAAGAAAATTTGAATTGGCAAATATGGTATTTTTTAATCGTTTAGCCAAAAAATCTGTATCTCCACCCGTTAAAATTATTATAAAATTTGAATAAAGTGCACGATATTCATCTATAAAACCATCTATTTCATAGACCAATCCATTTACAACTCCGGAATGAATGGACTCCGCGGTTGAATTCCCTATAATATTTTTGGGACTTTCCAATGCCAACAATGGTAAATTGGCAGTGAAATCGTGCAGCGATTTATACCGCAATTGCAATCCTGGCGTGATCGCACCTCCAAGATATTCATTACTGACATTTATAAAATCAAAAGTAACACAGGTTCCAGCATCGATAACTAATCTATTTTTCCCAGGAAACTGTAAAGTTGCTCCCGCAGCAAGAACCATCCTGTCAATTCCCAAGGTAAGCGGCGTTTCATACTCATTAGCAAATGGAAATTGATCTCCATGAGAAACAAAATGAACAGCGATGTCTTTTTCGAACTCTAAAAAAGCCTGTTTTTCGACATTCCCAACGGAAGCAACAACTAAATGAGTGGTGTTTGTGAAATTTTTTAAAATATTTTGAATATTTTTTTGCAGTTCCTCTTTCTTAAAAACAAAAGGCTCTAAAAGGATATCTCCCTCAAAAACAGCAGCTTTAATTCTTGAATTTCCTACATCAACTGTTAAAATCATACGTTTAATTTTGATTTTGCGAAGGTACGAATTGATTTTTTTAAAAATATGTTTTGGATATACTAAAAATCATTCTATATTTGCACCCGCAATAGCACGGTACCTTAGCTCAGATGGTAGAGCAATGGACTGAAAATCCATGTGTCCCTGGTTCGATCCCTGGAGGTACCACTTTAAAACCCGAATAGAAATATTCGGGTTTTTTGTTTAAAAAAATCAATTAATAACGTTTCAGCACTGGTGATTTTAAAATAAACCCCTCCTGATTGTCTTTAACAACACTCATTTTTTCACGATTGTTATCTAAAAACAAACTAAAATAATTACCAGAATTTATCAAATTAAAATTCAACTCACTTTCATCACTAAAATCTCTTTTAATCACCCTATACTCGGTGTAGACTTTAGTTTTTTCTACAACTGTTTGAATATAGTAGACTCCCGAATTTAAAACGAAAGGTGAAAGTCTGATTTCAAATCGGTCGTTAAAAATTCTCACTTCTGCCTGATCAATACTTTTTGAAAAAAATTTTCCTTTAATTTTATATTTTCTAAAATTTATTTTCATCGTAGCAATTTTTTCACAATGGTACTACTATATCTATTTTTTACCTTACGGCTTTCCTCAATTTGAATAAAATTTCTTAGTGCAAAAGCGATCGATAAAAAGACCAGAACTAAAACTCCATAGATCAAAACTGAAAGATTGAAAATCATTCCGCTTAAAACATTAATACATCCTGAAGCTTGAGGATCATAGCTATTCGAATTAATTCCTACTAATTCTTGACAAAAAAAAATCTTTAAAAGCCAAAGCAAGACATGCTAAAACACATTGAATCCACACTAAAATGAGACCAAAAAAAACTAAATAATTTTTATTCGAATGTCTATATTAAGGATAAGCTGCGAGAAATATCTCATAGTCTATCATTTTCAAATTGAATTCGAAAAGAATCCTACAATCCATTAAACTTAAAATTTTGTCCTCCCACTGACGCCTCATACATTAGCCCGCCTTTTTGCATGGTAAATACCATCACACCTTCGGCATACTTCACATTTGCCGAAGAGCCAGCTGTTACAGCTACCGCCGAAACCTGAGCAGCAAATTCCAATTGGCTATTTTTAAATCGCTCCATATCCTTTTTTGATTCAAAAAATATCACTTCTCGATAGGCTTGTGCTCCCGCCTGAAAACCTAAACTCAGTTGTGAAAGCTTTGAAAAACCCACCAATTTATCATTTTCATAGACTGCTCCATTCCCAGCCGCTCCTCCTATACCAAATCCCGCCTTGCCCACATTAGAAAGATAACATAACCAAATACTTTATCAAAAAGGCCTTTCAAAAGAGGGTCAACCTTAATGAACTCCACCTTAGCTTTCTTACTGTCTGCGATAATCTCGTTTTTCTTTGATCGAGATTGCCCAAACATAGGTGCCGTAGTTATCGCACAAGCCATGACCATAATCCAAATAACACTTACTTTTTTCATAACTCTTGTTTTTAAATTGTTTTCAAAAAAATAGCCAGAAAATAGTACTTATTAATCATCAACTACAAAGCACACGACGGCTATTCAAATTTAGTGTGATTTTTTAAAATAATAATCAATTTAACTGATCATCATCTATTTACAATCCTATTTATAGGTTTACAACGTAAATACTTAATTAAAACTCACTCTGTTGATACCGCTTTTTAAATCACAAAAAAAATGCTATTAAATTGTGATTTTCTAAATTCTATGCATAAAAAACTATTTTATTCGCACAAGCAACCAACTATAATTGCTAATTTACTATATTTATGCAAAATTTATATACATGGAGATTTTAGCCTGTCCAAAATGCCAAGGAAATGACATCATAAAAAGCGGTGTAATCAACAATAAACAAAGGTATTTATGCAAAAAATGCAAATACTTTTTTACAGTCAATAAAATTGGAAAAAAGATAGATGATTATTACGTTACCAAAGCTTTACAACTCTACTTAGAAGGATTAAGTTATCGCGAAATTGAGCGTATTATTGGGGTGTCCCACGTTACTATTAGCAACTGGGTAAAGTCATTTAATATAAAAAAACCGTCTCACGCTAACTATCATCCTACATACAAGATCTTTAATCACTTAGAATTAGTAGAATACATCAAAAACAAAGATTTACTATCGGGTGCTGGCCTGATCATAACTGAGTTAGGAGATAAGTTTATGCTTATAAAATGGGAGCGATTTAAGGATTAACTATAGTGTTTTACACTTATATATATCTTAATTTTTTTTCTTAACAAAAAATTAGACTTTGGCGGTCTAGAAATTAACCATTTCGCCTAACCAACCTAATAAAAATTATGAAAAAAGTGTATTTAATTGCAGTAGTCCTGCTCTTATCTTTAAAAGGCTTTTCGCAAGGCTCCCCTGATTATGGTGCCGGGATGAAATTTGACTTAAATGAGGACGGCTCAAAGTATCTTAGAGTACTATCATGGGCACAAATTTGGGGACAATACAATTCAGACCGCCCACTAGACGCTAACGGCAATGAACAAGCTGATTTAGATTTCAGCGTAAGAAGAGCTCGCGTATTGATGTATGCGCAAATTAACAAAGATTTTTTGATCTTAACTCATTTTGGAATTAATAGTCTAAACTCAGATACAATGAGTCCAACTGGACAAGGAGCTGGTTCCCAATTATTTCTGCACGATGTTTGGGCTCAATACAGCCTTGGAAAAGACAATGCAGTGGGTGGAGGATTACATTACTGGAACGGAATCTCTAGACTAAACAATCAAAGTACTTTAAACCTGCTCACATTGGACAACCAAAGACAAGCGTGGGCTACTTTAGGTTTATCGGATCAATTTGCAAGACACATTGGAGTGTATGCCAAAGGAACTTTTGGGAAACTTCAATATCGTGTTTCGATAAACGGAGCAGCGACTACTAATCTACAAGCAACTGCAACACCTACAAACAATGGTCCAGCAACTTATACTGGCAAGAGATTATTAGGCTCAAAAGAGGCTGGAAGAACGTACTCCGGTTATTTTGAATATGGATTTTTAGATTCAGAAAGTAACTTTTTACCTTATAAAGTAGGAACTTATTTGGGAACAAAAAAAGTATTCAATATTGGAGCCGGTTTCTTTTCGCATCCAAATGGAACTGTAATTGCTGATGCTGGCGGAAATCTAAGCGGAGAAAACGTAACTATTTTTGGACTTGATGCTTTTTATGATGTACCAGTAGGAACACAAGGTGCTGCTCTTACTGCTTATGCCTTATACCAAAATAACGATTATGGAAAAGACTACACACTAGGAACAACTTATGAAACTGGATCAATGCTACATGGACATCTTGGCTATGTAATTCCAGGAAAATCAAAAACTAAGTTCCAACCGTATTTGTCTTATGATGAAAGACAGATAGATGCTTTAAACGATAATGCTTCTCAAATTGGTATTGGCGCAAATGCCTTTTTCAGCGGCCACCATTCTAAACTGACATTAGAATATCAAAATTTAAAATATGGTGCAAACAAAGCCGTAAATACAATTACGCTTCAAGCCATGATTTACCTATAAACTATTAACCATTTTAACCATACCTATTATGAGCGATAAACAAGATAACGCCACTGCCTATTGGAAGGAAAACCTAAGATACCTTCTAATATTACTAAGCATTTGGTTTGCTGTTTCCTATGGAGCAGGAATCCTTTTCAAACAAGCATTAGACTCCATAAAATTAGGTGGATTCCCACTTGGTTTCTGGTTTGCGCAACAAGGTTCAATTTATGTATTTGTCATTCTGATATTTGTTTATGTTCACTTAATGAACAAACTAGACAAAAAATACGGCTACAACGAATAATTTAAAAACTATAAAAAAATAAAAAATCATGGATTTACAAACTTGGACCTATATACTTGTTGGAGTCACATTTGCCCTTTATATTGGAATTGCAATCTGGTCTCGTGCTTCAACTACTAAAGAATTTTATGTTGCCGGTGGAGAAATATCTCCTTTGGCAAACGGTATGGCTACCGCTGCAGACTGGATGAGTGCGGCTTCTTTTATATCTATGGCTGGAATCATCTCTTTTGATGGATATGATGGCGCCGTTTATTTGATGGGCTGGACCGGCGGATATGTTTTACTAGCGCTTTTACTTGCTCCTTACCTACGAAAATTCGGAAAATTTACTGTGCCAGATTTCATTGGAGAGCGTTATTATTCTAATAGCGCTAGAACGGTTGCTGTCATTTGTGCGCTAGTTGTTTCCTTTACCTACGTAGCAGGACAAATGCGCGGTGTAGGTCTGGTATTCTCAAAATTTTTAGAAGTTGACATTAATACTGGGGTTATTATAGGGATGGTAATTGTTTTGTTTTACGCCACTCTTGGCGGAATGAAAGGAATCACCTATACCCAAGTAGCACAATATTGTGTATTAATATTCGCCTTCATGGTACCTGCTATCTTTATTTCGATACAAATGACAGGAAACCCAGTTCCACAATTAGGAATGGGCGGAACAGTTATAGGAAGCGATACGTATTTACTAGACAAATTAAACGGCCTTTCTACAGATCTTGGATTTGCAGTTTATACTGACGGTACAAAATCAATGATAGATGTCTTTGCAATCACACTAGCTTTGATGGTAGGAACTGCAGGATTACCACACGTAATTGTTCGTTTCTTCACCGTTAAAAGAGTAAAGGACGCTAGGAAATCAGCTGGATATGCATTGGTTTTAATCGCCATCTTATATACTACTGCACCTGCAATTTCAGTTTTTGCAAAAACAAACTTAATTGAGACTGTCAACGATAAAGACTACTCTTCAATGCCTGCTTGGTTTACTAAATGGGAGAAAACAGGCTTATTGACATTTGAAGATAAAAACGCAGATGGTAAAATTCAATATTATAATGATCTGTCAAAGGACGCCGCATTTTTAGCAGCTCAAGAAGCAAAAGGAAACAAAGGTAGTGAGCTGGTTATTGATAAAGACATCATGGTTCTTGCTAATCCTGAAATTGCCAACTTACCTAACTGGGTTATAGCCTTAGTTGCTGCTGGAGCCTTAGCAGCTGCTTTATCTACTGCTGCTGGTTTATTGCTAGTAATCTCAGCTTCTGTTTCTCATGACATTATCAAAAAAATGATTAATCCGAATATTTCTGAAAAAGGAGAACTTTGGGCTGCTCGTGGAGCTGCAGCAGTTGCTGTAATCATTGCAGGTTATTTCGGTATTAATCCGCCTGGTTTTGTTGCCGCAGTTGTAGCACTCGCTTTTGGATTAGCAGCTGCTTCGCTTTTCCCTGCGATTATCCTTGGAATTTTCGACAAAAAAATGAATAAAGAAGGTGCTATAGCCGGTATGGTTATTGGACTTTTACTAATGCTTTTCTACATGTTAAAATTCAAATTTGGTCTTTTTGATGGCGGAAAAGATGCTGTTGCTGGTTTAAAAGAAAGCTGGTGGTTTGGAATTTCACCTGAAGGTTTTGGAACCGTTGCTATGGTTGTAAACTTTGTAGTAGCATTTATAGTTAAAAGTTTCACACCTGAACCTCCACAAAATGTTCAAGATATTGTAGAGCATATTAGAATTCCTTCTGGCGCTGGCGAAGCAACGCACTAGCGTTTATAAAAAGCTTAAAAATTAATTTAAACTATACAATCTTTACATTTATATGTAGAGATTGTATATTTTTAGGACTATGAAGAAAAGACACGAACAAAAGTTGGTTATACTCTCAATGCTTTTATTATTAGCATTGAATGTTCCACTATTGCTATTATTTGACAGTTCAAGTGCTATTTTTGGCTTTCCAGTTATCTATGTGTATATCTTTTCGGCATGGCTCTTTTCTATTGTGATCTCTTACATAATCATCAAAAAATATTATGAGTAGTATTGGTCTTATATTAATTTTAGTTCTCTATGTGTCGATACTCTTTTACATAGCGCACTGGGCCGAAAAAAGAAGTAATTCTAAATGGACTACAAATCCGTATATCTATTCTTTTTCACTAGCAGTATATTGTACCGCATGGACTTATTATGGAAGTATTGGCGTTGCTGCCCATTCAGGTTTAAGTTACCTGACTATTTATTTAGGTCCCATTATTATTATCCCCACATGGATCATCATTCTTAAGAGAATTATTCGAATATCAAGAGTCAATAAAATATCTAGTATCGCCGATTTCATCTCATTAAGATATGGTAACAGCCGATTTCTAGGAGCTGTCGTAACCTTATTATGCGTTTTTGGTATTTTACCCTACATAGCCTTACAACTCAAATCAATTTCAGACACTTTTAACATTGTTACAAACACCCAGTCAAGTTCTAATATTTTTAGTGACACCACTACTTATGTTTGTATTGCTCTCGCTTTGTTTGCATCCTATTACGGAACAAAATATGTAGATGCCTCTGAAAACAGACGCGGAATTGTCACTGCAGTTGCCATCGAGTCGATTCTAAAATTAATCTTCTTTATTATCATTGGCGTTTATGTAACCTATTTTGTATTTGACGGTTTTAGCGACATCTCCACCAAAGCGGCACTACTGGACCATTACGATAAAAAGAACAGCATTGGCGGATTAACCGAAGGGATCAACTGGTTTTTTCTCTGCGTTTTGTCCATGTTTGCCATTTTTCTTTTGCCAAGACAATTTCATACCGCAATTGTCGAAAATAATAAGGAAACACATATTCGAACAGCAATTTGGCTTTTCCCTCTGTATTTATTCCTTTTCAATATTTTTGTTTATCCAATAGCTTGGGGAGGCAACATCCTTTTTGAAGGAAAGGGATTAAACGCCGACACTTATTCCCTATTGATTCCACAATTTTTCAACAACAATGTGTTGACTGTTTTAGTTTTTCTTGGCGGGTTTTCGGCGGCAATATCGATGATTATTGTTTCATCAATATCATTGTCTACGATGCTCAGTAACAACTTATTAATTCCTTATGGATTCGTAGGTTCACTAGAGAATTCTTCGCAGAAAAAAAATAACAAACGAATCATAACTAGTCGTAAAATCGCTATATTTTCATTGATTATTCTAGCCTATTTTATCTACAGGTATTTCATTTTAGAGTATTCTTTATTTTCTATCGGCTTAGTTTCATTTGTTGTCATTGCACAATTAGCACCTGCTTTTTTTGGGGCACTATTTTGGAAAAGAGGATCTAAAAAAGGGGCGGTAACGGGAATTATTCTTGGTTTTATTATTTGTTTTTACACTTTATTACTTCCTTACGCCATAGGAATCAGCTCCTCTTCTAGCACATTCCTTCAAGAAGGACTTTGGGGAATTGAGTTATTAAAGCCCTTCCAGCTTTTTGGACTGGATTATTTAGAGCCTATCCAACATGCTTTTTTTTGGAGTATGCTGGTAAATACGATGAGTTACCTAGCCGTATCGGTAAGTTTTAGCGGTAATTATCGAGAGCGCAACTATGCCGAAATGTTTGTGGATATTGATAAATACATAACCAATCACGAGAACGCATTTGTTTGGAAAGGAATTGCTTATATCTCTGATATTCAAAAAGTGTTACGCCGTTTCTTGGGCGAAGAGAGAACAACTCGTGCTTTGAATATTTTTAATTTAAAATACAACATCGACAAAGACATCACCACTGCCGATGCTCGTTTTATAAAATTTGCCGAGAATTTATTGACAGGTCATATTGGTACGGCTTCCGCCAAAATTTTAATATCGAGCGTAATTAAGGAAGACGAAATTAGCCTTCCCGAAGTATTGCGTATTTTAGAAGAGTCGAAAGAAAATATTATTATCAATAAAAAATTGACTGATACTTCTAATGAATTAAAAAAATTATCAGACCAACTAAAACACGTAAATCAGGAGTTGATTGAAAAAGATCTTCAAAAAGACGAGTTTCTAGACACCGTTAGTCACGAACTTCGAACACCAATTACCGCAATTCGGGCGGCAACTGAGATCCTGCATGATGACCATGACGAAATCCCAGATGAGTTGCGAAAACAATTTCTAAAAAGTATTATATCCGAATCAGATCGTCTGAACCGTTTGATTGATAAAATTCTGGATTTAGAAAAATTTAAAACAGGCAAACATAAAATCTACTTGTCAAAAAATGACATTTCAAAAACCATTAATAGCACGATTGATTCCGTCAGACAATTAATAAAAAACAAAAAGATTAGCGTCGTATTCAATGAGCCACCACAAGAAATAAAAGCATTTTATGATGAGGAAAGAATCATTCAAGTTATTCACAATTTATTATCAAACGCCATCAAATTTTGTGCGCCAACCGATGGAAAAATAAATATAGCGGTCATTGAAAAGGATAACCATTTAGAAGTGCACATTCAAAACAATGGCAAAGGGATAAAAGCGGAAGAATTTGAACCCATATTTGACAAATTCTATCAATCTAAGAATCAAAACGTAAAAAAACCGATTGGAAGCGGCTTAGGTCTTTCCATTTGCAGACAAATTATAGAGCACCATAAAGGAACCATTTGGGTAGAAAGTACCGAGGGAGAAGGCGCTACATTTATTTTTACTTTGCCTTATTACAATACAACCGAAAATCAATAGAGATGAAAAAAATTTTAATTGTAGATGACGAACCTAATATTGTTATGTCACTGGAATATACCTTCAAGAAAAATAATTTTGAAGTTTTCATAGCACGTGACGGTCAAGAAGCATTAGACATTATGAACGAGCAACTTCCTGACGTCATCATTCTCGATGTGATGATGCCCATGGTTGATGGATATGCCACATTAGAACAAATAAAAAATGACGCTAGATTACAAAATTGCAAAGTCATTTTCCTCTCGGCAAAAAACAAGGAGAAAGACATTGAAAAAGGACTTTCACTAGGAGCAAATTTATATGTAACGAAGCCTTTTTCGATAAAAAAATTAGTAGAGCAAGTACAAGAATTAATTCAATAAGTAAGATTTCACTATTATGAATTACAACGAATATTACACAAATAGCATCACCCAGACTGAAAATTTCTGGAAGGAACAGGCAAATACAATAGAATGGTCTAATAAACCTGAAATTATCTTGTCTCAAGATGAGGATGGTTATCCATTATGGTATAAAGATGGAGAATTAAATATGTGTTATCTCGCACTTGACAAACATATCGCAGATGGATATGGAGATCAAGTAGCGTTTATCTATGATTCTCCAGTAACACAAACCATTAAAAAATATACGTTTTTAGAGGTAAAAACTGAAGTAGCAAAACTCGCTGGCGGCATGCAATCTTTAGGATTAAAAAAAGGCCATACAGCGGTAATTTACATGCCTATGATTCCGCAAGCAGCATTTGCAATGCTAGCATGTGCTCGAATAGGTGTAACCCATTCGGTAGTTTTTGGAGGTTTTGCACCACATGAGTTAGCGATTCGAATAGACGACTGTAAACCTCGACTAATTATAACTGCCTCTTCAGGGATAGAAGTCGATCGTTTAATTACTTACAAACCATTAGTAGACGAAGCAATTACTCTCGCTTTGCACAAACCAAAAAAAGTAATCGTGTTCAATAGAAAACTAGGAGCTAGAATTCCATTTAAAAAATATGATGTAGATTATGATGCCTTAGTTTACGGCTCTGAAGAAACACCTTGTGTTCCGGTAAACGCTTCACATCCATTATATGTTTTGTACACTTCAGGAACAACCGGAAAACCAAAAGGAGTCGTTCGGGACACTGGCGGTTGTGCCGTTGCTTTAAAATTTTCGATGCAAAAAATCTACAACATAAAAGAAGGAGATGTTTTTTGGGCAGCATCAGATGTGGGTTGGGTAGTTGGCCATAGCTTTATCGTTTACGGTCCTTTAATCAATAGAAGCAGCAGCATTATATTTGAAGGAAAACCAATAAAAACGCCAGATGCCAGTACTTTTTGGAGAATTATAGACGAGCATAAAGTAAATGCGATGTTTACGGCACCAACAGCTATTCGAGCCATTAAAAAAGAAGATCCTAATGGCGATTTCATAAAACAATATGATTTAAGCTCTTTGAAAACACAATTTTTGGCCGGAGAACGCTGCGATCTTGCGACATTAGAATGGTATAACCAACATATTCCCGTTACAGCAATTGACCATTGGTGGCAAACCGAATCTGGATGGCCAATGATAGCAAACATGATGGGAGTCGAAGTTTTAGCTGTAAAACCTGGTTCTGTAGGAAAAGCAGTTTGCGGCTATGATATTAAAATATTTGATGAAGAAGGGAATGAATTACAAGCAAACCAACAAGGGTATGTAGTGGTAAAACTTCCGCTACCTCCGGGAACACTAATGGGCTTATGGAATGACCAACCTAGGTTTAATGCAGGCTATTTAGAACAATTTCCTGGATATTATTTCTCTGGTGATGGAGGATATAAAGATGAAGACGATTATATTTACATTACCGGAAGAGTTGACGACGTGATCAATGTTGCGGGACATCGACTTTCGACTGCCGAAATGGAAGAGGTAGTTGCCTCACATCAATCGGTAGCAGAATGTGCCGTTATTGGAATAAACGACGCTTTAAAAGGACAAATACCCTTAGCTTTGGTGGTTACAAAATTAAACGACGATATAGAGCATTTTCAATTAGAACATGAAATTATAAAAATCGTCCGCCAGAAAATAGGAGCTGTTGCATCTTTGAGAAACGTGGTTGTCGTAAATCGATTACCCAAAACACGTTCTGGTAAAATTCTTCGAAAACTCATGCAAAGCATAGCTGACGGCGCTAATTACACAGTACCGTCTACAATAGATGACGAAAGCATTATTGCTGAAATTGAGGCCGTTTTAATAAAAAATGAAATTGGTATTTTTAACAATCAAAACACACTAAACAACTAAATATATACAATAGATTATGACTCGTTATAAAATTAATAATTTAGAAGAATACTTTAAAGATTACAAAAAATCAGTGCGCGAGCCAAAAAAGTTCTGGGACAAAATTGCTTCCGAAAACTTTACTTGGTACCAAGAATGGGAAAAAGTGGTTGATTTTAATATGGCTGAAGCCGATATAAAATGGTTTGTCAATGCCAAAGTAAACATGACTAAAAACTGCATCGACAGACACCTTGCCAAAAAAGGAGATAAGACTGCGATTATTTTTGAACCAAACGATCCTTCGGAAGAAGCATTACATATTTCATATACTGAATTGCACGAACGTGTTTGTAAAATGGCAAACGTATTGCGCGAACAAGGAGTGCAAAAAGGAGATCGCGTTTGCATCTATTTACCTATGATTCCAGAACTCGCCATTACTACTTTGGCATGTGCTAGAATTGGAGCCGTTCATTCTGTAGTTTTCGCTGGATTTTCAGCCTCAGCGGTGGCTGCTAGAATTAATGATAGTGATTGTAAAATGATCATTACCTCAGACGGTGGATATCGCGGAAACAAAACCATTGATTTAAAAGGAATTATTGACGAAGCGTTAGCGGACACTCCTTGTGTTACTGCTGTTTTGGTAGTAAAAAGAACTAACAGCGCAGTAAACATGCAAGAAGGACGTGACCAATGGTTGCAACCTCTTCTAGATGCAGCGTCAGACAATAACACTGCCGAAATCATGGATGCTGAAGATCCATTGTTTATACTTTATACTTCTGGTTCTACAGGAAAACCAAAGGGAATGGTCCATACCACAGCTGGATACATGGTTTATGCTGCTTACACTTTTAAAAATGTATTTAGTTATGAAGACAATGATATTTTCTGGTGTACTGCCGATATCGGTTGGATAACTGGACATTCTTATATTCTTTATGGACCTTTATTAAACGGAGCTACCACAGTAATTTTTGAAGGTGTCCCTTCTTATCCTGATTACAGCCGTTTTTGGGAAGTTATTGTTAAGCATAAAGTAACACAATTCTATACAGCACCAACTGCTATTCGTGCTTTGGCAAAAGAGAGTTTAGACTATGTACAAAAATACCAATTAGACACTTTAAAAGTTATTGGTTCGGTAGGAGAACCGATAAATGAAGAGGCTTGGCACTGGTACAATGACCATGTCGGCAATAAACGTTGCCCAATAGTTGACACCTGGTGGCAAACCGAAACAGGAGGTATTTTAATTTCGCCTCTACCTTTTGTTACTCCAACAAAACCAACTTATGCTACGCTACCATTACCAGGAATCCAACCCGTATTAATGGATGAGAAAAGAAATGAAATAGAAGGCAATCAAGTTGTGGGTAGTTTGTGTATTAAATTCCCATGGCCAGGAATTGCCAGAACCATCTGGGGCGATCATGAAAGGTATAAAGAAACTTATTTTTCGGCCTTTCCAGGCAAATATTTCACTGGTGACGGAGCTTTACGTGACGAAGTAGGGTACTATAGAATCACAGGTCGTGTCGATGATGTGGTTATCGTTTCTGGTCATAATCTAGGAACCGCTCCTATCGAAGACGCTATCAACGAACATCCAGCAGTTGCTGAGTCGGCGATTGTAGGATTTCCGCATGATATTAAAGGAAACGCGTTGTATGGTTTTGTTATTCTAAAAGAAACCGGGGAATACCGTGACCGAGAAAATCTAAGCAAGGAAATTAACCAACAAATTTCTAACCAAATTGGGCCTATCGCCAAATTAGATAAAATTCAATTTGTATCTGGATTACCTAAAACACGTTCTGGAAAAATTATGCGTCGAATATTGCGTAAAATTGCTGAAGGTGATTACTCTAATTTTGGAGACACCTCAACTTTATTGAATCCCGAAATCGTGGAAGAAATAAAAAACGGTAAAGTATAATGTATAATTAGATTTAATTAATTTAAAAACTGCTTCCTTTTTGGAGCAGTTTTTTTTTGTATAAAAAAAAGCTGCCTTTTTATACACTGCCCCCAAAAAGTTAGACACTATTTGGGGGCATTTTTATGGAAAGAAAAGTTAAGTACAGTTATGAATTTAAACTTCGCTGTGTAAATGAAGTTTTAAAAAAAAATCAATCAATAACTTCTATATCTAAAGAAAATGGCATAGGAAAAACCAGCCTTAAAGATTGGATTAGGTGTTATCATGAATTTGGAATTGAAGGTCTTTTACCAATACAAAAAAACAAAAATTATAGTGAAGCCTTTAAGTTAAAAGTTCTAAAAACGATTGAAAGTAAGTCATTATCTTTGAGTAAAG
>NZ_SMFO01000008.1 GCF_004349145.1 Flavobacterium hiemivividum | reverse complement strand
CAGCGATTGCTGTTGGTTGWGTKATWGTAACTGTKCCTTTAAGTATACAGTTATTGGCATCTTTTACCGCCCATTTGTACTCTCCTGCAGCTAAGCCGCTGAATACATTCGATGCTTGGTAAGTTTCACCATCATTAGCAGAATACATTAGTATTCCTGTGCCGCCTGAAGCCGTAATAGTGATTGAACCATCGGTTCCTCCATTACATTTAGGACTTACTAGAGCCGCAGATACTGCGATTGCTGTTGGTTGAGTTATTGTAACTGTTCCTTTAAGTATACAGTTATTGGCATCTTTTACCGCCCATTTGTACTCTCCTGCAGCTAAGCCGCTGAATACATTCGATGCTTGGTAAGTTTCACCATCATTAGCAGAATACATTAGTATTCCTGTSCCGCCTGAAGCCGTAATAGTGATTGAACCATCGGTTCCTCCATTACATTTAGGACTTACTAGAGCCGCAGATACTGCGATTGCTGTTGGTTGAGTTATTGTAACTGTGCCTTTCAACACGCAGTTGTTAGCATCTTTTACCGCCCATTTGTAGTCTCCTGCAGCTAAGCCGCTGAATACATTCGATGCTTGGTAAGTTTCACCATCATTAGCAGAATACATTAGTATTCCTGTGCCGCCTGAAGACGTAATAGTGATTGAACCATCGGTTCCTCCATTACATTTAGGACTTACTAGAGCTGCAGATACTGCGATTGCTGTTGGTTGAGTTATTGTAACTGTGCCTTTCAACACGCAATTGTTAGCATCTTTTACCGCCCATTTGTACTCTCCTGCAGCTAAGCCGCTGAATACATTCGATGCTTGGTAAGTTTCACCATCATTAGCGGAATACATTAGTATTCCTGTCCCGCCTGAAGCCGTAATAGTGATTGAACCATCGGTTCCTCCATTACATTTAGGGCTTACTAGAGCCGCAGATACTGCGATTGCTGTTGGTTGTGTGATAGTAACTGTGCCTTTCAACACGCAATTGTTAGCATCTTTTACCGCCCATTTGTACTCTCCTGCAGCTAAGCCGCTGAATACATTCGATGCTTGGTAAGTTTCACCATCATTAGCAGAATACATTAGTATTCCTGTGCCGCCTGAAGACGTAATAGTGATTGAACCATCGGTTCCTCCATTACATTTAGGACTTAGTAAAGTTGCATTAGAAACTACTATCGCAGGAGGTTGAGTTATTGTAACTGTGCCTTTCAACACGCAATTGTTAGCATCTTTTACCGCCCATTTGTACTCTCCTGCAGCTAAGCCGCTGAATACATTCGATGCTTGGTAAGTTTCACCATCATTAGCTGAATACATTAGTATTCCTGTGCCGCCTGAAGCCGTAATCGTGATTGAACCATCGGTTCCTCCATTACATTTAGGACTTACTAGCGCAGCTGATACTGCGATTGCTGTTGGTTGAGTGATAGTAACTGTGCCTTTAAGTATACAGTTATTAGCATCTTTTACCGCCCATTTGTACTCTCCTGCAGCTAAGCCGCTGAATACATTCGATGCTTGGTAAGTTTCACCATCATTAGCGGAATACATTAGTATTCCTGTGCCGCCTGAAGCCGTAATAGTGATTGAACCATCGGTTCCTCCATTACATTTAGGACTAACCAGAGCTGCAGATACTGCGATTACTGTTGGTTGAGTTATTGTAACTGTTCCTTTAAGTATACAGTTATTGGCATCTTTTACCGCCCATTTGTAGTCTCCTGCAGCTAAGCCGCGGAATACATTCGATGCTTGGTAAGTTTCACCATCATTAGCAGAATACATTAGTATTCCTGTCCCGCCTGAAGCCGTAATAGTGATTGAACCATCGGTTCCTCCATTACATTTAGGACTTAGTAGCGCAGCTGATACTGCGATTGCTGTTGGTTGTGTGATAGTAACTGTGCCTTTAAGTATACAGTTATTGGCATCTTTTACCGCCCATTTGTAGTCTCCTGCAGCTAAGCCGCTGAATACATTCGATGCTTGGTAAGTTTCACCATCATTCGCGGAATACATTAGTATTCCTGTGCCGCCTGAAGCCGTAATAGTGATTGAACCATCGGTTCCTCCATTACATTTAGGACTTAATAGCGCAGCTGATACAGCGATTGCTGTTGGTTGAGTTATTGTAACTGTTCCTTTAAGTATACAGTTATTGGCATCTTTTACCGCCCATTTGTACTCTCCTGCAGCTAAGCCGCTGAATACATTAGATGCTTGGTAAGTTTCACCATCATTAGCAGAATACATTAGTATTCCTGTGCCGCCTGAAGACGTAATAGTGATTGAACCATCGGTTCCTCCATTACATTTAGGACTTAGTAAAGTTGCATTAGAAACTACTATCGCAGGAGGTTGAGTAACATCTACTGATCCCGATGCTATACATCCTTTAGAATCCGTAACCGTCCATTGATAAGTACCAGCTAATGCATTACTAATATCCTGAGTGGATGCTGTAAAATTATTTGGACCTGTCCAAGAATAAGTATATATAGAAGATCCCCCTGTAACGCTAAGATCTACAGAACCAAACCCGCCATTGCAGCTTGGATTTGTTGCTACCGCCGTTCCTTTTGGTCTTCCATCCACGGTAAATTGAATTGGAGCACCAGGGAAATCTTTTAATTCTGATTGTTGTGAATTTCCAGAAGATCTTGTTCTAATAAATAACGTACTTACTGAAAAACAAGGATCTTTTAGAGCTAGTGTATTTTTAAATACCTGCGTCAAATTAATGGCACCTTCGGCCCATTGATTAGGAGCATAATCTCCCCCTACACCAGTTCCATTTGGATCACTACCGTAAACATCAAATGGAACGTGAGTCATGACGGTATTGTTAGTGATGAATATTTTGCCAAGAAATTCTGAATTTGGATGAATCACATATTCAAATCCTCCTCCAGCCTTGGCAGACCATACCCGAATTACGGCATTGGCATCGCCACCCCCGTTAGTAAACTCAATAGTGATCAGAATGTCACCGAGCGTACGACCACCATCTGTTCCTAAACTAGTAAAACCTCCACTACCTCCGGTAACAGATCCATTGGCAGCCATAGTGGCGCCAGTTATGGTCATTGATTTTTGCAAAAACTCAAAATCAATATAGCTGCTACCGCTAGTAACTTGTCGGTCACCAGCAAATAAACACCATAAGTCAGTGGCTACTCCTCCCGGTAAACTAGGATCACCGTATGAAAAATGGGCTCCAGCGTTTTGGATTTCGTTTTTGTTGGGCGAATTGCCCGGTCCCCAAGTGTATGTGTTGGGATTGTCATTTATTTTATTAGACGCTGTAAAGATTGTTAAATCATTTTCATATCTATCCTGTAGAAAAAAAGATTGTCCAGGATAAAGCAACTCCCCTGTAAAGGGATTAATAACACCATGACCATTAATGTCAGGATGTTGAGCGTCAAATAGATCACCTACTGCTTCATAGCCAGCGGGCATATGGGCATAGGCATCTCCATCAACTCCAGATCCTGATTTAGGCGCTAAAACAGGAACGAATCCTCTTATAGAACCTTGGGCATGAACTGTAGTGTCCGTCATAATAATTGCCACCAAAAGTAGAGGCAAAACCAACGATTGGCGCCACGAGTAGTGCCAACGCTTTGATAAAAAATTAATGGTGTCTCGACCATCATTTTTTTTAAAACTTGATTTAAAAAGGAAGTTATTCGTTATAAAGCAACATATTAACGTGCCAAATAATCTATCGAACAACTTCGAAACGGTACTCTTTTTCATAATAATAGTAATTTTACGTCATAAAAAATATATTATATAACTAGTTTATAGATCTGGGAAATAAACTATTCAGAAAAAACATCTTCATAAAAAACATGAAGTGAACCATCATCTAAAGGGTATTTTGCTGCTAACAAAAAAGACCTTTTATTACACTAGGTAAAGCGTAATAATCGCAGTAGGACAAACTGATAAAAAGTGATTTGGAGGAGGAAAAAATAATAAAACAGGAACAATAATTTTAATTTGAATAGAAAATGGTATTACTAAATTTAAAATTGGATCTAAATTGTAAAATCACATCTATAATTTACTAAAAATCATTTATTTAGCGTTTTTTATTGTTAAATCAAAGTTAGGGATTAATAAAAATAAATGGAGGAAGTTTATGCCTATTTAAGGTAACATTCCGTTTAAATCGATAAACAACACGTCCAATTAGGAAAGCAATTACAAAAAAAAAACATTAATACTTTTACTCTTGTTAAATAATTGATTAACAGTTTATTAGCTATTTGATTACAAAAAATTTATAACCTCAGAATAGTATTACAGCCCAACCACTAATAATTTTAATAAAAATTCTCATCCCAATTCAACTCTCTTTAGCGAACCCTTTTAAATACTGGAAATATAGTCCTACAATTGAAAAATTTAGTGTAAATAAGAAAACCTTCCATAAACGGAAGGTTTTATAGTAGGAGTTCCAGATGAATATGTCATCTCTTTTTTATAAGCAACATAAACTCTTTTTAGAATATTGAATATGTATTACTTTAAATTCAATGTGTTTTGTCTAAATGAAAAAACCTCCCATAAACGGAAGGTTTGTTTCATTTCGATAAGCAGTATAAATAGAGATAAGCGATTCACACGCTTTTTTTACAATGCAATCAACACTCTACTTTAAGAGATCCCGATAGAAATCGGGATAAGCGATTCACACGCTTTTTTGCAATGCAATCAACACTCTGCCTTAAGAGATCCCGATAGACATTGGGATAAGCGATTCACACGCTTTTTTGCAATGCAATCAACACTCTACTTTAAGAGATCCCGATAGCCATCGGGATAAGCGATTCACACGCTTTTTTGCAATGCAAAAAAGCGGTTCTCTGCTTACATATTTCTTCTATATTGACCACCTACTTCAAATAATGCGGCTGTGATTTGTCCCAAAGAACAGATCTTAGTTGCTTCCATTAAGTGATCAAATAAGTTTTCGTTGTTAATTGCGGCTTCTTGAATAGCTGTTAATTGTTGATCCACTTTATCGTGATTGGCTTTGTGTAAATTGTCCAACATCGTGATCTGGTATTTTTTCTCTTCTTCAGTAGCGCGAATTACCTCAGCCGGAATAACCGTTGGTGAACCTTTTGAACTCAAGAATGTATTCACACCAATAATTGGGAACTCTCCTGTATGTTTCAACGTTTCATAATACAAGCTCTCTTCTTGAATTTTAGAACGTTGGTACATGGTTTCCATAGCACCTAAAACACCTCCACGTTCCGTGATTCTGTCAAATTCTAATAATACTGCCGCTTCGACTAAATCAGTTAATTCTTCGATGATAAAAGCACCTTGAATTGGATTTTCATTTTTGGCTAGACCTAATTCTTTATTAATAATCAACTGAATTGCCATCGCACGACGCACTGACTCTTCTGTTGGCGTGGTGATTGCTTCATCATAAGCATTGGTATGCAATGAATTACAGTTGTCATAAATGGCATACAAGGCTTGCAACGTCGTACGAATATCATTGAAATCAATTTCCTGTGCGTGCAAAGAACGACCTGATGTTTGAATATGGTATTTCAACATTTGAGCTCTTTCGTTAGCGCCATATTTGTTTTTCATGGCTTTCGCCCAAATTTTACGTGCTACACGACCAATAACTGCATATTCAGGATCTACTCCATTCGAAAAGAAGAATGATAAATTAGGTCCGAAATCATTAATATTCATTCCGCGGCTTAAATAGTATTCCACATAAGTAAAACCATTAGAAAGCGTGAAAGCCAATTGCGTGATAGGATTTGCTCCTGCCTCGGCGATATGATAGCCTGAAATAGAAACCGAATAAAAGTTTCTTACATTTTTAGTAATAAAATATTCCTGAACGTCACCCATTAAACGCAACGCAAATTCAGTAGAGAAAATACAGGTGTTTTGTGCTTGATCTTCCTTTAAAATATCTGCTTGAACTGTTCCACGAACTTGTGACAAGGTTCTCGCTTTAATTTCATTATAAACGTCTGAAGGCAAAACCTGATCTCCAGTCACACCTAAAAGCATCAATCCTAAACCGTCATTACCAGCAGGTAAATCACCTTGATAATGTGGTCTTTCGACACCTTTACCTTTATATAGAGCATTGATTTTTACGGCAACTTCTTTTTCTAATCCATTTTCCTTGATGTAATATTCACATTGCTGATCGATGGCAGCATTCATGAAAAACCCTAATAGCATTGGCGCTGGCCCATTGATAGTCATACTCACTGATGTCATGGCATGAACTAAATCAAAACCTGAATACAGTTTTTTAGCGTCATCCAAGCAACATATAGAAACTCCGGCGTTCCCTATTTTTCCATAAATATCCGGACGTATGTGAGGATCATTACCATATAAAGTCACACTATCAAAAGCTGTTGACAATCGTTTTGCTGGTAATCCTGCACTTACATAATGAAAACGTTTGTTTGTTCTTTCTGGTCCTCCTTCACCTGCAAACATACGAGAAGGATCTTCTCCTTCCCTCTTGAATGGATATAATCCAGCAGTATAAGGAAATTCTCCAGGAACATTTTCCTGCAGACACCAACGTAGAATATCGCCCCAAGCTTGGTACTTTGGTAAAGCAATTTTCGGGATTTGAGAATGAGAAAGAGACTCCGTATGTGTCGCCATTTTTATTTCTCTATCACGAACTTTAAAAGTATAAACGGGATTTTTATATTTATTTACTTTTTCATTCCAAGTCAATATTATTTCCCAGTTGTATGGATCTAAATCCATTTTCACTTTATCAAATTGATTCAGTAACAGATTCAGGAAAATTTTATTTTCAGCAACTCCTTGCTTTTCAGCTTCGATGGCTGTTGGTAATACAGAAGCATCATCAATTCCAGCTTTAGCAATCGCAGGAACTTTTCCCGACACTGACTCCAGTGTTTTGAAAATACCGTATAATTTTTGTGCCACTTGTTCTTGAGTGACCGCCGTTTCATCATATAGACGATTGCTTTCGGCAATTTCAGACAAGTAACGAGTTCTGTGTGGTGGAATTACGAAAATCTTCTCGCTCATTTCACGAGTGATTTCGAAAGTTGATTTCAAATCGGAATTTGTTTTCTCAACAATCTTATCCATAATCGCTTTGTAAAGCGTGTTCATTCCTGGATCATTGAACTGTGAAGCAATAGTTCCAAAGACTGGCATTTCATCAGGATTCACATCCCAGAGATTATGATTGCGTTGAAATTGTTTTTTAACATCGCGAATAGCATCTAAGGCTCCACGTTTGTCAAACTTGTTTAATGCCACTAAATCAGCAAAATCAAGCATGTCGATTTTTTCTAATTGGGTTGCCGCACCAAACTCAGGTGTCATTACATATAATGATACATCTGAATGATCCATGATCTCTGTATCCGATTGCCCGATACCAGAAGTTTCTAAAATGATAATATCGTATTTAGCCGCTTTGATTACTTGAATCGCATCAGCTACATATTTAGATAAGGCCAAATTAGATTGACGAGTTGCCAAAGAGCGCATATATACTCTCGGATTATTGATAGCATTCATTCGGATTCTGTCTCCTAGCAGCGCTCCTCCTGTTTTTCTTTTTGATGGATCGACAGAAATCAATCCTATTGTTTTTTCTGGAAAATCGATTAGAAAACGACGAACTAGCTCATCTACTAGGGAAGATTTCCCCGAACCTCCTGTACCTGTAATCCCAAGAACTGGTGTTGTACAAGTCACGTTCATTTTATGAATCGCATCCATAGCAGGTTTTGCTATTTCAGGAAAATTCTCTGCTGCAGAAATAATTCTTGCAATGGCTGTTGGGTTTTTCGATGCTAATTGATCAACTTCATTTGTTAACTTATCTCCTGTTGGAAAATCAGAACGCTCAACCAGATCATTTATCATTCCTTGTAACCCCATAGAACGGCCATCATCTGGCGCATAAATACGAGTGATTCCATAAGCTTGTAATTCTTCAATTTCTGAAGGGAGGATTACTCCGCCTCCGCCTCCAAATATCTTAATGTGACCCGCTCCTTTTTCAACAAGCAAATCATACATATATTTAAAATACTCATTATGACCTCCTTGATAGGACGTCAATGCAATGGCATTTGCATCTTCTTGAATAGCGGTATTCACTACCTCTTCGACACTGCGATCGTGACCAAGGTGAATCACTTCAACACCGGTAGATTGAATAATTCTTCGCATTATATTTATAGCTGCGTCGTGACCATCAAAAAGAGAGGCTGCAGTTACAATTCTTACTTTATTTATAGGAATATATGGCGTTTGTGGTTTCATTTTGAGAATATGATAATTTTAATGCTGCAATTTACAAATTTTTTTAATGATTGCCTGACGTTCCTTACAGTTGTTGATAAAAAAGTAAAAATCTTCAATTTGAGCTTGATATTCTAAAAGCTTCATTAGTATATTCATTCCTTATTCTCTTCAAATTTGAGCCAATTTATGATCAAAAAGCAAAAATAACATGAGGTAAATTTTATTAAATTTTGACAAGCTTAATTTAATGCCCCAATGCATTGAGACCAAGAGAACCTCTTTTTAAATAAATCCAGCAGTTTCTTCTCTAAAAATCAATTTATGGCTTTATATTTGAAGAAGTAGGGTTTTCGACTGAAGCCAAGTGGCAAGGCAGCCGAAGTAAACTAATAAAACTTTGAATATGAAAAAATTTTTGCTTTTAACAGTGGTGTTTTCACTTTTTGGTTGCGCTGAGATGCAACAAGTCATGAATCAGTTTCCACAGACTGACGGTACGGGAGTGATTAATATTTCGGGCGGATTGAAAGAAGCCCTAAACAACGGTATTTCTAAACAAGTAACTAAGTTGACCGCCACCGACGGTTTCTACAAAAATGCAGCAGTAAAGATTCTTTTACCTGAAGAATTAAGAAAAGTCGATGCAGGATTAAGAAGTATTGGTCTTAGCTCTTTGGCCGATGAAGGTCTAAAAGTATTAAATCGTGCCGCAGAAGACGCCGTAAAAGAAGCAACTCCAATATTTGTGGATGCCGTGACCAGCATGTCATTTGCAGACGCAAGAGGAATATTGATGGGAAATGAAAGTGCAGCAACTAATTACCTACAAAACAGCACTTCTACTGCCTTATACGGAAAGTTTAATCCTGTTATAAAAAATTCGTTTACTAAAGTTGGAGCTGACAAAGTGTGGACTAACATCATCACTAAATACAATAGTATTCCACTTGTAAATAAGGTAAATCCTGATTTGACAGATTATGTAACGAATCAAGCAATGAATGGCGTTTTTAAAATGGTGGCTGTCGAAGAGAAAAACATTAGAACAAATCTTAGCGCTAGAACTTCTGTTTTATTACAGAAAGTTTTTGCAATGCAAGACAAGAAAATGTAATTCTTTTTGCAACTCTCCACGTTGAAAATCACACAAAAAAATAGTGATAAACACAGATATAAAACACTTTGTATTTGTTTATTTTAAGTAAAATGGTTTAGTTTTGATTTTGCTGTTTCATCCAGTATATGAAATAAGAGAATCAAAACTAAACTTTTTTTTGTTGCTACAAGAACCAGTGAAATTATAAAACAGAAATTTTAAATTTCGAAAACAACCACTTACAATGCAAAAAATTACGCTACTTATACATTGCGAAGATCAAAAAGGAATTATAGCTACTGTGACTAATTTTATACTGAAAGTAGAAGGAAATATCACCTATTTAGATCAGCATGTTGATGTGGAGCAAAATGTGTTTTTTATGCGACTGGAAAGCGAACTCACCAATCCATCTATTAGCCTCGAAGATATAAAAGCCGATTTTAAAGAAACGATTGCCACGGTATTTAATATGTCTTGGGATCTTTATAATAAGGAGATAAAACCAAAAATGGCATTATTTGTATCCAAATACAATCATTGTTTGTATGATATTTTAGGACGTTATAGTGCGGGAGAATTAAATGTCGAAATTCCGTTGATTATATCCAATCATCAAGACTTAAAACCCATCGCTGATCAATTCCATATTCCGTTTTATCATGTTCCTTTTACAAAGGACAACAAAGCCGAAGGAGAAAAACAACAGATAGAATTACTCAAAAAATATGAGGTTAATTTTATAGTATTAGCCCGTTACATGCAAATTATAACTCCAAATTTGATTGCGCTTTACGAAAATAAAATCATCAACATTCATCATTCCTTTTTACCAGCTTTTCCGGGTGCTAAACCGTATCATTCCGCATTTAAAAGAGGCGTGAAAATAATTGGCGCCACCAGTCATTATGTTACGGAGGAATTAGATGAAGGTCCAATTATTGCGCAAGACATTACAAGGGTTTCGCACATCAATTCAGTGGATGATTTTATTATGAAAGGAAAAGACTTGGAGCGCACTGTTTTGGCAAGAGCCATAAAACTACATTCAGAAAGAAAGGTGATGGTGTATTCTAATAAAACGGTGGTGTTCTATTAATAAAAGGCTATTTCAATTATTTGTTTCGAATACGTATTTTTTATCATTATTTCGAAAAGTCAACTTTTTCCAGAAAGGTTCTGCTACTGTTTTGGTGGGATACCAATTTCGCCCCTCTTCAGATAAAATAAAAAGGCCTTCCTCTGTTCCTAAAACAATGAATTTGTCCAGTTTTGGCTGCAATGGAAACACAGAAACTCCAAAACTATTGTAGATTTCCACACTTAATTGTGCTATATCTCTGGAAACTAAACCGATTTCACTTATTGCAATAATCGAACTTCCATCAAAGGTTTTTTCAGATTCAATACTTATATTATAGCGAGTAATGCATTCCAATATATTTCCGTTGTTATCATAAAAATAGAAAGACTTCGCATTCCAGTTGACAAAATCGGCAATTTTTTCAGGTGAAACCACTTCGATAATAGCTGTTTTTCTTTCGATCCAAGCAAAAGCTTCATCCAGCTTATTATTTGGAATATCAAAAGCAAAATGATAAATAGGAGCTTGGATGTTAGATTGTCTAAAAATCAATTTTGTGCTACCTGCGGCAAACATAACACTAGATTCTGCTCTCGAAATAATTAACAAACCGATCACCTCGCTATAAAAAGCAGCTGTTTTGTCGATGTTATTTGTTAATAATTCGAGCTCTATTAGATTCATATTATTATACTAAAAAGTGATATTGAAATGCAAGCTTCTAATTCAATAAAATATATCTATACGATAACATACTAACAATAAATACTATAGCTGTTTCTAAACACTAATGTGTAGCTTAAGGAGAACATCAGTAATTAGCTGACCAAAGATTAAAGTTAAAAAACTTAACTTATGTACAACAAAGTAATAACAAAATCTTAACAACAAATGGTTCACATTTATACGTTCTTTGCAGAGTAATAAACTGGTTATTTATTATTTGGTTTTGGTTAGTTAAAATCACTGTCGGTATTCATTGAGTACCGGCAGTTTTTATTTGGTACCCTTCAGAAAAGAAAGAACCGCCTCGTTAAAAACATTGGGTTGTTCTACATTTACCACATGACCACAATTAGCCACAACAAATAATTTTGAGGATTTGTAATGACTCTCCACTACTTTTCTAACTGATGGCAAAAACATATAATCTTCTTCACCCATAACATAAAGTGTAGGAATATTTAATTCGACCTGACGAAACCACTTGAGTACAGGATTGATTTCGGCTGTTAGTTTAAACCATTTTAGAAATTCTTTGTGGTATATTTTTTTAGCTTCATTTATAAAGAGAATACGAGATTGTTTGTGGTTTTTCCTAGGCATGATGACAAAGGCAAAGAATCGATACAACACAAGATATGGTAAAACGTATTTGAAGGTATTTCCCAATCGCATTAATATTTGAGAGCGAAAATTCATCTTTAAAATCGCACCACCAAGTATCATACTTTGTACCCTTTGAGGATACATTTCAGCTAATTGTCTAATTAAAATTGTACCGAGCGAAATTCCAACAAAATGTGACTTTTCGATTTTTAGAAAATCCAACACCTCCAAAATATCATTGGCAAGAGCTGAAAAAGTATATTTTTGTTTAAAGGCCGTTTTTAGCGGCGACTTAGAATTGCCATGACCTCTTAAATCCAGTAAAAGCACATTGTACTGCTTTTTAAAATCCCGAATTTGTTTGAACCATATAGACGAACTTCCACCTGCACCATGGACAAAAGTTACCCACTGGCTGCTAGACTGATTCTCGTAAATGATATAATTAAGCACGTTTTTTTTGCAAAAATAGCACTTTAATTTTAAATCCCAATCTTAACATTTTTTATAGATTACTTTCTAAAAGTATCCCGTAAATTTGCAAAAAAATACCACCATGACCGGATTACTGCAAGAGAAAAGTGAAATTGAAAAACTCCAAAGAGAATACAAACTACTTTCTGAATTAAATTTCAATACTGATACTGACCATCTTTCTAAAGTTAAAACCCCTAAAGAAGAATTAATCCTAGAAGAATGTGAAGCATAATACACTTCCAATTTAAAACCTTCAAAACAGCAAATTTGTCAATAAAAACAGAACCAAAATAATATTAAAAACCTGATGCGCCTAATATAGAAGGTAACAAAGTAGAATTTGTTCCTCTCTTTAACATTAAAACAGGAACAGGAATTGGCTATAAAAACTTTATGTCTAGCCTACAATTTACTTATGTTTCATCACAATTTACAGAAGCCAAAAATAGCAAAACGGATAACAATGATAATACCTACGGGATATTTGGAGAAATCCCTGCTTATTATGTAGCCGATTTTTCGGCATCTTACAAATGGAAAAAATAGAAAATCGAAGCGGGTGTGACTAACTTTAATAACAACAGCTATTTCACTCGCAGAGCGAAAGGATATCCAGGCCCAGGGATTATTCCTTCAGACACTAGAACTTTTTATACAACATTAGAACTTGTATTTTAGAAGGGCAAAATTATTAAGGTTAAAAACAACCGATACGATTTTGATTATAATTAATTAAACCACTAGCAGATTAAGCTAAATCTACTAGTGGTTTTTTATATAATTAAAGTAATAGAGAATGCTTGAAAAGACAGGCACAACAACCATCGGTTTGGCTTTAAAAGTCAATCTAATTTGGGTAAAAATTATCTTATCGAACAAGACCATTTAAAAACCTCTTCTATTTCACAAAATAGCTACTTCCTTTTTTAGTTGGAAAAACAACTACATTATTTGCTTCTGCCTTAAGCGACACTTTTTTACCATTCGAATGATACACCGCCAAATTTAAGGGCAATTTCAGATAACAGTCAGCCTCATTTTTAGAAATAATTTCAGCTTGTTTTAATTTGGAATTGTCCCATTCAAAATTTACTTCAAAACCATTTTTGGCTTGCATTCCTTTTACGCTTCCTTGACTCCATTCCGCACTTTCAGGAAGTGCTGGCAAAAAATGAATTACTGAATTCTGACCATTACTTTGCAAAAGCATTTCGGCAATGGCTGCAGTTCCTCCAAAATTTCCATCGATTTGAAAAGGAGGATGCGCACAAAAAAGATTCGGATATGTTCCCGCGCCAGTAGCGGTGTATTTATCAGCATCTTCTTTAAAAGCAGGAGTCAACAATCCTTTTAAAACTTTTAGTGCATGATTTCCATCTCCTAATCTTGCCCAGAAATTAACCTTCCAAGCTCTTGACCAGCCCGTACCTTCGTCACCTCTTCGCAATAATGTTCTGCGAGCTGCCTCCATCATTTCAGGAGTCTCAGCTGCATTTATTTCATCAAATGGATAAAGTCCGTACAACTGTGACACATGTCGGTGGTTTATTTCAGTTTCGTCATAATCTCTTAGCCATTCCTGTACAATTCCAGTTTTTGGACTGATTTGATTTGGCGCTAATTGTCCTCGTACCTTTTCTAAAGAAGTTACAAAATCAGCGTCAACACCTAATAAATTAGCCGCTGTAATAGTATTGGTAAACAATTCACGACCTATTTGCATATCCATAGTTGGGCCCATAGTTGTTTGACCTACAAAACCTTCTGCTGTTTTATAAGAATTCTCGGGAGAGTTAGAAGGTGCTGTAACCAACCATTTTGTTTTTGGATCTTCGATCAAAATGTCTTTATAAAATTGTGAAGCTCCTTTTAAAACCGGATAAATTTGTTTCAGCACTTCCTTATTAGGGTTGTATAAATAGTGTTGCCACAAATGCTCGCACAACCAAGCTCCTCCTGATAATGTTGAACCCCAATCGGCTCCTTCTCCAGGCGCAGTAAACTTCCACGGATTTGCAACTACATGTGCAACCCAACCATTAGCGTTATAATACGCTTTAGCCGTTTTCTCGCCAGGTTCAACCAATTGCTTTGTAAACTCCACTAAAGGTTTATGACAGTCAGATAAGTTAGTGACCTCGGCGGGCCAATAATTCATTTGCAAGTTTATATTTAGATGGTAATCGCCGTTCCAAGGTGCCTGATATTCTTCGGCCCAAAGTCCTTGCAAGTTAGCGGGCAATCCACCCGGACGTGAAGACGAAATCAATAAATACCTCCCAAAATTAAAATATAGCGCAGGCAAAGTAACATCGCTTTCTCCTTTGGAATACCGAATCAAACGCTTTGCTGTAGATAAATCTGCGATTGATTCATTTTGTTTTGCAGTGAATTCTAGTTTACAGCGATTATAATAAGATTGATAATCTGTAATATGTTTTTCTTTTAATTTTTTCCAAGAAAATTTACTGGCTGCATTCACCGTTTTTTGCACGACTACTACTGGATCTTTCCCCCGTTTTTCAACAGTAGGCCAATTTAGATCTGTTGCAGCGCTAAGAATTATGATACACTCCGAACTCGCCGTAACTTTTATACTGTTATTCTCTGTTTCTAATTTTCCATTTGTTGACAATACCTTAGCATATCCCGTAAAACGGATTCCAAGTTCTCCGTTTCCTCCTGGCAACTGCCCAGTCATGGTAATGTTATTTCCTGCTGCAGAAAATTGAGCATGCTCTTTCCTGCTTAGCAAAACCTTAAAATTTAAGGCATTGGGTTTATCGGCAGTAAGGCGAACAACAATTACGTTGTCGGCTCCACTGCTAAAAACTTCTTCTTTAAAAGTAATCCCATTTTTCTTCCATTCGTTCACAGCCAAAGCATTATTCAAGTTTAATACTCTTTTATAATCTGTAACAACACCAGTAGAATCTTGCCAATTAATCAATAAATCTGCAAAGATTTGATAGCTCCCGTACTTTGCATTTGCACCATTGCCAAATGCTGTCCCTTGTCCAGCACTAACAAAATATTTTTGCAGCAAATTCTGAGCTTCTTTATTTTTGTCCTCTTTGAGCAATCGTTGAATTTCAGCTAAATGCTGAGAAGCATCGTCTCTATTGGGGTTTTCGATACCGCCAGACCACATTGAAATTTCATTAAGAACAATTCGTTCCTTATGAGGATTTCCATAAACCATAGCTCCTAACCTACCATTACCCAAAGGTATTGTTTGGGTAAAATGTGTAGCCGGCGAATCGAATTTAATTTCCTGATCTGTTTGAGCGTGAATCCAACTATTGGACACAAAAAAAACTAATAAATAAAGAGCTCCATTTTTCATTTCTTACACTATATTTTCTTTAGGCGAAACAATTTTGTTTCGTGACTTAACACTTTTCCATCCCATTTCTTTCCTTTTCCAATAACTTTGTGCTGCCATAAATCTCTTATTTCGTAGTTGCCGGTTAATCCTAATTCAGCAAAATTGAAATTGGCTTTTTGAGTAGTATCAGCACGATTCAAAATTGCAACTGCAAAATCTCCATTAGATAAAGGCTTTACAAAAACACTCCATTTTTCGTTCTTTACTTTACTTACCGCTTGTTTACCAAGAACATCCTGATTTATAGCAATCACTTCAGTGTTTAGCAAAATGCGTTTCGTTTCCGCATTCATGTTTCTCAGATCGTTAGTAGCAGCCAAAGGCGAGTTCATAATACTCCAAAGACTCATTTGACTTTGGTATTCTGCATCCGTGCAACCAGTTCCACCCATAGCACCCGAAGGTCCTTCTTTACCATAAAGTCCAACTACTAGCATATCCATGTCATTCCAGTGACCTGGTCCCGCATAAACAGCATGATCCTGCGTATAATCGACAATATCAAGTATTCCCGCACCAGTTGCATGTAGATCGCTTTGTTTTTCTGCTGGTTTTAGACTTTTCCATTTATCTCTTACATCTGCAGTAGTACGCCACAACTGACCTCCTACTTGAGCACCCCAAAGCCAAGGCTTACGGTCACCCCATTCACAGATTCCAAAAGCGATATCACGACCGCTATTTCTTAAGGCATCTCCCATTTTCTTATAACGAGTTTTGGCAATTTCCATATCATCTGGAGCACCACAATAATCGTATTTTAAATAATCAATTCCCCAACTAGCAAAAGTTTTAGCATCTTGTTCTTCAAAATTTAAACTGGCAGTATAACCCGCACAAGTAAGCGGTGCAGCATCCGAATAAATACCTAATTTCAATCCTTTGCTATGTACATAATCAGCCAGCGCTTTTATTCCAGATGGAAACTTAACTGGATCTGGAATCATATTATTCTTGTTGTCTCGGCCTCCTTGCCATCCATCATCTATAAATAAATGATCATAACCTGCTTCTAGCATACCGCTACTTACCATGGCATCGGCCATTTCGCGAAGATCTTTTTCGTTAAAATTATCGGCAAAATAATTCCAAGTCATCCATCCCATAGGAGGAGTTGGCGCCAATATTGAACCATTACTGGATTTCGTCTGAGAATTTACATTAGCGCTAGCAAACAAAAGTGCAGCTGCAATAAGACTAATACATTTTTTTTTCATCATTAAACATTGTTAAATGAAAATACAACTATTATAAGTTGGGTTTCATAGATTTCACACAAAAATTAAATACAAACTATTCTACTACTATTTCGTCAGCAAACAACCAACCTGGTTTTCCTTCTCCATTATGTCCTTTAGGAAGTGCAGGGATAATCTTTGCCGTTATTCTAACAAACTTAGCTTTCTGGGCTGCAAAGCTTGTCGTAAAATTATGGATTGCTGTAGGCTCAACGCTTTTTTCCAATGGCAATTCACTTTGTACAACTTCTTTATAATTTATTCCGTCTGTAGAAATTTCGAATTTAACTGCTGTTGGAAAAAATATCCAATCTACTTTGTTTTGCAAACATCCCAAAGCCAATTTGCTCACAGTAGTTGTCTCTCCTAAATCGATGGTTGCAACCATATCTTTAGCATAAAACCCATGCCAGTATTTTGTCACATTAAAAGTACCTCTTACTCCATCAGTTAGACTGTTGTCTCCATTAGCCTTATAAGCACTACTAGGTTTATTCAAATAGCTTACGTTTTTTCCCGACGCTTTATGAATTGCAAAATCTAATTTAGAAGGAATTCCGTTTGCTACTTTTCCTTCATAAACCGATACAGCTCTTACTGATGCCGTTTTTTCGATTGTAAATGGAGCATCATACTTTATACTATTGTCATTTGGATCGCTTCCGTCCAATGTATAGAAAATCTCACTTCCCACTACTTCAGAAGCTAAAGCGACTGTAAGCTGTCCGTTTTCAACTTTAGGAGTAATTTCAATTTTATTGCTTCCTTCAGAATAATGCAATCCTTTTTGTTGAAAACCGCGATAATGCCATTTCAGTCTTTGGTTGAAGCTCGTCCAATCTTTTGCCGCAGAAGGACTCCAAACTACTTCGGCCAAAGCCAACATTCGAGGCAAAACCATATATTCCACTCCTTCATTTGTGGTTATATACTCGGTCCATAAATTAGCTTGTGCTCCCAGTATATACTTTCTGTTTTCCGCTGGTAATTCTTTAGGAATAGGTTCATAATCATACACTTTTCTCAAAGTATTCATCCCACCAATTGCTAATGGTTCACCATCAGGACCTGCTTGATAATGATCAAAATATACTGGATTACCGGGCGTCATCACCACTTCATGGTGCATTTTGGCTGCTTCTATTCCGCCTTTTTCTCCTCTCCAGCTCATAACTACCGCTTCTGGTGCCAGTCCGCCTTCAAGAATTTCATCCCAACCAATCATTTTTCTTTTCTTGCTGACAATAAACTTTTCGATTCTCTTGATGAAATAACTTTGCAGCTCTTCCTCTGTTTTCAGATTTTCGGTCTTCATTCTCGCTTGACATTTTGGACAACTTTTCCACGAGCTTTTATCGACTTCGTCTCCGCCAATGTGTATGTATTGAGATGGAAAAAGCGCCATCACTTCTGTTAATATATCTTCATTGAACTGAAATACATCTTCATTTCCTGGACAATAATTACTAGACATATTCGTATAATCACCTCCTGTTAAAGGCAATTGGAATTTTTGATTGCAACTCAATTCAGGATAAGAAGCTATTGCCGAAGCCACGTGTCCTGGCATCTCGATTTCTGGGACGATATTAACGCCTCTTGCTGCAGCAAATTTGACAACTTCTTTAATTTCTTCCTGAGTGTAATATCCTCCATAAGTAGGTTCTTCACCTGCTTTTGCTTGCGGACGTTTGGCCCAAATTTTATCATTTTGATCTACTCTCCAAGCTCCAATTTCTGTCAGTTTTGGATATTTTTTAATTTCGATACGCCAGCCTTGATCATCAACTAAATGCCAATGAAAAGTATTCATTTTATAATAAGCCAAAAGCTCAATATATTCTTTTACCATGTCAACCGTAAAGAAATGGCGACTTACATCTAAGTGCATTCCACGCCATTTAAAACGAGGATAATCTTTTACTTGCATGCTAGGTATTTTTAAGATTGCATTGGTACGCACTTGCGGTAGCACCTGAAACAAACTCTGAATACCATAAATTAAACCTTTGTTTGTATTTGCGGTAATTCTAACTTCACTTGGCGTAACATTCAATAAATAACCTTCCTCGCCAATTCCCTCCGTAGGACTAATTTTGAATTCGATCTTTTTCCCTTTGCCTTTATTTTGGGATAAATTAATACCCGAAATTTTACTGATCCCTGCTGATAAAAAATCGGCAACGGCTTTTAAATCTTTATCCGATTTTTTAAAACTTATAGTCGTTGTATTATCGATAATAAAACTATCCTTATCAATTTGTATACTAACTGGTTGCGGAATAATAGATACTTTTTGCTGTGCCAAAAGCAGGCAAGGCAATAGCAATGCTGCTAAAATTATTTTTTTCATATTTATTTAATATTTAATCTGGCAATCATAATACTGCCTTAGGTTTATAACTTTTTATTAAAAGAGAAATCAATAAAAAAAAGGGCTCTCCATAATGTTATTATTTTTATTTATGGTGTTTCATCAGGCATAGGAACTGGTTTTCCGGTGCTTTTGAAATTAGGTATTGGCGCTTTATTTTTTCTTAATTCATTAGAAAGAATCGAAGCAAGTTCTTTTACCTTATCAGGATTCACAGCAGAAAGATTATTATTCTCACCTATATCATCGTTCAAATTGTACAATTCCTTCTTACCGGTTCTCATGCTATAAACCATTTTCCAATCACCTTTACGGATAGCACTATAGTAGTTAATTCCAGGTCCGTCTACTCCTCTCCAATTGTGCGGTGAATGCCAAATTAATGACCTGCTATTATCTACGAAGTTTGGGTTTTTCAAAATAGGAAGAAACGATTGTCCGTCAACTTCTTGTATCGTTTTATACTTTTTAATCTGCGCCATTTGCAATATTGTAGGGAAAAAGTCTTCAATAATAACATATTGATTTGCTACTGTTTCCGGCTTTACTACACCTGGCCATTTTACAATCATAGGTTCACGAATACCACCTTCATACACAGATCCTTTTCCTGCTTTTAAAGGTAAATTGTGTGTGTTTTCAATACCGCCACGAGGAGGAACCAGACTTAAACCACCATTATCACTCATGAAAATAACAATCGTATTCTTGTCTACTCCTTTTTTCTTCAGGTAATCCATTATGTCACCTAAACTTTTATCCATTCCTTCAAGTAACGAAGCATATTTAGCTTCAATTGGATCTACTCCAGCGTCTAGGTATTTTTGCTCAAAACGCTTGTCTCCCATTATAGGATCATGAACCGCATAGTGAGCCATGTGTAGAAAGAAAGGCTGCTTGTTTTGAATTGGAAATTCTATTGATTTTATAGCTTCTAATGTTAATGCTTCGGTCAAAAAAGTGTCTGAACCATAATACTCTTGTAAATCAGGAACCGCTTGAACACTGGCTTTCCCCGGAATATTTCCGTAATTATCGGTAGCCAAATAACTCTGTGGATGGCCTGCTGAATGACCAGAAATATTTACCATAAACCCTAAATTGTATGGATTAGCACCCGGAGTACCCATAGAACCCCAATGCGCTTTACCTACATGCGCTGTAAAATATCCTGTATCTTTCAGTAGCTGGGGAAATGGCGTCGCATAAGCTGTGTTCGAAATATTTGGCACAGAACTCAAACCATTCATATTCCAAGACATCGGCACCATTTGTTGGTCTTTACTCTCTGAATTATTGTCTTTGTATGGCGAAGTCCAGTTAGTAATTCCGTGTTTTGTAACATTCATTCCCGTTAATAAACTGGAACGTGAAGGAGTGCAAACTGGCGTAGCATAAGCATTGGTAAATTTCATCCCTTCTTTGGCAAGTCGTTCCATATTAGGTGTATGATACCTTTTATTGAATTCGGTAGTTTTTGTCCAAAATGGCACAGAAGTATCCTGCCAACCCATATCATCCACTAGAAAAACGACAATATTGGGTCTCTTATTTTCTTTGCTTTTTGATGATTGAGCAAATACACTGACAGCAAATAATAACGAAGTCAGTAAACCGAGGTAAAGCTGCTCTTTTTTGAGTGAAATTTTGAGTGTGGAATTCATTTTTATTATAAATTAGTTAGTTCTCAACAAAATACGCAATTCGTATTACTAAGTATATTATTTCGAATGGAATAAGTCACTTGCTTCTAAATTCCTCCAATTGGTTTGCGAAGCAGACTTCCACTTGATGTGAATCGTTTCATTTGCTTTTGAATTTTTCAGCAAATACACCGAAACTGGATGATATCCTGCTTTTAAGAAAACTTCCGCTGTCAATTCTTCACCAGCTTGATATCCAAAATCAGCATCGAATAAATTAGCTTGGTGCAAACGCACAAAAGCCTTACTAGATGTTTTCATCGAAAAGCTGTATTTCCCGTCCGTGGGAACTTTCACAAAACCAGTATACAGAAACATTCCTTTTTTCTTTGTTGATTTGGCGTCGCTTATTGATTTGCTAATTTTTTGTTTTTTAGCTTTCAATCCATCTGTAGCAACTACCCAAGGAAAATCTCCTTCAAAGAATTGTTGAACAACTCCAGATGCGACTTTCGCCGATACTTCTGCTGCCGGAATTAATGCGGTGTCATAAGGACGAGGAGCTTCTGTATCAGCACGTCTTAGCTGTAAAACAGCAGCCTTCATTTGCTGTTGCATTTTTTCGAAACCCGATTTTGAAGCAAGATTGTTTAACTCTCTAGGATCTTTTACAATGTCGTAAATCTCAAAGTCGTCGGCTGCCGATTTAATATCATAGCGAGCTCCTTTGTAATCACCCATTCTAATTATTTGCATTTGTCCGCGTTTCTGGCCTCTGTGTGAAGGATCAAATTCTTTAAAATTAGGTGTTCTGCCTTCCCCTTCATATTCTATATAAACTAGGCTTTCTTTTTGTTTTCCTTTCGAAGTCATTGAAGGTAACAATGAAACTCCATCAGTTCTTGCGGGCGCCGGAATTCCAGCCATATCTGCAAAAGTAGCCATCCAATCAGATAACATTGATGGAGTAGCAATCACTTTTCCAGCTTCAATATGTTTAGGCCAAGTGGCTAAAACTGGCATACGAACACCACCTTCTAAAACATCTCTTTTAATCCCTTCAAAAGTAGCATTACTTGAAAAGAAGGTAGGCTCAAAACCAACGTACTTAGCTGGTAGGTAAGACTCCACAGCCGCGCCGTTATCAGATGAAAATACAACTAAGGTATTTTCGTCAATTTTTAAATCTTTTAATAATTGAAGAATATCACCCACTCCATCATCGATACGACGGTTAGCCGTAGCGTAACGCTTGTAAGTATCTGGCCATGAAAGTTCTTTTGTACTTGGATTATTATCATGATCGTAGGTCGCCTTAGCATATTCAGAATAAACAAAACTATCTGGGACACCCGATGCAGTATTAATCATATGTCCTTTCTTTCCTGTGTATTGTAATCCACCGTTTAAACCTAATCCTTTTGGATAATCTTGAGTAGGTAGTTCTAGTACGGCATGTGGTGCGTCATAAGCAAGATACATGAAAAATGGCTTGTCAGCCTCTTTTCCTTTGGTGTGCTCTATAATTTGTTTTTTGGCCACAGCCGTCCACAAATCTGTGGTATAACATTTTTCAAGTCCATCAGCTACGTCCACATAGTTGTCATAAACTTCTTTTTTACCGCGATATATTCCTTCATAAGGATAATGTTCGTGACCATCCATGTGACGGATGTATCCAAAATAAGAATCGAAACCTCTTTTTAAGGGGTGTGACGGCCAGTAAGGCGCCGCTTTTTCTTCTCCCTGTAATCCCCATTTACCTATTGCCATGGTTTGATAACCCGCTTGTTGAAGAACGGTTCCCACTGTATGATTTTCCTCAAGTGCTTTATCGAACTGGTTGTTTCTAACATGCGCGTTTCCTTGGTTTGTCCCTGTTAACAGCGAACCTCTGGAAGGCGCACAAACTGGTGCATTACAATATTGTTGGGTAAATATCGCTCCCGATGCTGCCATCTCGTCTAAGTATGGAGTGATTTGGTATGGTTTTGAACGATCAGCACTTTTCATTCTTTCATTTTGAAAAAATACACCTACATCGCCATATCCCATATCATCTACTAAAATGTAGATAATATTTGGCTTTTGTTGTCCAAAACTTTTTAAGGCGAAACAGCCTAATAATAGCATCGAAAATATTCTTTTCATCTCTAGATTTATCTTTTAAAATTATTTTTCTATTCTTTATATAGCTATTAAAATAAATGACTCTTTTACAAAAGAAAAAGGGAGAAAATAAATATTCCCCCCAATTTTCAAACTAACTCAACCATTGTAAAATTATCCTCTGTTATTATATTGTATTACGATTTCTTTAATTCTATTATTTCATCCTTATTAATTCCAATTAGCTCAAAACGCCTACTTTAGAAATTAAAAAATATATTGGGGATCAAATGCAATTAAAAAAACTGAATTCCAAAAATATAACAGTTTTTTAAAAATAAACACCAGTACCTACCAGTTTTTTTATTGTTATGTATAAAAATTAGTGCAATTTACAGAGAATTTAAAATTTTCAAAAGACCAATTGTATATTCAAAATAGTCCAACTGAATTAAACCATTTTCATATTACATCGACATTCTAAAAAAATCGCGGTATTCTATATACCAAAAATTACAGCCTAATTCTATTTCGAAAATAAAAGCAAAAAAAATGCCCAGGGATATTTTATATATCCTTGGGCAAATTCCTTTAATGATACTAGTTATACTACCAGTTTGGATTTTGTTTATATCCAGCTAATGTAATTTGATTTAAAGGGATAGGCAATAAATAATCTCTATCTGCTTTAAATTTATATCCAGTTGCCATTGCACCAACATTTTTGTAGGGCTCAACATAACCTTCAGCATTTGTGTTGTAAAGGTTAATTCCTGGCACATTTGCCCATTGTGCTTTTTTAGCACCTAATGGTTTTTTACCAATGATCAACTCATCTGCAGCAGCCCATCTCCATATGTCATCATGACGGAAACCTTCAACAGCTAACTCGATACGTCTTTCTCTTCTTACTTCATTAATAACTGGTGATAAAGTAGGGAAAGCCCAGTTTGGGTCACTTACTATTAGTCCCATTACTAAATTTGGCATTTGAACTCTTGCTCTCAATTGATTAATTGAGATATCAAGATCACCTTGAGTAATTGTTCCTAGTTCAGCTTTTGCTTCAGCATAATTCAATAATACTTCAGCATATCTAAAGAAAATAAGTCCCGCATCGCCCATACCATTTAATTGCTTTGCATAGTTAGGTTCCGTTCCTTTAAATCTTTGAAAACCTGTAGAACAGTTGTCTTCTGTAGCTTGATCTACTATTGGATTTGTAAATAAAAGATCGGCTAAACCTGAAGGACGATTATTAGTGATTGGATGCGCTCCATCATTTACATGAATCGATTGTTTTAACCTTGGATCTCTATTTGTAACAATATCAATTAAAGTTTCATCCCCTTGATAAAGTGAACTAGAACTGATGGGCTTACCATCAATACATAAATAATCGTCAACTAAACTTTTTGTAAATCCCTTACCATTACCACGAGCTCCATATTCAGCCCAACGATTAGTAAAATTAGAAGCTACATCATATCTTCTCCAAAAAATCACTTCTCTACTATTTGAGTAGTTCGACTGATTAAAAAGTGACCAATATCCTCTATTGCTTCCTGTAGCTTTATTATCTAAGTCAAAAATTCCTGAATCAATGATCGCTTTAGACACTGTCGCAGCTTTCGTTAGGTATTTGTCTCCATTAGAACCAGCTACCCCAAAAGGAGTGCCTGCATGGTACTTTTCCCAAGTCCCTTCATACAAAGCAATTCTAGCTTGTAATGCCATAGCAACTTCCCTATAAACGCGGTTGCTTGATGAAGCAGCTTTGGTAGGTAAGTAAAGAGTTGCTTTATCAAGATCTGCTAATATATTATCAGCAATTATTGCTCTTGATACTCTTGGAGCTTTCAATAAATCAGCGTCACTAGGAGTTAAAGCTTTATCAATCCAAGGTAAATCCCCGAATTTTTTCAATAAATCAAAATACAATAGCGCTCTAAAATAATGAGCTTCTCCTACATGTTCTTTAATTACTTCGAAGTTCTCAGTACTCTTAGTATAATTTTGTAGAAAGTAGTTTACGTTTCTAATTCTTCCCCACTCAGTTATACTCCATCCACCACCAGAAGAAGGTACAATGCGCTCCCCGTTAAGAATATTTCCGTTAAAATTAAGATGAACCATGTTATCTGTTCCTTCATCTGAATCTAGGCCGTAAATTCCTTGAGTGAAATATCCTTGGTAAGAAGGAAGGAAGTTATTGTAAAAATTATTGGTGTATAATTTTAGGTCATTTTTAGATTTCCAAAATTCACCATCACTAATATTCACCTCTGGAGAACGCTCCAAGAAGTCACTTTCGCAGGAATTAAGTGCCAAAAGACAAACTAGTCCTACACTGAAATATTTTATAATTTTCATATTATTATAATTTTAGAATTATTATTGTCTTTACAAAGTGATGTTAGCACCTAGAGAAAAACTTCTCTGTAAAGGATAATTTTTAGCATCAGAGAATGTGTTCTCAGGATCTAACACAGAGTGATCATTCATCTTAGTGAATGTTCCTAAGTTATCAACACTGATGTAAAAACGTAGCTTTTGAACTTTTACTTGATTCGAAATAGTATTAGGAAGGGTATACCCAACTTGTACATTCTTGATGCGCAGGTAAGCAGCGTTTATCAAATATTTAGTTTGAGCCTCTGTATTCTTCCAGTTATTACCTCCACCAATATATGATTTTGGGAAAAATCCATTAGGATTCTCAGGTGACCATCTGTCAAGATGTTCTGTGAACAAAGAGCTTTGCCATTCACTTCCAACAATACCGAAATACATATTACTAGTAGTATAGTAATCTCTTTTACCCACACCTTGAATAAAGATGCTATAATCAAATCCTTTCCAGCTACCATCCATAAATAAACTATAACTGTACCTAGGTGTAGAATTCCCAATTACTTTTCTGTCACCAGGATTATCTACAGTAGAATTACCCCAATCAATATTTCCATCACCATTTAAATCAACATACTTGATATCTCCCGCAGACCAATTAGACAAGTTGAATTGTTTTACGTTTGCTAAATCATCTGCTTCAGTAAAATAACGATCCGTTACAAATCCCCATATCTCACCCATCTCTTGTCCTTCATACCATGTGTTCAATAACTTATTAGGGTTAGGATATTTAGTAACACGTCCTTTATAGTCACTTAGAACTCCTCGCACACCATATTTAAAATCCCCTATGTGGTCATTCCAAGCTAATGTCAATTCAAATCCTTTTGTTTCCAAAGCAGTACTGTTTGTTTGAGGTGCATTAATTCCTAAAACGCCAGGCAATTGTTGAGCAGGACCTATGTAGTCATCCATTTTTCTAGTGTACATGTCAAAAATCGCTGTCAATCTTCTGTTCAAAAATGAAGCATCAATACCAAAGTTTCTTGTAGTAGCTGTAACCCATGTTAACGTAGGATCTACTAATCCTGGAGTGTTTACGTAAGGTTCTCTATTTGCACCAAAAAACCAGTTACTTGATGTAGGAGAAACCGTTCCTAAACTTGGGTAAAAAGGATAATTCCCTAAAAGATTAGGATCTTGAGCACCCAATGAACCATAAGAAGCTCTAAATTTAAGTGTGTTCACGACATCAGCGATTCCATCTTTCCAGAAATTTTCTTTGTTTACGTTCCAACCTACAGAAACTCCGGGATATGCTTTCCATCTTACATCTTTTAAGAAACGAGAACTACCATCATAACGCCCCGTAATCTCAAGCAAGTATTTATCATCATAAGAGTAATTTATTCTTCCAAAATATCCTTGAATGGCTAATTTATAAGCATTGTCAGATACAGAAGGAGTGGTTCCATATGAAGTTGAGATAGACGGAATCTTATCAGAATACAAATTATTATTAGCACCAAACAAAGAAGAAAACGTGGTTAATTCCTGAACATAACCTCCTAAAAATTTAAACTGATGCTTTTTAAGATCTAAGTCATAATTAGTAAATGCATTGATGATATTTTTTTGGTATTTAGAAAAGTATCTTGAAAATCTATTTGGAGCAGTTCCTCCTACTTCAGCTAATGTACCGCTTGGCAATGCCGTATAAAGGATCTTAGTATGATTCGTTTCATTGTTAAATACACCATCAAAAGTATAGTTAACAGTTCCACTCCAGTTTTTAGTAAATTTAGTTACAAACTCACCTGTAAATATCGGCTTGTCGTTTGTTACTATATTTCTTCCACCTTCTTTCATCAACAAAATATCACTCTCGTCAGAAATTGCTCCGTCAGGATTATACAACGCTAAATTTGGATGCTTTCTACCTATTTGGTGCATATAATTCCCACCCGTTTTACCTCCATAAGTGTTTGGTGTATCATACACATCTTGAGAAAAAGCACCTCTAAAATTGAAAGTAAGCCAATCTGTAAGATTACTTGAAAGGTTTGTACGAAGATTATAACGTTTGTAGTTATCTTCACCATAGCGATACATTCCTTCTTTTTTATTATAACCTAAACCTACATAGTAATTTGAATTCTCAGATGCTCCACTTACGCCAATATTGTGTTGCTGACTCAATGATACATCTTTGAAATAAATTTTATACCAATCATTATTGGCATTTGCACCGCCCCATGCTTTATAAGAATCACCTGTGGAGTTCGCTACTGTTTCTGTTGCAAGAGTTCCATTTTGATACGCTGTCATTCTATCAATTGCATCCTGGTTGAAAAAAGGGTTTCCTCCTCCATTTGCAAGAGATTGATTATATATTTCTGCGAATTTTAACGAATTCAACATTGTTGGAAGTCCAATTGGAGTGTCAAAGGTGAAGTTGTTGTTGTACGTTATAGAAACAGCTTGCCCTTTTTTTCCTTGCTTCGTTTTAATCAAGATCACTCCATAAGGCGCACTTGATCCATAAACAGCTGAGGCTGCAGCATCTTTTATAACGGAAACACTTTCAACATCATTAGCATTAATGGAGTTGATATCACCTCCTTGAATTCCATCAATAACAATTAATGGCGATCCAGCAGAACCTAATCCTGTAAACCCACGAATATTTATTGACTGGGTAGCGTTAGGCCCTCCACCATTACTAGTAATGTTCAAACCACCCACTGCTCCTTGTAATCCTTGAGATAATCTTGTGATTGGTCTGTCTTTTAAAACTTTTGCATCTATTTGAGTAACTGATCCGGTTAAGTTCGTCTTTTTCTGAGAACCATAACCAACGATTACTACTTCGCTCATTTGCTGAGCCTCAGATTTCAAGACAATCTTTAATACCTTCTTATCTTTAATTTGTATTTCTTGGTTTAGGAATCCTAAATAAGAAAAAACCAAAACTTCTCCCTTTTCAGCGTTAATCGTAAAATTACCGTCTAAATCAGTAGAAACTCCTGTTTTACTCCCTTTCTTAAATACGTTAACTCCAGGAAGAGAAATTCCCTGCTCATCAACTACTTGACCAGTAATCTTTTCAAAAGCAACGCCACTGGTGTTTTCAATCGTAGAAGAAGTAGATCCTTCTAAAAGTGCTCCTCTATTACTATTCTCAGCGTATGCTGTACTAACCATAAAGGTTCCTAGTACCAGCTGAACAAATACAATTTTCTTTATTTTAAAAATCGTATTAGTGTTATTATTTTTAACCATACTTTAATTTTTTTTGTTAGTTCGTGACTAAATAAAATTGAGCTATTACATCTTTGCAATAACAACTTTCTTTAGAATAAGCGATTCAAAATCACCTCTCCTTTTTTCTTGCAATTGTTTACTAATTCGTTTTTCCTTTCATCATTTTTAGTGGTTTGGTTATTAATTATATTGGTATCATGTTTAGTTACACTATTGGGTTATTCGAAAGCGTAGCTCTTTTAGCTATTGGCAGGTTTATTGTACTTTTTTTCAACTCAATCGATTTAGTAAAACGATTTATAAATAAAGTACTGTTCGAAATAAAATAGTTTTCATTTATTTGGCTGAATTAGTTATTTAATGAAAATAGAAGCTACTGTCAAAAATAGAATAGATTATTTATGAAAAAGACCACTACCCACCAGTTTCTAAACGGCTAGTCAAAAAAGTCAATTCGGAATGCTATTTCATTTACTATTAAAAAAATAAACCTTACGAAACAATTGGAGATTCCTACATGTATTTGTTTATTAAAAGTCGAAAAAACAAAATCCACTTAACGCCGTTTGTCGATTAATTTTAGTCGTCCAAATGAGTTAAGTTGTCATTAAGTATAATATTATGTTAAAAACATTCTATATTTAAAACGCACTCATATTTGAAATTAGGAAAAAACCTATGTATATATCAACCGAAAACTAAACCATTTATATTTCTTTAAAAAAACTAAAAGTAAATATCACTCACTACCTACCAGTTGTATTTTTAACAAGAAAAAAGAGTAATAAGGATTTAAAACCTCATTACTCTTTCTTTAATTTTAAATTCATAAATACCTATAATACAAGGTTATCGTGAATTCTATTTACAAAACCCTGCTGTTATTTGGTAGCTGTTTTTACTTTTGAATTAGCATACTCTTTTGATAATTTTAACATAGATTCTTTAGTTCCTTTTTCGAAAGGAATCAAGTAGAAGGAATAGCCTTGTGCCACATCTCCCTTAATCTTGTATTTATCCTGTGGCGTAGATCCCCAACTATCGTCTCCAGCTACACCTCTTTGTCCAAGATCAATATTTAGCTCCACTAAATCACGTTCTTTGATATCGATCGTGTGCTTGCTCGCGTTAATTACAGGAACTCCGTCAATTCTATATTTAGTTTCAATTTTAGCTTTATTTCCATAATCTAAACCATCAGCCGTATCAAAGTCTTCCATGGTCATATGCAAGGCACTGATCCCTAAACCTTTCTTTACATTATCGGCAACAACTAAAAGACCGTTGTCTTTTTCATCAGCTAAAGCTACCCATCTTACATTTGTTTTATAACCGTTTTCTTGTGGACGGATGTAAGGAACGTATTGATCACTTACACTAGACTCATATAAATCTAAGAAAGCAGAATGATATCTATCAGAGTAGTTTTCCCATGGACCACGACCAAAATAAGTCATCTTACTATATTGTTGTGGTAATTGCATACGCATTCCTAGTCTTGGCAAATCAGCTTTATAAGCGGTTTTATCAAGAAGATTCTCCACTTTTACAATTCCGTTTCCATCAATTTGATAGGTACTGTGAAACTTAGTGTTTACACCTGGCAACTCATAAGTTACATTCAATTCGATCAAGTTGTCTGCTACTTTTTTAGTTGACATGCTTTCCACCTCAGAAAATAATGAAGCTTTTTTCCATTCAATATTGTTTGCATACATTCTGCTTCCAGAATCATTATCAGTCACCGCTCTCCAGAAATTAGGTTTAGGTCCTTTTCCGTCTTTCAGCAATTCATTCCCTTTGAATACATAAGAAGTAATACGACCTTCTTTTTTATTAAATTCTAAGCTAACAACATCGTTGTAAACAACAACACCTTTATCAGTATTTTTTACTTTTAATGAAGCTCCTTGCGCTACAGCTGTTTGTTCTTCAACATGCAATCTGTCAATTTTTATTTGTTCATGAGCAACTTCAAATCCTTTTGGTAAAATTCCCCAGTCTTTTTTAGTAACTGCTGAAACCTCAACAAAATACTCCGTATTCTTTTTATAATCAATCCCTTTTAAATCAACACGGATTAATTTTCCTGTGTGAACTTCTACATCTAATGTTTCAGCTGGAACCGTCTTTAATACTTTTCCGTCTGCTTTAATTGTAGCTATTAAATCAAATTGATTCAGATTTGTAAAATCATATAAATTTTCTACTAAAATTCTTAATTCATTATGACCGTTGATTCCTTTTTGCTTGAAATTTATAAACTCATGTGCTTTTTTTACTTCAAAAAGTGCCGGTTGTGGCGATCTGTCTGGAAAAACAATTCCATTGTTCAAGAACGAATTATCCGAAGGCATGTTTTTACCATAATCTCCTCCGTAAGCATAGTAACGCTCTCCTTTTTCATTTGTTTTCCAAATAGATTGATCTACCCAGTCCCAAATAAATCCACCTTGTAAGTTATCATACTGCTCAATAATATCCCAATAATCTTGGAAATTCCCTGTACTATTCCCCATTGCATGCGCATATTCACTTGGAATAAATGGTCTGTCTGTTTTAGATTTTCCTATTTCTTCAAATGCAGCTGGTGATGGATATTGCGGAACAATTATATCCGTATTCCAATCCATATCATAATTGCTTCCGTCATAATCTTTATAAGGACGTTCGTATTGAACAGGTCTTTTGGATTTATCTAAGGCTTTAATCGCTTTGTAACCTGCATAAAAATTCACACCGTTTCCAGCTTCGTTCCCCATAGACCAGATAATTACCGAAGGATGATTCTTATCACGGGCAACCATACGCGTCATTCTGTCCACGTGTGCATTTTCCCAACTTGGCTTTTTAGCCAATGAATGGTCTCCATAATACATCCCATGAGATTCAATATTAGCTTCATCAACTACATAAATACCATGCTCATCACACAATTCATAAAATCTACTTCCGCGAGGATAATGACTTAAACGAACAGCGTTTATATTATTTTCTTTCCATAAACGAATGTCTTTCATGATCATCTCTTCTGACATAACGTGACCTGTTTCTGGATCTGTTTCTTGCGCATTTACTCCTTTTAAAGTAATGCGTTGTCCGTTTACCAATAATAATCCATTTTTAATTTCGACACTTCTAAAACCAATTTGGCGAGTAGTCGATTCAATCGCTTTTCCTTTAGAATCTAAAACATCAATATTTAAAGTATATAAATTAGGATGCTCTGCACTCCACGCTTTTACATTTTTTATTTCAGTAGAAAAAGACAATTTATCAGCGGCGTCTTTCTCGATAGAAATTGCCTCAACTCCTTTTTGCAATACTGTATTTCCATCAAGGATACTGTAAGCAACTTTTAATTTTTGCTTTTTAGACAAATGGTTTTTAAGCTCGACATCTAAACTAAAAACACCAGTTTCATAGGCTTTATCTAAGGTTGAAACTACTTCAAAATCTTTGATTCTTACTTTTGGCTGAGCATATACATAAACACTACGCTCAATTCCGCTAATTCTCCAAAAATCTTGACACTCTAAATAACTACCGTCTGTCCATCTAAAGATTTGGATAGCAATAGTATTTTTTCCAGCCTTAGCGTGTTTTGTAATGTCAAATTCACTAGGCAATTTACTCCCTTGAGAATATCCTACATACTCTCCATTTAACCATACAAAACCTCCTGATTTCATTGCACCAATATGTAGAAAAATTTCTTTTCCATCCCAATCATTGGCGATGTCAAAATCTCTACGGTACGAACCTACTGGGTTATTTTCGTGAGGAACTTTTCCCGGGTATTTTGGATAAACTCCATCCAGCTCCATATCTTTTGCGATAGGCGCTTTATAATCGGCAAATTCATATTGATGATTTACATATATAGGAATACCATAGCCTTCTACTTCCCAGTTTGAAGGTACTTTTATATTATCCCAACCGCTTAGATTCTCTGAAGGATTCATAAAAGTGGTAGGACGATCTTTTGGGGAGTCAACATATTTAAATTTCCACAATCCGTCTAGGACTTGCTTGTACTTTGCATTTCCAGTTGCTGCATCGGCTGCAGAAGTAAAGGATGTAAATGTGGCGCGACCAGGTTCTTTGTTCTCACTGATCATATTTTCATTTTCAATATAATGCCAGATGTCAGCTTTCTGACCGTAGGAATTAACACCGAAAAAAAATAAAGAGCTAATAACTAAAAGGCTATTAATTTTCATATTAAAAAGGTTAAATATTAAGTATTCATTTTTGTTTGTTATGCTATTCTTTAAGGTGTCAAAGCATAACTACTCAAACAACCTCTTATTCTTATTGAATCCTTCTATGCGCTTTTATATAACTTTTAGTTATAATACTGTTTAAAAAAACTTTACCTATGGAAAAAGACATCCGTTTCTTTCATTCCAACTGATTTTTAGAAAAATAAAGAATTCCAAATATATACTGAATTCCGAACGAATTACACCAGTACCTACCAGTTTGTTCGTGTTTTTCCTGAAAAATTACATTTCACTTAAGAAAACTGATTTTTCGAATTGCTATTGCAAAAACAAAATAATCAGTTATTTCATTTTCATGCAGTTTTATTTCACCTCTTGCTGAACCCTATCTAAGACTGGTCTCCTTTACAAATCGACACTTACATCCTGCACATTATATACCGAAAAATTCACAATATCTGGCTCCGTTACTGATTCATCAACACGCAATCTTAATTTGTTTGTACGAATCGGTGTGTCAGAAAGATATATATATTTATTCCCTATAGCAGTTCCTTTATTGATTGTTTGCCATTTCCCATTCACATAAGCTTGTACACTAAAAGCTCTTACTCTATGTCCTAAAGCAATATTTTCTTGTATTACAATTTGATTTACCGCTGTTTCCTTCTTCAGTTTTAATTCAATAATTTTTCCTTTTCCCTTTGTCTCAGCCAGAGGGGAATCGAATCTCTTTTTAATTTCAGCACCCCATTCCTTTAGACGTTGCACATCTTCTTTTGGCAAAAGCCCCGTATTATCTGGTGTTAATCCCATAATTAAAGTTGCATTTCGCCCAACAGATTTATAATAAATATCCATTAGCTCTTTCAAAGGATAAATACTGTTTTCATCTCCAGGTTCCCAAAACCATTCATGTCTTCCATTAAAACCACGCAACGGAGCATCTGCCATAGCTGGTACCCAATATTCGCCGTTTGCATCGCCCTCTTTAAGTAATTTAAATCCATTTTTTGAAATTCCAGGAATAGCACTTTCTCCTGAACCTGTAAAATTGTATGGAAATGTAGACCAGCATGGATAGTTTACCGTTCCGCTTTCAGAACCGCCCCAACGTGCTTCGGCAAGCTGGTCGTTGTGATAAAACAAACAATCCGGTTGGTATTTTTTTACTATTGGTAAAACATCTGGCGCACCTTTTTCTGGAGTACTAGCGCCACCATCAAACCATATTTCGAATAAAGGACCATAATTAGTACAAATTTCTTTTACCATTCCTTCTACCATTTTATTGTAATAAGCCTGTCTTTTTTTCTGCATTGCTCCATTTGGTTCTCCGTCTACTACAAAATCATGCACTCCAAAAAATGAATTCCAACGGATACCTAAATAAACACCTGGTTTAATATCATGTTTGCGACAGGCATCTGTAAAATCCTTAAAAAGATCGCCTTTCCCGTCTTTCCATTTTAGACTCTTCATTGAATACGGATTCACATCCGATTGAAATAAAGCGAAACCTGTTTCATGAGTTACAGTTAGAATCGCAAATTTTGCGCCCGCAGCTTTTGCCGAAATTACCCATTGCTCAACATCTAATTGTTGTGGATTGAAAATATTATAATCCTCAACTGGAGTAATCCTGTTCGTCCCTTGGTTGTATTTTGACGTGTCAAACACATGCAAATCATAATGAAAAACTACACCAAGCTCAGCCTTTTGCCAAGCCAATTGTTGTTTGTTTGGTAACGGCAGGGATTTTACTTGTCCATTTACTGAGCATACATACAATAAAATAATACTTAATAATAGCTTTCTAAATTTTGTATGTATATCCATAACTATTTTAAAATAAATTTAAATTTCACTAATTCATAAGCGTAGGCTGTACTATGATAACTGTTTCCGTTATATTCTGGACCAATAGAGGCACAAATCACCTACAAGATGGTGCTAAAACTATTGCTTGTATTTTAAATATTTTCATTTGTAGGTGTTCTTATAATATGTTTGTACTAGCTAAATTCTTTAGAACTATTGAAAAATTGAATCTTTTAACTAGTATTTACAATTGGGATTATCAATCCTAATAATTGAAATACCCTAACTCTTTATCTAACAAATTACACATATAGTAAATATTCACTCGGAAATATTGGGTAAACACATAATTATCAATAAATCAAATCTACATAAGTTTTCATGAATCAATAAACAGTGCCTACCAGTTTTTGGACAAATTTAATTCAATATGAAAATCGAAATGGAAATGGAAAATCCTAAGTACAGCACTACAGAGCATTAAAAAAAATTAACACTCGCCGTTATAAAAAAATAGAATTAGAAAATAATAACCTATCAGCTAGCCCATTAAAAGATTAGGTTTTCTGTTTTTTCTTTTTGGCAGCAGGAAATAGCACGTTATTTAAAATTAAACGGTAACCAGGAGAGTTTGGATGTAAATCTAAAACTGTTGGTGCTTCTCCTACTTGATGCTGGAAATCTTCTGGATCATGACCGCCGTAGAAGGTGAACATTCCTTTTCCTTTTTGGCCATGAATATACCGCGCTTCTCCATTGAGTTCGCAGCTTCCCATCGTTAAAATATTCGACTTCACTAGTGCAGCATCAAAGGAAGTAGTTTGTCCCATGAAGCCCTTTACAAGTTGGGTATGATTCTGGCAAAGCATACTGGGAATAGGATCCCATTTAGCCGAAAACTCCATTAATGTAAAATAATCCTTATCCATTGGTATGCGGCGTTTCTCCGTCATATCAATATCTGAAAACTCATATTTCTCAGGACTTCTTTCGAGAGTAAAATCTTTGAAAGCAAAAGTATTTCCATAATTCATCTGGGATTGATAATTCGCAGCACTTGGATCTCCATCAAACATTGATTCGCAAATATCTACTCCATCAGCCGCCAAGGCAATATCAAAACTGTCAGTAGCAGAACACATGGCAAACATAAAGCCTCCGCCAACCACAAAATCTCTTATTTTTTTGGCGACAGCCCCTTTCTCCTCAGAAACTTTGGTAAAGCCTAATTTGACGGCTAATTCCTCTGCATTTTTCTTGTCCTCGATATACCAAGGAACATTTCGATACGAGCCAAAAAACTTACCATATTGTCCCGTAAAATCTTCATGGTGCAAATGCAACCAGTCATAAAGTACTAATTGATCGGTTAAAACTTCCTCATCATATATAGGTGTAAATGGAATTTCGGCATACGTCAAAACAAGCGTCACCGCGTCGTCCCAAAGCTGTTTCCCTTTTGGAGTATAGACCGCAATTCTAGGTGCTTTTTCAAGAATGACGGACTCCATATTTTGCGATGGACTAGCTATTTCATTTAAAATCTGAGCTTCTTCACTATCAGAAAGCACTTCGAAACTAACCCCGCGAATCTGACATTCCTTACGTATTTCTGGTGCGTCTGGCAAGAGAAAAGAGCCGCCGCGATAATTGAGTAACCAACTGGCTTTGTAATTTTTCTCTAAACACCAAAAAGTAATTCCATAAGCTTTCAAATGATTCTTTTGCGTATTTTCATCCATTGGCAACAAAATAAAAGATGCTTTTGCTGCAATCGACACCAGAAAAACTAGAATAAAAAGTACTCTTTTGGGAATCATGAGATAAGATTTTCAATCAAAGATAGCAAAGGAAATATTTAATTTACTCAAATCTAACTTTTTAAATTAATTCCTATCCAAGATTAACATTTGAAAGAAACGACTCAAAAAAAGCAATTTATATAAATTATAAAAAAAGCCTATTAAAAATAGGCTTGGGGAAATTATTAAAAAGGCATATCGCTGTCGTCATCGTCGTCATTGAGATTAGACCCAAATGCCTCGTGTGCCGAAGGTAAATTTTTAGTTATAAAAGGATTGTCGTCTTGATTCATTGAAGAAGGTAAATCATCATAATTACCACTGTGGTCTTCTAAATTGTCAAATTTTCCTAGGTGTCCTATAAACTTCAAACGAACGTTTTCTATACTACCATTACGGTGCTTTGCAATCATGATTTCGGCTTGTCCGGCTGTAGGCGAAGCTTCATCATCATCCCACTCGTCAATTTTATAATATTCAGGACGGTATAAAAAGGAAACAATATCAGCATCTTGCTCAATCGCTCCCGATTCACGAAGGTCAGAAAGCAAAGGTCTTTTACTAGATCCACGTGTTTCAACCGCACGCGATAATTGAGATAGTGCGATTACAGGAACATTTAGCTCTTTAGCTAGGGCTTTTAAATTTCGGGAAATTGTAGAGATTTCTTGCTCTCTATTTCCGCCGCCTTTTCCATTTCCACCAGCAGTCATCAACTGCAAATAATCCACAATGATAATTCTAATTCCGTGTTGTGACACTAAACGTCTTGCTTTCGCTCTTAAATCGAAAATAGAAAGTGAAGGTGTATCATCAATAAACAAAGGTGCTTTCTCTAAATTTTTAACTTTAGTACTCAGCTGCTCCCATTCGTGTTTTTCTAACTTACCAGTACGTAATTTCTCTGAAGACAATCCCGTTTCAGACGAAATCAAACGCGTAATTAACTGTACAGATGCCATCTCAAGTGAAAATAAAGCTACTGGCATTCCAAAATCGATCGCCATATTCCTAGCCATCGACAATACAAATGCTGTTTTTCCCATCGCAGGTCTTGCCGCAATAATTATTAAATCACTTGGCTGCCATCCTGAGGTAATCTTGTCTAGCTTTTCAAATCCAGTGGCTACACCACTTAATCCTTCTTGACCAGCAATTTCTTCGATTCTCTTTTTAGCTTGCAATACTAAACTTTGTGCAGTTTCCGAACTACGTTTAATATTCCCTTGGGTAACCTCATATAGCTTGGATTCGGCTTTGTCTAATAAGTCAAATACATCGGCAGAATCATCATAAGAATCCTCAATAATTTCAGATGAAATTCGAATCAAACTTCGCTGAATAAATTTTTGAAGAATAATTCTCGAGTGAAACTCGATGTGTGCTGATGAGGAAATTTTTTGAGTCAGCTGAATTAAATAAAAATCACCACCAGCTAAATCTAATTTGGCGTTTTTCTTTAATTGTGCTGATACGGTAAGTAAATCAATAGGCTGTGTCTCAGTAAACAACTGCACTATCGCTTCAAAAATATGTTTGTGTCCGTCTTTGTAAAAAGCGTCTGGTGATAATATATCAATTACATCATCTACTCCTTTTTTGTCAATCATCATCGCCCCAAGAACCGCTTCTTCTAAGTCTAAAGCCTGTGGGGGTAGCTTTCCTTTTTCAAGGTTAATAATTGTTGACTTGTCAACCTTAACGGGATTTATATTCCTGAAGTTTTCCATATAGCGAAAGTAACCAAAATTTAAAAAATATTGCTGTTGACTTATTACAAAGATTTGTTTATAAGTATCTGTTTTTTGTTTATAACCAAAAAAAAACCGCCTCGTTTATGGACGAGACGGACTTTTTTACGTTTGTAGGAATTTACTCCTTGTATTCGCCCATTTTACTGTATTTGTCCATTCTCTGAGCGATTAAATCTTTTGTTGATAAGTCTTTTAGCTCGTTATAAGCTTTCATGATATACTGCTCAACTGTATTAAAAGTCGTTTCTCTATCGTAGTGAGCACCTCCTAATGGTTCAGGTATAATATCATCCACTAACTTTTGCTTTTTCATATCAGCAGAAGTCAATTTTAATGCCTCAGCAGCAATCTCTTTGTACTCCCAGCTTTTCCATAAGATAGAAGAGCAAGACTCTGGAGAAATTACAGAATACCAAGTGTTTTCAAGCATATAAACGCGATCTCCCACTCCTATTCCTAATGCACCACCCGAAGCTCCTTCACCCACAATAATTGTGATAATAGGCACCTTAAGACGAACCATTTCAAATATATTTCTAGCGATTGCTTCACCTTGTCCGCGTTCTTCAGCTTCAAGTCCTGGATATGCGCCCGGAGTATCAATCAGTGTAAGAACTGGAATGCCAAATTTCTCTGCCATTTTCATCAAACGCAATGCTTTACGATATCCTTCAGGATTTGCCATCCCAAAGTTTCTGTATTGACGCGTCTTCGTGTTGTATCCTTTTTGTTGACCCACAATCATAAAAGATTGACCGTCAATTTTTCCAAGACCACCAATCATTGCTTTATCATCTTTAAACCCTCTGTCACCGTGAAGTTCTAGGAAAGTATCACCGCAAAGTGCTCTTACGTGGTCTAAAGTGTACGGTCTACTAGGATGTCTTGACAATTGTACACGTTGCCATGCTGTCAGATTTTTGTAAATCGTTTTTTTGGTTTCGATAAGTTTCTTATTGATTTGCGAACAGGTATTTGTTACATCAACATCTGATTCTTTACCAATAACGATACATTTTGTTAACTGATCTTCTAGTTCTTTTATCGGAAGCTCAAAATCTAAATATTCCATAGGATTTGTGCGTTTTTGTTTTTTATTTGGAACTGCAAATATAAAATTTTAAATCGTTTGCAATCGTTTATTTTTTACTTTAGTCTTAAAAGCCGTTATCTAAATGTGATTTTATCATTAATTTCTTTCTTAGCCATCCTGTTCCTTTCGGTTTTGACAAGATCAAGAAAAGCAATAAATAACGCTATTATACACCAACTTCAATTTGATACTAATTACCAGATTAAGAACGAAACAAGGCTGATTTACAGTAATTTTACTACATTAAATCAGAATTTACCTCACTAATAGGCTGAACTTTTTTGCCTACCTTGTGTTTGATAATAGCATTCAATATTACTGTAATAAGGATAATTACGGCTCCAATATAAAACGAGAAACTCATTTTCTCTTTTCCACCAATTATAAAATAAGCTAATATAATTCCATAAACTGGCTCTAAGTTAGTGGTAAGCATAACCGTGTACGGACTTAGTTTTTTCATCACTTTAACAGATGCTGTGAAGGCGTAAGCGGTACAAATTGACGCTAAAATTATCATTAGCATCCAATTGTTATAGGACAATACAAAGAAGTCGGCAGTGAATTTATTTTCGAATAAAAAATAAATCGATATAAAAAACACACCTGCAAGGAACTCATAAAAGGAGATCACGGTAGCGTCATGATTTTGAATTAATTTCCCGTTCATAAGGGTAAACAGGACACCTAATATTATCGAAACCAAAGCATAAAGCATTCCACTTAAGTAATTCACCTCCACTTTCATAATCATCGCTAAACCAGCGATTATGATGACTCCAAAGAATACTTCGTACCACAATACTTTTCGACCATAAAAAAGCGGTTCTAAAATAGAGGCAAAAAAGGCGCCTAAGGAGAAAACAGAAAGGGTTATAGAAACATTAGAAACATGGATGGCATGAAAAAAGGTAATCCAGTGCATCGCAATCAGGAATCCTACAAAAATTAATTTCAAAAACGAATTTAAAGGAACCCGAAAGGATTTTTTCTTGAAAATTATAAATACAAATAGGAAGGCTGCAGCCAATAGCATTCGATACCAAACAATAGCATCGGCAGTGATTGTAATTAGCGCTCCTAAAATTGCCGTGAAACCCCAAATAAACACGATTAGATGAAGGCTGATGTAACTTTTTAATTTATCGTTTTGCATTGCGTAGTAAAAATATCGCTAATATTCCGAAAATAATATTGGGGAACCACACTGCTAAAAGTGGTGAAAAAGTAGATTTTTCGGCCAGTGTACCAAAAATCTTATCAAAAAACACATAGCCAAAAGCAATCGCAATACCAATGGTTAGATTCATTCCCATTCCTCCCCTTCGTTTTTTGTACGAAACAGAAACAGCAATTATGGTCAATATAAATGCCGAAACCGGCACACTATACTTTTTGTACAAAACCACCATATAGACATTGATATTAGAAGAACCACGCTTTTTTTCTTTATCAATAAACTGATACAGATTTTTCAAGCTTAAGGTTTCGGCAATATAAACGACCGGCGTTAAATCTTCGAGATCAAAACTGAACTTAGTCTTTTTCTCAGGCATTTTTTCTATCTTATCGCTTAAAACACCAACGGTTCTTTTGTTATAATCATACATCGTATAAGTGCTATCCTCAGGATTCCATTTAATACGACTAGCAGTAACCTTAGAAACTAATTTTTCCTTATCAAATTTTTCTAAGGCAAAGTTAAAAGCCACTTTAGAAGCGCTATTAAAACTGTTCACATAGAGAAATTCATTGTCGTTTATCTGGCGATACACATCGGTATTATCGCCTCGCATGGCTTCCTTTCCGCCTCCTTTTAGATAAGTATATCTAAAATTATTAAAGCCTTCACTCGATGCCGGAACCACATAGAATCCCATAATCAAAACAAACACTGAGATCAGCGAAGCACCAATAATATACGGTCTCAAAAAACGGGTAAAAGAAATCCCCGAGCTTAGTACTGCAATGATTTCGGTATTGTTAGCCAGTTTTGAGGTAAACCAAATAATCGATAAAAACAGGAATATTGGAAAAAGGGAATTAGCAAAGTAAATCGTGAAATGGTAATAATAGATCGCAATTTCTAGCAATGGAACCTTGTTCTCAATCATCTTATTCACCTTCTCTGATACATCAATAACAATCCCGATAGGAATAAACATACCCAACATGGCCGCAAAAGTGGCTAGGTATCTTTTCAGAATGTATTTATCAATTATTGAAAGCATTTAAAAAAGTGTAAGGTTTAAGATTTAAAAGTTTAAAGTTTAGAAAAGTTGCAAAATCACGCTAGGAGTTTTAAAGTTTAAACTAAAAACCTTTAAACATTTTTTATAATCTCTGACTCATATTACGAACCATCATTTCTTTCCAAGTTCTAAAATCTCCGGCTAAGATATGTTTTCTGGCCTCGCGAACCAACCACATATAAAACCCAAGATTATGAATCGTAGCGATTTGTTTCCCCAAGTATTCATTAGCCGCAAACAAGTGACGCAAGTAGGCTTTTGTGTACTCAGTATCCACATAAGTAATTGCCATTTCGTCAATAGGAGAAAAATCATCTGCCCATTTTTTGTTTTTAATGTTAATCGTACCGTTAGCCGTAAACAACATTCCGTTTCTAGCGTTACGTGTAGGCATCACACAGTCAAACATGTCAATTCCTAAGGCTATGTTTTCTAAAATATTTATCGGAGTACCCACACCCATTAGGTAACGCGGTTTATCTTCTGGCAAAATTTCGCAAACTACCTCAGTCATGGCATACATTTCTTCGGCAGGTTCTCCTACTGAAAGTCCGCCAATTGCGTTTCCTACTTGGTTGCTATTTGCAATATATTCCGCCGATTGTTGACGCAAGTCTTTATAACAACTTCCTTGTACAATAGGGAAAAATGCTTGATCATAACCGTATTTCACTGGCACTTTCTCCAAATGGTTCACACAACGGTCTAACCAGCGGTGTGTCATTTTCATAGAGCGCTGTGCATATCGGTAGTCACAAGGATAAGGCGTACATTCATCAAATGCCATGATAATATCGGCACCTATGGTACGTTGAATTTCCATCACATTCTCTGGCGTAAAAAAGTGGTACGAACCGTCAATATGCGATTTAAACTTCACTCCTTCTTCCTTAATTTTTCGGTTTCCCGAAAGTGAATACACTTGATATCCTCCAGAATCAGTCAAAATATTACGATCCCAGTTCATGAATTTATGCAATCCACCGGCTTTCTCTAGGATTTCCGTTTGTGGGCGTAGGTATAAATGGTAGGTGTTTCCCAGGATAATATCTGGGTTTATATCTTCTTTCAATTCTCGCTGGTGCACCCCTTTTACAGAGGCTACGGTCCCAACGGGCATAAAAATAGGTGTCTCTATAACACCGTGATCAGTAGTAATGCTTCCCGCTCTGGCTTTCGTCTGCGGGTCTTTTTGTAATAAATCAAACTTCATAGATGCTTTTTTCAGTATGATGTAATTTGCTAGCAGTCTCTTTATTTAGATTAAGATCAGCACAGCACATTTCATAGATGCTTTTTTCTCCCGACCATTCGGGAGCGCAAAGATAGGTTAATTCGACAATTTGAAAATTAGATAATTACAAAAATTAATTAAGATTTAGGATTTCCATTAAAAATGGGATTGTAATATAAAACTTTCTGCTGTTTACAGGAGATTATTAAAATTACAAATCGCAATTTATCGCTTGAGAATTGTTTGGGCGTGCCCTTCGTAATTGCTTCACTGTTCGATCCTGCAATTTAACTCAGGTCGGGCTATTCGCTGTATTCCCGATTAATAAAAACTACGCCCAAAAGCCTTGTTTTTCTAAACCGGGAGATGCCGCTACTATCCCTCACGCGCTCGCGAGAACGAATATTTTAAAAACAAAGTTCTTTCTACGCAGACGATTAAAACAAAAATCGATTTGGTGATTTATAATGTTTTTTTCTTACATTAGCCTTACAAATAATGTATGACGGCTGTCATACATATCTACAAGTTGTAAAACATTTGACCAACCACGTAAAGTAATGAAAGAATTTATATCGAACTTATTTAATGTATCAAATGAAAGATTGAAAAACCCTCTTATATTTTCATTTTTACTTTCCTGGTTAGCTTTTAACTGGCGACCAATTTTTACTCTTTTACTTTCTGATAAAAAAATCGAGGACAGAATAAATTATATATCTGAAAATTTCAACGAAATACAATTCAATCTGTTCTATCCTTTAATTTTCAGTTTTGGATATGTTTTATTATTGCCATATATCACTTGGTTAATTGAAGTTTTAGTTCAGTATGCTAAATTCGGAAGAAAGCGGAATTCTATCAGTGAACAATTATCCGATTTAAGAGATAAACAAAAAATTGCGAGAGAAGAGTTTAAATATGAACAAGAAAAAGCAGGTAATGCAGAAATATCTCAATTAAATTCAAATATCCAAGAACTTACAAAAGTCAATACCGAAAAAGACAAAATAATTGAAAGATTGAAAATTGATTTGACTGAATCAAAAAAGGAACAAAAAAAGCTCGAGCAATACATAAGTTTAGAAAGTCCTGAAAACACCGAATTTAATGAGGAAATGAAGATGAGTTTGGACAAAGAATATGAAGAGTTTTTAAAAACCGAGGTTTCAACATATTTTGAGGAAATTGGTTCAGAAATAAGTCAATTTAAATCTATTCCAAAGAACATAGACAAAATTGTAATAGAAAAATTAATCTATAGTGGATTAATCAAAAAAGTAGATGACGACGAGAATCAAAGAGTTTATTATGTACTAACAAATAAAGGAAAACATTTTTGGAAAAATTATGTCCTATCCAAGAGAATTTTGTCTAAGCAGGAACTGGATAAAATGAATGAACCAGATGATTTACCTTTCTGAAAAACGTCTTACAACACCGTGTATAAACGATCCTGGATCTATGCTCATCTGGAAAATTCTTGCGAAATTCTCGCCCGCTGCACGAATTCCCCTGTGCGTAGTCTCCCGACATCGTACTCATTCCAATTATCACTTCTTAAAATTAACAATTACTCCATTTAATTCCTTTATGGAAATACATTCCTTGAGACCCGATAGTGCGGATTTGTAATCCGTGCCAACATAGTAAAACAAAAACTATAAATCTAATGTGTATTGATTAAATATGGCATTCAAGAGGTTAGCAAACTAAATTGTACTGGTTTAGAAAATTAAAAAACGATGTCTACTAAATACAAAGCCACAACCAATTCTCAGAAGTATTCATTCATACTAAAATAGTACTGAAATGCTGCGAAGTCACCGCTGTACGAAATCTCCTGACTTCGCACCGCCACCTTTAATTGCTAATAAAAAAAATAAAATCTATGAAATCAATTACAATTGGAAAACTAACATTCTCTAAAAAAGCAATCTCATTAACAGCCACCTTATTTTTTTCATTTGGAGTGCTTTTAGGTGCTTTTATTACCTTGAGTATTGAGTCTGAATCTAAATTTAATTTTCTATTATTTTTATTGTTAAACATTCCTATTTGGGCTTATTTAATGCCGAAAATTAGAAAGGAAATTACAGAAAATGACTAAAAATCCGCTGTTTACAGGCGATTGTTAAAATCACAAATCACTATTTATCGCTGGAGAATCATTTGGCCTGCACCGCTGGACGAAGTCTCCCGACTTAGTACCCATTCCAATTATCACTTCTTAAATTTAACAATTACTCCATTTAATTCCTTTATATAAATACATTGCTTGAGATTCCTGCGGAATGACGAACATTATGGAGTTCCTTCTCTACGAAGTATTGATTCAAACTTAAATGAAACTTAACTGCTGTGCTAAATATCCCGACTTCGTACCCATTCCAATTGTCACTTCCTAGATTTAGGATCTTTCCATTTAACTGCTTCAAGGAATCACAGAAATTTCGTGTAATTTCGATTTTTGTTGTATGTTCACTTTATATTTCGCAAGATTTTTTATCTTTAGTTAAAAATAATCGGTTATAATCTTCCCAACTGACGCGAAGCGGCGGAATTTTAAAGGTCACACATTGCGATTTTGCCTAACTACCGAACCGAAAGCAATTTGCTATATCGAAAAAAAACTTTATTGAACAACTTGAACATTAGTAATAAACCGAAATAAAATCAAAAAACAACACTAAATGCTGACTTATTTTCTATTTTTCATCGGATTGATAATACTCATAAAAGGTGCTGATTTAATGGTGACGGGAGCTTCTTCTATTGCCAAAAAAATGAACGTATCTAATTTGGTAATTGGATTAACGATAGTAGCATTTGGTACTTCTGCTCCCGAAATGTTCGTCAATGTTTTTGCCAGTACTCAGGGTAGTCCTGAAATTGCCATTGGTAATATTATAGGCAGTAACATTGCTAATATCCTATTGATACTTGGTGTGTCCGCGATTATTTTTCCGCTTGCGGTACAAAGCACAACAGTATGGAAAGAAATTCCTTTCAGTTTGCTGGCGGCACTGGTATTGGGCATTCTTGCCAACGACCACTTGATTGACCAAAAAGAAAATTCAGAATTAACCAGGAGTGATGGGCTTATCCTACTTGGGTTTTTCATCATATTTATTTATTATATTTTTAGCATTGCCAGGAAATCAGAGAATGCAACAAAGGAAGAAATTAGCCAGTTAAGCAATTTAAAGTCTGTTGTATACATCATTCTGGGCTTAACGGGATTGGTTTTGGGTGGCACCTGGATTATCGATGGAGCAGTTGAGATTGCTAGTCAATTTGGAGTAAGTGAATATTTAATCGGCCTCACTGTAATAGCCGTGGGCACTTCGCTTCCCGAACTTGCTACTTCTGCTGTGGCAGCTTATAAGAAGGATACAGACATTGCTATTGGAAATGTAATCGGCTCTAATATTTTTAACATCTTCTGGATATTGGGTGTCAGCGCTTTGATTAAGCCATTGCCATTTAAACCATCTGGAAACTCAGATATTGCAATGGCCGTTTTTTCCAGCTTGTTATTATTTGCAATTTTATTCATCGGAAAAAAAAATGTAATGGAAAAATGGCAGGGTGTATTATTTCTGATGCTGTATGTTGGGTATATTGTTTTTTTAATAATGGGAGAATAATGAACTCTGCTCTCCAGAGTATTGCTTGAAAACTAAAAAAGTTCCAGACCACTGCACGAAGTCTCCCGACTTCGTGCCCATTCTAATTGCCACTTCCTAGAATTAACAGTTACTTCATTTAATTGCTTTAAGGAACTATAGCATTTGAGATTCCTACGGAATGACAAACGTTGTGAAACCCTCTTATAATAACACTTATCTAGTTCATAACCGTTAGGGACTAACTGTTTTTTTGTACAGTCAGTTACCTTTTAAATTAAATGTTTTCGTTTTTAGTTGTTAATAAAATACGAGACTCTTTGCTAAAAATCTATCATGCATTATTTAAATATGAATTATATTTTAAATCATTTAAAATTAGTAACTTAAACTCATAATTAATGATTAACTATTATGAGAGCCTTATTAATTTTAATCCTATTTTTATCATTCCTATCCTGTGCCACAAAAAAAGACAGCAAGAAGCTACTACTGCCCGAAGAGATAAAATCTTTAACCGAAGAGATATATCTAGTAATAAATAATGAGAAAAAACTTTTATCTAAAAAGGAGATGGTATTTACTAAAAATGGCCGTGTCAAATACTCAAAAACTGTTGACTCCTTAGGGAACTTAATACAAGAAACTGAAAAGAAATTATGGTTTGTTGTCGAATCGCATACAGATAGAGAACCTTATTACTGTAAGACACGTTGGAAACCCAAACAGCGCGAACGCATTAGCTGTTATACTAAAAAACAATACAAAGAAAACGAAAGCATTTACCATTATAATAAAGATGGAACTATTGCTAAAAGAGCAGATAATTTCACCACTTTCCACACACAGCATTTTTATTATACTAACAAAGAGCTCGTTAAAATCATTACATTGGACAAAAATGATAAACTTATTGACGAAGGTTTAATAAGCTGCTTGGCCAAAGATTCCAAAGGTACTTGTTTGAAAGAGACTAGAATTTCTACCAAAACAAATTATAAAGAAGAAATTCTTAGGACTCCAACTTATAATTAATTCAATTTATTTAGGATTATCTTCAATTTCCCAGGTATCCAAGCTTCATAAAATAGCTTCAAGCGACCTTCCTCTATCGCTTAGTTTTTATTCAACTCTTGGCGGAACGACCGGGAAAATCTTTCTAGAAATAAGACCGTCCGTTTCTAATTCTAGTACTGTTTGGACAAACATTATATTTGAAATTTCAGGAATTTTCTTTTATCGTAATCCAGAACGTAAAATACCATCCAATAAATGGAACAATACTAATGGTTTCCATTAAGTCCCTACTAAACTCAAAGTATAATTAAGTGGACAATATTTTTTTCGTTCATTTTTACTTTTAATCATTTGACAATCTGGAATTTATTTTTTTTTATTTTTCAAAATGAAAATTGGCAGTAGTAAAAATCTGCTGTTTAAAAGAAACCAAAATAAGGTTGATTCTCATTCTTAATTTGGAAATTATTTTCGAGCCAAATTATACCAAATAAAAAAAGAAGGGCTCCAACTTTAAAGTCGAAGTCCTTCTTTTGACCATACACTTTTGGGACAGTGCAGTTTTCTGTTTTCGTAAATTAAAAAATTCCTACTCTTACCTTTGGCACACTAACCTCTATTTGTGTTTTTACTGTGGCGCTAGAAGATCGATTTTCATATCGAGGCTGACGGTATTCATAATGGTAATGTGCTGCATTTTCATACCAATAGTCACTATGATGACAATTTCCGTCGCAGTTGTGCTGGTGCTCAGCATACGAATCATTCTTTGCTTGAATATACACTTTGTAGCCGCGTCTGTTTTCTTTACGTAAGTCTTTTTCGTACTGTTTTTGCTCCTTCCAGAAAGCTCGTTCTTCGGCTTTCGTACTTGCGGTAAACTTTTGCTCGTATTGAGCGTCTTCACGACCTCTTTGTTGATAATACGACAAAGTATGTTTTGCTTCTACTTTGCCATCATGGCTAACTCTGGCTTCTTGCGCATTCATTTTTGGCAAGAAAGTAAAAATCATTATAATCAAAAGTGTTTTAACTGTTTTCATAATTTTAAAATTAATGTTATTGCAATAGTATTTTATTGGTATCCTCATAAGTAAGACAACTGTGCACTAATTTACCCTACTTTGATTTTCATTAATCTTAAAAAAGAAATTATTTCTGCTGGCTTTTCATAAAGTCCATCACTTCATTAAAACGATTGCTATAAGGCCAAAAGTACTGTGTAACCATGGGAACGTGTTTTTTGTTTAATCGCACAGCTGTAACTTCTGGCTGAAAGGGATGCAAAGCATCTATAAAGCGTTTGTTAGTTACTTTTATGGAAGTATAGGTTTTATCACCTACATAAATTAAAAATGGCGGTGTATTTTTATCCAAAAAATAAATGGGTGAAGCATCCTGCCATTTTGCGGGCGAGCTGCCCCAGGTGGTTAAATAATCGTGTTCAGATGTAGGTGGATTTTCCTCTAAATAATGTTTCATGTCTAAACCCGCAGCATCATTCAAGATAATTCCAGAAATACCGCTTGGTTTAATTCCGTATTTGGGATTCATAACCGCTAATGCAGCCAGATGTCCACCTGCTGAATGTCCCGTTACAAAAACTTGATTTGGGTTACCTTTGTACTTACTTATACTGTCTTTTGTCCACTGAATGACGGTAGCAATTTGTTTGGTCATTCCGTCATAATCCGTATCTGGACTTAAGGTATAGTCAGGAATCACAGTAACAACGTCTTTTCGTGAGAAGTTGCGGCCCAGCAAATCATAAGTCCCTTTGCTACCACTATTCCAGTAGCCGCCATGAACAAATATTAAAACAGGAAGCGATTTAGCTTTAGAATTTCGAGGAATAAAAACATTCAGCTTGGGCGCGGCTATCGTATTTTCTTTCGAAGCAACTAAATAAGAGACGTCTGTTATTTTTTTTGTAGCACAACTACTTAAAATAATACTACTTAAGAAAACGAGTATACCAATTTTGTAACGCATGGTTTTTTTACAAATATATACATTAATGAAAAAGCTGCTTCACTGATTTACATTTCAATGAAAATTCATTTTATGATAACAGAACGAAATGGAATTCATTAGATTTGTAAGAGATGATTTGCTTTTGAATAAAAGTATGTTTTGATTATTCGAATGAACACGAATACAGCGAAATGTGAAGTGATAGAAAAATTATTGAATTTAGATTCAGACTTATATTAAAACAGGAATACATGAATTATACTATTTTAATCCTTCCTGGACTAGGTGACTCAGGAGAGACGCATTGGCAAAACTATTGGCTACAGCATTTTGACACTTCTCAAAAAGTGACTCAAAAGGACTGGAACAACCCAATTTTAGAAGATTGGCTCGAAAGTTTAACTGCTTCAATCGAAGCTGCCGAAGGCGAAATAATTATCGTTGCTCACAGTCTTTCTTGCTCATTGATCAATCATTGGTCTAAAGAAAACAAAGGACACAAAATAGCAGGAGCCTTACTTGTCGCGCCCGCTGATGTAGATTCTCCCGCGCACACGCCAGAAGAAATTAGAAACTTCGCTCCTATTCCTTTGTTAAAATTAGAATTTCCATCTATCGTGATAACTAGCTCTAATGATCCGTATATCTCAGTAGAAAGAGCAGCATTCTTAGCCGAAAAATGGGGAAGTTCCTTTATAAATATCGGTGAGAAAGGCCATCTCAATTCCGAATCAGAATTGAAATATTGGGAAGAAGGTCAAGAGATTTTGCAGTCGCTGCTGCAAATAATAGAAAGCAACAAGTAATTTTATCACTCAAATTGAAAGTTTAGTTCTCACACAAAAATAGATCGCTACAACAACAGCTGCTTCTTTCCCGACATGTAAAAACAAAGCCGAAAATACTTAAATTTGGATACGCTAAACTTTCTAAGTTAGTAAAAACTCCAACTTATTTTTTAATTATTCGAAAATTATAATGATGAGAAAAATAACATGCCTGATCGTAGTACTTCTTTCTATAATAAGCTGTTCCTCTGAATCGAGTAGCACTAAAAACAACTCCATCATTGGAAAATGGAATTGGGTTGAATCCTCTGGTGGGATTGACGGAAGAACGGAAACCCCAAAATCTACCGGAAAAACGATTCAACTTGAAATTTCGAACTCAAAAATAAAAAAATATATTAATGAAGCTTTGGTTTCTGAAACCGCCTATACTATTCAAACTGGGACTTCCATTTTTGGAGGTGAAAAGAAATTAATCGTTTATGAAAATGATGGGAAACAGTCTTTCTCGCGCGCTGACAATAAACTTTTTCTTAACGATGAATGTTACGATTGTTTCCAAAATAAATATGTAAAAGAGTAAAACTACTTTCTTAGCTCACCATCGCAATAATCATTGCAATATGGAAAAATTAAATAAAGGAGCCGAAATAACCCTGCTTTTTTGGTTAATTAAAATTATTGCAACCACAAAGAGCTTACGCCAATTTAAAAAATTATAAACGCATCAAATTACCGTAGTATGGGAGTAAAAAACACTTGGCATCAAAAACAGTTAGAATCTTTAAGTTTTGGAAGTCGCCTTGCCGACGCCGTCGCAAAAAGTATGGGATCTTGGAAATTCATAATTATACAAACGATTCTGGTCGTTCTCTGGATGACATTAAACCTGATTGCCTTTGTAAAACATTGGGATGCGTATCCTTTTATTTTACTCAATTTGGTATTCTCAACGCAGGCGGCTTATGCAGCGCCAATTATCATGATGTCCCAAAACAGGCAAAACGAAAGAGATCGCGCTCAAGCACAAGCCGATTATCAGACTAACATAGATGCCAAAATGGAAATAGAAGCGCTGGCAAGACAACTCAATAATATTGAAGTCCACAAACTGGATAAAATAATTAACATGCTAGAAGAAATGAGAAAACAGTCCTGATTTTATTACAAAATAAAATCTCTCTATCCTGAATATTTTTTATTTCGAAAAAAAAAAATAAAAACTCCCTTCTGCGCAGGAGCAATAAGATTTAAAATAGGCTTTAGGCGGAACCATTTTTGAAATTTAACTGTTTTAATACGGAACGTTAATTATTTACTTGTGTAACAAAAGTTACTGACACTACTTTTATTTTGTACTACTTTTGTCTTATCCAATTAGAATACAATATCAAAGACATCGATCAGTAATACTGCTTTTTAGCGCAATTCAAAATTTATAAAACCAGAGAAAATGAGCTTAGAAAATACAATCAAAGAAAAACAAGGAACCGTTGTAGATGTTCGTTCGTACGAAGAATTTATGGGCGGAAATGTAGCGGGCTCCATTAACATCCCGCTGAATGAAATACCACAAAGAGTCGAAGAATTAAAAAACATGAAATCGCCTCTAATTTTATGTTGCGCCTCTGGAAACAGAAGCGGACAAGCACAGAACTTCCTCTCTCAGCATGGAATCGAGTGTCATAACGGTGGTTCTTGGCTCGACGTAAATTATTATCAATCGCAAGCAACAAAGTAAAATGATCAACTTATTAAAAAAAATATTTGGTCTTGGGCCAAAAGCAGATTACGCCGAATTAGTAAAAAAAGGAGCGGTAATTCTTGATGTTCGTAGTCCGGGAGAATACAAACAGGGACATATAAAAGGTTCCATTAATACTCCGCTGAATGATCTTTCGAATCATATTTCGAAATTAAAAAAAGATGCTACTATCATTACTTGTTGTGCATCAGGAATGCGAAGCGCCTCTGCAAAAAGCATTTTAAAATCGAATGGTTTTGAGCACGTTTATAACGGTGGCGGCTGGAGCAGTTTGCAAAACAAAATATAAGGAATGTATAGCACTTATTAACTGTGTTGTTTTATTCGAAATTATTCGGTAGAAATAAATTCATGAGAAGCAGACCAGGAAAGCGATCTTAAAATAGTGCATATAAAAAGCCCCAATTTTGGGGCTTTCTATTTTATTAAGGTTTAAAAGACAATCATTAAATACTAGCATTGCATTAGTAGCATTCAGCCGTAAAGTCGTTAAACCTTCGAACAAATTAAATATTCAGATAAAAATTAGGCATTCATTTTTGGATAGTCATTATATCCCTCGGCAGTGAAAGTGTAAAAAGTACTTTGATCAGCTTTGTTTAAAGGCGCATCTTGTTTAAAGCGTTCCACTAAATCTGGGTTAGCTATAAACGGTACTCCGTAAGCTACCATATCAGCATCTCCATCTGTTAGCACTTGGTTTCCAGTTTCTTTTGTAAATCCTTTATTAATCATTAGTAGCCCTTTGTATATTGGTCTAAAATGTTTTGCTACTTGAGCGACAGCATAAGGAACCTCGCTTACATCAGTAAAAGGCTCCGTTAAATGTACATAAGCTAAACCATAGTCATTTAAACGATTCACGATATACTCATGTGTAGGAATTGTATCTTGATCTACTGTCATTCCTTGTACTCCGTGCATAGAAGGATTTAAACGAACTCCAACTTTAGAATAGTCAATAACTCCGTTTAAAGCGTCTAATGTTTCGAACAATATTCGGGCTCTGTTTTCTATACTTCCACCGTATTCATCTGTTCGTATATTTGAAGTTCCATTAAAAAACTGGTGAAACAAATAGCCGTTTGCTGCATGCAATTCTACTCCGTCAAAGCCTGCTTCAACTGCATTTTTAGTGCTGTTTTTAAAATCTAGGACTGTCGCTTTAATTTCAGCAACGGTCATTTCTTTTGGTGTCACTGTATCTATAAAACCAGTCGCTACAAATGCTTTTGCTTCTGGATTAATTGCCGAAGGCGCATGCGGCAACGCTCCATTGTGCAAGTCAGGATGTGATAATCTCCCAGTATGCCAAAGTTGAACAAATATCTTTCCGCCTTTGTCATGTACGGCTTGCGTCACTTGTTTCCAACTTTCTGTTTGCTCCTCGCTATAAATCCCGGGAACATTAATAAAACCGGCTGCTTTTGTACTTACCACGGTACCTTCGGTAATTATTAAACCAGCATCAGCGCGGTCAGCATAGTAAATAGCCATCTGTTCTGTTGCTAAATTTCCTTCATTACCGGCACGGCTTCTGGTCATGGGCGCCATTGCCATACGGTTATTAAAAATGGTATCGTTATGTTTAAATGGACGTAATAAAATGGAATTACTCATATTGTTATTATTTATTAATTAAGTTGAGATATGTAAGTCGTAAAGCCACAGCCTTCGAAAATTCCAGAAACGGTATCCAAAGCTTTTGAGTTATGACCTTCTAGTAGAAATTCTTTCTCTGTATTTTCATCAATAGAGAGATTGATAATTTCGACTATTTTAGAATGAGGAAAAATAAGATCAAAACTGAGTTGGTTGTTTATCGATGAAGTAAACTCCTCTTCGTTTTCCAAAACAATGATGATTTTTGCTGTAGCAACTTCCTTTATTTTTTCGACAGCTGCTGCATCATTTATACAAAAGCCAGAAAGAATTATAATATCAGCTTCCCAACTTGCATTTACAGCACAATCCATTTTTTCAATATAGCCGTGGCGATTTTGTGCCAAAAGGCTTTCGTGAATTTCTGAAAGTGCATCTTGATCTTTATCGAATAAAAGCAGTTGATATTGCTCTCCTAATTCTTTGAGTACTGTAAAATTTCTTTTCTCAGCGGCTCCAATAACGGCAATGGTTCTTACGTTTTGCATTTCTCTTGTTTTTACTGCTGCAAAACTATAGTAAGACACCGCTTAGTTCCATTGAGATAGAATAAGAAATGCCATTGATCTAAATCAATTTTATTTTCGAAGAGTAATTTGTTTTCGCACTCGGCTTAGTGTTTCTGGGGTAAGACCGAGGTAGGAAGCGATCATGTGTTGGGGTACACGCGCTACAATATCAGGGTAGGCAATGGTAAGTTTGGTATATTTCTCTTCGGCAGTTGCGGTCAACGCTGAATTTACTCTTGCTTGCAAAGCAATATAAGCGTTTTCTAATAGAAGTCTTTGATAGCGTTCAAAAACCGGTAGCGCATTCATTAATTCTTCTCTTGCTGCAGCCGTTAATAGCAATAGTTCCGAATCTTCAATGGCTTCAATCGTATAAGTAGAATTCTCTCCCATTAAAAAACTGGATAAATCAGTGATCCACCAGCCTTCAAAAGCAAACTGTATGATGTGTTCATTTCCTTTAGCATCAGTTGTGTAGGAACGTAAAATCCCTTTTTCGATAAAAGCATTATAGGTACAAACATCCCCTTCTAATAGTAAAGTTTGCTTCTTCCTTATTTTTTTTGGAATAAAAAAAGTCTTACACAAATCAAACTCCGCTGCAGTCAGTGCTACTTTTTCACCAATACTTTTTGCTAATTGCTCATACATACTCGCAAGATAATAATTACAGTAGCATTTTAAAAAAAAACAAGCTTAAAAAGATTCAAAACGGCAAAAACAAATTCAAAAAAAGACATTGTTACAGCCTCAATTTCTAGTAATTATCCTTATAAATCACTCTAAGAACAAAATCAAAAATCATTTGTCTTACGCCAAAATAAAAATTACCTTTGCGACAGTTTAACTTTTACACACAAAATGAAGCCTAACACACAACAATTAAAGGATTTAACTATCCAAGTCAGAAGAGATATCCTTCGAATGGTACATGCTGTTAACTCAGGTCATCCAGGAGGATCACTAGGTTGTACTGAATTTATGGTAACCTTATACCAAAATTTAATGGACCGCAAAGAAGGTTTTGATATGGACGGCATTGGAGAAGATCTTTTCTTCCTTTCAAACGGACATATCTCTCCAGTTTTCTACAGCGTTTTAGCAAGAAGCGGTTATTTTCCAGTTTCAGAATTAGCTACTTTTCGTCTAATCAATTCACGATTACAAGGACACCCAACTACTCACGACAATTTACCAGGAGTTAGAATTGCATCTGGTTCACTTGGACAAGGTTTATCTGTAGGTATTGGAGCTGCTCAAGCTAAAAAATTGAACAATGACAATCATTTAGTTTACACTCTTCACGGTGATGGTGAATTACAAGAAGGTCAAAACTGGGAAGCAATTATGTATGCTTCTGCAAAGAAAGTAGACAACATTATTGCTACAATTGACTTAAACGGAAAACAAATTGATGGTTCTACTGATGAAGTTCTAGCAATGGGAAGCATCCGCGCTAAATTTGAAGCTTTTGATTGGGATGTTATTGATATCAAAGCAGGAAATGACATCGAAGCAATTATTGCTGGAATGACAGATGCTAAGTCTAGAACAGGAAAAGGAAAACCAGTTTGTGTATTGTTACATACTGAAATGGGTAACGGAGTAGATTTCATGATGAATACGCATGCATGGCACGGAAAAGCACCTAACGATGCTCAACTGGAAGATGCTTTGGCACAAAACTATAATGCAGGCGGCGAATTAGACTATTAAGAAAAAAGATACTGAAATAAATTCAGCATAAAATGAAAAAATATACAAATACAGGAAGTAAAGATACTCGTTCAGGTTTTGGAGCGGGAATGACTGAATTAGGTCAAAAAAACGAAAACGTAGTGGCACTTTGTGCTGATTTAATTGGTTCGTTAAAATTTGACGATTTCAAGAAAAATCATCCAGAGCGTTTTTTCCAAATCGGAATTGCTGAAGCAAACATGATTGGAATTGCAGCGGGATTAACCATTGGAGGTAAAATTCCTTTCACAGGAACTTTTGCTAACTTTTCTACAGGAAGAGTTTATGACCAAATTCGTCAATCAGTAGCTTACTCTGAGAAAAATGTAAAAATCTGTGCGTCACACGCGGGATTAACATTAGGAGAAGATGGAGCAACTCACCAAATCCTTGAAGACATTGGTTTAATGAAAATGCTACCTGGAATGACTGTAATCAATACTTGTGATTACAATCAAACAAAAGCAGCGACAATCGCACTTGCTGATCATCATGGTCCAGCATACTTGCGTTTTGGACGTCCAGTTGTACCTAACTTTATGCCAGCTGACGAACCTTTCGTAATTGGGAAAGCAATCCTATTAAGCGAAGGAACAGATGTAACAATCGTAGCTACTGGACACTTAGTTTGGGAAGCACTTATCGCTGCTGAAGCATTAGAAGCAAAAGGAATTTCTGCCGAAGTAATCAACATACATACGATCAAACCACTAGACGAAGAAGCAATTCTAAAATCATTGACTAAAACTAAATGTATCGTTACTGCCGAAGAGCACAATATTCTTGGAGGTCTTGGCGAAAGCGTATCTAGAGTATTAGCATTAAACAATCCAGCTCCACAAGAGTTTGTTGCGGTTAATGATAGCTTTGGAGAATCAGGAACACCAGAACAATTAATGGATAAATACAAATTAAACAATCAAGCAATTGTTGAAGCTGTAGAAAGAGTTATTAAAAGAAAATAATTCACTTCTTATCTACCATAAAAAAATCCCATTCGCCGCGGCGAATGGGATTTTTTTTATGCTCAGTTTACACTTATATTAGTTACAACTTTTATCTAAGTGTTTTTTGATCCGTGCAGGATCAGATGAATTACCATCACAACCTGGTATAGCATCAAAAGCCATAATTGTTCCATCAGCTTTAGTAATTTCACCTCTCGTACCATAACCATCTCCATCATCATCAACGTCAAGGAAATTAGGAATTCCATCTCCATCTGAATCATCAGGATTCGCCACTCCAGTAGCTAAAACTCTAAGATAACCATCTCCATCTAAATCCTCTAGGTAAGATGGTATCCCATCACCGTCTTGATCTAAACGACCTATTTCATATAATTTAAAACTAAAAATTAAAGGTGCATAAGCAGGAATAGCAGCACTACCTGAAGCATAATATCCTAATCCAGAAGGAACAAACATAACCCCAGCTCCAAAGTCTTTGTACGATACCGTTCCGTCGTCTTTAGTAGTATAAGTCCCAGTTTTAAATTGAGGAAAAACCTCACTCCAACCACTAATAACGCTGAATAAACTTAACATTTGTTGTGGGAATTTAACCTCTTCAAACTCAGTTTTTGTTAATGTAGTTACACTTTCTGCTACCGTTTGTTCTAAATAACCACCTTTATAGGATGCTAAAACATTATCTACATTAGAAGGTGCAACTCCTACTCCTTCTCTCAACACTAAGTAATATAATTTATAAGTAATATCATGAAGCTTTACATCTCTACTCAACAATTTAGGAAAAGTTGTTTTGTCTTTATAAGACATTATAGATGGTTGAGTTCCTCCTGCTGGAATCTTAGTAAAAACTACGTCCTGATCATCTGGAGCACCAGGATTATTAGTAACTGTTATATAATAGGTGTTTAAATATTCTTCAATATCAGTAATATCTGTGGCATATTGTACTGGATATTCTCTAGGAGGAGTAATTTCAGCATTATCATTATTCTTTGAACATGAAAATAAAGAGAGGGTTGTAATTGATAAAATAAAATAAAACTTAAATTTGTTCATTATAGCTGATTTTTTAAGTGCGCAAGATACAATTTTGATTGATTTTTGTAAACTATTTAACTCCGATTTTAGAATTATTATGAGAATAGATAAATATTTATGGTGCGTTCGATATTACAAGACTCGAAATATGGTGACAGAAGCCTGTAAAAAAAATCATGTCACTGTAAATGGGCTTGTTGCAAAACCATCTAAGGAGGTTTTTCCTACTGATAAAATCACCTTTAGAAAAGACCAAATTACGCAAATCATAACCGTCTTAGACATTCCCGAAAACCGTGTAGGAGCTAAACTGGTAGATATGTATCGAAGAAATGATACGCCTGCAGAATCCTTCCAGCATTTGGAATTATTGAAATTGTCAAAGCAGCATTATCGAAAAAATGGTACCGGAAGACCTACCAAGAAAGACAGAAGGGATATTGACGAATTTGGAAATGAAATCAAAACTGACGAACCGGAAGACAACTAGTCTTAAAACTAGAACTCTTTAAAAAATTAATTTTAAACAAAAACAATGAGCAAAAATATCATTTTAACGAATCAAGAGATTGAACACAAAATAAAAAGAATAGCGTTCCAAATCTACGAAACCTTTGTCGATGAAAACGAGGTCGTACTTGCGGGGATTGCCAGCAATGGATTTATTTTTGCAGAAAAAATTGCAAAAGAACTACAAAGCATTTCGAACTTAAAGGTTTCGCTGTGCGAAGTAAAAATCAACAAAATCAATCCAGAATCAGCAATACACACCTCGCTACTAAAAGAAGAATATGCAAACAAGGGATTAATCCTTGTAGATGACGTACTAAATTCGGGTACAACCTTAATATATGCCATTAGACATTTCCTTGACGTTCCTTTGAAAAAATTCAAGACGGCAGTTCTAGTGGATCGCAATCATAAGAAGTACCCCGTAAAAGCAGATTTTAAAGGAATCTCACTATCTACATCCTTATTAGAGCATGTTCAGGTAGTATTTGAAGAAAATGGTACTAGCCATGCTTATTTAAGCTAAAATCGCAAGGATGTCAAGAACTGTTTGATCGACAGTTTTATCATCTACTGTAACTTTATGTTGCGCCTGATTGTAATAGTAGCTTCTTTCAAAAAGATGCACAGCAATAAACTCCTTCATCTCCTCTTCATTTTTATTGGCGATAAGGGGTCTTTTGCTTTTATTAACGACCAGTCTATTAAATAAGGTGTCAATTGACGCTTTCAAATATATAGATACGACATCATCCCGTTTTAACAACTCATGATTATTCGCATAACATGGAGTTCCACCACCAAGACCTATTATCATTTGTCCAGGAGCGTTTAATAATTCAACAAATGCCTCATGTTCCATCTTTCTAAATTTGATCTCTCCATACTGTTCAAAAATAGCATTTATAGACAATCCCGCTTTTTTTTCGATATAGACATCCAAATCGACAAATGGTTGCCCATTGATTTTTGCCAGTGTTTTGGCGATTGTCGACTTACCGCAACCCATATAACCTAATAATATAATTTTCTTCATAGAATAAAACCTTGTAAACTAAGACGTTAAAATTTATTGTTAAAAAAAGACAAATTTAAAGCAAAAAACTTTGGAAAACATCAAATAAAGTCCTTATATTTGCACCCGCATTCAAGCAATGAAATACAAGACTCGATAGCTCAGTTGGTAGAGCACATCACTTTTAATGATGGGGTCCTGGGTTCGAGCCCCAGTCGGGTCACAAATTAAGTGATCAACACCTAATATTTCAAATTGAATGCAATGACTCGATAGCTCAGTTGGTAGAGCACATCACTTTTAATGATGGGGTCCTGGGTTCGAGCCCCAGTCGGGTCACTAAAAGGTTGTTCGCCATGGCGAATGACCTTTTTTATTTTCAGGCCACGTGGAGAAACGGTAGACTTGCCAGCTTGAGGGGCTGGTGCTCGCAAGGGCGTGTGGGTTCAAATCCCACCGTGGTCACGAATAAAAACAAATGCTCAAAAAATAATCAAGCTTGCTTGAAATTATTTTTTGAGCATTTGTTTTTTCAAAGCGGAGCTTTGGGATCATAACGAAAACCTGTGGAGTAGCAAAAATTAGACATAAAAACACGAAGTCAATCCTGTCGAGCTTCTTATTCCAACGCTACCTCTAAAAATGCAATCCAAGTTTAATTAAAAAACCCATAAATAATAAAATTGCAATTGAGCAGCCGGCCGCTACCATAAAAAAAACACCCAGAAATAAATACAATCTGTCATTTTTATATTCGTATCGCATTAGCTCGCTATTAGCTTGTCTATATTTGGCAGCAATCATCATTTTAATCTTATTTAAAGTCTGTTAATAGTCTAAAAAAGAGTATCTTTTATCTTACAAAGAAACGACTCTTAAAACTCGTTTACAATACCCACTTTTAGTGATTTTTCACATTAATTACACGATTAACAATAAGGGAGGATAATGTTAGGAATACGCATAAAACGGAATGAAGTAAATTATTTTCTAAAATCCCATTTGTACTGAATATCTACAATTTAGCTCTATAAAAAAAGCGTCCCGACAAACTGCCGAGACGCTTCTAATTAAAAGTGTATAATTTTATTTTTTAAACATTTCCTGCAAAGGCTTTAATTGCGCCATGTCGATATTAGAATCTTTTAAAACCGACATTAATGCAATTACAGTATTAGGATTCATATCTTTTCCTAAAACTCGAATGACCGCAAATCCAGCGTCATTGTTATTCGCAAATAATACAAACTCATCTATATGCTCGTCTGTTCCTACAAAGCTAACAGAAGCTCCAATTGAACCAGAACCATACTTCATCAATTGCTGGTACTTCGCATCCTTTAAAATCAAATTTACCTTAGCGCTTTCTATTTCGAATTGCGCTTTGTTGGTTTCATCCAGCTTAAAGGCTAAAACATTCATCTTGTCAAATGATTCGAAAGCTTCGTTTTGCTTGACAGATAATTTTGCTTTGTCTAAATTTAAGATACTAGGCGAAACATCTAAAGCAATGAAATCTTTATTTTCTGTGTTCTCCACAAAATAGCGCTGCAGTGTAGGCTCCGACTTGCATCCAGCAACCAGCAAACTTAGAAAAAGTGCGATACTATAAATCGTTTTCATTTTATTTTTTGCCTTTGGTTGCTCTTTTCAAATCCTCACCACCTGGTATCCTCATCTTATCTGTAAGAATCGAAATTTCATTCAAATCAAAATTCCCAGTCAACGACATCAAAACAGTTTCATTTGCTTTGTTTGCACCTTCAATAAACATTAAAAGCTCTCTAATTTGACTGTCGGTAGTTCCTGATTTTACTAGAATTTTAATGTTTTTGCCATTATCATTAACACGCATCAATTCTTCTAAGCCAGCAGTTCGAATGTACTTTTCAGCAGTCGACTTCATATCAGTAGTTGCACTGGAGCTACTAGTGGTAAAAACTTTTAGGTTGTCCAGCTTTTTTATCAGGCTCATGTATTGCTGCGTCTCCTTGTCGGAAGCGTCCACTTTTACCTTACTCATCAATTCAAACATTTTTTTGTTTACGATAATAGAGGTAACTCCATCTTGGCCGTCGAATTTATCGAAAGCAGCTTGGGCAAAAAACGGGCTTGACACTAAAACTAACACTAATGTGATTATAACTTTTTTCATTTTCTATGTATTTATTATTCCTTAAAAATTAAATTTTTTGAGTCCTCGTATTCCTCCAAGGCTATTACACTTTCTATGCCAACATTTACATTCTTCGACAACATGGCCAATGCCTTTTGCGTTTCTTTCAACGCCGCCTCTGGACTATCGTAAGTTCCTAAATCTTGGTTTGAAACTTGCCTGTCAAAATACACATAAGTTCCAGCACCCAATAGTACAACAATTGAAGCAGCAATCGACAACCAAACTCTATTTTGTTTTTTATTTAGAGACAGTTGTGGTACTTTAGTTTCTTGCTTCGAATCCTGTGCAGCCGCATAAGCAAAATAGCCAAACATCGATTTATACTTTTCTAAATGCCTCGCAACTCCGGCTGACGCAAAATATTTTTGCAATTCTTTCTCTTCTGCAATACTACTTTCTCCCTCAAAGTATTTTTTTAGCAGCAGTTCAATTTTATTCGATTCCATAACTGTGGATTTTTGTCATATTTTCTCTTACTGTTTTTCTCGCTCTTGAAAGCGCCACTCGAATAGCTGTTTCGTTCATTTCTACAATTTTTGCAATTTCATCAAATTCGTATTGCTCAATATCGCGCAGTTGTATTATTATTTTTTGCTGTTCAGGTAACTGATTTATAATTCTTTCGACCCAACTGATACTATCTTCGTCCTCTAGCATTTTATCCAGCTGTGGCGATTGATCTGTATAATTATCATGATCAATCTTTATGTTTCCAGCTCTCTTTGATTTTAGCTGATCCAGACAATAGTTTCTAGTCATGGTCATTGCAAAGGCTTCTACACTATTTAGAGTATGAAAGTTTTCATTTTTATTCCATAATTTACCTAAAATCTCTTGCGTTGCATCTTCGGCCTCCTCAGTACTTATAAGCAATCGTTTTGCTAATCGAAAGACCTTGTCTTTGAATGGAGCGATAAGCTGTAGAAACTCTATTTGGTCCATAAATCAATACATTTTTAACCCGGCTTATACTATCAAGACGACGCGGTATTATTTTTGTTACATAAAATGTAAAGAAATAAAACTAAAGATACTATTTTTACGTTTATTATATAAATTATCCTCAACATATGAAAGCTACTTATAAATTCGCAATACTACTCTTTTTAGTAGTTTTTTCTTTCCAAGGCTGTCAAGACAACGATGACACTGCCGCACCTATAAGTCTGGAAGTTCAGGACTTTATATGGAAAGGACTCAACCAATATTATTTATGGCAAGCTGATGTGCCTAATTTATCAGATGACCGCTTTGCAACGCAAGATGCCTTGAACACTTTCTTGAGAGGATATCCCGTTCCTGAGGATTTATTTGATGCCTTGAGGGTTGATAAATCAATAGATAGATTTAGCTGGATTGTTGATGATTATTTAGAACTGGAGGGAGCACTACAAGGAACTACAAAAAATGACGGAGTCGATTTTGGTTTAAGCTACAAACCCGGAAGTACTACTGAACTATTTGGTTATGTACGTTATATCATCGCAAATTCGGATGCATCAAACAAAGCAATAAAACGTGGTGACATGTTTACTGCTGTAAATGGCACCCAACTTACTGTTAGCAACTACCAATCGCTACTAGCTGCAGACAGTTACACCTTAAATTTAGCTGATTATAACGGAACTACAGTTATAGCCAACGGAAAGTCAGTTTCATTAACAAAAACTGTTTTATCTGAAAATCCAATTTTAATCAATAAAGTTATTGTCAATGGATCACACAAGATTGCTTATTTAATGTATAATGGTTTTTATGCTGATTTCGACACTAAACTAAACGAAGCTTTTGGAGATTTAAAATCACAAGGAGTAACTGATTTAGTGCTAGATTTAAGATATAATAGTGGAGGATCTGTACTTACCGCTACTCGTTTAGCCAGCATGATAACAGGACAATACACTGGGAAAGTTTTTGCAAAACAACAATGGAATTCAAAAATCAACAGCTATTTCGAAGCTAACAATCCAGAAGCCCTAAAAAATAATTTCACAGACAAGATAGGAACTACGCCGATAAACAGTTTAAATTTAACTAAAATCTATATCCTTACCACACAAAGTTCGGCCTCAGCAAGCGAATTGGTGATCAATGGCTTGAAACCTTATATGAATGTGGTCCAAATTGGTGATGTTACTACCGGAAAAAATGTTGGGTCAGTAACCTTATATGACTCCCCTACTTTTGGTGATGAAAATAGAAACCCAAATCATCGTTATGCTATGCAGCCTATTGTTTTAAAGATAGTAAATTCAGAGGGTTTTGGCGATTATTTTAATGGTCTAACTCCCACTTTTTTACAGAAAGAAACTGTCAGTAGTTTTGGAATTCTTGGCGATCCTTCAGAACCGTTATTGAATACTGCAATTAATAAAATAACTGGAACGGGAAAAATCATCAGACAAACCGGAAAAGAGTTTAATTATTTTAAAGACGCAAAATCATTAGATGGCTTACAAAACCAAATGTATCTAGAACAAGCACCTGAAGGCATTTTAAAAGCTTTGGAATAAAAATAAACTTGGCTCAATATAAAATGGTGAAAAATTACTTTTTACCAATAAATCACTTAAAAATGAAAAAACTCTAGAATGGAATTTTATTTTTCGAAAGTATCAAAATCTTGTACAACATCGAAATTGATTGGATAAAATTTAAACCTTTTAGTAGCAAAATAATAAAGCCCCATCTTCTAAGTGAAAAATGGGGCTTTTAGTTACGCTTCCATTATAGGGAAGTAGTAAGTATAATCTAGTTGTTAGAATAGAAACTATTTGGTCCCATACCAGCCGCTACGGTTTTCAATTCAGCACCAGTAGTAGTTGATATTTTAACAATACCAGCTGCTGTAAATCCATTAGCATCTGCCGTATAAACCTTACCATCAATAACATTAAAGCCATATAAAGTAGACCAGCTATTGTCAGCTACTGAAAATAAAGGCGTTTCACTAAAAGTAGTTGCGTTCAAAGCCATAGCGTAAACTCCAGTTCCTTTAGTGTAATAAATTTTATCACCATCAATATCCATGTTTAATGCTTTAGTCAATGTAGCAGACTCTATTGAAGTTGCTGTATCAGTAGTAGTATTAATTTTGAACAGCCTACTTTTTGTAGTATTCCCACATAAAACATAGACAGACCCGTTTTTCTCTTCTATAGAGTTTACTCCGCTCTCCACAGTAATTATACTCATTGCGTTATTACTTTGCGGATTAACAACTGTAACCGCATTTCCGCTACCATAAGCACCATTCATCACATACAATTTCCCATTAGCGGTAACAATCTTTTCAGTAGTCTTGCCAATAGCAATAGTTTCTACATAAGCAAATGTTTTTGCATCGTAAACCGTTACTGCCTTAGAACTTGAATTAGTAACATATAATTTACCATTCAAAGCAACACTATAACGAGGTTTTTTAAGATTCTCAGTAATACTTGCGATACTTTTAAAAGTGTATCTGTTTACCACTTCAACAGTATTTGAATTATTCATCACAATAAACGCTTTATCTTCAAAAAAGCTTAATGATTGTGCTACGTCTCCTAATACTTTTGCGCTGTTTTCAGTTCCAAATACATCCTGCATAAAAACAGTCAAATCATTCGAAATATAAGATACGGAAGCATTTGGTGTGCCAAAATTTCCTTCATTCAAGATAATAACTCCATTATCATAAGCGCCTAAAGGACTATCCTTTTCATTTGAATCATCATTACTACAAGAAGCAAGTAATAAGGCACTTGCAAAAATTCCGAAAAAAACATTGTTTAGTTTCATTGTTTAAAAATTAAGGTTTAAATAAAGAGTTAAATTCCGTCCCGGCATCATTCGACTGGGTAAGGATTCATATTTTTCATTCCAAAGATTTGCCACTTTAAAGCCTATCTTAATAACGTCTTTTTTGCTAAAATTATAATCCAGTCCTAAATTGGACACATTATAATCACTTAGAATATATTTTGGATCATTGTCAGATGTTGTAAAAACCTCACCGGTAAACAAAAATTGATAGTACGCATTGAAGCGCTTATACGAATAAGAAGCTGACGCAGTTAATTTATGATAAGGAACATAAAAAAGTTGCTTGTTGTTTTTATCGTCCAAAGAAACAGTGTACGAATAAGTACTACTAAAATCAAATGCATGTCCATTGAAACTCTTGTTCCAGCCTAACAAAGCCTCGGCTCCATAGATAGAAACCTTGTCAGTATTTACAGGAGACCAATTCCCTGAGTTGGTAGGCAACCAACGAATCATATCGTCAATTTTAGAAGTATAAACAGCGGCTGTTAATCTAAAATCTTTATACTGAAATTGATTTTCCACCTCAGCCTGATAAGAGTTTTCAGGCCTCAGATTAAGATTTCCGCTGCCTTCCCAGTACAAATCATTAAAGGTAGGAACTCTGTAATTTCGAGAAATATTAAACTTCAACTGATAGAATTTGTAGAAATCAAAAGTAGATCCTGCTGAGAATAGTACAGGACTTTTATACACATCTGAAATCTCTTTTCGAGCGCTAAGCTCATAATTCCAATGCTTGCTAAGATTCTGCTTTAATAAAACACTAACGCCTCCCACTTGCCTGCTACTATTACCAATACCTGAACCTAATCCATCAGTTTTATTGTAATCTAGAATGGTATTTAAACTAATTGTTGGCGCAAATTCATAAACAAAATCGTGCTTTGCAATAAAGCTTTTTACTCCGCCAGAAGTAAAGCCTTCATTCTCTATATCTTCAAAATACTTATAATGTTCAGTGATATAAGCCAACTTAAAATTAGAAACTGATCTTCCTATGTTACTAGACCATGTCAAAAGATTTCTAGTATTGTAATCTTGGTATTTTGTTTTAACAGAATTGGGTGATGTCAATGAAAAGTGACGCTCACCATCATAAATCTCACTGTAAAATTTAATGCTGTTGTTGGCATTTACCTTGTATCCAATGGCTGTACTCAAACTGCTATTGTAAAACTCACCATTTGTATTCTTGCCTTCTTTTCCAATGAATTTAAAATCATTGTCAGAACTATTTCTAGTAAAACTAGCGTTTGTACTCCATTTTTTTGCGGCAGCAGTAATGGCATATATCGCACTCAGACTATTAAAAGCTCCATAATAGACTTCAACTGTATTTTTGAAGGTTTTTTTAAATTTTAAATCGTTGTTCAAGTGAATGGTTCCTCCTATCGCACCACTTCCATAAACGACACTTCCTCCTCCTGCTTTTACAGCAATTGAATTGTATCCTCTGGTCGAAACCGTGTTAAAATCAGTTTGTCCTAATAATTGAGAGTTGATGTTTATTCCGTTCCAAACTACAGCAGTTTGTTGGGCCGTTGTTCCTCTAAATGAAGGCGAAGAAACCATCCCCAAGCCATTCTCTTTAAAATAAATTACGGTGTTATAGTTTAGCAGTGAAGTTAACGAAGGTTGATTTTTGCTTATAATCGAATCATTCAAATTTTGCACAGATTGGGAGCTCGAAAAGTTTTTGAGCTGACTGTCCGATACAACAACTTCGTTTAAAGGTATTGCAGGTTTGTTTTGAGCCAAAAGGAATTGACCAAATAATACAATTGAAAATAAAAGAAAATTTTTAGTTGCCATAATTTCTGAACCTTTTTCCCGAAAGTTCGATATTAGTTAAGAAAAAAGGCAGGTCTCCTGGCTTGCGTCTTGTTGTTTACCTTCCCATTCGCCGCGGCCAACAGTGGTTTCGTAGATTACAACAAGCTTGATAGCTTACAGTTGCGGGAACAGCTTAGGTATTTAACCTAATTCCCTTTTAATGCGATTTTGAAAAAAAACTAAAATCACAACCTCAATTCGGCGGCAAAGATAGAATTATAATCCTATAACAACCTACAGAAATCTCAATTTTATAATTTGACCTTAATTACAGCTCCAAAATCTACTTTGTTATTAAATGCCTCTTTTAGTGGTAGATCAGATATTTTACACAGAATACTTCTAATTACGCCTGCATGCGCCACAATAATTACTGGTTTTGAATTAAAAGTTTGAAGTTCTTTTTCTAAAAAATCATTTACTCGCTCATGCAAGTCAGTAAATGATTCTCCGTTAGGAACGCGAACAGTTACAAAATCAGTCATCCAAGGATTTAGTTCTTCGGGAGCAATTGCATCCCAATTTTTCATTTCCCAATCCCCAAAATTCATTTCCATCAATCGAGTATCTGTAATTATTTCATTCGAAAGGTATTTAGCCAATTCCGTACAACGAAACAACGGACTGGAGTAGACAACTGCATCGGTTGGAATTTTGTTTTTTATTGATTCGAATAATTCTAAATACGGTTCTAAAATCCGAACGTCGGATTGTCCGTAACAGATTCCTTTTTCGCAAACCGTTTCGGTGTGGCGTACTAAATAAACTTCCATAAGGCAATAATTGAAATATAAAAAACAACTTCACAAACTTGTTGAGTGGCTCCTAGACAATCTCCCGTATACCCATCAATCCATTTTTGAAAATAACGCGCTAGGAAAAATCGAGTCAAAAAAACAGGAACTAAAACCAATAAGAACTGCCATTGAAAATAAGCTAATATTATAAGGGGTACTAACCCAAAAAAGAAAGCGCCTACCACTTCGCGCCAAGTATAATTTTGTGCAATAGGTTTACTCTTACTAGTAGCATCCTCTCGCGAATATTCATGGGTAAAAACAATAGAAATCGCTGCTAATCTACTCAAAGAATGTGCAGAAACAAAAAGTAACAGAATTAGGATTTGAGATTTAGTGTTTAAGAAATCTGTATGAGAAACTATATCAGACAAAGTTTTAAACTTGAGTAAAAACAATAAAACTACTCCAATCGCTCCATAAGCTCCAATGGCGCTGTCTTTCATGATTACAAGTATCTTTTCTTTGGTCCATCCTCCTCCAAAACCATCACAAACATCTGCAAAACCGTCTTCATGGAAAGCACCTGTAACTAAAACAGATGCAATCATAGAAAAAATCACCGCTATTTCTGGAGACATTAAATAATTAAACAAGCTAAAAACACCAAATGTCACAGCGCCCACAATCCATCCAATAACAGGAAAATAGCGAGAAGCTTTATTTAAATAATCTGGGTTATGATCTATGTTTTTGGGACAAGGAATTCGGGTGTAAAACATCAATGCTGTAAAAAATATGTGCAGTTCTTTTTTCATATTAATATAAAAATTTCTTTTCTTTTTTGGCTAAAGCCAATCTCATTTTCTATTTATAATCCAACATCTAAAAATGCTGAAAATTTCACTGATATTTTTTTTGACTTACCTCCAGATTTATTTGGAGGCACTCTAATTTATTTATCAAAAGGCCTTAACCAAATTCATCTTATCCTAAAAACTATTTGTTATTCACCCCAGCAGAGTCAAAACTAGCCATTTCATTCAAAAAAGCCACCGCCGACTCAATAATTGGAAAAGCAATAGCACAACCAGTACCTTCACCTAAGCGCAATCCCAATTGTAAAACGGGCTGAACCCCTAGATAATCTAACAATTTAACATGGGCTTGTTCAGCAGAACAATGACTAAAAACAGCATTCTTGATTATCTCGGGATTTTTTTGATGAGCAATTAAAAATGCCACACTACAAATAAATCCATCAACCAGAATCAGCATATTATTTTCATGAGCCGCTAACATCCCGGAAGCCATTTGTATGATTTCAAATCCGCCAAAATAAGCGAGTTTTTCGTCTAATTCTTGGGACCCTGAATAATTATCTACCGCTGCTTGTAGTATTTTTTGTTTCTGAATTAGTTTGGCATCACTTACTCCTGTTCCTAATCCCACACAATCTTCTAGAGGAATCTTTGTAATTACGCTCATCAAAACCGAAGCTGTCGAGGTATTTCCAATACCCATTTCTCCGAAACCAATACAGTTACTAGCTGTTTTTGCAATAGTATTCACAACAGCTGCTCCTTTAGCAAAACACAAACTCAATTCGGAATCACTCATTGCCGGTCCGTGTAAAAAGGATTGGGTTCCTTTAGCAATTTTCGTTGAAATCAGATTGGCATTCGGCGGAAAATCATAATTCACGCCAGCATCCACAATCGACAAACTAATGCTATTTTGTTTGCAAAAAACATTTATTGCCGCTCCACCTTCAAGAAAATTAGTAACCATTTGACGCGTTACATCCTGTGGATACGCACTCACACCGTGTACTGCGATTCCGTGATCAGCGGCAAAGACAACAATATTGGGTTGAAATATTTTTGGTTCCAGAGTTTGAAACAGCTCTCCTATTTGTTGGGCTAGTTTTTCAAGAATCCCTAATGAACCTAAAGGCTTTGTTTTATTGTCAATTTTATGTTGTAATGCATCCTTTATTGATCTAGATTCTGTATGAATTTGCTTAGTTTCTTGCAATGACTCTGGATAGGTGACTGGGACTAAAATCTCTTCTACAAAAGGAACTTCTGATTTTTGTTTCCAATTCAATTGTTGTAACATGGGTTGATTATCATAATCCGTTGCAGGTTTGCCTACACAAAAATAACCTAGCGGTTCTATATGTTCTGGCAATCCTAATAACTGTTTGAACTGATAGTAATTTAGAATCGAAATCCATCCCATCGAATAACCCTGTTCTGTCAAAGACAACCATATATTTTGAGCGGCACAAACCGAACTAAATTTAATTGCTTCATTACTTCCTACTGTTCCGATAGTGAAATTATTCAAAACCGAACGATCGTAACAAATTACAAGTCCAAGCGGAGCTTCTTGAATTGCTTCTAGTTTTAATGCCTTATAATCTTCCTTTTGTTCTTCGCTATCCGTTTGATTTGCTGCTTTAGTATCATAATCCAAAAACAATTCTTTAACAGCTTTCTTAATTTCGTCCGACTTAATTAGATAATATTTAGTAGCATCTGTCAAACCCACAGATGGTGCCCAATGTCCTGCCTGAAGCGCTTTTTGGATAACGGCATCAGGAACTTCATCACTAGTAAAATGGCGAGTGTCGCGACGGGATTTTAAAATTTCATCTAATGTTTGCATTGGTTTATTTTTTTCAGAAATATTCAGAATCTAAAGATTCAAATTCATTATTGTCCTTTTATTGTTACAGGAATTCCAGAAACCATTAACACCACTTTATCTGCTCTTTTAGCAACATACTGATTCATCCAACCTTGTAATTCGGTGAATTTTCGGCCAATGTGCGTTTCAGCATGAACACCCATTCCTATTTCATTGGTAACAATAATAATAGTGGCGTTTTCTTGATTTGCTATTTTGTCAAATTCTGCTTTGGCTTGTTCTAGACACAAAGCAACATCATTTTTAGTATCTATAAAAAAGTTAGTCAACCAAAGCGTAACACAATCAACTATCGCAACATTACCGGAGAAATCAATTTCACTCAGGTGTTTTTCTTTTTCGATGTTAATCCAGCGTTCGTCACGATCCTTTTGATGGCGATCAATTCTTTTTTGAAAATCATCATCCCATTTTCTCGCTGTTGCTACATACATTGGCTTAGCCGATAATTCTTTTGCCAAATTTTCGGCATAACTGCTTTTTCCAGAGCGTTCTCCGCCTGTAATCAGATATATCATTAAAATTATTAGTTATTAGTTATTAAATAGATTTTCATCCATGTGATATGGTCTTATTTTGTGCTTTTGTAGTTTTTAAAATCATACGGACAATGACGACAACCGTTACCACAGCAACTCCCTCTTTTCAAATGAAAGAAAGCTTTAAAAACATAATTCCCATTCTCTAAATAGTAATCAATTCCTTCAATTAAATTATTGGACTTAGGTAACAATGCCGCTTTATTTTGGAGTACGGTCTCCGGATCCAAAGTCGCTACATACTCATCAATTTTTTCTGAGCAGGATTTTTTGAAACAAATAGGACAAAGACAATCAATTGCAGTTGTAGGAACAAATAACGGTGGAAAATCATTACACCAACACCTACTCCCTTCAGCTGTGTCCCCACAACCAAAATCTACCCCGCAGCTTGAACACTGTTTTTCTTTACTACCATTCATGTTGTAAAGATAGTATTTGTTGATTTTTTTAGGTTAAAAAATAAACAAGATTTTTTGTAATTTCTTTTACCTTTGCCTTAATAATAAAATGCTACCATGAAACTTACTTCCTATAAAATTCTTTTATTACTTGTTCTTGCAACTTTCGTTAGTTGTAAAAAAATTGAAAAATCAGAAAATAAATCATTTTCAAACGCAAAAAACGAAATAGAATACGCCCGTAGCTTAGCTATATTCAAGCACGAAGGCTATTCGATAGTAAAGATAATCAACCCTTGGCCCAATGCTGGAAAAGACTTTACTTATCTCTTAAAAGAGAAGAACGTTGTCGTTCCTGATAGCTTACAAAAATACAATACAATTCAAGTTCCTTTAGAATCAATCGTTGTCACCTCAACCACTATTATTCCTTATTTGGAAATGCTTGGAGTTGAAAACCATTTGGTTGGATTCCCGCATACAGATTACATTTCTTCCTCAAAAACTCGAAAATTAATTGACAATGGTTCAGTTAAAAATGTAGGACAAAACGAAAAATTAAACATGGAGCAATTGATCGAAATGAGTCCTGAACTTATAGTCACTTTTGGTATTGACAATAACAATCCAATGATTGATAATCTGGAGAAAAGTGGCTTAAAAGTATTGATTCAAGCCGACTGGATGGAACAATCACCGCTTGGAAAAGCAGAATGGATAAAACTGTACGGAGCTCTTTTTGGAAAAGAAAAAGAAGCCAAAACTCAATTTGACGATATTCTAAAAAATTACAAAGAAGCTTTGAATTTGGTTTCCACCAAAAAGCCAACAGCAACCGTATTATATGGCTCGATGTACCAAGACCAATGGTATGTGGCCAAAGCCAATAGCTGGGTCGCACAATTTTTAAAAGATGCCAAGGCGAATTACCTTTGGTCAGATACCGAAGGAACAGGCAGCATTGGATTATCATTCGAAAAAGTATTAGAAAAAGCAAAAACTGCCAATTATTGGATTGCTACAGGTCCTTTTAAAACGGTAGCGGAATTAGAAAAAATCAATCCACATTACAGTCAATTTGATGCTTTCAAAACCAAAGAAGTTTATACTTTTGAGGGAAAAATAGGAGCAACAGGTGGAACTATTTATTATGAATCGGCACCCAGTCGACCGGATTTAGTATTAAAAGATTATATCAAAATCTTCCATCCTGAATTACTTCCCAATTATACATTTACCTTTGCACAAAAACTGAACTAAATTGGCCAAAAAACAACGTAATATTCTTTTATTTTCCTTACTTGGTTTAGGACTTATCGTCTTGTTTTTTATAAACATCAGTTTTGGCTCAATAACCATTCCTTTCAAGGAAGTATACAGCAGCTTGACTGGTGGACAAGCGAGTAAATCCACTTGGGAATACATCATCATCAATTACCGATTGCCTAAAGCGATTACAGCGGTTTTAGTTGGAATGGGGCTTTCCATTAGTGGATTACTGATGCAAACTTTATTTAGGAATCCACTTGCAGGACCTTATGTTTTAGGACTGAGTTCGGGTGCTAGTTTAGGAGTTGCTTTTGTGATTTTAGGAGCTGCTTTTATGCCTGCATTTATGAGCAGTATTTTATTATCTTCTTACGGAATCGTTCTTGCCTCCACTATGGGAAGTTCTATCGTTTTACTAGCCGTATTGCTAGTTTCGCATCGCTTGCGAGATACTATGGCAATCCTAATAGTAGGACTGATGTTTGGTAGTTTTACCAGTGCAATTGTAGGAACATTAACCTATTTCAGTACTGCCGAACAATTGCAAAAATTCACCTTTTGGTCTATGGGAACCTTAGGGAACCTACCTTGGAGTTCCATTTTAATTTTGTCTGTTTGCGTTTTTACAGGATTGCTTTTAAGTCTGTTTAGCATCAAACCCTTAAATGCCTTACTTCTTGGGGAAAATTATGCAAGAAGCTTGGGACTCAATTTCAAAAAAACACGTCTTATCATTATTTTGGCTACCAGTATTTTGGCGGGAAGCATTACCGCATATGCTGGTCCAATTGCCTTTATAGGTTTAGCCGTTCCGCATATCGCCAAACTATTGTTTCAAACTAGTAATCATTCGGTTTTATACTGGAGCACGCTTCTTCTTGGCGCGGGAATTATGCTCGTTTGTGATGTAGTTTCACAAATGCCCGGTTTTGATATCACTTTGCCTATTAATGCCATAACTTCGTTGCTTGGTGCGCCAATAGTGATTTGGTTATTGGTTCGAAAACGAAAAATGATGGGATGATGTTTTAAAAAAATTAAACAAAGTAAATGGTAACACAAAAGTATTTAGACGAATTAACCTATGAAGTCATTGGTTCAGCAATTGAAGTTCATAAAATAATGGGCAGGGGCTTACTAGAAAATATTTATCATCATTGTTTGATTGAAGAATTAAATTCCAAAAAACTTAATTTCTCAGCTGAGATGAAAATCCCAGTCCTTTACAAAGAAAAAGAACTTAACATTGATTTCAAATGTGATTTATTTATTGAAAACTGTTTGGTAGTTGAACTAAAAGCAGTCACTGAAATTAATCCTGTTCATAAAGCACAATTGTTAACTTATATGAAACTATTACAATCTCCTAAAGGAATTTTAATTAATTTTAATTGTTTTAATATTTTTAAAGAAGGACAGATTACTTTAGTAAATGAATATTTCAATAAGCTTCCGAAATTTTAACCACATAGATTCATAGAAATTAGTTGTAAATAAAGATGCTTTTAGAAATAAAATTATTTTTCAAATAGATAAAACTATGCAAATAGTAAAACGTCTATCGAACTCTTTTATTAAAAAAATAAGCTATGTTTCGATGTGGTTAAAAAACAAACCTTAAAATTATTTTAAAAAAACCTGAGCATATTTCAATAAGCTTCCGAAATTTTAACCACATAGATTCATAGAAATTAGTTGCAAATAAAGATGCTTTTAGAAATACAATTATTTTTCAAATAGATAAAACTATGTGAATAGTAAAACGTCTATCGAACTCTTTTATTAAAAAAATAAGCTATGTTTCTATGTGGTTAAAAAACAAATCTTAAAATTATTTTAAAAAAACCTGAGCATATTTCAATAAGCTTACAAAATTTTAAACCACATAGATTCATAGGATTTTGGTTGTAAATAAAGGTATTTATAGAAATAAAATTATTTTTCAAATAGATAAAACTATGCGTATAGTAAAACATCTATCGAATTCTTTTATTAAAAAAATAAGCTATGGCTCTATATGGTTAAAAAATAACTGAGCATATTTCAATAAGCTTCCGAAATTTTAACCACATAGATTCATAGAAATTAGTTGTAAATAAAGATGCTTTTAGAAATAAAATTATTTTTCAAATAGATAAAACTATGTGAATAGTAAAACGTCTATCGAACTCTTTTATTAAAAAAATAAGCTATGTTTCTATGTGGTTAAAAAACAAACCTTAAAATTATTTTAAAAAAACCTGAGCATATTTCAATAAGCTTACAAAATTTTATACCACATAGATTCATAAGATTATGGTTGTAAATAAAGGTGTATATAGAAATAAAATTATTTTTCAAATAGATAAAACTATGCGAATAGTAAAACATCTATCGAATTCTTTTATTAAAAAAATAAGCTATGGCTCTATGTGCTTAAAAAAACAAAATCTCAAATAGATGAAAAAAAACATCCTAACAACATCAAATCTAAGCATTGGTTACAAAACCAAAAGCGCAGTTACCGCTATTGCAAAAAACCTTAACCTGAATTTACAGCAAGGGAAACTAATTGCATTAATTGGAGCTAACGGAATAGGAAAATCGACTTTATTGCGAACGATTACCGGAATTCAAAAACCACTTGAAGGCACTGTGTATCTAAATGATAAAAAAGTAACCGATTACGAACCGCTAGAACTAGCTCAAAATCTGAGTATCGTTTTAACCGAAAAATTACCACCAAGTAATCTGACTGTTTTCGAATTGGTCGCTTTGGGACGTCAACCTTATACCAATTGGATTGGAACTTTATCGGATGTCGACTCTGCCAAAATTAAGGAAGCACTTGAACTCACCCAAATTAGTCATTTGGCCTCAAAAAAACATTATGAAATTAGCGACGGTCAATTACAGAAAGTATTAGTGGCACGAGCTCTGGCACAAGATACTCCACTTATCATTTTAGACGAACCCACCACCCACTTGGATTTATTACACAAAGTGGCACTATTTAAATTGCTGAAAAAATTGACAAAGGAAACCAATAAATGTATTTTGTTTTCGACACACGATATTGATATGGCGATTCAATTGAGTGACGACATGATCCTTATGACACCGGAAACTATCATACAAGACGAACCTTGTAATTTGATTTCAAAAGGGAGTTTCAACACTATTTTCAAAGACGAACACATCTCGTTTGATTCTGAAAAAGGGAAGTTCGTGATTGTTTAATCCTCCCCCGGCGCCCTCCGAAGGAGGGGGAGACGAAATTTGAAAGTTGGGTGCAAACGTTCAAAACTAAATATGAGATGCTTTTGAAAGCATAGGCTATAAACTGGGTTTGAAAGCTACGGCTGACCTTGGTATTGAAAACTGTAACCATTATAATCAAGATTGAACACTAAAAAACTGAGCACTAATCGCTCCCTACTTTCCTTTTAATAAATTAATGCTCACAGTAGCGCTATTCGAATCTGGAAATCTTTTAAAATACTGAGTGTCTGGATACAATCCTGCCTCGGCAGCGACTTTATGTAAAACGGGGATTTCCACTATATATTGATCAGAAAAACCATGGGTCGCATCATAAGCCGTCGCAGCTGTTTTACCAAGATTAGCGGCTGTTAGGCAAGGCGGAATAGTGTGCAATTCTATCACCAAGAGACCAAAATTCCTAACATAAGGAGACCATTTATTAAAATGCTCCACGAGATTATCTTCTACTAGATTATTAATCATTCGCTTTCCTCGATGCGCAAAAGCTCCTGTGGACAGACTTACTCTGTCGTTGGAAATGTTTTTTGGTTCTTCCCAGATCCTGTTGTGGTCCAGAAAGGTTCTCACATTCAGTAAATCTTTTAAATCAATCCCGTAATTTTCCATTAAGTCATTTGCTAGTAAGTCAGGACGACCGATGTCTCCCCAGATCACTTTAGCCCAAATATCAGCTTTAATCAAATTGGCTCTCGTTACTTTCAACGCTGCCTGATTATAGTCGGCACCTACCAGAAATAAAGGATATTCATCGAGAATTTTACCTCTCAAAGTTTGCCTTTCGATAACGGCGAAGACATGTTCTAAAAAAGCGCCATTTCCACAACCCATATCTAAAATTCCTTTTGGTTGGTTTTCTATTGGCAAATTAAATAATTTGATGATGATTTCATCGACTACTTTGAAATAGGTTTCATGTGCGCCACCGCTTCCCCAAACATTCATTTCCCTATCTACGTGAATTTCATCTTCGTCTGCGGTAACTGTCCTTAGAATAGTAGGATTGCCAAAAAGCAAATCGTCCATTTTACTGAAAATTGGCAAATAAGAAACCGTCACACCATAAGCGGCAGCTCTTTTGGCAAAAAACAATCCTGTCTCTGTGAATTGATAATTTCCGTTCTTTTGCGTAGACCAGCCTAAGTGGACAAATAAATCCAATATAATTTTGAAGTTTTCGGGCGACTTATGAAATTCCTCTGGACGGAAAGATACCTCCATAAAATATTTATGAAACATGCCGCTCATTCCTAATCGCACTAATATGGGTCCCACCAAAACACCTTCAATATGCATTAATATCTGTTGCTGTGTTTCTCTTTCTAATGGTTCATTAGAAAATTCTAAATCATAATTTCTTTTATATTTTTCGAAAATCATCCGCAAGCGCTCAAAGGGAGCTTCTTCAATAAACCGAGGATGAAACTGAGTCGAAAACTTCACTAAGTCCACTATGTCTTCATACAAATGAAATAGTACAAAAGCCATTTCGCTCTTTTCCGTAATTGTAAATTTGATTTCGTCAGTAGCATTATTGATATGATATTGTAGAAATCCTTGGGAGCATAAAACGCGCAAGCCCACGTTGAGGTAGCCTTCGTTAGCGCTAAAATGCGTCGTAATTTCTTTTAGGCTAGCTTCTTTTCGATCTAGAATAAAAGTCAAAACCCCCTTTTTATGTAGTGAATATGCGACTGGCGCCGTCACTAAGCCATCTAAATGTCTGAAAATTGCACTGCGCAAAGAAGCTTTATCAATCATAAAAAGGAAATTATAAGATGAGTCGCATATCGCTTTTATCACGAACACAACATTCAAATATATAAAATTTCAACTGAACAAGAATCTATTACAATTCTAAATTTCAGCTTTTTACTTCAACATTATTTGTCTTTTGGCTTCGCCAATGATGAAAGCCACAGAATTAGCGATGTTAAAACTGCGAATCAAATTTGACATCGGAATTTTTAGGTGATTTTCAAATTTAGCTAAAATATCTTCACTTAAACCTTTACTTTCTTTACCAAAAACCAACCAGTCTCCGTCTTGGAATTCTGTTTCCAAATAGGATTTTTCAGCATGAGAACTCATCAAGAAAACACGGGATTTATCAGGAATTTGGGTAATCCATTCCTCGACATTTTGATATTCGGTAACATCGAGATGAATCCAATAATCCAATCCCGAACGTTTTAAATTTTTGTCATTAATTACAAAGCCGAATGGGTGCACCAGATGCAGTCGGCTTTCAGTACCTACGCACAATCGGCCAATGTTTCCAGTATTATTAGGTATTTCAGGTTCTACTAAAACGATGTTTAACATTTAAAAAAGATTTAATATTGTTGATTATTGATTGATGCTTAGGATTAGATTTCTTAATTTTTGTCATTGCCATTGTTTTTTGCCATTGTTATTGCTATTGCCATTGACTTTTGCTATTGCTATTGAAAACTTTCAATTTCAATCACTTCGCCAGCTTGTAAATTATCGAGATGAATATTTCCTATTCGCACACGAACAAGTCTTAGTGTAGGAAATCCAACAGCGGCTGTCATCTTTCTCACTTGGCGAAACTTACCCTCGTTGACCGTTATTGATGCCCAAGAAGTGGGCCCATGGCGTTCGTCCCGTATTTTTTTTCCACGAGTACCAAAAACAGGAATTTCAGTTAGCAAAGTCGCTTCACATTTCTTAGTGATGTATTTGGTTCCATTAAAACCTATCTCGACACCAGCCTTCATCTTGTCGATTGCTTCCTGATTAATTATTCCATCTACCTGAACATAGTATTCTTTGTCCACTTTTTTAGAACGAATAATTTCGCTCATCTTTCCATCTGTAGTTAGGAGCAATAAACCTTCTGAATCTTCGTCTAAGCGACCAATGGCCATAGTTCCCGCGGGAAAATCATACAATTCACCAAGCAATTTCTTTTTTCGTTTCAGTTCATAAATAAACTGACTTAAATAACCATAGGGCTTATGAAGAATGAAATGCTGATGGGACATTGACTTTGTTTTATTTTATAAAACGCAAAGATAGTGTTGTTTTACTAGCTTCTAAATAACTATCAGCTACATTTCAATAATCTAAACGCTATGTTAAATGATTTACTTTCTTCGGCTAAAAGCTGTACTATTATAGTTCTAATAACAATCACTAAAATTTTAAATCATGGAAAATAAAGATCAAAATTCAAAAAATGAGTTCGATAGACAGAGTACCAATGAAGGTTTTAGCGGAAAATATGTGAGTGACAAAGATAAAACGCAAGATTCCATTCTTACAAATGAAATAGAAATTGATGCCGAAGGAAATAAAACTATTGTACAAAGGGCACGAAATGTCGATGGATCCGTTGCGCATATTCCTGGTGAAGAGCGCAGCTGGAATGAAAATGAAAGCATGAGTCGAGGTGTCATTACCGAGGGCGAAGCAATGAAAACAGTAGAAAATAAAGATCTCAACTCAGATATCACGGCCAATCGTTATCCTGCCTCGCATCCAGACAATCACAAAGACAGAGGAAACATGAAATCAGAGGATGAATAAAGTTTTTTCAGTCATTCGAAAAGCCAATAAGAACAATCGTTTTTATTGGCTTTTTCATTTTCTGATTAATAAGTTTAGTACCCAGCTGTAATATTTCTTACTTTTACTTTTTACAGCAATCACTCTTTCTATGTCAAATATGCTTCCTTTTTTACTCTTGTTTATAATTGCATTAGCAATTGGTGTTTTTATTGGAAAACTTATTTACTCCGCGCGTTTTCAAGCAGAAAAAATAGGTATAGAAGAGAAACTAATTGCTTCTTCCTCTCAATTTAACCAACTGAAAGAGCAATTTTTGAATGACAAAACTACTTTTGAAAAACAATTAGAAAACATCAATAGAGAGAAGGAACTTATTCGAAATGAAAAAGACAGCTTAGCAATCCAGCTTTCTAAAAAAGAAGTCGATTTTGAGAATTTATGGGAACGCAACAAAGAGCAAAGAGACGAAGTAGAAAAACTGCAGCAAAAATTCACCAAAGAGTTTGAGAACCTCGCCAATAAAATTTTAGACGAAAAGTCCAATAAATTCACAGAACAGAATAAGGAAAACATGAAAAATATCTTGTCCCCTTTGCAAGATAAGATTCAATTATTCGAAAAAAAAGTCGAAGATACCCACAAAGAAAGTATTGATTATCATGCGGCTTTGCGCCAACAGATTTTAGGTTTACAGCAAATGAATCTTCAGATGAGTAAGGAAACGATCAACCTTACCAAGGCTTTAAAAGGCGATAGCAAGATGCAGGGAAATTGGGGCGAATTAGTTCTGGAGCGAGTATTAGAAAAATCTGGTTTAGAAAAAGGTCGGGAATATGAAGTGCAACAAAGCTTCACGACTGAAGATGGAAACCGTGTTTTTCCTGACGTTGTAATCAATCTTCCTGATGGTAAAAAAATGATTGTCGATTCGAAAGTTTCACTGACAGCTTACGAAAAACATATCAACGAAGATGACGATGAATTAAAAAAAGCCTATCTAAAAGAGCACCTAAATTCGATCAAGCGTCACGTAGAACAACTGGGGAATAAAAACTATCAGGATTTATACCAAATAGAAAGTCCAGATTTTGTGCTGCTATTTATTCCCATCGAACCCGCATTTGCCATGGCACTAAATGAGGACACGAGTTTGTACAATAAGGCATTCGAAAAAAACATTGTGATTGTAACTCCTGCCACATTGCTGGCGACATTGCGAACCATTGACAGTATGTGGACGAACCAGAAGCAACAGGAAAACGCACTTGAAATTGCAAGGCAAGCCGGCGCTTTATATGATAAATTTGAAGGTTTTGTGGGTGATCTCATAAAAATAGGTAAGAAAATCGACGAAAGCAAAATAGAATATAGCGGTGCGATGAACAAATTAGTCGAAGGAAAAGGAAATTTGATCAGCAGTGTTGAAAAACTAAAAAAAATGGGCGCAAAAGCAAAAAAATCGCTGCCCGAAAAAATCTTATCAAAAGCTGACAAAGAGGAAAACCAACTATTAAACTAAATTCCGATGAAAAAAATATTGATAATTTTGGGACTAGTACTGCTACTATCCATAGTCAGCTATTTTACATTTATCTATTATGCGACTTATAGTGAAGGTATTCAATCTGGTCAACTAATTAAGTTTAGTCATAAAGGAATGGCTTACAAAACCTGGGAAGGAGAAATAAGTCAAGGCATGTCTGGCGCACAAATTTTTGCTTTTTCTGTATTAGATAAAGACAAGCAAGTGATTAGCGACTTGAAAGATCTGGAAGGACAATATGTTCGACTAACCTACATAGAGCGTTACAAAACATTCCCGTGGTGGGGCGAATCTAAATATTTTGTCATCGCCGTAAAAGAAAAAGAATCTCCATTTAAATCACATTAAACATGAATACCAGCTTTAAAACTGTTGCTTCGTCAAAAATTACGATATCCGAATTAATGTTGCCCTCGCACACCAATTTTAGCGGAAAAATACATGGAGGTTATATCCTTTCTCTGCTCGATCAAATCGCTTTTGCATGTGCCTCAAAGTTTTCAGGGAATTATTGTGTAACCGCTTCTGTAGATACAGTAAATTTCTTAAAACCCATAGAAGTAGGCGAACTGGTAACTATGAAAGCCTGCGTCAATTATGTAGGTAAGAGCTCGATGATTATTGGTATCCGTGTCGAAGCTGAAAACATCCAAACAGGAGCGGTAAAACACTGTAACTCCTCTTATTTTACGATGGTTTCAAAAGACAAAGACGGAAAAAATGAAAAAGTACCAGGTCTTATTCTTGCTAGTCTAGAAGATGTGCGCCGTTTTTGTAATTGCTTAAAACAAATCTCTTTGAAGAAAGAACAAGACCGTCATGAAGACGATTTTAATTACAGCTCAATAGAAACCTTAGCGAGTTTAGAAAAGTATAATGTATTAGTTGATTTAAAATAAAGTTCGCTTTTTTGTAAGTAGTTTTAAAGCTTAATAAAACACAGCAAACTTCAAAGAGCTATTAAATTCTTTGAAGTTTTTTTTGATATTATTAGCATTCCGTTTTTAGGAAAAGCGCCTGTTTTTTTCGTAACTTTAAGTAGCATCAATCTGATCATAAAATGAAAACACTTTTACTCTTATTGTCACTATTAACAGCATTTAGCATCAACGCACAAGAAAAACTGGCTACTAGAAATAGTGAAGTTTTTTTTGAAGCGTCGGTACCTTTATTTGAGCCAGTAAAAGCCGAGAATAAGAATGTTCAGTGTGTTTTAAATACAAAGAAAGGAACGATTTCATTTACTGTGGATATCGAGAACTTTTCATTCGAAAGAAGTTTAATGCAAGAGCATTTCAATAAAATATATATGGAAAGCAGTAAATACCCCAAAGCTACTTTTAAAGGTTTAATAGAAAAATTTGATTTAAAAAATATTGCATCACAACCAACAGAATATTACATCAATGGCAAAATAAATCTTCATGGCGAAACGAAAAACATTCGCGTTTCGGCCACAATTAAAAAAGTAGCAAACGGGATTGAGATCATCTCAAATTTCAATCTAAACACTGATGATTACAAGATCGAAATCCCTTACATCATTAGAAGTAAAGTATCAAAGAGTGTAAAAGTTTCGGTTAAATCTGTTTTTATAATGGGTTTGATTGCCCAATAAAAAGAAAGTATCGTCGAACATTTACTTCTGTATACAGATTTTTAAGGTTTCTTCTAAATTAGTATGTTTAAAATTAAACCCTAATTGCTTTACTTTATCTGATGAAACTCTTCGTCCTGTCAACACTATTTTAGCCATTTCGCCCATTGCCAACTTAATTATAAACTCTGGAACATTAGGCAACCAGATTTTATAACCATACACCTTAGCTAATGCTTTCGAGAAACTAGTATTCGTAGTATTATCATTTATCGCAGCATTATAAGGTCCTGACATATTTGGATTATTGATCGCTTCGAGATAGATGCCGCACAAGTCTTCTACATGAATCCATGGCATATACTGTTTTCCAGAACCTAATGCAGAACCCAATCTCCATTTAAAAATAGGTGTTAATTTATTTAAAAAGCCATCATTTTCCCCTAAGACTAGACCAGTACGAACTTTCGCTGTACGAATTCCTAATTTTTCAAATTGATCTGCAGCAGCTTCCCATTTTTGACAAGTAAGACCTAAGAAATCATCACCCAAAGCGGTTTCCTCTGTACAAACTTCCGCTCCATTTACCGCTCCATAAATACCAATCGCCGATGCGGAAATAAACGCGTCTAATTTTTTATCATTCTTTTTTAAAACAGAATATATTAATTGGGCAGACTGCTGCCGACTATTAATTATTTCCTCTTTACGTTTCGTCGTCCAAGGCTTTTCAGCAATATTTGCTCCTGCCAAATGAATAATATAATCTGCATTTAGTACAGCTTCCATTTCTATGGTTTGCTTTTGCACATCCCAGGTAAAGTAAAAAATAGATGCAGTATTTTCTTGCTTACTTCTGCTGAGTATAGAAACAGTAAAACCAGCATCTATCAAAACTTTAGTTAAATGCTTCCCTACAAATCCAGTACCTCCTGTTAGCAATACATTCTTTTTCATAACACTTTATTTTATAATTCAAACTCTCTTTTCCAAAGGTACATAATAATTTTTGTTTAACTTTATGATTATTTCGTTAAACATTCATTATCTTTATACTCTAATTTTTTAAATAATTAAAAATGGCAATGAAGAAAACTAAAGTTACAAAAGAAAAAATAGTTTCCCTGTATATGAATTATGTTTTAGAAAATGGCGAAAAACCAAAATCTGTCTACCTTTTCGCGAAACTTAACGATTTTACGGAAACAGAGTTTTATGCCTTTTTCGGAACTATCGAAAGCGTGGAAAAAGAAATTTTTAAAATGTTTTTAGAAATGACAGTCGAATTAATTCATAAAGATGAAAATTACGCCGATTATGATATGAAATCTAAAATGCTGAGTTTCTACTTTACCTTTTTCGAATTACTTACGGCCAACAGAAGTTATGTGACCATGAGTTTAAGGGAACATGGAAATCAGCTGAAAAATCTAATGCAACTTTCGAGTCTGAGAACAAGTTTTAAAAAGTATGTTGCCGAAATTATTACAGACGACTATTTAATTAAGCAAGAAAAAATTCAGGACTTTCAGAAAAAAGCAATTCAGGAAAGCGCATGGATTCAGTTTTTATTAACACTCAAGTTCTGGTTAGAAGATGAATCTCCAGCATTTGAGAAAACAGATATCTACATCGAAAAGTCGGTAAAACTGAGTTTCGAATTAATGAACATTGCACCAATAGATAGTTTAATTGACTTTGGAAAATTTATTTTCAAAGAAAAAGTACAAAACAAATAATGAAAACAATCGATTATATTCCAACGTCAAAAATTGAGAGAGCCACAAAACTGGTTCAAACCGGAGCAAAAGTAGGTGTGAATTACCTTAAATATTACGGTGAAAAAATAGTTAATTCTGATTTGACCCGTGACAAATTAAATGAAGACAATGCCGAAGATATTTATGACGGCTTAAAAAGTCTAAAAGGAAGCGCCTTGAAAGTAGCGCAGATGCTAAGTATGGACAAGAATTTCCTACCACAAGCTTATGTGGAGAAATTTTCTCTGTCTCAATTTTCTGTTCCCCCACTTTCGGCTCCTTTAGTATTAAAAACTTTCAAAAATAATTTTGGTAAAACGCCTTATGAAATTTTTGATGAGTTCAACGCTAATTCGGTTAATGCAGCGAGTATCGGTCAGGTACATTTGGCGGTAAAAAACAATAAAAAACTAGCAGTAAAAATTCAATATCCTGGAGTTGCAAATAGCATCTCTTCTGATTTGGCCTTAGTAAAACCTATAGCGATCAGAATGTTTAACCTGCAAGGAAAAGACTCTGATAAATACTTTAAAGAAGTAGAAGACAAACTAATTGAAGAAACCAACTATTTATTGGAACTAAAGCAAAGCCAAGAAGTAGTTGATGCTTGTAGAAAAATAGAAAACCTTGTTTTTCCTGAGTATTATCCTGAATATTCTTCAGAGAAGATTATTACTATGGACTGGATGACTGGCGTACATTTATCAGAATTTAAAAATACCGATCCAATAATTGCAAATAAAATAGGTCAGGCTTTATGGGATTTTTATATGTATCAAATCCATGTTTTGAAAAAAGTACACGCTGACCCACATCCTGGAAATTTTTTAATAAACGATAAGAATGAATTAATTGCCCTTGATTTTGGATGTATGAAAAGCATCCCAAATGAGTTTTACGTTCCCTATTTTGAATTGATCGATCCAAATGTAATAGACAATGCGGCGCTATTTAGAGAAAAATTATTTGAATTAGAAATCCTAAGAGTGGATGATTCAAAAGAAGAAATAGAATATTTCACCGCCATGTTTTATGATCTATTGTCCTTATTTACAAAACCGTTTCAGGAAGCAACTTTCGATTTTTCGAATGAAGAATTCTTTGAAAATATAGCCAGCCTAGGAGAACGTTTTGCAAATGACACCAACCTTAAAAAGATGAATGGCAATAGAGGATCCAAACATTTCATCTATATGAATCGTACCTTCTTTGGACTTTACAATTTGATGTTTGATTTAAAAGCGAAAATTACAGTCACTGAATATTTAAAATACTAAGCATGACAGAACTTCATTTATCTGATTTAGAAAAAGATCGAGTGATCGAAATGGCCTGGGAAGACAGAACGACATTTGACGCCATTTTACTTCAATTTGGACTAAAAGAACAGCAAGTAATAGAATTAATGCGGGTCGAACTCAAATTGACTAGTTTTAGAAGATGGCGAAAAAGAGTTCAGGGCCGAAAAACAAAACATGAAAAACTTCGTGATTTTAAAGAAGGCCGCTTTAAATGCAGCAGGCAAAGACAAATCAACAATAATAAAATATCAAAAAGATAAACCAAAAATAGTTTTCGAATGAAAAACATAGTTATAATAGGTGGAAGTAAAGGTATTGGGAATGCTATTTTAATGCAGCAATTAGAAACGAACCGAGTTTACAATATCAGTAGAACGGCACCGGAAGTTGCGCATGAAAATCTAAGCCATCATTCAATAAACATTCTGACAGATGAATTACCTGAAATAGAAAACATAGATACTTTAATCTACTGTCCCGGTTCTATCAATTTAAAACCAATAGGCAGTTTAAGTATCGCTGATTTTAGAAATGATTTTGAAATCAACGTTATTGGAGCGGTAAAAACAATTCAGAAATATTTACCAGTTTTAAAGAAAGGAACAAACCCATCAATTCTTTTGTTTAGTACCGTTGCGGTAAAACTGGGAATGCCTTTTCACGCGAGTATTGCAACTGCAAAAGCGGGAGTAGAAGGTCTCGTGAAATCTCTGGGAGCAGAATTAGCTTCGACCGTTCGAATAAATGCGATTGCTCCTACTATTACTGAAACTACACTTTCCTCAAATATTCTAAGAAATGATCGAATGAAGGAAAATATGATAGAACGCCACCCCATGAAAAGTTACCTAAAACCCGAAGAAGTTGCGGAAATGGCAAATTTCCTCATTTCAGAAAAAGCCAAATCGATGTCAGGTCAGATTTTTGAAATGGACTACGGAATGGTAAGCTTTAAATTGTAAAAAAAAACGAACAAATAAGTAAAAACATGATAGTAAAAGAAACTAAAAATTACGAAAAAGTAGAGCGATATAATGTTGAAGTCACAGAAGTAATCGCTGAAAGTTATAAATCAATTATTAATAATTTAGGTGAAGATGTACATCGTGAAGGTATTTTAAATACGCCTGTTAGAGCTGCTAAAGCAATGCAATATTTAACGCATGGCTACCAAGTGGATCCATTAGAAATTTTAAAATCAGCTATGTTTACAGAGGATCATAAACACATGATTATCGTAAAAGATATTGAAGTGTATTCTATGTGTGAACATCATATGTTACCGTTCTTTGGAAAAGCACATATTGCTTACATTCCAAATGGAAAAATTGTGGGACTTAGCAAGATTCCTAGAATTGTCGATGCTTTTGCCAGAAGAATGCAGGTACAAGAAAGATTAACAGATCAGATAAAAAATTGTATCCAAGATGCGTTAAATCCATTAGGTGTAGCTGTAGTAATTGAAGCGCAGCACATGTGCATGCAAATGAGAGGAATTCAAAAACAAAATTCAGTTACGACAACCTCATCATTTACTGGCGCTTTTGAAAAAGACAAAACTAGAAAAGAGTTTATTAGCCTGATTTCTAATAAATTTAGTTAAATTTAATACTAAAAATAAGATCTATGAAAATTCTCTTAACAGGCGCAACAGGTTACATTGGAAAACGACTTCTACCTATTTTAATTGGGCAAGGTCATGATGTCATTTGTTGCGTGAGAGATAAAAATAGATTTTTTATTCCAAAAGAATTCGAAAAAAACATAGCTGTAATTGAAGTCGATTTTTTAAAGGAAGAAACATTAGAAAACATTCCTAATGATATTGATGCTGGTTACTACCTTATTCATTCCATGGCAAGTTCAAAGGATAATTATGATGAATTAGAAAGTACTTCAGCCACTAATTTTGTGAATAGGATAAACAATACTAATGCTAAACAAGTCATTTACCTTACCGGGATTGTCAATGATGATGCCCTTTCTAAACATCTTTCGTCCAGAAAAAATGTGGAAAATATTTTAAACACTGGAACTTTTGCATTAACAGCACTAAGGGCAGGAATTATTGTGGGTTCAGGAAGCGCTTCTTTTGAAATCATTAGAGATTTGGTACTTAAGCTCCCGGTTATGATAACCCCAAAATGGCTTAATACCAGATGCCAACCTATTGCTATACGTAATGTTCTCGAATTCTTATCAAAGTCTTTATTAAATCCATTGACTTACAAACAAAACTTTGATATTGGCGGGCCGGATATACTTACTTATAAGGAAATGCTATTGGGTTTTGCCAAAGCTAAAAATTTAAAAAGATGGATTTATACGGTGCCGTTAATGACACCAAAACTATCGTCCTATTGGCTTTATTTTGTAACTTCTACCTCCTATAAATTAGCTTCAGCATTAGTAAGTAGTATGAAAGTCGAAGTAGTTTGCAGGGACACCAGAATAAATGAATTGCTTGATGTAAAACCTATGTCATACACGGAAGCACTGTCTCTTGCTTTAATTAAAGTAGGTGAAGATAAAGTAGTTTCCAGTTGGAAAGATTCCTTAGCCAGCGGTAGGTTTAGCAGTAGTATTTCAGAATACCTTACCATTCCAAAAGAAGATTGTTTTATTGACAGTAGAAAAAAAGAACTAGTCGATCGAGATTATACTATTGATAAAATTTGGTCTTTGGGAGGTGAAACTGGATGGTATTATGGCGATTGGCTCTGGGGTATTCGGGGTTTTATAGACAAACTTTTTGGAGGTGTTGGTTCTCGAAGAGGAAGAACAAACAGACATGAGATTCACACTGGAGATGTTTTGGACTTTTGGCGGGTTTTGTATGCCAATAAAGAAGAAGGCAAACTAGTCTTATATGCTGAGATGAAACTACCTGGACAAGCTTGGCTCGAATTCAAAATCCATGACAAGAATTTAATTCAAACAGCAACCTTTAAACCAAAAGGAATCTGGGGAAAATTATACTGGTACTCTGTTTTGCCTTTTCATGGCTTTATCTTTAATGGAATGTTAAATGAGTTGATAAAGTAAATATCTTTTTTAAAACATATAAGTCATATAAGTTTAAAGTTTTATCCTTTAATCATAAATTGAAAAGATCACCGAGGTTTTTAAAACATATAAGTAATTTAAGTTCATATAAGTTTTCCTGGTATTTACTTATATGTCTTACATTGTAAAAAATTTACTTTCCTAATTTAACTGCTTTAAAACTAGTGATAACTTAGTATTTGATAAAGTGTAATCCACTCGTAAACTTAAAGTTCCGTTTAGAGGTATACTGAATAATCTCTTCAAACCATATATTATTTTTGTAATATATTCTGTTCTCTACTTATATGACTTATATGGTAAATTAATTTATTTCAATATCCCAGCTTTATAAGTCGCTATAGCTCTGTCTCTAGCGAAAGCATGTTCCACCATAGGTTGTCCGTAACCTAAATTAAATTCAGGAATCCATTTCCTAATATAAATTCCTTTTTCGTCAAATTTTTTCAATTGAATTTCAGGATTGAAAACTCTAAAATACGGCGCTGCATCGCAACCAGTTCCGGCTGCCCACTGCCAATTTCCAACATTGGACGCCATTTCGTAATCCAATAACTTTTCGGCAAAATAAGCTTCGCCCCACTGCCATTGAATCAATAAATGTTTGCATAGAAAACTTGCTACAACCATACGCACTCGATTGTGCATATAACCCGTTTCATTCAATTGTCTCATACCGGCATCAACCATGGGATAGCCCGTAGTTCCGGAACACCAACGCTTGAAGTCTTCTTCATTATTACGCCATTTAATTCCATCGTAAGCTGACTTAAAATTATGAGTTAGCTCTCTTGGAAAGTTGAAGAGGATTTGCATAAAAAACTCCCGCCATATCAATTCGCTTAAGAAAACAGCATTTGTCTTTGCTGCCCAATTGACCATTTTTCGAACACTAATGGTTCCAAAACGCAAATGTGGTGATAAATAGGATGTCCCATCTACTGCCGGAAAATCTCGTATCTCTTGGTATTTCGAAATTGAATCTAAAGTATAAGGCTTTACTTTTATGGAATTTTCGACAAAACCTATTTCGTTTAAGGATGGAAAAGCGAAGGCAGATTTATAGAAACTTGAAAATTTGTCAGCTGTTAAATATTCGCGAACTGTGCCAACAGAATTGTATTTTTCAAGCCATTTATTTTTAAATGGTGTATAAATCGTGTACGGTAAGCCATCGGCTTTTGTGATTTCTTTTTCTTCGAAAATGACTTGGTCTTTATAGGAAAAGGGAACGATGTTTTCATTTACTAAAAGTTCACAAATCTCCTGATCTCTTTTCATAGCATAGGGCTCATAATCTTTATTGAAGAAAACTCCTTGAATATTATATTCCTGAATAAGGGAGTTCCAAACGGCTGCAGTTGCTCCTTTTTTTATTAAAAATGAACTTCCTATTGCTTTTAATTCCTGATTAATCCCTGCTAATGATTCGTGTATAAAACCAACTCTTGCATCGTTTTTTGGTAAACTATCTAAAATGGAATCATCAAAAACAAATAATGGGATAACAGGATATTTAGATTCCAAAGCATAAAATAGACCAATATTATCTTCCAAACGTAAATCACGTCTAAACCAAAAAAAAGAAACTGCAATTTTATTCATTATTTAGAATTGAAGATTTCATTTACCTTTTTAACTCTATATTCAAAGATTTCTTTTAATTTATTCTTTACTATTAGGCTGTTCATTATTCTGCCTAAATAGCCCAACGGCAAAGCATAATGAACGAGATCTGTCATTTTTGTACCGTTTTCAGTAGCTTCAAAAAAGTGTTTGTGATGCCAAAGAGAATAGGGTCCAAAACGTTGTTCATCTATAAAATAGCTATTTTCTTTTACAAAGGTAATTTCGGTCACCCAGGGTAATTTTAAACCTAAAAGCGGTGAAACCTTATACTGGATAATTTGTCCAGCATACATGGATTTATTATCAAAATCCGTGATTTGGAAACCCATCGTTTCGGGAGTTATTTTTTGTAAATTCCTAGGACTAGAGAAAAACTTCCAGCATTCCTCAACTGTAGCATTTACATGCTGCACGGTTTCTTTTTTATATACTTTCATAGTTTTTATTCGATTTTAATGTTGTATTCACAACTATATTTCGTTTAGAAATTTCCCCGAAGTTTCGGGCGAGATCTTTTTGACCTAGTTCTAAAAACGAGATCATAAAAGCGGCAATCTAATGCTCAACATTATTGAAAAAACCAGGGAAATATTTTTTCAACGTGTACACGGCAAAATAAAATCATTACATTTTGTAATACTTAAAAGGGACAAACAACATACCGAAACATTCACCATGCTCTTTTCCAAGATGTTTATGGTGTACTTTATGGGCCTTGCGCAAACCTATTAGATATTTGTTTTTTGTGTTCTTGAACCATTTAAATCTTTGGTGAATTAATACATCATGAATCATGAAATAACAAAATCCATAGGCCGTAATTCCCAGTCCTACGAAAAACAAATAATTCATTCCGCCCTCAACGCCAAAGTAAAAAAGAACAATGCTGGGCAATGCAAAAATTACAAAAAAGATATCATTCCGTTCGAAAGTATTAGCATATTTAGGCTGGTGATGATCTTCGTGAAAATACCACATCGAGCCATGCATCACGTATTTGTGGGTTAGCCAAGTGACACATTCCATAAACAGAAAAACGCTAAGGAAAATAAAAAAAGAAATCATTGTTATTTGTATTTAATTAATTTGAAAGCTAAAAATAGGTTGCTACACTTATACCAATTTCAACTTATAAGACACGAAAGATTGTGCTAATAAAGCCGCTTTAGTATAATTAGAAACTCGTATTCTTTCATTTCCAATTTGGTGATAAGGAGTATTCTCTAATTTTTTTAATAATTTTTTATAATACACAAAGGCAGTATACACCCCAAATTTAGCCTCAATAGGCAACTTTACAATTCCCTGATAGGCAATCCTAAAATCTTCTTCAATTTCTGCTATAATTTCGTTCTTAGCCTTTTCATCGAATGAATTCAAATCGACTCCAGGAAAGTAATTCCTGTTTAAAAGCAGCTTATCATCCTTTAAATCTCTCAAGAAATTTACTTTTTGAAAAGCAGATCCTAAACGCATCGCTTCGGCTTTTAACTGATCGTATTTGTGTTCTTTACCAGAAACAAAAACTTTTAGACACATTAAACCCACCACATCAGCAGATCCATAAATGTATTCATTGTACTCTTCGACACTATTATAATCTGATTTAATTAAGTCCAGTTTCATACTTTTCATAAAGGCCTGAACAAGATCATCCGTAATATTGTATTGTTTCACCGTATGCTGAAAAGAGTTTAATATAGGATTTAGACTTATACCAGAATCATATGCTTTATAATATTCTCTTTCGAAATCATTAATCAAATCTTCCTTTTTAAAACCATGAAACGAATCCACAATTTCATCGGCAAATCGCACAAAACCATAGATGCTATAGATTGCATCTCTAATACTTGGCGAAAGCATATATACAGCCAAGGAAAATGAAGTGCTATAGCTTTTTGTGACTAGTTTACTGCATTTGAATGATACATCGTCAAATAATTGCTTCATATTTATTGTTCTAAAAATTGTTTATTAATCAAATCTGACACTAATTTTCCTGATATTAAAGCCGGAGGAACTCCTGGTCCTGGAACGGTTAATTGCCCCGTGAAATATAAATTAAGTACTTTTTTACTTTTCAGTTTTGGTCTTAAAAAAGCCGTCTGCAACAAAGTGTTTGCCATGCCGTAAGCATTCCCCTTATAAGAATTATATTCTTCAACAAAATCATTTTTACAAAACCCAATTTTAAAGATAATATTATTTTTTAAACTTTGCTGCGTCAACTGCTCAAAACGATCTATTATTTTATTGAAATACTCCTCTCTCAGCTCTTCTGAGTCATTGATTCCAGGGGCTAATGGAATAAGAAAAAAGCCAGACTCCATTCCTTCTGGAGCGGCAGTTTTATCAGTTAAAGAGGGAAAATTAGCATAAAACAAAGGATTCTTTGGCCATTGTGGTTCATCATAAATATCTTTTGCATGCTGATAAAAGTCAACATCAAAAAACAAGGCATGATGCGATATGTTTTCAATTTTTTTATCAAAACCTACATAGAATAATAAAGAGGAAGGGGCAAAAACGCGACTTTCCCAATATTTCTCTGAATAAGCACGATATTCCTTATCTAACAATGTTTCGGTATGATGATAATCAGCTCCGCTTAAAACCAAATCTGAGGTTATCTTTTCGCCGTTAACTATAATCGCTGTTGCTGTTTTATTTTCGACAATTATTTTTTCAATGTTAGAGTTGGTGTGAAATGTCACACCTAGTTCTCTTGCGAGGCTTTCCATAGCTCGCACGACGTCAAACATTCCTGTTTTTGGATGCCAAGTTCCCATTCCGAAATCAGCGTAATTCATAAAGCTATAAAAAGAAGGCGTATCGGATGGTTTTGCTCCCAGAAACAACACAGGAAATTCAAGAATTTGAATTAGTCTTTCGTTTTTAAATTTCTTGCGTACATCACGGCTAATATTGCTAAAAAACTGCCCTATTTTCTTAGTTGTTTCGACTGTTACAAGTTCTAAGGGAGAAACACCAGGACGATACACTAAGTCTTTAATAGCGATGTCATAATTACTTTTTGCCTCGGTTATAAACTCGTGCAAGACTTTCCCACTTCCTTCTTCGATAGACTCAAAAGTAGCTTCGATTTCTGCTAAATTATCGGCGATTGCAATAAATTCATTTTCACCAAAATACACCCGATATGCAGGAGACAACTTTATAAGCTCATAATAATCTGATGTCTTCTTGCCAAAATCAGCAAAGAAACGATCGAAAACATCTGGCATCCAGTACCAACTTGGTCCCATATCAAATGTAAAACCGTCCTTCTTTAACTGTCTTGCTCTACCTCCAATGGTAGCATTTTTCTCAAAAACCACAACTTTGTGACCTGCTTTGGCTAAATAGCAAGCGGCAGACAAAGCTGAAAATCCCGAACCGATAATTGTAATATTTTTTCTCATTTGTTTAGCAAATATACAAAATGATTAAACAAAAACTATATTTTCTCAATTAATTCCGCAATAGAATTAAAAACGACTATTCTATCTGAAAGATATTTTTTGTCGATAAACTGTGTTAACCTGCCTGTGTACCATAGTTCAGTACTTTCATCTACTAACTGATTTGTCATTTCTACTATATAATCATTAATAGCACTCAGCTCTGGCTGAACCGTTAAATAAGAAACAAACACAATAGAATTGAAATGCTTTTTTAGATCTTTTAAGTTATCAATGGGCATACTTTCTCCTAAATATATCGTTTTATAGCCTCTGTATAAAATTTCGTAATTCAAATACATTAACCCTAGTTCATGTATTTCATTCATAGGAAGTGAAAGTACAAAAACCTTATCTAATTGTGTTGGCCTAACTAACTGTAGTTTTTCTGTATTGACCAAGAGCTTTTGTTGAACGAGACAACTAATAAAATGTTCGTGAGCCGGAGTAATAGTATCCGTCTGCCACAATAAACCTAACTCTTCCAGCAATGGAATAAATACTTGATGAAAAATTTCTTTGAATGATTTTTCTTCGGATAGCCAATTGTAGGTATTTAAAAAAAGCTCTTGATCAAAATTCATCATCGCCATTTTAAAAGCAGTAATGGCGTGGTTTTTTGCACTCTTTGAAGATACAATTTCACGCACCATCTGCGGAATTTCCGCTTCTGGATAAGCAGAAATTTTGGATATTTTATATCCGTAATCATGTAATAAAGTAATGTTCAACAGTTTTTGCAAACTTGCCAAATCATATAATCTTATATTGGTATCTGTTCGCATAGGCTGCAGCACATTATACCTTTTTTCCCAAATACGTATGGTATGTGCTTTTATGCCTGAAAGATTTTCGAGGTCTTTAATGCTAAATACATTTTTTATATTGTTCATTATTTATCCATATTTATTAAACAAATATAGGTTATTTATTTTAAACCTGAATAAAAGCTTCAAAACTATCTACTTAGTTATACTTTATTATTGAATCAATTCATCTTTTCTAAAGCCAAAAATAGTTTTCAACCTAGTATAAATTATATTCTAGTAGTTTGATAATTTCCTAAACTGTACTATTTAGACCACAAGTAATTGACAATAAAATAGTTAGATAAAAATGTATGAGTATTATTATTTTTTAATTAACTTTGATATGCAAGTTATTTATAGCTAATAATTAATTTCACTAACTATAAAAAACAATGTACTCCCCTTATCTATTGCATCATAATGCAGCCTCATTTTGTTTGTTTCTTAACACATAACAACCCAGACAATGGAATCTATATCCACAAATCATTTTTGGCAATTTGCCATACCTTATTGGTTTAAAAAGAAGCAGAGCAGTCTGATAGCATTACCAGAAAAGCCAAACTGCTAAATTTACCTTCGCTTTAAACTAGCACCCTTAAATTCATAAACAACTACCAATCAGTTAATTTACAAATAAAAAAGATGTTGTTTTTATTAAAAACTATTCTATGTACAACTCGATTTTTAAAAACCGAACGGAAGCCGCAATTTTACTCGTAGAAAAATTAAAAAAGTACAAAAACAGTAATTCGGTTGTACTGGCATTACCGAGAGGAGGCGTGCCCCTTGGATCGGAAATTGCAAAAACATTACAATTGCCTTTAGACATCGTTCTTTCAAAAAAAATAGCGCATCCTTCTAATAAAGAATTTGCCATTGGTGCCGTTTCACTGGATTCTACTATTCTAGATGAACATCCGGAAATTGATAAAATTTATATAGAAAATGAAATTATCAGACTCCAAAATGTACTGCGGGAAAAATACAAACTTTACAGAGGCGATCGCAAACCCATTGAGATCAAAGGTAAAAATACCATACTTGTAGATGACGGCATCGCCACAGGAAACACCTTATTAGTAACTTTAGAAATGCTACGAAAACAGGGTGCTGCTAAAATTATTGTCGCCGTTCCAGTACTGTCGTACAATACTGTCACTATCATTGAAGATCAAACTGATGAATTCCACTATCTAATAGCCTCCAAACATTTCAAAAGTGTAGGCGAGTTTTATGAAGATTTTCGACAAGTGGACGACGAGCAAGTAATCCAAATACTGAATACAAGCTAACCAAATCAAATAACAACTAAACTATTATTCTAAGATTAGAAATCATGAAAAAACTAGAAATTGATATCCCACTAACTTCAGCGATATTAAAAGGAGATCTAACAATTCCTATGGGAGCAACAGGAATTGTAGTTTTTTCTCATGGAATTGGCAGCAGTCGTTTTAGTACCAGAAACAGAATGGTGGCAGAGCTACTTCAAAAACAGAAAATAGGCACTTTATTGTTAGATTCATTAACGGACGAGGAAAATAGCGTCTACGAAAATAGATTTAATATCGACCTTTTAACCAGCCGATTGATAGAAACTACAGAATGGCTTGTCAATTACAGTGAGGTAAATGGATTACCCATCTGCTATTTTGGAGCTAATACGGGAGCAGCTTCGACAATACGAGCAGCGGCTTATTTTGGAGATACTATAAAAGCAGTAGTTTCTCGTGGTGGTAGACCTGATTTAGCCTCGAATGCTTTGCATCAGGTGACCGCTCCGACATTACTAATTGTGGGCGGCGAGGATATACCAATAATCGAAATGAATAAAAGGGCTTACGACGAATTGCATTGCGAAAAAGAAATGAAAGTTATTACAGACGCTACCCATCTGTTTGAAGAACCAGGGAAACTTTTCGAAGTCGCTAATTCGGCAATAACATGGTATACTAAGTATTTGCACTAATTATAATGAAAACTTTTAAACCAACGATCCACGAAAATCCCAGTCACGGTATTTTTTTGATTTTTGCTTAAAAATGTACTTGAACTGTACATTTAACACTATTACTCATAATTTTATTTATATTTGATAATAGGAAAAAAAGTCAAAATGCCAGATAAAAAAATAATTGAAGATTACCCCTATATCCGTTATAGCAAAGTCATGCTTTCTGACCAAGAAATGCGCGAGCGTTCTCATTTTTTTTTCGAAGCAATGGACAGCAGACGTTCCGTAAGGGAATTTTCAGACAGCCCTGTTCCTAGAGAGGTGATTGAAAATCTTATTAAAACCGCTTCTGCGGCACCGTCTGGAGCACATAAACAGCCTTGGACTTTTTGTGTGGTCGAAAATCCCGAAATCAAAAAACAAATTCGCATCGCTGCCGAAGAGGAAGAGTTCGAAAGTTACGAATCCCGCATGTCCAGCGATTGGATAGAAGATTTAAAACCTTTAGGGACCGATTGGCGCAAGCCTTTTCTAGAAACCGCACCTTATCTTATTATCGTTTTTAGACGTATCTATGAATTAGATTCTGACCAGAAAAAGAAAAACAATTATTATGTTCAGGAAAGTGTCGGTATAGCCACCGGATTTTTGCTAGCAGCAATACATAATGCAGGTTTAGTTTCTTTAACCCACACTCCTAGCCCGATGAACTTCCTCACCAAAACATTAAACCGCCCTGCAAATGAAAAACCCTATCTTTTGATTCCCGTGGGTTATCCAGCCAAAGAATGCTGGGTTCCCGATTTAAAAAGAAAAGGACTCGAGGATATTTGTGTTTTCTATTGATTGAAACAAAAGCATACCTTTATAAAAAGTTAGCATTATGAAAAAATTAACCAAAGAAGATATCAGTCAGGAAGTATTTGACTTATATGACGACTACGCCCATAATAAAATTGACAGAAGACGGTTTGTTGAAAAACTGTCCTTGTTTGCCGTAGGAACTCTTACCCTGCCATCTTTATTGAGTTTTATGACTCCTAATTACCTAGACTCGATTTTGATAAAACCGGAAGATCCTAGATTGAACTCCCAATTTATTGCCTACGATTCCCCGAAAGGCGGAGGAAAAATAAATGCGCTTTTATCCCAACCATCTAAGTCGAAAAAAAAGTTACCGGGAATCATTGTGGTGCATGAGAACCGCGGACTGAATCCTTATATCGAAGATGTAGGCCGAAGAGCGGCGATTGACGGATTTATAACGCTCGCACCAGACGCTTTATCTCCATTGGGCGGTTACCCAGGAAATGACGATGACGGTCGCGAATTACAAAAAAAACGAAACCGAGAGGAAATGCTCGAAGACTTCATAGCCGCCTACGAATACCTTAAAGCTCATAAAGATTGTAATGGCCAAATAGGTGTTGTTGGATTTTGTTTTGGAGGTTGGATTGCCAATATGATGGCAGTAAAAATTTCAACATTATCCGCGGCAGTTCCCTATTATGGCGGACAACCGACTGCTGAAGAGGCTGAAAACATTAAAACACCTCTTATGATACATTATGCAGGATTAGACAGCCGAGTAAATGAAGGTTGGCCTGCCTATGAAATCATTCTTAAAAGGAACAAAGTAGAAAATACTGCTTATACTTATCCTGGCGTCAATCATGGTTTTCACAATAATACTACGCCGCGATATGATGAAGCGGCAGCCACACTATCGTGGACTCGAACAATTGATTTTTTTAAAGATAAACTAAACAAATAATAAAGTATGGCATCAGGAATTTTCGCGCTGTTAGACGATATCGCAGCACTTATGGATGACGTTGTGGTAATGAGTAAAATAGCCACCAAAAAAACAGCAGGTATATTAGGTGACGATTTAGCCGTTAATGCCGAAAAAGCATCTGGATTTGTTTCCTCCAGAGAAATACCGGTGTTATGGGCCATAACGAAAGGCTCGTTTTTAAACAAATTGATTATTTTACCGCTCGCATTTCTACTGAGTTATTTTCTTCCATCGTTAATCACTGTTATACTATTACTTGGTGCTATTTACCTTGCTTATGAAGGTGCCGAAAAAATATATGAATATGTAATTCCTCACGAACATGCAGTAGAAAAAATTAATACCGCACCACTAAGCGACGCGGAGATATTAGCACTTGAAAAAGGGAAAATAAAATCGGCTATAGTAACTGATTTTATATTATCAGTCGAAATCGTGATCATCGCCTTGGGAACGGTATTGGGGAAACCCACTATCACACAAATCCTGGTAGTTACTTTTATTGCTATTATAGCCACCGTAGGGGTTTATGGAATTGTAGCACTTATTGTTCGAATGGATGATATGGGAGTTCTATTAATGACAAAGAAAAGTAAAATATCAAAATTGACGGGGAACTTCTTGATACAAGCACTTCCCATAGTAATCAAAAGTCTAGCCGTTATAGGTACTTTGGCACTTCTATTAGTCGCGGGTGGAATTTTTGTGCACAGTATTGAACCTGTTCATCATTTATTACAAAGCCTACCTTCGATAGTGGGAGAATTTATCGCAGGATTAGTAGGCGGAATTCTTGCATTGTTGGTTGTGAACGTATTTAAAAAATTATTTGGCAAAGCGAAAACTAGTTAATGAAAATGGGAATTGATACGAACCAGTAAAGAAAAGGCTTCAAGTAATTAATAGAACATAACTTAATCTCTGTTTTATAGTTATAATGTTCATTCTGCAAACTTATCATTCCAGTGAAGAAGGAATCACATAACTATTTTAATGCGATTCCTTCGTTCCTCGGAATGAACAAAATACCACATTTTTTTACTCCATAAAAAAAGCCACTCGATTGAGTGGCTTTTCTGTATATTAATTCAAGCTTATTTGCTCAAATACATTTTTCTTCTTGAGTACAATTCGTAGAATTGATCGTCTTTCAGATCATCAATAAAAAGGATGCTTTCTCCTGTTGATTTCATTTCTGGTCCTAATGCCTTGTTTACATTGTGGAACTTGCTGAAAGAGAAAACCGGTTGTTTGATTGCATATCCTTTCAACTGTGGGTTGAAAGTAAAATCAGTTACTTTATTGTGACCTAGCATTACTTTGGTCGCATAGTTCACATAAGGCTCTCCGTATGCTTTTGCAATAAACGGTACCGTACGAGATGCTCTAGGGTTAGCTTCGATAATATAAACGATATCGTCTTTTATCGCAAACTGTATGTTTATTAAACCTACGGTTCTTAAGCCCAGTGCTATTTTCTTAGTATGGTCTTTTATTTGTTGCATCACAAATTCACCAAGGTTAAACGGTGGCAATGTGGCGTTACTATCTCCAGAGTGTACTCCGCATGGTTCAATGTGCTCCATAATTCCTATGATATACACATTTTCTCCGTCACAAATCGCATCCGCTTCCGCTTCTATCGCACCATCAAGATAGTGGTCTAAAAGCAATTTATTTCCTGGAATTGTCTTCAATAAATTAACAACATGCTCTTCAAGTTCTTGCTTGTTGATTACAATTTTCATTCCTTGACCACCCAACACATAAGAAGGACGAATCAATAATGGGAAGTCCAGTACATCAGCCAAAGCAGAAGCTTCATCAGCTGTTTCAGCAATTCCGAATTGTGGAAAAGGAATATTCAATTCCGTAAGCAATTCAGAAAAACGACCTCTGTCTTCGGCTAAATCCAAAGCGTCGAAGCTAGTTCCTATAATTTTTATTCCGTATTTAGATAATTTCTCAGCTAATTTCAAAGCCGTTTGTCCACCTAATTGTACGATTACACCTTCTGGTTTCTCATGTTGGATAATATCGTAGATATGTTCCCAGAAAACCGGTTCGAAGTATAATTTATCAGCTGTATCAAAGTCAGTCGAAACTGTTTCTGGATTACAGTTAATCATGATAGTTTCATAACCACATTCTTTCGCAGCCAAAACTCCATGCACACAAGAATAATCAAATTCGATTCCTTGCCCAATTCTATTTGGACCTGACCCAAGAACGATTATTTTCTTTTTATCAGTAACAATACTTTCGTTGTCTACGTAACGTGTTCCATCAGCCTTTTCTATTTCAGCTTCAAAAGTCGAGTAGTAATAAGGTGTTTTTGCTTTAAATTCGGCCGCACAAGTATCCACTAATTTGAAGACACGATTGATATTCATTGTCATTCTCAACGTGTGAACCTGACTTTCAAGACAACCTACCATGTGTGCAATTTGTCTGTCGGCAAAACCTTTTTGTTTCGCTTCTAGTAAAAGTTCTCGTGGCAAGTCTTCTACTTTATAAGTAGAAATTTCTTTTTCTAAAGTTTGAAGTTCTTCATATTGTTTCAAGAACCACATATCGATTTTAGTAATTTCATGGATACGGCTCAAAGGAATTCCCATGGCAATCGCATCATAAATTACAAAAACACGATCCCAACTCGCATGAGTTAGTTTATCGATAATTTGTTCGTAGTTTGTATATCCTTTTCCGTCAGCTCCTAAACCATTTCTTTTTATTTCTAATGATTGAGTGGCTTTGTGTAAAGCTTCTTGGAACGAACGTCCAATCCCCATTACTTCACCAACAGATTTCATTTGAAGTCCCAAAGTTCTGTCAGCTCCTTCGAATTTGTCGAAGTTCCAACGCGGTATTTTTACAATTACATAATCTAAAGTCGGTTCGAATAAAGCCGAAGTTGATTTTGTAATTTGGTTTTGTAATTCATCTAGGTTGTATCCCAAAGCTAGTTTAGAAGCAATTTTTGCAATTGGATAACCAGTTGCTTTAGACGCTAATGCAGAAGAACGAGACACACGAGGGTTAATTTCGATTGCTACTATATCTTCTTTTTCGTCAGGAGAAACGGCAAACTGCACGTTACATCCACCTGCGAAGTTTCCGATACTACGCATCATCAAAATTGCGTAGTCACGCATTTTTTGGAATGTTGGATCTGATAACGTCATCGCTGGCGCCACAGTGATTGAATCTCCAGTATGAATTCCCATTGGGTCCATATTTTCAATAGAACAGATAATTACAACATTGTCGTTTTTATCTCTCAAAAGCTCCAACTCATATTCCTTCCATCCCATTAAAGCTTTATCAATCAACACCTCATGAATAGGTGAAGCTTCTAAACCTCTGGTTAAAAGTTCGTCAAAATCTTCTTTCTTATAAACAATAGCGGCTCCGGTACCTCCAAGAGTAAAAGAAGGACGTATTACTAAAGGAAAACCAAATTCTTGTGCAATTTCTTTTCCTCTAAGGTAAGAAGTACATATTTCTGCTGGTGCCGATGGCACTCCAATTTTTTGAAGCAATTGTTTGAATTGCTCTCTATCCTCGGTAATATTAATGGCGTTTACATCAACACCTATCATTTTTACTCCGAAATCCTGCCAAATCCCTTTTTCATCAGCTTCTAAACACAAGTTCAAAGCTGTTTGTCCACCCATAGTAGGTAACACAGCATCGATTTGTGGATGTGCTTTCAAAATTTCAATTATCGACTTAGTCGTTAGGGGTTTCAAGTAGATATGATCGGCCATGGATGGGTCGGTCATAATCGTTGCTGGATTCGAATTTATAAGGATTACTTCAATTCCTTCCTCTCGGATAGAACGTGCTGATTGTGATCCTGCATAGTCAAATTCGCAAGCTTGACCAATAACAATAGGTCCTGATCCTATTATTAAAACTGATTTGATGGATGTGTCTCTTGGCATTGTAGTGTAGTTATTGTGTAATTTGTTGTTTTACTTTTAGCCCCGATTGTCGTGAAAATCCTTTTTATTTTTTCTTTAAAAATAAAAAGATTGCAACAAAAAGCGGGATTAGCTTCTAAAAAAATAATAATTTAACGACAAGGTATAAAAAAAGGCGATACTAAAAAAAGTAACGCCTTATCTATGTTTATACAAACATTATTTTTTGTGTCTTGGTTCGCAAGAAACAGTCAATTTATGTCTTCCTTTAGCTCTTCTTCTAGCAAGAACTTTTCTTCCATTCGGAGTCTCCATTCTGTCCATGAATCCGTGCTTATTTCTTCTTTTTCTTTTCGATGGTTGAAACGTTCTTTTGCTCATTGCTTTGTATCTTTAAAATCTTATTTATATGTCTTCTCGTTTTTGAGTATCTGTTACCCTAAAACCGAGTGCAAATATACAAAGACTTTTTTTCCTCACAAGTAGTTTTGTAAAAATATTTTCATTTCATTTTACTATATTTGCCTTCATAAATCAAACACACTATGTTTCACAAGAATATTAAACTTATTATCGCCGGACTTATCGCAATTACTGGCATTTGGCAATTTACTGAAAACAATATTGGGAATGGAATTTTCCTTTTATTATTGACCTCGATTCCAATTTTCCTTTACTTCAAAAACGAATTCATCTTATTAGCGTTCTTAAAACTAAGAAAACAAGATTTTGAAGGAGCAAAAAAATGGCTAACATTCATTAAAAATCCAGAAACGGCCTTAGTAAGAAAGCAACAAGGATACTTTAATTACCTACACGGAATCATGCTTTCGCAAACAAATATCAATCAAGCAGAAAAATATTTCAAAAAAGCAATCGAACTTGGATTGTCTATGGATATGGATTTGGCTGTTGCCAAATTAAATCTAGCTGGAGTTGCGATGTCAAGAAGAAGAAAGCTAGAAGCAACCAATCTGTTGAATGAAGCAAAAAAACTAGACAAGCAAGGTATGCTGAAAGAACAAATCACAATGATGAAAGGTCAGATGAAAAAGATATAATTTAAAAAAGGGCAAAATGGATTCATTTTGTCCTTTTTTACTTTAATTCCCTCAGGAAATAAAGCCTTAAATAAAGCAGCTTCGCAATTTCTATCTATCAATAGATCTGCGAAGCTGCTTCTTTTTATTCGAATAAGAAAATAGCTTTGAACTGCTTTCTTATTTATCATGCCAACTTAATATCCCCTCAGCGGAATTTCGATCGTGTACTTTTTATTGGTTGGATTTTCTAATTTTCTATCTCGAAGCCAAGGATTGTGAATCTTCAAAATCTTATAGTTTATTCCCTGCGCTTTTGCAAAATCAGCTAAGTCCAGAATTGTACTATCCACGACAATTTTTCTAGTTGGCAATAAGGGATACAATTCTTCTTTAGCCAATGAGAATCCGTATTTATCAGGATTTTTCATAATTTCCTTCAATGCTAGAATGCGAAATACGTAACGAGACGTTTCTTCGGTAAGAAGTAAATCATAATAATTGGATTCTTTTTGAATGTCTATTTGTTTGTTTACACCTGCTATTCCGCCATTATATGAAGCTGCAGCTAGTGTCCAAGTTCCAAATTTTGCTTTGGCATTCAACAAATAACTGCAGGCAGCCTGGGTCGACTTCTCTAAACTGTAGCGTTCATCTACAAAATCATTCACTTCCATGCCTCGTTCCTTGGCCGTTTCAGGCATAAATTGCCATACTCCTCTGGCACCAGCACCAGATACTGCATTTACTAAACCACTTTCGATAACCGGTAGGTACTTAAAATCATCTGGGACTCCATTTTTCTTGAGAATGGGCTCAATAACAGGAAAAGCGCGGTTCGCTCTTTTTATAGCCAAAATAGTTGAAGCATGAAGGTTGATATTCACAATCAATTCTCGATCTAGACGTTCTTTGACATCCGAAACTTTCAGTGGTGTTGCTTCTCCAGCAAAATTAGCAGCGGCTGGAAAATAGGACGATGTATATTCTTTGTCTAACTTATCTTTTGACGCATGAGTAGTCGCAAAAATTAATAAACCGCTTACAATAACCACTGTAATGATGACACTTATTTTCTCTATTCTTTTCATTTTATTCATTTTTTAGTGTTTTCGTTTCTGGAAACAACAATCAGTCGGCGCTTGTCTTTGTTTCTAAAATAATAGCAGCTAGGTTAGCGTTGAACCACCTGTATTTATTCAAAATCATAATATGAGTTCCGCCCTTTATCACCTTACATTCTTTAATATACTTTATTGGAAAAACATCGTCTAAATCACCATGAATATGAACTACATTTTCGTCAGCGACCGTTTGATCCCAAAGAATCACTTTCTCTACCGCCCATTCTAAATACCCAATATCGCGAACCGACAGGAATTTTTCATATAATTTTAGTCGATGATTGATCTTTGCGCCAAAGGAAAACTTAGCTAAATTCTCTAAATTCAATATCAAACTCATCGGGATTAGTTTATAAGCCTTAGTCGTTTTGGCAATTTTCAACCTTCGAGGAAACTCTAAATTGCTTTTTACGCTCGAAATAATAATTACTTTTCTAGCGTCAATATGTTTAGCCATCTCTTGAACTAAAATACCACCAAACGAAACACCGATTAAAACCGGATTTTCTTCTTTGATTTTATTGGTCATTCTCTTAGCATAGTCTACCAATGATTCCTTCGACAGCGGAATTTCCCATTCTAGAAGATGTACTTCAAAGTCAGCTTCGGGAAGTTTGATTCTCTCAAAAATCGTGGCACTAGCCGCTAATCCAGGCATAAAATAAACGGGGATTTTACTCATAATTACGTTTCATGTTATAACAACAAATTTCCTATAAAATTAATTTTTTTATCTCAACTCCCTTCTAAACACGATCGATATTATCATTAAATTATGACAACAACTTAGTACAACTCTAAAAGGGAAGTGAGATTGCATTAAAAACGAGCTAAAATTTGTTTAATTCTCTTTTCGATATTTATATTATAGCTGCCTATTACAACTAATATCAAAAATTGAGTAGCAAAAGCTGAAATACTGAACTTGATACCTCATCAATATTAACATCTGAAAATACAGCAAAGACTTGAATTTCCTACCGTAGAGAAGGCCACAACAAAGATAGAAGTTAAAATAATATGATACTGATAATCAATTAAATACCTTTGCAAAGGTACTTTTACTAAAAAATACAAAGCCCTAAACACATTATAGTGTCACTAATAAAACTTTTTGATCTGCAAATTTTTAAAAATATCACAACCAAAATTCGAAATATAGCAGCGCCCACCCCACACTCGACGCTTAGCAGACTCATGAAGTTTAAAAATTCGATTACTAGGGACAATTAGAGAAATAAATACTTTTTACTAATTAAAAACAGAAACTAAATATAAATACTATTGGCTGTGACGCCAATGAATCTTCAGTAAAACACACGAGAGAAACACGCTTCATTCATAAATAAAAAAAATAAACAATATGGAACATTCTATTAGCATTCTGGAAATCAAAGACAATACTTTCGCAAGACAATTTGAAACTATAGTAGAGGAAGGATTAGTTTCAATTGAATATTCTTTTCAGGAAAAAAAGATATTCTTAACCAGAATAAATACTCCTGAGGAATTTGAAAATGAAGAATTTGTTTCTCAGTTTCTATCTGAAATTATGGCAATAGCCATTGAACGAAAATTAAAAGTAGTTCCAATACTTCCAAAAATCGTAGTTTTCTTCAAAAAGAATCCTGTTTACAAAGAACTACTTCCACCCGGAATTAGACTTTAAAAAACTATAAAATCAAACTGCCCCCAAAAAGCAAAGTGCTATTTGGGGGCAGTTTATTAATTATTTTATTCGAAAATTTCTTCGAAATAACTATTTCTCTATTTCCTTCATGCTATCCATTTTCTTATGTGCTAAGAAACCAGTGATATCTTCAAAATGCTCCACTACTCTTTTGTTTCCAAATTCGAAAACTTTAGTTGCTAGTCCGTCAAGGAAATCCCTATCGTGAGAAACCAAGATCAAAGTCCCGTCAAAATCACGTAAGGCATCTTTAATAATATCTTTGGTTTTCATATCTAAGTGATTTGAAGGCTCATCCAGAATCAACAAATTAACTGGTTCAAGCAATAATTTTATCATTGCTAAACGCGTTTTCTCACCACCTGAAAGTACTTTTACTTTTTTGGTCACGTCATCTCCATGAAACATGAAAGCTCCTAAAATATCTTTAATTTTAGTTCGAACATCACCAACAGCAATATCATCGATAGTTTCAAAAATAGTAGCATTTTCATTTAATAACGAGGCTTGGTTTTGTGCAAAATACCCAATTTGGGCATTGTGTCCTATTTCAAGACTTCCGCCATCGATACCTATTTCTTTCATGATTGCTTTAATCATGGTCGATTTTCCTTCTCCGTTTTTACCAACAAAAGCCACTTTTTCGCCTCTTTCGATTACAATATTTGCATCCTTAAAAACGACATGATCTCCATACGATTTAGACAAATCTTTTACAATAACAGGATATTGTCCCGAGCGAACTGCCGCAGGAAACTTTAATTTCAATGCCGAAGTATCAACTTCATCAACTTGCACGATAACTAACTTTTCTAGCATCTTCACTCGCGATTGAACTGCATCAGTTTTAGAAAACGTCCCTTTAAAACGGTCGATAAAAGTTCTATTGTCGGCAATCATACGTTGTTGTTCATCGTATGCTTTTTGCTGATGAATACGTCTGTCTTTACGCAACTCTAAATAATGAGAATATTTAGCTTTGTAGTCATAAATACGTCCCATCGTCACTTCGATGGTACGATTTGTAATATTATCTACAAATGCTCTATCATGGGAAATCACTACAACTGCTTTGGCCGAATTAATCAAGAAATCCTCTAACCATTGAATACTTTCAATATCCATGTGATTGGTAGGCTCATCCAGCAAAATTAAATCTGGTTTTTGCAAAAGAATCTTCGCCAACTCAATTCGCATTCTCCATCCTCCTGAAAACTCAGAAGTTTGACGCGTAAAGTCTTCGCGAACAAAACCTAAACCTATTAATATCTTCTCTACTTCAGCTTCATAATTCACCTCTTCGATCGCATAGAATTTCTCACTTAAGTCAGAAACTCTTTCGATCAATTTCATGTAAGCATCGCTTTCATAATCAGTCCGAATAGTCAACTGCTCGTTGATTTCATCTATCTCTGCTTTCATTCCAAAAATTTCACCAAATGCCTTAGAAGTTTCCTCCATAACAGTAGCTCCATCTGATGTCAATAAATGCTGTGGCAAATAAGCTACTACAGCATCTTTTGGCGCAGAAATATTTCCTGTTGACGGTTTACTTTGACCTGCAATAATCTTAAGAAGCGTAGACTTTCCTGCTCCATTTTTACCCATTAGGGCAATCTTATCATTTTCATTAATAGCAAAAGAAACATCGCTAAAAAGTGTAGTTCCACCAAACTGGACTGAAATATCGTTAACTGTAATCATTGTTTTAAGTTAGAGATTAGAAACTAAAGGTTGCAAGAATTTGAATACCTAAAATTTAAAAGTGCAAAGATAGATTAATTAAGTAATTTGTTTACTATAAAACAAAAGCTTCTAGAAACGGAATTAAATTCTGATCTCTAGAAGCTTTCAAAAATCTAAAACTACTACTAAACGTCTTTATTTTTGTGTATTGTATTCCAAATATGTGCATTTGAAACTCCAATATCTTCTGGATTAAAAACAGGATCTTTACCTGCTTTTCGTTGCTTTTCATAATCTTTCAAGGCAGCTAAAGCAGGTCTTTGCAGCAGAATTATAGCAATAATATTAAACCAAGCCATCAATCCAACTCCTATATCTCCAATATCCCACGCTAATTTTGCCTGATTGACAGAGCCGTACATAATTACAAGCATCATAATTATTTTAAGTATATAATTATAGATTGGCGATTCAAATTTTCTAGTCAAATAAGAAATATTAGTTTCTGCAATATAATAATACGCTAATATTGTTGTGAAGGCAAAGAAAAACAAAGCTATTGCCACAAAATAAGACCCAAAACCTGGAAAAACACTATCCATGGCGCTTTGCGTATATCCAGGACCAACTGCAATATTCTGAGCACCAGAATACAAAAATTCAGATGCGCCACCCGTTCCGAAAGCTGGGTTATGAACATTGTATTTTCCAGTCATCAGCAACATGAATCCAGTTGCAGAACACACTAACAAAGTATCAATATAAACTGAAAAAGACTGCACCAAACCTTGCTTGACAGGATGCGAAACATTTGCAGCAGCGGCAATATGTGGAGCCGTTCCCTGTCCTGCTTCGTTAGAATAAATTCCTCTTTTTACTCCCCATTGAACCGCTAAACCAAAAACAGCACCAAAACCAGCTTCCATATTAAAAGCACTTTTGAATACCAACATAATAACATCAGGTAGTTGTTGAATATCAGCAATTATAATCACGACGGCGATAAGCATATAGCCAATTGCCATAAAAGGAACTATATACTCAGTAAACTTTGCAATTCGTTTTACACCACCAAAGACAATAGCAGCAAATATCAAAACAACCCCAATTCCCGTAATCCAAGTATCTAATTGAAAGGCATTTTTGATTCCGTCAGCAACTGAGTTTGCTTGAACTCCAGGCAACAAGACACCCGCCGAAATAACTGAAACGATCGCAAACAAAACACCAAACCATTTCACCCCTAAACCTCTTTCTATATAAAAAGCAGGTCCACCACGGAATTCACCCAAATGTTTCTCCTTGTAAATTTGAGCCAAAGTAGCTTCGACAAAAGCAGTACTCGCTCCTAAAAAAGCCACTAACCACATCCAAAATAAAGCTCCAGGTCCACCAAAAGCAATTGCCGTGGCCACTCCTGCAATATTTCCGGTACCTACTCTACCGGCCAAAGACATTGACAATGCCTGAAATGAAGAAACTCCAGATTCTGTGCTTTTTCCATCAAATAGCAAACGGAACATTTCCTTGAAATGACGCACTTGTAAAAAGCGTGTTCTGATCGAAAAATAAAGTCCCGTACCTAAACACAAAATGATTAATGCATTACTCCATACTATGTCATTTAACATCCCAACAACTTCTTCCATATATTTGCTTTATTTATAATTATCATAAAACCAACAAAACAATCGTTTCATTAATAATTTTTGATAAAACTATAACATACTGATAAAAAAAACTAACTATATACTTTATAAAAAAAATAAAAAGCATTAATAAGCTAAAAATCAAGCTCTAATAAAAAAAACTTTTTTTACATTAAAACAGCACTATTAACAATAATAACCAATAAAATAAGATTTTACCCCAAAAATAAAAGCATAAAAAAAACTGCCTCATTATAATAAACGAGGCAGTTTTTCTTATGCGAACTTGTAAAGTACTAATTCTTTACTCTTTTCTCCATTTTCTTGTTTCTTCAAAAACATGTTCTAAAATTGCGGCCTCTTTTTCGTCAAACTCCATATTTCTTCGACTCAAAACGATTCTTGCTGTCTCAAATGCTTTTTTAGTTAAGTAAGTGGTAAAACCAGCAGCGCCACCCCAAGAAAAACTAGGAATAAAATTGCGAGGGAATCCAGTTCCAAAAACATTAGCACTTACCCCAACTACCGTTCCGGTGTTAAACATGGTATTAATTCCACACTTACTGTGATCTCCCATCATCAAGCCACAAAACTGCAATCCAGTTTTAGCAAAACCTTCCGTTTCATAACTCCACAACTTCACTTCTTCGTAGTTGTTTTTTAGATTTGAATTATTAGTGTCAGCACCTAAATTACACCATTCACCAATAACTGAATCACCAAGATAGCCTTCATGTCCTTTATTCGAATGAGCAAAAAGCACCGTGTTTTTTACTTCACCACCAATTCTTGAATAAGGCCCTACTGTTGTAGCGCCGTAAACCTTAGACCCCATCTTTACCGATGCATTTTCACACAAGGCAAAAGGTCCACGAATAGCAGTGCCTTCCATAATTTCAGAATTCCTACCAATATATATAGGACCAGTAGATGCATTTAAAGTTACGAATTCTAAGCTAGCTCCTTCTTCAATAAACACATTTTCAGGAGCGATTACATTAACACTTTTTGGAATTGGTTTTGATTTTCTATTTGCAGTCAAGAATTCAAAATCCTCCCGAATAGCGGCATCATTTTTTGAGAAAATATCCCAAGTACGCATTACTGTTATACAATCTTCATTATATTTAATAATCTCATAAGAATCGAAATCTACTTCTTCTTGATTTTCATCCGTAAAAAAAGCAACAACTTCTTCTCCTTTAAATATAGCCTGATTTGCTTTTAGATTACCGATCATTTCCACTAGAACAACATTAGGAAGAAAAGAAGCATTAATCATCACATTCTCCTCTAATTCGACCATTGGATATTTATCTGACAAATACTCCTCGGTTAAGGTTGTGGTGGTAGATCCTAGATGCATTTCCCATTTTTGACGAATTGTCATAATCCCAATAAGGATATCAGCAACGGGACGCGTAAAGGTAAAAGGCAATAAAGCATTTCGGGCTGGACCGTCAAAAAGTATGTAATTCATATAAAATTTATTTAATGATGCGGTTATTTATCATTTTATAGTTTAATTCTAAAAATCGCTCTTTTAATACAATTGCAGCAAAGTTACAAAGTTTTCAAAAAAAAGAACAAAAAAGCCTCCCACATTGGAAGGCTTCAATAAATTTTGAAAACAAGTTAAATTATTTAACGTGTTTAGCGTATTTAGTTTTGAATTTATCAATACGTCCTGCAGTATCGATAAGTTTGTTTTTTCCTGTGTAAAAAGGGTGAGAAGTTCTAGAGATCTCTAATTTTACAACTGGGTATTCAACACCATCAACTGTAATTGTCTCTTTTGTCTCCGCAGCAGATTTAGTGATAAAAACGTCTTCATTTGACATGTCTTTAAATGCTACTAATCTGTAATTTTCTGGGTGCGTACCTTTTTTCATCTTTTTTATTTGTTTGGTTATAACTTGTTTTGAAGCTTTTCTTTCGACAGAAAAGGTGTAAACTCATTATAACTTTTTGTTTTACACTATTATTTTGAGACTGCAAATTTACACTTATTTTTCAATAAACAAATCTTTGTTTTCATTTTTTTTATTAAATTGTAAAAACTGTTTTTTATAGCCCAATATATTGGGAATTACTATATTTGTGCATTAATAAATATATAGGTATCTATGGAAAAAAGTACATCCCCCGGTAAATCTGGAATATTATATGGAATAGCGTTTGGCGTTATAATGATTCTCGAATTTGTAATTATGTATATTATAGGAATGCGATCCTTAGTAGGAACTAGCGCCGGAGTGATTGTCAATATTGCTAATTACCTTGTACTGCCGTTAATATTCATATATTTAGGATGTATCAACTACAAGAAAAACTTAAATAACGGATTCATTTCCTATGGTGAATGTCTAAAAACGGGAGTTGCTATCGCTTTTATAGCTGGACTAATTTATGGTCTTTTTAGTATTGTTTTTAATCTTATTTTTCCCGAGTTTCTTAATGAGATGATTTCAATTACCAAAGATGATATGATTAGACAAAACCCTAACATCACCTCTAAAGATATGGAGATGGGTATTGAAATGATGAAAAAATTCTCAAATCCATTAATTGTCTTACCTGTCACACTTGCAATGTATTCTTTTATTGGGTTATTATACTCGCTAATTGTTGGTGCCATTGTAAAAAACCAAAATCCTCAAAGCCTTTAATTAATGAATTTATCCATACTTATACCTCTTCTTAACGAAGAAGAGTCCCTTAAAGAGCTTTATACTTGGATTGTTAAAGTAATGCAATCCAATAACTACACCTACGAAATCATCTTTTTAGATGATGGAAGCAATGACAATTCTTGGTCGATTATCGAAGAATTTGCCTCTGAAAACCCATATGTAAAGGGAATACGTTTCATGAGAAACTTTGGTAAATCCCAGGCTTTACATGCTGGTTTTGCTAAAGCCAAAGGTGATGTTATTATCACAATGGATGCTGATTTACAAGATAGCCCTGAGGAAATTCCGGGTCTTTATAATATGATTACTTCTCAAAACTTTGATTTAGTTTCAGGTTGGAAAAAAAAGCGCTACGATTCTGTGGTTGCAAAAAACCTACCTTCAAAGCTATTCAATTGGGCAGCTAGAAAAACATCTGGAGTAGAGCTGAATGATTTCAATTGTGGGTTAAAAGCCTATAAAAATATAGTAGTAAAGAACATCGAAGTTTCGGGTGAAATGCACCGATACATTCCTGTCTTGGCAAAGAATGCCGGTTTTGGAAAGATCGGAGAAAAAGTGGTACAGCACCAAGCTCGAAAATATGGAGAAACTAAATTTGGAATGGAACGTTTCATTAATGGATTTCTAGATTTAATTACGATTTGGTTTCTGTCTCGATTTGGAAAAAGACCAATGCATTTATTTGGAGCCATGGGATCACTAATGTTTATTATCGGTTTTTTACTGGCAGGATACATTGGAATATCAAAACTATACCACATGTACAACGACATGCGCTATAGCCTAGTTACTGACAACCCTTGGTTTTTTATTGCCTTAACCACTATGATATTAGGTACACAATTATTTTTGGCAGGATTTCTTGGCGAAATAATTTTACGTACAAAGAGTAACGAAGAGCGTTATAAAATTTCTGGCGAGCTTAATTTTTTGTAAATTGGTTTTCTTAATGTAAAAGTTGATTATTAGACAAACAGTCTCACATGGAAATCGAAGTAATTAAAAATAAAATTTTTGAAATTCGAGGGCAAAAAGTAATGCTTGATTTTGATTTAGCTCAACTTTACGAAACAAGTACTAAAGTTTTAAAACAAGCTGTCCGAAGAAACATCAATCGGTTTCCAGATGATTTCATGTTTGAATTGGCTCCAATCGAATTAGAAAGTTTGAGGTCACAAATTGTGACCTCAAACCGAGGAGGACTAAGATATATGCCCTTTGCATTTACGGAACAAGGAGTTGCAATGTTATCAAGTGTACTAAACAATGAAAAAGCAATTGAGATTAATATTGCCATAATTCGTAGTTTTGTTTCTTTACGAAAATTCGCCTTAAATTATGAAGAACTTACCAAAAGGCTAACGGAAATTGAAAATCAATTTCCAGATATTTACAAAGCACTAAACTATCTGGTAGACAAAGATACCGACGCCAACAAAAATAAGGATAGAAATAAAATAGGTTATAAAAAATAATTATCCAAACCAGCTAACTAGCACAGGCAGTAAAGACGCAGACGCTTCGGTGCGAAGCAGAATCAACTGCTGATTTCTAAAACAATAAAAGTTAAAACATATAAAAAATGGAAATTAAAGAAAACATTTTGAATGCGGTAAACGAATGGCTTACACCAACCTTTGACGCAGCAACACAGCAAGCAGTCAAAGAATTAATAGCTGGTTCTCCAAAAGAACTAGAAGAAAGTTTTTATAAAGATCTAGAATTTGGAACTGGTGGAATGCGCGGTGTAATGGGCGTTGGAAACAACCGAATCAATAAATACACACTTGGAAAAAGTACACAAGGACTATCTGATTATTTACTAAAAACCTTTCCTAACCAACCTATAAAAGCTGCTATCGCTTATGATTGCCGTCACGACAGTGATACTTTAGCAAAAGTGGTTGCCGATGTTTTCTCTGCAAATGGTATCGAAGTGTTTTTATTTTCAGAACTGAGACCTACACCAGAGTTGTCATTTGCTGTTAAGCACTTAGGATGTCAGTGCGGAATTGTACTTACAGCTTCTCACAATCCTCCTGAATATAACGGATACAAAGTATATTGGGAAGATGGCGGACAAATTGTTCCTCCACAAGACGGAGCTATTATCGATGGAATCGAAAAACTAAACTTCGATCAAATTAAGTTTGATGCTAATGAAGCTTTAATTCATTATGTAGGAAAAGAAGTAGATGCCGCTTTCATAAAATCATCTATTGAAAATGCAAGCTTCAACACTCCCACTGAAGCAAAAGAGAACCTAAATATCGTTTTCACCTCTTTACACGGGACTTCGATAACTTTAGTTCCTGACACTTTAGCTCAAGCTGGTTATACCAATGTTAATATTGTTCCTGAACAAGCAGTTCCGAATGGTGATTTTCCAACTGTTAAATCTCCAAATCCAGAAGAACCGGAAGCATTAGCAATGGCAACGGCACTATCTGATAAGATAAATGCAGATATTGTTATCGGGACAGATCCTGATTGCGATCGTTTAGGTGTTGCTGTTCGAAATAATGAAGGACAGATGACTTTATTAAACGGAAATCAAACAATGATTTTGATGACTGCTTTTTTATTGGAAAAATGGAAAAATGCAGGCAAAATAAATGGTAAACAATTTGTTGGCTCAACGATTGTTTCCACGCCTATGATGATGGAACTAGCGACAAGCTATGATGTAGAATGCAAAATTGGTTTGACTGGATTTAAATGGATCGCAAAAATGATCAATGACTTTCCAGAGCAGGAATTCATTGGTGGTGGTGAAGAAAGTTTTGGTTATATGGTAGGAGATGCCGTGCGTGATAAAGACGCTGTTGCAGCTACCTTATTAATTTGTGAAGTTGCGGCTCAAGCCAAAGCTAAAGGAAGTACGGTGTACAAAGAATTACTACAATTGTATGTAGACCACGGTTTCTACAAAGAATACTTAGTTTCAATCACCAAAAAAGGAATGGAAGGATTGCAAGAAATCAACCAAATGATGATTGATTTGCGCGAAAACCCCTTGAAAGAAATTAGTGGGCAAAGAGTTATAATTGTCGAAGACTACCAATCATCTATCGCTAAGAATTTATTAGACGGATCAGAAAGCACAATGGATCTTCCAAAATCGAATGTCCTTATTTATTACACCGAAGATGGATCAAAAATATGTGCCAGACCAAGCGGAACCGAGCCAAAAATAAAATTCTACATCAGTGTGAATACTTTCTTAGATTCTGTTGACGACTTTAAAGAAGTAGACGCAATTTTAGATCAAAAAATTAAGAATATAATTACAGCAATGCAATTGAACTAATGGATAAAAGTTTATTAAAATTAATTCCTTATACAAAACCGTATAAGTCACATATCATTTGGAATGTGGTATATAATATTTTGTATGCCTTGTTTAGCACTATTTCTATGCTTACCCTCCTTCCTGTACTTGAAGTGCTTTTTGGAAAAACAAGGGCGGTATTAACTAAACCTGTTTACACTGGAATAGGAGAAATAAAACAATTTGGTACTGATTATATGTATTATCAAATTTCCTCACTAACAAAGGACAACAGTATCCAAGTTGCCTTATTGTTCGTGGTCTTAATGGTAATTACAACATTCTTACTTAAAAACTTATTCAATTATTTAGCATCGCATCATATCATGCATCTCAAGAATGGTGTTTTGAGAGATTTGAGAAAATCAATGTATAAAAAAATCATAGACTTGCCTATTTCCTTCTATTCTGAAAAAAGAAAAGGAGATATTATGGCTCGAATGCTAGGTGATGTCAATGAAGTGCAAAACTCCTTTTTCTCTATTTTAGAATTAGTTGTAAAAGAACCGCTTACCATTATTTTTGCGCTAGTAACGATGTTTATTATAAGCACAAAACTAACTTTATTTGTTTTGATTTTCATGCCTATTTCTGGATGGATCATTTCGAAACTAGCCAAAAACCTGAGAGCGCAATCATTACAAGCGCAAAAGGAAAGCGGAATGTTAATTTCTATTGTTGATGAAACTTTAGGCGGATTAAAAGTGATTAAAAGCTATAATGCAGAGCCTACTTTTAAAAATAGATTTAATGATTCGGTAACACGATTATTAAATTTAACAAACAGCATAGGAAGTAGAAACAATTTAGCCACACCATTAAGTGAGTTTCTGGGGGTAACAACCATAGCCGTTTTACTTTTTTATGGCGGTAATTTAGTTCTAATAGACAAAACCTTAGACGGATCGGCTTTTATCGTTTATCTAACTTTGGCATTTAATATTCTTACGCCTGCTAAAGCGATCTCTAAAGCTTCGTATTCCGTAAAAAATGGGTTAGCCGCTGCAGAACGTGTATTTGAAGTTCTAGAAGTAGAAAACGAAATTACATCTAAAGAAAATGCCGTTGTAAAAAACACTTTCGAATCTGATATAACAATCAAAAATATCAATTTCAAATACGAAGATGAAAAAGTGCTAAAAGACTTTTCACTCCAAGTTAAAAAAGGACAAACCGTTGCCTTAGTAGGTCAATCTGGAAGTGGAAAAAGTACAATCGCTAATTTACTAACTCGTTTTTATGATGTTAATGAAGGTACAATAACCATTGACGGAATAAGCATAAAAGACATGAACTTGCAGTCACTTCGTGGGTTAATGGGACTCGTTACCCAAGACAGCATTTTATTTAATGACACGATAAAAGCTAATATCTTAATAGGAAAGATCGATGCCACAGATGACGAAATTATAGAAGCTTTGAAAATCGCTAATGCTTATGAATTTGTAAATGAATTACCTAACGGAATTCACACCAACATTGGCGACAGCGGAAATAAACTTTCTGGAGGTCAAAAACAAAGACTTTCTATCGCACGTGCTGTTTTGAAAAACCCTCCAATTATGATATTGGACGAAGCGACTTCAGCTTTGGATACCGAAAGTGAAAAATTTGTGCAAGTTGCTTTGGAGAATATGATGCAAAACAGAACTTCCATTGTAATCGCACACCGTCTTTCGACTATTAAAAATGCAGATGTTATTATAGTGATGAAAAAAGGAAAAATTGTAGAGCAGGGATCGCATGACGAATTAATTGCACTAGAAGGAACGTATAATAAATTAGTTTCGCTACAGTCGTTTGAATAATGATTGTTGCTTTTAAATTTAAGGTTTACCAATTGTGTACAACCTATAAATTATTCCGTTTTTTAGATATTTAAATAAAAAGAATGTACCATACCAATCCAAATATTAATCTCCCTGAAGATCCAGACACCATTGTTTGGAAGTATTTGGATTTGTCTAAATTTTTGGATTTGTTAATGTCTAAAAAGCTATTCATGTCGCGATCTGACAAATTTGAGGATCAATATGAAGGTACATTTAGCGAACCCACATTCGAAGAAATTAAAAAATTATCGATCGACAACCCCGACTTTTTAAAGTTCTACAAAGAACAACGCGAAAAAGTAGCGATTAGTAGTTGGCATATAAATGAGTATGAATCCTTCGCTATGTGGCAAATATTCACGCAAAACACCGAGGGACTTGCTATACAATCCACAATAGGCCGATTGCAGAAAGCACTTGCTCCCGAGAACAATTACAAGCAGTTTATTGGCGAAGTGAATTATATCGATTACAAAAAAGAATACATCCCCTTTGACGATATGTTCTTTCCGTTTTTGTTCAAGCGAAAAAGTTTTCAGTACGAGCGCGAAGTACGAATTATCTCAGACGTGGCCGAAAGTACTATTACCTTAAATGATGGTTTAAAAATAAATGTAAATCTTGATCAGTTGATCGAAAAAATATATATTCACCCAAAATCAGAAAACTGGTATAAAAACCTAGTAATCCAACTGGTAAAGCAACTGGGCTTTGATTTTAAAATTGAAAAATCTGATTTAGAGAGTGATATCTTGATTTAAGATTTCGTTTTAATCTATATTGGCTCGTAGTTGGTTACTTTCCATTCACTACTTAACAAATCGATGTAATTATATTGTACCACATCATTTTTATCAAACTGTCCGTTTTTATTGGTATCTTCTACTGTTCTAAAATACAAACGACTTTTAGATTCTATTAAATTCCAGTCAATCAATTCCTGAAAATCTGCTGATACTTTTGTAAATCTTTTTCCGCTAATATCGCTTAAGTACAAGCATTTTATATCACTGCTATCCAGTTTTCCATCTCTATTTGTGTCTGTATCAAACATGGTATAAACCATAATTTGCTTCTTAATTCTATCAGAAATGGGCTTTAAATAAGTAGCTGTTTGAATTAAGGCAGGTTTATCTGTTAACGGTCGTATCGAATCAGAATCGGTTTTTTGAAATTTCAAATTTTGCAAGTAACCGGTAATCTCATTTTCTCCATAGTTCGAAATTGTGAAACTCAGATCAATTACACTTGAAGATCCGTATCTCGCTTTTGTTCCTCTTTCATACACTCTCAAATCCCCAACTGGATGAATCAAATAATCAGTCCCTTCCATCTGAATAGGCAAGTCAGAAATAGCTACTTGAGTCGAATCTACCTTAGTAGTTCCTTTTCCTTTTACAGTATCATAAATGACTTTTGGCTTTTCGACCTCCTTCTTGCAGCTGGCTAAAACTAACACAATACTACTTAATAAGGCTATATGTAAATTTTTCATAAAGATGTAATATTAAAATAAATCCAAATGTAATGAATTTTAAAAATGGTTCTTATAATTATAACTAATATATATCATAAAACGATTCGGTGACTTAAAGTGATTGCTTTCTTACTTTATAATCGTGCGTTCAACTTAACATTAAACACTCTAGTGGTCATATAATTCGGAATCGCATATTCATTTTTCGAATAAACATCACGCACCCAAGTATTCGTTATTGCGTTTTGATTGTTAAAGAGATTGAATATTTCTAATCCTATCGAAAGCTCTTTAAAACTTCCAAACCAATTTTCTTTTTGCTTTCCAATTGCGTTATCTAATAACACTTTTGAAAAGCCAACATCTACCCTTCGATAATCATTTAATCTGTTTTGGTACAAATAAGGATCAGCATAAGACGGCGAACCCCCAGGTAATCCAGTATTATAAAGCAAATTTAAATATATCTTTACACTTGGAATATTAGGCATATAATCCTGGAATAAGAGTCCGAATTTCAACCTCTGATCTGTAGGTCTTGCAATATAACCTTTATTCGCACTATTTTCTTCTGTTTTTAAATAACCAAAGCTAATCCAAGATTCTGTTCCAGGAACAAATTCTCCATTTAATCTAAAATCGAGTCCTTGCGCATAGCCTTTGGCCACATTAGAAGCCGCATAACGTATTCTCACATTATCAATTGTATAAGTATTCACATTTGTAAGCGATTTATAATATAACTCTGAAACAAGTTTAAAAGGGCGTTCCCACATTTTAAAACTATAATCATTACTTAACACAAAGTGAATGGATTGTTGTGCTTTTACATTTGGCTGAACAATTCCCTCCGCATCTCTAAGTTCTCTATAGAATGGAGATTGATGATATACACCTCCTGAAACTCTGAATACCAAATCTTTTTCCCAATCTGGTTTTATAGAAAACTGTGCTCTGGGGCTAAAGGTAGTCTGAGCTGTTCCATTAACATTCCCACCGCCAACTTGCCAATTATGAATACGCACTCCGGCATTATACCACACTTCACTGCGACCTATTTTATCTTTCCTACTCCATTGCCCATAACCCGAAAATCTATTTATTATGTTGAAATTTATTGCCCGTACATTTTGGTACGGAAGTAAAGGTCCAGCATAAGGCGAATAGGGCTGATCATTTTTAGGCAAATTAATAATCGGAGGATTTATCGAAAAACCAGCGGAGTCAATCACTTCCCACTCCACTACTCTATCGCGAATTGATTCCCGAGTAAATTTAACTCCCCATTCTAGCAGGTTTTTTTTCCAATCGTGAAAGCCTTTTATTTCGGCATTTACAATTAGGGCATCTAGATCGTTTCGAGCGTGATTGAGTTGACTACCAATTCCACGACTAAAAGCGACCTCGCCATAAGTATCAGATCCTATATTAGAATCCACTTCTCCTAAGCGATATTGTGCAAAAATATCAAAATGCTCTTGCTCTAAAGTATGAAAAACAGAACCAATAAATTTTAAAGTAAAAGTATCTGTTGCTTCGAAAGTTGCTTTAAACGCACCAAAATAGGTGTCGTATTTATCTTTTTCCACTCCCTCATAATACACCGTGAGCGCCATCGGATTGTCTATGGTTCCAAATTTAGTTTCACGAGTTAAAGGTTGGTATTGGTATTTGTTTTGCGAGATATTACCCAGAAAACTCCATTGCCATTTTGGCGAAGCCTGATAATTTACGTTCGTTTGCACATCGACAAATGCGGGAGTAAAATTAGTTTGGGTGTCTTGGCTATTTACTAAAAGACTGTTATTTCTATAACGAACACCTGTGATTGCGGTCCATTTTTTATTTTTCGAAACTGCATCTACTGATAGGCTTCCGCCAAGAAAACTCGCTTCAAGTGTAGCGCCAAACTTCGTGGGTTTTCGATACGTAATATCTAATACCGAGGATAACTTATCTCCAAATTTTGCTTGAAAACCTCCAGCAGAGAATTCTACATTTTGAACCAAATCAGTATTAGTAAAACTCAATCCTTCCTGTTGTCCCGAACGAATTAGAAAAGGCCGATAGATTTCGATCTCATTTACATAAACCAAATTCTCATCATAGTTTCCACCGCGAACAGCATATTGCGTACTCAGTTCATTATTCGAATTAACTCCTGGCAATGTTTTTAAAATATTTTCGATACCAGCATTAGCACCAGGAATTTTCCGAATAGCCTCTGGGGCAATTGTCGTAATTCCTTGAACCTGCTTCTTATTATTAGTAGTGACTATAATTTCGCCCATTTGTTCTTCTTGATTATTCATAACCAAGTTGAATTCATAGTCTTCATCTATTTTTAAGGTAAGATAGACCGTTGCTTTTTTTAACGAAATATGGGTGAAAACGACAGCGACTTTTTCATTTACCGGCACTCTTACAAGATAAAAACCGTTTTCATTAGATTGTGTTTTATATCCTGCTGCCGTAACATTTACATTCTCTATTGGTCGATTATTATTATCAAGAATTACTCCCTTTACACGTGCTGATTGTGCAAACGAAGACAAACCCATCCATAAAGTAATAAAAACAAATGTTATTTTATTGACACTCAAGTTGTATGTATAAGGTTATTTTTGGCTTCTAAAAAAACTAGTTTCAAAGATAGTAGAATTTCCTACATTATCTGTGACCACAACTTTTAAATCATTAGCTCCTTCAGCCACTACTCCATCTTTGAAATCATGCGTGATTTTTCTTGTTTTATTATCATATTCGAATAAAATCCAATTGCCATTCAAATAACCATTATAGCTCTTTATACCTGAGCCACTGTCATTAATTGAAAGTTGAATTGTTTTTTGAGAAATTATCCACTTGCCTTCAATAGAATTACCAATAGAAATCGTTGGCGCAGTAGTATCCATTGCTAGTTTATAGGTGCCTAAAGATCTTACTTTAGCAGTAAAAACATTGTCCTTATTGTAAGTGGTGTTATAACCTAGTTTTCCGCTTTTATCGATATCTGCAATAAATACTTTTTCCTTTTGACTATCGGTGTATTTACCATCTTCGATAGTAATTGTAAAATTAGAGTGTACAGCAATAGTACCATCATGTAAGTACAAGGCATCCCCTTTCGCATCAAAGTTCATATCAAAATCTTCGTAGAAAGTACCAGCTGGAAAGAAAACCGACATATTATTTTTAGCAAAACTATTGTCTTTATTCACTTTTATAAAATAATTCGAAACGACAGCCTCTTTTTCAACAATTGGCGCTGATGGATCATAACTAATGGGGATGGAAATTGTTGTGGTATTACCTGTAAAATCAGAAACTTCAATACGATAAACGGATGTCAAGTTAGGAACTACAGTAATCACCCCGTTTGTATCATCAGTCTTTATCAAACTCAATTTATATGGATTAACCATAAATAGTTTTTGTACTTTTTGTGAAGTTGTTTTAAAGCGAGCATAATCTACCAATGCATTTATATAGCGCATTTCGTCGAATGAAAAAGTGTCCATTTGAAAACCAAAATTAGGTTTTCCATTCAAAAAAGTCTGCAACTTATATATTCCAGTTCTGTTAGCTGACATATTATTATAATCGACAGCGCTCACTCCAAAACCAATTTTACCATTTGCCACCACCTTATTTGCCAGATAGCTTCCATCCTTTTGTAAAGACAAATTTAGAAGCAGCGGACGTTTCGAACGATTTACCGAAGATTTACTGTCAACCGGGTAAACATAAACTGCTGAAACAGTCGGTTTTTTAGTGTCTTTGAAATCCTTGTCAAATCCAAATAAAAAGGGATTGATCACTTTTTCTGTTTTGCTATCTCGAAATTCAAAATGCAAATGTGGCCCACCTGAAGAACCTGTATTTCCAGACAATGCAATGATCTGTCCTTTTTTGACTACCAATTCACCCGGTTTCAAAAACATCTCGATTTCATATGATTTTTCTTTGTAATGCGTTTTAAAAATAAAACTTTCGATAGCGTCAGTTGCTCTTTGTAAATGACAATATACAGACGTATAACCATTTGGATGAGTTATATAAATTGCCTTCCCATTTCCGAAGGGCGAAATCTTTATTCTAGAGACATAACCGTCTCCCGCAGCACGCACATTCAAGCCTTCACGCTGTAAGGTTCTATAATCTAAACCTGCATGAAAATGATTGGATCTTAATTCACCAAAATTTCCTGACAGCTGCATAGGAATATCTAACGGCGGACTAAAATAGTCCTTTGGAAAGGTCGTCTGTGCTAGTACACTCGCCGAAAACAATAGAAAACAAATAACAAATCTCATAGCATACATTTTTGCTAAGATAAATAAAAGTAACTAGTTCTCCTTGAATTAAATGGCAGATTTAGTAACCTCTTAAAGTACAGCCAATTGATTATTTTATAATAAAAAAACGAATAATATATTGTAATAATAAAAACTAATACTAAATTTGTAATAATAAGTAATACGTAGGATAAATTATGAGTGTAATTGCAGAAATAATTGATACTCTTGAAAATAAGGTTGAAAAACTAATTCTAAAAATAAAACGTTTAGATCAAAATACTCAAGAGTTAAAAATCGAATTAACAAAATCTGCAACTATCATACAAACTCAAGCAAATGAGATTGAAGCGTTAAAATCGCAATATGAGACACTTAAAATTGCCAACTCATTACTAGGCAGTGACGATAATAAGAGAGAGACCAAGCTTAAAATAAATTCATTAATTCGTGAAATTGATTACTGTATAGCACAGCTATCTGATTAGTAAAACTTATGGACGAAAAGCTTAAAATTAAAATATCAATAGCAGACAGAGTATACCCGTTAACGGTAGATCTTTCGCAAGAAGAAGGACTGAGAAGTGCTTCTAAAAAGATTGACGTGATGATGAAGCAATTTGAAGAAAATTATGCTGTGCGTGACAAACAAGATGTATTAGCGATGTGCGCTTTACAATTTGCCTCACAATCAGAACAAAAACAAATTGATAATGCTATTAATGGTGAAGAAACCATTGAAAGAATTAAAAAAATCAACGCGCTTTTAGATCAATATCTCGACAATTAAACGTTCTTTACAGAAACTAAGATACTGCCTACATTAGTTCACATTTGGTAAACTCAACACTAACAATTTAGAATGAGCAAATCATCACTACTAAAGCATGCCACGCCTCGGCGAGGAAACTTGAACAGTGAGTTAGCTCAAAACTTGTCTTTTCGAGTTTATACAAACGACTTAATGTAGGCTTTTTTTATATATAAATTTTAAACAAACATGGAAATATTAACGATCATTATTTCAGGAATTATAGGTATTGCAGCGGGTTTTGGAATCGCTAAAATTATAGAAAAAAGCAATATTTCTAATCTCATTAAAAGTGCAAAAAAGGAAGCTTCATCCATTTTAAAAGATGCTAATCTTGAAGCAGAGAACATAAAAAAAGATAAAATTCTACAAGCAAAGGAGAAATTTATCGAATTAAAGTCAGAACACGAACAAGTAATTCTGGCACGTGACAAAAAAGTAGCTGAAGTTGAAAAAAGAATTAGAGACAAAGAATCGCAAGTTTCTAACGAATTATCCAAGGCTAAGAAAGTAAATGATGATTTTGAAGCAAAAACTACTGAGTTTACTGCTAAAATCGAAGTTTTAGACAAAAGACAATTAGAAGTTGACAAACTACATAAAAGCCAATTACAACAACTTGAAGTAATTTCTGGCTTATCTGCTGAAGAAGCTAAAAACCAACTAGTAGAAGGTTTAAAAGCAGAAGCTAAAACCAATGCGATGTCTCATATTCAAGATACAATTGAAGAGGCTAAGCTAACTGCACAACAAGAAGCTAAGAAAATCATTATCAATACCATCCAAAGAGTTGGAACAGAAGAAGCGGTAGAAAACTGTGTGTCTGTATTCAACATAGAATCTGACGATGTTAAAGGAAGAATTATTGGTCGTGAAGGACGTAACATTAGAGCACTGGAAGCAGCAACCGGAGTAGAAATCATTGTAGATGACACACCGGAAGCGATTATCCTTTCTTGTTTTGATCCTGTACGTAGAGAGATTGCACGTTTAGCTTTACACAAATTAGTAACTGACGGACGTATTCACCCAGCACGTATTGAAGAGGTTGTTGCTAAAACTGCCAAACAAATTGACGATGAAATTATAGAAGTTGGTAAACGTACTGTTATCGATTTAGGAATTCACGGCTTACACCCTGAGTTGATAAAAGTAGTAGGACGTATGAAATACCGTTCTTCTTACGGACAAAATTTATTGCAACACTCCCGCGAAGTTTCTAAACTTTGTGGAATTATGGCAGCTGAACTAGGATTAAATGTAAAATTAGCAAAAAGAGCCGGTTTGCTACATGATATTGGTAAAGTCCCAGATGCAGAAAGTGATTTACCTCACGCATTATTAGGAATGCAATGGGCTGAGAAATATGGCGAAAAAGAAGAAGTATGTAATGCTATTGGAGCGCACCATGATGAAATAGAAATGAAATCTTTATTATCTCCAATTGTTCAAGTTTGTGATGCAATATCAGGAGCTAGACCAGGAGCTAGAAGACAAGTATTAGATTCATATATACAACGTCTAAAAGATCTAGAAGAAGTAGCATATGGATTCAACGGTGTCAAAAACGCTTATGCAATTCAAGCTGGTAGAGAACTAAGAGTCATCGTTGAAAGCGAAAAAGTATCTGATGATAATGCAGCTACACTTTCTTTCGAAATTTCACAAAAAATACAAACCGAAATGACTTATCCAGGTCAGGTTAAAGTAACAGTAATTAGAGAAACTAGAGCGGTAAATATCGCTAAGTAATCCTCCCCTAACCCCTCGAGGGGAATAAAAAAAAGACCTATTGAATTTCGATTCAATAGGTCTTTTTTTTATTGTATTGTCCCGTCCTGAAATGCGCTAAATATCAATAGTTCTTATCTTTTTGTAATCATTAGCTTTTTCTGGGATGAAAATTATTAATCACTTCTGATAAAAACTTTCTGTCGAGATGCAAATAGATCTCCGTTGTAGTTATTGATTCATGTCCTAACATCAATTGAATCGAACGCAAGTCGGCGCCATTTTCAAGAAGATGTGTAGCAAAAGAATGACGAAAGGTATGTGGGCTTATTTTTTTATTCAACTCTATTTTAACCGCTAAATCTTTAATAATAGTAAATATCATCGCTCTGGTAAGTTGACTACCTCTCCGGTTCAAAAATAAAACATCACCGTGCTCCTTCTTAACATTCAGATGAACTCTGACCGTCTCTTTATAGACCTGAATGTACTTCTGCGCTAGACTGCCAATAGGCACAAAACGCTGCTTATTTCCCTTCCCTGTGATTTTGATAAAACCCTCTTCAAAGAACAAATCGGAAATTTTTAAAGACACTAGTTCCGAAACACGTAATCCACAACCATAAAGTGTTTCAAGCATCGCGCGATTGCGCTCTCCTTCATTTGAAGTCAAATCAATCGATTTAATTAAGGCATCGATTTCATCGACAGACAAGGTATCGGGTAATTTCCGGCCAGTCTTTGGCGATTCGATAAGTTCCAAAGGGTTGTCGAGACGATAATCTTCAAAAATCAAGTAACCAAAAAAACTTTTCAAACCTGATATTATTCTTGCCTGCGAGCGTGCATTTACTTCACTTGAAACCGCATAGATAAATTGCTGAATCGTTTCTTCTTGGATTTTAAGTGGCGAAATATCGATTTGATTTTCACTGAGAAATAAACACAGTCGCTCGATATCGAAAGAGTAGTTATCTATCGTATTTTTTGATAGACCGCGTTCGATTTTTAAATACGACTGAAAATCTTTGATATATGAATTCCACTTCATCTTACAAAGAAAAGCCTTTTCTAGCTATAAAAAAGGCGCTGCAGTAAAAACAACTTTGCAAACGCTTCTTTCCCTTTAAATTTATTTCGAAATTAAAACATTTATAAATTTCGAATAGTAAATACATAAATCACAATTTTTAATTATTTATCAAATCTATTTTACTGAATTTTTTTCATGACAGAAACATACCAAAACCATTCACTAAAATCTTAATTAATCAAAAATCACTAAAATTTAATTATTTCGACAAACCCTTGTATAAGAGAAATTTAAAATAAAACCCAGAATTAAATTAAAGGGATTCTTTTTATAAACAACAATAATAAAACACTAACAACCAGTACTTTTACACTCTAATTTTGTTTCCAACGAGTGAGCTTATCTAACTTGACATACTTGCCATTCTCAAATAACGGCTCAGTATTTGATTTATGAAAATCGTAATAACAACAAAAAAATAAAAAGAAGACATCGACAATATTTATCTTAAAAAAGGGTTATGTATTGCAGCTTCAAATTAAAAATTATTATTTAAAAACAATTTTATGAAAAAAACGATCTTAGCAGCAGTTGCCTTATTGGCTATGTCTGCATCAGTACAAGCACAATTAGTTAAAATTGGAATAAAAGGAGGATTGAATTATGCTAATCAAAATGGTTCAGAAATTAACATAAACAACGAAAACTATAGCACCTCAGCTATTACGAGTTACCACGCGGGTTTAGTTGCTGAAATTAAATTATTAAACAGTTTCGCTATTCAACCTGAATTATTATATTCTACACAAGGCGCAACCTACAAAAACGCTGTCGAAGAATTTAAAAATGAACTAGGTTACTTGTCTATTCCAGTAATGGCAAAAGTTTATTTGAATAAAGTAGTCAGCCTTGAATTAGGACCACAAGCTTCCTTTTTATTAAGCGAAAGAAATAATTTTGACATTAAAGACGCTAACACATTCGAATTCGCAGCTAATGCAGGACTTGGCTTTAAAATCACAAATAACTTCTTTCTTGCAGGTCGTTATAGCCTAGGATTGACAGACGCTTCAAAGAATGCTGAAGTAAAAAACTCAGTAGTTCAAGTTTCAGCTGGATTCCTTTTCTAGCAGAATAAAAAACTAATTATACCAAAACCGTTCTTTAATTGGAACGGTTTTTTTATTTTTACAAAAACATCGATTATGAAAATTTGTATTATCAACGGACCTAATTTAAATCTACTAGGAAAAAGAGAGCCCGAGGTTTATGGAAATCAAACCTTTGAGGAGTATTTTACTACTTTGCAAATTAAATATCCAGCAATTGAATTTATATACTACCAGAGTAATATTGAAGGAGAATTAATCGGGAAAATTCAAGAATTTGGATTTTCATTCGATGGAATTATCTTAAATGCAGGCGCATATACACATACTTCCATAGGAATTGGCGACGCAATAAAAGCAATTACAACTCCTGTTATAGAGGTACACATTTCTAACACCTATTCACGCGAAAGCTTTAGGCATCAATCTTATATTTCAGGAAATGCTAAAGGCGTTATTTTGGGATTTGGATTAAAGAGCTACGAATTAGCAGTCTTGTCCTTTATTGAATAAGACTTCCTAAAAATGTATTAAAACTTAAAAAAGGAGTTGGATTCGAAAATCCAACTCCTTTTTTTATGCTATTGTTTTAACTATACAAATGCGGCTCTACATGAATCAAAATATGGCCTAGTTCAGGTAATTTTTCCCTTAAGGTATCTTTCAGTTTATGAGCTAAATCGTGCCCTTCCTTCACCGTAATCGTTCCATTTACGATGGCATGCAAATCTACATGATACTTCATACCAGCTTTTCTTATAAAACATTTTTCAGTATCAATAATTCCTTCAACTTCTAAGGATACTTCTCTAATGTTCTCAATTAAATCGTCATATACATGTTCGTCCATAATCTCTCCTAATGCAGGTCTAAAAATAAGATAGGCATTAAAAATAATAAATACCGAAGCAAAAAGTGCCGCCCAATCATCTGCTGATTCGTATCCTTTCCCTAATAATAGAGCTACAGAAATCCCTATAAAAGCTGCTACAGAAGTAATTGCATCACTTCTATGATGCCAGGCATCAGCTTTTAATGAAGAACTATTTGTTTCTATACTTCTTCGAATAACCAACCGAAAGGAATATTCTTTCCAAATAATTATTGCCCCTAGAACATATAATGTCCATGATTTAGGTAATTCATGAGGAGTTCGAATATTTAAAACACTCTCATAAGCAATTATGGTAGCCGAAATAACTAGAAAACCAACTACAATAAAGGTAATTAATGGCTCTGCACGCCCATGTCCATACGGATGATTTTTATCTGCTGGTCTATTCGAATATTTAATTCCGAATAAGACTAAAAACGAGGCGAAAATATCGGTGGTGGACTCAATCGCATCAGCAATTAAAGCATATGAATTGCCAAAAAAACCTGCCAACCCTTTGATAAGGGCTAAGCAGGTATTTCCTATGATACTAAAGTAAGTTGCTTTTACAGCAGTTTGTTCATTTGTCATTAGTTGTTGTTCACTTTTTTATTCGACACGAACAATATTAGCCCCAATAGCTCTTAGTCTTTCGTCAATTCTTTCATAACCACGATCTATTTGCTCAATATTTTGTATCGTACTAGTTCCTTTTGCGGAAAGCGCAGCAATCAATAAAGAAATACCAGCGCGAATATCAGGTGAAGACATCGTCGTCGCTTTCAACTGTGATTGAAAGTCATGTCCCATAACCACTGCTCTATGCGGGTCGCACAACATTATTTTTGCTCCCATATCAATCAATTTGTCCACAAAGAACAATCGGCTTTCAAACATTTTCTGATGTATCAAAACATCACCTTTTGCTTGCGTAGCTACAACCAAAACGATACTCAATAAATCAGGAGTAAATCCTGGCCAAGGTGCATCGGCAACGGTAAGTATAGAACCATCAATATCTGTTTTAATTTCGTATCCATTTTCATGAGAAGGAATGTAAATATCATCTCCTCTTCGTTCTAAAGTAATACCAATTTTTCTAAAAGTACTTGGAATCACACCTAGATTATCCCAACTTACATTTTTAATGGTAATTTCACTTTTGGTCATGGCAGCTAGTCCAATCCAACTTCCGATTTCGATCATATCAGGAAGAATTCTATGCTCACACCCACCAAGGCTTTCCACCCCTTCGATAGTTAATAAGTTAGATCCAACTCCTGAGATTTTTGCACCCATCGAGTTCAACATCTTACAAAGTTGTTGCAAATAAGGTTCGCAAGCAGCATTATAAACCGTTGTTATTCCTTTTGCTAGTACAGCAGCCATAACAATATTTGCGGTTCCAGTTACCGAAGCTTCGTCAAGTAGCATATCTGCTCCTTTCAATCCTTTTGGAGCTTCTACTCCATAAAAATGATCTTCTTTATTGTAACGAAATTTCGCACCTAAATTGATAAAACCTTCAAAGTGTGTATCTAATCTTCTTCTACCTATTTTATCACCACCTGGTTTCGGGATATATCCTTTACCGAAGCGGGCTAAAAATGGACCAACGATCATAATAGAACCACGTAAAGATCCTCCTTCTTTCTTAAAGGCTTCCGTTTCTAAGTAATCTACATTGACATCGTCTGCTTGAAAAGTATATGAATTAGGACCATTTTTTTGGATTTTTACTCCTAAATTTCCTAAAAGCGTAATTAATTTATTGATATCAATAATATCAGGAATATTGTTGATTATTACTTTTTCAGGAGTTAAAAGTACAGCACATAATATTTGTAATGCTTCGTTTTTTGCACCTTGCGGAGTAATTTCTCCTTTTAAACGAATACCTCCTTCTATTTTGAAAATTCCCATATGTTTGTAGTAAAATTTATGTAGTTTATTTTTTAAAACAATCTCGAATTAACTGGAGAATTAACCTCCATTTCGTACTGTCTTAATTTATCACTAACTCTGATTATTATTGTTTTTTTGTGAATGTTTTCGATTTACCTGGCTTTGAATTCTTATTACTTTGAATTTTTGGTTGCCCCACTGGTAAAATTTTATTCGAAATTCGTTTGTTTGTACGCAATAAATCTGTTGTGCTTATAAGCTCTTCCGGATTTTGTATCATATTCAACTTACCATCTGAAAGTTCGTATAAATGCTCAAAAATCACATCGTCTTTAACAGTGTCCTTGTTCCAGCTCAAATAAGATTTTTTCATGTGATTTGCGATCACTTTCACTAGCGCATTTTTCATGTCACCATCCTCCCATTTATTGGCAACATCAATCATATACTTGATGTTATTACCGTAATATCTGTATTTTGGAAAATTCTGAGGATATTGCAATACGTCAGGCTTTAGCTGTAATACTTCACGTGAAGGAATTGGATACGGTGAATCTACATCTAATTTAAAATCGGACATAATAAACAATTGATCCCATAATTTATGTTGAAAATCCAATACGTCACGTAAATGAGGATTTAAACTCCCCATCACTTGAATGATGTATTTTGCCGCTTTATTACGCTCTTCATTATCCTCAATCGCAACTGCTTGCTCAATAAGTTTTTGTAGATGACGTCCATATTCAGGAATAATTAAATGCGATCGCTCTGCATTATATTCTAAATGATGTACAACATCGTTAGCGATTTCTTTTTGGTATTTTGAATTCATAAGTGAATTGTATTTTTATTCAGTGTTACAGACTCATTTAAAGTACAAACAAAACAAGTATTTACGTTTACTTTAATTAGTCTTTTTCCTATTTACAAGGAAACGATACCTTCAATAGTAGAAACTTCCAGGTATTTATCAATTATTTCTTGAGAATCTTTAATCTGAACATCAACTGAAATACTGGTAAACCTTCCGGTCTTGGATTTTGTCGTTGTAATAACGGCACCCATACAATCAAAAGCCAGTTCAACACGTTCCACGTTATCGTTTACAGAAGGAACAATAAATTTAAACAAATATAAAGCAGGCCAGCTATTACTATTATCCAGCTCTACTTTTAATCGCGCATAAAATTCTTCGGTGTTTTTATCCATTATATATATTAGAAAATAATAGCAAATATACGGTTTCAAATGTAAATTATGAATTATGAAATATGAATTTTTACTTAAAACTATAATTTTAAGCGCAATCATTTTTTAATTTTCCAATAAGTTTGAGTAAGTTTGCGCCTTATTTCCAAAAAGTGCAGAAAGAAATCATAGTAATTATCGGCGGTCCTGGAACAGGCAAAAGTACTCTTATCAATGGGTTAGTAGCCAAAGGTTTTTGCTGCTACCCTGAAATTTCCAGAGAGGTAACCTTAGAAGCAAAGAAACAAGGCATCGAGCAATTATTTCTCGAAAAGCCCTTGTTGTTCAGCGAACTACTTCTTGAAGGAAGGAAAAAACAATTCAATGATGCGTTGAATGAATCTCATGATGTTGTTTTTATTGATCGTGGAATTCCTGATGTTTTGGCTTATATGCATTATATCGGGGACAGCTATCCAGCCTCTTTTGACGCTATTTGTAAGGAACATGTCTACACTAAAATTTTCATCCTCCCGCCTTGGGAAGAGATTTACGTAAGCGATGAGGCCCGTTACGAAAACTACGAACAAGCAAAATTGATTCAAAGCCACCTTATAGAAACCTACGAAGGTTATGGCTATTCTCTTATAGAAGTTCCTAAAGACACTATAGATAACAGAATTCTTTTTATATTAGATGAAATTTCTAAGTAATTAGTTGTTTGAGTCTACAACTCATTTATTTGTAATTCGAAATTTGTAATCCTAATTCATAATTGATGTCAGAAGCATTACAAATTCTTAAAAAATACTGGAAACACGATTCCTTTAGGTCGCTGCAAAATGAAATCATTGATTCCGTTTTAAGCGGCAAGGATACTTTTGCTCTGATGCCAACTGGCGGAGGAAAATCAGTCTGTTTTCAGATTCCAGCGATGATGAAGAGCGGAATTTGCTTAGTCGTTTCTCCTTTGGTTGCCTTAATGAAAGATCAAGTGGCTAATTTGCAACAGCGAAACATTAAAGCAATCGCACTAACAGGTGGAATAAAATCTGATGAAATGATTGACTTATTGGACAATTGCCAATTTGGAAATTATAAATTTCTCTATTTATCACCAGAGCGCTTGCAGTCAGACTGGATTCTGGACAGAATAAAAGCCCTACCCATCAGTTTGATAACTATAGATGAGGCACACTGTGTTTCGCAATGGGGTCATGATTTTCGTCCCGCTTATTTGAAAATTTCCAACTTAAAAACCCATTTTCCTACAGTTCCTTTTTTAGCTTTAACTGCAACAGCAACTCCTAAAGTTAAAGAAGATATCATCAATGAACTCGGTTTACAAGAGCCACAGCTTTTTCAGAAATCGTTTGCTAGGAAAAATATTGCTTATATGGTTTTTGAAGTAGAGGATAAACTTTTTCGAATAGAACAGATTCTAAAGAAAAATCCTCAATCTTCAATAATCTATGTTAGAAACAGAAAATCTTGTCTCGAAATTTCGTCTCAATTGCAATCCTTAGGATTTAAAGCAACCTATTACCACGGAGGACTTACTTCGAGGGAAAAAGACAAAAACATGCAGCTGTGGATGGAAAACAAAGCGCAAGTTATTGTCGCTACAAACGCGTTTGGGATGGGAATCGACAAATCAGATGTCAAAACCGTGATTCATATTCAGCTTCCCGAAAACATGGAAAATTACTATCAGGAAGCAGGAAGGTCTGGACGAAACGGCGAAAAAGCATTTGCTGTACTCTTAACCAACCCTTCAGATATTAAACAGACTGAAAATCAGTTTATTCACATTCTCCCAGACAAAAAATTTCTCAACGAAATGTATAATAAGTTGTGTAATTTTTTCCAGATCGCATACGGAGAAGGCATTAACGAACGGTTTTCGTTTAACTTGAATCAATTTTGTATAAAATATAAATTCCCAGTTTTAAAAACCTATAATGCGATGCAATTTCTGGACAGACAAGGGATTATCACGCTGTCACAAGAATTTTCAGAAAAGATCATGTTACAGTTCGTTATTCCTTCCAAGGAACTAATTCGATACATGAGTTTGAATCGCAACGACGAAGAAATTATTTTAGCGATCCTTAGAACTTACGCTGGAATTTATGATACGGCAACCGCCTTTAATTTGCAATTAATCGCAAAAAAATCAAAACATACCGAAAGCCAAGTACTAGCCGTTTTACAAAAATTAAAAGAAAAAGACATTGTAGATTACCAGTCAAAAAACAATGATGCCACTTTGATTTTTAATGAAATTCGGGAAGATGAAAGAACCATATCTAGAGTTTCTAAATATTTAGAAAACCAAAATCAACTTAAGAAAGAGCAGCTCAAATCAGTATTACATTATATTAGTGAACAAAAAGCGTGTAGAAGCAAGTTGATTCTAGACTATTTTGGAGAAAAGACAAACACTGATTGCGGTATTTGTTCCTACTGCATTAGTAAAAAAAATAAGAAAACAGATAGCAGCAGTCTTTCAACAGAAATAATTGCCTTACTAACTCTCGAAGATTTAAATTCGAGAGAAATTGAAAATAAAACGAATAAAAAATCAAAGGATATTATCTTTGTATTGCAGCAGCTATTAGAAAACGAACGCATACAGATAAAGTCGAATAATAAATATACCTTAAAATTATAATGGAAAAATTAAGAATCGTATTTATGGGAACCCCCGAATTTGCCGTTGGCATTTTGGATACTATAATAAAAAATAAATATAATGTTGTAGGAGTTATTACTGCCGCAGATAAACCTGCTGGTCGTGGTCAAAAACTAAAATATTCTGCAGTTAAAGAATATGCTTTAGCTAATAATTTACACCTACTACAACCCACAAACCTTAAAGACGAATCATTTTTAGAAGAATTAAAATCGCTGAATGCAAATTTGCAAATTGTAGTCGCCTTTAGAATGTTACCAAAAGTGGTTTGGGAAATGCCGGAATTAGGCACCTTTAACCTTCATGCTTCGCTCCTACCTAATTATCGTGGGGCTGCGCCAATAAACTGGGCAATAATAAATGGCGAAACAAAAACAGGAGTCACTACTTTTTTTATTGATGATAAAATCGACACTGGAGCCATGATCATGAGTTCAGAAACCGAAATTGACCCAACTGAAAATGCTGGACAATTACACGACCGTTTAATGTATTTGGGTAGTACGACAGTTATAGAAACTTTAGAGCTAATTGAAAAAGGAAATGTGACGACCACAATTCAAACCGATTCATCTGATATTAAATCGGCATTTAAGCTAAACAAAGAAAACTGTAAAATTGATTGGACAAAACCAGCTTTAGAAATCAACAACCTGATTAGAGGACTGAGTCCGTATCCCGCAGCTTGGTGCATGTTTTTAGATAAAAATGAGGAATGGAACGTAAAAATATACGATGCTAAAACAATACTTGAAGATCATGATTTAGCGATCGGCACGATGGTTTGCACGAAAAAAGAAATGAAAATTGCAGTAGAAAATGGTTTTATCCAGATTCTAAGCTTACAGTTTCCTGGTAAGAAGAAAATGACAACTCCTGAATTTTTAAATGGAGTCACATTTTCTGCCCAGGCAAAAGTCTCTTAAAGTCAATAAAATAGGGTGATTTTCAAAAATCACAACAAATAAGCATTGTTTTATGAACAAAAAAAATAAGTTATTAACAAAACGCACTAAAATCACCCGAAACGCTTGCGCGGTAAGGATTTCCTGCTAAATTTGTGTATTAACAATTATTTATAACCAACAATTAATAACTATTATTATGAACAAATCAGAATTAATCGATGCTATCGCAGCTGATGCAGGAATCACAAAAGCAGCTGCAAAATTAGCTTTAGAGTCATTTTTAGGAAATGTAAGTGGAACTTTGAACAAAGGTGGTAGAGTATCTCTAGTAGGCTTCGGATCATGGTCAGTTTCAGCAAGAGCAGCAAGAGACGGTAGAAATCCTCAAACAGGAAAAACTATTCAAATTGCAGCTAAGAACGTTGTGAAATTCAAAGCAGGTGCAGAATTAGAAGGTGCAGTAAACTAATTGTAAGTTTTAAAACCTATTATAATAAAAACCTTCCTGATGGAGGGTTTTTTTTTGTCTTTAAACGATTTTATTTGGATATTTCTGCTATTTTTTCTTAAATTTATTAAAAAAAACCAACGAAAATGATTTCAGAAAAACTAATAAAAGGACAACTACTTATAGCAGAGCCTTCTATAATTGGAGATCTATCATTTAATAGATCTGTCATTTTATTAGCGGACCATGATAAAGAAGGATCAGTAGGATTTATCATCAATAAACCCTTAAAATACACGATACATGATCTACTTCCTGAAATTAACGCTTCCTTTAAAATCTACAATGGCGGACCGGTAGAGCAGGACAACCTATATTTCATTCACAATATCCCAGATTTGATACCAAACAGTATCGAAATTTCGAATGGTATCTATTGGGGCGGAGATTTTGAATCGACAAAAACACTCATCAACAACGGAAAAATAAATAAAAACAATATCCGTTTTTTTCTAGGTTACACCGGATGGGAAGAAAATCAATTAGAACTAGAAATGATTTCAAATTCATGGATTGTCGCAAACAACAACTATAAAAATAAAATCATCGGCAAAGCCTCTGAGCATTTCTGGAAAGAACAAATCTTAGAACTAGGCGGTGACTATATGATTTGGTCTAATGCGCCCGAAAATCCCTACTTAAACTAAGTACTGCTTACTACCTCATTCAATTTTTCTAATAACACTTTTGCTACTACGACATCGAATTCTTTTTTTCTATATTTTGTTATTGGCTGTATTCCTTTTATCACATTTGTAATAAATAACTCATCTGCTTTTTGTAAGTCAAACGGCGAGATTACTTCTTCTACTACCTCTAAATTATTCATTTTTTTAGCAAAATCTAAAATTTGTTTTCGCATAATACCATTCAAACATCCTTCAGAAACCGGCGGAGTAATCAATTTATTGGCTGTCACCATAAATATATTACCTTGAATCGCCTCCACTACATTCTTACTATCGTTTAATAACAAACAGTTATCAAATCCGTTTTCGCTCGCAAAAATACTGGCTGTAATATTTAGAATTTTATTTGTTGTTTTTATCGAAGACAGTAATTGTTTAGTGATGTAAAAATCTTTAAACAAATCAACTTCATATTTCTGTTCATTGAATGAATACAATACTTCTTCGATCCCGATAGAATGAATTAAAAACGAGACTGTATTAGTTTGTGGTAAATAATAACCACCATCATTCCTATAAACAGTAATCCTAGTACGACAAGAACTAGACAGTGAGTTAGCAGCTGCTACAGAGAGAATTTGTTCTTCTAGGTATTCCATTGTGAAATTCATAGGAATCTCCATTCGAACCACACGCATAGACGCCATTAACCTAAAATAATGATCTTCTAAGAAAAGAATCTTAGCATTTACGATTTTTACCGTTTCAAAAACAGCATCACCATAAAGAAAAGCACGATTCTGTGTCAATATATTTGTATCCTGAGATACTATAGTCCCATTAAAATTAATCATAAAAAAAGCCCTAAATTTAGTTTAGGGCAAATATAAGTTATAATATGCGATTTTGCTATACAGAACCAATGAGATGTTTCAGGTCTGAGATTTGATTTTCCCATAGTTGTGTGGCTTCATCAATTTCTTCTTTTTCGGCAAAATCGACCACCATTAAAGAAACATCTTTGGTTAACTCGTCAACTAAAATATGTAGTTCAAAAAAATACTCGGTATCTTTTCCATTTCCATCCACCCACTTGAATTTCACTTTTTCCCCTGATTTCTTTGAGGCTAGCCTAGCTTTTTCCTCAGAATCATTCCATATAAATGTAAAAAACTCACCACGAGAGTTAACATTATCTGCAAACCACTCTGATAATCCGGATGGTGTGGAAATATATTGATATAACAATTGTGGAGAAGAATTTATTGGAAACTCTATTTCGTAACGTACTTTTGAATCCATGAGCTACATTTATATTTTTTTCGAATATATAGAATATAATGCCATAAAAAAAACGTTTTTAAAAATATTTTTTTTTCTTCGATTTATACTTGTGTGCTCTAAAATTATGTTTATATTTGCACCCGCGTTCAGGGATTACTTATTCAGGAACATTTGGCGAGGTAGCTCAGTCGGTTAGAGCGCAGGATTCATAACCCTGAGGTCACGGGTTCAACTCCCGTCTTCGCTACACAAACAAACCCTTAAACAACAGCTGTTTAAGGGTTTTTTTATGCTTTCAATCAAGTAAAAAAGCATTTCAAAATATTAGGAGTGAGGAATTAGAGTGAGGAATTTTGTCCAAATATCTTTATTTCGACAGCCCCCCTTTCAACTACCGATAAAATTTGAGGATCTATATAATATGATTCCAATACTTTTGTATTCGAATGTGAAGTTAGTAGCCCTGTTTCTTTTTGCATTACTTGATGCAACTCTCTGGCGAGTTCTGATACATTTGTTCTATCATAACTTAATTGAACGGCTTTTTCTTTAAAAGCTTTGTCATAAATTTTGCGGACTTCTTTCATAGGCTAAAATTAAGATTATTTCTTAACTTACTGTGATGGCTAAATTAGCATGTCCAATTTTTTACTTTTCTGTCAGGAAATAAATATAATCAGAAGTTGTTTTTTTACTTTCGTAACTTAAATTTTACTCCAATTTTAGAAACTTCAAATACCATTGTACTAATAAAATTATACTATCATTTTTTTTTTATATATTTGTTTTTGAACCTTTCTAATAATTTCTAGAAAATATAGTCAAAAAAAAAAAAACTCTCTTAACTTCCTTGCCCCCTATAAAGTTATATACTTTCCAATATAAAAAACGGACTACTTCTGTTTTTTATATCATATTTCAAAGTTGTTAGTCGTAATGGGTTAATGATATACCATAATAAGCCAACCAAACCATGACAAGAAGCATCTTTTTTTATATCCTGCTTTTGAATTTCGTTTTCCTACAGACCTCTTGTAATTCAACATCTACAGAAGAACGTGAAATTTCAATAGGCTTTTCACAAAGTGTTGGAAATGACTTATGGAGAGTTTCTATGAATCATGCAATGGAAGTCGAGGCCTCTCTTCACCCCCACGTCAATTTGACTATATATAATGCGCATCACCAGGCTAAAAAACAAATTCTTGACATAGAGAAGTTTATTGATAATAAAGTTGATGTAATAATAATTTCCCCGTTCGAATCTGACTCTATTGTTCCCGTTATAGAAAAAGCCAAGGCTAGCGGTATACCTGTTATTTTAATAGACAGAAAAGCAAGCACAACTAATTACACTACTTACATAGGCGCAGATAATATTGAGGTAGGGAGATTAGCAGGAAAATATGTTGCTGCTTCGTCAAAAGGGAACGCTACTGTAGTTGAAATTAAAGGAGATCACACCACTTCTCCAGGAGTAGAAAGGAGTGAAGGTTTTAAACAAATTATTAGTAAATACCCAGGAATCAAAGTACATACAGTAGGTTCTGTGGACTCTGAATATCCAAAAGCAGAATTTACCAGATTATTAGATAGCTTACAAAATATAGACTATGTATTTTGTTATAATGATGTTATCGCATATAATGCTTGGAAAACTGCTAAAAGTAAAGGTTTAGGAAATAAATTAAAATTTATAGGAGTTGATGGTCTCAATGGTCCCTTTGGAGGGATTCAATTGGTTAAAGAAGGAGTTTTGAGCGCAACTATTTTGTACCCTACAGGAGGTAGTGAAGCAATAAAATTAGCCTTGAAAATTGTATATAATGAAATAGTTCCCAAAAAAAACAAACTTAGTACTACAATAATAGATTCGCTTAACGCAGATATTATGAGTAATCAATTTGACAGAATAGCAATCCAACAGTCAAATATTGAAGAACAGCAAAATATCATTAAAAGCAAAGGGAAGGATTATGCAACTCAAAATAATTTATTAAAACTATTATTTGCATTATTTATTTTAACATTGTGTTTAGCAGTGTACAGCATCTATTCTCGCATTGCGATTAGCCGTAAAAAAGAGGAATTAGAAATAAGAAACAAAAAAATTAAAAGTCAAAGAAATGAAATTAAACAATATTCAGAGGAATTAAAACAAAGTAATGAAGCACGATTAAACTTCTTTATGGGTTTGTCACATGAATTTAAAACGCCTTTGACTTTAATTTTAAGTTCTGTAGAATCTCTGGGAACCGAGCTTAAAAGCAAAGGAAATTCAGTAAATAAAGAGATTACTTTGATGTATAATAATTCTAGAAGGTTGCTTCGATTAATCAATCAATTATTAGACTATAGAAAAGTTGAAGACAAAAAATTTATATTAAGAGCTTCAATCACTAATTTGTTTGATTTTTCAAATAGTATTATTGCGGATTTTGAAAGAGAAGCAAAGAAACTTAGTATCGATTTCTCTTTGGTGACAAACAATCCTGATCTTGAGGTTTATATTGATCGAAATCTGATGGACAAAGTATACTTTAATTTACTTTCCAATGCCTTTAAATTTACTCCAGAAAAAGGTAAGATTTCTATTGTGATAAATGAAGACAAACTGAAGAACGAGGTTAAGATTTATTTTAAAGATTCTGGGATTGGAATCCCGGAAAATGAATTAAAAGAGGTGTTTAGTGCCTTTTATCAAGGCTCCAACAATTTTAGAAATAGCTCTGGTATTGGTCTCCATCTGTCCAAAAGTTTTGTTGATTTACATAAGGGAAGCGTCGAAGTTCAATCGAAAAATGGAACTGATTTTATTATAACATTACAATTAGGAAAAGAACATTTAGATCCTAAAAGTATAGTGAACACCCCAGCTTTAGACTTCGTTAATCAGAATGATTATCTTGAGGAAGAAGTTCTGCCAAACAGAGAAGTTGCAAATTCAGATGATAAATATTCTATTTTATGTATCGAAGACAATGTAGATCTACTTGATTATATGACTCAAAAACTGTCTGTTGAATTTTCTATTTATACCGCTGACGGCTTTGATGCTATTAAACGCGCACTAGAGATGGTACCTGATGTTATAGTGTGTGATTTGAATTTGCCAGGAAAAAATGGATTTGAAATTTGTGAAATTCTCAAGAAAGATTTAAGAACTTCTCATATCCCGATAATTATTCTTACTGCCTCAGATGACCAGGATTCCTATCTGAAAGCACTAGAAAGTGGTGCCGATGTTTTCCTAACAAAACCATTTAGTTTAAAAGTACTGGTTCAATCCATAAAAGGATTACTCTTTAACCGAGAAAAATTACGCTTTTATTATTCTAATAACATTGCTAATATTGCAAATAATGAGAATGTTAATTTCGGAACTTCAGAACAGAATTTTCTTAGAAAACTTAATGAGCTAATAGCTTCAAATATTGATAATTCTATTTATACCGTCGAGGATTTAGCTAAAGACTTGAATATTTCTCGCGTGCAATTATATCGAAAAGTAAAAGCGATTTTAGGGATTAGTGTAAGTGATCATATCAATAATATCAGATTAGATAAATCAAAGGAGCTGCTTCTAAATTCGAATCAAACTATTTCTGAAATAGCATATGCAGTTGGATTTTCTTCTCCAAATTATTTCTCAACTACTTTTAAAAATAAATTTGGAGTGTCTCCAAAGGAATTCAAAAATTAGAAAACACGATTATAAATAAGTTTTAAGGTGCTAATTGTGAGCTTTGTCCGTTCTATTATATTCCTATAAATTGCCTGTACAGTATTATTTACTGAATTAAATCTACTTTTAAAACCTACCTAATAATAGACGTATTTTAACATTAAGAATAACCATCAAAAGTATATTTTGATGGTTTTTTTGTTTCTACTCACCAAACCCAATGTTTAACTTTTATTTAAATAAACCTTAAGACTAATGATATGCGAGTATTGATGTCCTTTTAAGTTCTTATTATCATTAATAACCATGTAACATGATTCTACTTTTTGTAACATAACTGTAACTACAACGAAGTAGCATATGTAATTTTTAAAGTTAAATCCGCTGAAATTAAAGGCTATAGCAATAGGTATTGTGTTTTTTTATAGGTATCGTATGACATTGTAACATCTGTAAATTATTATTGTTTTTTTTAAACATAATTTAGCAATTCAATATAATAATTATAAATAATGAAAAAAATAGCGTCTTGGGCCTTGATAGCTTCACTAGCAGGTTTCCTCTTTGGTTTTGATACTGTAGTGATTTCAGGAGCCGATAAAAATTTACAATCGATTTGGAATTCATCTGATGCTTTTCACGGGACAGTTGTCATGGGAATGGCATTATGGGGTACGGTACTAGGTGCCATATTTGGAGGAATACCCACTAATAAAATAGGAAGAAAGAATACCTTATTATGGATTGGAATTTTATTTTTGGTTTCAGCCATTGGTTCAGCTTTTGCAAATGATCCGATTGTTTTTGCTGTTTTTAGATTTATTGGAGGTATCGGAGTTGGTGCCTCAACAATTGCTGCTCCAACGTATATCTCAGAGATTGCTCCAGCAAAGGACAGAGGAAAATTAGTAGCGTTTTATCAATTCAATATTGTTTTAGGAATCTTAGTTGCCTTTCTTTCTAATTATTTATTGAAAGACATTGGAGAAAACTCATGGAGATGGATGATGGGTGTTGAAGCATTTCCGGCCATAATATATGTATTGCTGGTTTTATTTATTCCTAAAAGTCCTAGATGGCTGTTATCTAAATTTAAAAATGATGAAGCCAGAAAAGTTTTGCAGTTGATGGGGCAAGAAGCTGACTACGAAAAAATGAAGGAGGAAATAGAGCTTGATAACGACAACGCGGCAATTGCAAACGATACTATCTTTTTGAAAAAATACAGAACTCCTTTGATATTGGCTTTTTTAATGGCTTTTTTCAACCAGCTGTCAGGAATTAATGCATTCTTATATTATTCAAGTAGAATATTTCAGGAAGCCGGTCTTGGCGAAAGTACTGCCTTGTTAAGCAGCATAGGTATTGGTGTCGTGAATTTAATCTTTACGCTGCTGGGTGTTTTTCTTATTGATAAATTGGGACGTAAGGTTTTAATGTACATAGGTTCTGTTGGTTATATCATATCACTTAGTTTAGTAGCAATGGCTTTCTTCTTTCATTGGGAAGGCATGGCAGTTCCGGTATTTTTGTTTCTTTTTATTGCAGCACATGCAATAGGTCAGGGTGCAGTAATCTGGGTATTTATTTCAGAAATTTTCCCGAACCATCTTAGAGCATCAGGGCAATCCTTTGGGAGTACTACTCATTGGGTTCTAGCGGCTATAATTCCATCATTAATTCCATATTTGTTTTCTACAGTAGGCCCTGGTACAGTGTTTTTGTTTTTTGCAGTAATGATGGTTTTTCAACTTTTGTTTGTTGCTTTTATGATGCCAGAAACAAAAGGAATTTCTTTGGAAGAATTGAGTAAAAAATTAATTAAATAAAAAATTATGAAAACAGTAATTAAAAAAGAATTTTTCAGGCTCTTATGTTGTATTATGGGAATGGTTCTCTTAGTAGGGTGTAAGCAATCATTATTTACGGAAAAGAAAGATTATACAGAAGCAGAATTGTATAGACCAAATTTTCATTTTACTCCACAAAAAGGTTGGATGAATGATCCCAACGGGATGTTTTATTACAATGGCTATTACCATCTTTTTTATCAATACTATCCAGATTCGAATGTTTGGGGACCTATGCATTGGGGACATGCAATAAGTACAGATCTTATTTCATGGACAGAAAAACCAATCGCCCTTTACCCAGATGAAAAAGGATATATCTTTTCTGGAAGTGCAGTTGTAGATGTAAATAACACTTCAGGTTTTGGGAGCTTGAAAAATCCTCCTATGGTTGCGATGTTTACTTACCACGATATGAAGATGGAAAAAGCAGGGGAAACTAACTATCAGTCACAAGGAATTGCATATTCATTAGATGAAGGATTGACTTGGACAAAATATGATGCTAATCCTATTATTAAAAATCCAAATATTAAAGATTTTAGAGACCCTAAAATAACTTGGGATGACATTCATAAAAAATGGTTAATGGTTTTGGCAGCGGGAGATAAGACTATGTTTTATGGTTCTAAAAATTTGAAAGACTGGGAACTACTTTCAGATTTTGGGAAAAATATTGGAGCTCATGGAGGTGTTTGGGAATGCCCAGATTTTTTTCCGATGCAAGTTGAAGGCACTGATGAATACAAATGGGTAATGTTATTAAGTATAAACCCAGGAGGACCTAATGGTGGTTCTGCTACTCAATATTTTGTTGGTGATTTTGACGGAAAAACATTCACGCTGGATGAATCTTTTGCCAAAGATGTAAAACAACAAAAAGGACTTTGGATTGATTACGGAAGAGACAACTATGCTGGGGTAACTTGGGCAAATATATCTGAGGTTGATGGCAGAAAATTGTTCATAGGTTGGATGTCAAATTGGAATTATGCAGAAAAAGTACCAACTGAAACTTGGAGAAGTTCTATGACGATACCTAGAGAATTAGCACTTATAAAAGAGGACGGTCACTTTATTATCTCCTCTAAACCGGTAAAAGAATTACAAAATTATATTGCTAAGACTATTAAAAAAGAATCTCTTAAAATAAATAGAGAAACAGTGATAATAGATAAGGGATTAGTCGATTTATCGAAACTAGATATTCGCTTTACTATAAAGGATCTAAAAAAGGATGTTTACACTTTTTCATTTTCAAATGATTCAAAAAATAAATTAGAATTTGGAATCAATAAAGAAGATAATTACTTTTTTATCGATCGATCAAAATCTGGAAACTTAGCTTTTTCTGATGTTTTTGCAAAAAACATTTCAAAAGCTCCTTTTATAGGTGACTTTGATAAAATGGATGTAAGAGTAATTGTTGACAAAACTTCAATTGAAATATTTTATAATAATGGAAAGACGGTTATGACGGAAATATTTTTTCCAGATAAACCAATGCAATATTTCACGGTTTCTAATGCTAATGCAGAATATACCATTGAAAACTTAATAATTAACCAACTAAACTTTAACTAAACCACTTTAATTATGAAACACAAAATCATTCTTTACTTAATCCTGATGGGGTCCTTTACTTCTTTATCGGCCCAAAATATAGGAATCAGAGGAGTAGTAACTTCCGCAGATGATGGGATGACTCTTCCAGGAGCATCAGTACTGGTGTCAGGTACAAATATGGGTACATCTACAGACCTTGACGGTAGATTTACAATTAATAATGTAGATAAAAATGCAACATTAATATTTAGCTATACAGGTTTTGCTACACAAACTATTAAGCTTAATGGACAAACTAATTTAGATGTTTCATTGAAATCAGAGTCGCTTAAATTAGATGATGTTGTTGTAACTGGTTACTCTAGAGAGAAAAAAGCCGATTTAACGGGAGCGGTAACTGTCGTGGATCTGAAGCCGATAGAAGGACAAAGTATGAGCTCTGGTAATGCTATGCAAGCACTCCAAGGGAGAGTTGCTGGTCTGGCAATTGAAAAATCAGGAGATCCAAGTGGTGCAAATAGCAAAATTTTGATTAGAGGAGTTAGTACCTTGGGGAATACCGATCCTTTGTATGTAATTGACGGGGTTCCTACCGTAAGACCAGAGGTGTTTGCGAGTTTAAGTCCTAGTGTAATCGAATCTGTTCAAGTTTTGAAAGATGCTTCAGCTTCATCTATTTACGGTTCTCGAGCAGCCAATGGAGTCATTATTGTAACCACTAAAAATAGAACTAAAGGGGATGTTACTGCGGTTTCATTTAGCACTAACGTTTCAGTCCTTTCTGAAAAGAGACAACGCTATAAAATGCTTAATGCTGCAGACAGAGGTAAAGTATTATGGCAAGCATCTGTAAATGATGGTGCTGATCCAGCGGGCGGGTATGGCGAAATTTATAATTTTGATTGGAATAATGATTTTGCTAATCCAGTCTTAAATAGCGTAAGCGTCAAACCATTTGTAGGAGGCGATCTAAACGTACCTGCTGGTGATACTGATTGGCAAGATACAGTATATCAAACAGGATTACTTGTAAATAATGACTTGTCTGTTTCAGGAGGGTCTGAAAAAGCAAATGCAGTTTTAAATCTTGGATATCTGGATAATTCAGGAATGTTAAAATATACGAATTACGAGAGATATTCTGCTAGACTTAATGCCAATTTTAAATTGTTTAATGACAAAGTAAGATTTGGTGTCAACTCTCAATTTACACAATCTGACGAAAGAAATGCAGCTACTGATGTAGGTAGTGCACTAACTCCTGGATTAGCGATATCTCTAGCTCCTACTATTCCAGTTTACACTAATACTGGAGAGTATGGAGGTCCTATTGGATCTGGATATTCAGATAGAAATAATCCATTGTTGATGCAATATCTAAATCGATGGGATAATTCTAGAAAAATGTCCTTATATGGTAATGTTTTCACTGAAATTGACATCGTAAAAGGATTAGTTTTTAGAAACAGTATTGGTATAGATTTTAATGATTTTAAACGTAAAGACATTGAACCAACCGTAAACAATGGATTTATTACTAGAAATATAAATAGTTTAAACATAGACACTAATAAATACTCAAGTCTAACCATTTCAAATACTTTGAATTATAATTTAAACCTTTCAGATCATAAGATTGGAATTCTTATAGGAACTGAATCAACTAAAACGGATTTTAATTCATTATTTGCTCGTGCTGAAGGATTTGCAGTAGAATCAGAATCATATTTTACACTTGCAGCGGCAACTGGTGCAAGAACTAATAATGGTATAACAACTGGAAGCCGTTTGCTTTCTCAATTCGGAAAATTTAATTACGCCTTTTCAGATCGTTATTTAGCTTCTTTCACGATTCGTAGGGATGGTTCTTCAAGATTTGGCCAAGATAATAGATATGGTATTTTTCCAGCAGTAACTGCAGGATGGAGAATTAACAATGAAGAATTCCTTAAAAATGTTACAACAGTTTCAAATTTGAAATTACGCGCTGGTTACGGTGAGGTGGGGAATCAATCTATTGGTGACAATGCTCGTTTTGGTTTGTTTGAAACGAGATATGGTCCTAATCAAAATGTATATTTCCCTGATTTTTTTAACGTTTATTATAATGTGGGCACAGCTTACGATTTGAATGGTGCTAATACTGGAAATTTACCTTCTGGTTTTGTATCTATACAAGGTATAAATTCAGGATTAAAATGGGAAACAACTAAGGAATATAATGTTGGTTTAGATTTTGGTTTCTTTGCAAATAAATTATCAGGATCATTTGATTATTTCTCTAGAAAAACCGAGGGTATATTGATTGTACCACCTGTAGCATCCGCTGTTGGCGAAGGACAACAACGTTCTGTAAATGGTGCGAATACTGCTAACAGAGGATGGGAACTTAGCGTAAGTTATGGTGAAACCTTGGATAACGGCTTGACTTTTAATGTGACTACTAATTTTGGTGCAACAAAGAATAAAATAACTGAATTACCAGAAGAGGTAAGAGCGGCCTATCCTGGGACAGCGACTAATTCAATCGTAGGACATTCACAGTTTGAAGTTTTTGGATACAAAACTGACGGTTTGTTTCAAAGTCAAGCTGAAATAGATTCACATGCTACACAAGTGGCTGCCAGATTAGGAGGAATTAAATATATTGATCTTGATGGAAATGGTGTAATAAATTCTGAAGATAGAACTTTCATTGGAAGCACATTGCCAAAATTAGAATACGGAATCAACATTAGTTTAGCTTATAAAGATTTTGATTTTTCTGTTTTTGGATCAGGAGTTACAGGCCGTATTGGACAAGATCCATATATCTATTGGAATAATTTTGTTCAAGGTAGAGAAAATGCGGGACCTGGAACCTTGAATGCTTGGACACCTTCTAATACAAACACAGATGTTCCTTCCCTTTCTTTGGCAAATAATGACAATCAAGCATCTGATTATTTTTTCAGAAACAACTCCTATTTCAAAGTTAGAAACATGCAACTTGGATATACACTTTCTGAGAAATTAGTAGAAAAAACAGGATTCATAACAAATTGCAGGGTCTATGCACAAGGAGAGAATTTATTTTGGTTTACACCAAAAGGATATATAGGACAGGATCCAGAGCGCACAGATGTAAATAGAATACCAGTTCCAACTACATTTTCATTAGGTCTAAACATTAATTTTTAAGCAATTATCATGAAGAAATATAATAAAATAGTTATTAGCTGCCTGTCAATCTTGTTTTTGGCATCATGTAGCTCCGATTTTTTAGATTATGAACCAACAGGAGTCTTGACTTCAGAAAGTGTTGCAACAGCAGAAAATGCAGATGCTCTTGTTACTGCAGCTTATGCTGCAATAGGAAATGACGAAATGGTAGGGCCAATAACCAATCAATGGGTTTATGGAAGTGTGCGTTCTGATGATGCTTACAAAGGCGGTGGCGGTCGTGGTGATGTCGATGTAATTGATCGTTACGAACAATACAATACAACTATTGCTGATTATGGAGATTTTATGTTACCTAGAACTTGGACAAACCATTATAAGGCCATTTCAAGAGCTAATTTTGCTTTGTCTGTTATCAATGGATTGACAGAAGCGGAATTTCCAAAAAAGAAAACAAGGCAAGCAGAATTACGTTTTTTAAGAGCGCATTCGCATTTTATGTTGAAATTACTATTTAATAAAGTTCCATATATATCAGAAGATTTATCTAAGGAGCAAATATTAAAGACATCAAATGATTTGACAAGTGATGAATTATGGAATAAAATAGCGGAAGATTTCGTTTTCGCCTTTAATAACTTAGAACAAGCGCAAGATCAAGTTGGTAGAGCCGATAAGAATGCAGCGGCGGCCTATTTGGCAAAACTAAGATTGTATCAAGCTTATCAGCAAAATGATAATCATCAAGTAACAAGCATAAATACCGCAAGATTACAAGAGGTGATTGATTATGCTGATGCGGTAACAGGTGGTTTAGAAACTGATTATGCAAAAAACTTTTTGGATGGAAATGATAATGGACAAGAATCTATTTGGGCTGTTCAGTTTTCTATCAATGATGGTACAAATACTGGAAGAGTAAGTTTTGTAACCGGATTAAACTCTCCGCATGGAACTTCTCTTTATGGATGTTGTGGTTTTCACTTAGCGAGTCAAAATATGGTGAATGCTTTTAAAACAGATGCAAACGGATTGCCATTATTAGAAACGTTTAATGATTCTGATATTTTTAAAACAATTGATGGAAATGGTAATGCTCCGCTAACGGCTGGAGTAACTCTTGACCCTCGAATTGATCATACTGTAGGTGTTCCTGGAAGACCATTTAAATACAAAAACACTTTGAAAAATGCGGGTGATATGGTTTACAAATTCAGTTGGGCGAGAGATCCAGGTGTTTATGGTTTTTTTGGGAATATGAAAGAACAACAATCGCCAGACTGCTCTTGTTATGTAAAAAACGGACCATTTATTGGAACGTCTAAAAATGTTGATTTCATTAGATATGCAGATGTTTTATTATTTAAAGCGGAAGCATTAATCCAGTTGAACCGCCAGAACGAAGCTTTGCCTATTATAAATCTTGTAAGAGCAAGAGCTGCAGCTAGTAAGTCAATGCCATTAGCAGCAGGTGCTTCAGATGTTTATAAAATTTCGCCATACTTGGCTTTTCCATCAAAAGATTATGCAATGAAAGCATTGATGTTTGAAAGAAGATTAGAGTTTGGTATGGAAGGTCCTCGATTTTTTGACCTTGTAAGATGGGGAATCGCTGAACCCGTGTTAAATGCTTATCTTACTAAAGAAAAAACAAAAAGAGACTTTCTTTCGAATGCCAAGTTTACAGCGGGTCGAGATGAATATTACCCAATACCACAAAGAGAAATTAATTTTACGGCTGGATTATACAAACAAAATCCAGGTTATTAAGAATAAAATTATTTTTTGGTTATTAATTTAATACTGTTAAAGGCAAGGTTTATTCTTGCCTTTAACTTATATTTTTTTTTACTGAATAAGTCCTTAATATACTTATTCTTAATTTTTTAATAAGTTTTGCTATGAAGACAAAGAACGCTTTAAGTGCAGTATGTTATGGGGAAGTGCTATGGGATATTTTTCCAACTCACAAGAAAATTGGAGGAGCTCCTTTAAATGTCGCTTTGCGAATGAATTCTATGGGAATTAAAACGAACATGATAAGTCGCGTAGGTGCGGATGAAAATGGAGAAGGTATTTTATCATATCTAAACGATCATGAAGTTTCTACTGATTTAATTCAAATAACAAACGAATATAAAACGGGCGCAGTCCATGTGATGATAAATGAAAAGGGAAATGCTTCCTATGACATACTATATCCATCTGCTTGGGACAAAATTGAAAAAACAGAAAGAATGGATAAACTGATTACCGAAGCAGATGTTTTTGTTTTTGGAAGTTTAGCATCCAGAGATGAAGTATCTCGTGAAACTTTATTTTCTCTTTTGGACAATGCACAATATAAAGTTTTAGACGCAAATTTAAGAGCTCCATACTATACAACAGAAGTAATTTACTCATTAATGCTAAAAGCTGACTTTATAAAGTTGAATGATGAAGAATTACGTGAAATAAGCCGAGAATTGAATTCGCCATATAACTCGTTTGAACAAAACATCAAATTCATTGCCGAGAAAACAAATACAAAACAGCTTTGTGTCACTAAAGGGGAATTTGGAGCTGTTCTATATTATAATGGTAAATTTTATTACAATAGTGGTTATTTTGTAAAAGTAGTAGATACTGTTGGTGCTGGAGATTCTTTTTTGGCCTCACTCCTATCGCGCTTGCTTAGAGGTAAATCTCCACAAAAGGCATTGAATTATGCATGTGCGGTAGGAGCTTTAGTAGCAGGTCAAGAAGGAGCTAATCCTAAAATTTCTGGACAAGAAATAAAAAAATTCATGATGCTTAATAAAAGTAAAATCGAAAAATAGGATTACATTATTTAAACAAAACATTCTAAGTTTTCCCTGCAATAAAAAATAAATTCACACCTATTTGCAAATTTTTCGATTAGCCACACAATAACAACTTTTCAGATTTTTTCATGTTATTTTTTTTTATTGTAAATTTCTTTTATCTTTTAAAAACAAAACGCCAGATTGGAATTTACTAGAAATGGAGAATATTGAAGTAATTGCAAACCTTCCTTCGGTTCTTTGGAAAATGATAAATCTAAAAAAAATACCAACTCAAAAACACAAAGAAGCTTATGGTAAATTACAAGATGTACTATAACCGTAACATATCGATCATAAATTTACTTACAAATTAAATAATCATACTATTTGCAAAGTTCTCGTTGAAGCAAATTTGGACAGGATTTATATCTAGTTAACTCCCTCTATCCATTAAATAAAGAGTGAGGAATAGTCCGAAAAAACAAATATCGAAGCATTCAAGATTCGATAAAGTTCTATAAAATCGCAAAGTTAGGGTGAATATAATAAAAATAGCGTTTTTCATAACCCTGAGGTAACGAGTTCACCTGTAGTCTTCGCTACTACATGGGACAAGAAAGAAATATTCTTCTTTGTCCCATTTTTATTTTCAAATAAAACACTGTTAATCAAGCATATTAACTCCATAAACTTATTCACTCTTGTGGTTCTAAAAGTGTTTTTTACAATTGTAAAATTTTCAGGAAATAAATAACCGATTAATTCCCTGCAATCTACCCAACCCGTTCTTTGTAGCATTCATGCAGCTCAAGGAGTTTTGAGATACCTCTACTAAGTAAATCCTTTATATCTTGACTATCTTCATTTAAAAAAAAGCATTAGATAGAGAATATTCAATTTCTAATTAAGAGTAGTTGCGATTTATCGTAACTACTTTTAGTAAATAAGAATTATTCTAAAATTTACAAATTAGTTATTATTACTGTACTACAATAACTATCAAAAATTGTATTAAAAATTAATTATTTAACAATAATTAACCTACTATAATTAAACAAAAATGCATTTTGTCGATTTTATTAGTACTTAAGCAGATTATTTGCAATAATAAATTTAAATTTATAGCATTTATAAAAAAATACTCAAATATGATCCTAATAAAAAATAATAAGCGGAACATTAATTAAATACAGTAATTAGATTATGGAGAAAATTACTTTAGTAAATAAAAAAATAGTTTTTACAATTAGCCTACTTTTCATAACAATCTTTGGAATATCACAAACAACTCAAACCTTCACTACTTCTGGAACTTTTACAGTTCCCCCTGGAGTAACCAATGTTCAAGTAGAAGCTTGGGGAGGAGGAGGCGGAGGCGGAGGCGTTCAAGGCAGCGGAAATAAAACACAAGCAGGTGGTGGTGGTGCCGGAGGTTCATATACTAAAGCTACTAACGTACCTGTAACTTCAGGTACAGCAATAACAATCAAAGTTGGGGCTGGAGGTATTGGGGCGGATAAAGTAAATGGAACAACTGGTGAAACTTCAAGTTTTGGTACTACCGTAACGGCCATAGGAGGTTCCGGTGGAAATCTTGGTAATAACTCTTTAGGTGCCGGTGGCACCGCAACTATTGGGATCACAACAAATGGTGGAGCTGGAGGAAATGCTATAGCAGGCGCTAGCGGTGGTGGTGGTGGTGGTGCAGGTAGCACTGGAAGTGGCGGAAATGCAAGTGGTAGCACGAAAGGAATCGGAGGTACAATTGAAGGAGGTGATGGAGCCCCAGGTACAATAAGTTCCGGCTCAGATGGAAATTCTGCAACTGCCTTAAGTGGCGGTGGAAGTGGTGGTCGAAATGTTGGAAACGCTAATAGAAAAGGAGGGGATGGTTTTCGAGGTCAGGTAATTGTAACCTGGACCTGCCCTACTACATACAACTTAAGTACCACATCAGTTACGACTCCAATATGTGCAAAAAGTAGTGCAAATGTAGCTGTTACTTCAACAGCAACAGGATTACCTATTGGTACCTATACTGTTACTTATAATTTAACTGGTGTAAATACAGCAACAGGAATCACAGCAACTATGACAGTTGCTACGGCAGGTTCGGGAAGTTTCAACACTGGCACATTGCCAAATTTCGGATCGACTACTATAACAATCACAAATCTTGCTAGTGGTGGATTCACTCCAAATTATTGCAATTCAACAATTAATGTAAATAATACGGCAACTGTAACCGTAATGGCTATCCCTACAATTACAAGCACAACTCCTGGATCTACAGTAGGTACAGGAACAGTAACTTTAGGAGCAATGGCATCTGCAGGAACAATTTCTTGGTTTGCAACTAGTCTCGACGGAACTGCTTTAGGGACAGGAACTAGTTTTACTACTCCAACTATTACTGCTACAACAACTTATTACGTAGAAACAAATAACGGTTCATGCACCTCTTCATCAAGAACCGCTGTGATAGCAACTGTGATTACACCACAAGAAATAAATATTCTAGGAAATGCTACTTCAATTATTGATGGAGATACTACCCCAAGTACTTCAGATTGGACAGTCTTTGGATCGATGGAAACGAGTACGGGAATCATTACAAAAACATATACGATTCAAAATACGGGAGCTACCTCCTTATCTATAGGCGCCATTACTATTTCTGGAGCTAATGCCAGTGATTTTACAGTTACAACAAGTCCGAATGCTTCAATTGCTCCCGGAGCCAGCTCTACATTTTCTGTTAGCTTTAACCCCAGCACGCTAGGTGAAAAAAACGCTGCAATTTCAATTGTAAACAATGACAGTAATGAGAATCCTTATGATTTCTCCATTCAAGGAACAGGAATCCAAACTTTTTTTGATAGCGATGGCGACGGAGTTTATGACAACTTTGACATTGATGATGATAATGATGGCATTCTGGATGCAACCGAGGAAATAAATTGCAATAGTTCCAATGGACATAAAGTAGATTATAAATTCCTAAATGAAACCTTTGGCACTGGAGGAAGAACTTCAGACTTTACTGCCGCCTATAATGCAACAACAACCTATTGCTATGAAGACGGAATTGTTGGAGCCAATACTACAGAATGTCCTTCGCAATCAACTAAGATATTGGACGATGGTGAATACACGGTGGTTTCTAAAATAACAGGAACAATTGCTAGTGATCCTGAAAACATTCATGGCGATTTGGCTTGGTACAATGGGGAAGATCATACCACAGGAGATACCAATGGAAGAATGGCCGTTTTTAATGCCAGTTTTACCCCAGGTACATTTTATGAAACAACCATTACCGGTGTCTTGTCAAATCTACCTATAACTTATAGCTTTTGGGTACTAAATATCATGGCACAATCTACCTTTCCAAATTCAATTTTACCCAATGTTACAGTTGAATTTTATGATCTATCAAACAATCTTCTTACTACTTTCAACACAGGTGATATTGGCAGATGTTCTGGAAGCACCACAGATAATACTTGTGCTCAAGGAGTTTGGAAACAATTCACCACTAGCGTCAACTTAGGAAATGTAAATGCCTTTACCATTCGTTTCAAGAATAATGCTCCTGGTGGTGGCGGTAATGACCTTGCCCTTGATGACATCCTAATTTCACAAACTTTATGCGATTTAGACAATGATGGTGTAGCCGATATGTTTGATTTGGATGCAGATAACGATGGTATAGAAGATGTAATTGAAGCAGGTTTAGGAAACTTGAGTAACGCCAAAGGAAAAATTGATGCTACTTGGCTAGATACCAACGGAAATGGACTTCATGATAGTGGTGAATCAGTAGCGGCATTACCGGCATTAGATTCTGACGGAGATGGGATTCCTAATTATATTGATTTAGATAGCGATAATGACAGTCTTTTTGACGTGGACGAATCTGGAGCTGGAAATACAAATGCCGTTGCTGGATATCAAAATGGAGATGGTGATATCAATGGAGATGGTGTTGGCGATGGGCCAGAATCAGAAACATTTAGAAGTAAAGATATTAATGGAGATGGAATAACTGAAGGTTTTGGCGACGGAATATTAGACATTTATGACTATGGCACAGGTGTTACGAACCAATATGGAAATTTAGGACAAGGTATCGCAACTGCAAATCCAGCTACTACCTATCTCAAAGACACTGATGGAGATGGAATTCCTGATTATCTTGATGTTGAATCTAATGGAAGTACATTTGATATTGCTAATACACTATTGATTTATGATTATAAAACTTTAGATACTAATAATGATGGCATTATTGATGGCACAACCGACATTGATAAAGACGGGATCCTAGATACTTTTGATACAAATACGTCTCAATGGGGATCTCCTAGAGACATCCGTACCAAACTGTATCTAGATTTTGACGGACGAAATGATTACGGCCAAAGCACCGCCATTCTTGGAGGCTTAGCCAATGCTTCACTTATGGCATGGATCAATTTAAACCCTACATTTTCAACCGATGGAGTTATTGTAGGACAAAATAATTTTCAAATCCGAATTACTGCAGCTAAGAAATTAGAAGCGGTTGTAAATGGAACATCAGTTCTTTTTAACACCACTTTGAATGTATCACAATGGTACCATGTAGGAGTAACTTATGACGGATCAAATATCAAATTATATTTAAATGGAGCTTTAGTAGCGACACAAGCTAAAAACGGAAGTATATCAGCTGATGCAACATTACTTACTTTAGGAAGAGATCCTAGTACGAGTGCAAAATATTTCAAAGGAAAAATAGATGAAGTAAGAGTCTTTAATTCAGCATTGACCGAATCACAATTTCAAAGGATGGTGTATCAAGAAATTCAAGATGTAAGTTCGCAAATTAGAGGTTTGATTGTTCCAAAAAATGTCGCTACCGCGCCTGCTTCTTTGCCTTTTACTTCTTTGCTCCGTTATTATAGAATGGACACCTACAAAGATGATATCATTGATGACCTGACAACAACAGCTATTGATGTTACAGGAACAAAAATTTATAACCATAAAAATATTTATGTGCAACAGGCTCCGATGCCATTTTTAACTGAACGCACCGGAAGTTTTGCAACTGCGGTAAACAGCCCCACTAAAGAAATCAGAGGAAATGATATCATGGAGCAAGACTGGTCAATAGTAAAAGTTCAGCATGATATTGCTGAAACGGCTAACAATATTGACTTGGGAATGATTGTTGACTCAGGAAAAAATATTGTGATGAATAATGACACCAAAATACAAAATGATTGGTACTTAAAATTAGATGGAAAAATTGATTTAGTGGGCATGTCACAGTTGGTACAAACTACTGAAAGTGATCTGGATGTAACTAGTTCTGGGTCTATTGAAAGAGATCAACAAGGACAATCGAACAAGTACAACTACAATTATTGGAGTTCTCCCGTTAGTCCTATAAATACAACGACTAATAATCCTGATTATACAATTGCTGACGTGATGAAAGACGGAACTAGCTCGACACCACAAAATTTAAAATGGATTGGTGGTTATGATGGTTCTCCAACATCCCCTATTAGCCTAGCACGTTATTGGGTATATAAATTTGATAACTATAGTAATGCATATGCAAATTGGCGCGGAATTGGTGAAACCGGAACTGTCAGGGTAGGTCAAGGCTACACCCTAAAAGGAAGTGGAGCAACATCGGATAACCAAAACTATACCTTTGTGGGAAAACCGAACAACGGCTTGATCGCAACTAATACAATTAATCCAAATCAACTATTATTAGCTGGAAACCCCTATCCTTCAGCATTAGACTCAAATGCTTTTATACAAGACAACCTAAGTTTCATTGACTCCAATACAAGTGATGTTACTAATGGAACTTTATATTTCTGGGAACATTATAAAGCGAACAACACTCATGTTCTAAGGGACTATCAAGGAGGTTATGCGGTTCGTAATTTAACTGGAGGTATAGCACCATCCTCCGCAAATGTTGACTTTATAAGTAAGGTCGACACACCTTCCCGAGGAATTCCCAACAGATATATCCCTGTGGGCCAAGGTTTTTTTATTAGTGGTCGTCCAAGCTCCACAACTAGTACTGTAATTTTCAAAAACAGTCAGAGAGCCTTTGTTAAAGAAAATGAAAATGAATCATCGAATGTTTTGTATAAAATGAAAGAAACTAAAAAGGAAGCTTGGAACAACAACAATAGTGACATAACTCCTGAAGATAATATAAAAAGAATTCGATTGGGCTTTACCTCACATAACGATTACCACAAACAGCTCTTATTAGGTTTTATGAATGAAAAAGCGACCGATGGTATTGATTATGGATATGATGGAACCAGTTTTGATAATCTACCAAATGATATTTATTTTTTAACTAACGAATCGGAATTAATCATTCAGGGAGTGGGCTATTTTAATGCCAGCGCCTCCTACCCTATTGGTGTAAAAACTGATGCTTTGGGAAAAGTAAGTTTCATGATTGATGATTTAGAAAATTTTGACAAAAATCAAAATATATTTATTTATGATTTGGAGAATGACACCTATAATGATATTCGTAGTAAAGCCTTTGAAGTTACTCTTCCTGCAGGCCAGAATAAAACAAGATTCTCATTGCGTTTTACAGATAAAAAATTAGCGATAAAAGAGGAAGTCATAAATTCAACCAACATTATTATCAGTCATTCCCAAAACAACAATAAACTGATAATCAGCAACTCTTCAATAGATATAACGGTACAGAAAGTCGTGTTATATAACAGCATTGGACAGACTATAAACACTTGGAAGATAGAGAATCAATCGCAACAAAACATCCAGCTACCTATCAAGAAAATAAGTTCTGGCATCTATATCGCAAGAATTCAAACTTCAAAAGGAGATTTAAGTAAGAAAATAATTATTCCTTAATTTATTTTAATCAACCTTTATACAAACAAAAAACTGTCTATCGTGACAGTTTTTTATGTTTTTTTTTGTAATTTAAGAATAAAAATGGATAAAAAACGAAATTGTTAGCATGGCACCACTATATTGCTTTCTTAAAGTATAGACTACAAATATAATCGGGCTTTATTACGGTTATAATACGGTCTTACATCCTTCTTCTTTTTCTTCTTTTATAAAATTAGAGGCCGTAACGATAGGTTCCTAACTTTCTTTCAACAAAGAAGTTTATAGTGAAGTAACTATAAGAATTGATGCTTTGGAAAATATTCCAAAAAGCACTGAAATTTATTTACAAGACATGAAATGCAGTTTATCATAATCTACGAGAAAACGACTTTAAAATTTATTTTGATGTCGGCAAATACAACAATCGTTACATTTTGAGATTTACTGGCAAAACACTTAGCCTAAGTGAAGAAACTAAGATAGAAAATAGCATCAATATTTTTTATTCTGAGAATAATGAGACGTTAGTTATTACAAATTACATCTTAAATTTATTAGTGGACGAAGTTGCCCTTTTCAATATACTAGGTCAGACTGTTTCAAATTGGGAAATTGAGAATAAAAATCAGACCCAAATTGTCCTACCAGTTAAAAAATTAAGCACAGGAATATATGTCGTAAAAATAAAAACTACAAATGGAGAATTAAGTAAAAAAATAATTATTCCCTAATGTAGGATTGCTAGTCAAAAACAAAAAAACTGTCTTTTTAGACAGTTTTTTTGTTTTTACACAGACTTATAGCATAGAAAATTCTTTCATGTATTTTTTAAACAGGTGATTCGTCGATAGATAAAATCCGTTCATCGAAAAACAAGTATAAAAATCAAAAAATACATTTCAAACACCTAACTTTAAGTCAGATAAGCCAAATCTATACTTTAATTTAAGAAGAAAAATCTCGTAAATTAAACAATAAAATAATTTAGTCTATTTCTATTTTTTATTTTTTATAAATATTTTACCTAAAGTAAAGATTATTGTTTTGTTTATAAAATTGACTCGGCACCCACCATCTGCATTTTTCAGAAATAATAATTGTTTTGAATCTAAATCGTAGGTCTCATGAAAAAAAAATACTTCTTCATAATTTTATTGTTTCTGAGCACTCTTTTTAGTTTTGGACAAACAGTATCAAGTTTTACTCCTAGCAGCGCTTGCTCTAATTCAGGGGCTTCCATAACTATAAATGGCAGCGGTTTTAAAGTACCGACAGAGGTTGATGATGTATTATTTAACGGACTATCAGCTACAACATTTACAGTAATAAGTGATACAGAGATTAATGTAACATTACCTAATGATGCAACAACAGGAAAAATTACAATTACCGCTGGTGCAGTAGCTAACATAAGTGTAAATGACTTTGCGGTAAATCCATTGATACCTGTTAGTGTAAGTATATCTTCAAGTGATGGCAATAACATTATTTGCGCAAGTGAGTCTGTTATGTTTACAGCAACTCCAACAAACGGAGGTGATAGTCCCTTGTATCAATGGCAAGTAAATGGCTTAAACGTTGGTACTCCAAGTTTAAGTAATACTTTTTCAACATCGACACTTCAGAACGGATGGGTTGTTTCAGTTGTTTTAACATCAAACATAACGCCATGCCCTATTGGAAATCCTGCAACTAGTAATAGTATTTCAACAACTGTTAACCCGATACCGGCAACACCAACTGCATCGAATAATGGGCCACTTTGTGTTGGTTCAACTTTGAACCTTACAACACCTTTAGTTTCAGGAGCAACATACAGCTGGACTGGACCTAATAGTTTTAGTTCTGGATTACAAAATCCAAGTATATCCGGAGTAACTCTAGCTACTGCGGGAACATACAATGTTATAGTAACTGTAGCAGGTTGTCCAAGTGCAGCAGGTTCAACCACAGTTGTTGTTAACCCGATACCGGCAACACCAACTGCATCGAATAATGGCCCACTATGTGTTGGTTCAACTTTGAACCTTACAACACCTTTAGTCTCAGGAGCAACATACAGCTGGACCGGACCAAATAGTTTTAGTTCTGGATTACAAAATCCAAGTATTTCCGGAGTAACTCTAGCTACTGCGGGAACATACAATGTTACAGTAACTGTAGCAGGTTGTCCAAGTGCCGCTGGCTCAACCACAGTTATTGTTAATGCGATACCGGCAACACCAACTGCATCGAATAATGGGCAACTATGTGTTGGTTCAACTTTGAACCTTACAACACCTTTAGTTTCAGGAGCAACATACAGCTGGACCGGACCAAATAGTTTTAGTTCTGGATTACAAAATCCAAGTATTTCCGGAGTAACTCTAGCTACTGCGGGAACATACAATGTTACAGTGACAGTAGCAGGTTGTCCAAGTGCCGCTGGCTCAACCATAGTTGTTGTTAACCCGATACCGGCAACACCAACTGCATCGAATAATGGCCCACTATGTGTTGGTTCAACTTTGAACCTTACAACACCTTTAGTTTCAGGAGCAACATACAGCTGGACTGGACCTAATAGTTTTAGTTCTGGATTACAAAATCCAAGTATTTCCGGAGTAACTCTAGCTACTGCGGGAACATACAATGTTATAGTAACTGTAGCAGGTTGTCCAAGTGCAGAAGGTTCAACCACAGTTGTTGTTAACCCGATACCGGCAACACCAACTGCATCGAATAATGGCCCACTATGTGTTGGTTCAACTTTGAACCTTACAACACCTTTAGTTTCAGGAGC
>NZ_SMFO01000007.1 GCF_004349145.1 Flavobacterium hiemivividum | reverse complement strand
CAGAACCATTAGGATTTACCGTTAATGATCCGTTTGGTGTTGAAGTTAAAACAACATCACTTGGAGTGACCGGAGTTCCGTTCAAGGTATCGTTTGTCAATACATTAACTACATTGATTCCTCCTGTACTTCCATTAATCGGTCCTGCTGTATCGGGTCCTGCATCAATTGCTGCACCTGATACCGTTACAATTACCACTGCCTGGTCACAATTAGTCGGATTTAATATCTCACAAATCTGATATGTCAGGGTATAACTTCCTGCCGGTGTATTTGGTRCTACATTAAYCGTAGTTCCAATTAGTGTTATACCTGCATAAGTTGAAGAAACAAAAGTCGTATTTACCTCTGAGGCCCTAACCGGTTGTCCGTTGAGTGTGTCATTTACTAAAACATCAGCTACAGCTACTCCGCCAGTATATCCATTAGCACTACCAGCATCATCATTGGCAACAATTGCAGGAGCAATTACAGTAACAGTTACCGTAGCCGTATCACAATTGCTTGGATTTAGTATCTCACAAATAGTATAATTTACGGTATAAGTTCCTGCAGGAGTGTTTGGTATTACATCTACAGAACCATTAGGATTTACCGTTAATGATCCGTTTGGTGTTGAAGTTAAAACAACATCACTTGGAGTGACCGGAGTTCCGTTCAAGGTATCGTTTGTCAATACATTAACTACATTGATTCCTCCTGTACTTCCATTAATCGGTCCTGCTGTATCGGGTCCTGCATCAATTGCTGCACCTGATACCGTTACAATTACCACTGCCTGGTCACAATTAGTCGGATTTAATATCTCACAAATCTGATATGTCAGGGTATAACTTCCTGCCGGTGTATTTGGTGCTACATTAACCGTAGTTCCAATTAGTGTTATACCTGCATAAGTTGAAGAAACAAAAGTCGTATTTACCTCTGAGGCCGTAACCGGTTGTCCGTTGAGTGTATCATATACTAAAACATCAGCTACCGCCACTCCGCCAGTATATCCATTAGCACTACCAGCATCATCATTGGCAACAATTGCATTAACAGGGATTGGAGTTGATACTGAAGTGTTATTACCAGGAGTTGGATCTGGTTGATTTCCGGTAATAGTTGCTGTATTAGCAAAAGTGCCAGTAGCATTTACAGTAGCTGTAATTGTTAATGTAGCATTGGCACCATTATCCAAATTTCCAATCGTCCAAATTCCTGTTGCATTGTTATAAGTTCCTGAAGAAACTGTTGAACTCACATAAGTATATCCGTTTGGTAAAATATCGTTAACTACTACACCAGTAGCATTACTTGTCCCAGCATTAGCAGCAACAATATTGAACGTAATAGTTGAACCCACTACAGGTGTTGCATTACTGGATGTTTTGAGAACACTTAAATCTGCATTGGCGCATTGTAACGAACTACTTGCACCGCCATAACTTCCGTGAGTGTCAACAAAAGCGCCATATACATTTATACTGTTGATAACACTTGCTAGCGAACCAACAGTTATTCTAATTTCATCAAACGGTAATGTAGCTTCGAAACCAAGATTATAGAAACCAGGTCCTGAACCTAAAATTGGACCGCCTAATAATGTTAAGTCAATTAATGTGCCTGCATTTCTTAATTCTTGCAGTACTCCATTGTTGAAAGTCGATATTGTTATCGATTGGAATAAATTTAATTGAATTAATGAGTTTAAATCTTTAATGGTGAACCCAGCAAAAGTTCCTGGAGGATAAGTGAATATTTGGTCAGCAACAGCGATGGAGCCTGTAGCCAAAACCCCTGCAGTTAAAGTAATGTTTGCAAAATCGGCTGTGTTTGCAGTTAAAACATTATTGGTATTATTCACTGCACAAGCCACACAAGCCACACCATCAATTCCTGATTTAGCGCCATCAATGGTTACAGGGAAGGTTGGGCTTGTTAAAGCATAGGCCTGATTACAAGATACAGTCGTTGGACAGAATTTTTGCAAAACAGTGCTGTATACTTTTACCGTTCCTAAAGTAACTGCGACCAAATTGGTTAATGAAATTCGAACTTCATCAAATGGTAACGTCGTAATAAATCCTACTGTTTGTCTACCGGTGCCAACCAATAAGTTGGTATTAACAGAGATCAAAGCACTATTTCCGGATTTATTTTCCTGTTGTGTTCCGTTCAAATAAGTGGTAATTGTGATGGCATCAAAAGCATTGACATTTAATAAAGCTGGATTTTCTATCTCAAACCCGGCAAAATTCCCAGCAGAATAATCGCTGATTTGATCTTTAACAGAGATACTGGCTGCTGTGCCAACACTCACTGTTAAATCAATAGTTGCATAATTGTTGGGATCTGTGTCGATTAAGTTTTCAGTATCACTAACAGCACATAAAGCACATACTAAACCGTTGACTCCTGTTTTTTCTCCATTGATGAAAACTGGATAGGTTGGTGCGGTTATGGCTGTAATCGTATTACATGGTAAAGCAGGACCAGCGCAGAATTTTTCAAAAATAGCATTATAAATTTTGGTTAGACCTAGATTTACACCAACGGTTTGATTGAGGGAAATTTGTACTTCATCAAAAGGCAAAGTAGATGCAAATCCCAATTTGTATCGTCCTGTAGCATTAAGAAGGACGCCATTTACCAATAAGTTAGAACCGGAAAACTGTTGCTGCTGAGCTCCATTTAAAAACGTTGTTATTTGAATGTTGCCTAAAGCACTTACACTTGTCAAGTTGGTGTTTTCTATCTCAAATCCAACATAGCTTCCAGATGGATAATCTGTAACTTGATCTTTCACAGCTAAACTTGCTGAGCCAAGGACACCCACCGTCATATTTAAACTAGCATAATCGGTTGTGCTCACAGAAACCGCATTTTCAGGGTTGTCTACACTTCCAACACTAATACCTGATACGCCTGTATGGGAATATTGTATAGAAGTTGGAAATGCAGGATAGTTCATAGCAGTTGGTGTATTACACACCAAATCCGGTCCGGCACAGAAATTTTCATAAACGACATTATACACTTTCGTTAAACCGAGATTTACACCAACGGTTTGATTTAAAGAAATTTGAATTTCATCAAAGCCTGTAGTCGACACAAATCCTAATTTAGAGCGTCCACTTGCATTGAGAATCCCACCGTTTGCCAATATCGAAGCACCTGAAAATTGTTCTTTAAGTATACCGTTTAGATAGGTTGTTATTTGTATATTGTTAAGTACGGTAACGCTCAGTAAAGCAGTATTTTCGATTTCGAACCCGGCGTAAGTCCCAGCTGGATAATCTGTTGCTTGATCTTTTACTGCCAAGCTTACAGAGCCCAATACGCCGACCAACATATTTAAACTGGCAAAATCAGAAGTACTTGCTGAAACAGCATTTTCAGAATTGGTAACACTTCCAACACTAATGCCTGAAACACCAGTGTGAGTATATTGAATAGTAGACGGAAACACAGGGTAGTTTGCAGCTGTTGCAGTATTACACAACAAAGACGGACCTGCGCAATAGGTAGTTATAACCGGGTAGTAAATATTAGTGGTAGAAAGTACGGCTAAACCATTGACTGAAATTTCAATGGCATCAAAAAGTGAATCGGTATTGAATCCTAAAATATAAGTACCTGAACCTAAGCTAATATTTACTAATGCGGAACCGGTAAACGCTTCGGACACTATACCATTATTGTACGTTAGTATAGTAATATTGTTTAACAGATCTACGGATAGTATACCACCTGTACCTATTTTAAACCCGGCAAAAGTACCCGCAGCAAAATCATCATTACCATCGGTAACCCTTAGTCTATGGGTAACTCCGGTACCAGCCAAGGTTGAAGCCGAGGCAAAATTAGTAAGATTTGCATCTATCAAATTTGGAACGCCTGTTATACCACACGTAAGAATACAAGTGCCACTAGTGGAAGAACTAGTGCTTAAATTGTCAAAAGTAGCCCCCGAGACTAAAGGAATAGGGTCTAAAGTGTTGCACTGAACTGTTTCGTTTGCTAAAATCGATGGTTTTACTGGATTAGGTTTTCCATTACCAGCATATGATTTCATACTGCCTACAATAATAAAAAGTAGGAATAACAAGATTGTAATTTTCGCTTTCATGGCTATATGTTTTAATACAAAACAAAATTAGTTTGAGAAAGTGAGCAGAACTTTTGTATTCGCTAATTCAAAATTAACTGTAGATGAATTGATAAATAATATAGATGAATGAATTTACAATAAGTTCAATCGCTTCATTAATTCAGGTCGATTAGCGTGACTTATTGGAATAACATCTTTGGCAATCAATACGCTATTATCTTCGATATCGATGATTTTTTTGGTATTGATAATAAAGGAACGATGCACTTTTAAAAACAAATCTTTTGGTAATTTGTCTTCAATTTTTTTAAGAGTAGAATGAACGATATAGTTTTTTCCCTCTGTTTTGATATGGATATAATCGCCTTTGGCTTCTACTACATTTACTGTAGCGAACTCAATTTTTATTAACCTTCTATCAATGTTTATATAAAACTCATTAGCATTATCTTCAGTAACTGGTTTAGCAACTGTACTAGAGGGAGATAATTGTGTGGAATTAGCTTTCTGTATCGCTTTTAGAAATCGGTCTTCTGTGATAGGTTTTACTAAATAATCAACGATACATTCGTATTCAAAGGCTTCAAAAGCAAAGTTTTTATCAGAGCTTACCAAGATTACTTTTGGAGGGTTTTTGATGGTCTGAATAAAATCAAAACCTGTGAAATCGGGCATATGAATGTCTAGAAAAATTAAATCTACTTCATTTTGATTTAAATATTTAATAGCTTGCATGGCATTTGAAAACTCTTGCAGCAACTGCAACTGAGGATTGTTCTCAATCATTTTCTCAATGATGGCTCTTGCCATTTCTTCGTCGTCAATAACAATGCAATTCATATTTTAAGCCGATATTATAATTTCTCAATAAACTCTTGCATTACTTTTAAGATAGCCTCAAAATCAGACTGTGACTTAGTGTTTTTGTTTTTTAAATTCCCTTCAAATTCTTCAGCAATATAATAATTTTTTTCAAGACCTAGTATAGAAATTTTATGTTTCAATTTATGAACACTTTGTGCCGCTTCTGATAAATCGTTATTTATCATTTGGTTTTGATAGATAAGTATTTCTTCGGGTAATTCCCGTTTCAAAATGGCAATCATTTTAGCTTTAAATTCGAGGTCATCCCCCGATAGCTGGTTGATGTAATTATTATTCGGTTGTTCCATTAATTTTTAGGTAAAGTGAAATAAAAAGTTGTACCGATATTTTCTTGACTTACCAACCAAATTTTCCCCTTATATAAGTCAATAATTTTCTTTACTATCGAAAGGCCAATACCTGATGAGGGAGTTTGGTTTTGGAGTTTAGTGAACACTTCAAAAATTTTAATTTGGTATTTTTCAGCAATACCGACACCATTATCTTTGATATAAAATTGTATTTCATCTCCATTTTCATCACACCCAATTTCGACAGTACCTGTAGCTTTATCATTATAGGTTATCGCATTCTGAATGAGGTTTTGAAACAATTGTTTTAATCTAAAATCGTTTCCAAAAAATTTTGGCAAAGTAGTATTGATTTTTAGTTCAATGTGGTTTGGTAGAAGAATGGAACTTACTACTTCTTCAACCAAAATATTTAAATCAATAGTTCTATCTTCAAATTCATTTTTTTCAATCGATGAATAGATTAAAATGCCCTTAATCAACATATCCATTTTTTCTACGTTTGATAAAATGTCATACATCGATTTTTTATTCCCATCGGTCATCATTGCAGCATTATCCTCAATAAACCAATTAATTAAGGTATTAATATTACGCAAAGGTGATTTTAAATCATGCGATACCACATGTGCATATTCATTTAATGCTTGATTTTGTTTTTCAAGGTTAACCAATAATTCTTCTCGTTGTTTATTGATTTTAATGATTTCAACGGCTTGTTGTTTGATGAATTCCGATGATTTCAGACTATCGGTGTTTGAAAATTTACTGGCATCTAAATTCATTGACTTTAAAATTGCCTCTAAATTTCTGTTGATATCTTTTAAGTCTTCCGCTTCTTCTCGTAATTTTTGGTTGGCTTCATATAGTTCGTCAGAGCTAATTTTCATAGCTCTTTGTAACATTGCAATTTGATCTTCAAAATTTTGATATGAATCATCAATGGCACTAAAAAAAACATCCATGTTATTGAGACCCGTATCTAAATGCTTGGCGATTTGTCTTTTTAATAGAGAATTCATTATTCGCTGATTAATGTTAATGTCATGGTTTGATTGTGCAATTCACAAGCTGTTTGACTATTAAAAGGAGCCATTTCACCATAAGAATAAAAGCCAGTGATGGCGGTTTGTTTTCCTATAATTTCCTGTACTTGTTCAATTTCTTCTTCAACACGCTGGTTCATGACTAATTTTCTTCCAATACAACTGACCAACAAGGCGATTTGTGGTGGAGACTTTCTGTTTTTCATCGCAATTTCAGTAGCATGTTGGGCACCGGCTGCAATTCCGTCTACAGAAGCCATCATGAGCTGTACTCTAGAATTCACGGGAACATCACCAGCAAGAACCATCGAATTATTGTCATCATTAATACTTAATATTGTGCGAACTACGGGTTCGGTTTTCCCTTCTGGCGTTACATTTAATGGATAAAAAAGTGAAGCTTGAGGCAATTGGTTCGCCTTATCACCTAAATAATTTTTGTATAAATTGAGAGCCGGTTGACCGTCGATCTCAAAAAGGATATTAGCATTAGAATTGGTAATTTTACGTTCGGGACCAAAAGGAATCCATCCTCCAAAATTGCCAAAAGTGATTTCGAGTGATTCTCCATAAAATCCAATTAAAACCACTTCACCTTCTTTTGGATTATCTTTATAGGAGGCTAATGTTTTTAAAAATCTTGCGTCATCACCACACATTCCACCAGTAATAGCGACTGCATTTAAAAGATTCTTTTCTATTCCTTCTATCAAAGAACTTCCATTGACAAAGCTTCCTTCTGATAGGACAAAAAGATGTTTTAGATTGGTCTTGGTTATTTTAGCATATAAGGCTTCTCCAAGTGGTTCTGCCTTTTTGTCAAAGTTTAAAATGTTTTCGGTTACGACTTCAAAACTACTTTTCTCAAATTCTATCGCTGTTACTACAATGGAATTGTCATTAACATGACAACACATAATTTCTCCGGCAGTAGAACCAAAAACAAGGTGCTCGTATGGAAATTGTTTTCGAATATCGGCTAATACATCTTTATCTTCTAATAGAAAACGATTAGCAAAAACTAACACCAAAGGATTGTTTAATACTATATTTTCTTGAAGGAATTTCCAAGGTTGGTTTTCTAATTTTGAAGCTTGAACTATTCTCATTATTTGAAAATTTATTTGTTTAGTTTAATAAAGAAGGTAGCTCCTTGACCGATTTCACTTTCAATCCAGATTTTACCATGATACAAGTCGATTATTTTTTTTACTATTGAAAGTCCGAGTCCTGTTGATTTATCACTAGAGCCTAAAGACTGAAATATTTTAAATATTTTTTCTTGATTTTCTTTCGCGATTCCCGGTCCGTTATCTTTTATTGAAAACAGATAATGCTTTGGCAAAGACTTGCAATCTACTTCAACAATTCCACTAGGTTTATCAATATAATTTACAGCGTTGCTGATGATGTTTTGAAACAATTGTTGGATTCTAAATCGATCGGCTTTTACCATTGGTAAATTATTTTTAATAACAACTGTTGTATGCGACGGAATGTGAATAATGTTGATGATATTTTGAACGATTTCTTGGGTGTTGACGTTTTCCATTGCGACATCGGTCTTGTCAATTTTGGCGTAGGTCAGGATGCCTTCTATAAGATGATCCATTTTTTCTACTTTGTTTTCCATCATTCCCAAATACTGCAAAGTTTGAGGATTAAACTCTTTTTGATTATCTTCTTTTATCCATGTCAATAAAGAGTAAATACTGCGCAAAGGCGATTTTAAATCATGCGAAACAATCGATGCGTAATCTTCGAGTTCTTCGTTGCTTTTCGCCAAACTGTCCACTAGGAATTCTCGTTGTTGTTCCAATTCTTTTTTCTTGGTAATATTTTCCTCGATGGCAAAGAATTTGACCACTTCATTGTTCTTATTATACAAAGCTTGGCCTTGAATATTCACCCAGTATTTTTCACCATTTTTAGAATAATTGATAATTTCGCAATTAAAAGGTAACCCTTTTTGAATGCAGTCTTTCATATAGCATATTGTTTCCGGATTGGTTTCAGAGCCTTGCAAGAAATGACCCGGTTTTCGTCCTATAATTTCCTCCATTGAAAAGCCCGACATGTATAAAAAACTTGGATTGGCCCATTCGATAGTTCCTTCTTTGTCGGTGATAATTACAGCATTGATATTTTTCTCCGCAATGAGTGATAGCAAAAACAATTGTTCTTCTTGTCTTTTCTGTTCGGTAATATCAAGATGTATTCCTATTGAACCAATAATATTTCCGTAAAGATCATAATTAGGTGCTCCACTAATTAGCCAGTTGCGCTTTTCTCCTTTTTTGTTTACTATTTTTACTTCATAAGAGTCGGCTTCTCCTTTAGTGCGAGTATGATTTTTAGATTGTATGGTCTGCAGTCTTTCTTCTGGAATTAAAAATTCGGAGGCTTTCTTACCTTTTAACTCTTCAGAAGCATACCCACTCATTTCACTAAAGCTATTATTAGATAAAGTGATGACATCATTTAAGTCTACTTCAAGTAGTCCCAAATTCATGTTGGCAATGATGTTTTGATATTTGCTTTTTTCTATCTCAAGACTTTCATCATAGCGTTTTTTAAGTGAGATATCCTCTAACATTGCGAAATATTGTTTCACATTGCCCTGCTCATCAAAAATAGGTTGTCCTTTGATTCGTGACCAGAAATAGCTTCCATCTTTTCTACCGTGTATGAGTTCCTCTTCAAAATGCTCTCCTCTATAGAAAGGAAGGAGCATCTTTGAAAAATCTTCTTTGTGGGTGTGTTCACAATTTCCAATTTCTATTGGAGTTTTTCCTAAAATGAATTCCTTAGAATAACCTGTCAAATTTGTGTAGGCATCATTGCACCAAAAAATGCTGCCATCGGGATTAGTAAATACTATTCCGTTTTCATTCGAACTGGCAACAAGTGACAATCGTTCTAATTCGGCTTGGTTTTTCTTTTGCTCGGTGATGTCTCGTCCATAAATATTGATGTACCTCTCCTCTTTAAGACTTTTGCATACGAAAGAATAATCTACAGTTCCACATTTGGTTTCAAAAGTATATCGTTCAGCATCAACATTTATTTCTTTAATAATGTACTTAAAAAAGGATTCGGCATTGTATTCTTTTTCTAAATGAATAAAGAAAGAAAGTTTCTCAGCAGCGGGATTTCTTTTTAACAAATTTCCGTCAAAATCTAAGCGTATCAATGGATCTGGATTTTGCATAGGAAATAAGGCAATATCATGAATTTCCTTATTAGCTAGCTTTAACTTGTTTTTTTGGTTATTAATTGTAGTTAATAATTCTTTTAATTCTTTGGAAGTATTTTCTTGATTATTGAGCACATGAAGTAAATCTAAAAGCGGATCATGCAGAGCAAAATCGTGTAAGGTTAGCTTTTTTTCGACAACTTCCTTCATGGATTGAAACCAAGGCGAGCCAACAAATAACAAGGAACTTTCAATTAATTCGAATTGTCCTCGAAGTGATATCCCACTTTTTTTACATGTAATAACTGTTAGTTGGTTATTACTAAATACTAATTCCTGAAATGTTGGTTTTTCAAGATATGGTCTGCTAATTTCAAAACAAATAGCAAAAGAAGAGGCTTTTTCAATTCCTGGACAAATTTTAGCTAAGCTTTTGCCATAACTTTTGATTGTTAATGAATCATCAATTAGAATATAAAATGGGAATAACCTATTAAAATTATCATCACTAAATTTAAATTCTAATTTTTCCATTTTTACCAGTTTATTTTAAAAATTTCATGCGTACTTCCTTCATCACGAGTTTGAAGTAATTCCAAAGTTAAGGGGGTATCGAACATTTTACCCAATCCCTGAATTAAGCCACGAACAAACTCTTGCAAACCTTGTCTTTTAGAAAAATAATGCAGATGCAAGCCGTTTTCGGTAACATCACTAACTTTGAATTCAGGAGGTGTAAGCTTTGGATATATGAGCATTACACGGTTGTGAAAGTTCGGTAAATTTATTAGAAATTCTTTCAAATTAGTTCCTCCAGAATCCATTAATCCAGGATATTTTTCGGTTGTTGTTTTGACAACCCACCATTCTCCAAAAGCAATTAGTACATCACCTACACTCATTTTCATTTCTTCCGAAACAGCCACTGCTAATTTGAAAGTCACATCATCATCATAGGGTTCGCTACTAATAAAAAAATCAATATCAATACCACTTCGCTCTTTGATGGCTTCCCATTTTTCCTCACCAAAATTAGCGATCACTAAGTCTTCGATGGCTTTGTTTACAATTCCATACATAACCTTATTATTGAGAAATTAATTCATTACTACTCCAATATTCAATGACTTTCTTAATACGGTCTACATAATCCTCATACTTTAATGGCTTCAAAACATAACCAGCAATACCAATTTTATAACATTCCTTAACATCTTTGTAGTTGTTAGAAGTAGTTAAAACTATTGCAGGAATGTATCTTAAATAGTCATCATTTTTTAGAATCTGCAAAAATTCAATACCATTTATTTTAGGCATATTCAAATCTAAGATAATTATATCAGGAATGATTTTTTTTTCTTTTAAAATGAGTAACGCTTCTTCACCATTACTAGCCTCAACTATTTTATGATTCATTTTTAAAGTAGTGAGCACTCTGTTGAATTTTAATAATTCGATTGTATCGTCTTCAATAAGTAATATGTTTAATGATTTTGCCATTTTTTTGTATAATTATCCAAGATCAAAGCTAGGACAAAGCCTTTGAAACTTGTTTTTTATTCGTTGGTTCAATTGTTAGTATCGCCGAATGGCAAAAAAGTATCGATGAGCCGATTTAAAATTCTGAATAGATTTTGTAACTGTCTAGTAATCTTTAATACAATTTAGCTAGATTCTGTCGCATCTGCCCTATAAATCCAAGAGAAATCAGCGACCCGAAATTATGCGGTTAATTTGCAAAATGATTTGAACTACACTTATTCCTTTTTTTGAAAAAAGAAGTTTGATTTAGTTTTTGAAAAAAAGAGTAGTAAAAAGCGTTAAAAAGTGCTCTTAGAGCGCTAAAATATAAAGCCAATACTTTTAGATATTGTTTTTAATGTTTTTTGACCAGCGTGGTCCACCCTGCTTGGCATCTTAGCGGTGGCCAAAATCTAAATCCCTATGAAAATTAGTTTTATGGGTAAGAGAACCTATGTCCAATCTCGGAGCTTCGGGAGAAGGAAAACAAATTAAAAACCAAGCAAAACCACTTTCTAAAAAAAGAGGCACATTGGCCTCTTGAAGTTTTCTCTGAAATTTTAACGACAACTCCATAGGGTTAACGAAGGTGTAATCGATTCTGTTTAATACTGCTTTCATTACGTCCTTCCGTTCTATCGCTCGGGTGTTCGTGCTTCGCACGCAACAAAAACCTAGCTGTTATAGGCTGTGGTTCTTGTGAATTACGATTTTCCGTTATTCCATTTCAAAAGTAACTGTTACGTTTCCACCACCTAATGCAGATGCAAAACCTGTTACATCAATTACTTTTCCGAGTTTTGTGTAGCTGTAAGATGTCGGAAAGGTTTTGTAAAACAATACCAATGTTTTTGAGCCATATAACATTAAATCGCCATTTTTTATTGTTTGAGGATTAGACGAATTTGTTGGCAGACTGTTGGGTAAGTCGTAATATTTTTCATTTCCGTTTAGCTCGTCCATTGTAATGGTTATGGGTAACATTTTCTTAAATTCTTTTGCCGAGTTATTGTCCAAAAGTATAGCAGTAAAGGCTTTTGAATTGACTGTTATTTTAATTTTTTCGTTTCCCATAGCGTTGTTATTTTCTATTTCATTAGTTTCAACTTCTTTGGTACAAGACGATGCACTACTGATAAAAATGGACATAAAAGTCAAAATAATTAGAAATGAATATTTCATAATTTTGTTATTATTTTAAATGTTCTTTAAAAAACGTTTCTAATTTATCGAAAGGAATAACAGCCACATTATCATACAAATCTACGTGAACAGCATTTGGAACGATTACAAGTTCTTTTGGTTCGGAAGCCATTTTAAAAACATCTTCGCTAAAATATTTGGAGTGTGCTTTTTCTCCTGCAATAATTAAAATTGGTCGTGGTGAAATTTCTTTGATGTAACTTAAAATCGGCATATTCATAAATGACAACGGATTTGTTGCAGTCCACGAACCGGTCGAGTTTACCGAACGTTCGTGAAACCCACGTGAAGTGCGGTAATAATCATGATATTCTTTTATAAATTGAGGTTCATCGCCTTTCAATTTTTCTGCGTTTAAAACAGAACCAGGTTGAAAAGTTCCTGCTTCGGCATCTTTCCAACGTTGTTCGCCTAATTGCTCCAATGTTTCAGTGCATTGTTCTACTGTTACTGCATCGTTATAACCTTTTGACATCACTCTTGTCATATCATACATCGTAGCAGTTGCAACAGCTTTTACACGTTTGTCTACAGCAGTAGCGTTTAGGGCAAAACCTCCAAAACCACAAATTCCGATAATTCCAATTTTATTTCTGTCAATATTTTTCTGTATTCCAAGAAAATCTACGGCTGCACTAAAATCTTCTGTATTGATTTCGGGTGAAGCTACATTTCTTGGTTCGCCACTGCTTTCGCCTGTGTAAGATGGGTCGAATGCCACAACCGCAAAACCACGTTCTGCCATTTGGTTGGCGTATAATCCTGAAGACTGTTCTTTAACGGCTCCAAAAGGTCCGCTAATTGCCAATGCTGATAATTTTTCCGTTCCTGCATTTTTAGGAAGATATAAATCGCCTGAAAGTGTTATGCCGTAGCGGTTTTTGAAAGTCACTTTTTGGCGTGTCACTTTTTCGCTCAATTTAAAAGTATAATGTTCGGTTGTTTCCATTTTTTTTGATTTAGATTTTTTTACTTGTGCAAAAGATGTTCCTGCTAAAAGAAGCATCATTGCGATTACAAAAGTTTTTTTCATTTTTTTTAAATTAAATTGTTTTTAAAATTTTCGCAGGAATTCCGCCTACAATTGTATTATCTGGAACATCTTTTGAAACCACTGAACCTGATGCTACAACTGCATTTTCGCCAATGGTTACGCCTTGTAAAATGGTAGCATTTGCGCCAATCCAAGCATTTTTTTTGATGTAAATAGGACCAACAGTTAATGAATGTCGATTTTCAGGTTCAATCGGATGTCCTTCGGTAAGCAAACTAACTTTTGGTGCAATCAACACATTTTCTTCGATGGTAATTCCGCCTAAATCCAAAAAAACACAATCAAAATTGATGAATACATTTTTTCCTATTTTGGTATGCTTTCCGTAGTTGATGTGAAGTGGTGTAAAAACGGTTACACTTTCATCAATTTCACTGTCGGTGATTTGGCTCAACAAATTTCTAATTTCTGTCGCTTCACTAGAATTGTTCATTTGCACCAATAATTTTTTCGTTGCAAAAGAAGCTTCACGCATTTTGTACGCTTCTGTATCGTATGATGAAATGGTTTCTCCGTTTCGTAACCTTTCAAATATATTTGATTTTGGACTTTGTGCTTGCATTATCTTAATTATTACAATGCAAAATTAAAAATAAAGCCTCACAGATGGTTTTCTGTGAGGCTCAATCTTCTTTTCTCTAAAGCTCAATTTTGAACTTCTGTTGGCGAAATTCCGTACTGCTTTTTGAATGCTGTTGAAAAGTGGGAAGCATTTTTAAAACCAACTTCTGCATAAACATCTTGTACTTTTTGTCCTTCTTCCTTTAGCTTTATGTACGCCGTTTCTAATCTTTTTTTTATCAACCATTTTTGAGGAGTAAGGTTGCTTATTTTTTTGAAATCACGTTTAAAAGTCGCCAAACTTCTACCTGTAAACGAAGCGATTTGTTCCATCGTCAAGTCTTCCATATAGTTGTCGTTTAGAAACTCTAACAGGTCAATTTTCCAAGGTTCGGCAAAGTCGAAAAGTATTGGGTAGAGCAGTTCGTTGCTGTTTAGTAAAGTATAAATTCCTTCCAATACTTTCAATTGAATAATACCTTCTGTTGGCTTTACATTGCTGTCGAAATAGGGAATAAGCGATTGAAACAAACTTTGTATGGCAGGATTTAGCTCTAATTTGAAAACAGTTTTGTCGGATATTTTTATCTCTTTTGGAATTTCAGATTTGTTCATTTTGCTATAAAAATCACGCAAAACAGTACGGTTAAAAGTAAGAGAAATACCTTTGTATAATTCTTCACCTTTGCTATTTTTGTACATTTTTAGTCGATGGTCACGTCTGATAAAAGCACAATCTCCAGCTTTCAATTTTATTTTATTGTTTCTGTCTTCAATAATTTGTTCGCCAGAATACAAATAGACCAAAACGTGTTCTGGTGTAGCGTGAATGCACTTTTCGCTGAAATCTGAAAAGCAAGAAAGAAAAACCCCAGAATAACTTAATGTTTTTAATTTGTCTTCTTGTACTACTTCCATCATTTTAGAAATTACTTTATTAACAAACAAAATTACAATTTAAATTCTTGAATTACTTTGTTGTAAAGCTCATTGTATATTTCTGAAAGGCTCAATTTAATACTTAGTTTATTTCTCTTTTTGAAAAAAAAAATTTGATTGAGCTTTTCAAAAAAGGAGTCGTAAAAAGCGTTAAAAAACGCTTTTAGAGAACTTAAATATAAAGCCAATATTTTTAGATATTATTTTACCGGTTTTTGACCAGCGAGGACCTCCACCTTGGTATTTTGGCGGTGGCCAAAACTTAGTTGCCTGTAAAAACTAACTTTATGGGTAAGGGAAGTTGTGCCGGTAAGTGAAGGAAAACACGAAAAAACTACCCTTATTGTACTGCAAAAAAAAAAGAGGACTTTAAATCCTCTTATAACCTTTCAAATCATTTTACGATAACTCTATAATGTTGACGGTATGTAACCGTTTCCGTTCAACAGGAGTTTTATTGTTCGTTCTCCGAACGCAACTAAACTCTAGCTGTTATGTGCTTGTGCTTTTTCCAATTTTAATGCGACACTACCTTTAGTCCTATAATAGAGCCGACTAAAGTTGTAATAAATAGTAACCGTAAAAAGGTTGCAGGTTCTTTAAATACCAAAATTCCAACTAAAACGGTTCCGACTGCTCCAATTCCTGTCCATATGGCATAGGCTGTTCCAATTGGTAAAACCAGGGTTACTTTAATTAAAAGTCCCATACTGATAGTAAGGGTAAGAAGAAAACCTGCATACCACAAATACATTTCATTTCCTGCCGTTTCTTTGGCTTTCCCCAAACAAAAAGCAAAAGCCACTTCAAATAAGCCCGCAATAATTAAAATAATCCAATTCATTTTCTTTATTTTTTTTCAAAGGTCAGAAATAAGATTGATGAAAAATTTTACAAATGATAAAAAATGAACTTCTATTTTATTTCAGCTCTTATTCTGCTCAAACTGACTTGAGTTATACCCAAATAAGATGCTATATATCCTAATTGGACTCGTTGAATTAAGTTTGAATTGTTTTTTAGAAGGTCTTTGTAGCGTTCTGTCGCTGTTCGGAATTGTCGGGAAATAAGTCGCTCTTCAGTTTTGATAAGCTCTTGTTCAGCAAACTTTCGTCCCCAATTTGCTATATGTATATCTTCATAAAATAGTTTTTGTAAATTACTTATTTTCAATTCATATAGCTCGCAGTCTTCTAATAGTTCAATGTCTTCATATCCTTTTTGATTTTCAACATAACTTTTCATTGAGAGAATAGTATCACCTTCTTTTCCGAACCAAAAAGTTATCTCGTTGTCCCCTGTTTTAGAATAAGCCCTAACAATTCCTTTTTTTATAAAATAGATGCTATTTTCAATTTTGTCAGCTCGTAACAAAATATGCCCTTTAGGATAACTAACTTTTACAATACTTTGGTAGAGTTTTAGCTTTAAAGCGCCTGGGAGCAGATATACCTTATCAAGAATTTGTTCAATGTTCATTTAGTACGGTGTCTTTTCAGCATAGCACATAACATCAGTCTGTGGAAATACCTTTGTTACGTTCTTTCAAATATAATACATATTCCTTATACAAAAGCAAGAAAAGTTGTATCTTTAATAATGCAACACATTACTGGAATTCCTCGCAATCAGATGGTTTTTTTTCTAGTTTAGAAGAAACTATTTTAACAGAAAACCCCGTTCGTTTTGTAGACGCTTTTGTGGAATATATAAATTTTATAAAACTAGTTTTTTCAGTTCAAACACTTAAAAAGAAGGTTGCCCGAGTTATGATAGCAAAATATTTCTAAAAATCTATTATTAGGACGATCTCAAAGCCGAATGCAATTCCTGATAATAGCTTTAGAACAACTACTAGTAATTCGAGGTCAGGATTAAACAAAAAAAATAAATCTAAATCAATAATACACAAAATTATAGTTAAATATTTAAACATTAAAAAAAATTAGAACTACTATCTATTTCAATAAAAAATTCGTCCTAAAAACCGACTTCATTTACACGGAATCGATTTTTACAGACGAATTTTTACTTTTATTATCTTACTAATAATTTATCTTGAAAACTATCTTATATACATTCCAATTTCCTTTTTAAGGCTTTCACTTCATCTCCATTTGCGGTTTCTCCTGAATCAGTAACAGCAGAAGAATGGTAAAATACAGCCTTCGTTTTTTCTTGAAGTAAGCCAACATTCGTAGAGCGCAATCCGCCGCCTGGCATAATTGTTATTCTTCCATTAGCTTTAACAACTAATTCAGCTAACACCACAATACCTTCTACTACATTTTGCTCTTGCCCAGAAGTAAGTATTGTTTTAAATCCGCAGTCAATAACCGTTTCAAGCGATTGATATACATTATTTACCACGTCAAAAGCACGATGAAAAGTACATGGAGTTGGACTGGCTAGAGCCACTAATTCACTGTTCTGTTCTATATTAATATTACCTTCTTTATCTAAAATCCCGAAGACAAAACCATCTATATTTAATCTTTTAAATGCTATGATTTCTTCTTTCATTTGTTCGAATTCAGCATTCGTGTAAACAAAATCTCCACCACGCGGACGAATCATTACATTCAAATCAACAGAGAGTTCCTTTCTTGCTTGTTCTGTAATTCTAAAATCAGGAGTTGTTCCGCCCTCCTTCATACTAGCACACAATTCTACTCTGTCTGCACCATTCGTTTGCGCTATAATTGCAGATTCTAGATTAAAACATGCAATTTCTAATTTGTCGTTTTTCATTTATTATTTTAAAAAATATTCGGTATCAATTAATCTATTTCCTGTATCGTCATGAACGGCATAATTAAATCCTCCCTGAATACAGTAAGATCCATACTCTCCTTTTTTATTCAAGGCTATAAAACCTACCTGAATATCTTTTAATTCCTTGCCTCTGTTTCTAGTCAATTTTACGATTCGCGAGACTGCTTCTTCACAAGCTTTTTGGGGTGACTTCCCCTGACGCATTAACTCGACAACCAAATGGCAGCCAACAATACGAATCACTTCTTCACCGTGACCAGTAGCTGTCGCGGCACCAATTTCGTTATCTACAAACAAACCCGCGCCAATGATAGGAGAATCCCCCACTCGACCGTGCATTTTGTAGGCCATTCCACTAGTTGTACAAGCTCCTGAAAGATTCCCATCAGCATCTAACGCAATCATACCGATGGTATCGTGATTTTCAATATTGGCAATCGGTTTGTACTGACTGGTTTTCAGCCATTCTTTCCATTCTTTTTCAGATTCTTCGGTCAATAAATTCTCTTTTTTGAACCCTTGGGCTAATGCAAATTGTAAAGCGCCTTCTCCCACTAACATCACGTGTGGCGATTTTTCCATCACTCCTCTCGCAACAGATATAGGATGTTTGATGTGTTCTAAGCAAGCTACTGAACCTATATTCGAATATTCATCCATAATACAGGCGTCGAGCGTTACACGTCCTTCTCTATCCGGGCGTCCGCCAAAGCCTACACTGCGTTCTGTAGGATCTCCTTCAGGGATTTTTACTCCAGCTTCGACAGCATCGAGAGCGCGCCCTTTAATTTTCAATATTTCCCAAGCTGCTGCATTAGCTTCAATACCAAATCTCCAAGTAGAAAGAACTATAGGCTTTCTTCCTTTTTTTGATGCAACAATATTATTTTCTTCTTCGGGCTTCCCTACAAAAGAATTCAGTCCAACAGCCATCGTCGCCATTGCTGCCGTCTTTAAAAAATTTCTACGGTTACTCATCTTATTATTTTTATTTATCTATAATTCTGTACCAAAACTAAAAATAGGATTTCTAGCATTATTTGTATTTCTTATCTCAAAGATATTATTTTGAATTTTAAAATAGCACTATGAACTTATCAGTGGCTAAAATTCAACTTTGTTTTTTTTATTGGCCTAATTGTATTTTAAACTACCGCTAAAGTAACTATTCTCTTCTGCTGAACTTCTAGACGCCTGCTCTTTTTACAACTAAAAAAAGACTGTCTCTACATCTATATCTTAATTTCCTCAGTAAAAAAAACTGAGTTTTTAACTCTTCAATACTTCAAAATCATCTCTTTTCATAAACTCTTACGTAGTCTACTAAGAATTTTTGTGGCAAAATCGTATCGTCAATTGGTCCAGGCCAGTTCGCTCCCATTGCCAAATTCAGCAATAAATAAAATGGTTTACGAAAAGGATTATCATCACCCACTCCCGCTGAATCAACTGAAAAACTATGATACTTTTTATCATCAAAATAAACATCAATCGTTTGCTCATTCCACTCTATGGCATAAACATGAAAGTCAGCGTCTAAATTTTCGACAACTATCTTATTCCCATTCGATTTATTCCCTTTGCCTAGAGGATCAGGAAAATGCATCGTTCCATAGATTTCTTTGGGTTGATTTCCCACAAATTCCATAACATCAATCTCACCACATTTTGGCCAACCTATTTCAGATCTATTCGTTCCCATCATCCAGATCGCTGGCCATATTCCTGCGCCTTGAGGAAGCTTAGCTCTGACCTCGATTCTTCCATATTTCCAACCTACTTTCCCGAGAGTATTGATACTAGCGGAAGTATATTGGGCGGTAGGATTTTCGGTTTTCCAAGTCTTATCTTCTTTAGAATAGAACTCATTGGGATAGCTTTCCTTTCTGCCTGTAATAGCCAAAACTCCTTTACTTACCCACACATTTTCTTGTCTAGCATTTGTATAATATTGTTGCTCATTATTTCGAATGTGTCCTACTTCGTAACTCCATTTTGATGGATCTGGAAGTCCGGTATAATTAAATTCTTCTTTCCATACTAATTTCCATTTTTCCTTTTTTTGCGCGTTTAAAGAAGCGCTACCAATTAGTATTGCTACCAAAAACAATTTACTGAAAGCTGCTATTTTTTCATTCTTAATCATACTTTTTCATAATTTCATAAGTTGTACGCTTCTATTATTTTATAATTTACTCTACAAAAATCAACTAAATATCAAATAGAAACTACGATAAATACAGCAGAATGATCTGAAATGAACATCCCATTTGCTGTTTCAGAAAGAATATTGTGTTTCTTAACTTTTACATCTTTATTGACAAAAATATAATCTATAATTAGCCGCTGCTGAACAGGAACTTTTCCAAACCCGTTAAATGTCCAAGACTCCCCATACATCTTTGAAGTCCTAGAACGTGAATCAAAAATAGTTATAGCCTCAGCAGAGGAAAGCATTTGCTTTACAACACTTGATTCAGGTTCTGCATTAAAATCTCCCATAATAATTAGAGGTAAACCTTCACTTAAAAGCGCCACTTTCTCTTTTATTAATTTAACGCTCTCTTGCCTAGCAATCATTCCTTCGTGATCAAAATGGGTGTTAACTACAAATAACATTTTATTTGTTTTAATATCTTTTAACTGAGCCCAAGTTGCAATTCGCTCGCAAGCAGCATCCCATCCTTTTGACGGTTTCTCAGGTGTTTCACTCAACCAAAAATAGCCTGATTTGACTACCGTAAATTTATCCTTTTTATAAAATATTGGACTGAATTCACCTTTCTCCTTTCCATCTTCTCTTCCTACTCCAATTGCATTATAGTCGGGTAATTTCTCCGAGATGTCTTTCAATTGATTCGCTAAAACTTCTTGAGCTCCAAGAATATCAACTCCATTAGAACGAATCATTTTTGTTACTTCTTCTTTTCGATACTTCCAGTTATTTTTATTATCATCTGGGTTATCGTATCGAATATTAAAAGTCATAATCTTCAAGTCAAGATTAGATCTATCCATCGTACTTGACGATAGAGAAAAAAATAACACTAAATAAAATATGTTTTTCATATGTTGCTACTTTTTATTAGCGATGGTGAAATGAATTTGCTTCTACTATTCGATAAAACTTTGACTGAACAGCTATTCGCCGTTTCTCCTTTAATTATTTCGAATCTAAGTAATGTTAATAACAATTTATAATATTCAATTGTATCTATTAAGAACATCATACAAAGACGTTACACGAATAACTGGCTTCTCTAATCTACCTTCATATGAAATTTTCAGTTCTTTTCCAGCCTCTAAATCCACGTAGTTGTTACTTAATTTACCGGTGTAACCTTCAATTTCTACATAGACATACTTTGCTGCATTGGTCGCTTTTAATGTGATTTTATTGCCTCTTCTTTTCCAAGTTATATTTGGGTTTTCCAATTTCAAATCGATAGGACGAGTTAAGTCAATATCAGGAACAATATCATCGCGATAGGCTTCTCGAATGGCATACCAAGCCGCTTTAGGTTGGCGATTGTAATAATCAGTAACACTCCAGCTGGCTACAGGCCAACAATCATTTAACTGCCACACCAAAGTTCCCATATTATAAGGCGCCTTAGAACGATGAATTCCTATAATATTTTTTAGAGAATAATACTGCAAGCATTGCGTTAGATACGTATAATCCTTAAGTTCCATTTTCTCGACTTTAGTCGAATCAATAAAATACCGATTTAAATAAGAGTTCAGTTTCGTAAAACCTTTGCCCGCTTTTTGATGTGCTTTTAATACATCCGAAAATAAATGGCGGTCTTCAGCAGCAGTAAACTTTTCTATAGCTGAGTAGTTTGGCATCGCTAGCATACCGTATTCACTCACAAAACGACCAGTTTTATTCTGTACTGCTTCGATATCTGCTAGTCCCCACCAAGTTCCCCAATAGTGACTATCGCCCTCAGAATAACTCTTTTTTCTTCCCCAACCAAACAACGGTGAACTGCTAATATATGGTCTTGTAGGATCAACTTCCTTAACCCATTTTGGAATACTGTCTTGAAACAATCTTACATAATCTTTCCATAAACGAGTCGAATCCTGTTTGGACATTTTCATTTTTTTCTGCCAACCCCAGTTTTTAAAAGCTTCGTCAACTTCATTATTTCCACACCATAAAACGATGCTCTTATGGTGGCGTAAACGCTTCACCTGGTATTTTACTTCTTCTCTTACATTATCAAAAAAAGCTTCATCGCCAGGAACCATTGCTCCAGCAAACATAAAATCCTGCCAAACATTAATTCCGTATTTATCACATAATTCATAGAAATAATCATCTTCATAAATACCTCCGCCCCAAACACGAAGCATGTTCATATTGGCATCTTTGGCCATTTTAATCACTTTCTCGTATTCCTCTTTTGTTACTCTTGAAAGCAAAGCATCTGAAGGTATATAGTTAGCGCCTTTCATATAAACTGGCTTGCCATCGATTTTAAAGTAAAACGATTTCCCCAAACTGTCTGGCTGCTGTACTAATTCGACTTTTCGACTTGGCACATATTCTTTCTCCTTTGGATTTTTGTTGTAGGCCTCGAGTCTTACTTCTTTCCAAACGCCGCAAGTGGTTAATTTAGGTCCCCAATCCCAACCAAAATGATACTGGGCTTTTCGAACATAAGCACGTGGATTATCTGGAATTATAAATGGTAGCTCTTTTTTGGCCAATGAATCAACCACATTTTGTGCCGATTGAAATACAATCCTCAATTGATTTTCACCTAAACGCAAATGAGGCTTGACATCAACTCTCCATTGCCGAAACATATTATTAGCTTCTAGTACTAATTTGTCATTAAGGTAAACCGTAGCATAGGTATCCAGTCCGTCGAAAACTAATTCTATATGTTTTTGTTTTTGAGTTTTGGGAATTACTGAAAAGGAAGTTTTATATTCCCAGTTTTCTTTTTCAACCCATTGAACCTTCTTTTCGTTGTCGCGATAGTAAGGGTCTGGAATCATTTTGTTATTCAACAAATCAGAATGAACCTCACCAGGTACCGTTGCTGCATTCCAATTAGTAGCTCCCTGCTGACGAAATTCCCAACCACTTTTTAAAACCATCACGCTCTTTTGAGCATGCACTGCCAATGAAAAATTTGTCAAACAAATGATCACTAACCAATAAAAACCTTTTCTAAAATTCATTATAATGGCATTTTTAAACCTTTTGAAGTAAACTAGAGCAGCTAGATTTTTTTTTAAATTTTCCTTGAAAAAAAATTAATATTAGAAAATTTTAATCACACTGATTCTCTCACTATTATATTCCCTTTTAAAACAACTTTTTCGACCACAGCATGATCATTTATCATTTGATCCATAAGCAATTCAACAGCTTTTACTGCAATAGTATTTATTGGCTGTTCGACAACGGTGATCGTTGGTGAATGCAGTCTAAAACTATAATGATCATCATAACTAATTATAGCCAAGTCGTCAGGCAACTTTAAACCTATTTTTTGAAAAGCCTGAAGACCTGCGAGACCCATATAATTTGTTAAAAAAAGCACACCGTCAATTGTTTTATTATTTCTAAAAAAACTAATCAGCTCTTCTACTTTTTCCTCCTCGCTACTGTGGTAATCAAGGTGAAGAATCAATTTTTCATCGTAAATACCAGCTTTTTTCAATGCATCAACATATCCTTTTTCTCGCAATTGCATTTGAACCATGCCAGAATTATTGTTAATCAAAGCTATTTTACGTCGCCCCTTTTCGATTAAAAAATTTGTTGCTGAAAAAGCTCCTTCATAATTATCCATCACCACATGACTCACTTCTTGTCCTGGAAAATACCTATCGATTAAGACAACGGGTTTTTTCATTTTTAAAAGCTGATCAATACTTTTGTCGAGCTTCTCTGTTGGAGTAATAATAAAGCCATCCACATTTGCCTGAAGTAGACTTTGCACCAGCTCTGCCGACCTTTCCTCATCATTTCCTGTACTGCAGTAAAAAACTCTATACCCTTTCTTCTTCGCCTCTTCTTCAATTACTCTGGCAAGAGAAGAGAAAAACTGATTTGCAATATTTTCAACTATAAGTCCTATTGATTTTGTCTTTCCAGTCCTTAGACTAGTTGCGATCATATTAGGCCTGTAATTTAACTTAGCTGCGATGTCTTGAACTTTTTTTATGACCGCTGGACTAATGCCCATTTTCTCCCCTTTATCATTGAGTACAAAAGAAACCGTAGAGATAGAAACCTGAGCTTCTAAGGCAATATCTTTGATAGTAATCTTCTTCATCTAATAGGTTTATTTTCTCTTAATATTATCCCAAATATATATAAAAACTTCTACAAAAACGTTTTAGTAAATATTTACTTTGAATAATATGTTTTTTTTATTGTTAATAAACTATCAAAACAATAAGCAAAAACTTTGGAATCCGTCACTATCATAAAATTATGTAAATCAAAAAAAAAGTATAGAATCCGCTTTATGGCGAATTCTATACTTTTAATCTCTTTTAATTTATTCGAAAAAAACAATTATGAAATGTAAACTTCTAAAATGGAAGCCTTCCCTTTGAGTAGGTAATTTTTCATCGCTGCAGGAATTAAAATTGTATCCCCTTTTTTATAACTAAATGTCGAATTATGATATTCAATTTCAAAATCACCTTCGATACACATATACACTGTAAATGTTTCTCCGTTTTTATTCAAGATAATTTCTCCATTCAACGGAACGAAATTAGTAGTGAAATAAGGGCAATCAACAATAGAATTAGATTGATTTATCTCTTTTGTGTATTCCTTAAAAGTATCTACCTTATCATAGTTGATCGCATCAAGAGCTAAGTCAATATGTAGCTCTCTTGTATTTCCTTGAGCATCTTTCCTGTCAAAATCATAAAGACGATAAGTAATATCTGAAGTTTGCTGAATCTCAGCAACTACTAGTCCAGCTCCAATGGCGTGAACCGTTCCTGTTTCTAGAAAGAAAACATCGCCTGCTTTTACTTTTACATCATCGAGCAAATTCAATAATGTTTTATTTTCGAGGCTCTCGACATATTCCGCCTTGTTTGAATCTTCTTTGAAACCTACAATTATTCGCGCATCAATATCAGCTTGCATGATGTACCACATTTCTGTTTTACCAAAAGAGTTGTGGCGTTCTTTAGCCAATGCATCATTCGGGTGAACCTGAATCGACAAATCTTCGCGTGCATCTAAGTATTTAAAAAGCAATGGAAATTGTTTTCCAAATTTCGAATAAACTGCTGTTCCTAAAATTTCGTTTGGAAACTCCTCGATAATTGCTGTCAATGATTTTCCTTTCAAAACTCCATTTGCAATAGTACTTACATCGCCTTCTACAGTTGATAATTCCCAACTTTCTCCCGTTATTTTTGACTCAATTGGTTTATTAAGAACCGTTTTTAGCTTTTCACCGCCCCAGATTCTTTCTTTTAAAATTGGGTCAAATTGCAAAGGATATAATTCTGTATTCATTTATTTATGATTTTAATGGATATTGGCTAATGCAAATCTAAAATAGAATTAGTTAACATCATAATTTTGAAAATTAAGATATTCTAAAACGTTTTAGCAAATATATTAAAAAATCACTAGTATCAAAAAACAGCATTCAAGTTCGAGAAATGAAGTTCGATATTTAGGTTAAATACAAAATCATTCCAATTTTTCTTTAAACAGTCCTCGTGCAATTACTATTTTCATGATTTCATTTGTTCCTGCATAGATACGAGCAACACGATTGTCAGCATACATACGAGCTATTGGGTAATCCCACATATAACCATAACCGCCAAACAATTGCAAACACTCATCTACTACACTGCCACACATATCAGTAGCCGAATATTTAATCATCGAAGCGGTTTCAGTGGTTAATTTATGATCCACTAACAATTCAATACATCGATCTAAAAAAGCCTGATGTATTTGCAATTGGGTGGTACATTCCGCTAGTTTAAATTGGGTATTTTGAAAGCCGGAAATGGTGGTATTAAAAGCCGTTCTTTCGGTGGTGTAGGCGATTGTATTTTCGATAGCTCCTTGAGCAGTTGCAACTGCTGTAACACCAACCGTTAGCCTTTCCCGAGCTAATTCCTCCATCATTATCTTAAAACCCATTTTTTCATCACCTAATCTGTTTTCCTTTGGCACTTTCACTTTATCGAAAAACAATTCACAGGTATCCTGAGATTTCATCCCGATTTTTTTAAAGGGAACTCCTTTGCTAAATCCTTCCATCGAGGATTCCATAATAAGTAAGGTCACTCCTTCTTGATCAGTATTGACATTTGTTTTTACCGCTACAATTGCCATATCGCACATAAAGCCGTTAGTGATAAATGTTTTTTGTCCGTTTACTAAATAATGATCGCCTTTGTCTTCAGCTGTGGTTCGAAGGGCTTTCAAATCACTTCCGCAATTTGGTTCCGTCATCCCTATGGCGGTAATCATATCTCCTTTGGCCATTTGTGGTAAATACTTTTGCTTTTGTCCCTCCGTTCCATATTTTAATAGATAAGGAGCCACAATATCAGAATGCAAGGAGAAACCAGGGCCACTAATTCCTTTTTTAGCAAATTCTTCGATAAACAAAGCGTTAAAAGAAAAATCTAATCCGCCGCCACCATATTTTTCAGGCATATCTATACATAACAATCCTAATTCGCCAGCGCGTTTCCATATTTTGCGACTAACCATTCCTGCTTTTTCCCATTCCTCTAGCTGATCCATAATTTCATTCGAAATGAATTCCTTGATCATTTCTTTCATCATCTTATGTTCTTCCGATGCGTAAATCTTTCGTTCAATTAGTACTTTTTGTAGCATATTTTTACTGTTTAAGATTTTTAAAGTAGGCTTGAAATAGTAAAGATACAGAAACACAATTACTCTTTATGATGTTAAAATCAAAATACAGTAATACAATAGTTGAGCACAATGTCCTGACTGCAAATCAGTTTTGCAATGAATGTCAATTTTTTTGACTATTTCTTTTTCAAAACCATCATACTGATCCAAACTAAAGGCTATTGAAATCATAAAATCAATTTCGAGTAGAGATAATACCACAAGTGATACTGATGCATTACTTTCCATTTCTACCTTTATTTTAAACTTAGGCTCCTTTTTTCAACTTTCTACAAACCATAAGTGACCAATAATTCGTTTAGAAGAAAAAGTCTTCGCACAGACTCAATGTTAAACTTAAGTGAAACTTTAGCATTATTGGGTGTTTCAGCCTCCATCTACTTTTAATTTTTTTTTATTTTTCGTATGTTTGGAGATTAAGCACTCTGAATAGTATCCGATTAGAAAATATAAAGCTTCCTAAATTACAGCTAATAGCTTTATAAGTATACTATAAAAAATAATCTTCGTTTAAAGTCCGCGGTCTAAAGCCCTATTGGATTTTTCCAAAAATTAAAAACAACTATGATAAAAAAAGTACTCCTTACTCCTATTCAAAAATTTATTAAGATTGAAAGTTTTAGTGGAATTTTATTGCTCACCGCGACACTTACTGCACTTCTTTGGGCCAATTCCTCAGCTGGAGATTTATACCAGGATATTTTGCAGTATAAAGTTGGTTTTTCCATTCATAATTTCGAATTATATAAGCCTCTAATACTTTGGATCAATGACGGTTTAATGGCCGTATTCTTCTTTTTAATAGGATTAGAAATTAAACGAGAGTTCCTCATCGGCGAATTGAATTCAGCTAAAAAAATAGCATTTCCATTATTAGGAGCAATTGGAGGAATGGCGTTTCCAGTTTTGTTTTTTACTGTTCTAAATCAAAATCCTGAAACTCAAAGTGGCTGGGGAATACCTATGGCCACTGACATTGCCTTTTCGCTAGCCGTACTAAAGATTTTAGGAGATCGCATTCCGCTTAGTCTTAAAGTTTTTCTAACTGCTTTTGCAATTGTGGATGATTTGGGAGCGGTTTTAGTAATCGCATTATTTTACAGCGCTAATATTAACATCATGCTGTTAGTTGCGGCACTTGGGCTATTAGCTGTTTTATATATCGTCTCCTTTAAAGGGTATTATTCGAAAATAGTAATGATTCTTTTTGGGATTGTTATTTGGTTTTTATTTCTAAAATCAGGAATACATCCTACACTTGCGGGAATACTTTTAGCCTTTTCTGTACCGATCAGACAAAAAATTGATACTCCTGAATTTCTAGATAATTTAACTGCAATAACTGATAAAATTAAAGGAGCTGTAGTTCTTAAAAAACCAATTCTCTCAAAAGAACAACTGCAGCAAGTAGATAATTTAGGGGAATGGACTGGAAAGTATCAATCTCCGCTTCAAAATCTTGAACACAGCTTGCATGGCTGGGTCGCTTATTTTATTATTCCCGTTTTTGCCTTAGCAAATGCTGGTGTAATGATTAGCAGCGATATTGATCTGGATACTGATTTGATGAGAAATATAATTATAGCCTTGGTCTTTGGTAATAGTATCGGAATTACTTCTCTTGTTCTTATAGCAAAAAAGGCAAAACTTATTGAAGTGCCAAAAGATATTAGCAACCGCCAAATTGTGGGAGTTTCATTCTTAGCTGGTATCGGATTTACGATGGCGATTTTCATAGCAAGTTTAGCACTCGAAAGCAGTCCGCTTTTTCTTGACTCGGCTAAAATTGGAGTTCTAATCGGTTCTTTAATATCTGCTATTATAGGTTTATTAATTTTGAATTCCAAGCAAACAAAAACAACGTAACGGCTTTCGATAGGCTCGGATCTCTCGCTCTAATATTAATATTCTAAATAATCACAGTAGACCGTCGTTTCTTAACTTAATTCGTTTAGAAAATTACTCAGGTAATTATTGAACTCTGCCGGTTGTTCCAAATTGGATACATGTCCTGCGTTATCAATAACTTTCAGTTTAGAATTTTTAATTTTCCCATTCATAAATTCCGATTGCTCAAGCGGAGTTAGTTCATCTTCCCTTCCGCAAATAATTAGCGTAGGTATTGAAATTTGACCTAAAGTGCTACAGGTTTCAGAGCGTTCTGCCATGGCAATAAGTCCTCTAGTAATACTTGATTGGGAATTAGAAAAGACAACAGTACTTAGGTTTGCAACAATTTCCTTCTTGCTGCTTATTGAGTCTTTATGGAAAAGTTTTTTAATAAACCCTTCATAGAATTCGGTTAAACCACCATTTTCTATTTCATCAATAGCTTTGTAACGCTTTTCCTTTCCTTCTGCGGTGTCTGCGATACATTGGGTATCACACAAAATCAAAGCTTCAAAACGTTCTGGGTATTTGTGTATGGCATTTAGTGCTATGTATCCGCCCATCGAAAGTCCGCATATAATTGCTTTTTCGATGGCGAGTTTATCCATGAATTCGATTAAATCGGAAGTAAATAAATCAATGCTTAACGCTGTTTTTTCGTCATGCGATTTTCCAAATCCACGAAGATCAAAAGCGATTACCCGCCTTGATGATTGTAAACTTTCCAATTGACTTTTCCACGTTGATTTATTAAATGGAAAACCGTGAAGAAAAATTACAGGAATTGCGCCTTCACCTAAATCATCATATGAAATTGAAACATTTTTAAGGTCGATAGTTCTATTAAATCCGTTAGCAGCTGTTTTCATCTTAGTTTTTTAATTATTATCCTTGTCACAAAGTTGGCATATCTCATTATAGAAACTATTACATAAATTGTAAAAGGATTTATATAATTAACACTTTAGCCCTTAAAAAATTATACAATTACAAGCATCTGATGATAGATAAGTTCTAGAAGTAAATTTTTTTTTATACTTGTAATTGCTTAACAATGTTCAGATAAAAACACTTTGCACCCCAATCTTATATATTGTTTCGTTATCTAAAATTCAATTACGATTTGCTTTTCAAAAGTATATAAAGCGCACTAACCTTGGGTAAAACAATATTTATTTTACAAAGTGCGCTATTTTATTTATACTTTAGCTATTGTAATCTTCTATAAAGTTTGTCATTCACGCAAACAGTCAATATAACCCGTAGCGAAAAAGAATTATGAAAAATCTGTCCCTCTTAATTATAATATTTTTTTTGACATTCACTTCTTGTACCATACAGAAGGACTTCTATCAAAATGGAAATCTAGAAGCTAAGGGAAAAATTACCCAGGATATCAAACATGGAAAATGGAAGTATTTTTATAAGAACGGAAATTTACATCAAATTGGGAAGTACTCAAACGGAATGAAAACTGGCGAATGGAAAATGTTTCACACCAACGGGAACTTGGAAGCAATTGGGACTTTCATAGAAGGTGTTAGAGTTGGAGTATGGAAATCGTATCACAATAGCGGTACGATATATACCGAAAAGGAATGGGACAATGGAATGTTAACTAAAACTATCGCTTGCTATGATGAAGAAGGCTACAAAGTGAATAAAAACACTTTTAGCGGTAGTACAGAATCAAAGAAGGCATCGGATATTAGTAGTACTTTAAATTTCATTATTCACGGAATAGATAATAAGGTACCTCAAGAATATCTAAATTTCAAAACGAAATATGGAATTGGACTGATCATAGAGAATTGTGCCGTTGATCCTTTTTCCTTTAGCAGAGCATCTAAAAACAATCGCATGATTTCAGAATATTTAAATACAAAATATGGCAAAGCATGGCTAAATGAATTGTCATTAAAACCGTACGGAATATAATGAGCTTACAAAATCGTTTAAGAAGCAGTTGGATTTTATAATTATTTTCCTCAAAAATCCGCTCTTCTAAGAGATCTCATTTACAACGTCTACATCAAAATAGCTCTCTACGAGTTGTTTTTTGAAGTGCCGAATTTAAGTTTTTTCTGTAATATTCTGTTTCACGTATTAACGACCAGAAAAACTAATAGTGTGATTTAATCGTATGTTAATTTGTATGGGGTTTTCTTTATTTAAAGGGAAGTTTCCCAGTAAATAGTAGATTGAACTATTTTTTCATAGATCGAATAAGGGAGCCCGCATAAATAATTCGTCTACTGCTTGATAATTAAATTAACTTTTCTGTAAGGAAATTAGTTTTTAGACGTCTAATAAATTAAATACCTTTATAAAAAAATAATATGCGCCACTATATTTATTTTATTGCTTTCTTATTTTCAATAACGCTTCATGCGCAAAATAACATTGAGCAAGCATTGAAAAAATTCAATAAAGAAACGGTTCCATATATTAAAGTGAATGAACTGAAAGAGAAAAAAAACTTAGTTTTCTTAGACGCTAGAGAACCACAAGAATACAAAGTGAGTCACATTCAAAATGCTATTCCCGTAGGTTTCGATCACTTTAATTCCAAAAAAGTTACTGCAAACCTAAAAGATAAGAATGCCACTATCATTGTCTATTGTTCTATTGGTGTCCGAAGTGAACAAATAGGTGAAAAACTACAAAAACTAGGATACAAAAATGTCTACAATTTGTACGGAGGTATTTTCGAATATAAAAACAATGGCGAAAAAGTAGTAAACAATCAAAATAAAGTTACAGACAGCATACATACTTACAACAAAGCATGGAGTATTTATTTAAAAAAAGGAATTAAGGTTTATGAAAACTGATGCACTTATAATTTTTACCCGAAATCCTGAAATAGGAAAAGTAAAAACCCGATTGGCAAAAATCATTGGTGACGAAAAGGCCTTGACTGTTTATAACGATTTGCTATTGCATACTAGAAATGAAACCCAGGCTATCGACTGTGATAAATTTGTTTTTTATGATACTAATATTATCGAAGAGGACATTTGGTCTCTTGAGTTTTATCAAAAAAAGCTACAATCTGAAGGTGATTTAGGACAAAGAATGTATCAAGCTTTTGAGAGTCTTTTCAAAATGGGGTATCAAAACTGTATCATTGTAGGCAGTGATTTATTCGATCTGAAATCGATTATAATTGAAACAGCGTTTAAAAAACTTTTAAATCATGATGTGGTAATTGGTCCTGCTGAAGACGGTGGTTACTATTTATTAGGACTAAAAAAAGGAAATCCAGCGGTATTCAAAAATAAAGATTGGGGAACGGATTCGGTTTTTGCAGCTACGATGAGCGATTTTAAGCATCAGAAAGTAGGCGTTTTAGACATATTAAATGATATTGACACCTTTGAAGATTTAGAAAAAAGCCAGTATAATATAGCTGCCTTAAACCTGCTATAGTAAATAAAAAACATTACCAATAATGGAAAAATACATTGATATACTACTAAATTCTTACAGCGGTTATTTTAATTATCTGAAAAATGAAATTTTATACTGGAACTGGGACAACTACTTTTATGGATTAATTGCCATTTCTCTGGTTGTATGGTTCCTTGAACTTACTTTTCCTTGGAGAAAGCAACAAGCTATTTTTCGAAAAGATTTTTGGCTGGATTTATTCTATCTCTTTTTTAATTTTTTCTTGCTCAATTTAATTCTTCTCATAGCATTGTCTAATGTAACTGAACAGTTAATTAATGACGGACTCCATTTGTTTGGATTGGAATTAACGTCTATACAGCTGTTTTCTATCTCCGAATTACCAAAGCCTTTAGCTTTGTTTGTATTCTTCCTCATAAGCGATTTCCTGCAATGGAATGTTCATCGCTTATTGCACATGATTCCTTTTTTATGGAAAATTCACAAGACCCATCACAGCGTGAAGGAAATGGGTTTTGCGGCCCATTTTAGATACAACTGGATGGAACCTATCGTGTACAAATCAATTCTTTACATTCCTATAATTCTTATTGGTGGTGTAAATCTTGAAGATGTCTTTATTGTGCATTTCATCGCCATTGCAATAGGTCATCTAAACCACGCTAATATAGGTTGGGACTATGGTTTTCTAAAGTACATCTTTAACAATCCAAAAATGCATATTTGGCATCACAGTAAAAAAATACCCAATAAACACGGTGTCAACTTCGGAATCTCACTAAGTGTATGGGATTATCTATTCAAAACCAACTACATACCTACAGACGGAAGAGATATCGAACTTGGTTTTCACGATGAAACTGAGTTTCCAACAGATTTTATCAAGCAAGAAATATATCCTTTTAAAAAATAGTTTCTTTCTGCTATCAGGAACAACTTCTATGACTGTCTATTCCCTTATAATTTAATAAATGTACCCATGAAAAAATATTTTATAATACTCATTCTACTACCACTACTTTCATGTGGAAAAACCAAACACAATCCGGAAATTCCAACCACTGCAAATCAAACTAGTACTGCAACAGCAGATTTTCAAAGTATGAATCATGCTAAATGGAATGTATTATTACAAAAAAATGTTTCTAAAAACGGCAATGTAAATTATAAGGCCTTTCAAAAAGACAGCAAAGAACTTCAGGCGTATCTTAATGAATTATCGGGAAATGTTCCTACAAAATCATGGTCAAAGAATGCTACACTTGCCTACTGGATCAATGCCTACAATGCCTATACCGTTAAATTAATTTTAGACAATTATCCAACTAAAAGTATAAAGGAAATTAATGATCCGTGGGGTAAAAAGTTCATTTCATTAGGAAACAAGAAATACAATCTAGAAGAAATTGAGCACGAAATACTTCGTAAAATGGATGAACCAAGAATACATTTTGCCATAAACTGCGCTTCTTTCTCTTGCCCTAATTTACTAAATGAAGCTTACACTGAAACGAAATTAGAAAAGCAATTAGTAGCTGTTTCTAAAAGTTTTATTAACGATAAGACGAAGAACACTATCACTGCAAATAAAATCGAAATCTCAAAAATATTTGATTGGTTCTCCGGAGATTTTAAGAAAAAAAGTTCTGTAATTGATTTTTTAAACCAGTACAGTACTATCAAAATTAGTAGTAAAGCAAAAGTGAATTACAAAGACTACAATTGGAAATTGAATGAATAAAATTTCGATAATAATTCCTATTTTTAACGAGGTAAGTCGCATAAGTAAGCTATTATCGCATCTTGAAAATCATGCTTTTCAAAACCATAAAATCGAAATCATAGTCGTCGATGGCGGAAGTACGGATGGTTCTCAAGATACAGTAAGTACTAATTCAAAGATTAAATTAATTCAAGCTGCAAAGGGAAGAGCCAAACAAATGAATGTGGGAGCCAAAGCCGCTAGAGGAAACATTCTCTATTTTTTACATTGTGATAGTTTTCCGCCGACTAATTTTGACCGTATTATCAATGATGTAGTCCAAAAAGGGAATCAGGCAGGTTGTTTCAGAATAAAGTTTGATTACGAACATCCGGTTTTAATGGTTTCGCAGTGGTTCACGCGATTCAATCACATTTCCTGCCGTGGCGGCGATCAATCGTTATTTGTAACCAAAAGATTATTTGAGGAAATAAAGGGATTTGATGAGCAATTTATGATTTATGAGGATAATGAAATAATTTCTAGGCTTTACGCCAAAAAGCAATTTATCGTCATTCCAGACTATGTAATTACATCGGCCAGAAGATATCAACAGAATGGGGTTTGGCGTTTACAATACCATTTTAGTATCATTCATCTTAAACGCAAACTAGGACATTCTACTGAAAGTATGCTTGAGTACTATAAAAAAAACATCCTGTAAACGGATAATTATTTCGTGACAATAAATTAGATGGCATAAAAAACACAATAATAACAATCAATATAATAATTAAACAATTCATAATGAACAAAATTGCCCTCGTTTTAACCGCAATCCTTCTTACAGCAGTAGGATGTAAACCGAATGAAGAAAACTTAAAATTTACAGATAAAGTTGAAAATGCACATCACAAACAGGATTTTTTAGCTAAAGAAGCCGTGCAGTTTGATTTTAAATTAGAGTTTGGAGGAAAAGAAAGAATGGATGCTAAGTTCACTACGCTCACCAATTCTACTGAAGGCGTAATTGAATTTAAAAATGGTTCGAAAATAATATTCAATAAAGATAAAGTGTACTACTCCCCTACAATTCCTAGTGAGGAATCAGTTCGTTTTGATGCGTTCACCTGGAGTTATTTTTTCCTTTTCCCTTATAAATTATCTGATCCGGGAACGATATGGAATGCGTATGCTAATAAAGAAAAAGATTTTGAAAATTATAACACTGAAAAATTAACTTTCAAATCAGGAACCGGTGACGCACCAGATGATTGGTACGTAGTTTATGCTGATAAAACGACAAATTTACTAGAAAAAGCAGCTTATATTGTTAGCGTAAAATCGGGTAAAGAAGAAGCTGAAAAAGATCCTCACGCGATTCAATATTTAGATTATAAAATGGTCGATGGTATTCCTATGGCCACTAAATGGGTTTTCTGGGGATGGAAAGATGGAAACGGACTTACCAATGAGTTAGGACTTGCTACTTTATCTGACATAAAATTTGTTAAAGTAGATGCTGATTATTTCAAGCCTGGAGCCGACTTTAAAACGAAATAGAGTATTTATCCATAGGATTTAATTGCCTAACTTTAAAAGTCATTAGACCCTCTTTAGATTGAAAACATAACAAACAAATTCATTGTTTATGGAAAATATTGTCATTATAGGAAACGGAATTGCCGGCGTTACACTTGCGCGTCACATTCGAAAAAAATCGGATTCAAAAATTACTATTGTTTCTTCTGAAACTGAATTTTTCTTTTCGCGCACCGCTTTAATGTATGTATTCATGGGGCATATGAAGTTTGAACACACCCAATCCTATGAAAATGATTTTTGGAAAAAGAATAAAATTGATCTAGTTCAAGGAATGGTTACGGCGGTAGTGCCTAGCGCCAAAGAAATTGTCTTATCAAATAATGAAAAGATAAGCTATGACAAACTAGTACTAGCAACTGGATCAAAACCCAATAAATACGGATGGCCAGGACAAGATTTGCAGGGTGTAACTGGTCTTTATCACAAACAGGATTTAGAAGCTTTAGAGAATTGGGCACCTAGTACCAAACGTGCTGTAATTGTAGGTGGAGGTCTAATTGGTATCGAATTAGCCGAAATGCTTCGCTCCCGTGATATTCAAGTTACTTTTTTGGTTCGGGAACAAAGCTTCTGGAGTGGTGTTTTGCCTTTTGGCGAAAGCCAGATGATCAACCGCCATATTTTAGAACATCATATCGACTTAAGATTAGACACTAATTTGGTTGAAATTCTTTCGGATGAAAAAGGACACGCCAGAGCAGTCGTAACAGATAAAGGAGAGACTATTGCTTGCGAGATTGTAGGGTTGACGGCTGGTGTATCACCAAACATTGATTTCTTAAAAGATTCTGGCGTAGAATTAGGAAAAGGAGTGAAAGTGAACCGTTTCTTAGAAACGAATATAAAGGATATTTATGCCATTGGTGACTGTGCAGAACAGCATGAAGCCATTGATTTTCGAAGACCAATAGAAGCTGTGTGGTACACAGGTCGAATGATGGGCGAAGTTTTAGCTCAGACATTAACGGGAACACCTACTCCTTATAAACCGGGACATTGGTTTAATTCGGCTAAGTTTTTAGACATTGAATATCAAACCTACGGCTGGGTTTGGACAGTGCCAAAAGAAAATGAGGGCCATTTTTACTGGGAACATGCGTCGGGTAAAAAAGCAATTCGAATCTCATTTGACAAAACAAACCGAACTTTTTTAGGGATCAATACCTTTGGAATACGCATGCGTCATCAGTTTTTTGACACAGTGCTCACCAATAAAGAAACTGTTGATTATGTAATTGCTAATTTGAAAAAAGCCAACTTTGATCCAGAGTTTTATACTTCATACAACGCCGAAATCCAAAAACAATTTAGTAGCCAATTCGTTGCTGTAAAAACAATATAAGATGAGTAAATCAATCAAAAATATATCTATCGCGTCTCATGAAAACATGCAGATGGATGGCATCCAGAAATTAGGAATTGCACTTGGATTGCTTGGTCTTTTTATAATGATACTAGCCCTGTTTAATGTTTCTTTCCCAAACAAAGGAATTTGGCTCACAGGATCGATTGTAGCCATTTTTGCCGGAATTGTAGTCTATGCAAACAGAACGTACCTCAACCAGCCAAAGGGAATAAAAAATAACGGTGTATGGCATAGAGACTTTACTAACAAAGGAAGTTGGGCTTGGATGGTAGGTATTATTCTAACTGCTTTTTACATTGTTTTGTACTGGTTTCCGCAATACTTAGGTCTTAATGAAACTGGCGGTAATAGCACTGGAATAGTTGGCTTTTTTGATCCTTTAAGTTATATTTTAAATGGAAAAGCGGCTAGCCAATGGTTTGTATATGGAACACTTTATACCATTGCAATTCTGGGCCTTGGCTATAAGTTCATCTTAAAATACAGACACAATAAATACCAATTAGTACGCACCATTTCAGTGATGTTTTTCCAGTTGGGTTTTGCTTTTTTAATTCCGGAGATACTCGAAAAATTAAATCCGGAGAAAGCTTATTTCGCAAAGGATTTAAAAAACATGTGGCCACTAAATTATTATTTCTTCAATGACTGGCATTTAAAAGCGATGCTTGAAGGAGGCAATTTAGGAATGTTCATGCTCATTTTTGGGGTTGCGATGATTTTTATTATCTCCCCTATTCTAACCTATTTTTATGGTAAACGCTGGTATTGCTCTTGGGTTTGTGGTTGTGGAGGTTTGGCTGAAACAGCTGGAGATAGCTTTAGACACCTATCTAGTAAAACTGATATCGCTTGGAAAATTGAACGATGGATGATTCACTCCGTATTAGTATTTTCATTTGTAATGACCATTGCAGTTATCTTTACTTTCTTATCTAATAATCCCGAAATGAGCTTTATTACAAGAGACCAATTTATCTGGGGAATTATAGCTTTTCTAGTAGTTTTTACAGCGGCCTTGTACATCTTTAAACGAAAAGATTTAGATACTGACGCTGTTTACACAATGCTTTCATTAGTAGCCATTATCATCATTTCATTATTAATTAATTATTTTTCTGGGAATCAAAACATTCTTTTTATCGATAGTAATTCGCTAAGAGAATGGTATGGCTTTGCCATTGGTGCCGCTTTTAGTGGTGTTGTGGGTGTGGGGTTTTATCCTATCATGGGAAATCGAGTATGGTGTCGTTTTGGTTGTCCTATGGCGGCAATCTTAGGATTGCAACAACGCTTGTTTTCAAAATTCAGAATTACAACTAATGGCGGTCAGTGTATCTCATGCGGTAACTGTTCTACCTATTGCGAAATGGGGATTGATGTAAGAAGCTATGCCGAAAAAGGAGAAAACATTGTTCGCTCTTCCTGTGTGGGTTGTGGTATATGTGCCGCAGTATGTCCTAGAGGTGTATTGAAATTAGAAAATGACACTCCAGCAGGCCGAATCAATTCAAATGATATCTTATTAGGGAATGATGTTGATTTAATGGATTTAATTAACCAAAAATAGGCTAGACCTTTTTACAATTATCCCTATTTTCGCCCAAGCAATCAGTCTTTTTTTTAAAAGACTCAAAAAACACTATGAAAAACATTAAAGTAATTATTCCTGCTTATAACGAAGAAAAAGCTATTGCCAATGTTATTAAAGAAATTCCAAATTCTGTTAATGAGGTCATTGTCATCAGTAACAATTCGACAGATAATACCATTAAAGTAGCGACAGAAGCTGGCGCAACAGTACTTTCAGAAAGCAGAAAAGGGTATGGCTATGCGTGCCTAAAAGGAATGGAATACATTTCGACTCTAGAAATAAAACCTGATATTGTTGTATTTTTAGATGGCGATTATTCTGATTATCCTGAAGAATTGACTAAAATAATTGCTCCGATACTGGAGAATAATATAGATTTTGTTGTTGGCTCCCGTGTGGCATCGTTAAGAGAAAAACATTCGATGACGCCGCAGCAAATCTTCGGAAACTGGCTGGCGACGACTTTAATGAAAATTTTCTTCAAGGCAACATTTACAGATTTAGGCCCTTTTAGAGCCATTAAATATGAAAAGTTATTGACCTTAAAGATGGAAGATAAAACCTATGGATGGACTGTAGAAATGCAGCTTAAGGTTTTAAAACAAAAAATGTCTTACCTAGAAATTCCTGTTCGCTATAAAAATAGAATTGGAGTTTCAAAAGTCTCCGGAACTGTCAAAGGAAGCGTAATGGCTGGAGTAAAAATAATAGGATGGATTTTCAAATACACCTTTAAATAATAGCATGCTACAACTTTCATATATCATTGTAATTCTATACGGCGTCTCTATTTTACTGCTGTTTTTCTATAGTTTAGCTAATTTTAACTTACTACTGAATTATTTGAAAAGTAAAAAAAATACGGATAAATCTGTACAATTTGACCTTTCTAAACCAAGTGAAATTCCATTTGTCACCATACAACTTCCCATTTATAATGAGAAGTATGTGGTGGAGCGTTTATTGACTACAATCGCAGAAATGGAATATCCAAAAGATCGATTGGAAATCCAAGTTCTTGACGATAGTACTGATGAAAGTGTCGCAGAAACGGAAGCATTGATTCATAAAATTGCACAATCAGGACTAGACATAAAACATATTAGACGTAGCAATAGAACGGGCTTTAAAGCAGGCGCTTTGAAGGAAGGTTTGCTTAGCGCCAAAGGGGAATTCATCGCGATCTTTGATGCTGATTTTGTTCCACAAAAAGACTGGCTCTATAAAACGATTCCTTATTTTAAAAATCCAAAAATTGGAGTAGTTCAAACTCGATGGGGACATTTGAACCGCAATTATTCGATATTAACAAAAATTCAGGCTTTTGCTTTAGACGCCCACTTCACTTTAGAACAAGTAGGTCGGAATTCTAAATTGCATTTCATTAATTTTAATGGGACTGCCGGAGTATGGAGAAAGCAGTGCATCCTAGAAGCAGGAAATTGGGAAAGTGATACACTCACCGAAGATTTAGATTTGAGTTATCGCGCTCAGTTAAAAAACTGGGAATTTAAATATCTTGAAGGTGTGGTTACCCCTGCTGAATTGCCTGCAATAATTAGTGCCACGCGTTCTCAACAGTTTAGATGGAATAAAGGCGGTGCAGAAAATTTTAGCAAAAATGCCGCTCGAGTGTTACAGTCAGAATCTATTGGATTCAAGACAAAAGCGCATGGAATGTTGCATTTATTGAATAGCACCATGTTCTTGGCGATTTTTACAATGGCCGTTTTAAGTGTGCCAATGCTCTATATCAAGAATGAGTTTGCCGTATTTGAAAAAGTTTTTGATTTACTAATCTTTTTTGTAATTACTTCTATTCTCTTTTTTATAAGTTACTGGGCGACTTACAAAAGTATTCATGGCGGAGGTTTCAAGAACTTTCTAAAATACATGGCTTTATTTATCACCTTTTACACCATTGCAATGGGTTTTTCATTTCACAACACCATAGCGGTATTAGAAGGTTTATGGGGTAAGAAAAGTGAATTTGTGCGCACTCCAAAATTAAATATTGAAGGACTTAAGGAAAAATGGAAACAGAACACTTATCTTTCGAATACCATTTCAAAAAATACCATTGTTGAAGGAATATTAATCTTCTACTTCATTTTTGCGATGTATAGTGCTTTTCTATTGAATGACTACAGCTTGATCGCCTTGCATTTAATGCTTTTTGTCGGTTTTAGCTATGTATTTGTCAAATCAATACAAACTAATAGATGAGTTGGAACACTTCAAATAACCTGAAGTCCTATGGCTTTCTTATACTAAGCCTCTTTATTTATGCCTATATCGCTTATGTTTTAAATCGCACCGAATTTCTATTTTTAGTGACATCTTATAGTTTTTTGTTTGTCTCTTTTTACCAAATTATAAAACGACAAAAGGATAATCTTCCTTTTTTAATTGGAACAGCACTACTATTGCGATTGGTTTTTCTGGTGGCTTTACCCAATTTATCCCAAGATTATTTTCGGTTTATATGGGATGGAAACCTAATTCTTGAGAATATAAATCCTTATTTACAGTTACCAAAGGACTTAATCAAGCAAAGCAACTTTGTTATTCCAAATGCTACTGATTTATACAATGGAATGGGAAGTCTAAGCGCGAGGCATTATTCTAATTATCCTCCTGTTAACCAATTTTTATTTGCTGTTGCAGCATTTTTTAGTAATCAATCTATACTAGGGACTGTAATAGGAATGCGACTATTGATTATCGCGGCAGATTTTGGTACATTATATTTTGGTAGTAAATTACTTGTTCGTTTAGGTATGGAGAAGCACCGTATTTTCTGGTATATACTCAATCCCTTAGTACTTGTTGAGCTTACTGGAAATTTACATTTTGAAGGAATTATGCTTTTCTTTTTTGTTTGGGCAATGTATCTATTGGAACAAAATAAATGGAAATTAGCTGCTGTAGTTTTAGCATTATCCATCTCTGTCAAATTATTACCGTTATTACTACTACCGCTATTTTTTAAAAATTTAGGCTGGAGAAAAGCCGTTTTATTTTACATCATTGTTATTGGCGTAAATGTGTTACTCTTCCTCCCCTTTCTTTCGAATGAATTAATTCAGAATTATAGCGAAACTATCGGTTTGTGGTTTACAAATTTTGAGTTTAATGCTAGTATTTATTACATCATTCGTGAAATAGGTTTCTGGATTACTGGATACAATATCATTCATATCACCGGAAAAATTATTCCTGTATTCATTGTGCTTTTCATATTATATCAAACCTTTATTCCAAAAAATAAAACGACAATTGATTTGTTCCAAAGTTTTCTTGTTGTTCTAACCTTCTATTTTTTAAGTTCAACTACTGTTCATCCTTGGTATATAATTAACCTGATTCTTATTGGTGTTTTCACAAATTACAAATTCCCAATTGTATGGAGTTTCACAGTGATTTTGAGTTACAGCGCTTATATGAATCCTGAATTCAAAGAGAACTTCTGGCTCATCGCTTTAGAATATATAATAGTTTTCGCTTTTATAATTTATGAAAAACGAGGGTGTAAAAAAAGTCAATTTATTAGCATAGAATAAAGACTAGAATTAATTCATGCGAATAAAAAAAGAAGAAAAAAAAGCATTCGGCATTTGAGTTATGAAATTTAGCAATGAGCTGTACTTATGGGCTTTTTACACAACTTCTACTTAAAAAGCTACCGAAGATCTAGCTCCAGACGCTTAGCTGTCTGCTTATTAAATAATCGAAGGATTCGAAAATACACTTTAAAATAAAAAGCAATAAATGTTACCTTTTCCCTTCAACTATTTATCTAATAAAGCAAAAACGATTAAATAAAGTGTTAAATTACAACTACTTAACATAAAACAGAAATTATAATGGCTGAAGCACTGTATTTTATGCCAGATATAAGTGGCTTTTCAAAATTTGTAAATGATACAGAAATAGAGCACAGCATTCATATAATAGCCGAATTGCTAGAGCTTTTACTAGACAACAATATGCTCGAACTTCAACTAGTAGAAATTGAAGGCGATGCCTTATTCATGTTCACCACAAAGATTCCAACTTATAAAGAGTTGATGCAGCATACAAAAACGATGCTTGAAGAATTTCATAAACATACTAAAGAGTATGATTTCAAACGAATTTGTAGTTGTGGTTCTTGTAAGACTACCATCGATTTAAACCTTAAGTTTTTAGTGCATTACGGAGAACTAACGATGATTAAAGTCAAAAACATAATTAAACCTTATGGAATGGAAGTCATTCAAATCCATAGATTGCTGAAAAATCAAGTACCCGTTCAAGAATATGTTTTATTTACGGAGAGTCTGTCTGCGCTTTATCAAGACAATATGATCGAAAGTTGGACAAAAAATACCGAGATGTATGATTCCCGTAATTTAAATTATTACTACAAGGTTTTAGACAATATAAAACTCGAAGTACAAGCAACGGCAGAGCGAGAAGTAGATAAAAATGAGGATTTCACTGTTCCTAACGCAGTAATAAATAAAACATTTAATGCAAACATAGAAAAGATTTACCGATACTTAAGTGAATTAAAATACCGCCATATCTGGGATAAAGAAGTTATGAAAGTTGAATTTGATGAAAATGAAGTCAACCGAGTGGGCACAGAACACAATTGTGTTTTAAAATTAGGAACTTTAAAGTTTAAAACCATCAGCAGGCCATCAAAAGACAGCTTGATTTATGGTGAAACAACAGAGAGCATTATTTTTCTTAAAAATTTCTATTACCTCGTAAATTTACATACGCAAGATTTAAACACCACCGAAGTAAGTCTGAGCTTGTATCTTGAATACACCTTCCTAGGTAGTTTTATAAAACAAAGTATATTAAAACAAATTACAAAAATCTGGCGAAAAAAATTAGAATCCTTGCATCAAGTTACGCAGAGTGAAATCTTTCCATAGCACTATTTTAGTTCGCTAACCTACGAATGTGATAAGCTCATAATATTGCTTTAAAAGCAGAAAAAATATTAAATTTTTCATACAATTTAGTATTCTCTTTTTTAATAAGTAACTTTACTGTTATGAAAAAGACGTTTCTTATACTCGCCGCATTTTTACTCATAATCGGTAGTGGATATGCTTTTTATCATTTCAACACTACCTTCAAAACCGCTGCTGTAGCTAAATTAGAATACAAAGGCATGAACTTGGTCGCGCCTATCAAGGAATTAAAAAGCACGACGTTCGACGAATTAAAAGCGCATCATATCAACTCGGTTTCTTTAATTCCCTATGCTTTTGTGGATGTCGAAAATGCCTCTGTTCACTATAATAATAAAAGACAATGGTGGGGCGAAAGAACAGAAGGAATTATCGCCAGTAATCAACTAGCCCATGATTATAAAATGGCTGTAATGCTAAAACCTCATCTTTGGGTAAATCATAATTTCTACACCGGTGACTTGGATTTTTTAACTCATGCCGAGTGGGAAAAATGGGAAGCTGATTATGAGAAGTATATTCTTGATTTTGCCCAACTTGCGCAAAAAGAAAAAATAGAACTTTTTTGTTTTGGTACTGAATTAGGGAATGCTGTAGCAAAACGACCAGAATACTGGTCACAGCTAATCCAGAAAATCAAAAGAATCTATAGCGGAAAACTTACCTATGCCGCAAACTGGGATGATTTTGATAAATTTCCTTTTTGGAATGAGTTGGATTACATCGGGATTGACGCCTATTTCCCATTGTCTGATGCTACAACACCAGCAGTAGCCGATCTTAATGAAGCATGGCTGCAACACATTCTAAAAATGGAGAAGCTTCACGCCAAAACAAAGAAGAAGATACTGTTTACAGAGTTTGGTTACCGAAACTCAGACCAAGCAGCCAAAGAACCCTGGACTGAAAATCAAAAAAACATTAATAATTTAGCGCAAGCCAATGCCTATGAATCCCTATTTCAAACCTTAACAAAAAAAGCCTGGTTTGCCGGAGGTTTCGCCTGGAAATGGTATGCCGATGATTATCATAAGGAGAATAAAAATAGTGTAGATTACACACCGCAAGACAAACCTGCCCTGGAAACCATAAAAAAATGGTACCAATAATATAAAATTAAATAATGACAATACAGAAAATAAAACCCGTACTTGTTTTTGATGTAAACGAGACCTTACTCGATATGACTCCTCTGAAAAAAGCAGTTAATATACTTTTGAGCGAAGAGCAAGGATTCCGCATCTGGTTTGGGATGCTCTTACATTATTCCACAGTTTCAAACAGCATTAATGAATATCATAATTTCACTACTATTGCAGCTGCAACACTGGAAATGACAGCGACGTCAATGCATAAAAAAGTAACGGAAGAGAAAATTAAAGAAACTTTATCGGTTATTAAATCACTACAAACCTATCCTGATGTTATTAAAGGCTTGCAACTTTTAAAAGAAAATGGTTTCCGGATAATAACCCTAACTAACTCTCCAGAAAGTGCTTTAAATGAACAGTTAAAAAACTCTAATTTAACGACATATTTTGAGCAAGCCTTAAGTATTGACACTATAGGAAAATACAAGCCAGCCAAAGAAACTTATTTTTGGGCAGCAGAAAAACTAGCTGTAAAACCTGAAGAGATGCTAATGATTGCGGCACATGCTTGGGATCTAGCTGGTGCTTCACATGCTGGATTAGCAACTGGTTTTATAGCTCGTGAAGGACAAGCATTATACAGTTTATCCAAAAAGCCGGATTTTGTGGCTAATGATATTCTAGCAATGGCAGAGCAATTAGTTACGGCTTATACCGAATAATCCAGTTTGATAAAAACTAAAAAGGGCGTTAGTTTAAAATTAAACCAACGCCCTTTTTTTGAACAAATAATTAACCAACCATTATTTCGATTCTTTGAATAACATCGCTGCGGAATTCATACAGTATCTTAGTCCCGTGGGATTAGGTCCATCGTCAAAAAGGTGCCCTATATGTCCATCACAGCGTGCACATACAATTTCTCCACGCACCATCCCTAAACTTTTATCAACAACTTCTTTTACCCTATTTGGATTAATTACATCATAAAAACTTGGCCATCCAGTACCTGAATTAAATTTTGTTTTGGAGTCAAACAAAGGCAATTTACAAGCTGCACAAAAATAATGTCCCTTTTTATGATTGTTATTAAATTCATTTTGAAAAGGGCGCTCCGTACCTTTTTTTCTAAGAACATAATATTGATTCTCCGTCAAGATTTTCTTCCATTCAGCATCCGTTTTTACCACTTTTTTCAATGAAGTATCTGTCAGTGATAATATGGGTTGTTGTTGCGCAGTTGTTTCCATTGCAGTGACTGCTTTATCACTTTTACTTACTTGCATGCACGCCATAAAACTAATTGCAATAAATGGCAGTGCTAGCATTTGTTGGTATATTTTCATGATTTTTATGATTTAGGTTTTAATTTTCCTTTATATATTTTTTTGAATTTGTTGTATCTAGGTACAGAAACTCCTTTTACATAAGGTTGATTAGGGTTTAGTTTCACATAATTTTGGTGATATTCTTCTGCCTCATAAAAATCAGTTAAGGGTTTTACCTCTGTCACAATCGGATTTGCAAATACTTTATTGGCAGTAAGTTCTTTAATTTTATTCTCAATTATTTGCTTCTCTGCTGCATTTCGATAAAAAGCTATCGAACGGTACGAAGAGCCTTTATCTGGTCCCTGCTGATTGGGAGTTGTAGGGTCTTGAGACGCAAAAAATACATTTACTAATTCCTTGAAAGAAACAATTTTCGGATCGTAATAAACCGCTATTGATTCTGCATGACCCGTTCTGTTAGTTCCTACTTGTTCATAGGAAGGATTTTTTATAGATCCACCAGCGTAGCCAGAAACTGCTTCGTCAACTCCTACTACAGCTTCAAAAACGTGTTCAGTGCACCAAAAGCAGCCAGAAGCAAAAACTGCAATGGCTTTTCCTTTTTTAGGTTCTAACGCCAACTTCTTAGTTTGTGCATTAGAATTACAACTCACTATTGTAAATAAAACTAATACATACCCTGCTATTTTATTTTTCATAATCTTAATGGTTTTAAACTAATATACGACAGTTTAGCTGTTGTGGTTTTTAAACAATTCTTAAAAGTTTGTTAGTTTTTCAACTCATCTTTAAAAAATAAAATTCGGTAATCAATTCTTTCAAAATAATTATTAACAACAACCTCCACCGTTATAATGAAAAGTACTTTCGCTAATGTAAATATCCTTTCTTTCTAGACTAGCTAATGCTCCTGCCGTTTTATCACAAACTGCCAACGGCTGATTCTTTAACAAAAAATGCCCCTTTTGGTCATCAAAATGGTCTTCTTTTCCAAAATAAATAGCGGCTTTACCTGTAAATACACAGGGACCATCAGCCGGCATTGGGTCTTTGATAGCGCATACTTCTATACTCTCTATAAAAATAAGTTCCTCTGTAGAATAGTTTTCTGGATCTAATATTCTGTACGGTCTACGACCACGAATTTCAATTGTTCCAAAACCTACATCTGTCAATGCTTTGATATATTCTGCAATTGGAATACTTCCGCTTAAACACAAGGCTCTTAAATGATCATCATTTCGCAAGGTTTCATTCATTTCTTGCTCACATGTAGGGTCACTCATAACCAAACGGCCATGTGGCTTTAATACACGATACATTTCTTTTAGTGCTTTGTTTAAATCTTCGGATTTAAAGATGTTAAAAAGACAATTTTGTGCGGCTACATCGATAGTTTCGTCATCAATTGGTAGATTTAAAGCATCCCCTTTTTTTAGCTCTACAAACTCACTTTTAAACCAATCGTTTTGCTCTTCAGCAAGGATGAAATTCTTACGAGAGGCTTCCAGCATTTCATCAACTACATCCACTCCTATTACTCCTCCTTTTTGTCTAGAAAAATAAGAAAATTGTAATAACTCCATTCCACCGCCAACACCTACGTAAAGAATTTTAGGGTTATTAATTAAGTCTTGAGCTGATATGGTACTTCCGCAGCCATAGTTCATTTCTTGCATAATCATTGGAATCTCCAAACCTGGGAATTTCCAAATTGGTGTTGTTGTGCAGCAAAGTCCTACATCAGGAGTTAAGGCTGCATTTTTATATAAATCGTTAGTAGCATCTAAGTAGCTCATAGTTTATGGTATTTTTTAATAAACAATTAATCCAGCTTTTGTATCAAAGTCTTAAAAAGGGTAATCATCTTGGGCTCAGCCTTTCCTGCAATCGCAATAATTTCCGGAATATTTACTGGTTTTAAATTATCAGGATCGCATTCGTCCGTTAAAACCGAAACCGCGATAACTGGCAAACTCAAATGATTAGCAACGATAACTTCTGGAACGGTGCTCATCCCAACGGCATCCGCACCTATCACTTTTAAATATCGGTATTCCGCTCGGGTTTCTAATTGTGGTCCCACCACTGCGGCATAGACTCCTTTGTGAAGCGTTATCGTATTTTCTTTGGCTACAGCCAAAATTTTAGCATTTAAATCTTCATCATAGGGCGCGCACATATCTGTGAATCTGTCTCCAAAATCAGCTACCGTTGCAAATGCCAAAGGTGAACCTCCTTGTAAATTGATATGATCGTCCAGCAGCATTAAATCTCCTTTTTTATAATTTAAATTGATCGCACCTGCCGCATTCGAAATAAATAATTTGGTAATTCCCAAGCCATTTAAAACTCTTATTGGAAAGGTGATTTCTTGCAAGGTATAGCCTTCATACAAATGAAAACGCCCTTGCATTACTACTACTTTTTTATTTTCTATTGTTCCAAACAGCAATTTTCCGGAGTGAAATTCAACTGTCGAAACTGGAAAATTTGGAATATCACTATAATTAATCTCCGCTTCAATATTGATATGACTTACTAATTGTCCTAAACCTGTTCCTAATACAATCCCTATTTCTGGCGATAAAAATCCTTTTCCCTTTAAAAAATCTACTGTGGTATCTATTGTTTCTATATTCATATTTGTAAAAAAGTATATTATGTAACGGTGCCCTGACAACTACTGCCCGCACCTGCTGTACAGCCATAACAATGCTGTGAGATTAATATGGTTCTATTGGTTAAGCGCTGTTCGTTAAAAAGAGAAATATGATTTTCTTTGGAAGCCACTTTTAGCCCTAACATTTGATTGAAGTCGCAGTCATAAAGCCAGCCGTCATAACTTACCGAAATGGTATTGGTACACATCACATTAGCCACCGCATCAGGATTAAAAGCCTCTACTAAAGCATACATATAATCTTCATAATTATCAGATGCTATTAAATAATCTAAAAATCGACTGATAGGTAAGTTTGTAATGGCAAAAAGTGAATGGAAATCAATATCGAAATCTTCTTTTAATGCTTTCTTAAAATCGTGTTCCAGCGCTTTTTGATCTGTTGGTAAAAAAGCTCCCGAAGGGTTGTAAACCAAATCCAATTTCAAGTTGCTATTTGGTTTTCCGTAGCCAACTTCATTTAACATTTGTAATGCCGTAATCGATTTATCAAAAACACCATCACCACGCTGTTTATCAGTCTTCTCTCTTTTGTAAAAAGGTAAAGAGGAAATCACATGGATGTTGTGTTTAGCAAAAAACTCTGGCAAATCATGGTATTTCTTATTGGCTAAAATAATCGTCAAATTAGAACGCACTATAAAATCCTGAACTCCTAGTTTTGAAGCTTCTTCTACAAACCATCTAAAATTTGGATTCATTTCTGGTGCTCCGCCTGTTAAGTCTAAAGTATGAACGCCGGTATTTTTTATGACATCAAGGCACTGTTGCATGGTTTCAACAGTCATAATCTCTTTACGGTCCGGACCTGCATCAACATGGCAATGCGCACAAACTTGGTTGCACATATAGCCTACATTAAGTTGCAGAATCTCAATTTTTTTTGGTCGTATAGGGAATTGATTTGATGATTTTATCTTTTCAGAAAAAGTAGGCAAACTACCATCTTCAAAAATACCTGTCGAAAGAATTTCTAATTGTTTTTCTGTTTTAGAAAGTGCACTTTTTATACCGTGAAGTGATTTTAAGGTCATTGTATTTCAGTTAAAACTATTTAATTACATCGATAATTTATCGTACTTATTCATCATTTGAACACTGTGAACAAGTGTTGCTCCACCTCTTATTGCTGCAGCTACATGCACAGCTTCCATCATTTCTTCTTTGGTAATTCCTCTTTTTAATCCGTCTCCAGTGTAAGCATCAATACAATAAGGGCATTGAACGGTATGAGAAACGGCTAAAGCAATCAGTGATTTTTCACGGGCTGACAGACTTCCTTCTTCGAAAACTTTTCCGTAATAATCAAAGAATTTACTTCCTAGTTCTTCATTCCAATCACTTATTTTACCAAATTTTTTAAGGTCAGCGGGGTCGTAATATGTTTTTTCCATTATGTCATTTTTTTAGATTGTTATCAAAAATACAATCTTGAATTGAAGATTACTATTTCCCTTACATTAAAATTGTCTTTTTTGGCTACAGCCAAAAACCAAAGTGTACATTGATCTGTCTTAAACCTAAAGCTATTAACAGTGAAAAATAATTCATCAGGCAATTCACGGTTAAAATGACGGAGCAAAATCGGTTTGCTGACAATAAAATTCCTGATTCTCAAATAATTTAAAAACAGCTTTAAGCCCTGATTCAGGAAACTTTAACTGCAGCTGCATTAAGCTTTTAAACTAAAACGCAATTTTCAGACAAAGTATCGTAAATATAAACTACCAATCAAGTTATAGTGCGAGTTTTTACTTATAGAGCATGTTAAATCTTATAGAAATAATAAAAAAACAAACCCAAAATACAATAAATTTACAAACTTGAACTGTTCCCCACTAAATACCTATGTCAAAAGTAAAACTACGTTTAGATAAAACCTGCCTCAATTGCAATCATGTTGTCGATCAACGATATTGTCCTAATTGCGGACAGGAAAACACCCTAAGTCGTAAATCTTTTCATCATATCTTTATTCATTTTTTCGAAGATTTAACCCATTATGACAATGCGTTTTGGCGAACAATTATTTATTTATTTTTCAAACCAGCCGCCTTGACTAAAGCCTATATGTCAGGAAAGCGTTTGTCTTTTTTAGCTCCAATACGACTCTATATATTCATCAGTTTTGTTACTTTTTTGTTGATTTCTTTGTTTCCTGATCATCCAGAAGAAGTAGTCTTAGAACCTACAGCAATAAAGGAGCAAGTAGTAATTCCCACCATAGATTCTTTACATATCGAAGAGAAAAGCGTCGATGGATTAACAAAAGTGGGCTTGCTGTCGCAACAGAATAATGACACCATAAAAAAAATCTTAAAACAAACCACGAGCATTATTAAAATCGATAGTACTCCTACAACTGATTCCGTTATTAAGAAAGAAGTAGCGGATTTTGGCTATAAATCCTTGACGGAATTAGACTCTATCCAAAAACATGGTAGCGCCGAAGTAAAAGTAAGCGACACTGAATATTGGTTTCTTAGAAAGTGGCTGGCCGTAAAACAAGAAAACACAAATGAGGAAATCGTAGAAAAGTTCACAAACTCATTTGCCTATAATTTACCCAAGTTATTATTTATGTATATGCCTGTTTTTGCTTTAGTTTTATGGCTTTTTCACGATAAGAAAAAGTGGTTTTACTTTGACAGTGGTATCTTTACTTTACATTATTTCTCCTTTCTACTTTTACTAATCTTAACCCTATTTTTTATTGATAAATTACTACCTTTATTTGGAAAAAGCCCAGCAGTCGAATGGATTCATTTTACTTTAAGAACTGTAGGGATATTTTGGATGATTTATTATTTTTTTCCAGCACATCGTCGTTTTTATGGAGAAAAATTCCTCGTTTCCTTGTTTAAAAGTAGTATTATAATCCTTATCAATTTAATTGCAATTACGTTGATATTAATACTTTTTGCATTGTATACTTATAGCAACATTCATTAAAAAAAGATCATTATTTGCTTTAAGCAATGCTTATAGTCCAGATTAGGTGAAATAAAAAAGTAGCTATCCATTGTCTTCTTCCAAATTATTGTGGTTATCACCGCCAATGCTGTAATGGTTATTTTCTTCATCTTCACTCCCTACTTCCTCCTGTGCATCGTCTAACTCTGCACCGGGAATGTCTAAATCTCCGCCCGCCATGTCTTCCTCAAAATCTTTCTGATTTAGTTCGCTTCGATTATTAATTTCAACCGGAATCTTATTTTTAGTAATATCAGCTGGATTGATATCAATCTCTTTGTGTAATTGATTGTAAATATCTTCGCTTGGTGGATAGTTTAAAGAATCTGCTATTTCATCTTTATTTACTTGTTCTGCTTTAGAAGATTTAGTGTCTGAATTTTTATCTTGCTTTTTCATCTTTTCAAAGGATTTAACTAATTAATAAACAACACACTAAGTTACTGTTTTTTTTTATTCAAACCCTGATGATTAAGCAATTCAATCGCTCTAAATTTTTTATTCTAAAGATTTAACTCCGTTCATCTATTCAAATAATTATTAGAGATGAAAATAAAAAAGTGTTCCTCCTTTTAAAGTTTATATCCAAATAAATGACTAAATTTAAACTACACAAAACGTGTTTAATTATCATGTGTTTTTTATATTAATCTTAAAATTGTAAAATCATGAGCTTACTAACAGAAAATGTAATTCCAGGAATTCACGGTAAAGTTTTTGGGACTAATGCGATGAAAGAAAACGAGCTAATCGAAATTAAAACTAGACTACTTAAACTAGAGGGAATTAATGATATTGTCTTGAACATCGAAATATTTCCAAGAGAGTTTACGATATACACTAATAAAATCGTTTCAATAAAAGACATTGAGAATGCAGTAAAATCTGTGGGCTTTCATGCTATCCCAAAATAAGCCTTTAAGCTATAGTCCTTAATTCGATAAAAAAATACGGCTACGTTCTGCCAATTTCATTTGCGCGTTACTCTACCTCATACTAGTTTCATTGATTTGTAAAAATAATTACGCTAACATTAGTTTTTTATTTCAGTATATCGTAATATTGCAATATAAATATATCACAATGGGAATTACTAAAACAGAACATTTTACCGAAGATCAAAATGAGTTGGCAATCTTAGCTAAAGCTATTGGACATCCTGCTCGTATTGCTATTATACAGCACCTCATAAAAGTAAACAGCTGTGTTTGTGGTGACATTGTAAACGAATTACCACTGGCACAACCTACGGTATCCCAGCATTTGAAGGAATTAAAAAACGCTGGACTCATAAAAGGTAGTTTTGAAGGAAATGCTATTTGCTATTGCCTTGACGAAGTGGGCTTCAATAAAATAAGAGGCTTTCTTCAACATGTAGATACTTATTTAGAAAACAGAAAAAATCAATGTTGTTAATTATTAAATTATAAGAATATGAAATTATCAGAAATTAAAAAACAACTCAGCACATTAGAAAATGTAACTTTTCAGTTACCAAACGGCGCTTATGTTCCAGAACATTTTCACGTGACTGAAGTAGGTTTAATTACCAAAAACTTCATCGACTGCGGTGGAAAAGTACGAAATGAAACTGTTGTAAACTTCCAGTTGTGGGATGCCAATGATTTTGAACACCGTTTAAAACCAAAGAAACTATTGGATATTATCACACTTTCTGAAAAAGTTTTAGGCATTGAAGATTACGAAATTGAAGTAGAATACCAAGCAGAAACGATTGGGAAATACGATTTAGGTTTTAAAGGAAAGGATTTTGTTTTAGTAAACAAACAAACGGCCTGTTTAGCAGAAGATGCCTGTGGAATCCCGCAGGAAAAGCAAAAAATAAAGCTGTCTGAAATTCCAAATCAATCAAGTAGCTGCACTCCTGGAGGAGGCTGTTGTTAACTAAAATCCACTCTACAAATGATCCAATCAAATGCTGGGATATTCCCTTCGATAGTAAATGAAATTCGTGCCTTTCAATTTGAAACTATTTCGCCCGAGCGTAAAGCTATACTACTACCACTTATCAATTTTATACAAGAGAAAGTAAATAAGGAGCAAGAAATCCGACTCAACTTTATATGTACCCACAATTCAAGAAGAAGCCATTTATCTCAAGTTTGGGCACAAACAGCAGCGGCACATTTCAATGTGAAAAATGTTTTTTGCTATTCGGGAGGAACTGAAGCTACTGCATTGTTTCCTGTGGTTGCAAAAACATTAAAGCAAACAGGGTTTCAAGTTGCAACTCTTTCTGAAGGAACGAATCCGGTTTACAGCATAAAATATGCAGCTAATGAACATCCAATTATCTGTTTTTCTAAAACCTATGATGATTATTTCAACCCGCTTTCCGATTTTGCAGCGATATTGACTTGCTCACAAGCAGATGGTGGTTGTCCTTTTATTGCTGGTGCCGAAAAACGAATCGCAATCACCTTCGAAGATCCAAAGGCATTTGACAACACTCCACAACAGGAAGAAAAATACAAAGAAAGAAGCACTCAAATTGCTACAGCGCTTTTTTACGTCTTCTCACAAATAAATTTATAATATGTCTGCCAATAATTGCACTCCCGCATTAAACCGAAAAAAACTGGGATTTCTAGATAGTTATTTAACCCTTTGGATATTCCTTGCCATGGCAATAGGCGTTGCTATTGGAAACTTCATTCCTTCAAGCTCAAATTTCATCAATTCGTTTTCCTCTGGAACCACCAATATTCCTTTGGCAATTGGGCTTATCCTGATGATGTATCCGCCCTTAGCAAAAGTGAAATACGAACAAATGGGCGAAGTCTTTAAAAATACAAAAGTTTTAGGCGCTTCCTTATTCCTGAATTGGGTTCTTGGTCCAATTTTAATGTTTGTCCTAGCACTACTTTTTTTGAAGGACTATCCTGAATACATGGTTGGTGTCATTCTTATTGGCTTAGCGCGTTGCATTGCTATGGTAGTCGTTTGGAATGATCTTGCCGATGGAAATCGGGAATACGCAGCCGGACTAATTGCCTTAAACAGTATTTTTCAAGTGGTATTGTATAGTGTTTATGCCTATGTTTTTATTACGGTGCTTCCACCCTATTTTGGTTTTACTGCTTTTGATATCAATATTAGTATTGCTCAAATCGCAGAAAGCGTCGGAATCTATTTAGGAATTCCATTTGCATTGGGAATCATAAGTAGATATGCTTTAATACATTTAAAAGGAGAAGAATGGTTCCAGAATAAGTACGTGCCTTTTATCTCACCCATTACTCTTATCGCTTTGTTATTCACGATTGTAATCATGTTTAGTTTAAAAGGAGAATTGATTGTTCAAATTCCGATGGATGTGGTTCGAATCGCCATTCCTCTAGTAATCTACTTCACTATGATGTTTGTGCTGAGTTTTATGGTTGGGAAATACTTCGGTGCCGATTATTCTAAAAGTACTGCAATTGCATTTACCGCAACGGGGAACAACTTTGAGTTAGCGATTGCGGTTGCCATCGGCGTATTTGGAATCAACAGCGGCCAGGCTTTTGCTGGCGTTATAGGACCGTTAGTAGAAGTTCCAGCATTAATTGCTTTGGTAAATGTTGCTTTTTGGTTTCGAAAAAAATATTATCCAGCGACTGTATAAAGAATTAATATATCGTCTAAATATAAAAACCATCCTTTTATCGTCAAATAAGCGGATGGTTTGTTTTTTTTAGGAGTTATTACAACTTAGTTGATTTACCCACAGTCAAATAAATATGGTTGTTGGGATATAAGAACTCCATCTTCGTGTTCTGATTGTTAATTTTCATATCAACAGTGCCTTTCTCATTTTGCAAGGAATAAAGCATGTAATTAGGATCTGGAGCATAGACCACAGACTTTATAATTTTATATTTCAATTTCATATTGGTAAAAAAGAAAACCACATCATTCTTTTTTCTATCGAGAAACACAAAGGAATATTCATTTCCCGAAACATCACATTCCCCAGTCCTAAAAGGAGCTTCGTCAACACAATAGCGTTGCACATTAAAAACCTGTTCTTGAGAATAGATAGCACCAGACAACAACAACATTGAGACAATATACTTCATGGTTTTTGTTTTTTACAATTGTAGCACAGTAATACAATCTGCTCGATTGATACAATTCTCATGCCATTTAAAACAAGCGATAGCGTAGCTCGATGTATTTTTGTCTAAAGAAACGTCATACTACTATCGGATTTAAAAAAAAATCGTTCCTTTGAAAACAGTTTTGCAAAAGTTAAGCAAAAATTTGAAGTTGAATTAAAATACAGATCAAAATAAATTCTATATAAATCATGAGTTTGAAAACAAATATTAACGCGTTAAGACGTCAATTAATGCGTAAGCTTACTAAAAACGTTGGTACTTCACAATTTGATAAAAACGTTGATTTGTCAAAAGTGAAGTTTAAAAAAATTCTAATTTGCAGACCAAACCCCCGATTAGGAAACCAATTGTTGATCACTCCGCTCGTGCAAGACGTTATTGCCACTTTTCCAGATTGTGAAATAGACTTATTCGTGAACGGTGGTTTAGCCCCTATTATATTCGAAAATTATACAAACATAAACCGAATAATTAGACTTCCTCGAAAGCCCTTTAAAGAGATTACAAAATACGTAAAAGGATGGTTGTCTCTAAAGAAGTATAGTTATGACATTGTCATTAATGTAGTCGAAAACTCTTCGTCTGGAAGATTATCTGCTCAATTTGTGAATTCAAAATACAAGTTTTTTGGCGATGATGTTGATGCTATTCAACAAAAACACAACGATTATGAGCACATTGCTAAATATCCAGTCTATAATTTCAGACACTATTTGACTAAACTTGGATTTAAGGAAAACAACAGCGCTGTTCCTAACTTAGACTTAAAACTAAGCGATTCAGAACTTGCTGAAGCCAAAAAGATATTGCAGAGCATTGTACCAAACGACAAAAAGACCATTGCCATCTTTACTTTTGCAACTGCAGACAAATGCTATTCAGAAGCATGGTGGGCACCGTTTTATGATCTATTGCTAGCAGAATATCCAGATTACAATATTATTGAAGTTTTACCTGTTGAGAATGTATCGCAAATAGGTTTCAAAGCACCAACATTTTATAGTAAAGACGTTCGAGAAATAGGAGCGTTAATCGCAAATACCGAAGTGTTTATAGGTGCAGACAGTGGAATTATGCATCTTGCTAGTGCATCAAAAACGCCTACAGTGGGACTTTTTTCTCGTGACAATATAAAAATGTATCAGCCCTATAACGACAAGAGCGTGGCGATAGATACCAATACCGAGTCTGTTGAAGATTTCATTACAGCAATTAATAAAATTCTTAGATAGTACTGAAGTTTAGAAAGTTGAAGCAGTTACCATCGTCTCTGATAATTTAGAAAATGCAATCGAAAACTTCTATCGTAATTGCATTTTAGACGTCTTTTACAGATCTAAAAACACTATTTCACTCAATACAAATTTTTGAAAAATGGATTCGATGAAAGTCGAATCCATTTTTTTATTGGGTATGCATTTGTTTTATTACTTTTACAACTCATAAAAACATAACTATGTCTGTCGCAAAAAAAGATTACAAAAGAATTACCACTAAGTCATTGATCGAAATGAAAGCTAATGGGGAAAAAATCTCTATGCTTACCGCTTATGATTTCACCATGGCCAAAATTGTGGACCAAGCCGGTATTGATGTTATTCTTGTAGGTGATTCTGCTTCCAATGTGATGGCTGGTCATGAAACAACGCTGCCTATTACTTTAGACCAAATGATATATCACGCTTCTTCCGTTGTTAGAGCAATAGAAAGAGCCTTAGTTGTGGTAGATTTACCTTTTGGAAGTTATCAGTCTGACCCAAAAGAAGCCTTACGATCTTCGATCAGAATCATGAAGGAAAGCGGTGGACATGCCGTAAAACTAGAAGGCGGAAAAGAAATTAAAGAGTCAATAAAAAAAATATTAAACGCCGGTATTCCAGTAATGGGACATTTGGGTTTAACACCGCAATCAATTTATAAATTTGGGACCTATACTGTTCGTGCCAAAGAAGAAGAAGAAGCAGACAAATTAGTTGAAGATGCTCAATTGCTGGAAAGGCTAGGTTGTTTTGCTTTGGTATTAGAAAAAATACCAGCACATTTAGCTGAAAAAGTAGCCAAAAGTATTTCGATCCCAGTAATAGGAATTGGTGCTGGAGGTGGCGTTGACGGGCAAGTACTTGTTATTCATGACATGTTAGGGATGAACAATGAATTTAGTCCTCGCTTCTTAAGGAGGTACATGAATTTATATGAAGGAATGACAACCGCGATTGGTCAGTACGTTGCCGATGTAAAATCAAGTGACTTCCCTAACGAAAAGGAACAATATTAAGAACTAGAAAGAAAATTTTAAGTAGTAACAGCGTATAGCTGGCAACCAATTTTAAAAATTCCTTTTTTTTGTATTCCAATGAAGGAACAGCATTAGCTAATGAAAGAAATATCAAACAAGAATAACCTTCAAGTTCTTCATGAAGACAACCATATTATTGTGGTAAACAAGCGTGTGGGCGACATCGTTCAAGGAGATAAAACAGGAGACAAGCCACTTTCTGAAGTCGTAAAAGAATATATCAAAGAAAAATACAACAAGCCCGCTGAAGTTTTCCTAGGTGTGGTACACCGTTTAGACAGACCCACAACTGGAATTGTAGTTTTTGCTCGAACAAGTAAAGCATTAACTCGTTTGAATGAATTATTCAAAAACAGAGAAACGCAAAAAACCTATTGGGCAATTGTAAAAAACAAACCAGCGAACTCGACAGATAAATTAGTTCATTATATTAAACGAAACGAGAAAAATAATACTTCAAAAGCGCATATAAAAGAAGTTCCTGACAGTAAATTAGCGAGCTTGGATTATACCATTTTTAAAGAATTAAACAATTATTTCGCTTTAGAAATCAATCTACATACTGGAAGACACCATCAAATTAGAGCGCAATTATCGGCAATAGGTTCTCCAATAAAAGGAGATTTAAAATACGGTTTTGATCGCAGTAATCCTGATGGCGGTATTCACTTGCATGCTCGGAAATTAGTATTTATTCACCCAGTCACTAAAGATGTATTATCGATAACTGCCCCAGTACCAAATGAAGTAATCTGGAATGCACTATAAATTAAGTTGAATAAAGAATCATTTTTAGAATTTAAGAATTAACTTGCATGTAATTTATTTATCCAAATTTATAATGAACTATAAAACTAATATTGATTTTAGAAAAGAGACTTTAATAAAGCTACTCAATACCATTATAGTTCATGAAGATGAGATTATTAAAGCACTTTATGATGATTTTAAGAAGCCCGCTTTTGAAGCGGTGCTCACAGAAACCAACTATGTTATTTCGGAATTAAAAGACACAATCAAGAATTTGAGTTCGTGGGCAAAGCCAAAGAAAGTTTTTCCATCCTTACTTAATTTTCCCTCCACAGATTATATTTATAAAGAACCTTATGGTAAAGTTCTGATAATTGCTCCTTGGAATTATCCGTTTCAATTGGCTCTTTGCCCTTTGGTATCGGCAGTGGCTGCAGGAAATCAAGTGGTACTTAAACCGTCTGAGTTAACACCAAATACTTCAACAATTATTGCAAAAATAATTGCAATGACATTCCAAGTCAATCATGTAGAAGTTGTTCAAGGCGGTGTGGATGTGTCCAAAAATTTACTTTCGCAACGCTGGGATTATATCTTTTTTACGGGAAGTGTCCCTGTTGGAAAAATAGTAGCAAAGGCAGCAGCAGAACATCTTACTCCAGTTACATTAGAACTTGGTGGTAAAAATCCATGTATTGTTGACGAAACCGCCAATTTAAAACTCGCTGCTAAAAGAATAGTTTGGGGGAAATTTATAAATGCAGGGCAAACGTGTATTGCTCCTGACTATATCTTGGTTCAAAAGGATATGAAAACTAAGTTTATTGGCTATTTAAAAGAGGAAATAACCGCTGCCTATAGCGATAAACCAGAACAATCTCCTGATTATGCCAGAATTGTCAATACTAAAAATTGGCAACGCTTAACAGAAATGATTGACCATGAAAAAGTCATTTTTGGTGGTCAAACAAATGAGTCAGACTGTTATATCGCTCCAACACTTATTGACGAGTCAGATATCGACAGCCTGATTATGAAAGATGAAATATTTGGTCCATTGTTACCCATTCTCGAATATTCGAGTGATGCCGACTTGCAGACCGTGATTTCAAAATATGAAAAGCCATTGTCTCTGTATATATTTACAGATAATACTGCATTTGCAAAACAAATTATTCAAGATTACTCTTTTGGAGGAGGTTGTATAAATGATACTGTAGTTCATTTTTCGAATAAAAGACTGCCTTTTGGCGGCGTGGGTCATAGTGGGATTGGTGCTTATCATGGTTCCCTAAGTTTTGATGTTTTTTCACATAAGAAATCAATTGTAAAAAAAGCAAATTGGCTAGATTTACCCATGCGTTACGCTCCTTACAAAGACAAATTAGCCACAATCAAGAAATTATTGAAATGGATATAGTTAACGAGAGATCAGTCAGCGAAGCCATAAAATATAGGCGCTCTGTGCGTGTTTTTAAAAGCGAAGCTCTCGATGATGATAAAGTAAAAGAATGCATCCGCTTAGCTACACTCGCACCAACGAGTAGTAATATGCAACTTTGGGAATTCTATCAAATTACTACTCCTAAAGTTTTAGAACAAATTACAACGGCTAGTTTTAATCAAAATGCGGCAAAAACCGCAAGCCAAATGGTGATTGTTGTCGCTAGAAAAGATTTATGGAAGAAAAGAGTAGAATCAAATATTGCTTTCTTAAAATCGCAGTTTGGTGATAAATCAACTGCAGATTATTCGAAAAGGGAAAAATTTGCCTTAAACTATTATCAAAAGATTGTACCTACTCTCTATTTTGATTTCATAGGAATTCTGGGCGCACTAAAGTTTCTTGCTTTTCAAATCATTGGAATATTCAAACCCATATATAGAGAAGCCAGACTAAGTGATATGCGAATTGTTGCGCAAAAAAGCGCTGCACTAGCCGCACAAAATTTTATGATAAGTATGGCAGCCATAAATTATGATACCTGCCCAATGGAAGGTTTTGATTCCTTAAGAATAAAAAAAATATTAAATTTGCCGCCTGCAGCTGAAATTAACATGATCATTGGTTGCGGAATACGAGAAGAATCTGGCGTTTATGGAGAACGATTTAGAGTTCCATTTGAAGAAGTCTTCTTTAAAATATAATCAATTAATACTATTTTAACCAAAAATTAAAACCAATAAAAAATGAGCTTGAAGCAAAACCGATTAGAGGAATTAGTACGCAATGGATATCAGTTAGATTTTGCTGATGTATTTAACAAAGCATTTGAAAATTACAAAAAAATAGCGCTCTATGCTGGACTTTTGATATTTGTATTTGCCGTTATTGCTTTTATTGTGATAGCGAGTGTGGGAATCGCATTTGTAGGAGTGGCGTCCCTTTCTCAAGAATCAATAGAGGGCTTAGGTCGCAGTTTAGAAACCCTTAATGGAACGTCATTACTAATCTACGTGGGAGTATCGATTTTGTTTTCTAGTTTACTTAGTCCCTTACAAGCTGGCTTAATAAAGATGGCTTATTGTGCTGAAAGAGATGAAGAATTTCATGTTTCAACTGTTTTTAGCTATTATAACACAAAATATTTTGCCCAAATTTTCATTGCTACATTTCTTATTCTTGTATTGAGTAATGCCATATCAATGGGATTAAACTATACAGGTATTATTCTCTTGGGACCTATGATTTCTCTTGCCATATCTTTCTTCACTATATTGACTATTCCACTAATCATTTTTAGTGATTTGACAGCAGTAGATGCTATAAAATATACCTTTTCGATTGTATTAAAACAGCCACTTATTTTACTTGCTCTTATAGTTGTTGCGATAATTGGGTCAATGGTTGGATTTATAGGATGTTGTATTGGCGTTTTTTTTACACTACCTTTTATTTATTCGATGTACTATGCCATGTATAGCGAAATTATTGGGTTTGATCAAGATTTAGAAATCTAAAATTGTCATTATAAAAAAAGCCTTAATTTATCGAATTAGGGCTTTTTTTATCTGAAATAAAGTCTTAATTTTCTCTTGATTTTTAATAGAACTAGATTTCCCAAATCAACTCCCTTAACCTAAGTACTTTTTATGCTATTAAATAATGGTATTCAAATAGATTATTACTCCAGTTTAAATAGTTTTGTCTACTATGCCAGTTATTTGGGTACAACATCAAATCAATTACTTGATCGCATTTCTTTTAATCAAAATCTATTTAGTTCCATAATTCCTTTTATTTATTTTTTTATTTTTTTATTGATTTTTAGGTTTCACCGAATCAAATACAATCTAAGCAGCAAGTTTATAGAAAGTTATGCTAGTAAAAAATCCAGAAATAAAGAATGCCAACTCTATTTTTTATTTATTGGAGCTATAATGTTAATCTTGGAAATCACATTCGAGATTTTCAAAGTAAGACCCAAAAGTTTATTTATAAACAATATTGTTATTGCAACAGTTCTAATTGCGATACATTTTCTAAGTAAAAAATCGTCCTTTGTATTTAAGCATCTAGAACTAATATTTCGTTTTGTATATCTGAGCACTTTTATCTATGTAACTCGAAACTTAGTTTTTTCACCTTCAGATGGCATACCCATCATCACCTTTCTGTTGTTCATTTTCTTTTCCTACAATGTATTAAAACCAGTGAAAATATATTGGCTTTTTATTGCTACTGCTTTTATCTTCCTGACTTCGCTTATTCTATTTCAATTAGTTCCTCGACAGTCAATCCTATTAGTATTCAATTATTCGTTAATTGTTGTCGGCATTAACTATGTGAGACACGTTTCTTCAATAGATATCAATGACAAATTTCATTTTTACAACCAGATTATCCATAAAGGGAATTCATTAGTAATGGCTATTAATAAAAATCAAGAAATTGTATTTTGTAGCGAAAACATTGAGTCTGTTTTAGGATATTCAGTTGATGAGGTCATGGGATTGGGCTATTTGAAATTTACGGATGAGCTCCAAACTGTACCGGAAGAACTGAAATGGAACCTTCAAAATAATAATACGTTTACTCGAAAAGTACATTGTAAAAACGGAGAGGAAAAGATTATTCGATGGAATAACAAAAAATATTCAGATAATTTAATTATCGGGATTGGACAGGATATTACTAACGAAATTCAAATTCACAATCAGTACAAAAATTTGATTGAAACTGCTGCTGATTTAATTTATGAAATTGATTTTGATGGCAAACTAAAATTTGCTAATACTTTTTTATTAAAAACGCTAGGATACAATGAAAGCGAAATTCAAGATAAACATTATTCTTTTTTTATACGAAAAGATTATATTGACAAAATAATTCCTTTTTACAAAAATTTTAAAGAAATTGCTTTTGAATTCCCCTTAGTTGAAATTCCAATATTAAAAAAGAACAGAGAAACAATCTGGATTTCGCAAAAACTAACTATTAATAGAAATGATTCCGGCAAAATAGTTAGTTACTCCGCAATTGGTAGAGACATTACTTATTTGAAAAATATTGAAAAAGAAGAAAGCGAAAGACAGCTAAAAAATTTAAAATACAACGCTACTCTTAAAGGATTTACAGTTAAGAGTTATTCTAACAATGAAGGATTAGAATCTAAGTTAAAATCTATCTTAGAGATAACTACTAGAACAATTGGCGTAGACCGAGCGAGTTACTGGGATTATTTCGAAAATAAGTTGCATTGTGTACAACAATATGATTTAACAAATAATGAATTCACAAACAATCAAGAGCTCTTAAAAAGTTCCTTTCCAAAATATTTTTCAGCAGTTGAAAATAAAAATCAAATTGTAGCATCTAATGTTCATAACAATGAAATCACCAAAGAATTAGGTGCTATTTACATCAATGCTAATAGAATTGTTTCTCTTCTCGATACTCCCGTTTTTATAAATGGTAGTTTAAAGGGTATTATATGCCTTGAAGCTACAGCAGAAGGAAAACAATGGGATAGTGAAGATATCAATTTTTCAAGGTCAATTTCTGATATTATTGCAATCGCTTTCGAATCAGAAATGCGTATGGAAATCGAAAAAAAATTACAATATAAGAGTGAACTTTTATCGGCTATGACATTGTGCACCGAAAAATTCTTGAGTAGTAAAGATATAAACGCTATTTTCTCAGATGTACTTATAATCATGGGAAAAACAACTAAATCGAAACGAGTTTACTATTATGAAAACAATCCAGACACCGAGCTAATCAGCCAAAAATACAGATGGATTTTTGGTAACGAAACCCTAACTGCAATAAATCCCAATCTTCAAAACATATCCTATGATTACTTTGAAGAGTTATTACATCCTTTATTAAATAACGAAATCTATATTGCCAAAGTAGGCGAAATTGAGAATGACTCTTTGAAAAATAAGCTTGTAAATTTAGAAGTCAAATCCTTAATTCTTTTTCCTGTTTTTGTCAAAAATAAATTTCATGGCTTTTTAGGATTTGATGATTCAACTGAACAAAGAAATTGGTCAGAGGACGAAATCAATATTTTACAAACCTTAGCACGTAACATTGCTACCACCATAGAACGGCTTATAAATGAAACTGCCATTTATGATAGTGAAGAAAAGTTCCGCTTTTTAGCAAATAACATCCCCGGCACAGTCTATTTGGCTAAATATGATGCAGCTGCCACGAAAATTTATATCAATGATGAAATTGAAAAATTAACAGGATATTCAAAATCTGACTTTCTTTCTAATAAATTACGATTTATAGACTTAATTGTTCCTGAAGACAGGGACGAAATTGTACGAGACCAATTCAAGACTATTGAAAATGGCAAGCCTCTCCATTCAATTTATAAAATTATAAGAAAAAACAACGAAATTGCTTGGGTCGAAGAATTTGCCGAAGCGATATTTAAAGACGGAAGCATCGCCTACATCGAAGGAATCTACATCGATATTACGGAGAAAAAACAAGCAGAAAATGCTTTAAAAGACCTTGAATACGCAGAAGCAGCCAATAAAGCAAAATCAGAATTTTTGGCTAATATGAGTCACGAAATCAGAACTCCTTTGAATGGAATAATTGGATTTACAGATCTATTAATGAAAACTAAACTTGAAGAAACTCAAGAGAAGCATATGATTACCGTTAATCAATCAGCACATTCTTTACTAGGAATTATAAATGACATCCTTGATTTTTCTAAAATTGAAGCAGGAAAACTTGATTTACTTATCGAAAAGCAACCGATTAGAGACATTTTAAACCAAATTATTGATTTAATCCATTTCGAATCCAATCAAAAGAAACTTCAATTAGATCTTATAATCGCTCCCGAAATACCAACGTACTTATGGGTAGATAGTATCCGTTTAAAACAAATCCTGATAAATCTTCTAGCTAATGCAGTGAAATTTACAGAAAAAGGTTTTGTAAAACTGGAAGTTTCAATGATCAGTACTACCCATTGCACAAGTGGAATTCGTTTTGCCGTAATCGATTCCGGAATTGGAATTTTAAAGGAAAATCAAACGAAGATTTTTAAAGCCTTCTCCCAAGAAGACAACTCCACAACTAAAAAATTTGGAGGTACTGGATTAGGTCTCACGATATCTGACAAGTTGTTAGCACTTATGGACAGCCAATTAAAACTCAATACTGAGATAGGAATTGGTAGTACTTTCTATTTCGATTTAGAATTAAAAACTACTAACGAACCCGAAGAAGAAACAATTCTTTTAAATAGTAATGCTATTGTTATCGAAGATGTAGCTCTCAACACAGCTGACTATTCGAAAGCAGTAAAAATAATGATCGTCGAGGATAACAAAATCAATATGCTACTACTCAAAACAATTATAAAAAACATTCTTCCTAAAGCTGTTTTTTATGAAATCGTTAATGGATTAGAGGCTGTCAATCAGTTTGAATATATATATCCTGACCTCATTTTTATGGACATACAAATGCCACTAATGAATGGCTATGAAGCGACAAAAGCAATTAGAAAATTACATTTAGGGGCATCAATGCCTATAATCGCAATAACGGCAGGAACTGGCATCGAAATTCTTGACAAATGTATTGCTGCAGGAATGAATGACTATATTTCAAAACCAATTGTAAAGACGGTAATCGAAGATGCCTTAATTAAATGGGCTATTTCGTAGACCATTTAAATGTGTATCTTCTAATTAAAAAATTGCTTATCTTAGGTACCTATTTTTAGAAGCAAAAAAGAATCCAAAATTGAAATCATATGAGATGGAAAGGACGTAGACAAAGCGACAACGTAGAAGACAGACGAGGAATGTCTTCTGGCGGTAAAACAATTGTAGGTGGAGGAATTATAGGCGTTATTATATTACTGATAAATGTTTTTGGAGGCGAAAATGCCCAAATTGTGGGTAATATCTTAGAACAAACTCAAGGCAACCAACCTACACAAACAGAAGAAAGAGCATTAACAGCTAACGAACTTGAAGAGCAAGCCTTCATCAAAACAGTATTAGCCGATAATGAAGATGTTTGGACAAAAATTTTCAGTGAAAATAATCTAGAGTACAGAAAGCCAAATATTGTATTATTCAGTGGCGCAGTGCAAACGCGATGTGGTAATGCCACCTCTGATTCTGGCCCTTTCTATTGCCCAGCAGACCAAAAGGTATACATGGATTTAGCTTTTTTCGAAGAATTAAAAACTCGATTTGGAGCTCAAGGTGGAGATTTTGCAACCGCTTATGTAATTGCACATGAAATAGGGCATCATGTTCAAACTTTATTAGGAACATCTGATAAAATGCGTCAGATGCAACAAGGTAAAAGCAAGTCTGAAGCCAATAAATTATCTGTGGCTCTGGAATTGCAAGCCGATTTTTATGCCGGAGTTTGGACGCATTACAACCAGCAAATGAATAATATTTTAGAAGCTGGCGATCTTGATGAAGCTTTAAGCGCCGCACATGCGGTAGGCGACGATGCAATTCAATCTAAAATGCAGGGTCATATTGTCCCAGAATCATTTACTCACGGCACATCCGAACAACGAAAGTACTGGTTCTTGAAAGGCTATAAAACTGGAGATATCACTCAAGGAAATACTTTTGACGAAATCAGATAAAAAGTAAAGACATACAACCATTAAAATCGGGAAATTTCCCGATTATTTTTGTTCCCAACTTTTCTAATTTGAGCTTCTCCGTTCAAAATTTCTTATCTGTGTTTTATTCGAAATAAACAGTAAACTATCCATCATTTAGCTGTGTCTGATTAAAAATGAAGCCGCATATTTATTCAAACAAAGTTAATTATTAAAAAACAAAGGAAAAATAAGCAGTATCTTCGCGTCAAATTAAAGAAGTGCACTAAACAAAAGGTGTTTACTTCATAAACACATTTTATGTCATTTAACTCATTAGGCTTATCTGATGCTTTATTAAAAGCCATCAGCAAAAAAGGGTACACAACCCCTTCTCCAATTCAACAAAAAGCAATTCCACCTATTTTAGAAGGTAAAGATGTGTTAGCATCTGCTCAAACAGGAACAGGAAAAACAGCCGGTTTCACGCTACCAATATTACAAACATTATCGCAAGGAAAACACTTAAGCCACAGACCTATTCGTGCCTTAATATTAACCCCAACACGAGAATTAGCAGCTCAAATACTAGCTAATATAAAAGAATACAGTGAGTTTTTAGATATACGATCTGCCGTAATTTTTGGAGGTGTAAATCAAAAACCACAAGTGGCTCAACTGCGACAAGGTGTCGATATTTTAGTTGCAACGCCCGGTCGATTAATCGATTTACAAAATCAAGGTTTACTAACATTATCTAAAGTAGAAATCTTAGTATTAGATGAAGCGGACAGAATGTTAGACATGGGTTTTTTAAGAGACATTGAGCGTATACTGAAAGTATTACCTGCAAAAAGACAAAACTTATTATTTTCGGCGACGTTCTCAAAAGATATTAAAAATTTGGCAATGGGTATTTTGCATAAACCAGTTCAGGTTGAAGCAACACCAGAAAACACTACCGTTGATGCTATTACTCAAAAAGTATATCCAGTTGCAAAAGAGAAAAAAACAGAATTGATTATCAAATTGATTACGGAAGGAAACTGGAAACAGATTTTGGTATTTACTCGAACAAAGCAAGGTGCAAATAAGCTTACTGAAAGTATGATTAGCGCTGGCATTCAGGCAGCAGCAATTCACGGAAATAAAGGACAAGGCGCACGTACAAAAGCCTTAGCCGGTTTTAAAAGCGGAAGCATAACCGCTTTAGTAGCTACAGATATTGCGGCTCGTGGACTAGACATTCCATTATTACCTCATGTTGTCAATTTTGAGTTGCCTAATATTCCTGAAGATTATGTTCACCGCATAGGTAGAACAGGAAGAGCTGGAGCAAATGGAGAAGCAATTTCTTTATTTAGTCCAGACGAAACTACATTTTTACGCGACATAGAAAAGTTAATTGGTCTTAAAATAGCAACCGAAAACATTGCTGGTTTTGAGCCGGATCCAAAAGCATCTACTCAACCTATTAAGCAAGGACAAGGAAGACCACAGCGTAATTCGACACCTAGAAAACCAAAAACTGAAACTACTGCTAGAGCAAGTAATAGTTTTGGACCGAGACGTCCGAATTCTAATAACGACAGACGTTCTAACTAATAAATTATAGTTTCTTTTTAGGAGCAGAATGATTTCGTTTTTTTAGAAGTCATCTCCAGCTCCCGACGCTTCGGGACATTACAATCCTTGTGCGGGCTAAACGCTAGCCCACACAAGGATTTTCATTTATATCGGGGCTATCATTCACGACTATTTTTCTTGAAACCATTTTTCACCTCGCCGCTGGCGAGAGCGTCCCGCTCGTGCGCTCAGTCTAAGTCAATTTATATCTATCTCTAAAACAGTCTGGTCATCATTACCATAATTTCTTGCCGAGCTATATTTCCAATCTATAGGGTCGGTTACAAAACCAGATTCAACTGGATTATTATGTATATAATTTAGCTTTTGTTCAAAGACTTTTAAGGACCAAATCTCGATTGGATGATTGTCCTGTTGCCAAAATTGTCGGTTTTTAATATTACTATTCTTCTTACCCGCTCGCTCCATCATCCAAAGCATCCATTCTCTTCTACTCTCCTGAGCATTTTCTTCAATTGTTTTAAGCATTTTTTTTGAAGTAAATCCTTTGAAATCTCTGATCAATCCTGATGGATCTGCATTTGCAGATCTAAATAGTAAATGAATATGACTGGGCATAATACAATATCCATATATTTCCATACCCTTATTTTTTCTACAAAAATCCAATGATTCTATAATAATCACGAAATAGTCGTCCCTAGTAAAAACATCAATCCAATTTACAGTTGCGAAGCTCACAAAATAAGCTCCTGTTTTCTCTCCAAATTTGTATTTAGTACTCATTAAATATTTTATCACATATTACGATTCTTTATGAACACGAGCGGGACGCTCGCGCAAGCTGTGGGCTCATCCTTAACTCTAAATTACCCCAACCAGCCATCACGATCCAAACTTCTATACTGAATCGCTTCGGCAATATGAGAGGATATTACTGTAGGAGCTGCATCAAGATCAGCTATCGTTCTTGCTACTTTCAAAATCCTGTCGTAAGCTCGGGCAGAAAGATTTAGTCGTTCCATAGCCGTTTTTAACAACTGTTTCGAAACATCGTCAAGCGCACAGTATTCTCTAATATGCTTGGTATTCATTTGGGCATTGTAATGGATGTTTTCCATCAATTCAAATCGTCCCGACTGGATTTCACGCGCTGCTGTCACTCTTTTTCTGATATCAACACTACTTTCTGCCTTATGATCATCTGATAATTTTTCGAAAGGAACCGGAGTAACTTCGATGTGAATGTCTATTCGGTCCAACAATGGTCCAGATATTTTACTCAGATACCGTTGCATTTCGTGTGGTGAAGAAGTTTGAGGAGAATCAGGATCGTTAAAAAAACCACTCGGACTCGGGTTCATACTCGCAACTAACATAAACGACGACGGATAAGTAACCGTAAACTTGGCTCTTGATATCGTAACTTCTCGATCTTCTAAGGGTTGGCGCATTACTTCTAGTACATCACGTTTAAATTCTGGTAATTCATCTAGAAACAAAACTCCATTGTGCGCCATCGAAATTTCACCCGGTTGCGGGTAACTCCCACCACCGACAAGAGCCACATTTGAAATTGTATGATGGGGACTTCTAAACGGTCTTTGGTTCATCAGACCCACTTCTTTCAGTTTTCCTGCAACACTATGAATTTTAGTAGTTTCTAGCGCTTCACGCAAAGTCATGGGCGGCAAAATACTCGGTAATCGTTTGGCTAACATCGTTTTTCCAGCTCCTGGCGGACCTATTAGAATAATATTATGACCACCAGCGGCGGCAATTTCCATACATCTTTTTATAGACTCCTGCCCTTTAACATCTGAAAAATCAAATTCTGGAAAATCTAAATCTTTATAAAACTCGGCTCTGGTATCAATAGTTGTGGGTTCTAAATTTCCTTTTTCTTCCAAGAAATCAATAACTTCCTGAACATTTTCTACACCATACACCTCTAATCCTGCAACAATAGCTGCTTCTTTCACATTTTGTTTTGGCAGAAAGAAACCTTTAAAACCCTCCTCTTTGGCTTTTATGGCTATAGGTAATGCTCCTCTAATGGGTTGTAAACTTCCATCTAGTGAAAGCTCGCCCATAATAATATATTTGTCGATATCAGTAGCTTGAATTTGTTGGGATGCAACAAGAATTCCGATCGTTAAAGTTAAATCGTAAGCAGAACCTTCTTTGCGTAAATCAGCAGGAGCCATATTGATCGTAATCTTTTTTCCAGGCATAGTATAGCCGTTATTCTTGAGAGCAGCCGCAATACGATAACTACTTTCTTTGATGGCGTTATCAGGCAAGCCCACTAAATGATATCCAATTCCCTTATCAATATTCACTTCTACGGTGATAGTAGTTGCTTCTACTCCAAAAACGGCACTTCCAAAAACTTTAACTAGCATATCGGATAATTTTATTAAAAATAATGATTTTTAACATACCAAAATTAAATTTAGTACAACTTCTATCCTAAACGATTAGTTGTCAATTTTATAACATTAAACCAATATTACAAAATAAGGGTTTCCTACTATTCATTATTTTTATAAATGCTAAACTAAAACAGATAAAATCATGGATTTAAAATCAGGATTACCATTTTGGCTTATAAAGAATGGGCTTAACAAAGATTACTTGACTTTAGATGATAATATTGAAACCGAGGTTTTAATAATAGGTTCTGGAATTACAGGAGCACTATGCGCGCATTTTTTATGTGAAGCTAAAGTGAAATGTATTATCGTAGACAAAAGAATGGCTTCGACAGGAAGTACCACAGCAAGTACGGCCCAACTTCAATATGAAATTGATGTTTTTCTTTTTGATCTAATTGAAAAAGTAGGCGAAGCAAATGCCGTTAAAGCCTATAGAAAGTGCTTGGATTCCATTTACACCTTAGAGAAAATTATAAAAAAACTAAAGATTAATGGAGACTTTGATTGGCGTTCTAGTTTATACCTTGCTTCAAATGCAGCCGGTTTAAAGGATTTAAAAAAGGAATTTGACGTTCGGAAAAAGCATCAATTACCAGTAACTTTATTGACCCAAAAACAACTGAAGAGCAAATTCAATATTGATAAGAAAGGTGCATTATATAATGACTGTTCGGCTCAGATAGACACTTTTAAACTCTGCAATGCAATATTAGATTATCACAAAAAGCATTCGGACTTATTGGTTTACAGTCATACCGATGTGGTTAAGATTGCGAATAAAAAAGACCACATAATTGCGTATACGGCAAATAAAAATACGATCAAAGCAAAGAAAATAGTTGCGGCTCCCGGTTTTGAGTCTCAAAATTTATTGAAAGAGAAAGTGATGCAACTTAACTCTACCTATGTCCTGGTCAGCAAACCAATGAAGCCTACCGATTTTTGGAAAGAGAAATGCCTAATTTGGGAGACAGCGAGACCGTATATTTATATTAGAACTACTGAAGACAACAGAATAATGGTAGGTGGTTTTGATGAGCCTTTTCAAGACCCTGAGCGAAGAGACAAATTGATGGAGAAAAAGAACGAAGCCATTCTAAAAAGATTTAAAAAATTATTCCCCGATAGTAAAATCGAAATTGACTTTTATTGGTGCGGGACTTTTGGAGAAACTAAAGATGGACTGCCGTTTATTGGCGAACATAAAGACCATCCAAATATGTATTTTGCACTTGGTTATGGAGGAAATGGAATCACATTTAGCGTCATTGCCGCCGAAATGATAAAAGACCTTTATATTGGAAAACCCACAGATTCAGACTTATTTTCATTTGATAGATAGTGATTTTAAAACCAAACAACCATCCTCAATAAGAGAACTAAACTGAAGGTTTTACAAATAATATGACCTATAAAAACATTCTTTTACACCTAACAAAACAATGTAAAAACACAGCACTTGACAGAGTAAACTGCCCTAAATCATTGCATTTTTATGTGTTATCGGATATATTTTCTTATATTTGCCGCTAATTATTTGCTTTTTCAGGGTTAAAACCGAATTTTTTTCAATAATTCGAACAACCCAATCTCCGATTTCACATTCCTGAAATCAACTTGAAAATACAAACCTTTATTGCAGTTCGCTGCATCTATTGCCTTTTGGAAAAATTCCATTTACAGGCTACTAAATAATCAAAAATAGGAACAAATGCACATAATAGATTATGTAATATTTGTGGTTTACATGCTGGCTATGTTAGGTGTCGGTCTTTATTTTTTTAACAAAAACAAAACTGCCGAGGATTTTTATGTTAGCGGTAGAAACATGAGCAGTTGGCATATCGGATTATCGGTAGTGGCTACTGATGTTGGTGGTGGATTCTCAATAGGATTAGGAGGACTTGGTTTTACAATGGGACTTTCCGGTTCTTGGATGCTCTTTACAGGACTACTGGGTGCTTGGCTAAGTGCGGTTTTCCTAATTCCGAAAGTAAGTCATCTGGGACACAAGTATAAATTTTTCACTTTCCCGCAAATTTTCGGTCATTTCTATAATGGAAAAGTGGCCCTCCTTGCTGGAATTATTTCTGCAATTGGCTACATAGGTTTCACCAGTTCTCAGGTTTTGGCAGGAGCCAAATTAGCTTCGGCAACTATTGACGGACTAAATATCCAAACCGCCTTAATTGTCATGGGGGTTATTGCTGTTGCTTATACCACCATTGGCGGTTTAAAAGCGGTCATCTACACAGATACGATTCAATGGTTAATCCTTATTGGTGGTTTAGTTTTTATAGGAATACCTGTTGCCTACAATGCTGTAGGTGGTTGGGAAGCCATCAAAGAAACCTTAGATCCAAAATATTTATCGCTGACCAATGTTACTTGGTACCAAATATTAAATTGGTCCGTAACCATTATTCCTATTTGGTTTGTTGGAATGACCTTATACCAGCGAATTTATGCCAGTAAAGGAGAAAAAGAAGCGAAAAAAGCCTGGATAATTGCAGGAGTTTTTGAATGGCCCATAATGGCTTTTATGGGAGTTGTTCTCGGAATGCTTGCCAAAGTTGCGGCAACCAAAGGCATGTTTGACGGAATTACAAATGCTGCGTCAATGGACAGCGAGATGGGATTACCCATTTTATTAGCTACCGTTTTACCAATTGGTTTAATGGGATTAATGCTTTCCTCTTATTTTTCGGCAATTCTTTCTACCGCTGACAGCTGTTTAATGGCTGCATCGGGAAATATCGTAACTGATATTATTGCTAAATTCTCGAAAAAAGAACTAACTCATAAGAAGGAACTTAGGCTATCACAAATCATAACGCTACTAGTTGGGATTTTCGCAATCTTATTGGCTTCCCAAATGCAAAACGTGTTGGAACTCATGCTATACTCCTACGCTTTTATGGTTTCCGGTTTATTTATTCCCGTCCTTGGTGCTTTATTTTGGAAAAAAAGCCATCCTAAAGCTGCTTTCTGGAGTATGCTCTTTGGCGGAGCAACCACAATTTTACTTATAATTACCGAAAATAAGTTACCTTTAGGAATAAAATTACCTGAACATTTAGACGCAAATATTTATGGAATAACTATTTCACTTCTATTATTCGTTACAATATCACTTTATCATAATAACAAACAAGAAAATCAAAATGGAATTCAAAATAACCAATAGTGCTTCAGGAGAAGACAAAACACATACAAACCAAATCATCGCTCAGTTTCTACATACTCATTTAGAAGAATACGGAGATAAGGTAGAAGACATTCTAAAATGTATCGCTTATGTTATGAATCCTGACAAAGGAGGAAATATAGTGGTAGGTCTAGACGAGAATAAAATTGTAGGTGTTGTAATTTTAAATAACACAGGAATGAAAGATTTTATCCCTGAGAATATTTTAGTTTATATTGCTGTAGACAATAGCCAACGTGGGAAAGGCTACGGGAAACAATTAATGCAAAAAGCAATATCGATCGCCGAAGGAAACATAGCTCTTCACGTAGAGCCAGGCAATCCCGCTAAAGGTTTATATGAAAAATTAGGTTTTACCAATAAATACCTAGAAATGCGTCTTATCAAATAGTCCAAAATGGAGAATTTAAACCAACGCATGGAAACACTTGTTCTACTGCGAAAGGAACTACATAAATATCCGGAAGTTTCTGGAAAAGAAGTGAAAACTGCAAAAAAAATTATCTCTTTTCTAGAAAATTATCCAGCTGATGAAGTTATAACTACTATTGGAGGAACTGGAATTATTGCCATTTATAAAGGCGAAAAGCCAGGAAAAACGGTTTTGTTTAGATGCGAGTTGGACGCCCTACCCATTGAAGAAATCAATACGTTTGAACATCGTTCGCTCACTGATGACGCTTCGCATAAATGCGGACATGACGGTCATATGGCTATTCTATGTGGACTAGCCACCCAATTATACCACCACAAACCAGAAACGGGAAGTGTGATGCTATTATTTCAACCTGCGGAAGAAGATGGTAGCGGTGCGCAAAAAGTATTTTCAGATCCAAAATTTGAAAGATTTAAACCCGATTACGTTTTTGCCCTACACAATTTACCTGGATATCCAAAAAACCAGATTGTAGTTAAAAACGGTACATTTACTTGTGCCGTAAATAGCATGATAATAAAATTGGACGGAATAACAGCACATGCTGGAGAACCTGAAAAAGGAATCAATCCTGCCTTAGCGATAGCTTCGATTATTACCCAGTTTAACACTTTTATTCAAGCTGACATTTCGAAAGAAAATTATTGCCTGATCACTCCTATTTATACTAAAATGGGCAAAAAAGCCTATGGTGTTTCGGCGGGAGCTGGAGAAATTCATTTTACGGTGAGAAGTGATAGCAATTCTCAGATGAGAAAAGTAGAAACTACTTTAGAAAATATAGCAAATACTGCTGCAGATGAATATCGATTGAAATGCAATATCAAATGGACGCAAGGTTTCCAAGCCAATGAAAATAATGAAAAAGCAGTCAACTTTATTAGAGTAGCTGCTAACGAAAATTATTTTGAACTATTGGAAAAAGAAAGCCCTTTTACTTGGGGAGAAGATTTCGGATTGTTTACCCAGCACTATCAAGGTGCGATGTTTGGACTGGGATCAGGAACAGAAACGCCCGCCTTACACAATCCAGACTACGATTTTCCAGACGAAATAATTACGACTGGAGTATCTATTTTTCATCACATTAGCAAACAGATTACAAATGCACACTAATTCAACAATAGAACTTAATACGACTGCCTACAAGAATAATCTGTCTTTTCTCCGCACTACTTTTGGAAAAAAAGTACAAATATCATGCGTTGTAAAAGGCAATGCTTATGGACATGGAGTCAGGGAAATTGTTTCGATGGCATATAAAAACGGAATTACACATTTCTCGGTTTTTGATGTACAGGAAGCAAAGGATATAATAGAAGAATTGCAAGACAAAGCCACCGTTATGGTCATGGGACTCGTTCAGGACGAAGACATGGAATGGGTGGTCGATAATAATGTCGAATTTTTTGTTTTTGATAAAGGCCGGTTGACAAAAGCTGTAAAAACATCAAAAAAACTTAATAAAAAAGCAATTGTTCACATCGAAGTAGAGACTGGAATGAACCGCACAGGTTTTGAAAAGAACGCCCTAAATAGCATTATTCCTTATCTAAAAAAAGAAAAAGAATACGTCTATTTTAAAGGACTTTGCACCCATTATGCGGGTGCCGAAAGTATCGCAAACTATTACAGAGTGGACAAGCAAATAAAGCGATTCGAAGAGATTTATCAATATCTTTGTAAGAATGACCTGAAACCAGAAATCAAACATTCAGCTTGTTCAGCAGCATCTATCATGTTTCCTGAAACCAGAATGGATATGGTACGTATAGGGATTCTTCAATATGGCTTATGGCCAAGTCCTGAAGTTTTTGTTAATTATTTGAGTACCAAAAAGAGTAAAATTGATCCGCTACAAAGAGTTATTACTTGGAAAAGTCAAATAATGAGCGTTAAAAAGGTGAAAATTGGAGAGTTTATAGGATATGGAACCAGTTTTCTGGCAGAAAGAAAAATGAAAGTCGCCGTAATTCCCATTGGTTATTCCCACGGTTACAGCCGTTCGCTTAGCAATCAAGGAAGAGTGCTTATTCATGGACAGCAATGTATTGTCGTAGGCTCTGTAAACATGAATATGATGACAGTCGATGTAACAAACCTAGAATCAGTAAAGAAAGACGATGAAGTAGTACTAATAGGTTCTCAAAATGACATCGCACTAACTATAGCTTCTTTTAGCGATTATAGTAACCAATTGAATTATGAATTATTAACCAGAATTTCCAAAACGATTCCACGTAAAATTATAGAATAATGGCTTTTATAAAACTATTCCGAAAAAAATTAGAAGAGAATTATGCCTACTTGAATACTATTTTCGAATCCAGAAATATAGAATGGGGAGTTGTAACCAAACTACTTTGTGGAAATAAAATATATTTAAAGGAAATTATCGCTTTGGGAGTGAGAGAAATGCACGACTCCCGAATTAGTAATTTAAAAAAAATTAAAGCCTTAGATCCTACTATTCAAACCGTCTATATCAAACCACCTGCAAAACGAAGTATTGAAAGTATTGTTCGCTATGCAGATGTAAGTTTTAATACTGAAATTGATACCATAAAAATGCTTTCGAAAGAAGCGCAAAATCAAAATAAAATCCATAAAATCATCATTATGATTGAGATGGGCGATCTACGTGAAGGTGTGATGGGCGAGGAATTAGTTGATTTTTATGGTAGTATTCTAAGTTTACCAAATATCGAAATTCGAGGCATTGGAACAAATCTAAATTGCCTGAGCGGAATAATGCCTACTCAAGACAAGCTAATTCAGCTGAGTCTTTACAAACAATTGATTGAAGCTAAATTTAATATTAAAATATCATGGGTTTCCGGAGGAACCTCTGTAGCAATTCCGTTAATTCTAAAAAATGCACGTCCTATGGCGGTGAATCATTTCAGAATTGGAGAAGCATTATTCTTTGGTAAAGACTTATTCACTGGTGAAACTATTAAAGACATGCACAATGATGTCTTTAAATTGTACTCGGAGATTATAGAAATTACCGAAAAACCAGATGCTCCTACAGGTGAGTTAGGCGAAAGTGGCGTTGGAAACACTTATGTCATGGAGGACAATACCGACTTAGGAGTTACTTCATTGCGTGCAATTCTGGATATTGGACTGTTAGACATGCAACCACAATATATTGAAGCAGAAGATACTGATATTACCATCGTCGACGCTAGTTCTGATATGTTAGTCATTGATATTTCTCATTCGAAAAAAGACTATAAAATAGGTGATTTAGTCTCATTTAAGATTCAATATATGGGAGCACTCTATCTTTTAAATTCAGATTACATCGAAAAAACGATTGGCTAGAAAAGTGTCAATAATAAATCACAAAAGGGAATATAAAAATTATTTATGTTCCCTTTTTTTTTCGAAAAAAACACAAGCTCCTACTTAAAGTCAGAAAACAGATGTTAATTATTTTATTTTGCAAAAAATATCATACTTATTCTCTATTTTTACCCAAAAACTAACAAAAAAACTATGAAAAGAATAATTACCCTTCTTTTTTTATTAATTTTTATACCAAAAATTAATGCTCAAGAATACTTCCCTAACAACGAAAGTGTTCAAAATAAAAACAACAATTATACTGCTTTTACCAATGCCAAGATATTTGTAACTCCCACGCAGATAATCGAAAAAGGTACTTTACTTATTCAAAATGGAAAAGTAATTGCAGCAGGAACATCGGTAAACATTCCAAAAAATACTATTACAATAAACTTAGAAGGAAAATCTATTTACCCTTCTTTTATTGATATGTACACGAGTTTTGGTATGGACAAACCTAAAAGAACAGAAGGTAATCGCCAAAGTCAATCCTATGATACGAAGCGCGAAGGTTACTACTGGAATGAGCATATTCGCTCAGAAGTGAATGCGTATGATAATTTTAAATACGACCAAGCTAAAGCCGAAGAATTATTGAAAGCTGGATTTGGTGTAGTGGGAACTCATCTACACGACGGTATTGCCAGAGGTACAGGTTCTTTAATCGCATTAAATAATAATGAAAAAAGCAACCGATTAATAACTGCTAAAGCATCTAATCATTTTGGTTTTACCAGAAGCGTTACCTCAAACCAAGCTTATCCAAGCTCATTAATGGGAATGACAGCCTTGTTAAAACAAGTTAATCATGATTTGAAGTGGTATAAAAATGGGAATGCTGAAAATAAGGATTTATCATTATCTGCCCTGGCCGAAAACGAAAAACTTGTTCAAATATTTGCTACAGAAGACAAACTAAATAGCATGCGAGCTTCAAAAATCGCTAAGGAATTCGGTTTGAAATATGTGATGAAAGGAATAGGAAACGAATTCGAAAGAATTGAAGAAATTAAGAAAACTAATGCTCAATTTATTATTCCAATAAATTTCCCTGAAGCTTATAATGTGTCCGACCCTAATCAGGCCAACCAAATGGAATTGAAAGATTTACGTTTTTGGAATCAAGCGCCTACTAATCTAAAAGTGCTAACAGACAATGGGATTGTTTTTGCATTGACTACTGATAAATTGAAAAAAACAGAAGATTTTAGAACAAATCTGCTGAGAGCTATAAAATATGGTTTTGATAAAACAAAAGCATTAGAGGCATTAACAACTGTACCTGCTTCAATCTTAGGAAAAAGTAATGAAATTGGAAGTTTGAAGAACGGGAATTATGCAAACTTCATAATTACTAGCGGTGAGATATTCGATGATCAAACTAAAATTTATGAAAACTGGGTTCAAGGATCTAAGTATGTTGTAAATGACATCACCACTAAGGACATTAGAGGAGAATATGACTTGACAATCGCCGATAAAAAATATACGTGGAAAATTACTGGTGAAATAGAGTCTCCAAAATCGGAAGTAAATACAGCTAATTCTCAAAAATTAAGCTCTAAACTTTCAATTTCGAATAATTGGATTTCGAATGTTTTAAAATCAACAGATTCTACACAAACGACATTCACTCGATTGATTGGATATATAGATGATGTTCAAGTTCTTTCAGGAAAAGCAATTTTATTTAATGGTAACGAAGTGAAATGGTCAGCCAATAAAATCGCTCCATATGTAAAACCGGTGGATTCACTAAAAATACAAAAGAACAATATCATTATGCCTACAACATTCCCTAATGTTGCTTTTGGTAATACAAAAAAACTTACTGCTGAAACATTACTCTTTAAAAATGCAACGGTTTGGACAAATGAGAAAGAAGGTATTGTTGAGGAAACAGACGTTTTAGTTAAGAATGGTAAAATCGCTGCAATTGGTAAAAATCTATCTGATGCAGGAGCAACTGTAATTGATGCAAAAGGAAAACACTTAACCAGCGGAATTATTGACGAACATTCTCATATCGCAATTTCCAGCGGAGTTAATGAAGGTGGACACAATTCTAGTGCTGAAGTTTCAATTCAAGATGTTGTAAACTCTGAAGATATTAATATCTATAGGGAGCTTGCTGGTGGCGTAACTACCTCTCAATTATTACATGGTTCTGCAAATCCTATCGGTGGACAATCTGCCATCGTAAAATGGAAATGGGGACAAGATGCAGATGAGATGCTTTATAAAAACCAACCTAAATTCATCAAATTTGCTTTGGGTGAAAATGTAAAACAGTCTAACTGGGGCAATATAAACCCAACTCGTTTTCCGCAAACAAGAATGGGTGTAGAACAAGTTTTTACAGATTATTTTCAACGTGCAAAAGAATATGATTTAGCATGGAAAAACTATAATTCGAAAAAAGGAAAAGGAGTTGCTCCAAGAGTAGATTTAGATTTACAAACAGTAGCTGAGATTATTAACAAAGAGCGTTTCATCAGTTGTCACTCTTATGTTCAATCAGAAATATTAATGTTGATGAAGGTGGCTGAAAAATTTAATTTTAGAGTCAACACCTTCACTCATATTCTTGAAGGGTATAAGGTAGCCGACAAAATGAAAGAACATGGTGCTGGAGCTTCTACATTTGCTGACTGGTGGGCTTATAAGTTTGAGGTAAATGATGCAATCCCTTACAATGGGCCAATAATGCATAATGCTGGAGTAATAGTAGCCTATAATTCTGACGATGCTGAAATGTCTAGAAGGTTAAATCAAGAAGCTGCAAAAGCGGTTAAATACGGTGATGTTTCGGAAGAAGAGGCTTGGAAATTTGTGACACTGAATCCTGCTAAATTGTTGCATATCGACGACAAAGTAGGAAGTATAAAAGTGGGAAAAGATGCTGATATTGTACTTTGGAACAACAACCCTCTTTCTATTTATGCTAAAGCCGAAAAAACTTTAATTGAAGGTGTAGTTTACTATGATGTGCAAAAAGATGAGCTTCAAAGAGCGGCTATTGCCAAAGAAAGAAACGAGCTAATTGGTCAATTACTACAAGAGAAAAACCAAGGTGCACCAACTCAAGAACCAAAAAGAAAAGAAAAAGTAGAATACCACTGTGATACTATGGAACATTAATAAATTGAACCTTAAAAGTTATTATCACCTAATAAATTAGAGACAAATGAATAAAAACATATATATTTTAGTATTGGCATTGAGTGTGTCATTATTTACAAATGCACAACAAACGCCGGCTCCCAAACAATCAAAATCCATATTGATTTTAAATGCCAAAGCACATATCGGGAACGGACAAGTTATCGAAAATAGCGCCTTAGGTTTTAAAGATGGAAAAATCACTATGATTGCTGACGCTACTACAATTCGAATAGACAAAAGCGCTTATGATATGACTATTGATGCTAGTGGCAAAGAAGTTTATCCGGGTTTTATAGCTCCAAACTCTACATTAGGATTAGTTGAAATCGATGCTATTAAATCATCTGATGACGAAAATGAAATTGGACAGCTAAATCCTCATGTGAGAAGTATCATAGCCTACAACTCAGAATCAAAAGTCATCGAAACTGTGAGACCAAATGGGGTATTAATAGCTCAAATCACACCTCGTGGCGGAAGAATATCAGGTACTTCCTCCATCGTTCAACTAGACGCTTGGACTTGGGAAGATGCTCTTATAAAAGAAAATGATGGTATCCACCTTCATTTCCCATCCAGCTACAAGAGAAGCGGATCTTGGTTTGAACCAGGAAGTATCGAAGAAAACAAAGATTACAAAACTCAAATAAATGAGATTCTTACATTTTTGTCGAATGCAAAAGCATATCAAGTTGACAATGCAAAAGAAAGAAATCTAACTTTTGAAGCTACAAAAGGACTGTTTGATGGTTCTCAAACATTATTCATTAATGCTAATGAAGAAAAACAGATTATCGATGCAGTGCAATTAGCTAAAAATAATGGCATTAAAAAAATGGTGATTGTAGGAGGTTATGAAGCTTATAAAACTGCAGAATTACTACAAAAAAATAACGTAGCTGTACTTTTAAAAAGAGTTCATGATATGCCAGAACACGAAGATGACGATGTTAACTTACCTTATAAAGTCGCAAAATTATTAACTGACAAAGGAGTTTTAGTCGGTTTAGAAAATAGTGGTGACATGGAACGTATGAATACCAGAAACCTACCTTTTCTAGCTGGTACATGTGCAGCCTACGGAATGGATAAAGAACAAGCATTGCAATTAATCACTTCTAATACAGCCAAAATATTAGGAATAGACGCTCAATGTGGTACGCTAGAAATAGGGAAAGACGCCACTTTATTCCTTTCTGCTGGTGATGCCTTAGATATGAGAACTAATAAAATATCACATGCTTTTATTCAAGGTCGAATGATTAGTCTTGACACGCATCAATCTCTATTAAATAAGAGATATAAGGAAAAATTCAATCAAAACTAGATTTATTTCACACGATAGAAAGTTAACTTCTTAAAACAGACAATTTACTCGCTAGTAAATTGTCTGTTTTTTTTGAAATAGACCAAAAAAAGGAAATTATACTATTTTAATTCACTAACATCTTAATAAATCCTTATTTCGAACAATATATTTCCATATACCCGTAAAAAAATAGGGGTCATTATGATTATTTAGTAAAAATAACCCCTACCTATTCATTTTTAAAGGGGTGTTTTATATTATTTTATATTTTTGTTGAAATCTAAATCAACACAAAATGAGAAAAATTGTATTAAGCATATTGCTGGTTTCCCTTTTAGTACTAAGTTTGTTTTCCACTTCGATTTTATCGGCACATCCAATTCCGATAGAAGAAATAGCATTTGATACTGGAGATACCGCATGGATGATAGTTGCTACAGCACTTGTTCTTATTATGACTCCCGGTTTAGGATTCTTTTATGGCGGAATGGTAGGCAAAAAAAATGTGATCAGCACCATGTTACAAAGTTTCATGGCTATGATCATTGTAACTGTACTCTGGATCGTAATTGGATTTAGCCTGTCTTTTGGCCCTACAATTGGAGGAATAATCGGTAATCCTATTCCCTTTCTGTTCTTTCAAGGAGTTGGTATTCACACCGCTTGGCAGGCAGCTCCCACTATCCCGTTTCTATTATTTGCTTTATTTCAGGCCAAATTTGCAATAATTACACCCGCTTTAATTACAGGTGCTTTTGCGGAGAGAATTCGTTTTTGGGCTTATTTGTTATTCATGGTTCTCTTTATCATCTTAATTTATGCGCCTTTATGTCATATGACATGGCATCCAGAAGGATTGCTATTTAAATTAGGAGTGTTGGATTTTGCCGGTGGAACAGTAGTTCATATGAGTGCAGGATGGGCAGCATTAGCAGGCGCTATGTTTTTAGGAAAAAGAAAAGCTCAAAAGTCAAATCCCGCACGTATTACTTATGTATTACTAGGAACTGGGTTACTATGGTTTGGATGGTTTGGGTTTAATGCTGGTTCTGCTTTAGGTGCAAATGGAATAGCGGTACAAGCACTTGGAACAACAACTATAGCCGCCGCAGCCGCCGGAATGGCGTGGGTATTCTTAGATAAAATTCTGGGTCATAAACTATCCGCAATGGGAGCTTGTATTGGTACTGTAGTAGGATTAGTAGCTATTACTCCAGCCGCAGGATTCGTAAGCATGCCGCATGCCATATTCATAGGAATATTTAGTAGTATTGTCAGCAACCTAGCGGTAAGCGCATTTCATAAAGGTAAAATCGACGATGCCTTAGATGTATTTGCTTGTCATGGTGTAGGTGGTATGACTGGAATGTTATTGACAGGAGTTTTTGCCTCTAAAGCAGTAAATCCTGCAGTTACAGATCAAGGACTTATATTTGGTGAAACTACCTTATTTTTTAACCAATTAATCGCTTTGGTAGGAGTATCGATTTTTGCCTTTTTATCCTCGTATTTCTTATTCTACGTTGTCAATAAAATCACACCATTAAGAGTGAGTGAAGACAAAGAAGAGTTAGGTTTAGACCTCTCCCAACACGGAGAGTTTTTATAAAAGTATTTATAAAAATTGTGTAGTAAACTAAACCTAACACAAAAAAAAAAAAATCCCGATCTAAATATTCAGATCGGGATTTTTTGTATTATTTTTCGAAATTAGAAATTCCAGCTTTCAACCAGCTCTCATATTCACCTACTCCTACATAACTTATTGTTGGCTTCACTTTATTCAAATTATTACCTTCTAAATCTGTTAAAACATACAACGGTTGCGTATTTGTCTTGTACTTCGATATCATAAAATCAGTCCACTTATCCCCTACTGTTTCAATTTCAGAACCGGTAGTTTTTGAAATAAATTGTTCGCTTTTTGGCAACTCTCTTTTGTCATCAACATACAATGAAATCAATACTACTTCATTATTTAAAATAGGTAGAATAGCATTGTCTGACCAAACATTGTTTTCCATTTTTCTACAATTTACACAAGCATATCCAGTAAAATCAAGCATAATTGGCTTATTTACTGTTTTGGCGTAAGCCAATCCTTTTTCATAATCATCAAATAGCACTATCCCGTGAGGTCCGCTTTTAGCGCCTTCCGGTAAAACTTCATTTGTCGCACTACTTCCTGAGCCTCCCAGACCTTTAGGGCTTTCGCTGTATTCTAACGTTGGAGGGAAAGCGCTAATGATTTTTAAGGGTGCTCCCCAAAGTCCCGGAATCATATAGATGGTGAAAGTTAAAACTAACAATCCCATCATTAATCTTCCTACCGAGATATGTGTCGTGGGACTGTCATGTGGTAAGGTGATTTTCCCGAATAGATAAAAAGCCAACGTTCCAAAAATAGCTATCCAAATCGCTAGGAACACTTCTCTTTCTAACAAATGCAATTGCAGTACCAAGTCGGCATTCGATAAGAATTTAAAGGCTAGAGCCAATTCTAGAAATCCTAACACAACTTTTACCGTATTCAACCATCCGCCTGATTTTGGTAAGGTATTTAACCATCCTGGAAACATTGCGAAAAGCATAAATGGTAAGGCTAAGGCCAATGAAAAACCAAACATTCCAATGATAGGAGCAATCCCTCCTTTGGAAGCTGCTTCTACTAATAGCGTACCAACAATTGGTCCTGTACAAGAGAATGATACAATTGCAAGTGCCAGAGCCATAAATAAAATCCCAATTATTCCGCCTCTGTCTGCTTGACTATCGACCTTGTTTGCCCAAGAATTAGGTAACATAATTTCGAATGCTCCCAAGAACGAAGCTGCAAAAACTACTAATAAGACAAAGAATATTATGTTAAACCACACATTTGTTGATAAAGCATTCAATGCATCAGCACCAAAAATCCAAGTCACTAAAAATCCAAGTAATACGTAGATAACAATAATCGAAACCCCGTAGATAATCGCATTTCTAATCCCAGTCGCTCTTGTTTTACTTTGCTTTGTAAAAAAACTTACCGTCATAGGGATCATTGGAAATACACAAGGCGTAAGCAAGGCTGCAAATCCTGATAAAAACGCAATAAAAAAGATAGACCACAAGCCTCTTTGCGTATCTGATTTGGTTTCCTCCACTACTACTTTTTCAGTTGGAGCAACCACCATATTAGTTTCACCAATACTTGGCGCTAATGAATCTATTTTTACGCTATCAGTTTCAACAACAGCATCAACTTCTGCGGTCGCTTCTTTTGAGACTGCAACCACTGTGGAACCTGCGGCTATAGAAAACGTAAATTTCTTCTCTACATTAATACATACTTCTTTACAAACCTGATAATTCAGTTCGACTTCAATTGAAAAAGCCTTTGGATTTGTAATTTGAACGAGCTGCTGGATTTGCGCTTTTTTCTCGAAGAAGGTTTCGTTAACTTCAAAAATGTCATTGAAAGCCGTTCTGGTCTTACTTTCTTTAGCTTTACCTACAAGGGTGTAATTCCCTTTTGCGTTCTTAAAATTAACTTCCAGTGGCAGCGGACCACCATCTGGAGTAAACTGAGAATACAAATGCCAGTCTTTTTCTATTATTGCATCAAACGTTAACAAATAAGTATTGTCTGATTTTTTTTCGATTTTTGTTGTCCATTTTGCTGGATCAAGGATTTGGGCGTTTACATTGGCGAAAGCCAAAAAAGTGATAAGGATAAATACTAATTTCTTCATTACTGTAATTCTATTTTTAATATATTGCTCGTGTTGTTATCGACTTTGAATCTTTCATCTTGTCTAAGACCAACTATCCAAACTATTTTAGTTCCTGACCATAAGACCCAGATATTTTCTTTTTCTAACAATGATAATTTTTCATCTTTAAAAAGTTTACTCACTTTTTTAGACTTGCCTTCCATACCAAAAGGCTGAAAATTATCTCCGTCATTCCATCTGCGTAAAACTAGCGGAAACTCTAATTTTTCTTGATCGACAAATATAGTCCTAATTGTAGGAATAAAAATGGCATCTACTTTCTCAAAGCTAAGATTTAAGGGAACATTAACGTCTTGAAACTCTTCTTCAATAAAATACTCTTGCTGATCATTAGCGAAGTCAATTGGCGTTAGAATTAAGGTTTCTCTATCTTTTAATAAACGAAACTCGGCAGACAAAACCTGTTTACCTGATTGACTTTCGACCAAATTATAAATATCATCCCAAGCGCTAAATCCAAAATCACGCAACCACTGGTATAAATAACTGCTGTAATTGGGTAATTTCTTTAATTGATGTAAATCAAAATAGAATGCGTCTTCCTCTTGTTTCACTACCTGCTGGTAGACCATAATCGAAGCGTCTTCGACCATGGCTTGTGATTCCTGTAAATGAGATTGCGTTTTTTGAAATGAAGTTAGAAAATGTGGGTTCAATTCTTTTAATAAAGGAACTAAGTCATGCCGAATCTTATTGCGTAAATACTTATCGGAAGCATTGCTGCTGTCTTCGCGCCATTCTATCTTATTTTCATGGGCATAGTTTGCAATTTCCTCTCTCGAGAAAGGCAATAAAGGACGTATAATCTTGTCATTCTGAGCCGGTATTCCCACCAAACCTTCCAGTCCAGTTCCTCTGCTTAGATTAATTAAAAACGTTTCTATATTATCATCAGCATGATGCGCGGTAAGGATATAATCGAATTTTTCTGTTTCTAAAAGCTCGTAGAACCAGTTGTAACGTAAGTCACGTGCCGCAACTTGAGTCGAAAGCTTATAATCTTTGGCGAAAGCCTCTGTATCAAATTGAGTTATAAAAACAGGAATGTCATTTGCTAAAGCAAAATCCTGGACAAAATTTTGATCTGCAAAACTCTCTAATCCACGCAATTGAAAATTACAATGTGCCAATGCGATTGTATAGTTTAATTGCTTAAACAAATGAGCCATAACGATACTATCCAGACCACCACTGGTGGCCAAAAAAAGCTTTTTATTTTCTAAAAAAGGGAAGTTTTGAGCAATATTATTTTTGAGTCTATCTAACATAGCTCAAAAATAAAGATTAAAATTCAATTTTAAATTATGAAAGACAATTATTGCAATACTTCGCGCATTGCCTTTGCTTTAAGCAAGCACTCTTCGTATTCATTTTCGGCAATTGACAATGCAGTTATTGCGCTACCTACAGAAAAAGAAGCGTATTGATTCTTCTGATTGTATAAAATACTTCTAATAATCACATTGAAATCGAAATCTCCCTCTGGCGTAAAATAACCCACTGCTCCACTGTACAAACCTCTTTTAGTCTCTTCTAAGTCTTCAATGATTTTCATAGCTGAAATCTTTGGCGCACCAGTCATACTTCCCATTGGGAAAGACTTCTTAATAGCATCGACGGCGCTATATTGATAGTCGAGTTTAGAAGTTATTGTAGAAATCATTTGGTGCACCTGCATAAAAGAATAAATCTCGCATAACTCAGTTACTTGTACAGATCCTTTTTGGGCAGTATGCGACAAATCATTGCGCACTAAATCAGTTATCATAATATTTTCGGCGCGCTCCTTTGGGTCTGCTGCTAGTTTATTCTTCGATTCTTCATCTAAAATAGGATCTAAAAATCGTTTTGAAGTTCCTTTTATAGGCTGCGAAATAAGAAGCTCTCCTTCTTTCTTTAAATACCGTTCTGGTGATGCCGAAAGCAAAAACTGAGTGTTATTTTTGAAAAAGACAGCAAATGGAGGTTGCGAAATTTCGTTGAGTTTAAAAAATTTATCCAATGGATTTAAAACTGCATTTTCTGCAAAAAATTCCATACAAAAATTGGCTTCATATATATCTCCCTGATGAATATGAGTAAGCATTGTCGCAACCTTTTCTAGATAGTTTTCTTTCGAAATTCTTTGTTGAATTTCTAAAACTGAGGTCTGTAGTTCAACTTGTTTGGTATGCAAATTTATATCTGTAAAATCCTCCTCAACCTCATCGTCACACATATTTAGATATTGAATTTCCAATTCATTGCCTTTCAACAAAAATATTTTCTTGGGTTGGAAGAAAAACAAATCAGGAAAATCTAAACCATCAAAATTGTTCGATTGTAAATCCTCTACATCATTTTTTAAGTCATAAGACAAATAGCCAAATAGCCAATCCTTAGTAATTTGCTGGTATTGTTTTAAGTCCTCAAAAGCATTATGTTGGTCCGTTTTAATCGAAGTAAAAGCATCGACCGCCAGGACGCAATCAAAACTTGAATACTGCTGCGGATAATCGTTACTGTCCAAAAAAATGACTTCGCGAAATTGTTGTGACCAAATTAGAAGTTGTTCTTTAAACAATTTTGGATCTGAAATGAGCTTGTAAATTGATGTTCTCAAGAAAATTTGTCTTTAAAATTCAAAATTACGATAAAAAAAAAGCTTTAATATGTGGTTATCAGAAAAATCCGTTGCTTTTTTTTCGTAAATTTACAGTAACACACTAATATTAAAACACTTAATCGATTTGTGATTGTTTGTTTTTTTCTGATATAGACGGTAATCAAAGGGAGAAAGATACTATTAAAATAAATGAGCTTTACCGCATCAGTACATTTTTAATTTTTAACCAATAAACCTTAATATTATGAAAATCGCTACCATTATTATTCGAACTATACTTGGACTTCTATTTCTCTATACTTCTATCAGTTATTTTTTACACCTAAGTCCTGAGCCTGTATCAACAGGGGATTTTAAAGCATTTCAACTTGGTTTAGTAGCTTCTATGTATTTACTTCCTCTTGCAAAAGGTGTCGAACTGTTGTGTGGATTAGCATTTGTAACAGGGAAATTCACAACCTTGGCTAATCTAGTCATTCTCCCAGTTACACTAAATATTTTATTAATCAATTATTTCTTAACTCCAGAAAACCTACCGCTCGCTATTTTTGTATTTGCGGGCAACATTTTCCTGATATTCACTCACTGGGAAAACTACAAAGGTTTATTCAAAATGGATTAATTTATAGTACAAATACAAAAAAAGGAAACCCGCTCAATGAACGGGTTTCCTTTTTTTTGGTAAACAAAACAGTAAATTTTGAATTTCTATACGTGTAATGCTCTATTATCTGTAGCCGCTAGAGCTGCTTCTTTGATCGCTTCCGCAAAAGTAGGATGCGCGTGTGACATTCTTGATATATCTTCGGCTGAAGCTTTAAATTCCATCGCAACGACTGCTTCGGCAATTAAATCAGCACAACGAGCTCCAATCATGTGAACTCCTAGAACCTCATCTGTTTTTGCATCTGCAAGAATTTTTACAAATCCATCCAAATCTCCACTTGCTCTAGCGCGACCTAATGCTTTGAACGGGAAACTTCCAGATTTGAATTCCACTCCAGAAGCTTTTAATTGCTCTTCTGTTTGCCCTACTGCAGCCACCTCTGGCCATGTATAAACAACACCTGGAATCAAATTATAATTGATATGTGGTTTTTGACCTGCTAATATTTCAGCAACCATAGCACCTTCTTCTTCCGCTTTGTGCGCTAACATCGCTCCACGAACAACATCACCAATAGCGTATATGTTAGATACATTAGTCTGTAAATGATCGTTTACTTCAACCATTCCTCTATCAGAAATTTTCACTCCTGCTTTGTCAGCGTTTAATCCGTCTGTGTAAGGACGACGACCAACAGAAACTAGAGAATAATCTCCTTGTAAAGTGATTGTTTCTCCTTTAGCATTATCAGCTTGAACAGTCACGGCATCGCCGTTTCTTTCTACCGATTTCACTTTATGAGAAACGTAAAATTTCATTCCTTGTTTCTTCAATACTTTAGTCAATTCTTTAGACAATGAAGCATCCATTCCAGGAATGATTCGGTCCATGTATTCTACAACCGAAACTTGTGCTCCTAAACGTAAATATACTTGACCTAATTCGATACCAATAACACCACCACCAATGATGATAAGATGTTTAGGCACTTCTTTTAATTTTAATGCTTCAGTAGATGTAATAATTCTTTCTTTATCAATTTTGATAAAAGGCAAATTAGAAGGTTTAGAACCCGTTGCAATAATAATATTTTTAGCTTCTACTGTTTCACTAGTTCCGTCTGCTTTTGCAATTGCAACATGAGTTGCATCTACAAAAGAACCTAATCCTTCAAGAACAGTGATTTTATTCTTATCCATTAAATATTTCACACCACCAGAAGTCTGGTCAACAATTGCTTGTTTGCGTCCAATCATTTTTTCTAGGTTCACTTTCACTTCTCCAGAAACTTCAATTCCGTGATCAGCAAAATGTGCTAATTCAGCATAATGATGTGAGGAAGAAAGCAATGCTTTTGAAGGAATACATCCTACGTTAAGGCAAGTTCCACCAAGAGTTGAATACTTTTCGATAATTGCTGTTTTGAAACCAAGTTGTGCACAACGAATTGCTGATACATATCCGCCTGGGCCAGAACCAATAATGACTACGTCAAATGAATTCATAGTATATTTATTTTTGTTGTTTTTTTATAAAATGTCGCACAAAATTAAGGAATTAAGTTTTGTTTAAAGTTCAATATTAAATATATTTTTCTAAGATTTTACACATCATCTTATTTAATATCCCACAAACAATTCAGTATTTGCGATAACAAGTACTAAACTTCAACTACAGTTGTGTTTTTAACTTCACTAATCATAAAGGTACTCTGCGTACTGCCAATATGCTGAAGAGTCGTTAACTTGGTGACCAAAAATTCTCTGTAAGCCTCCATGTCTTTGACTACAATCTTAAGGATATAGTCGTAATCACCACTTACATGATAACATTCTAACACCTCCTTTAATTGAACTACCTCACTTTCGAACGTAGTTAAAAATCCTTTAGTATGCTGAATAAGTTTCAAATGACAAAAAACCACAAACCCCTTCTCAATCTTGGCCTTATCGAGCAATACCACGTATCTGTCAATAATACCCTCTCGCTCTAATTTTTTTATGCGTTCATAAACGGCCGTTACAGATAAATTTAACTTCAAAGACAATTCTTTTGTTGTCTTTTTACTATCTGTTTGTAATAAGAAGAGTAGTTTTTTATCGATTGCGTCTAAAGTCATATTGTAGTTTTTTTGGCGAAAGCGTAAATTTTTCGATAAAAATAGAAATAAAATCTACATAATTTAATATTTACCGTTTTAAAAACTGACTTTAAACCTTATTATTGAATATAAAAACTATAAAAACGTACTTTACATTATAAATAGTACTGTTTTAATGGATGACTTAATCACTTTTGGCTTGTTGTGCCTCACCTCTTTCTTCACCATAATCAATCCGTTAGGGACAATGCCTATTTTTTTGACTATCAACAAAGTACAATAACTAATTAAAAAATAACCAATATGAAATTCAATCCCGCAGACAACATTCAAGACTTACAGTATTTTGGCGAATTCGGTGGTGTAAACCCATCGATTTCTGATTCTTCGACTTACACCTTCCTTTCGGCAAAAACAATGTTTGATACTTTCGAAGGAAACATGGAAGGCTGTTATCTATATTCCCGTCATTCCTCTCCTAGCAATTTATACCTCGACAAAGCACTAGCTGCAATGGAAGGCACTGAAACAGCAAACGTATCTGCTTCTGGAATGGGAGCTATTACACCTACTTTTTTGCAGTTGTGCGGATCTGGAGACCACATTGTTTCTAGCAGAACGATTTATGGAGGAACTTATGCGTTTCTTAAAAACTTTGCACCAAGACTCGGAATCACAACTACATTTGTAGATATTACAAAACTTGAAGCCGTTGAAGCAGCGATTACTGCAGATACGAAAGTATTGTATTGCGAAACAGTAAGTAATCCGTTATTGGAAGTTGCTGACATCGCCGGTTTATCAAAAATTGCTAAAAAACACAATTTGAAATTGGTTGTAGATAATACTTTCTCGCCGCTATCTGTTTCTCCGGTTAAATTAGGAGCTGATATCGTAATTCACAGTTTGACAAAATACATCAACGGAAGCAGTGATACTGTAGGAGGTGTTACTTGTGCTTCACAAGACTTTATTAATCAACTAAAAGACGTAAACAGTGGCGCTAGTATGTTACTAGGCCCAACAATGGATAGCATGCGCTCAGCAAGTGTTATGAAAAACCTTCGTACACTTCACCTGAGAATCAAACAACACAGTCATAATGCTGCGTACCTAGCTGAACATTTTGAAAAAGACGGAATAAAAACGGTATATCCTGGCTTAAAAAGTCATCCGAGTCATGACTTATATGCCTCAATGATCAATCCAGAATACGGTTTTGGTGGTATGCTGACTTTAGACGTAGGTACCTTGGCGAAAGCCAATGCTTTAATGGAACTAATGCAATCACGTAACTTAGGATATCTAGCTGTAAGTTTAGGCTTCTACAAAACGTTGTTTAGTGCTCCCGGAACTTCAACTTCAAGCGAAATTCCCTTAGAAGAACAAGCTGAAATGGGGCTAACTGAAGGTCTGATCCGTTTTTCAATTGGTCTAGACAATGACATTGCAAGAACATACGAAATGATGAAAGCTTGTATGCAAGAATTGGATATTCTATAACCCAATACTAACAAGTATTTTTTAATTTGTTTATTTCTTTTCCAAATCTGCTTAAAAGCCATTTTAAGCAGATTTTTTTGTTTTTTGAAAGATCGCTTTTTCGAAATTTTTTGGATGAAAAACTGAAATTTTAAAAGCTGTTGCCTTTTTGACAAAAACAAAAAACTCCAGATTTCTCTGGAGTTTACTATAATAACAAGAAGTCTAAAATAATTATTCTATTTCAAAAACAGCCTGTATTTCCACAGAAGCATTTATAGGTAATGAAACCGCTCCAATTGTTGCGCGAGCATGTTTACCTTTATCTCCAAATATAGCTACAGCTAAATCTGAAGCAGTATTCATAATTGCGGCATGTTGTGTATAATTAGGGGAAGTATTAAAATAACCAGTTAGCTGAACCACTCTTTTAACTCTATTTAAGTCACCACCAGACGCTTCTTTTAAAACGGAAACTACATTTAAGAACGCTTGCTTTGTAGCTTCTTTGGCCTGTTCCTCGGTAATTTCATTAGTTCCTATTTTTCCAGGATAAAGAATTTTACCGTCTTTTAAAGCAACTTGATTAATATAAACCATATTATTTGAAATTACATACGGAACATAATTTCCTACTGGATTTGGCGCTTTTGGAATAACAATTCCTAATTTAACAAGCGTTTGGTTTACATCCCATTCCTTTTCCGTACTTAAAACATTTTCACTTATTTTAGATGTATTGAAAATTTTCAACGCACTAGCTGTTTTAGCCAAAGCTCTTCCTTGTTCCTTTGCTAAAGCCAATTCACTTTCGGAAGGTCTTGGTCCCGTAGCTCCAGTTATCGAAGTAGCACCAAAAGGAGTGTTTCCCTGAGCTATCGTTTTATCTAACGTATCACTTGCCATAATACCAGTAGGGATAATAACCATACCATGTAAAGCCACTGTACTCCAAAAAGATTGTATAGCAACCTCATTTCCTGAACCTGAACCCGAAGACATAAACACTGTTGCAGGCTTCCCTTCTAAAGCTCTAGTAGTCCAAAGAGGAATACTTCTAGCAAAAAAAGCAGCCATATCAGCACTTATGTTACCAAAATGTACAGGACTTCCAAAAGCGATACCATCGTAAATGGCTAGCTCTTCAATTGTCGCAATTGGAAGTTTTTGTACATCCGAACTTAAAACCACTTTAGTATCTAATGAGGGCACTCTCTTTATCACTACTTTAGTATTGGGGTATAAAAGTATTCCTTGTGCTATTCCCTGAGCTAATTTAAGCGTCGATCCATTTTGTGAATGAAGTAAAATTAATAAGTTTGTTTCTTTATCTTTCCCAAAAGAGGTTTGAGACAGCAGCATTAAAAAGAATAAAGAGAATAAAAATGTGTTTTTTTTCATAGTAGAATTAATACAATTATTAATAGATTTCGGCAATGCGCCAGCCTACAAATCTATAGGTTTACTAATTTAAAAATCTTATAATTATCCTAAAGTATTTTATTAAAATATCAATGAAACATAGCGCTAAGCGACTAAAACAAAAAACTCCAGATTTCTCTGGAGTTTCTCTATTTAAACATTGTAATTTTCTATTTTATAAGTTCAATTTTCTGAACCTCTTCTTGATTAACGCTATCAAAAAAGCCTTGTTCGTTCATCCAATCATCACTGTAAACTTTACTCATGTAACGAGAACCATGATCTGGGAAAATTGCGATTACATTACTGTTTTCGTCAAATTCACCTTCTTCAGCATATTGCCTAATCGCTTGCAAAACTGCACCCGAAGTATAACCTACAAATAAACCTTCTGTTCTGGTAATCTCTCTTGCACAGTGTGCGCTTTCTTCATCAGTAACTTTTACAAACTTATCGATAGTATCAAAATCTGTAGCTGAAGGAATTAAATTTTTCCCTAAACCTTCAATTCTGTATGGATAAATTTCATCATTATCAAATTCTTTTGTTTCATGGTATTTCTTCAACACCGATCCAAAAGCATCAACTGCAAGAACTTTAATGTTAGGATTTTGTTCTTTTAAAAACTTTGCAGTTCCTGAAATCGTTCCTCCTGTACCACTACAAGCAACAAGATGGGTGATTTTACCATTAGTTTGTTTCCAAATTTCTGGTCCTGTAGAGTTATAATGCGCATCAATATTCAACTGATTGAAATATTGGTTGATATAAACAGATCCTTTAGTTTCTTCGTGCAGTCTTTTGGCAACATTGTAATAAGAGCGCTCATCATCTGCAGAAACATGTGCTGGGCAAACATAGACTTTAGCGCCTAAACTGCGTAGCATATCAATTTTATCTTTGGATGATTTTGAACTTACAGCAAGAATACAGTTATACCCCTTGATGATACTAACCATTGCAATACTAAAACCCGTGTTACCAGATGTCGTTTCAATGATGGTATCTCCTGGAGATAATATTCCTTTTCTTTCTGCTTCTTCAATGATATATAATGCGATTCTGTCTTTCGAGGAATGGCCTGGATTAAAAGCTTCTACTTTGGCATAGAAATTACCTTCTAACTTTTCTGTGACTTTATTTAGTTTAATAAGAGGTGTATTACCAATTAAATCTAAAACACTATTGTAAGCTTGTATTTCTTCTTTCATAAAAAAATAGTTAGTCGAGGTGAATTTTATTAGACCTCATAACGTGGCAAATTTAACAAATTTTTTTGAATTACTTTTTAATTTTCTCTAAATCTAACAAAAAACTAAATTCCTTCGCTAATTCTCTAATGGCTTCAAACCTTCCCGACGCTCCACCGTGACCTGCGTCCATGTTCGTATCTAAAAACAAAAGATTGCTGTTAGTTTTTAATGTTCTCAGCTTAGCAACCCACTTTGCGGGCTCCCAATATTGCACTTGTGAATCATGTAATCCCGTTGAAATATACATATTAGGATAAGCTTGGGCTTTTACATTATCATAAGGAGAATAGGACTTCATGTACTTATAATACCTTTTAACGTTTGGATTTCCCCATTCATCATATTCCCCCGTTGTAAGCGGAATTGTTTCATCTAGCATTGTAGTAGTAACATCTACAAAAGGGACTTGAGCGATTACACCATTGTATAGTTTTGGCGCCATGTTTAAAATAACTCCCATCAGTAATCCGCCGGCAGAACCACCTTCAGCATATAAATGTTTACGAGAAGTATATTTTTGCTCTATTACAAACTTCGAACAATCTATAAAATCCTTAAAAGTATTTTTCTTTTTTAATAATTTCCCGCCTTCATACCATTGTCTTCCTAAATCTTCTCCGCCGCGAATGTGCGCTATAGCATAAACAAAGCCTCTATCTAGTAAGGATAATCTTGTAGATGAAAAATAAGCATCCATAGAATGTCCGTAAGAACCGTATGCATAAAGAAGCAATGGATTTTTACCATCTTTTTTCAATCCTTTTCTATAAACCATAGAAATAGGAATTTGAGTTCCATCTTTAGCCGTTGCCCAAACACGTTCTTCAATATAATTATCCTTATCGAAGTTCCCGCCTAATACCTCTTGTTCTTTCTTGACTTCCTTTTCTTTGGTCTTCATATTGAAATCAATAATCGAAGCCGGTGTCGCCATAGATTGAAATGCATATCTTAAAATATCAGTTTCAAAATCAACGTTTGCCGTCGCATGAGCAGTATAAGTTTCGCTTTCAAAAGGCAAATAGTACTCTTCTGCTCCATCCCAAGGCATGATTCTTATTTGAGTTAAACCATTACTACGCTCTGTTACTACCAAAAAGTCCTTGAAAATATCAATGTCCTCAAGTAGAACCTCTTCTCTATGTTCAATAACATCTTCCCAATTATCCAACGAAGTCTTAGACTCAGGCGTTTTCATTAATTTGAAATTAGTTGCCTTGTCCTTATTAGTAAGGACATAAAAATGATCTCCAAAATGAGAAATACTATATTCCAATCCTCTTTTTCTTTTTTGGAAAACTTTAAATTTCCCCTTCGGATTGTCTGCTAATAAAGTTCTGAATTCGGTTGTTAGCGTGCTTGATGAACTAATCAAAATGTATTTTTTTGATTTCTCTTTTCCAACAGCTACATCAAAAGTGTCATCTTTTTCGAAATAAACTATTTCATCTACTGCAGAATCTGTTCCTAATTTATGCTTTCGAACAGTATCCGAACGTAAAGTATTTGCATCCTGAGTAGTATAGAAAATCGTTTTATTGTCGTTTGCCCAAGTCGAATTTCCAGTAGTATTTTCTATTCTGTCACTTAAGATTTCGCCCGTTGTGAGATTTTTTATTTCTAAAGTATAAATTCTTCTTCCCACTAAATCTATGGCATAAGTTGCTAATTGATTGTCATTACTGATGCTCAATCCACTCAATTTGAAATATTTTTTGCCTTTTGCTAGTTCATTGCAATCCAGCATGATTTCTTCTTTTGCCGAAAGGCTTTCCTTTTTTCGAGAATAAATAGGATAATCTTTACCTGTTTCAAAACGGGTGATATAGTAGTAACCATTATACAGGTAAGGAACCGACTCGTCATCTTCCTTGATTCTAGCTTTCATTTCCTCAAATAAATCCTTTTGAAACTCCTGAGTATGAGCCGTCATTTTTTGATAGTATTCGTTTTCTTTATTTAGATAGTCAATAACTTCAGGGTTTTCGCGGTCCTTTAGCCAAAAATAATTATCAACTCTTACGTCGTCAAATTTTTCTAATAGTGTAGGTATAATTTTAGCAACTGGTGGCTGTATGTTTTCTGTCATTATTTGAGTTTCATATTTATAAAGCAGCTGCAAAAATAAACAAAGCCGATCTATAACGCATCCGTTTTTCATCTAATTTAACATCCTTATTCATTCAAAATTCGTAATTTCGTATTTCAATAATTTTTAAATTATAAAAAATGGATTTAATGGGAATGATGGGTAAACTTAAAGAAACCCAACAAAAAATGGAAGACACTAAAAAACGCCTGGATACAGTTCTTGTTGATGAGCAAAGTACAGACGGTTTATTGAAAGTTACAATAACTGCTAACAGAAAGATAAAATCAGTAACTATTGCCGATGAATTATTAGAAGACAAAGAGCAACTAGAAGACTATATGATTTTAGTAATGAATAAAGCAATCGAGAAAGCAACTAAGGTAAATGAAGCTGAACTTGATGCTGTTGCAAAAATGGATATGCCAATGATTCCAGGCATGGACAACTTGTTTAAGTAAAACAAACACTTTATGAAGTATGAATTATGAGTCAACATAGTAACTCATAATTCATAACTCATAATTTACAGCCTAGCCAAGGTTTCTAAAACGTAAGTATGCATCACTTCTCTATAATCTAGATGTGTTACCATTCTCAATTTCCCCTGCCCCATTGAGCTAATGGATATATTTTTCTGTTTTAGCTTTTCGATAAAATTCTTCTCACTATAATTACTTTTCAAAGTAAAAATCAAGATGTTTGTTTCAACTGGCTCCACTCTGGCAACCCAATCTCTAGTGCTTAATACCGAAGCCAATTCCTTTGCTCTTCTATGATCTTCTGCAAGGCGACTGATATTATTGTCCAAAGCATATAATCCGGCTGCCGCCAAATACCCCACTTGACGCATTCCGCCTCCTAATATTTTTCGAATGCGCAACGCACGATGGATTGTCGCTTTATCTCCTAATAATACAGAACCTATTGGCGCACCCATTCCTTTGGATAAACAAACCGAAATAGTGTCAAACAAACGTCCAAAGGCTTTCGGATCTTGCTTTTTGGCAATTAAGGCATTCCAAATTCGGGCACCATCAAGATGGAACTTCAAATTATTAGCAACACATACTTCTTTTATCTTTTTTAATTCGTCCAACTCATAACAAGCACCACCGCCTTTGTTAGTCGTGTTTTCCACACAAACTAAACTCGTTAACGGACTGTGGTAAAATTCGGGATCATTTATGGCGCCAGCTACTTGCTCGGCAGTAATCATTCCGCGATCACCATCCAATAATGCAAAAGAAACACCACTATTAAATGAAGCACCGCCACCTTCATACAGGTAAACATGTGCATATTTATCGGCAATAATTTGCTCTCCTGGATTTGTATGAAGTTTTAAAGCCGTTTGATTAGCCATTGTTCCCGACGGGAAAAACAGCCCTGCTTCCATCCCAAAGATTTGTGCTATAGTATCTTCTAATTCTATTACTGTTGGATCTTGTTTGTACACATCATCACCTACTTCGGCATTGAACATATACTGCAACATTTCAATTGAAGGCTTAGTAATTGTATCGCTAATTAAATTTATTTCCATTGATTTATTTTATATTTTCGAAAGGAAAAGCCATGACTTCTCCCCAAGTAAAAAATTTTCTTATTTTTGTCGCACAAAATTACATAATTTATGACAACTACCGAACAAATTAAAGGTATTGTAGAGCGCCTTGGTGCGTTGAGGAGGTATCTTTGACGTTGATGCCAAACTAATTGAAATTTCTAACGAAGAAGAAAAGACTTTTGCTCCAGATTTCTGGAATAACGCAAAAGAAGCCGAACTAATTGTAAGAAATCTTCGAAATAAGAAAAAATGGATTGAAGACTACGATAAAGCAGTCGAAATGACTGATGAATTACAGTTAGCCTATGAATTTTATAGAGAGGGAGAACTCACTACAGAAGAATTAGATGAGCAATATGCACTCATAGCCAATCATATCGAAGCCATAGAATTCAAGAATATGCTTTCTGACGAAGGCGATTCACTAAGTGCTGTTGTTCAGATTACTGCAGGCGCTGGAGGTACTGAAAGTTGCGACTGGGCCGAAATGCTTATGCGCATGTACATGATGTGGGGCGAAAAATACGGCTACAAAATAAAAGAGCTGAATTTCCAAAAAGGAGATGCCGCTGGTATAAAAACCGTTACACTTGAATTTGAAGGTGATTATTCCTTTGGATATTTAAAAGGAGAGAATGGAGTTCACCGCTTAGTGCGTATTTCTCCATTTGACAGTAATGCGAAAAGGCACACTTCATTTGCGTCTGTATATGTATATCCGCTTGTAGATGACAGTATCGAGATTGATATCAATCCCGCCGATATTGAAATTACGACTTCTCGATCTAGTGGTGCCGGTGGTCAAAATGTAAACAAAGTAGAGACTAAAGTGCAACTTTTTCACAAACCTACAGGCATTCAAATTCAATGTTCAGAAACTCGTTCACAGCAAGACAACAGACAACGTGCGATGCAAATGCTTCGTTCACAGTTGTACGAAATCGAACTAAAGAAACAATTAGCGCAGCGCGCTGACATTGAAGCTGGAAAAATGAAAATAGAATGGGGCTCACAAATTCGCAATTATGTGATGCAGCCCTATAAATTAGTAAAAGACGTGCGTACCGGTTATGAAACCAGCAACGTCGACGGTGTGATGAATGGTGAAATCGACGAATTCTTGAAGGCCTATCTAATGATGATGGGACAAAGGGACGAGGAAGAATAATGATATTTTATCACTAAATATAATCCTACAGAGAAACCAAACCTTCTTTGTAGGATTTTTTGTTTATTTTAGCCAAAAATAAAAGTGTAGCACTTATGAAAAAATCTGTTTTATTTTTCTTATTTCTAATTTCGAGTACTTTTTATAGTCAAGAAAAGGTCTATTTTACAGAAGATTTCAAGGAATTACCTACCGCAGAAAAAGCTGTATATTACAGTACTTACGAAGAGTTAGAAAAAGGCACACAAAGAACTACGTACTTTATCGATGGTACAAAGCGAAACAGTGATTTTTTCTCAAACTACCGCAAGAGAGTTAAAGAGGGATCTTCAATTGAATGGCATAAAAACGGAAATAAAGCAAGAGATTTATTTTACATAAAAAACAAGATTGAAGGAGTTTCAAATTCGTATTATGAAAACGGGCAAATCAAACGTACTGAGCACTTTAAAAATGGTTTATTTGTGAGCGGTAAGTGTTTTGATGAAAATGGAAGTGAAATCGCATATTTTCCTTATCAAAAAGACCCCGAATTTCCTGGAGGCATCAAATTATTTTATGTTTATGTAGCAAAAAATTTTAAAGCCCCAAATAGCGGACAAGGTCAAATAGTTATTGGATTTTCTGTTGAATTAGATGGTACTTTAAATCACTTTGAAGTTATTAAGAGCATCAACAAAGAGATGGATTTAGCAGCTATAAAAGTATTAGTGAATGGTCCCAAATGGACTCCTGGTCAAATCGATGGTAAAGACGCCGTAGTAAAACTAAAAATTCCAATTACCATAAAATACAATTAAAAAAGATATTTCACTAAATGTCAATTGTGTACCAAACGATTATCCTTTCCTTTTAAAGCATTTTAAAGCTATATAACGTACACTTCTCCCTTCTATAAAAGATCAAATTTTTGAAAAAATAATTTTTCTAATAGTTAACTCATAAAAGTAAACTAGCGCTTTCTTTAAAATCTTTTGATTAAAGGCAGGGTGAAAAGAAAAGAAATAGCATACAATAAAAATAACTGTTTTTACTAGCAAGCAGATAATTATCAAACCCGACAGGATTATACTACGTCGGTTTTTTTACTATTTCACCATCCTTCGAGAATAATAGTTACATAATAATCCCACCAAAAGGAGAGTAACTATAAATCGTAAAATCTTCACAATAAATAAATTTAATAACTATTTTTAGTTAATGTTACGTTCACTATTCATAAAGGATTTGGAAAACTAGTTACTATTTACTTTATTTGAATTCGAATTAAAGTATTTAGCACCTTACCACTTATGAAATCTTATACAGTCCAAGAAATAAATGAAATTCTAAACGGAGTTATCTTAGGAAATACCTCACAAACTATTACAGCACCTGAACAACTTGAGGTTGCTACCGATTCTGAAATATCATTTATTGGAAATAAAAAATATGAAAAATTATGGGCTTCTTCTAAAGCTTGTGTTGCGGTAGTAAACGAAGATATTTCGATAGAACCAGGTGAAAATAGAGCGTTCATCAAAGTGAAAAATGCTGACTTAGCGATGTCTCAGGTTTTAGAACTTTTTGCTCCTCCTGCACCCGAATTTTACATCGACATTCACCCAACGGCAGTTGTTTCTAAATCAGCTACCATCGGTCTTGGAACAAAAATAGGTGCTGGATGTTATGTGGGACCCAATGTGACAATTGGCGAAAACGCAATCATTTATCCTAATGTTACCATTCTTGATGAATCTACCATTGGTAAAAACACAATCTTATGGTCTGGAGCGGTGGTTAGAGAGCGTTGCCATATTGGTAATGATTGTATAATTCACCCAAATGCGACTATTGGAGCAGATGGATTTGGATTTCGTCCTTGCCCACAAAGAGGTTTGGTGAAAATTCCTCAAATAGGAAATGTAGTTATAGGAAATAATGTCGAAATAGGCGCCAACTCTTGCGTGGATCGTGGAAAATTTAGTTCAACGGTTTTAGGAGATGGCTGTAAAATTGATAATCTAGTACAAATTGGTCACAACAGTAAATTGGGACGTTTTTGTATTATGGCTGGACACAGTGGAGTCGCGGGGTCGGTAACCTTAGGTGATGGCGTTATCATTGGCGGAAGCGCCTCCATAAAAGACCATGCCACTCTAGGTAGCGGAGCAATCGTAGGAGCTGGATCTGGAGTTACCGGTGACGTACCTGCTGGAAAAACAGTTTTGGGCTATCCTGCAGTTGAAGCACGAGATGCCTTAAAACAATGGGCAATATTAAAAAGACTCGTTAACGAATCTAAGAAATAAACAAGTAGATTTTATCATATTCATAAAAAAACAGGAGTTCGCTTCTGTTTTTTTGATTTTATCTCGAAATTATTTACAAACGAACCAAAATAATAAATTTTATTTCGTTCGATTTTGTATTTTAGCAGCAACTATTTATAACACAATTACAACATGGATTTAAACTTCAATAAAAACGAAGATCACAATAAACTTTTATTGTCTCAATTAAAACAAAATCTCTCGAAAGTAAAATTGGGAGGAGGCGAAAAGAGAATTCAAAAACTGCATGCCGAAGGAAAAATGACAGCGCGTGAACGCATTGATTATCTACTAGATCCTAAGGCGAAATGTATTGAAATTGGAGCTTTTGTTGGTGAAGGAATGTATGCTGAACATGGCGGTTGTCCTTCTGGAGGTGTTGTAGTCAAAATAGGTTATATCGGCGGAAAGCAATGTATTGTTGTAGCTAATGACGCCACCGTAAAAGCGGGTGCTTGGTTCCCTATTACAGCCAAGAAAAACTTGCGTGCACAAGAAATCGCGATGGAAAATCGCCTACCTATTATCTACTTAGTAGATAGTGCAGGAGTTTATTTACCAATGCAAGATGAAATTTTCCCAGACAAAGAGCATTTCGGACGTATTTTTAGGAATAACGCCCAAATGAGTAGTATGGGAATTACCCAGATTTCGGCTATCATGGGAAGCTGTGTTGCCGGAGGTGCTTATCTACCTATAATGAGTGATGAAGCGATCATTGTTGAAGGAACAGGTAGTATCTTCCTTGCGGGTAGTTATCTAGTAAAAGCAGCTATTGGAGAAAGTATTGACAATGAAACTTTGGGAGGTGCAACCACACATTGTGAAATTTCGGGGGTAACAGATTACAAAGCCAAAGACGACAAAGACGCCTTAGACAAAATAAAAAATATAGTTGATAAAATAGGTGATTTTGATAAAGCCGGTTACAGCCGTGTGAAGTCAGAAAAACCGGCCTTAGACGAAAAAGAACTCTACGGCGTTTTACCAAAAGCAAGAAATGAGCAATACGACATGATGGAGATCATCAACCGTCTTGTGGATAACTCTGAATTTGAAGCCTATAAAGAGGGCTATGGCCAAACAATAATTACTGGTTACGCTAGAATCGACGGTTGGGCTGTAGGAATTGTAGCTAACCAACGAAAAGTGGTGAAAACTAAAAAAGGGGAAATGCAATTTGGCGGTGTTATCTACTCTGACAGTGCCGACAAAGCGACTCGTTTTATAGCAAATTGCAATCAGAAGAAAATTCCTTTAGTTTTTGTTCAAGATGTTACCGGTTTTATGGTGGGATCTAAATCAGAACAAGGCGGAATCATAAAAGATGGCGCCAAAATGGTTAATGCAGTAAGCAATTCTGTAGTACCTAAATTTACAGTTATTGTGGGGAACTCTTACGGTGCTGGAAATTACGCAATGTGCGGAAAAGCATACGACCCAAGATTGATTTTCGCATGGCCGAGTGCCGAACTAGCCGTTATGGGCGGAACACAAGCAGCAAAAGTATTGGCACAAATCGAAGCATCTTCCTTGAAGAAAAGCGGCGAGATCGTCGACGAAGAGAAAGAAAAAGGACTTTTTGACAAAATAAAAGCAAGATACGACGAGCAGGTTTCTCCTTATTATGCTGCTTCCAGATTATGGACAGATGCGATTATCGACCCTCTTGACACACGAACATGGATATCTATGGGTATCGAAGCGGCGAATCACTCCCCTATCGAGAAACAATTTAACTTGGGAGTAATTCAAGTTTAACTTACTTTAATTTATGTTTAGGAGCAGAACTACTTCGTTTTCATAAGAAGTTCACTCCCGCTATCCGCTGTATTCCCGCCAAAAAAGGCGGGAGATGCCGCTGCTATCGGGGCTAAAGAGATCGTATATTTATCTCGATAGCATCAAGATGAATTATTTAGAAAAAATTCCTGCTGGCGCGCATATTTTCCACACAAAGGATAGCGCGGATTTGTAATCCGTGCACACAAAGAAATTCAAATAACACAAAAACTACAACTGTAAAAAGTTGTAGTTTTGTTTTTTAACGCTATTATAAAATGTTAACAAAACACAAAATCTTGATTGCTCAGATTTATATAATAAATTAGAAGTTGTTTTGATGTATATTGGGGCACGGATTGCAAACCCTGATCACGCGCATATTTTCCACACAAAGGATAGCGCGGATTTGTAATCCGTGCACGCAAAGAAATTCAAACAACACAAAAACTACAACTGTAAAAAGTTGTAGTTTTGTTTTTTAACGCCATTTTAAAATGTCGACAAAATACAAAATATTGGTAGCTCAGATTTATAGAGTAAATTAGAAGTTGTTTTGATGTAGATTGTGGGCACGGATTACAAATCCGCGCTATCGGGTAAAAGTATGAATAAGAGAGTTCTTTTTATATCACTTTTAGGACTGTTCATTATATTGAATTTAGTCCCAACTTACTTGTGGTTGTGGGGAATGTCATTTATTGACCTCGAAAGACCGAAATTTTCATATATAAATGTTAACACAAGGGATTTTTTGTATTCACTTTCAAGATTTGTTCTATTTGTTGGACTTTGGTTGCCGATACTGCTAATAATATTGATGAGAAAATGGAAAATAAAAGCATTAACAGTTCCAACTCTGTTAAGTCTATTACTATTCCTTATAATGATTAAATCCCAAGAAGTATATCCTGACGAAGAATCACATTTCACTGAAAATGGCTATCAACATAAAATTGAAAAATGGAATCAACAGAATCATGTGAAGGTAGAGCATTGGAAAAGCCAAGACTCTTCAAAAAAGTACATTACACACCGACACATTGAATGGAAATTAATAAAAGAAGAATAAAAAACTAATCCACGCTAGTGCGAGCGTACCGCTTGTGCCCACAAATAAAAGTCCTCAAAACAATCGCAAGAATTAAATACCTATCTTAAACCAATGAACTACGAATTTAGAAAAGCCACGACTGCAGAAATCCCGCAAATATGGGACATATTACAACAAGCAATCGCACGTAGAAAGAAAGACGGCAGTAATCAATGGCAAGACGGTTACCCTAATCCAGAAGTGATAAAAAACGACATCGATAAAAATGCAGGTTTTGTTTTGACTGAAGGAGAAACTATCATTGGATACACTGCGCTACTAATCAGTGATGAACCCGAATATGAAAAGATAGTTGGAAAATGGCTTACGAATAATGATTTTGTTGTTTTCCATCGCGTCGCTATTTCAGAGGATCATTTAGGGAAAGGTTTAGCTACAAAATTAGTTGGTTTCATTGAAGATTTTGCGATAAGCAACAATATCTACAGCATCAAAGCAGATACTAATTTTGACAACTTTGCTATGATGAAAGTTTTTGATAAATTAGGTTACGTTTATTGTGGCGAAGTATATTTTAGAGGTAGCGCCAGAAAAGCTTATGAGAAGATTATCACCAAAAAATAAAATAGTTAAATTCGAACTAACATCCTAAATTACTGTTCATTTGCAGAACACAAAATGACCAACTCTTTTTCAGAACACATGAGGAAAATAATTTTATACGTTTTTACGCTGCTTTTCTTTTCTCAATGTAGTTCTGTAAAAAAACACAATAGGCATTTAACTGAACTAATTCCTATAGCGCAGTTAAAATCGGATGTTGATTTTACTTATAAAAAACTACAAAAATTACACCCTAATCTTTATTGGTACATAAGTAAGCCCGTCTTAGATTCTAAATTTGACAGTCTAAAGTCTACTATCACTCAACCTATTGCTCCTCTTGCATTCTATAAAAAACTGAGTCCTGTTGTTGCCGCAGTAAGGCAAGGCCACACCTATGTTTATCCTGCTTCACCACAAATGACGAAAAAGGAAACGAAAGCACTTATTAAAAAAGGAACAGGCCCATTTTCACAATTTGATTTTGATTATTTTGACAATAAACTATACGTCGTAAACAATAAATCCTACAACAAGAGCATAAAACCAGGAGCTGAAGTTATTGCGGTGAATGACGTAAAACCTATGGATTTGATTCGGGAATACAACAATTACTACAGTTCTGATGGATACAACTCCACATTAAAAACTAGCAAATCAGGCAAACGATTTTCTTCCTATTTTACTGCTGAAAAAGGCATTAAAGACAGCTTAATCTATACTCTAAAATACAACGACAGTATCCAACAAATTACAATTAGACGATACAAGGAGGATTCGATTAAGAAGAAAGAGCAAAAAACTAAGAAAATAGTAACCGCGACTGACAGAGTAAAATCTAGAGAACTCAGAAGGAAGAAAAGAGTGAATGGCTACAATGCCGATTCGAAAAACTACAACAGAAACCTGCATTTTCTAGAAAAAGACAGCAGTGTCGCCATCATGAAAATTAGAAGTTTCAGCAAAGGGAATTTTCGACCTTTTTATAAAGAAAGCTTCCGCGAAATTGACAACTATAAATCCAATACTCTAATTCTTGATTTACGAGACAATGGCGGCGGTAGATTATCTGAAATTGTAGATTTGTACTCCTACCTATCCGACTCTACTTTTGTGTTTTTGGACAAGTCGGAAGTCGTCTCAAAATCAAGTTTAATGCGAGCTGCTTATTTTAATGGAGGTTCTCTTGGCTTAAAAATTCTAAAAGCGATTTACGCACCCATAATTTATTCCTACTTATTGCTGACAGTTCATAAAGCAAGCGACGGTAAAAATTATTACGCTACACATACAAGACCGCATAGAGTGAAGGATCTCGCTTTTAAAGGAAAAATTTATGTATTAATAAACGGAGGGAGCTTTTCGGCTTCCAGTCTTATTTCAGCTAATTTAAAGAGTTCTAAAAGGGTGACTTTTATAGGTGAAGAAACCGGTGGCGCCTTTAATGGAACTGTATCGGGCTTTATGCCTGTTCTAGAATTACCACATTCTGAATTAAAAATTAGAATTGGCTTAATGGCTATGGTACCAAGTAATAAAACCGAAATAATAGGACGCGGAATTTTTCCTGATAAGGAAATTACTCCTACTCTTGAAGACAAATTAAAAGGAAACGACCCGGAACTCAATTGGATTTTAAATAATAGTAAAGCTTCCATTGATTTGCTCTCAAAAGAAAAGTAAATTTAATCTAAGAAGAAAGCGGCTATGACCTTTCTAGCAAAAATAGCGGCATTAGCTCTCGTTTTACATCCGCATATCAACGGAGCATAAAGTTTGGCTCTTGTTTTTGCACATATCATGGTAAAACTTATAAAATGGACAAAACCATAATAAAGGTGAAACACCATTAACACTATTTCTTTCCATAGCGAAAGCTCATACATAAAATTAATTGCGTTAAATTTAATTACTAATTTAAAAATTTTTCCACAAGAATAGAACGGTAAAAAACTCCTATTATTTTTATAAAAAATCAATTAATACTCTAAAAATCATTAACTTAGTAGTACAATTCTAAATAATATCAAGATGAGCACTACTGTAAAAGATTTAAATAAGTGGGCAAATGCACATACTTATTTCACTTTAGATTTACTACGAATTGCACTTGGAGTATTTTTGTTTTTTAAGGGAATTACCTTTATTACGAATATCCAATATTTGGTAGATTTGATATCTCCCATCGATAAAATTGGTGGTGGAATGTTTCTTATTCATTACATTGCGCCTGCACATATGATTGGGGGTATAATGATCGTTTTCGGCTTGCTTACTAGATGGGCAATAATCTCACAATTACCAATATTAATTGGCGCTGTAATAGTGAATTTTATGGGGGAACTGCACACACAAAATTTAATTATAGCATTTCTTACCTTGTCACTATGTGTTTTTTTCCTTTTTTACGGCAGTGGAAAACATTCGGCAGATTACTTTTTCAAAATGCAAAGGTAATTTAACATTATTAGAATTTAAACTAAGATTTTCAGAGATTAAATTCTAGTAGTCATTGAAAGCCAAGGAAAAAACTACTTAGAATATAAATAGTCTAAAAGTAAAAATTTTAACGATTTTTACAATCAATAAAAAAGCATCATGACTACTGCCATGATGCTTGTATTGTATTCGAAAGAAATTTAGAAACTTGCTAGCATTTCTTTTCTCTTTATTTTTCCGCTTTCCGTTTCCATGAATTTACTGAGATAAAATACTTCCTTGGGCTTTTCATACTTGTCTAATGCATTATAAATCGCTTCATCTATTAGTTGCTTCTCCCCTTCGATGACTAAAACTAATTTTTCTCCCAATATAGCATCTGCTACTCCGCCCACAAAAAATCGAGAATGGATTCCATGTGATAGTTTCTCTTCAATTTGCTCGGGTATCAGTTTAATTCCGCCGCTATTAACAACATTATCAGCTCTACCTAAAAAAACAAATTGATGATCGTTTATTAATTCTACTAAATCATTAGTGACAATAGGTTCAGCAGTAATCTTTGGCGCACTGATTACAAGACAATTTTTATCATTTTGTGAAATTTGGATATTAGGCAAAATAGAAAATGACTTCTCTCCTATTTTCTTGGCGGCAATATGTGTTATGGTTTCCGTCATACCATACGTTTCATACACTTCGGTTTTTACTTTCAGTAGGCTTTTTTCAAGAGATTTACTCATACTTGCACCTCCAACAATCATTTTTTTAACATTTTTCAAACCTGTTAATGAATTTTCAGCCTGTAAAGGTACCATGGCTACAAAATCATACACAGTTTCATTTTTAGTTAATGGATGTGAACTTGGCGCAACAAAATCGATATCTAATCCCAGAACAAAACTGCGAACCAGCATCATTTTTCCTGCAATAAATTTAGTTGGCAAACAGTACAAAGCTTTATCCCCAGGGCTTAAATTAAAAAAGTCACCTGTAGCCAAGGCAGAGTTTACCATTGTTTGTTTGTTTGTTCTAATTACTTTCGGCGGCCCTGTCGTTCCTGAAGTCTGTAAATCGATATAGGAATTTTCGTCAAACCAGTCCAATAAAAAATCTCCTATCGACTTCTCAAACTCATCCCCTTCCTTGATCAAACTGTAGGACACTCTACATAAATCTTCTTTATCTAGATGAAATCCATTCAATTTAAAACGATTGTGTACATTTTTATAAGTTACTTCTTTCATTACTAGCGTATTGTTTTTAAATTGCGTTGTTTTATTCTGTTTTTATTTTACCAACTAATCTTTCTTTCCAGTCAGTCCATTGGTATTTATTACTAAAGATATATAAAAGTATCGGGTATATAACCAAAACAGGTAAGATTACATCTAAACCAGCCTTAGGTTCTGCGATGTCTTTAAATATAGAATGTGTTTGAAAAGCCGACCAATCTGAAGTGACTAATAAGGCACTTACCAAATTATTAGCAGCATGAAAACCTAATGCCAACTCCATCCCATCATCCATCAATGTAATTACACCTAGAAACAATCCGGTCCCAATATAATAGATAAATATGATATTACCCATTTTTGAAACTTCGGGATTGAAAAGGTGCATACTTCCAAATATAATGGAAGTCATTAGCAATGGGAACCATTTGTTTTTGGCCAAATTAGCAAAACCTTGCATCAGATAACCTCGAAAAACATATTCTTCAGTACTTGTCTGTATCGGAATTAAAAACACTCCAATAACTACTAATATTGCAAATGGAACAGGTTTAAAATTCAACACAAAATCCGCTGGACTTGTGTAATAATAAATTAAAGTAGAAACAATCGTAAAAACTGCCCATAAAGAAAAAGAGAATAAAACTCTGTCCCAATCGACTTTTGCCCGAGCTGTAGTAATAGAACGTAATGTTTGATTGTGAACATAACGCACGACAAAATAGATTCCACCCAAGGTAAAAACAAACGAAATCAAAAGCAGAAACAAGGTTAAATTTGGATCAAAAAAGTGCATCATCTCTGAATTACTAGAGGGATAAGGTACGTCATTTGCAAACGATTCATAAATAACGCCCAATAACAAGGGAATTTGTCCAATAAAAGAGGTTGCAATGATTATTCCTGACCCAATTAAATATTTCCAAAACTTGTTCTCTGAATTTACTCCTTGTTCTACAAACATCTATTTTTTTTTATAATTATATATGATGAGTTAGACTATCAAAGCCTATTTTTGTTTCGTCTAAAATACTTTTTTTTTATTTCAATTAATTTTTACTCTACAAAAAACAACAAAATGATACAAATATACCATAATCCACGTTGCGGAAAATCGAGAAAATGCCTTACTTTCATAGAAACAAAAGGAAAAGAATATGAAATCATTCGGTATCTTGAGAATCCACCTACTACAGACGAACTTCAGTTACTCCTCAAAAAACTGAACATGAAACCATTAGAATTAGTTCGACAAAAAGAAAAAATTTGGATAGAGAATTTTAAAAATAAAGAAATGACCGACCAAGATATCATAAAAGCAATGGTCGAAAACCCCATTCTTATAGAACGACCTATTGTTATAAATGGAGACAAGGCTATCATTGGCAGAGAGTTAGATAAACTTAACAGTTTTGTATAATTCGCACTAGCTATATTTAACAATTTTTTAAGGTTTAGTGATTAAACCAAATGCGTTTTTTGCATTCCAACGACGAATATCAAATCTAAATTATAATGATGAATCGATTAAAACAGATTTTTACGCTTACTTTATTTCTTTCCTTTTTTATGAGTTTTGCTCAAGAAAGAGGTCCAATGGCAGAAAAAATTAAGATAACAGGAAATGTTATTGAAAAAACAACTCAACAAGCGCTTGAATATGCAACGGTTAGTTTTATCAACTCCAAAACTGCAAAAGTAGTAGCAGGAGGAATTACAAATCCGAAAGGAGAGTTCAATATTGATGTAACGCCAGGAATCTACACTATTAAAATTGAATTTATTTCATTTAAATCTGTAGAAATAACTCAAAAAAATCTAAAAGAAAGCACAACTTTAGGAACGATTTCATTAGTAGAGGATGCGGCACAACTAAACGAAGTGATTATTCGTGCTGAAAAATCTACTGTAGAGATTAAACTTGATAAAAAAGTTTACAATGTAGGTCAAGATATGTTAGTTAAAGGTGGAACTGTAAGTGATGTTTTAGAAAACGTACCTTCTGTTTCTGTTGATATTGAAGGAAACGTAAGTTTAAGAGGAAGTGACAATGTGCGTGTCTTCATTGATGGCCGTCCTTCAAATGCATTAAATATGGCCGAAGCTTTGCGTCAAATTCCTGCAGATGCAATTGACAAAGTAGAGGTGATTACAAACCCATCAGCTCGTTACGATGCTGAAGGTGGTGCTGGTATATTAAATATCATCTTGAAGAAAGGAAAAAACCAAGGATTTAATGGTTCATTTATTGCATCTGCTGGTATTCCTGAAACTTATGGTTTGAGCGCCAACTTAAATTACAAAACTGAAAAACTAAATTTCTTTACTTCTACTGGATATAGCTATAGAACCAATGAAGGCGGAGGATTCACAAACTCAGAATATTTTAACCCTGACGGTTCTACTAATAAATTTATTTATGAAAATAGAAATACCGAGAGAACTAGAGACGGAATTAACACAAAGTCTGGTGTAGAATGGACAGTAGCTCCCAATACTTTCTGGACAAACTCTATTAGTTACAGTGAAAATGGCGGGAAAAATAGAGATAGAGTAAATTATAATGCTTTCGATAGTAATCAAGATTTTGATTCAAATAGCTACCGTTTAAATAATGGAAATGACCAAGGAAAAAACTTTGAATACTCCTCTAATTTAATTAAAAACTTTAATGACGAAGGTCACAAATTAACCGTTGATGGATCCTTTTCTAGAAGTACAGATAAAGATGATTCAACAATTGATGGAGTTAATGTCACCTTCCCAGACAGATCTACTACGAATACAACTCAAAACGAAAAACTTCAAAAAGAGTATTTACTTCAGGCAGATTACGTTTTACCTCTTGGAAAAGGAAGTCAGTTTGAAGCTGGATACAAAGGAAATTTCAATAATCTAAATAAAGACTACGATATTTTCTCTAGCGATAACGGAAATAATGTTGGTGATTTTCTATCCAATACATTAGAATACAAAGAAAAAATCAATGCACTTTATACACAGTACGGATTTAAAGTAAACAAATTCTCGTATTTATTTGGTTTACGTTGGGAAGACACAAACATCGATGTTAACTTATTGGATACACAAGAGTACAACAACAAGAAATACAATAAGTTTTTTCCAAGTGCTTTTGCTAATTATGAAATTTCAGACATGAGTAGCGTCTCATTAAGTTATAGCAAGCGTTTATCGAGACCCAGAGGTCGCTTTTTAGATCCTACTCCTAACATCTCGAGTAACATCAATATCTTTAGAGGTAATCCTGATTTAGACCCTTCCCTAACAGATAAGTTTGACATTGGATACATTAAACGTTGGGATAAAGTAACATTTAACACCTCTATGTATTTTGAAAACACAACTGATGTGTTCTCTTTTGTGCGTTATGAAAGTGGTGAATTTGTTGATGGCACTCCAGTAATCCTTAGTACGCCTATCAATATTGGAAAAGAACAAAAATTTGGATTTGAATTCACTCTAAATTATTCTCCAATAAAAAAATGGAAATTAAACGGTAGTTTCAACTTGTATAACACAAAAACAACTGGAGATTTCATGTATACTAATTCACAGAACGAAATAGTTGTTCAAAACCTAGATAACGAAGCTTTTTCATGGTTTTCCCGTGTGAACTCACGTTTAACTTTGCCGTACCAAATTGAGTGGCAAGCTAGCGGAATGTACTTTGGGCCAAGCAACACCGCACAAGGTAGAAGTTTAGGTATGTATATGGTGAACACTGCGTTTAGCAAAGACATCCTAAAAGACAAAGCGACGATCGCTTTTAACGTAAGTGATATCTTCAATTCTAGAAAAATGAGATCAGAAACTAATTTACCAAGTGTAAGTTCTGACAGTGAATTTCAATGGAGAAAAAGACAATTTAACTTGTCATTTACGTACCGAATCAACAAAAAGAAAACCGATAGAGATAAAAATGCGCCAAAAAACACTGAAGAAGAGGGCGGTGGATTTCCTGGATAATAAATGATTTAATTTAGTTAATTATTTCAATAAGTACGGGTTCGTTTCAATACGGGCCCGTATTTTTTTCTTAAAAAAAAGGCATAAAAAAAAGGACTCGTATAAACGGGTCCTTTTTTAGGTGTCAATCAAACTAAACTGATTGCTCTTTCTTTGCTTTTCTTTTCTCTTTATATGCTTCCCAAGATGCTCCTCCTACCCAATAGGATACGAAACCAACTAAAAAAAACATTAACCAAAATCCCATTGTAAGGATGGTTAAAAAAAGTAAAAAGCCTAAATACTGTGAAAATTCAAACATGTTTTCCGGAATTTTTGAATGTAAGTACAAATGTATGTTTATTATTTTTTCTTAGCAATAAAATTCCAATTCAATTTTCATAAAATAGTATTTATCCGTATTTTTGAGCTCAATTTAGGAGCTATTCCCGCTATCCATTGCAATCTTATATCCCAAACCCTGGCATATAAGGATTTTCACTACTATCGGGGCTAGAGAACCAGATATGATACAACAAGTCAATTATTAAAATAACACATACAAATCAACAATAAAATGAAATTCAGAATAGAAAAAGACACCATGGGTGAAGTGCAAGTTCCCGCTGACAATTATTGGGGAGCACAAACAGAACGTTCTAGAAACAATTTTAAAATAGGTTCTTCGGCTTCTATGCCAAAAGAGATTATTGAAGGTTTTGCTTATCTAAAAAAAGCCGCTGCTTATGCTAACTGCGATTTAGGTGTTTTAGCTACTGAGAAACGTGATGCAATAGCAGCTGTTTGTGACGAAATCCTAGCTGGTAAATTAGACGATCAATTTCCACTTGTAATTTGGCAAACTGGTTCCGGTACACAAAGTAACATGAACGTAAATGAAGTAGTTGCAAACCGTGCTCAAGTTCTAAAAGGATTTGAAATTGGCGAAGGCGAACAGTTCATAAAAGCAAATGATGATGTCAACAAGTCACAATCATCTAACGATACTTTCCCAACAGGAATGCACATTGCCGCTTACAAAGCAGTAGTAGAAGTTACGATTCCAGGTGTTGAAAAATTAAGAGACACATTACATGCAAAAGCAACCGAATTCAAAAACGTTGTAAAAATAGGACGTACCCATCTTATGGATGCTACACCACTAACTGTTGGTCAAGAGCTTTCAGGTTATGTAGCACAATTGAACTATGGTTTAAAAGCAGTAAAAAACACCCTAGCACATTTATCTGAAGTTGCATTAGGTGGAACTGCAGTAGGAACTGGTTTAAATACGCCCGCTGGTTATGATGTACTAGTGGCAAAATACATTGCTGAATTCACAGGACATCCTTTCGTAACTGCCGAAAATAAATTTGAAGCACTTGCTGCTCACGATGCTATTGTAGAATCGCATGGCGCCTTAAAGCAATTAGCCGTTTCATTAAACAAAATTGCAAATGATATCCGTATGCTAGCTTCAGGACCACGTTCAGGAATTGGTGAGTTAATCATCCCAGAAAATGAGCCAGGTTCTTCTATCATGCCAGGAAAAGTAAATCCTACGCAATGCGAAGCGATAACAATGGTATGTGCTCAAGTAATGGGTAACGATGTTGCAATCACAGTAGGCGGAATGCAAGGACACTACGAGTTGAACGTTTTCAAACCCGTAATGGCTGCAAACTTTTTACAGTCGGCACGTTTATTAGGTGATGCTTGTATGTCGTTTGACGAGCACTGTGCTCAAGGTATCGAACCTAACTACAAACGCATTAAAGAACTAGTAGACAATTCATTGATGTTAGTTACCGCTTTAAACACTAAAATTGGCTACTACAAATCAGCTGAAATTGCTCAAACAGCACACAAAAACGGAACAACGCTAAAAGAAGAAGCGGTTCGTTTAGGTTATGTCACGCCAGAAGACTTTGACGAATGGGTAAAACCAGAAGATATGGTCGGAAGCCTTAAATAATCGAGCTTAAAATATATAAATTAAAAACCCTGCAACGTTTTACATTGCAGGGTTTTTCAATTTAATAGCTATTTCTTAGAAGTTTTTTAACTAACAATCCAACATTCTTTATTTATTTGCCGTCTACAAAATCTTGTAAATAACTGAATCTTGGTGTCAATTTTCCTTTTTCGGTCATTTTGGCTCTAGCCAAAATTCCATCTTTATCATCATTAAAAAACGCAGGAATAACGTACTCCATAAACATGGCGCCAAAACCTTCACTAGCATCTTTTGGTAATTCGCAAGGAAGATTATCAACCGCCATCACAACAATCGAGGCTGGATGAAATACATCTACTTCTTTATGTTCAGATGCTAAATAACCATAAAATGGCTCTGCGATTGTCGATGATCTAAGCGTACTTGCAATGGGACCATTAATGTCACATGAAACGTCACCTATTACTTTTATTTTACAATCTTTAGATTGCAACATTCCTCGGCTAAGAATATCCGGCGCATCGTTTCCATGAAAATGTCCAGTAATAACGATATCCGATACCTTTGTAAATCGTTCGAAATCCCCAACATACTCCATTGGGTTTTGATAGAAATCCATACAATCCAGGACTTTTCCATCAATTCTTTTATTATAATCTAATACATCAATCTGTGTGTATACTGGCTGAGCATAGTTTTTAGTTAAATAATTATCAACAGAAACTTCTTTGATTTTCATGGCATCTAGAATTTCCTTGATACCACCTCCTACTTTACCTGATCCTGTAATAACAAACTTTAATGGCGGCAAAACCAATCGTTTTAAGTGACTGATCAACTCCTCTTTTCCTGATAATGTTTCTGCTTTAGCTAACTTGAACAACCCAAACTTTATTCCGAAAGCACGAATCGTATTATAAGCCCCAACAATTCCTGCATATCGTCCAAAACCAATTAATCTGCGGTTATTAGCGTCGACTATCGTTTCATGATCATATAAATCGATATTTTTTTCAAGAATAGCTAGTAGTAAATGTCTATTATAAGGTTGCTTTTTTAAGGTATGTGAAAAAAAGAAATAAGACTTATCTGGAATTAACGAATCAATAGGAACTTCTTTCACTCCAAATAAAACATCACAATCACTTATATCATTTGAAATTTCAATCCCCAACTCTTTATATTGTTCATCAGTAAAAATTCGAATATCAGAACTTTCTACTTTAACTATAGCTTCTGGGTAAAGTTCCTTCAATTGCACTAGTGCTTCAGGTGAAAAAACAACTCTTCTATCTGGTGGATTCTTTCTCTCTTTTAAAATTCCGAACTTCATATCTTTCTAACGGTTTTATTTTGAATTAATATAACTTTATCAATCCTATTTGTTTCAAATATAACAAATTAATATTATTATAGTTTTATTTTATAAAAAAAAATCAAAGAATAACACATTACTTACTGAAGCCCAAAATAATAGAAATATCAGCTCGAAACTTAATAAAATACTGTTAAGTTTTGGAAAAAACATAAACAAAACAGATTGATTCTATATATTTGTTTTTCTAGCACTACAAAGAAATGATTTTTATAAAAAAGGCAAATATACTACAAATACTCCTGCTATTATTGGTTTTGAGTTCTTGTAAACAAAAGAATTCATCAGATAAAGAAACTTCGGAAAAGGCAAAAAATGATACAATTCTCCAGATAAAACAAGGTCCTGAACTTACATCGGCCTACATCGCTTCTAAAAGCAAATCTATCGAACATTTTTACAATAAAAACTGGCCAAATAAAACTGCTAATGGAGGTTTTCTTGTGGCAAAAAACGGTCAGATTATTTTCGAAAAATACGAAGGTTTGGCCAACTATAAAGAAAAGTCCGAAATGACTAGCACGACGCCTCTTCATGTTGCTTCAGTAAGTAAAATTATCACTGCTACTGTCGTACTGAAATTAATCAGCGAAAATAAATTAGAATTAGACCAAAAAGTCAACACAATTTTAAAAGAATTTCCTTACCCTGATGTAACGGTAAGAACTTTATTAAACCATAGAACAGGACTGCGCAACTATGCTTATTTTACAGAAAAAAAAGGGATTTGGGACCGACACAAAATCTTAACTAATCAGGACATTTTGACAATTATGGCCACAAAGGGTATTGATCTTGAATTTAGAACTGATTCTAGATTTAGTTATTGCAATACAAACTATGCCATGTTAGCCTTAATTATCGAAAAAGTAACTGGCTTAACCTACAAAGATGCGATGACCAAAATGGTATTTAAACCATTAGGAATGACAAATACCTTTGTTTTCGAATATGAAAAAGACAAATTAACAGCCACACCCTCTTACAAAAGAAATTTCGCTAAAGTGAATTTGGATTACTTAGATGCGGTTTACGGTGATAAAAATATTTATTCTACACCACGAGATTTATTAAAATTTGATATGGGAAGAAATTCTTCGGCTTTCTTGGATTCAAAACTATTAAAGGAGGCCAATGTTCCTTATAGTAATGAGTACAAAGGCACTAAAAATTACGGTTTGGGAATCCGAATGATAAATTGGCCAACAGGAAAAAACTTCTATTTTCACAATGGATGGTGGCATGGAAATACAGCCGCCTTCATCACACTGCCAGATGAAAGTGTCACTATTATCTCATTATCGAATAAATATGACAAGAAAGTTTATAAAGTTAAGAATCTGGCAGCACTATTTGGCGATTATCCCTTCAAGTTAAGCGATGATGAAAAAGAGGAATGATATTTGAATACTAATATTTTGAATTCAAATGGCAGATTTCAGTTAAAATAGAATACATTTGCACACTCAAATAAATTATTTGAGTTAGAATAAAAAAGGGGTCGACTGGTTTTGACAGCAAGTCGAATTGAAATGTAAGCACGTGGAGAACTGGGACAATTCTCGTTAATAAAAGGTTCCAAAACACTTACACGGCGAAGGAAACTACGCTCTTGCTGCATAATCTGAATCATAGTAAGATTAGCCTAGTTCCTATCAGATAGGAAAGCAGGATTTACCTCGAAAGCTTTGGTTTATAGCGGTCGATAAAGGTGAATCGTAAATTTAAACCTAGATTTCCATAAGCTTCGGGTGGACTTCGAAATAAAGAAGATAAGTCTTGTGCGACTGTTTCTGGTCAAACACAAGGTCGAAAATTCAATCAGGAAATAAACGTGTAGAAAGCTTTTTAGTTGCTTGTTTGGACCCGGGTTCGATTCCCGGCGACTCCACAAAAAAACCGTAATAAACTTATTTTTTTTTAAGTTATTACGGTTTTTTTATTTCTATTCTCTAGCGGAGAAAAATCAAAACTTATCTGCAATTTTAGTAATTTGACTAGCGCAACTGCTTTTCCATCATATAATCTTCCATTAAATAACCATGCTCTAAAACAATATCTTCTTCACCGACGATTTCGAAGCCTAGTTTTTCATAAAAGCTTAATGCACTATTAAACCGGTTTACGTTTAACGAAATAACGGTTGAACCATTCAATTTCGCATAATTTGCAACAGCATCAACTAGAAGCTTGCCTGCACCTTTTCCCTGCGCCTCTGGAAGCAAATATATTTTATGCAAACGCGTCACTTTTTGGCCCAAATAATGATGTTGAAACGAGGCAAAACCTAGACAAAGATCTCCCTCACTACCCAAAATAAAATGATGGCCTTTATTAACTGTATTATCCCTTAAGGTTTCAACCGAATAAAACGCCTCTAACATATACTGTAATTGAGCAGTAGAAAGTATTTCTCCATAAACAACAGGCCACGTTTTATAGGCGATATCCTGAATTGTCCCAAAATCGTCAGCAGTAGCTTCGGTAATAGTAATCATTTAAATGAATTTAAGCCGTTAAAATCTAGTAAGCTGAACTAGTTATTCTCTGGAGTAGTAATAGTAATTTTCTTTGTGTTTTTTATAACTAGGCGGCTCTAGAATAATTAGAACCAATACCCAAATGAACTAAACCACTTTTGGTAAAAAAATAGAAAATGTAGTACCAATATTAGGTTCAGATTGAGCCTTAATATAACCTTTATGGCTATCAACTATTTTTTTACAAATAGCTAAACCTACACCTGTTCCACTATATTTAGAATCTGTTTCTAAACGCTGAAACAATACAAATATTTTTTCAGCATATTCTTGTTTAAATCCAATTCCGTTATCCTTAATTACGATTTTATAATAGTCATGGTCCAAAATTAGTTTACCTTCAAAAACTTCATCTGGACCAATGTCTTCCCTATTAATACTTATTTCGGGAGGAATATCATCTTTACTGTATTTCAAAGCATTAACTATCAAATTAACCAAAAGTTGTTCTATTTGAAAAGAGACTCCATTAATTTCTGGTAAAACCCCTGCTGTTATTACTGCTTTTTCCTCTTCTATATTAGAAGATAGATCTTCAAGCACTTGATTTACAACATCATTTAAGTTAATGATTTGTTTCACCTCTTTATCTCCTTTTATCGCTCGAGAATAGTCAACTAAGTCAATAAGTAAGGACTGCATTTTATTAGCCGAAATACGAATCTTGGATAAATATATTTTTCCTTGCTCTGAAATAGTTTCATTATTAGTATCTACTATTCTAGATATAAACATTTGAATTTTACGCAACGGTTCTTGCAAATCATGACTTACAATATTGTTGAAAGACTCTAACTCTTCATTAATACTTTTCAATTCAAAATTGTTCTCTTCTAATTTCAGTGTTTTTTTATATACTTCTGTCAAGTCGTGACTCACTCCAGTCTTAACCACTTCTCCTTTACTGTTTTGCGTAAAACTTCCTACAGAGTCGATGTATCTCGTTTCTCCGTTGTCTAATATTATACGATACGTAATTACTGTCGAATCGTGTGAGATTAATGAACCTTTATGCGATTTGATTACATAATCTAAATCATCTGGATGAATGAATTTCGCAACATTATCAAATGTAGGCTCAAAAGCATTAGGCTCTACTCCAAAAAGGCGATAAAAATTATCTGAGAATGTATATACACCTGTTACTGTATTTACTTTCCAATGCCCAAACCCTGCTATTTTTTCAGCTTTATTAAATGATAAGTATAAAAATTGCAACTCATCATTCGTTTTCTTCAGCTCGATAACATCTACATTAATTTTATTAAATGATAGAAGTAAGATTAATAGAGAAAGTAAAACCAATAAAAAAGCACTAATAATAGAGTCTCTTAAATCAAATTGATGATTAAGATTATGAGCTTTTATTTTAGCGCCTTCCGTATTTATAGTTTTATATACAAAATCTTTCATGGCCATTGTAAATTCGCTGCTCTGCTTAATCTTAGCATTAAATGTAGCAGTGTCAGCTTTATTACTTTTGGCCATTAACAAAGTCTCTCTAAATAAATTAAATCGACGATCTACTAAGGTATTTAACAAATCAACATCCTCGATTAAACTTGGATTATTGGCTACTAAAATTTTAATCTTTTTAATATTTTCATCAATTTCACCGCGTCGCAAAAACCTATCTTTGAGATATGCCTCGTCTTTAGTAATGTAATATCCTCTTAGATTACTTTCATACATTGTAATAATCGAAAGTATCTTCTCTAATTCTAATTGGGTTTTCGTAGAATTTGTAATTAACTCCACTGAAGAATCAAGATTTTTCATCTGACCGTAAAAAACCGAAGCAATATAACCCACCACTACAATTGCTATGATTAAAGCAATTTTAAATATCTCAGGACTTTTATATAGTTTCAATAACTTCATAAGCAGTTATTACTTTAGATACTAAAGAAAAAAGTTTCTTTATTTAGTCCCGAAGAATGGAACTGCCAGTTAATATTAACAACTTCTTTAATCACTTTTTTTAAATTACTGAAATCATTTGGTTTCTTAATATAAATATTAGCACCTTCCACAAATGTATCTTCAATGTCTTTTTCAGACGAAGAGGTTGAGTAGATTGCAATCGAAACATCTTTAAATCTATCATCGGCTCTAATCTCTTTGAGACATTCGAATCCTGACATATAAGGCATATTTAAATCTAAAAACAATATATGCGGCATTACAATATCAGGGCATGATAAATAATCCATTAAATCTTTACCGTCGTTAAACAATGTCAACTTATTATTCATTTTAAGTTCCATCATTGCTTCACTAAAAAAAGTGCGGTCATCTTCATCGTCATCTGCGATTAAAATATGCATAGAATCATTATGTGAAATCATATTTACTGGTATTATTTATTTTTAAATTTCTAAAAATTAGGCGTCGGCTATTTGCTTGATAAACTTCGTCTCTTATCGACAATTCTCTTAAACGCTGAAGGTGTTAATCCAGTAACTTTTTTAAACTGACTTGATAAATAAGCTACACTACTGTAATTCAATTTATACGAAACCTCTGTTAAAGTTAATTGATCTTCTAGTATTAATTTCTTCGCCCTTTCTATTTTTTGAATAATAATAAAATTCTCAATAGAGGAGTAGGTGTTTTCGGTAAAAACATTAGTTATATAGCCGTAACTTAAATTAAGTTTTTCAGATAAATATTGAGAAATGGTAATCGCAGGAAGTTTATCATGCTCATATATCATTTCTACAATAGTATCTTTTATTCTTTGAATAAGTTGGGCTTTTTCATTGTTTACAATATATATAGCATATTTATTCAAAGACGCTTGAAGTTCAGCGAAATCAGAATCCGAAACAGTATTACTTATTTCAATCTCTCCTAATTCTAAAAGTCTATGTTTAATATTTAATCTTTCTAACTGTTCTTGTAAAATTACTCTACAAGCAACAATTCCATCACATTTTATATAGAGTCTCATTTATAAAAATTATAATTGTTTCACATTTTTCGGATATAAATATATACTAATTTTGTTAATCAATGAAATAAATAAAACTTCTGAATTCATAATAGCTGACAGAAACAGAAGTAAATTCTTATATATTACTGATATATAATCTTTTATATTAAACCACAGCAGCTGTAAGAATAAATAATTTATCCGTGAATAGTTTCGTTTTTACCATAATTTTCGATAATCGATGCTTCAAAATCAATCCATTCGCGCCAGCGTTTCTCTACATCAATTCCAGTTCCGTATTTTCGGGCATAAGTAATAAAAGTAGTATAATGTCCTGCTTCACTTTCCATCAAATCTCTATAAAAAACGGCTAATTCTTCGTCCTGAATATTTTCGGACAGCACTTTAAAACGCTCACAACTTCTGGCTTCAATCATTGCCGAAAAAAGCAATCGCTCTACCAAACTAGAAACTCTACTTCCATTTCCGTTCTTTTTCATATACAAATACAACTCATTTACATAGTCGTCTTTGCGCTCGCGACCTAGCTTCAATCCGCGCTTGATAATAATATTATGTACTTGCTCAAAATGATCGATTTCTTCCTTGGCTAAAGCCAAAAGATCCTTTACCAAATCCTGATGTTCTGAATTATTAGTAATTATGGTAATCGCATTTGTAGCTGCCTTTTGTTCACACCAAGCGTGATCTGTCAAAATTTCCTCAATATTTTTTTCGACAATATTGACCCATCTTGGATCTGTTGGTAACTGTAATCTTAGTACACCCATTATAATAGTATTAAAGTTGATAAAAGTTTAAAGTTTGAACTCAAAAAAAAAGTTTAAAGTTTAAAACCTGCGATACCTTTTCGTAAACACAATCTTTTAAACTTTAAACCTAAAACTTTAAACACTAGTTTATTAGAAAACAAAAATAGCTCTTTCGCTCATCATTTCGTTCACTTCATTTGCTACTTGCTCGATGATTTCATCATTTGTATGATTCATCAATACTCTGTCGATTAATTCTACGATAGTTTCCATGTCTTCTTCAACTAATCCACGAGTGGTGATAGCAGGAGTTCCTACACGAATACCAGAAGTTACAAACGGTGATTTATCATCAAATGGCACCATATTTTTATTGACAGTGATTTCTGCTTTTACTAATGCATTTTCAGCTTCTTTACCAGAAATTCCTTTGTTTCTCAAGTCGATCAACATCATGTGATTATCTGTACCTCCAGAAATAATATTGTAACCTCTTTTTACGAAAGCATCTGCCATTGCGTTAGCATTTTTCTGCAATTGTAAAGCGTATGTAAAGAATTCATCTTTTAAAGCCTCACCAAAAGCAACTGCTTTAGCAGCGATGATATGCATTAAAGGTCCGCCTTGATTTCCAGGGAAAACAGCTAAATCTAATAAAGATGACATCATTCTGATTTCACCTTTTGGAGTAGTTAAACCAAATGGATTTGGAAAATCTTTCCCCATCATAATTAATCCTCCACGAGGTCCACGCAATGTTTTGTGTGTCGTAGTCGAAACAATATGACAATGAGGAATTGGGTCATTCAGCAATCCTTTAGCAATTAATCCGGCAGGATGTGAAATATCAGCAAATAAAATTGCTCCTACACTGTCTGCAATTACTCTAAAACGTTCAAAATCCATATCACGAGAATATGCCGAAGCTCCTGCGATGATCAATTTTGGTTGCTCCTTTGTTGCTATTTCTTGAATTTTATCATAATCTAAAAGTCCTGTTTCAGCATCTACACCATAGAAAACGGGGCTATACAAACGTCCTGAGAAATTCACAGGAGAACCGTGTGTTAAATGTCCACCGTGAGACAAATCAAAACCAAGAATCTTATCTCCGGGCTTCAAGCAAGCAAAGAAAACGGCTGTATTTGCTTGTGAACCTGAATGTGGTTGCACATTAGCATATTCTGCTCCAAATAATTCTTTAGCTCTATCAATCGCAATTTGCTCTACGACATCCACTACTTCGCAACCTCCGTAGTATCTTTTTCCAGGATATCCTTCTGCATATTTGTTAGTCAACACAGAACCAGCTGCTTCCATCACATCGTCACTTACAAAGTTCTCTGAAGCAATTAATTCTAATCCGTGTATTTGTCTTTCTTGTTCTTCTAAAATAAGGTCGAAAATTTGTTTGTCGCGTTGCATTTCTTTGTTTTTAGTTAATTTGAAGCAAAAATACAAAAAAACGTTTGTGAAACTGCTAGATTATAATATATTTGAGGTATTATTTTCAACAAAACAATTAACAAATTATGCCAATATCAGCCAACGATACCAAAAGAAAATCATGGGTAGAAGTACCAGAAAACAGTGATTTTCCAATTCAAAACATTCCTTTTGGAGTTTTCCTAACTAAAGAGTATGTGGTGACTGTAGGAACTAGAATTGGCGATTCTGCTATAGATTTGGGCGCCTTACAGCAATTAAATTACTTTGAAGGTATTGAATTAACTGACGATATGTTCATGCAAGACACGCTAAATGATTTTATCTCAGATGGTAAAAAAACATGGCGCTTAGTAAGAAATCGTATTGCTGAAATATTTGATAAAAACAATCCTAAATTAAGAGACAACGCCAAACATAGAGATATCGTCATTTTTAAAATGGACGAAGTAGAAATGCAGCTGCCTGTTCTTATTGGTGACTATACAGACTTCTATTCGAGTAAAGAGCACGCTACTAATGTAGGAAAGATGTTCCGCGATCCAGAAAATGCTTTATTACCAAACTGGCTTCACATCCCTGTAGGATATCACGGAAGAAGTTCTACCATTATCCCTTCAGGAATTCCGGTTCACAGACCCATTGGTCAAACATTACCTGCGGGCGAAAACACACCCGTTTTTGGTCCTAGTCGTTTAATTGATTTCGAACTAGAAACTGCTTTTATAACTACTGATGCTAATGTAATGGGCGAAATGATTCCTATCAACGAAGCCGAAGATTATATTTTTGGAATGGTGTTATTAAATGACTGGAGCGCTAGAGACATTCAAAAATGGGAATATGTACCCCTTGGCCCCTTCTTAGCTAAGAGTTTTGCATCCTCAATATCACCTTGGATTGTAACTATGGATGCTTTGGAACCATTTAGAGTAGCTAGCCCAAAACAAGATCCTAGTCCGCTACCTTATTTACAGCAAAAAGGAAAACATTCATTTGACATCCATTTAGAAGTTGCAATTCAACCAGAAAATGAAAAACCTACAGTTATAGGAAATTCCAATTTCAAATATATGTATTGGACTATGAGCCAACAATTAACGCACCATACCTCAAACGGTTGTCGAGTAAATTCTGGCGATATGATGGGATCAGGAACTATTTCTGGACCTACTCCAAATAGTTATGGTTCGATGTTAGAATTGACTTGGGGTGGGAAAAACCCTATAAAATTAAATGACGGTACAGAGCGTAAGTTTATAAATGATAACGATACTGTGATCATGAAAGGCTTCTGTCAGAACGGACAAGTACGTCTTGGTTTTGGTGAAGTATCTTCTAAACTGCTACCTCCTTTTGTAAGAAAGTAATTTGATATTAAATAGTAATCATAAAAAAGTCCTATTTACAGTTGCAAATAGGACTTTTTATATTGAGCGACATTCTGTGGCTGATTACTGAATATTGCTATTTTCTTTTACTTGTTTCCTTTTTCGAAATCAGCAACAAATTGCGCTAAACCGATATCCGTTAATGGGTGTTTCAACAATCCGTAAATTGCAGAAAGTGGTCCTGTCATAACATCAGCGCCAATTTTAGCACAGTTTACAATATGCATTGTGTGACGTACTGAAGCAGCTAGAATTTCTGTTTCGTAACCATAGTTATCATAAATCAATCTAATTTCTTCGATCAATGCTAATCCATCAGTTGAAACATCATCTAAACGACCGATAAATGGAGAAACATAAGTAGCACCCGCCTTAGCAGCTAGTAAAGCTTGACCTGCAGAGAATACTAAAGTTACATTCGTTTTAACACCTTTATCAGAAAAGTATTTAGCCGCCATAACACCTTCTTTGGTCATTGGCAATTTTACAACAATTTGCTCATGTAAATCAGCTAATTCTTCACCTTCTTTAATCATTCCGTCATAATCAACCGCATTTACTTCCGCACTTACATCACCGTCAACAAGATTACAAATGTCAACATAATGCTTCAAAATGCTGTTTTTTCCAGTAATTCCCTCTTTAGCCATCAAGGATGGATTTGTAGTAACTCCGTCTAAAACACCTAATGCTTGCGCTTCCTTAATTTGAGCTAAATTAGCCGTGTCAATAAAAAACTTCATAATATATGTTTATTTAATTGTGTGTTTGTGTTTTGGGCGTGCCCCTTCAGATCGCTTCGTCGTTCCTCCTAGCAACTTCGGGTCGAGCTTTTCGCTACAATCTTTTCCTAAAAAGAAAAAAGATTTTCACTTCAATCTCTCACGCAAATTCGCTGCAAAATTACAATTTATAATGGTTCATTAGCATTTTTTCGTAAACTTTATCAGGAAGTATTCGTTTTAATACAATAGAAAACTTCTGCATAAAAGCTCCTACTTTATAATGTACTTTTGGCTCTTTAGTCTGGATGATTTTATAAACCGCTTCTGCCATCTCGTTTGGATTACTACCACCATCGACATGCTCATCCATGGTACGCAAAGATTCTCCGTAAGAAGCCTCATAAGCAGACCCAGTAATAACTGGTGCATGATAACGTCCCGAAGCAATATTAGTAGCAAAGTCTCCTGGAGCAACATTAGTAATATGAATCCCGAACGACTTCACTTCCATACGCAATGCTTCCGTCACAAGCTCTAAAGCTCCTTTTGAAGCAGAGTAAATGGAACGATAAGGCAAACCCATATATCCGGCAATAGAAGTAACATTGATAATTAAGCCTGATTTTTGTGCACGCATTTGTGGTAACGCAGCCTTCATTACTTCTATAGGACCGAAGAAATTAGTATCAAAATTATTTTTAATTTCTTCGGAAGGGATTTCTTCCAAAGGTCCAGTAATCCCAACACCTGCATTATTAATCACAATATCTAATTTTCCAGACTTCGCAATAATATTTGCCACAGCAGCTCGAATCGATTCTGAATTTCGTACATCTAAAGCCACTAATGGAAAAACCGAATTTAAAACACGTTGTGGGTTTCTACTCGTTCCATAAACAACAAAACCTTTATGATGTAAAAACTCTCCAATTGACTTCCCTATTCCTGAGGAACCTCCTGTAATCAAAACTACTTTACTCATGGTGCTTTTATTGGTTGGGCCAAAAATAAAAAAATCCTCCCGAAGGAAGACTACTTTTGTATAAATTCTATAAAAGATTTTTGAGAATCTGAAATATCCCGATACTTCGGGACAGATTAAAAAAAAATGGCAAGCGACCTACATCGCACCGCTCAACCACGTACCCTTGCTATGTTCCCATCCTGGGGGAGTCTGCAGGAGCTGGTCGTGTAGGACTTGCCGGTGCAAATATACAATCTTTTTATATTTTTGCAAGCGCTTTGCTCCCTTAAAATAACATTGTATATTGGTGTATTCAAAAAATTAATCATGAAAAATTATAACTTCCTATCAGTCATTTTATTAGCAATGACACTTTCTAATTGTGGAGATCCAAAAAAAGGAGAAAATACTATATTTAATTTCGATACTTCAAAATTTGCAGCTAAATACACCCCAGAAGACGCTCTAAATTTAGAAATTCTGAACTCAGAATCGAAAACTGTGGACAGCACTATCTATTATGTAAACGATATTAAGGTGCAAACTACAAAAGGACTTGAAAAATTAAATTTCGAATTAAAAGACCAAAAACTAGGCTATCAAAACCTAAAAGCGTTGGTATATTATGAAGGTCAAAATTCAGAAGCGACCGCGAGAATAGAGCTAGTGTCAAGCGTACAGCCAAAATTATTGAAATATAAAATTGTAAATACCTACCCGCACGATATTGAGGCTTACACCCAAGGTTTAGAGTTTTATCGCGACACTCTTTACGAAGGAACTGGAAACGGAAGCGGTCCTACTGGAAAAAAAGGTATTTCAAGCCTAAGAAAAACAGATTATAAAACTGGAAAGACTTTTAAAAAAGTTGAATTAGCAGACCAATATTTTGGCGAGGGAATTACGATACTAAACAACAAAGTTTATCAACTGACTTGGCAAAATAACGAAGGCTATATCTACAATTCAGATACTTTCGAAAAAGAAAAAACATTCCCGTATTTCAAAAACATTGAAGGTTGGGGACTTACAAATGACGGATCCTATTTGTACCAATCAGATGGGACAGAGAAAATTTGGAAAATAGATCCAAAAACCATGAAAGAAGTCGACTATATTAATGTCTATTCTTACGAATCGAAAATAAAATCCGTAAATGAGCTGGAATGGATTGATGGAAAAATCTACGGAAACATCTATCAAAAAGATGCAATCGCTATTATAAATCCAAAAAATGGTGCTGTTGAAGGAATTATTAATCTTGTCGAATTGAAAAGTAAAATCACACAATTACCGGATACCGATGTTTTAAACGGAATCGCATACAACCCAAAAACGAAAACCATTTTTGTAACTGGAAAAAATTGGGACAAACTGTTTGAAATCGCCATTTCTGAGTAACAAAAAAACAAAAATGACAACATTAATTATAAACATTAAAGAATTAGTCCAAATACGTGAAGCTGGAATAACCAAAGTTTCGGGTGCAGCAATGGCCGTTCTTCCTACCGTTAAAAATGCGTATTTAATTCTAGAAGACAATTTAATCGCTGATTTTGGCTCTATGGATAATTTACCAAAAACAAACGCAGATCAAACGATCGATGCAACAGGAAAAATGATTTTGCCTGCCTGGTGTGACAGTCATACTCACATTGTTTATGCTGGCAATCGCGAACAGGAATTTGTGGATCGAATCAATGGACTTAGCTATGAAGAAATAGCCAATCGCGGTGGCGGAATACTTAATTCGGCTAAAAAGCTAAACGATGCAACTGAAGAAGAAATTTACATGCAGTCGAAAGAACGATTAGAAGAAGTCATGCGTCTAGGAACTGGAGCTGTCGAAATTAAGTCGGGTTATGGATTAACAATAGAAGGCGAATTAAAAATGCTCCGGGTAATTAAACAACTGGCTAAAAACTATCCACTAGCAATAAAAGCAACATTTTTAGGTGCTCATGCTATTCCTGCAGCCTACAAAGACGATCGGAAAGGCTATATCGATATTCTAATAAACAAGATGCTTCCAGAAATATCCAAAGACAATCTTGCTGAATATGTAGATGTTTTTTGTGAAACTGGTTACTTTACAGTTGAAGAAACCGAACAAATTATGAATGCTGGAATACAATTTGGCCTAAAGCCAAAAATTCACGTTAACCAGTTTAATTCAATTGGCGGAGTTCAAGCAGGCATAAAGTACAATGCGCTTTCTGTGGATCATCTTGAAGTAATGACAACTTCAGACATCGAAGCTTTAAAAAATACCGATACAATGCCAGTTGCCTTACCCTCTTGTTCTTACTTTTTGAGTATTCCTTATACTCCAGCACGCGAAATGATTGCAGCTGGACTTCCGCTTGCTCTCGCTACAGATTATAACCCGGGTTCTACTCCATCAGGAAACATGAATTTTGTTGTGGCAACAGCCTGCATCAAAATGAAAATGACTCCTGAGGAAGCTATAAATGCCGCCACCATCAATGGCGCTTATGCAATGGGGCTTTCGGACACTCATGGAAGCATAACCGCGGGCAAAAAGGCTAATCTAATTATTACAAAACCGATTCATTCCTATTATCAATTGCCTTATGCCTTTGGTAGTAATTTAATAGATACCGTAATTATTGAAGGAAAAGTTATTGCATAAAAAAAGAGGAGCTATTAGGCTCCTCTTTTTTTTTAAAAATAAAGTTTTATCTTATTTCAAAGTAAAACTAGTTTTTGAAACGTTTTCGTTATTATCAAAAACATTTACATAATAAACACCTTTTGGAAAATCTTTACCTGGTAAGTTTTCTGTAACCTGAACTGTTTTATTTTCGTAATTTACATTAGTTATAAAACTATACGTCAAAGTTTGATCACCAAAATTGACTGTTTTTTTATCTCCTAAAACATTGTTTTTACTATCGATAACTTGAACATAATATGCTTTTTCTCCCGATTTTGCAATTTGATTTGCAGCAATTGTAAAGCTAATTTTAAGCATATCTGCTCTGCTGGCTTTATCAGTAACTATTTGTTTTCCTGAACTTCTTACTTTAAAAGCTGTACCACTTGTGTTCAAAATAGTTAGTTTTGCAGCTTTTTCAACCGTTTTTGATAATTCTTCATTTTGTCCTACTAAAGTTTCATTGTATTTTTGAGACTCTCCAAGAACTACCACAGTGCTATCGCGTTGTGAAGTCACTATTTTATTTTCCTTTTTCAAACCTTCATTTTCAGCCATTAAAGCTTTCATGTTATTTTGAAGCGCAAAAAATTGTTTTTTGTATTTAGCCATTGACGACACATCTCCTTTAGATTTGCTCAAATCTGCCATTAAACTTACCACTTTGTCTCTTTCTTGAATCAACTCATCAGACATTGAAGTATTCTCCGAAATTGCTGCGTCATAGGTAGCTTTTAACTCTTGTAAATCCGTCATAACTGATTCTTTTTCAGTCATTGTACTTTTCAACTCTGTTTGCACCGTTTTCACATCAGAAGTCACCTTAAAAATATAAATTAAGCTACCTACTAATAAAACTGCTAATACAGCAATAACCGCCTTCAGACTTGAACTACTTTTTTGATTTTCCATTTTTAAAATTTTTATTTTATCAAATTTAACAATATATATTCAATGCATAACGTAAGTTAACACAATTATATTATTTTTGGAAAAATATTTTTCTTTTTATGGAAAAGCTTCTGCCTTTTACAACGAACGACCTAGCCAAAATCACCAACCATAGAAGTGGTGAAATCAAATTTGGAGAAAAAATGATTACGGTCCCTAAAGGAGTTGATCCTATTACATTTTTACAAACCGCTGAAGCAAAATATGTTCTGGTAGGAATTCCAGAAGACATAGGTATAAGAGCTAATTTTGGCAGACCAGGTGCAGCATCAGCATGGGACACGGCTATTAAAAACATAGCTAATATCCAGCACAATCGTTTTTGTAAAGGGAGCCAAATTATAGTTCTAGGCCAAATTAATGTTTGTGAAGAAATGAAAGAAGTCGAACATCTAGACTTCCACGATATCGATGATCGCTCAAAACTAAGTCAATTAGTAGAAAAAATTGACAAAGACGTTTCTCATATTATTTTTAATATTATCAAGGCCGGCAAAACACCGATAATAATTGGCGGAGGCCACAATAATTCCTATGGTAATATTAAAGGTACCGCTTTAGCAAAAGGAAAACCAGTAAACGCCATTAATTTTGACGCTCATTCTGACTTTAGAATTCTAGAAGGACGACATAGCGGCAACGGTTTTTCATATGCTTATGAAGAAGGTTTTCTTAAAAAATATTTTATTTTTGGATTGCATGAAAATTATACTTCCAAAAGTGTTTTAGATCTAATCAAAAAAACAGAGGATCGAGTGCGTTACAATACCTACGATACTCTGGCTATAAGAAAGGAAAAAGAGTTTAACCAAGAAATGATTACTGCCCTTGAATTTATAAAAACGGATTGTTTTGGAATCGAAATTGACTTAGATGCTATTCCAAACATCGCCAGTAGCGCTATGACTTTGAGTGGCTTCTCAGTAGAAGAACTTAGACAATTCATTTCTTTTTTCGCTGGCAATAAAAATGCTGCTTACATACATATATGTGAAGGTGCACCTGACTTAGCCGAAGATAAAAACAATCATTTGATAGGCAAACTAATTGGATATTTGGTGACTGATTTTATAAAAGCGAAAAATACGGCAACATAATCCACCTCTTACACTCTTTTATTCCATCTACAAAACCGTTAGAGCATTAGGGCTATATAAGCATCAAAAATAATAATACTATCTTTGCAAAACTATCCTTGCACTTAATACGGGATATTTAATTTCAAAAATATGTTATTCGAAGATTTATCACTTTCAAAAAGTATACAAAGAGCCGTATATGAACAAGGCTATACAAACCCTACTCCCATTCAAGAACAATCCATTCCGCTAGTATTAGCAGGAAAGGATGTAATAGGTTGTGCACAAACTGGAACCGGAAAAACGGCAGCTTTTGCTATACCAATTATACATCAATTACACCGTATTGTAGGCTCTTCAAAAAAAGCAAAACAAATTCGTGCATTAGTAGTTACACCAACACGTGAACTAGCAGTTCAAATTGGTCAAAGTTTTGACACGTATGCAAAGTATACGAATTTAACACAACTGACTATTTTTGGTGGTGTTTCTCAAAATCCTCAAGTTGATGCTTTAAGAAGTGGTGTTGATATTTTAATTGCAACTCCAGGAAGATTACTTGATTTACACAAACAAGGTTTTATTGACTTAGATCATTTGCATGTATTAATTCTAGATGAGGCTGATCAAATGCTTGATATGGGATTTGTAAACGATGTAAAAAAGATTGTAAAACTGACTCCTAAAAACAGACAAACTTTGTTTTTCTCTGCCACCATGCCAATGGCTATCCGCGAACTGGCAGAAATGTTTTTAACAAACCCAGAAACAGTAACAGTATCTCCCGTTTCCTCTACTGCAGAAAATGTAGAGCAACACGTATATTTTGTTGAAAAAACAGAAAAACGAAACTTGTTATACCATTTAATTAAGAATCAAGATTTATCTGATGTGTTAGTGTTTTCAAGAACGAAACATGGCGCAGATAATGTAGTAAAAGCATTGCATAAAAACGGAATTGCCGCTGAAGCCATTCATGGTGACAAATCTCAAAATGCAAGACAACGCGTCTTAGATGCTTTTAAGAATAAAGAAGTTGGTGTTCTCGTAGCTACTGATATTGCAGCACGTGGAATCGATATTGACCAACTGCCTTATGTTATAAACTTTGATTTACCAAATATCCCTGAAACCTACGTTCACCGAATAGGAAGAACGGGCCGTGCAGGAAATGGTGGAGTGGCTATTTCATTTTGTAGTAAAGATGAACATGGTTACTGGAAAGACATCCAAAAATTAATTAAAGTGGATGTGAAAATAATAAGCGATCATCCTTATCAATGGCATTCAGGAAATCCTGAAACAGCTCCTGGAGGCTCCACAAAACCAAAAAATTCGAATAGAAGTGGTGGTGCACATAAATCCAGAAAATCAGATGCTTCAAAACAAAATAAAAAACGCTGGTATTAACTAAATTAGTTTTTACTGAGTAGCTAAAAAAAACACCTTTTTCCATCATTGAAAAAAAGGTGTTTTTTTGTGCGCAACTGTTAGTATTTAAACTACTGCCACTTCATTACTTTTATACAAAAGCTGATTTATCGTTTTAAATAAAATAACAGGCTCAAATGGCTTGATTATAATATCATTCATTCCAGAGGCAAGTGCCTCTTCTGTTATTTCCTCTTTGTCAAAGGCTGTTAATGCAATTACAGGAGTTTTTATACCGTTTTGACGCAATCTTTTAGTAGTTTCAAAACCATTCATCAATGGCATATTGATGTCCATTAATATCACATCAAATTTTTCCATTTCTACAATTGCAAGCGCAGCCATACCTGATTCAACTACAGTACATTTATAATTATTATTTAAAATAATCTTTTTTGTTATTAGCTGATTAATTTTGTTATCGTCTACCACTAAAACATTAAATATTTCACTTGCAGTCAAATCAACTTGAATCTTATTTATGAGCTCAACAGTTCTTATAGGATCGTGATCAAATGCTATTGTAAAAGTAAAGGTGGTTCCTTCTTCTATTTTACTTTTTAAAGAAATCGTACTGCCAAACAATTCTAATAAACGCTTCACGATAGATAAACCTAATCCGGTCCCTTGATAGTCGATTTCTTTTCTTCCAATTTGTACAAATTTATCGAATATTTTACCTTGATCTTCTTCTGCAATTCCTATTCCATTATCCTGAATATTAAATTCAATATAATGTGCTTTATTTTCGATTTTAACTAAATCTGCTTTAATATTTACTTCTCCATTGTTTGTAAACTTCAATGCATTGTTTATCAAATTTATTATAATTTGCGAAAAACGTAGTTTGTCACCAATTAAATATTCGGGAATCGCAGGATCTATAAATACATTAATCTGGTTATTGTGGTTTTTAGCAATGAACAACAATGAATTCTTTATAAGATTAATTTCATCTGCAAGATTGAAAGTTAGGCTTTCGAGTATAATTCTATTTTCTTCTATTTTATTGATTTGAAGTACATCATTAACAAGGGACAGTAAGTAGCGCGCCGAGAATTTGAGAGCACTTAAATGTGGACTGTCGGCTAATTCTTTGTGCTCATCGAGTATCATATTAGTTATCCCTACAACACCATACAAAGGAGTTCGCAATTCATGACTAATCGTTGATACAAACTGAGATTTTAAATACGAGGCTTCCTCCGCTTTCTCTTTTGCCGCTAACAATTCATTATTTGCAATTGTAAGCTCTTCATTCTTTTCCTTCTTGAATTTATAATTTTTATAAACACTATAAAGCAATAGTAGCACTACCGTTAACGCAATTACAAATAAGGCTACAATAATTCTTGACTTTTGCAAACTTATAGCTTGTAAGTTTTTCTCGCTTTCTATTGCATCGACCTTTCTTTTATATTCATCTAATTCGATATTAACACCTACTACATTTGCCCTATTAAATTTGTCAGCGTCTTCTAGTTCTTTTTTGACCGAATTATACAAAACTAAATTTTCATAAGCTTTTTTAAAATCTCCTTTTTTCTTTAATAATTTAGCATACTCCTCGTATACATACGGTAAATCCGATTTATCACCAGCTTCCTTTCCAGATTTAATTGCTTTTAAAAAGAACGATTCCGCCTTATCAAATTCTAATTTATGAGTAAAAAACATCCCATTTAGCATACTTACGGCTAGAAATGTCCCGTTACCATGATATTCATTTTGATGCTTATTAATAAAATCCAAATAAGGCTTTCCTTCATTAAATTTATCCTTATGAAAATAAGCCCAGGTAATATTCACTTTTGTAATATATACCCCGCTGGTATCTGAAATTTTATAACTGTAATTTAAGGATCTTTTATAATAGCTTAATCCTTTGTCCATATTGTTTAATCCGAAACAATACGTATTCCCTAAATTATTATTTAACGAATTCTTGATTGTATCATTATCTGTTTTATCAGCATGGAAAAGTCCTTTCTTGTAGTAAAAAATTGCTTTATCAACTTCTGCTAGTTCTTCATAATTTGCTGCAATTGTATTATATGATTTAGCTATAAGGTAATCATCATTTCGATCTATAGCATACTGCAATGCTACTCTTGCTGTCGATAAGGATTTATCGTATTTAGATTGCCTCAAGTTTTTAGCAGCCTCGGCCGTTAATTGTAAAATTGCCTTTCTAGAAGGTGCAGGAGTTTTAGCTACAGGAACATAGCTAAAGACATTTAACGAAAAAAAACAAAATAAAAATATTCGTATATGGAGCATAAATTGTTTTTGAGTATCAAATATACATTTATATAATTGAGCATCAACATTTACATCAAATAAATAGTAAGAAATTACACGAAATAATAAAAATCAATATTGTAAAGCAAATCTAACAACCAAGTTTAAAATGAACATCAAAACTTAACTAAAAACAAAAAGCCGTTCAGCACAATTACACTCAAGATATACCATCTTAAATAAATGTCCCGAACGGCTTATTTTATAACAATTACAAAAGAATCTACATGAGAATCTCTCTAAAAATCTTTAGGATGATGCAACTTTCCTACTGATTTTGCCACTATAGTAGCAACTGTAGAATCACTCGTTATATTCACAACAGTTCTACACATATCTAAAGGTCTATCAATGGCAAAAATTAGAGCTAATCCCGCTTCGGGAATTCCAGCTTGCCCTAAAACAATAACTAGCATTACCATTCCGGCGCTGGGAACTGCGGCAGAACCAATAGAGGCTAAGGTTGCCGTCACCACAATCATCAACTGAGTATTTAAATCTAAGGGATTCGGAAGCATTGCTTGAGCAATAAAAATGGCAGCGACAGCCTGATAAAGGCTGGTCCCATCCATATTTACCGTAGCACCTAGAGGAAGTACAAAACTCGAAACTTCTTCGTCTACACCTACATGTTCAGTCACACATTCCATCGTTACTGGCAAAGTTGCTGCACTTGAACTCGTCGAAAATGCTAACAATTGAGCTGGCGCAATCGCCTTGAAAAATTTTATTGGATTTACTTTTGCAAAAACCATTAACAAAGTAGGGTAAAAGATAAAAGTCATGATTAATAGACCTAACACAACGGTCAATCCATAAATACCCAAAGCTCGTAAGGTACTAAAATCAGGGATCTCGACCATTAAAGAAGCCATCAATGCAAAAACACCATATGGTGAAAAAAGCATTATAATGTCGATTATTTTCATAATTACATCATTCAACCCTTTAAAAAAGTCAACAACAGGCTTGGCTTTACTCTCCTCGATTAAGATCAGTCCAATTCCGAGCAGAATTACAAAAAGGATAACCTGTAGCATACTTCCATTATCACTCAAAGCTTGGAAAAAATTATCTGGTACGATATCAACAAGTGGTTGAAGTGGACCGCTTTGTTTGGCGCTTTCTGCCATCTCGATTTTTTGAGAAGCATCTACAGCAAAATTCTTTAGTAAACTTTCTCTGGATTCTTGATTAATATACCTTCCCGGCTTGATCAAATTAGCTAATCCTAAACCAATACTAACAGCAACTACCGTTGAGCCTAAGTAAAACAGAACTGTCCTACCACCTAGTTTTGAGAGCTTTGCAATGTCCTTTAGATCCGCTAATCCTACTATCAATGAAACCACAATTAATGGAACCGCGATCATCTTAAGAAGATTTATAAAAATAGTTCCAAAAGGTTTAATCCAATCGACAACAATCCCTTTCTGTTCCAGATTCTTCATCAATAATCCAAAAAGCAATCCTAATATCATTCCAATTAGGATTTTCCAATGCATCGCAAGTTTTTTCATGTTTTTAAGTTTTTTTTAGCGGTCAAGCCAAATATCCATAAATAAAAAACTCCTCAAATGCGAGGAATTTTTAGTGTGTTTTATTCTATAGAAACTTCATTTATTTGAGTATTTTCTTCCCATTTCCCTACCACCGAAGTAGCAATCGCATTTCCTAAAACATTAGTAGCACTTCTAAACATATCGCAAAAGTGATCAATTGGTAATATTAAAGCAATTCCTTCAATTGGTATATCAAACATGCCACAAGTAGCGGCAACTACAACTAAACTTGCTCTTGGCACACCTGCAATACCCTTACTAGTAAGCATCAGTACCAGCAACATTGTCATTTGCGTTCCTATATCTAAATCGATACCATAGGCTTGTGCAATAAAAATACTAGCAAAAGTCATGTACATCATACTCCCATCAAGATTAAACGAATATCCTAAAGGAAGCATAAAAGAAACAATTTTATCTTTTACTCCAAAGCGTTCTAACTCCTCTGTTAATTTTGGGAAAACTGCTTCGCTACTTGTTGTCCCAAAAGCAATAACCAGTGGACTTACAATTCTTTTAAGGAGCACAGTCATTCTACTTTTCAAAAAGAGATAACCCACTAGAATTAAAACTACCCACAAGGATGAAATTCCAATTAAAAAAGAACCAAAGAATTTGAAATACGTAATTGCTAGTTCCTGGAAATCTCTAACTGCAAAAACACCTGCAATTGCTCCGAATACTCCTATTGGTGCAAAATTCATCACATAATTTACCATTTTCAAAATGATATGCGACATTTTATCTAATGCAGTGATTACGGGCTTAACATGATCCCCAATTGATGCGGCAGCCAATCCAAAGAAAATAGAAAAAACGACTATCTGTAAAATTTCATTAGTTGCCATTGCCTCAAAAACACTTTTCGGAACAATATGTTCAATAAAATTTTCGAATGAAATACTTTGTGTTTTGGCGGCAACTTCTGACGCTGAACTCATATCCACATCAGATAAATTCAAACCTACTCCTGGTTTTAAAGCGTTTACAAAGAACATTCCTAATAATAGTGATATAAATGACGCTGTAAAAAACCAACCAAGTGCTTTACCACCAATTCTTCCTACAGCAGACACATTTCCTAATTTTGCAATCCCTACTACTAATGTGGTAAAAACTAAAGGAGAAATAATCATTTGTACTAATCTGATAAAAACTGTCGCTAGAATCTTTACTTTAGTACTAAAAGCTGTAGCAGCTTCTGGAGAAATTGTGTTATGTATTATAATTCCTAACACAGCTCCTAATAGCATTGCTATTAATATTTGACCTGTAAGCCCTTTAAAAAAAGACTTTTTCTCCACTGGTGTAGCGTTCATTGGCTTTAAATTGGTTTAGATTTTATTTTGTGAGTATTATAATACCGATTTTAACGCTATAATTAAACTGCGCTTAAAATCTTAGATGTTTTTATTATAAGTTTTATTGATCAAATAAAAGTCGGCCAAAACAATTGCTGCCATTGCTTCAACAATGGGTACTGCACGTGGAACTACACAAGGATCATGACGTCCCTTTCCCGTCATTTCAGTAATAGTTCCTTGATTGTCTAATGATTCTTGTTTTTGCATTATGGTAGCTACCGGCTTAAAAGCAACACTGAAATAAATATCCATACCATTACTAATACCGCCTTGAATACCGCCAGAAAGATTTGTTCTAGTAGTTCCGTCAGTATTGTATAAATCGTTGTGCTCGCTACCTTTCATTTTCGCACCACAAAATCCGCTTCCATATTCAAACCCTTTAACGGCATTGATAGAAAGCATCGCTTTACCAAGTTCAGCATGCAGTTTGTCAAAAACAGGTTCACCTAAACCAACTGGAACGTTTTGAATTACGCAAGTAACAGTTCCGCCTACAGTATCTCCTTGTTTGCGAATTTCACGTATGTACTCTTCCATAATTACTGCCGATTCTTCATCAGGACAGCGAACTGGATTGTTTTCAGTTTTTGAAAAGTCTAAATCTTGATACGGTTTTTCTAAAAAAATAGGCCCTACAGAGGAAACGTAGGCATTAATTTTAATATCTGGCATCATTTGCTTAGCAATTGCGCCTGCTACTACTCTACTTGCTGTTTCGCGTGCAGAACTACGTCCGCCACCACGGTAATCACGCACTCCATATTTTTTTTCATAAACATAATCGGCATGACTAGGTCTATAATTGTCTTTTATATGAGAGTAATCGTCTGATTTTTGATTTGTATTTGGTATAATAAATCCGATAGGAGTACCTGTTGTTTTTCCTTCAAAAATACCGGATAAAAACTGGACGTCATCTGGTTCTTTTCGTTGTGTAACTATGGCAGATTGACCTGGTTTTCTTCTAGACATTTCAAGTTGAATAGCCTCTAAATCTAATGCTATTCCTGACGGACAACCGTCAATTATTCCGCCTAATGCTTCTCCATGCGATTCTCCAAAAGTGGTTATTCTAAATAGGGTTCCGTAGCTATTTCCTGCCATTATAAAAAGTTTGGAACAAATGTAATATTTTAGTTGAAAGATTAAAAGTTTAAAGTTTAAAGTTTTCCTTCACAATGATAATATTAATCACTTTAATTGAATTATATCGTTAATTTACTAACCTTACTCTTATGTTAGGACCTCTTTAATTCCATAATGTACTAAAATTCAAATTAGAATCATATAAAAGAACAAATCCGAAAGCTATTACCCCTATTAGAAAGCTAATTTTTTTGAGCTTTAAAAAATCTACTACAAATGAAATAAAAAAGCACAATTGTAGCGTTTTACGCCTAATTTACACTGGACGCTGAAATATTTAACATTTTTTTAATAATCCATAAAAACAGAGCCAATCTCCTGACAACCAGTAAAAACGCCACTATCCAACGTAAATAAAGTGTGAATTTTGAAACATTTAACAATTATAGTATAAATTTAACGTTCCCATTTCGTTGTATCTTTGCAACAACAAATATCTACTTATGAAAAAAATTATTTTATCTGCTTTTATGCTAGTTGGATTAGCATTTAGCGCACAGGCACAAGACATCTCTAAAAATGCATTAGGTCTACGTTTAGGAGACAGCGGAGGTTTCGGAACTGAAATCAGTTATCAAAGAGCTTTAGGTAGCAACAATAGACTTGAACTAGATTTAGGTTGGAGAAATAGAAAAGATTATAATAATGACAACTACGATGACAATGCAATCAAACTTGCTGCTTTGTACCAATGGGTATGGAATATTGATGGTGGTTTCAACTGGTATGCAGGTGTAGGTGGAGGAGTAGGAACATTTGGTAGAGATTACTATGACAATCGTAACTACAATAACGAAGCTTTTGTTTTTGCTGCAGGTGATATCGGAATCGAATATAATTTTGATATTCCATTGTTGATCTCATTAGATTTCAGACCTGAGTTTGGTGGAAGTGGATACTACAACAACAATTACGGTTCTGATATCGCTTTGGGAGTTAAATTCCAATTCTAATCTTAGAATACATTATATTAAAAATGCCGCTAGAAATAGCGGCATTTTTTTATTTTATAATAATATCTTTTTTAGAATTGATTTTGACAACGCAAAATGGGTAAGTTATAACTTGTGTAACCATTGCACCAGGCTCTGGACTACTCTCTTTTACATTGATTATTATGTTTTTGTCCGTTTCTACTACACTTTCCACTCCTACCGCATAACCTCCAGAATTCTTTTCACCCATATTCAGAATCACAAAATTTGATTTTTGAACATCCACAGCTGAAATTTTGTTTTTTAACAATTCATCGTTTTGCAACATTTTTATCTCGTTTGGCTCCGTTAAAATCTCATAGAAATGAATATTCCCTCCACCATCAGATTCTTGTATTAAGACTTCATACAAAGGTCTTTTTCCAGCGTCGACTATAGCTTTAGATCCGCAAGAGACTACTAGAAAAATAACTAACAAATAGGGGATTTTTTTCATTGGATTGTTTTAAATAACTTCAAAAATCTATTCCGTTTTTGATTGATTCAAAAACTTATTTTTTTTCAAATATTTCTTAATCGCCTTTTCATATATTTCTACATACAATGGCAAAATATTTTTAATATCAAACTTCTTCGCAACTGTTAATGCGTTTTCTTTAAATTTTAAAAGAACTGCATCGTCCTTCAATATTTTTAATGCATTTTCAGCCATTTCATCGGTTTTCCCAACATCAGTTAAATAACCTGAGATTCCTTCGAAATTTACTTCAGAGAGCCCGCCAGAATTACTAGAGATGACTGGAACTCCCCATGCCATTGCTTCTAATGCCGCTAAACCAAAACTTTCCGTTTCAGATGGTAATAAAAACAGATCCGTATAACTTAAAATCTTATCAATTTCATTACTGTTTCCAAAAAAGATTACTTTGTCTAAAATTCCTAATTCTTGACACAGCTGTTCTGCTTTTTCTTTTTCAGGACCATCACCTACCATCATCAATTTGGCGGGGATTTGCTGTTGAATTTTATAAAATATTTTAATGACATCAGGAATTCGTTTTACTTTTCTAAAATTACTGATGTGGGTAATTATTCTTTCGTCTTTTTTTGCCATTACAGACCGGTGACAAGGAATATTTGGATCTTGGATATTCTTATCTAATTCGATAAAATTAGGGATGACATGAATGTCCTTTTTTATGCTGAATAACTTATAAGTATCTTCTTTTAAACTCTGTGAAACTGAGGTCACCACATCCGATTTATTAATACTGAAACTTACTGCTGGCTTGTAAAAAGGATGATTCCCTACCAAAGTTATATCAGTTCCATGAAGTGTAGTTACCATAGGAATTTCAATTCCTTCGTCTTTCAACATTTGCTTAGCCATATATCCCGCATAAGCATGAGGAATTGCATAATGCACATGTAGCACTTCAATTTTATAAAGTTTCACCATATCGACTAGCTTACTAGACAAGGCTAATTCATAAGGTTGGTAGTGAAATAATGGATACTCAGGAACGTTTACCTCATGGTAATGCACATTGGGATTTAATAATGCTAAACGTACGGGTTGACTGTATGTAATGAAATGAACCTCATGTCCATGACGAGCTAATTCAAGTCCTAGCTCTGTAGCTACAACTCCACTTCCACCAAAGGTAGGATAACAAACTATTGCAATTTTCATGTATTTATTTTAATCTACCGAAATTAAGAAAAATAGGAACGCTATTTTTATAAAAGGGAAAAAGAAATCTATTATTCGTTTTCTGTTTTCAATTACTGCCTTACTTTTCGATTGCGTTATATATTATTTCTTGAATATCTTCCCGAATATTTTCTCTTGATAATTTATTTGTGCCGTCTGCAGGGAAGGTTCTATTGGATAAAAAGACATAGACGATTTCTGTTTCTGGATCGGCCCAAGCCATTGTTCCTGTAAATCCTGTGTGTCCAAAACTAGTCATCGAAGCACAACCACAAGTGGGACCTTTATCTCCTAATTGAGGTTTATCAAAACCTACTCCTCTTCTATTTCCTTCCTCACAAAAATAACAGGTATTGAAATCATTGAAAGTTTTTTCAGAGAAATACTGCTTATTCCCATAATTCCCTTTTTGCAGATACAGTTGCATTATTTTGGCAACATCCAAACTATTCGAAAAAATACCGGCATGTCCTCCTACTCCGCCCTCCATAGCTGCTCCCATATCGTGAACATATCCTTGTATCGTTTGCTGACGGAAATAGGTATCGATTTCTGTTGGAGCAATTCGATCTTTAGCCACCCTTTGCAACGGATTGTACATTGTATTATTGGCGCCAAGCGGCTTAAAAAAGTTCTCCGTACTTAACTCGTCTAATTTCTTTCCAGTAGTTTTTTCTAGATACTCTTTTAGAATGATAAAAGTGAAGTCACTGTATTTGTATTTTTTTTGTGCAAGCAAACTACTCTGAGCAATCAACTTGATAATAGTGTCATGGTAGTCATTTCTTAAAAAAAGACTGTCGGCCACTTTTGTCGAAAACTGGGCATCCGCAGTTTTTTTATAATATTTTTCTAAAGGACTTCCGTTTTTATCTACGGTAGCTTTATAAAAAGGCATCCACGGTTGCAGTCTCGCATAATGTGATAGCAATTCCTTAAATGATATGTTTCCCTTATTCGAATTTTTAAATATCGGAAGCATCGCTCCTAATGTCGTTTCCATATTTACTTTTTGCTGGTCGTACTGCAACATTACGTTTGGTAAAGTAGATACGATTTTTGTCAAGGAAGCGACATCATATAAATCATTGTTACTGACTTTAGAACCTTTTTCATAGGTTAGGCTACCAAAAGACTTCTGATAAATAACTTTTCCTTTTCGAGCCACTAAGATCTGCATCCCGGGCGTCATCTTTCCATTAATCGCCTTTTGTGCCACAGATTCAATTTTCGATAAAATTAAAGGATTCATTCCCACATTCTCCGCAGCTGTAAATCCTAATACATTTAATTTCTCTGTGGGAAGTCCCGCGTTTGTATTGAAATCTGTGGTAAGCGTTACGGGTAATTTCCCTTTGGCCGCAATAGCCCCAAAAATCAGTTCTGCAGTCACTTCCTGAGCAATAGTACTATTTTGATAAGAAACTATTAATCCTTCGATGCCACTAAAATCTTTAACTGTTAATAACGAATATGGATTAGCAAAAGCAGCCACTATAACTTTGTTATTTTTAGCTAAAAAATCAAGTTTCGCTAATTCACTATTGCTAAACTTGTAATTTTTAAAAGGTGTATTAGAGGTGTGGTAACCCACAATAACCTTAGTGAATTTATTTAATTTCAGCTGTAAACTGTCTAAATTACTATCTGAAACTTCAGTAACTTCTGTATATTTTTTTAAGGTCGAGATAAAACTGCTATTTGTGGCATCACCAATTTTTACATAGGCAATTTTTTCATTTTGCAATTCTTTTATTGGCAATATAGTCTCTTCATTTTTTAAAACGGTCAATGCGCTTTCATACAATTCATACTGCAATGCATCGTTTTTAGTTTCATTAAGATCTGAAACTAAATTATCAATCACAATAGGTTTGAACTTATTAAGACCCGCAATGTATTTGTATTTTAAAATCTTCTTGACAGAGTATGCTAATCGTTTTTCACTAACCAAAGAGTCTTGGTAGGCTTTTGTTAAGGTTTGAATAGCCAGAGGAACATTCTCCGGAAACAATAAAATATCATTTCCGGCTAAAAAGGCCTCTAAGTCAATTTCGCCAGGTTTTAAATAATTACTGGCCGCTTTCATATTCAAAGCATCAGTAAAAATTAAGCCTTTAAAACCTAACTCTTTTTTTAAAACGCTAGTCACCACATTGTAGGAAATAGAAGAAGGGTAATTAGACCTAGATTCTAAACTAGGAACATTTAGATGAGCTACCATTACAGAGGAAAGGCCTTCTTTGAACATTTGCTTATAAGGGTAAAACTCCATTACATCTAGTCGTTCTTTCGAAAAAGTAATAGTAGGCAATCCTTTATGAGAATCCACTTCGGTATCTCCATGTCCCGGGAAATGCTTTCCAGTAGCAAAAATTCCTTGGTGTTGCATTCCTTTCAGCAATGCAATCGCTCTCGTTGCGACATTATATTTGTCTTCACCAAAAGAACGAAAACCAATTATGGGATTATTCGGGTTCGTATTTATGTCTAATACGGGACCAAAATTAAACTGTATTCCGAGACGTTTGCTTTGGCGGCCAATTTGCACACCCATTTTTTCTATTAACTTCATATCCTGAACCGCTCCAAGAGTCATGTTATAAGGGTACGCATAAGTTGAATCTAGTCGCATACTCAGGCCCCATTCGGCATCATTCCCTATAAATAAAGGCGTTTTTGCTCTTGCTTGAAACCTGTTAATTAGCTTTGCTTGTCTAACTGGACCACCTTGAAAGAAAATCAATCCACCCACCTTTGACTCTACAACTAATTTCTCAATAGCGTTTTCATGTGCTTTATCCTTATTCGAATAAGCAGCAACCATAAACAACTGCCCTAAACGTTCATCAAAAGTCATATTTGAATAAATACTATCCACCCATTTCTTCCGCTCTGTAAATAGAGCTATAGGTTCTTGAATGGTATCTGTATCCAATGAATTGTCTACTAAATATTCATCTACAACAGTAGGGATCTGTGTTAATTTAACTTTTGGCTCATTCTTTTTCGTAGTACTACAGCTGGCTACAAAAAAAAATAAGACATATAGAATATAAATTCTGATGTCTGTATTTTTCATTATGCTATTAAATAATTTTAGAAAAAACGGCTGTGCCAGCTATCAATCGCCGGAACTTCCCATGATTCATTATACTCCTGAATGTTATTGATTAAATTATTAAAAACCACTGTGTTTTCAGTAACTGCCTTGTCTTTTACCATTTTTTTAAAATCTATTAATGGTTTATGGGCAATATGTTCACCTAGTTTAAAAGTCACATTCATTTTGTCTAATAAATCGACATTGTATTTCTTTTCCAAAGATTGAATAAATTCAACAGAGGAGTCTATAGAGCAACCTGTCGCTGCCTGAACTTCTTGATCTACCGCTATAATAATAAACCGATTGTATTTTAGTTCAAAAGAAGAAACTAAGCTTGTTCCATGGGCAGCCCAGTTTTCTAAAAAAGCTTCCAAATCAGTAGCAATTTCAGCGAACTCAGCATCCGAAAATTTTCTATTGGATTGATAGATCCAAATTTTGGATTCTTCTGGTAAATTTTCAAATGGTACGTACATTTTTTTTATTTTTTTTATTTCGAAATTTAGATTCTAAATTTCTATAAATCTTGAGCATTTGCAATTAATTCTGCAATGTCCATCACTTTTACATCACCTTCTTTTTCTTTGTTTTTAATGCCATCAGTCATCATCGTATTACAAAACGGACATCCAGCAGCAATTATATCTGGTTTTGTCTCTAATGCATCTTCCGTTCTTTCGATATTAATTTCTTTATCTCCTGGTTCTGCATCTTTAAACATTTGAGCACCTCCCGCTCCACAGCACAAGCCGTTTGCGCGAGAACGTTTCATTTCAACTAATTCGGCATCCAATTTTTGAATCAATTCTCTAGGCGCTTCATATACATTATTTGCTCTACCTAAATAGCAAGGATCGTGAAAAGTAATTCGTTTCCCTTTAAACTGTCCGCCTTCAATAGTTAGCCTTCCATCATCAAGCAAGGATTTTAAAAACTCAGTATGATGTACCACCTCGTATTTCCCACCTAGTTCTGGATATTCGTTTTTTAAAGTATTAAAACAATGCGGACAGGCAGTAACGATTTTCTTAGCTTCATAAGCGTTCAACACTTCGATGTTCATCATCGCTTGCATCTGAAACAAGAACTCATTTCCTGCTCTTTTTGCCGGATCACCAGTACAGCTTTCTTCTGTACCCAATACTGCAAAAGGAACATTTCCACGATTTAAAATTCGTACAAATGCCTTTGTTATTTTTTTTGCTCTATCATCAAAACTACCTGCGCAACCTACCCAAAACAATACTTCAGGTTGTTTTCCTTGGGCTAGCATTTCTGCCATTGTTGGCACTATTAAATTCTCTGACATTTTCTGTTTTTTTATTCGGTTATTTCAGCAACCGGTTATTTGAGAAATAGTTCAATAAACAACTACTTATACTCTACAAATTTAATTTTCGTTTTTCCAATTCAATCTATCTTGTTGATTGTATTGCCAAGGCGCACCATTGTTTTCAATATTGGTCATCATCGCGTTCAAAGGCATCGGAGCAGCACTTTGCTCCATAACTAGGTAACGACGCATGTCCATGATGATAGATAATGGACTAATATTTACAGGACATTCTTCGACACATGCATTACAAGAAGTACAAGCCCAAAGTTCCTCTGGAGTAATATAATCATTCAATAATGTTTTGTTATCTGGAATAAAAATACCTTTATTAGCATCAATATTTTTCCCTACCTCTTCCATTCTATCTCTAGTGTCCATCATGATCTTTCGAGGAGAGAGCTTTTTACCCGTTATATTAGCAGGACAAGCAGAAGTACATCTACCACACTCCGTACAAGTATATGCGTTTAACAATTGTACCCAATTTAAATCCTGAATATCACTTGCTCCAAACTTCGCAGGAACTTCGCCCTCCGCCGGTGCTGGAGCTGCCGCAAATGGATCAGCGTTAGGATCCATCATCATTTTAACTTCTTTAGTTACCGCTTCTAAGTTATTAAACTGTCCTAGTGGATTTAAATCAGCAAAATAGGTGTTTGGAAAGGCCAATAAGATGTGTAGGTGTTTGGAAAAGTACAAATAGTTCATAAAAACTAAAATCCCAATAATATGCAACCACCATGACGCTTCAAAAATTAGCATCACTACCTCATTTGACATTCCGTTAAATAAGGGCTCGATGAACTGACTAATAGGAAAAGAACCAGCTTGTATAAAATGAGAAAAGCCTCCAGGTACATTTTGCAAATGCAAATCAGTGGCATTCATTAATAAAAACAAGGTCATCAAGACTACTTCAAAATAAAGAATGTAGTTAGCATCGTTTTTTGGGAATCCTGTTAGATCCTTATTTATGAATCTTTTTAATTTTACAACATTTCTTCTAATCCAGAAAACACTAACCGCTACAAGTACTAAAACCGCTAATATTTCAAATGAGGCGATTAAAACATCATAAGTAGTGCCTAAAAAAGCAAAAACGCGGTGCGTCCCAAATAAACCGTCAATAATAATTTCCAACAACTCAATATTGATAATTATAAAACCTAAATAAACAATAATATGAAGTATTCCCGCAACTGGTCGCTTTACCATTTTTGACTGCCCAAGAGCAATCATAGCCATGTTTTTCCAACGGGCAGCAGGGTTATCTTTTCTATCTATCTCAATACCTAGATTTATGTTTCTTTTTATTTTTAAGATGTTAGCAAAAAAATATCCAAATCCGATTATTAATAATAGGGCAAATAAAATATTGTCTAGATAGCTCATAGTTGCTAGTTTTTTTCTTTTGAAATAGTATCAGTTACAGGTGCTACATAGGGTTTGTTTTTCTTTCCAAAAAGAGAAACGTTTACATATCTAGTAGGATATAGTCTAACATCTTGCAGTAAAAGCTCTAATTCTCTCGAAGTTTTCGTCAAGTTGGCATATAATGCATCATCATTTAACAATTTACCCATGGTACCGTTTCCAGATTTTAATCCATTCATGAGACCGTCAACTTTGGCCAAGGTCTGGTTTAGATTGCGCACCGATTTACCTAAGTCTGCTTTGTTTAAAGAGTCGGAAATTTTAGCAAAATTGCCAGAGACCTTATTAAAATTAGTTACCACTCCTTTTATTTGAGTTTTGTTTTCATCAAGAATAGTATTCATACTTAATGAAGCTTTATGAAACTGCTCCATAGTTTTACTCAATTCAGCTAAACTAACCCTCAGATCTTCCTGTGCTTTCTTATCTAAAACATTATTAATTCCTGTAATTAGATTATCGGCATTAGCCATAACTTTATCTAATTTTTCTTGAAGCGGAACGAGTTTATCAGCAACTTTGTCAGTAAGTCCCAACCTAATCACACCCTGAAGCCTTTCGCCATCTAAGGCTAAAGTCTTATCATTAAAATTATGTTCAATCGCGATTTGTTTTCCGCCAATAAAACCAGGCTCGTAAATTGCAGCTATACTTGATTTCGAAATAGGAAAATCAGATTTTATTTGCAGTTCTACTAACAAATTCCCTGTGTTCTCATCGATCGTAATTGCAACAACTCTACCTATTTCTAAACCATTTAATGTAACTGGGGCTGAAGGAGCTAAGCCTTCTACGGTTTTGTATTCGACATATAATATCTTATAGCTGCTTAAAAGGTCTCTCCCTTTTAAAAAACTATATCCCCAAATAAATAATAATATCGATGCAATTACTAGAATTGCAGTTTTAATTTCTCTCGTTAATTTCAAAATGTAAGTATTTTGGACAAATTTAATATAAAATAATTGAACTTCTTGTTATTTAATCGCTTCTTGGATACTAATCTTCTTGCTATTTTTAAAAGCAATCAGAAAAGCAGAATCATAGCCTTTTGCCTTAGCCTCCTCTAAAAGATTCCTAGACTTTTCATAATCAGTCGTTTCACCATACATATATTTATAGACCTTACTTCCGTAATCTATCGATATATTTTTCAAGCCTTTAAAATTCCTAGGGTGTAAATCCAATTTTCTACTACTTGCTGAAATTTGAACCTTGAAAAGAACCTGCGAACTATCTATTTTAGATGCTGCTTTTCTATCTTCAGCAGCTTGTGGAACTTCTTTTACTCTAGTCGTAGCTCTTCCACTATCATTAGCCGAACTTTCATTACTTCTTTGCGAAGATCTAACTTCAGGAGTATCTATACTTCCGGTACCGTAATATTCATTTTTATAACTAATTATTGCAGTAGCAATAGCCTTAGCAATTTCATTTTGACCTGATTCTGAGTCTAATATTTTTCCTTCTGCAGGATTAGAGATAAACCCCATTTCGACTAAAACTCTTGGCATATACGCTTTATGCAATACCATAAACGGAGCTTGTTTTACTCCGCCGCCTCTTACTTTTTTATCAAGTGTTGCAAATTCATTTTCGATTTTACTAGCTAGCGAAATACTGTTTTCCAAATATTCCTCTTGCATCAAGGTCATTCCTATCATTGTTTCTGGAGAATTCGGGTCGAAACCTTCATACTTTGTTTTATAATCTTTCTCTAAAGTAATAACAGAATTCTCTTTCTTAGCCGCTTCTAAATTTGAAGCAATTTTATTCATACCCATAACATAGGTTTCGGTTCCATAAGCAGCAGTATTTCTGTTTGCGTTACAATGAATAGAAACGAAAATATTAGCATTAGCTCTATTGGCAATATTGGCTCTTTCGACTAAATCTACAAAAACATCCGTTTTTTTTGTATAAATAACGTCTATTTTAGGATGTGCCTCCAATAACTTACCGACTTTAAGCACTACTGCCAAAGCAATATTTTTTTCTACATGACCACCATAGACAGCGCCAAAATCATGACCACCATGACCTGCATCCAAGGTAACTTTAAAATTAGTGTTTTGACCATAAGAAAGGCTGCTAATTAAAAATGCGAAAACTATTACTACTTTTAAAGCACTATACTTATTACTTTTTATCAATTTCAAAATTTAGATTTTTTTTTTACAAATTTAATTATTCTTACTAACAACATCAAACTATTAAGACAAGACTTTGATTTAATTCGAAATCACTATATAAGCGTCAAGATAGCTAAGAATTTAAACTTCTCATTATATTATTTAGACTATTGTAATGAACTATGTTATTTCCAGCCCATCAAAGTCCAAAATACTTTTTCTTGTATGCAATTATTGCATTAGCGATTTGTAACGCCATTTCATCTTGGCCAGCTTCAGAATTTAAATACTCGCCTTCCTCTTTATTTGATAAAAAACCGAGTTCGATTAGAACACTTGGCATGTAAACAGCGTCTAAAACCCAAAGTGGTTGCTGTTTAATTCCCCTCGAGTTTCTGCTTAAGTTGTTTGTAAAGTTATCTTGAACCTCGGTGGCTAACATAATACTGTTGCTTAAATTCTCTTCTTGCAACATAGTCAATCCAATCAAGGATTCCGGTTTAGTTGGATCAAAACCCTGATATGTATCTTTAAAATTCTCCTCTAATAAAATTACGGAATTTTCCCTTTTTGCTACCTCTAGATTTAAATCACTTCGAGACATTCCCATCACAAAAGTTTCTGTTCCATGAGGCAAATAATTTTTTACTGCATTACAATGAATAGAAACAAAGGCGTTACCATTTGCTTTATTAGCAATTTTCGGCCTTTTTGCTAATTCAATAAAAACATCAGTAGTTCTTGTATAAATAACAGTGAAGCCAGGTGTTTTTTCTAAATAACTTCCTACTTTTAGCGTCGTTTTTAACACAATATCCTTCTCCACAAATCCATGGTGCGAATTCCCAGGATCTTTACCGCCATGACCCGCATCTAAAATGACAGTGAAATTTTGATTATCTTGAGAAAACACACAAGTATTACTAAACGCTATCAAAATAGCTATCAAAATAAAACTATGATAATTGAGTTTCATATGTTAAAGTTAATTTTAATGGAACACTAATCTTAAATTTATTTGATTATTTTTGCCCACAAATAATCTGTAAGTTTGACACTTCAAAAAACAGGCCGTAATTTTACAAAAATAGCATTTAAACCTTTGCAGACAAACTTATTTAATATCGTTTTAGTATCATTATTCCTGTTTTTAGGATATGCCAATGTATACTCTCAAGAGCTACCAAAAAAAACGACCGCTATTACTGCTAAAAAACAAGCAGACACTTCTACTTTAGGCACTAAGAAAAATGATGTTTCTATTTTAGATCTGAAAAAAGAAACAGATACTATTATTGTAAAAGATACAATCAAGCAAAAAAAAGCTTTTCTTGACGGAAAGGTAAAATATAAGGCTAACCAATATGCCAAGATCGATCAAAAGAAAAAACTGATTACCTTATACGACAAAGCAGAACTCTATTATCAAGATGTGGAACTGAAGGCCGGAATAATTGTAATGGATTACGAGAAAAATGAAGTTTATGCCGGTAGAATAAAGGATTCTACAGGTAAATTCACGCAATATCCTAATTTTAAACAAGCCGAAAATGTCGTGGAGCCCGATTCTATTCGTTTCAATTTTAAGACACAAAAAGCTTTAATCTACAATTCAAGATCCAGTCAAGGAGAATTTAAAATAAAAGCAGAAATTACGAAAAAGGAAAATGATTCCGTTTATTTCTTAAAAGGGGCACGATTCACCACTTCGGCTGATGTCGATAATCCGGAATATTATTTTCAAACGAATAAAGTTAAATTTATTCCAGGAAAGAAAGTAATCACCGGTTTAACTAATATGGTAATTGCTAATGTACCGACTCCGATAGCTTTGCCATTTGCTTATTTCCCCATGAGCAAGGAAACTAGCATTTCTGGAATTATTTTACCTAGCTATAATGATTCTAACGATAGAGGTTTCTCCTTACAAAACGGTGGTTATTATTTTGCTTTAAACGACCATTATGATCTTACTGTTTTAGGTGATTATTATACAAATGGTAGTTACGGAATGCGTTTTGAATCCTCTTATGCAAAACGATATGCTTTTCGAGGGAATATAAATTTCCGATTTGAGAATCTAATCAGCAGCGAGCGTGGCTATCCAGATTATTCGAAGCAAAATATATACAATTTACAATGGTCGCATTCTAGAGATTCAAAAGCAAATCCAAATTCTAGTTTTTCAGCCTCGGTAAACCTTGGAAGCAGTAAGTATTTTAAGCAATCGATAAATCAGGCGAATATTGGTTCGAATCTTAATAACACTTTGAACTCTTCTATTTCCTATTCTAAAACCTTCCAGACTGCTCCTCAAGTAAGAATGTCATTGTCTGCCACCCATTCGCAAAACACGCAAACAGAACAAATTAACATGACGCTGCCTACACTTCAACTTAGTGTAGACCGAATTTATCCTTTCGCTGGTAAAAACGACATTAAAAAAGGCTTTTTCAAAAATATAAATTTGCAGTATAATTTAAATGGCCGAAACACAATAACTACAACTGATTCGCTTTTCTTCAAACCACAAATGTTTAGAGATGCTAAGTTGGGAGTACAACACAGCATCCCTTTAAGCACAAATTTTAAATTGTTTAAATACTTTAGCGCATCGACCGCTTTAAATTATGAAGAAGTTTGGTACGCCAAAACAATTCAAAGAAGCTATGATGCAGACCAAAGCGCAGTTGTCGATAAAATTGTAAGCGGTTTTGACGCCTTTAGAACGTACTCTTTTTCTTCTAGTGTAGGGACTACTATTTATGGTACTTTTAATTTTGGTGAAGACAAAAAAATCAAATCGATTCGACACGTCATGAGACCTTCTGTTTCTTATGGTTATACTCCAAGTTTCGAAAAATACTATGATTCTTATGCTTCTGATGCCAGCGGAACGATTATAAAGCAATATTCTCGTTTTGAAAGCGGAATCTTTGGAGCGCCAGGACTAAGTAACTCTAATAATATTGGATTTGATTTAAGCAATACCTTTGAAGCAAAAGTAACGGATAAGGACAGTACTAAAGTAGAAGCAAAAAAAATAATGTTGCTTAATAATTTAAATCTATCCACGAGTTACAATCTTGATGCAGATGGAGTAACGTCTCTAGCTTGGTCGCCAGTTCGAGTTAGCGGTGGAACACAATTATTTGCCAATAAAATGAATGTCAATTTTGGCGCAACCTTAGATCCTTACGCGATCGACAATTCTGGTAATAGAATCGCAGTTTACAATATTGACAACGGCGGTAGCTTATTTAGAATGACAAGTGCAAATTTGACTATGAACTATTCCATATCCAGCTCAGATAAGGATAAAAACAAGAAAGATAAAAACGAACAAAGCCAAAGAAATGGTGGACGTGAAGATGATCTTTTTGGTTCCAATACCGTCTTGAATGATACTCGAAAAAGTCAATTTGATGGTGCTGAAGAAGAAGGCGAAGATAAAATTGCAGAATTTTTCAACAACAAATTGCCATGGGATATGACTTTTGCCTACTCTCTAACCTATGGAAACAACAACCGCGAGAAAAAAATTATAGGAAATTCTATAATGATATCAGCTAATACCGACTTGACTCCAAAATGGAAAGCAGGAATATCTACCGGTTATGATTTTGTACAAAACGGAGTGACTTTTACACAGCTGCGTTTTGAGCGCGATTTGCTTAGCTGGAGAATGGATTTCAACTGGACTCCTTTTGGAACAAATGCGAACTGGGGATTCTTCATTGGAATAAAATCAGGAGTGTTAAGCGATATTAAATGGGATAAACGAAGTACCAATACTTCGCGCTAAGCCTCTATTTATCTTTTGATTACAACTACTATAATTCATTAGAAAACCACTAAATACATTTTTATGAAAAAGATAATTTTTACTGATAAAGCTCCGGCGCCAATAGGACCGTACAATCAAGCAGTACTTAAAGGAGATACACTTTATACTTCTGGTCAAATCGCTATCAATCCTGCTACAGGTGAGCTCGTTCTAGAAACGATTGAGGCAGAAACTGCACAAGTAATGGAAAACATGAAAGCCGTGCTAGATGCTGCAGGAATGACTTTTGAAAACATCGTTAAAACGACAATTTTCATCATGGACATGAATGACTTTGGAAAAATAAATACCGTTTACGGTTCTTATTTCAATGAAAAAACCGCTCCAGCTCGTGAAACGGTTCAAGTGGCTTGTTTGCCAAAAAATGTAAATGTAGAAATTTCTATGATTGCAATTCTATAGCTTGTAATAGCAATTGAGCAGTTGCTTCGTTTGTCGCTATTGGCACATTGTGTACATCGCATACGCGAAGCAACATGTTTATATCCACCTCATGAGCATGACTAGCCATTGGGTCTTTAAAGAATAAAACCATTTTAGTCTTACCTTCGGCTACACGAGCCGCAATTTGTGCATCACCTCCCAAAGGACCTGAAAGCATCTTTTTTACCTTAAACCCCGCTTTTTCACACTTGCTACCAGTAGTTCCAGTAGCAATTAATTTAATGTTCACGTGCTGTAATAAATCAGTATTCTTATTTAAAAACTGAACCATATCTGCTTTTTTTCCATCGTGAGCTATAATAGCAATTTCCATAGCCATGACTATTTATTTGCGATATGATACGCAATTAAACCATCAATAGGTCGTCTAAGCACATTTCCCAACTTCAAATCGTATTTTTCAAATGTTTGCTCTAATTCCTCTTTCAAATAGAAAGCGATCGAACCTACAAAATGTACTGGTACTTCTTTGTGATTATCAAATTGCTTGATATAGTTCTTCACGAAAGATTTCATGCCTTTGAAAATAATTTTTTTGCAGAATTCAGTATCTTTATTTTGAATTAAAAATTTTGCAAAAGTGGCTAAATACGCATTCGGATTGGCTTCTTTGTACAATTTATTTTTAATAAAATCAGGATCTACATTGTACTCTTTTTCGAATTTAGCTGCTAAATCTTTTGGCATTTTATTGAAATAATACTTGCGTATCAACTCTTTCCCAAAAACATTACCGCTACAATCATCCATGATAATATATCCTAGCGACTGTACTTTTTGATGCAATTCTTTTCCGTCAAAATAACTACAATTAGATCCAGTTCCAAGGATGGAAACAATCGCTTGCTGCCCTTTTGGAGTAGTGGCATAAACCGCCGCATAAGTATCTTCTTCAACTGTAACAATGGCATTCGTAAAATAGCTTTGAAAAGCTTGCGAAAGATTTACTTTCATTCTATCTGTACCACAACCTGCACCATAAAAAAACAAATGAGTAGCCGTCTTTTTACTTTGAACAATATCAAAACGATCATTCAAACGTTCGATTATTTGTTCATTTTCAAGAATTTCAGGATTTAATCCCAATGTTTGCGTGGTAAATAATACTTTTCCATCATCGTCAATCGCAATCCAATCGGCTTTTGTGGAACCACTGTCAACTATTAATCTCATTTCTTTTACTATTTGGTTATCTTCTGTTTCTTCTAAATCTAATAAAACTATGTTTTACTTTAATTTATCGCTAAAATAAAAAAAATCCCGTCTAAAAACTAAAAACGGGATTTTTTAAAATTTTGATTATTTTAATCCTGAAATATGAACTGATAAATCAATTAATTTACTTGAATATCCATACTCATTATCATACCAAGATATGATTTTGAAAAAAGTAGAATTCAAACCAATTCCAGCATTTGCATCGATAATAGATGTTCTTGGATCAGAAACGAAATCTTGAGAAACCACTAAATCTTCAGTATATCCTAAGATTCCTTTCATTGTAGTTTCTGAAGCTGTTTTTAAAACTGCCATAATCTCTTCGTATGAAGTTTCTTTAGCCACTTTTACTGTTAAATCAACTGTAGATACATCAGTAGTAGGTACACGGAAAGCCATTCCAGTTAATTTTCCATTCAATTCAGGAATTACTTTACCAACAGCTTTTGCAGCTCCAGTAGAAGAAGGAATAATGTTGCAAGAAGCAGCACGTCCACCTCTCCAGTCTTTTCTAGAAGGACCGTCAGTAGTCATTTGAGTTGATGTTGTAGCATGTACAGTAGTCATCAAAGCTTCAACAATTCCGAAATTGTCATTTATTACTTTAGCCAATGGAGCTAAACAGTTTGTAGTACAAGAAGCATTAGAAACTACTAAATCAGAAGCTTTAGCACTTTCGTGGTTTACACCCATTACAAACATTGGTGCATCAGCAGATGGTGCAGAAATGATTACTTTCTTAGCTCCACCAGTAATGTGTGCGTGTGCAGTTTCTATAGTTGTAAAGAAACCAGTACATTCAGCAACTACATCTACATCAACTTCATTCCATTTTAAATTTGCTGGTTCTCTTTCAGCTGTAATTCTGATATTTTTATCGTTTACAAAAAGTTTTCCATCTATAACTTCAACTTTTCCTGCAAAACGTCCGTGAACTGAATCGTATTTTAATAAGTAAGCTAAGTGATCTACATCTAATAAATCGTTGATTGCTACTACTTCTACATTATCTCTATTAAAAGATTCTCTAAAAACAATTCTTCCAATTCTTCCAAAACCGTTTATTCCTAATTTTACTTTTGACATCTTAATTAAATTTTTTGTTTATTTTTCCTAACCTTCATTTAAAGTCTAATTTCCTCACAATAAACTTCACTTTTATTTTTATGTTGACATGATCTCAGAGACTCTTAACAATTCTCTGTCAATTTCAGTTTTTCCTTTAATTGCTTGTTCTAAAGGTGTCAACGAAATCTTATCGTTTTGTAATCCAACCATGTAATTTGATTTTCCTTCGATCAATGACTCGACCGCTTTCACTCCTAATCTACTTGCTAAAACTCTATCAAAACAAGAAGGTGATCCACCGCGTTGCATGTGACCTAATACTGAAACTCTAACATCATATTCTGGTAAATTAGCTTCTACGTAATCTTTTAATTCGAATACATTTTTTCCAATTTTATCTCCTTCAGCGATAACAACTATACTAGATGATTTTCCAGAAGCCTTACTTTTTTGTAAAGATTCTAATAGTCTATCTAATCCTAAATCCTCTTCGGGAATAAGAATTTCTTCGGCACCTGCACCAATTCCGGCATTCAAAGCAATATGACCGGCATCTCTACCCATCACCTCTACAAAGAACAAACGATTATGTGAGCTTGCGGTATCTCTAATTTTATCAATTACATCCACCACTGTATTCAGGGCTGTATCATATCCTAGGGTATGACTAGTCCCAAAAATATCATTATCAATTGTTCCTGGAATTCCCATTACTGGGAAATTAAATTCAGAATTAAATAGTAATGCTCCGGTGAAAGAACCGTCACCACCAATTACTACCAGAGCATCAATTCCCGCTTTCACAAGATTTTCATGTGCTTTTATTCTACCTTCAGGCGTTCTGAATTCAAGAGATCTTGCTGATTTTAAAACTGTTCCTCCTTTATTTACAATGTTATTCACACTTCGAGGTCCCATTTCTTTGAAGTCTCCTTCAATCATTCCTTGATAACCTCTATAAATTCCTATACATTCTATATTATGGTAAGCACAAGTTCGAACAACAGATCGAATTGCAGCATTCATTCCCGGCGAATCTCCACCAGAAGTTAGCACCCCTACTTTTTTTATTGTTTTTGGCATTATTTAAGTATTAAAGCGTAAATTTAGCAAACAAATTACACTTTTAGCGTTATGTCTTTACTAAATTAGTTAAGCGAACTAAATTCAAACGTTTTCGTTGATAAGTTTTCGAAAAAACAATAAAAACCTCCATTTTTTTTCAAAATAAGTTGAATTTGTTAATTATAATTTAATAATTAACTGTTTTTTGCCTTAAATAGTGTTTTTATAGCATTAAACACCCAGAAGTAAAAGTGTCATTTTCACAGCTATCTTAGTTAGATAAGGTACTGTGTTACAAAAGCCAGCAAGTAGATTTCGACTTTTAAATAAAGTAGCAATAACGTTAACTAGCAGCTACTATACAATAGCAACACACTAATCCTCCTCAGGAATTCTTCCTTCATTATTTTTCTTCGGAGTTTCCGTTTTAGGAGTCGTCGGCTTAGAGAAATTAATATATTCTGGGGCTAGGTTCGAATCTTGGAATTGCTGACTGTAGTTACTTTCGACACCTAATTTATGATTCTTAAAAATTATATTAACGAATTCTTTGAAGGTATCAAAATCGACTTCATAAGTTACCCCTACTCCTTGAGTATATCCGATTCCTTCTCCGATATAATTGATGTCATTTTCACGATTAAACAAACGCAAATTAAGTGTTCCGTCTTCATTAACCCTGTATTGAATTTCTAAATCCCCAACTATCGCCGACTCATTAATCCCTCCAAAAGGCACCCCTACTTTACCATTAATTGTAATTCTCTCATTAACCTTTGATGAAATAGTTGCCACAAACCTTCCGTCAGTTTCTTTTCCTATTCGTCTATCTGCGGAGATATAATTAAGTCCAACTTTGAATTTTTCATCATCCGATTTTATAATTCCTCCTAATAAACTAGAGGCCGTTTCGAACAAACTTCCAGAAAAATCAGACTGACTAACACCTTCAGCACTTAAAAATCCTCCTGTAGACAAGAGATAAAGTGCTTGTGTTTGTCTCACATCTTTATCATTTAGTTTGTATTGAATCTCTGATTTTAAAACACTACTAACGGTTGGGAATTCGATATTAAAATCTGGTTCTGGACTTGCTAAATCTCCACGTATTCCAATTACTACTTCAACTGGAACTTTTCTATTAAAAGATGAGTTTTCAAGTAAAACAGATGGATTAGCAATCGTTTTATAAACGGCTTCTAAATTTAATTGTGCTCGCATTGGATTCCCTTCCCATGAAATTGAACCTCCTTTTTTTACATCAAATTTCTTATCTATCAATCCTCCATACTTAAAATTATAAGAACCTTCATAGGCCTGGAAATCTCCCCACATATTAAACTTACCCAATGTATTTATTTTAAACAGTAAGGATCCAAAACCTTTTCCTTTAATTCCATGTCCTGAATTTCGATCTAAGATCACCTCCACTTCGGCATCTGGTGTAATATCAAGATCAAACTCTAATTCCAGTCCTTTATAATCCCTCGTATCTTCAACAATTCCCATTTGGATATTGTATTTTTCTTTTGGAGTTAAAAAGTGAACAAAAGAATTATCACTAACACTTTCAGCATAATTTATTGGAATTTTGACTTCGGTACCTTTCTCAGATTTTGCCTGTACCTTAATAAATAAACCATTTGTAGGACCTTTTATAGTAGCATCACCATCAATAAATGCTGTACCATAATAAGCGGCGTCTTCTTTATCGACAGTATTTAAAACAAGAAGTCTCTTAGTACTTACCGCTAAATCCAGTTTCCAATCGCCAAAATTATTATGCTCGATACTTCCGTTTAAAGCTCCCTTTGTTCCAAATTTAGAATCAGTTAATGTGTTATTTCTAAACAAGAACTTCTGACCAATTAAATCAATTACAGATCGATCATTTAATTCATAATCTACATTTAAATAAGGAATTGTCAAGCCAGTCTTTTCAACATACAATCGTCCGTTAATATCAGGTCTGTCTAAATCACCTTGAATCGTAGAGTTTCCACTAACCAATCCTCTTATATTAGATATTACGTCTCCTCCTAGCGAACTTAAAATCCCCAAATCAAATTTGGCAAATTTAAGTTTCATATCAAGAATCGTTTTATTATCTATAATTTCGAAATTACCAAAAGCATTAAAAGATTCAAAATTCTTATTTTCTAAAAAGGAATTTATGGTAAACTTCTCTAAATTTTCATCTCCTTCAATATCAAATTTCAAATCACCCAGATCAGTTTTATTGATGTTTAAATGATCAATTAAGAGCGAAGCCGTTGGTTTATAAACTGCTTTATTCTGTTTAAAACTAATATCGCCATTTACATTTCCTCTAAAGACAAACTTTTCATCTTCGGGTGTGATTTTATATAGATCTACATCTTTAAAACTGAGCTGTAAATCCTTATTTGTATTGTCTTTTATACTTCCTTTTAGCGATATCTCTTGGTCTTCATGAGACAATATTATATCGTCTATCTTCCAATTTTTAAATGACTTATCAAAAACAATTTGGTTATTAGGCGTTTCTTTTTCATTTAAAAACCACAAGTAGTCTTTAAATTTCATTTCAGATTTACTCAAGCCTACCACATTGTCGTTGTCCTTATTAATAGTGTGATATAAGTTTAAATTAAAATAATCCTCTCCGTTTGGTCCACCTTTAAACTCTGATCTAAAGAACAAAGTGTCTTTCATCGTTATATTAATAAGACTAAAATCACGTACTTTATAGTGCTTCGTTTTGATACTATCTAACTCAATATATGCATTGTATAAAGGGTTTTTATTATCTATTGACACTCTAATATTGTCAAAAGTATTTTTTGAAGCTACAATTTGTGGTGAATTAAATTTTAGTTTAAATTCTTGATTGTCTGATTTTATATTTCCTTTTACAACTGTATTGGACCCAATGGCAATTTCTGGGTAAAACAACTCAATAATTTTACTGTAAATTGTGAAATCAAATTTCAAAAATTGGCCTTTACTAACTTTATTGGGTTTAAAATTAGTGTACAAACTTCCTAATGAGTTCTTAACCAAATTCCCAAGTTCGCTAAACTGAAATTTCCCTATAATTTCACCTTCAATAATATCAGGAGAGTTCACCGTAATCGTACGAACCCTTTCTACATCAAAGCTAGAAGAGATATTAAAATCATCAAAATTATAAGTGTCTTTCCCATTACGGTAAGACGTTTCCTTTATAAATACGTTTCCTTGCAAATTTTCAATCGAATTTCCAGTCACCTGCACAATTACATCTCCTTTAAACACTGAAACGGAATCTTTAACTAATTTCAGCTTGTTTAAATCGGCATTTTCTACTTCAATATGAAAATCATATTTGTTTTCTCTATTGGTTAAATCTAATAAACCATCAAAATTCATGGTTAGATTTGGATCATTTACTGAAATCTGACCTTTATAATTCGGCGCTTTAAAGTTACCATTTACTACTACATTAGAATAGGTGTAATTCTTAAAATCTATTTTAGTAACATCTCCTTTTAATGCCGTATTTAGATATTTTTCGGTAAAACCTTTCCCATCTACGTCTATGTTCATGGTGATTTTACCCAAATCTTTTTTATCTAACAATACTCCTAAATCAAAATTATCTAAAATAACATTCCCCATATAAGAAGCTTTGTCAATAAAATCAATGCTTTCCATCCTGAAGAACGATTTTACACTACCTATATCAGTGTCCATTTTAAAATCGGCATCGATTGCAGTGGTGCTTAGCTGAGAATTTCCAACTAACGTAAACCTGCCCAGTTTTTTTAACTCAACTGGTAGTTTCTTTCCTAAAATATTAGGTAATATGGTTACCAGATTATCATAACTGCTAGAAAGTCTAGTAAAATCCCCATCCATATAAAATTTCTGATCCTTGTTTCCAAAAAGATTTTTGAAATTTATAGTCCCATATATCTGAGAATTCCTGGAGTCAATAAGAGCTAATTTTGTTATATTCAAATCATTTAACGGCCCTTGTACATCTGCATTAATTTTGAAAAATTCATTTTTACCTAGTTCATTGTAGAAATGTCTAATATCATTAGTGGCAATTTTAGACGCTTTAATCTTAACATCAAATTTCACTTTATCAGTAAATTTTGAAAAATCACCCGGTTTATAATTTAAAATTACATTAGCTTTAAATTTTGATTCTTTGGTAGACAAGTCAAGTTTGTCAAATTGTATTTTATTACTAGCATACGTAAATTTAGAACTCATATTTACAACATACAAGCCACGATGATCTAGGAAAGACATTTTATCTATGTTTGCTTTTAAGTCAGGCCCATATAATAAAAAATCACTCAGCGTTGTGTTTAACCTCGTAAAGTCCACGTCAACTGGGGTTGCTTTATTTTCATCAGTAATACTAAACCGAGCATCGGTGATATTTGCATTGTCAACTTTTAATAGAAATTTTCTTGTAGAGGGTTTATCGCTATCGAAAGCAGCTATAAACCTATTTAGATTCGTTTCGTCCTCGTTTTTATATAATTTGATTTTAAAAAGCAAACCATCAAGTCTAACATCTCCAAAAATCAAGTCGCCTTCCAGAATTTTTTTTCCTTCTAGTATATTAGTGTTTACAATTTTAGAAAAAATTAAAGTATCCTTATGATGATCTAGAATCAAAACATTTTTAAATTTCACCCCACCAAAAACGGATAGTCGTACAGATTCAATAGAAATATCAGTACCAAAATCTTTATTAAGACTATTTGTAAAATGCTTCGCTATTTTAGTCTGAAAATAAGGCATCGAAAGGGCAATCCCCAGCAGCAGCAAAAGCACAATTAGTCCCAGAATGAAACGAAGAATTATTTTAACGAATTTTTTGATACCTATTGATGTTTTATTTTTATCCTAAAATACTATTTTGCCCAAGGAAAGAGCGGCACCTTTAATAAAAATTCTTTAATTTTGGCTGCGCCGTAAAATTATAAAAAATAAAATCGGTTTGTAACTATAATTCAAAAATTTGTGCCTTTTTATGCAAAATTCCGATGTTTTTATTCTTGCTATCGAAAGTTCCTGTGATGACACGGCTGCGGCCGTTTTACATAACGACAATGTACTGTCAAATGTTGTGGCAAACCAACTCATTCACGCTCAATATGGAGGTGTTGTCCCCGAATTAGCTTCGCGTGCCCATCAACAAAATATAGTACCTGTTATCGATGCGGCACTTCGCAAAGCAAATATTACTAAAGAACAGCTGTCAGCAATCGCATTCACCCAAGGTCCCGGACTCATGGGATCGCTACTTGTAGGAAGTTCTTTTGCTAAATCGATGGCTTTAGCCTTAAATATTCCGCTGATTTCTGTAAATCACATGCACGCTCATATTTTAGCGCATTTTATAGATGAGGAAGGATTTGATAAACCTAACTTTCCGTTTCTGGCGCTAACCATTAGTGGCGGTCATACTCAAATTGTACAAGTAAATGACTTTTTTGATATGACTATCATCGGTGAAACTACAGATGATGCTGTGGGCGAAGCATTCGATAAAAGCGCAAAAATACTAGGTCTTCCCTATCCAGGTGGCCCTTTGGTTGACAAGCATGCACAACTTGGAAACCCAAAAGCATTTGCTTTTACTAAACCCAAAGTTCCTGGATTGAACTTTAGCTTTTCAGGTTTGAAAACAGCTATATTGTATTTTGTACAAAAGAAAAAATTAGAAAACCCTGATTTTATTTCTGAAAACATGGATGATATCTGCGCCTCGATACAATATACCATTGTCGAGATTTTAATGGACAAATTAAAACTAGCCGTAAAAGAAACTGGTATTAAACAAATCGCCATCGGTGGTGGCGTATCAGCTAATTCTGGAATTAGAAAAGCCATTAAAGATACAGAGCAGAAATACGGTTGGAAAACATACGTTCCAAAATTCGAATATACTACTGATAATGCTGCAATGATTGGAATTGTAGGTTATCAAAAATTTTTATCACAACAATTTGAAACTGCAGCAGTAGTTTCTAAAGCACGAATACAATTCTAAATTATGCAATTATTTTATAATCCAAATATTGACGAAACGACCGAAACTTTTACTTTTGACAAGGTAGAAAGCAAACACATAATAAAAGTATTACGCAAAAAAGATACTGATATTTTACATGTTACCAATGGAGCTGGTTGTCTATTCGAAACTGAAATCACCTTAGCCTCAGACAGTAAATGCACGGTAAAAATTATTTCTTTCGAAAAGAAACCAAAATCAAAATACCACTTACATCTGGCTGTGGCTCCAACAAAAATGAACGACCGTTACGAATGGTTCCTTGAAAAAGCAACAGAGATAGGTGTTCATGAAATTACACCTATAATATGTGACCGTTCTGAAAGGAAAGTGATCAACAACGAGCGATTTGACAAAATCATTTTGGCTGCCATGAAACAGTCAAACGAATTGTATCTTCCAAAATTAAATGAAGCCGTTACCTTAAAAGATTTTCTTAAAACTAAAAATGAAGGATTGCAATTAATAGCACATTGTGAGGAAACAGATAAGAAAACATTAAAATCAATTTTAAAACCAAATGAAGATATCACCATGCTTATAGGTCCTGAAGGTGATTTTTCTGAAAAAGAAATCGCAATGGCAATTGAGAGTGGATTCGTCGCTGTATCTTTAGGCAATACTAGATTAAGAACGGAAACTGCTGCAATAGTTGCCTGTCATAGTGTTGCATTTTTCAACGAAGGCTAGAAAACAGTACAATTAATCGTGAAACTAATATTATAAGCTTCTTTTTTTTTAGACATTCAAGGTTTATTTCGAATACCGATAGCGCTTTAAACAAACAATACAGATTGACTATGAAAAGAATATATCTTATTTTACTTTTAATCTCCATCTCCTCGTTTTCGCAAGAGATTGCTTTATTAAAATATAGTGGCGGTGGAGACTGGTACGCGAATCCCACTTCGCTACCTAATCTTATTAAGTACAGTAACGCAAACAATAATACTAGGATAAATACTAAGCCAGCAACGGTAGAGCCCAGCAGCCCAGATTTGTTTTCATATCCCTTTATTCATATGACGGGACATGGAAATGTAACTTTTAATGATACCGAAGTTAGCAATCTAAAAAAATATTTGAGTGCTGGAGGATTTCTTCATATTGACGATAATTACGGGATGGATCAATACATTAGAAAAGAAATAAAAAAGATATTTCCAAATAATCCACTAACTGAAATCCCATCTTCCCATATAATATTTCAAAAACCCTATCTCTTTTCTAATGGATTACCTAAAATCCATGAGCACGACGGGAATCGACCGCAAGCTTTTGGAATTTTCGTAGAAAATAGACTGGTATTACTTTATACTTTCGAATCTGATTTAGGTAATGGCTGGGAAGATCCAGAAGTCCATAACGATCCGACCGCTGTTCGTGAAAAAGCATTAAAAATGGGAGCAAACATTCTAAGCTATATTTTTAACAATTAACACTTTTTCAGGCTTCTTTATTATCCGTAATTCAATTTCGAAAGAAACTCTTGGCTTATGCAATGAACCGCAATTCTATTTTTTATTAGCCAAAAACGCGACTTTTTCTATTAGAAAACATAAAAAACAAACTAAAAACAAACTTTCCGTTCGTTCCATTAAGTGAAAAAAGTAAGATTTACTCTTCACTAAAATTAATTTATTAGACTTTATTAGAAAAAATAAAAGGATAATATTGAGCCAAATATAGTAGTAATGTATCAGATAAATCTTTCTTATTAAATTTTCTTTAATTCTGTAAATTTAAAAAAAGCGCGCGAAATAAGGATTCTTAAATAATTGTTAAAAAATACTTTTCACAATTATTTTTTTTACAACTGGTTTTGTTATAAAATTGTCAAATGATTGCCCAAAATCATATTTAACTAACATAACCTCTAATTATTATGAAAAAGATTATTTTATCTGCAGCAGCACTTATGATGCTTTTCTCTTGTCAAAATGACCAGACAGAATCAACAAACTTAAATGCAAATGCGATTAGCCAACGTGGTTGTGCATCGCACGAAGTACTTGCAGCACAATTAGCCGCTGACCCAACTTTAGCGGTGCGAATGAATCAAATTGAAGCCTTCACTCAAAATGCTAAATTAACTGGTCGTTTAGTAAACGGAAAAGTTGAAATACCGGTTGTCGTAAACGTATTGTACAGAACTGCAGCTGAAAATATTTCAGATTCACAAATTCAATCACAGATTGACGTTTTAAACGAAGATTTTAATGCAACTAACGCTGACTATAATGATGTTCCTGCCTTATTCTCTGGAGTAAAAGCAAATGTAGGGATAACATTTGTACTCCAAAAGATAGTAAGAAAATCGGTTAGAACTGTTTCCTTTTCTACTAATGACGCCATGAAATCCTCAAATAAAGGGATTCCGCCTACTTCACCTTCAACAGTACTAAACATGTGGTCTTGTAATCTAGGTGGCGGTATTCTAGGATATGCTCAGTTTCCAGGTGGATCTTTAGCAACGGACGGGGTGGTAATAGACAACAATGCATTTGGTCGCACAGGCACCGTTTCTGGAGTTTACAACCTAGGAAGAACCGCTACTCACGAAGTTGGACACTGGATGAACTTACGTCACATATGGGGCGACGCAACTTGCGGAAGTGATTCAGTTGATGATACACCTTCACACAATACTGCAAATTATGGAGTTCCTGCTTACCCGCATTATAGCACTTGTACTGGTACTCCAGTGGAAATGACAATGAACTATATGGATTATACAGATGACCGAGGTATGTACATGTTCTCTAACGGACAAAAAAGTAGAATGGCTGCTATATTTATTTCGGGAGGCGCAAGAGCTAGTTTTGGAATCTAAACTATTGTAAAAAATAAGAATACTTAAACTCGCTACTTGTTAGCGAGTTTTTTTTATCTTTAGCTCCAAAATAAAAATTAATGGTCACGTCTAGAATTATAGCATCAGGAATATTAAAGGCAATAGTCATCGTAGTATTAACTGCACTAGTTCTTTATTTTCTCTACCAAATCCAATCCGTATTAATATACTTGATCGTAGCTTTAATCCTTACGCTAATTGGAAATCCAATTTTAGATTTCTTTCGAAGACGCTTAAAATTCAACCATGTTTTTGCAACTATTGCTACCTTATTTATTTTTATAGTGATAATCGCTGGCTTCATAATGATGTTTATTCCTTTAATTTTATCTCAAGGTGAAAATCTATCATTATTAAACACTGGCGCTATTGAACAACAGACGCTTCAATTAGTGAATCAAATAACTCAATTTTTAGAAAATCATCATATTGATTCATCCAAAGTCTTAGGCTCTGCAGATATTAGTTCTAAAATAAATTTCAACATTATTCCAAATTTTTTAAATGCAATTCTGGGAACCATAAGCAGTTTCGGAATGGGATTAGCATCTGTATTGTTCATCACTTTTTTCTTTCTTAAAGAGCGAAAATCATTTATGTCAGGAGCAATAAAACTTATTCCAAACAGCCATGAGAATCAAGCACTGAACTCATTAGAAAAAATAAATTCCTTATTATCTCGTTATTTTATTGGATTATTACTCCAATTATTTATTGTTTTTATTTTATATCTTACCGTACTACTTATTTTTGGTGTTCCCAATCCGTTTATTATCGGTTTTTTATGCGCAGTTTTAAATATCATTCCATACATAGGTCCACTAATCGCATCCGTTTTAGCGGCAATTCTAACAATGTTAAGCAATCTAGGAAGTGATTTTCAGAGCGAAATTTTACCTACGACTATCTATGTTTTAATTGGTTTCTGGATTGTTCAAATTATCGATAATAATCTATCACAGCCTATCATTTTTTCTAAAAGTGTCAGTTCACATCCCTTAGAAATATTCCTTGTGATACTTATCGCAGGTTTTCTTTTTGGTATTTTAGGAATGATTGCAGCAGTTCCACTATATACTATTCTAAAAGTGGTAGGTAAAGAATTTTTCCCGCAAAACAAAGTGATTCTCATGCTAACTAAAAACATTTAACTTGGATTTACATATACTAAATTCTGATATTCAAGAATTTATAGATCACAATATTGGAGTCAGTATTGCAAAATTAGCTTTGCAAAAAAATCCGTTTCCTGAGGTAGAATGGATGGTTGTTTTAAATCAGATTGAAGCCAAAACAAAGGCAAAAGACAAATTACCCAATTGGTTCAAGACCAAAAAAATTATCTACCCCAGTAAAATTTCGATAGAACAAACTTCGTCCGAAAAAACGGCACACTATAAATCTACGATTGTATCTGGTGCCAAATTAATCGATCTTACAGGAGGTTTTGGCGTAGATGATTTTTATTTTTCTAAAAGTGTCAGCACGGTCGCTCACTGCGAAATTAATGCTGAATTATCTAAAATCGTAGCACATAATTATGACCAGTTAGGAATTGAAAATATTAGCTGCTACGCCGGAGACAGCGCAGCTACCTTAGAATCATTATACCAAAAATGGGACTGGATCTATATCGATCCTTCGAGACGCAATGATGCCAAAGGCAAAGTTTTTATGTTGAAAGACTGCCTACCAAGTGTTCCTGACAATCTTGACTTATATTTCAAAAATTCGGATGCTATTTTAATAAAAACCGCTCCCTTACTTGATATTGCTGCCGGCGTACTAGAGTTGCAAAATGTAAAAACCATTCATATTGTAGCTTTAGAAAATGATGTAAAAGAATTGCTGTGGGAATTGCATAAAGATTATCAGGGAAAAATTGAGATTAAGACAATCAACATTTTAAAAGATAAAACCGAAACTTTTGATTTTATTTGGAGTGATCAATCACAAACACCAAACTACGACTTACCTCAAAGTTATTTATACGAGCCCAATAGTGCGATAATGAAATCAGGAGGGTTTGATGAAGTAGCCACTTTCTATGCTTTAAACAAACTGCACAAACATTCTCATTTATATACATCGGCAAACCTAATTTCCTTCCCTGGAAGAATTTTTGAGATCACACGTTGTATTCCTTACAGTAAGAATGAAATGAAAACTTATTTGCAGGATAAGAAAGCAAATATTACCACTAGAAACTTTCCAGATACGGTAGAAAATATTCGAAAAAAATGGAAAATAAAAGATGGAGGAAATCTCTATTGTTTTTTCACTACTGATGAGAATAACAATAAAATTGTTTTAATTTGCACCAAAATATAATAAAAATGAAACAACTCGCCATACTAGTATTCTTATTCATATCAGGGAATGTCCTTGCTCAAGCGCCATGCGATTATAGTGTTAACGTCACAGATTCTATAGGAACCTACAAATCTACTAAAGACCATATAATCTGGGAGAAAAACTTTGCAGGAAACTCCAGCTACATCTTCTATTCATTAGCAATGACAGATGGTTTACCAACATTGAATGTTCAAATGCTTCAAAAAAGCAAAGATTTTATGAAAGCCAATTGTTTTGATAAAAATTCTAAACTTTATTTACAGTTATTTAATGGGAAGATAGTGACTTTACTGCACATTGATCAAGAGAATTGCGGGTCGTTGATACGCGACGATAAAGGATATGACAATAGAGTTATTACGGCATCTTTTATGTTCCCAAAAGGAAGTTTTGAAGATCTAAAAAGCGCTCCAGTTTCCATGATGCGAATCAAATACTTAAATGAAAATGAAGATTATATACTCAAAAAGGAGTTTCAATCCGAATTAGATAATAAAGTTTACAAACCCGAAAACTACTTTATAAATAATTTAAAGTGTATCGAATAAGTTATTCGCAATCCCATTTTACATTAGAAACAGCATCTTTCAGTCCTGATTTTAGATTGTAATGCCACCATTCTGAATCGAAAGGCATAAAACCCGAGGCTATCATTACGTTTTTTAATAACAGCCTATTGTCTTTCACCTCTTGTGAAAGCTTAGAATAACCATGACTGGCTTCGATACCAAAGAAATCAAAGCCAGTTCCCATCTCCAGTTCGTTTCCTGCTACATCGACCAAAGTGATATCTACTGCCCCACCTCTATTGTGAATAGATCCTTTAGCGGGATCAGCGACATATTTTGGATTGGAAACAATTGTCCACATTCTTTTTTGGATATCTAAGGGTCTGTAGCAATCAAAAAGCTTTATTCTATATCCTTTTTTAATAAATTCTTTATTGGCTTCCACCAATGCCGTTACCGTTTTTAAACGCAAAAAACATTCCGCGCAATCGTATACCGTAGCTTTCAAAAAATTATCGTCAGTTGCATATTTCATATCATACAGAAAATCGCTACTATAGTCCTTTAAATTTACAAATGTGGTGTCATGTACCTGAGCTAAGTTTGCATTATTGGCAGGGAGTTCTATTTGTGCTTTACAAGAAATTATCGCAAAGCACGACAAGAAAAGAAAAAGTGATTTAGTAGGAAGCGTCATGATGTTATTTTTTTATAAAAATAAAACATTTGAAATTATTATAAACAAAAAAAACGACACTATTACTAGTGTCGTTTTTGTGAACTTGGAAGGAGTGAATTCCAACCTTTTACTTGAAGATTTGAAAATTTTGGCGGAATGTTTTGAATAGAAAAGTCAGTAAAATAACTATAATCTAATACTTAATGATAGTAAGAAAATAAAAATCATCCGATCTGTCGGAATCCTGTGTCGCAAAACCATGCATCATTTTGCAAGCCTTTAAACATGGACGTTTCCCAAGAGTTCAAACTAATAGCTGCATTAGAATTACCTTCATTTTGTAAGTAAATTAAAATTCCGTTCGCACCTGCTCCGCTTGAAAAAATATCATGCAAATTTTTCTTTAATCCAAATATAAAGCTATTGTTGTCAAAACTACCTTAAAAAGTTAGAATTCCTTAAAACCAAAGAATCCGTCTTACAGCAGTTTTCAGTAAAAATCCAGCAAATTTTTTACAATAGCCTTTACAAATCATACTATTAAAAAGATCCTTTTCGGATTTCTGTTACTTTTCTAAGAGTCGGTATTTGTGGATAATAAAAGAATTTTAGTCCTGCATGTTTTTTATATTTGTTTATACTATTTAACTGTAGAAAATTACATTTTTAAGATATCATTGAAAACTGGCTTAAAGTCTAGAGTATGTCACGAGAATTGCTATTACTGGTTAAATTTAAATCCGGCTTAAAGGTGGATGTGGGGCTTGAAAAACAGAAAAACCAGCTATGTTTTCACTGAACTTAATGACGACTTTATGGAGCGTTCAAAAGATATAAATGAACCTTGGGTCTTTTTAAAAATTCTCCCTCAAGTAAAGTTAAACTTCATATATTAAAGAAATGGATAATTCAGCCTCAAGGCTATATGATGGATGTGTTTCATTTTTTTGTATATGTGCTATTTATAAATTTCTCTTTATCAAAAGAAAATTAGTTAGTCTTTTTAACAAAATTATTTTTGGTTAGACCAACAAAAAAATGAAGTAAATTTTAATATCATTTATTCCTAGCTTAGGCTTAATTTTTATTGGCATAAACACTTAAGAATAACAAACAACCATTATAAACTATAAAAAATAATACTTTTATATCAGTTGTTTTATCATTATAGGGTAAAACTTTATTTTGATCTAATTAAAATAATTAAATTTGTGGCTATATCTAAACTAAAACATGGAGGAACCCAACGAGTATTTGAATCAATTTATACAGCATTTAAAAGAAACCATTGCATTTAATGAATCCGAGGAAGAGTTAATTGTTTCTTGTTTAGAAATCAAATATTTAAAAAAGAAAGAATCTGTTTTAGAACCCGGTGAAGTTTCCAATCATATGCGATACATCGCAAAAGGGAGTATGCGAGTCTATCATTTAGATGAAAACACTCAAGAACAAACACTTCAACTCGGAGTAGAAAATTGGTGGGTTAATGACCTGTATAGTTATCTTAGCGAAAGACCATCAAGGATGTTTATTCAAGCAATAGAATCTGCGGTACTTGTACAGATCAGCAAAAGTAAACTAGAAATTTTATTTGTAAAAGTTCCTCAATTAAGTAACTTCTTTAGGTTAAAGATGCAAAAAGCATATGTCGTTCTCCAAGAAAGAACAATGGAGAATTTAAGTCTGGATTCATTTGAAAAATATGAAAAATTCAGAAAAGATCATCGAAATCTTGAGCAGAGATTTCCTCAATACATAATAGCCTCCTATTTAGGTATGACACCGGAATTTTTAAGCTACCTGCGTAAAAAACATTCTTCATAAACCTTTATTCTTATACTTTTTTTTCATTCTTAAGATATCGTAAGTTTTTCTTCAGACATATCATAGACCTTTGTATTATAATTAATCAATGATACAATGGAAAATTCAGATACATCCTTAAGAAATACCTCTCCACGTTTTTTTAGAATCACAGCTGTATTGCTTACAGTCTTTTTTTCGCTAACCATTTCTTTTGCTCAAGACCAGCAGTCAAATGGTGTTAAATTGCAATTCAGTGATGGCAGACCAGCTGTTAGTGGATTTGAAAATGTTAATGCCGTACTAAGCAGAGTTGGTGTGCGCACCAGTCTTGTAGAGGTGCCAAAACAGGCTTCTGCTATTTTAGGTTCTGCTAAAGACAGGGCGCTATCAGAAAATGAAAAACAGCAACTTTTATCTTTATTTAATTTAAGCCGCGCAGAGCTATTAGAGCAGGTGCGTTTGGCTGGGCGAATTCCTGAGGGACATCGCGGTGGCTTTCTTAATATAAAAGCTACCAATGGAGGTACTTATCCCAATATAAGTGATCTGCAGAGTTTTCCCAAAAAATCTCGTTCAGAGGCCATAAAAATGTTTGGAAAATTACACATCAATATGTCAGATGATGGAATGAGTATCGATGAAACAATGACCGTAATATCCGGTGGGGAGTTCATCTGGTTCTTTGTTCTTCCTGATGGTGTCATATCAAAACTAACAGCTCTTACTGTTGACCCAGGAGATAAAGCAGTTCGGGTAAGTTATCCCGGAATGGTTATTCACGCAGGTTATTTCCCTGAAAAAGGTGTTGCTGTTGGCTTCGCACATGGCCCAAAAGAATTTACAATACGTTTTAATGAATCAATGGTTGCTCATTTTGAACTATTAAATACTAATCCATGGATTGACTTTACTCAAGAAACTCCCAAACTCCTAGAATCTATTACTAAAAAATAATTTAAAATTCTTAATAATAATTTAAAAATTAAAACAATGAAAAATTTTAACAACACATTGACAGCACCGAGATTCGATAGATTTTTATCGATCAAATCTTATTTATTTTTAGCATTTTTTATGCTTATATCTACAATATCTTTTTCTCAAAATCAACTTAACGATGGCCTAAGACTGCAATTCAGCGATGGCAGACCAGATGCTTGGGGTTTTAAAGATGTAAATGCAGTTCTGAAACAAATTGGTGTTCACGGAACTTTACTACCAATTCCTGAAAAAGTAAAACCTCTTCTAGAAATTTCAAGTAAACGAGCTTTGACAGCCGATGAAACTAAGAAAGTAAGTTCGTTCTTCCTTATGGACAGAAAGTCTCTTTTAGAACAAGTAAAATTAGCCGGAAGAGTTCCTGTAGTTGCCGGAGGCGGAAGTTTAGGAACCATCGAAGTTGGAAATACTCCTTACCCTAAAGTGTATGATTTAATGTCATGGTCAGCAGAAGGACAAGCTGATGGATTAAGAAAATATGGTACGTTTCATGTAAACAGCTCCGATGATGGAACAGGTATAGATGAAGTAATGACTGTAGTTGCAGGAGGTTCATTTACATGGTTTTTTGTTCTGCCTGACAATACAATGATTCAGCTTACAGTAAAACGTATAGGAAAAAATGATAAAGCAGTTCGTTTAAGCTATCCTGGATTAGGAATACATGCCGGTTACATGAATCCAAAAGACGGTCTGATCGTTGCCTACGCACATGGACCTAAAGATTTTGTAATGCGTTACAAATCACCAGGGGTTAGAGGTGAAAAGTTTTTAGGAACTAATCCTTGGGTAGATTTCACTACACCTAGACCAACAATTATTGATATCACAAAAAAATAAAATCTTATTTCAGAATCTAATTTGTTTTCTAAAATCAATTAAAGAAAACAAATTAGATTCTTATTCATAAAAAATAGCACAAATGAACATTTTATATATTAAAACTAGTATCAGTGGAGAAAATTCACATAGTTTAAAACTAGCTGATTTTATCGTTGACAAACATAAAGAGACTCATAAAAATAGTACTGTTGTAGTCAAAGACCTGGTGAAATCACCGCTTCCCTATTTTAGTGAAGAACATTACAAACTTTTATTTTCAAATGAAGATAAAAATCCGGAAGCACTCGAAATGCTGAAAAAACATGACCAATCCATCGAGGAACTTGAAAATGCAGATGTTGTGGTTGTTACTGTTCCAATGTACAATTTTGGAATACCTGCCGTTTTAAAAACGTGGATTGATTTTATTTCACGCGCAAAAAGAACCTTTAAATATACTGAAAATGGACCTGAGGGGCTTTTGGTAAACAAAAAGGTTTATTTGGCAATTTCCTCCGGAGGATTATACACCACTGAGGAGATGAAATCTCTTGACTTTACCGAATCTTTTTTAAAAACCGTTTTTAATTTTTTAGGAATGACAGACATTACGGTACTCCGAGTTGAGGGTGTTGGTATACCTGGGGTTAAAGAAAACGCCTTTGAGAAAGCCATAAGTAATTTTCAAATTTAATAAAGAAGCAATGCGGAAAAATAATAAAAACAGTAACTTAAAGGATATTACAATTCTGTACTTTGATAAGATAGATAATGGTCATTTTGATCAGGCATATCTTAATATGTTCACAGAAGACATCCTATTGGAATTTCCAAAGTTTGGTTCAAAAACAGGTATTGAAAGCCTTTCTGAGTTTGGTCAAAAAATCAGTAGTCGTTATAAAAATCTTAAGCATCACATTGATCCAAAAGATGTACAGGTAATAAATAACCTTGTCTTTGTGGAAGGAATATTAAGTGGTGAAACTACTTCAGGTATGATTTGGCCCGACAATATTAGTTCATACGGTAAATTTTGTTCCGTTTTTGAATTTGTAGAAGAAAAGATTAAAAGAATAAGTATTTATTCTGATCCTGATTTTGCTTCTCAGGACCAGGAACGATTAAACTTTTTAAAATAAACATCATAAAAACCGTAAGCAAATTTTTGCTTGCGGTTTTTTATTTACCGGACAAGACTCAGTGTTTTTTTTCATTCATTTTGGTTATACTAATAAAAAAGTGAATTTTAAACTATTTTTTTTAGTTATCACCTACTAATAGAAACTGGTATATTTGTAAATTTAGTAGCTTTTTCACACATTACTTAAATATTTAATTAACTTAATTATAAACATTTACATTTTTTTTCAAATAATATTTATACTAGAATAGCATTATTATTCCTGAAATAGATAAAATTGTTATTAAAAAAATTTTAAATACTTTTCCATTAATCTTTCTAAAAGTCAATTTACCTAAAAATTGTGCAAAAAGAAAAACAGGAAAAATATACAAACTCAGCTTTAAGTGAGTAAAAGTTAATAACCCAGTGGCAACCAAGACAGGGATTTGGGTCACAGTCACTAGCGCTGAAAGAGCAATCATTGTAGCGCGAAAGATTCTCATGTCTTTAACAGAATTCTCAACACACACTGCATAAAGAGGCCCCCCGGTAGAAAAGACTCCAGAAAAAAAACCTGCCAAAATACCAAAACTTAAGACTCCGCTTTTGCTTAATTGTATTCTTTTTTTCCAAAACAAAGTGTACGCTACATAAGTCAAAATAAAAAAACCCAAAGCCTTTTTTAATACTATAGGCTTTGAAAATGCAAGAACCAATATACCTAAAACTACTCCAACAACAGAAGCTAAAGCGAGCTTTAGTATTAGTTTCATATCTATATTTCTGCCCTCTTTTGCAATTAGAAAGACACTGGAAAAGAAGTAAAAAATGGATAAATAAGAAATTGCATCAGGCAATTCCATCCCAAAAAGAAGTAATGGAAGAGCTACTAATGAGCCGCCGAAACCAATTACTGTTTGAACATAAAAACCTACAAAAACACCAATAGCTAGTGTAACAAATAATCCAGTCTCCATAACATTAAAAAAAAAATCTATACAAATGTAAAAAGCACAAGATTAACACGTCAATCGATTAAACGGAAAAAACAACAAAATTTACAATAAATAATGTATTTTTACTTAAAAAAGATCGAATCAATGCTTAGTGATATAGATAGCCAAATTATCAATGTTCTAAAAAAGAATGCAAGGGCTTCATTTGCAGAAATTGGGAGAAAAATAGGCCTCTCACCTTCTTCTGTAAGAGAACATATTCAAAAATTAGAAGAGCTCGGAATAATACAAGCCTACAAACTTAAACTTGACCATGCATTAATGGGTAACGGTTTGGAAGTTTTTATTATGTTGAAAATATTTGATGGTAAACTCAAGTTTATAATCCCCGAAATTACAACATTCCCAGAAGTGCAAGAAGTTTATAGGATTACGGGTCCATACAATATCCATATGAGAGTAGTGCTTCGTAATCAGTTGCATCTTCAACAATTTATTGACAAGCTCATTGAGTATGGTAGTCCAACAACATATCTTATTCTTTCTGATCTTAAAAATGATACTATACCTATTAATTAAAATAAATTTAAGAAATCAATATCTTGGTTTAACTGAAATGCTTTCCATTTCAATGATATTGGAGGTTGTGTTGTGGTAATGCAGATTAAAATGCCGCTGGATATCTTTAGGTACTTTAATAACTTTTTGGCTAATCATGTCAAACCACTCTACTTCCTTAATAACTTCTGCACAGCATTCTTTCTTTGAATTGAAAAAGCTACTTTTAATTTTGATTTTATCATCTATATGACAATGTTTCATCTCGATAAAAAAGGCTTCAGTAAACATTAAATTTTTATAACAAACCAGTTCTTGTTGCCCTTCCTGCAAACCCAAATGTAAAGTATTAAGTTTCTGTTTTGAAAATCCATTATTAAATAGGAAATGATATAACAACCGAAGGGTGTATGAAATGTAAGCACTGCTTTCCATTATCATATAATCATTTACATCCTCTCCAGTAACAACGTAATTTTTGCAAATCATTTAAATTCAGTTAAGGTTATTAAAAAAAGAGGTCAGCCTCATGTGAAACTGACCTCAAACAATAGTCATGTTTAATGATCTTCCAAATCAAAAAGAGTTGTCTTTAGCTAATAATTGAGGGGGTAATTTCTATTAGCTAATTATTTACTGACGATGTTATTTTACCAATAAAAAATTATAGCTGATTTTTATTTTATCAGCAATTTTTTTTCTTACCATGCTTGATATCTCTATATCAAAATCTTCAGGTTTTACTTCAAATGAACCAATGGCAGTAACTCCGTTGGCTGCTTTTGAAATTTTTACCATAACAGTTATAGGTTTTGTTTTTCCGTGAATGCTAAGATCTCCTTTTAAAGTAAAATTTGTAGCATATCATTTTAGTTCGCTTTTCCTTTCTTAAGATATCGTAAGTTTTTACTCAAGCGTATAATAGACCTTTGTATCATAATAATTAAACAATGATACAGATGAAAAATTTTAGTCTACAAAAACAATTAACTAAGCTATCACTTATGTTCTTCTTCGTGATTGCTTTCACTTCTCAAATTTCAGCTCAAAATCAAATTAATGATGGATTAAGACTGCAATTTAGCGATGGAAGACCAGATGCTCTGGGTTTTGAAAATGTAAATGCAGTTTTGAAACAAATTGGCGTTCACGGAACTTTAATACCGATTCCTAAAAAAGTAAAACCTCTTCTAGAAATTTCAAGTAAACGAGCTTTGACAGCCGATGAGACTAAGACAGTAAGTTCATTTTTCCCTATGGACAGAAAGTCCCTTTTAGAACAAGTAAAATTAGCTGGAAGAGTTCCTGTTGTTGCCGGTGGCGGAAGTTTAGGAACAATCGAAGTTGGAAATACTCCTTACCCAAAAGTGTATGATTTAATGTCATGGTCACCTGAAGGACAAGCTGATGGACTAAGAAAATATGGTACATTTCACGTAAACAGCTCCGATGATGGAACAGGTATCGATGAAGTAATGACTGTAGTTGCGGGAGGTTCATTTACCTGGTTTTTTGTTCTGCCTGACAATACAATGATTCAGCTTACAGTCAAACGTATAGGAAAAAATGATAAAGCAGTGCGTTTAAGCTATCCTGGATTAGGAATACATGCCGGTTACATGAATCCAAAAGACGGTCTAATCGTTGCATACGCACATGGACCTAAAGATTTTGTAATGCGTTACAAATCGCCAGGGGTTAGAGGAGAAAAGTTTTTAGGAACCAATCCTTGGGTAGATTTCACAACACCTAGACCGACAATTATTGATATCACAAAAAAATAAATACTTGTTCCTTAATGTAAATAGGAAATAGTTATAGATATGCTTACAAACTAACCTGTATTTTAATACTAGCTTTGATGAAAAAATCCCTGATAATAACCTTTGCAATGCTACTAATTACCCTTAAAGGAATATCCCAAAATACGGTACATCAGTATCTAACTTGGACACAAGCGATCATGCGAATTCATCCGGATTCAAAGTTTTCCTACGAAGGGATTTTACAGGTTAGGTTGTTGGAAAACTTAGATAACATTCAATTAATATCCCTTACCAATGGCGTCTATTACAAAGCAGGAAAAAAGCCGTTTTTTTTGGGAGCCGACTATAGCTTTATAACTGTAAATACAGGAGAACAGTACAGGCAGATTCACTGGATTCAGCCAAAACTAGAATACCGTCCAAAATTGGATAATATCAACTTTTTATTTCGCCTTATGTATGCCCATTTATGGATTTTTGATCTGAACGGGCCGGATTATAAATCAGAAGATGATAGAATTCGATTTCTTTACCAAGTATCTCTTCCGATAACCAAAGACTTAAGATTGAACCTGAACGATGAAATTTTTATCCTGGGAAGACAAAGTTTTATGAAGGAAAACAGATTTCAATGCTCTATTTCTAACAGACTTGATGACAGGAATACCATTTCGGTAGGCTATTTTTTCCGATGGGTTGGAGCAACTAACAAAATACAAAAAACACTTTACGAAAACGCTCTTACAATAGCCTACACATATACAATCCCATCAAAAAAATAATATAAATAATTAAGGTCATGAAAAATTCTGATAACTCAATGACCTACACTATTTAGATCAGGATAAGCAAGCAAAAAGCAAAGAAAAGTCAGGTTGGTTTTCCTCTGAATTTAGTCTCCTGTTTTTGTTTGCTATCCTTTATTATTCAATATAGAACTTCTTAATTCAGAATATAACTTGAAGTTATAAATTATCTGTTTTAAAAACTATAGCTTAAAATTTATGGATGACATATTACAATAAAAATTAATTTAGCATTTGCATTAATAATAGAAATATGATCATTCAAAAGACATTCGAATTAAACTATAAGAAAATAGGTTTACTTATTGTAAATGATCAAAGCGTATCTAAAATTAATAATGATACACAATACAAATCATTAATTAAGATACTTTTTTTACCTAAAGATTATACTGTAACAATCGACTTTCAACAGTACACAACAAAACAGGATAGCTTATTTTTTATAAACACAAATCAGTTTTTGCAAATTCAAAATATTGGAAAAGATATCGGGTCTCTTATTTTTTACAACCGTGATTTTTATTGTGTCCAAATTCACGATGCCGAGGTCGCGTGTGACGGTATATTGTTCAATAATATCTACAATATGCCAATGACCATTTTAAATTATCAAGAGAATAACATTATCGAAAACTTATTTAAGCAAATTAATGATGAATTAGAATTAAAAGATGCTTCAGAAGAAGAAATGATTCGTACTTGTTTGAAACAAATTTTGTTAAGGGCAGCGCGCATTTGGAAAAAACAGCAAATTGGTCAGGAGATGCTAACCCAAGACAATGAAATGGAGTTTTTTCGCCAATTTAGCCTTTTAGTTGATATCCACTTTAAAGAAAAACATACAGTGGCTGATTATGCCGATATATTGCATTTAGCCCCAAAAACAATTACACATAAGTTTAAAAAATTGGGTTTGGCACAACCTAACGATATTATAAAAGACAGAATCATTCTTGAGGCCAAAAGGCTCATTATCCATACTAATAAAACGGCTAAAGAAATCGCCTATCAATTAGGATACGAAGATCCTGCTTATTTCAATAGACTCTTCACGCTCAAGACAGGAGATAGTCCTGTGAGTTTTAGGAAACAATACAGCCGTATTCTTTAAAAATAGCAGCCAGTCAGAATTTTTCTAGACTGGCTTTTTTTATCTAAAATTTTATGAAAGACAGATATCAGCCTCTTTTCTACACAAGTAATACCTATTAGGGAAAAATATACAACAATTAAGGAATAATCACTCTGTTTTCATGCTTATATCTGCCACATCTTTGCAGTATCAAATTAATCATTTAAAAACATTTATCATGAAAACATTCAAAACACTTTCAGTTTTTCTATTACTGACATTTAACATTATTGTTATGGCACAAGAAAGACCATTTAAAGGAGAAAATGATCCTTTAATTTTTACAAAAGTGCAATCATTTTTAAAAGCATTAAATTCAGGCAATGGGAAACCATTGGAACAACTAAGCCCTGCTGATGCAAGACAGGTTTTAGTAGGGGCTCAAAAATCAGTTGAAGTAGATTATTCAGGAATCGAAGAATCAGAACGTACCATTACTCAAAATGGATATACTGTAAAGATGCACATTACTAAACCAAAAGGAGCTAAAGCCGGCGCACCTGTTTTCATCTTTATTCATGGTGGTGGATGGATTTTAGGAGATTATCCTACACATCGCAGATTAGTTCGTGACTTAGTGGTAGAAAGTGGTGCTGTAGCAGTATTCCCAGATTATTCCCCATCGCCGGAAGCCAAATATCCAACTGCTATTAACGAAATCTATGCTGCCACAGAATGGATTTCTAAAAACGGAAAGGAAATTGGCGTTGATGGGAAAAACCTTGCTGTTGTAGGAAATAGCGTTGGTGGTAACATGGCAACTGTTACAGCATTAATGGCAAAAGATAAAAACGGACCAAAAATCAAACTTCAAGTATTATTATGGCCAGTTACAGACGCTGATTTTGAAACTGAATCATATAACTTATTTGCCAATGGAAGATTCTTGACAAAAAATTTAATGAAATGGTTCTGGGACAGTTACCTGCCTGATGCATCTAAAAGAAAAGAAATATATGCCTCGCCATTACAAGCTTCATTGGAACAATTAAAAGGGTTACCTCCTACCTTAGTTCAAACAGCAGAAAACGATGTATTAAGAGATGAAGGCGAAACCTATGCCAGAAAATTAGAACAAGCTGGTGTTGCAGTAACTTTAACTCGCTATAATGGAATGATTCATGATTATGGTTTACTAAATCCAATCGCTACTGTACCATCAGTGCAGGTAGCAATTTTACAGGCCGCTGCCGTAATCAAAAATACTTTAAAATAAATAGAATTCTATAAGTTGTTAACTTAAGCTAATCATTTGTCATTAAGAAACCAGTAGGTCCTATGACACAACAATAAATACTCAAACTGAAAATTACAATTAATATAAACGGGCTACCCTTTTGGACAGCCCGTTTAAATTTTAACATCACTCCTAATTGAGTGATTCCCCAGAGTAAATTCTAAAAAACTCATCTTTAAACACTTCACCGAGCGGAATTTCAAACTCTTTGATATAAATACTATGATTGTCAAAAGAATTTATGTAATCCGTATTCACAACATAAGATTTACTAACACGCAGAAAACTTTTAGATGAAATCTTTTGATGTATCGTTTTCAGATTCATAGCTGTAATCAGTTTTTGATCTTGTGTATAGATAACGACATAATCTTTAAGTCCTTCAATAAACCGAATATCCTGAAATTTCACTCTGTAATATTTTCTGTCTGATTTTATGAATAAAAAATCATCTGTACTGCCTTCAATAATGTTTTTTATGGTACTTTCTGCTAATAGATTATAGTAAATAACTGCTTTTTTTATGGCTTTTTCCAATCTGTTTTTATCAATTGGTTTGAGCAGGTAATCAATAGCATCAAATTCGTAACTTTTCAAAGCATATTGAGAATAAGCTGTGGTAAAAATTATTAATGTCTCTTTGGACACTTGTTCTGCAAATTCCAATCCGGTTACTTTTGGCATTTGGATATCTAGAAAAATCAGGTCAACGCTATGGATTTTTAGAAAATCCATAGCAGTTAAAGCACTTGAAAATTTCCCCAATATCTGAAGCTGCGACAGTTCTTCTATTTGTGATTGCAGTCCCTCTCTTGCCAATGGCTCATCATCTATTATTATACATGTCATATCGGAATGGTTAAATTAACGGTGTATTCGTTTTCTGTTGTCCTTACGTCTAATTGATATTGATTTTGATACAGTAATTCCAACCTTCGTTTAATATTGACAAAGCCTAATCCACTATTCTTTGCGTTGGGAATTAATTCATCATTACTTTTTGAGTTAACACAGCTGAAATGGAGTTTTTTATTATGAATCTCAATGCTTATTTTAATGTATGTATTGTTATCCGTGAAATCAATACTATGTTTTACAGCATTTTCCACAAAAGTGGTAAACAAATTTGGAGGAAGAAAAATAGTATTTAGATTTCGTTCATCTGTTTTGGTTTCTAAAGCAAAAGTAAAATAATCTCTTCTTATTTTTTCTAGATTTAAAAAATTGGTTAGAAAATTAATTTCTGATGTAAGTAGTGTTTTTTCTTCGTTATTTTCATAAAGCTGGTACCTCAAAAACTCTGACAATTTGATATTTACCAAATAGGCCTTCTCCGGATTGCTTTTTATTAACACATTTACATTATTAAGCATATTAAACAAAAAATGTGGATTGATTTGATTTTTTAACTCATTCAATTCCATGCTTATGGTTAGGTTTTTCAATTCATTGATACGTTCATTATCTTTAATCCATCGTTGAATAAGCTTTACTGTAGTACCCTGAAAAATAAATGGAAAACCGAGCATGCTTCCTGCAAAAATAACTCTAACTTCATTGGCTTTTGTCTGAAGCTTCACAGTCGTGTATGGTTCAAAATAAATAATAGAGATGTATCTTATACTAACTAATCCTAAAATGACAACTGCGATTGCAAGTGTTACATATAGCACATACCGGCCTTTAAAAAAAAACAAGGGAACTAAGACGTAAAGGTTTAGATAAAACATAGCGAAAAACAAAATATAGGTCGTGAAAAAATTATAGTATTCATAAACTCCCAAATATTCCGGATCGCCTAAAGGTTTAAAAATATATCTTACATTATAGAGAACCAGCAGAAAACCTAGTAGCAATATCAAATGCCTTAGCAATCGGTAACGACTATCAACAAGTAAACCAATCAGCTGATTATTTTTTATGTCCTGAAAATCCATATTTTTTTACTATCTAATATTTTGTCAAACAAAAATAAGTTATCTGAGATACCTGCACATTAAAACTTATACAAAACCTGCTTTTTATTATACGAAATTGAAAGCAAAATAAATTTGGTATAAAATATTAGAGGTTTGGTAGAATAAAAAACAACAGCATAAGTCATTTTACTTCTTTTGGCAATAAAAAACAAAAGAATGGATTTAAATATCAAGTTAGCTATTTACTGTGCATTTATTTTCTCTGTAACATCAATAAGCTTTGCTCAGAAAAAAGACAGTCTTTCAGATAAAGTCACAGCGTATGTCGCGGATAAATTTCCGGCGACAAGGGTTTTCAACGTTGAATACAATCAAATATCACCATACCAATATTCTTCAAAATTATTAGGAACAAATTTACCTGAAAACAAAGTGGAGAATCTGTATCAGATAAAGATTAATGCTAATATCAATATCATCCGAAAAAAGAATTGGATGCTGGGCACTGCCTTTAATTACCGTTATCTTTATGCTACAACAGAAATAAACGCCCCCAATTCCTCCATAAAAGGTAATGTAGAAAATGAGTATCATTATCATTCCACATCGCTCAACTTTACCTATTTTTCAAAACTTTTCAATAAGACAGTTATTTATTCGAACAACTTGATTGTTGATGGCAGTGAAAAACATTTTGAACGGATTAAAGGTCTGCTGACGGGAACGATGATTTTAAAGGCCAATGCACAAACTAAAATAATGGTAGGCTTAGTTGTCAATATTGACCCAAGTAGCCAGGTACCGGTATTTCCTACTTTTACATACGAACACAAATTCAAAAATAATTGGGTCATGGACATGGTACTTCCTCAACGTATTTTAATGAAAAAAGAAGTTTTGGGCAATGGCAGGATTTCATTGGGAAGTGAGCTGAATATAAATTCATTTTATCTTTATGCCTTCACTGGTAACAATGATCGAAAGTATGAATTCAGGCAAGCTGAAATCAATACTGGAATTACTTACGAACACTTCTTGGGTGGATCTTTTATTGCGACTTTTAAAACAGGTATGAAAAATATACCTAATGGAAGATTATTTGATAAGAATGAAACTCCACGTTCCTACATTTTTGAAGTAAAACCACAAGCTACTTTTTATCTCAATTTGGGTATTTCTTTCAATCCCTTTGCAAAAAATAATAAATAATTTTCCAAAATGTCTTTTGAAATGATACATATTTTTAAAACTGATGTTCAGCATCAACATGATACAAATAAAATTACAGATGCACTTTTTAAAATATATCCCCAGTATAGAATCAATTTTGATTTAGACGATTGTGATAATATACTAAGGATTGAAGGAGAGGAAATTTCAACAAATGTTATAATAAATTGCCTTGCCGTTTTGGGTTATGAGTGTACTGAACTTTATTAATTATCTGTAGAATATCTAGGTTGCATGAATAATAGTTGAGGATTTGGAAGATATAAAAGTCTAAAGTGGATACCTTTTTGTTACAAAAAAATAAGGGCATTCTTTTTTATACTTTAAGTAAATTACAAATTATTTGATTACATTTTGTATTGCAAAATTATATATGAAATTAAATACAAAATTAACTAATAAATTAAGCCAGAAATTGCCGTACTTTTGTTATAACCAATGCCATTTTATCCTTTTAGAGAGGTTAATTTTAGCCTTAGTGCTTCCGTTTAGTTATTCATATTTTTCTTTATTGGGTAATATTTCTAAAGTCATTACCCGAAATTTTATTGGAACTATCAATCATTGTTTGTAAATCTCCCAATTCAAACAAATCCGAAGGTCTGCCTTGAGAATCAATACTCTCGAAATCCGTGTTTAATTTAGACTGATTTTGTTGAGCCATTATGGAGTCCGCTAAGAAGAAAAATAATAAGAGTGTGATATATTCACTATAAAGATTATGGATTGGCTTTGCCAATCCATAATTAGAGTCTTATTTCATTAAGCAACTGTACACCGCATCCTATTTCCCGCAGAATTACAAGTAATTACAGTAATTCCCTGACAAAATCTATCTCTTGTTATCGGAGGACATAAAGTTAGGATATGTACCACTGAAAGGCATTAATAATGTCCTGAGTTTCATTGTCTTCTTTAGTACGACCTCCAACGATAGTCTCCAGTTGAAGTTCAGAAATTACCTGCTTGTCTAAAGCAAAAGATTTTAACGATTTAGTTTTAATTTAGAATTTATTTTTAGAGAATTGACTATAGTTCTACAATTACTTTTCCTTTTACAGTTCCACTTTCAACTTCTAAATGAGCTTCTTTCATTTCATTAAAAGCATACACCTTATAAATATAAGGTTTGATAATTTTCGCTTCGAGTAATTCAGCTATTTTAGCCATATCAGTACCACTAGAAAATACTCCCATAAAAAAGCAGGAAATTAATTCCTTTTCATTGGCCGATTCTTTATCAGCCTCACTTACAGGAGCTGGTAAATTAACAATTGTTCCTTTGTTTCTAAGCGTTTTTACAGATTTTACAAAATTGGCACCACCTATGGTTTCTAAAACAAAATCTAAATTGTTTAATTCGTTTTCGAATTTTTGATTTTTGTAGTCAATATGTTCCTGAGCACCTAATGAAAATACAAAATCTTTATTCTTTTCAGAAGAAGTTCCAATGACGTAAGCCCCTAAATGACGCGCTATTTGAACAGCAAAATGTCCCACTCCCCCAGAGGCACCGTGTATTAAAACTTTATCGCCTTTTTTCAATTTTCCATAGTAGGTAAACGCTTGCCAGGCTGTTAAAGCGGCTAGAGTACTTGCAGCAGCTTCGGAATAAGAAATATTTTCGGGCATTATCGCAAGATGCGCTGCTGGTACGGCAACGTATTCGGCATATCCTTTTCCATGTCCAACAAAATTAACCATACCAAAAACATTTTGACCTCTGGCTAGGTTTTTTACATTCTTTCCAGTGCTTTCGATTACACCAGAAATATCCCAGCCTAAAATAATAGGCTCAAAATCTCGCAATGAATCTGCTAAAACATAGCCTTGTCGGGTTTTTACATCAACTGGATTTATACTAATGGCTTTAACTCTAACTAAAACTTCATCGGCAGAAATCTCGGGCATTGCAATATCTTTTATTTCTAAATTATCAACACTTCCAAAATCTTTTAAAACAATTGCTTTCATAATTATATATTTTAGTGCAAATTTATAACTGTTTTTTAGTCTGTATCGGTATATATATTACATAAATAAGTACTTTTGCACAATGGGAATAGAAAATATAGAGAAGCCTGTTGAAATAATTTATGTAAAAGTAGATGAGTGCCCTATTAAAAATAGGCAATTTAATTTTTTTCAAATTGTATATGTTATTTCGGGCACAGGAAGTTATGTGTTAAACGGAGCGACAAAACCATACAAAAAAGAAGATCTTTTATTATTAGTTCCTGATGATATTCATACCTTTAATATTCAAGACAGTACGGAGTTTCTTCTTATAAAATTCAACTATATTTATTTAAATGAGTATAAATGGAAATATATAGATCATTTAAAAACGTCATTATCTAATGCAGGAAGATTAAATGAGGATATAATAAGATTAGAATCGGATAAGGAATTAGTGAAATCAATAGTTAAATCTATTCTTTACGGTATTCAAAATTTGGATATGTTTTATACAGAACTTACTTCGCACTTAGTCAATTCATTTTTGATTATTATAACAAGAAATCTGGTTAACTATCAATCAGAAATGATTTCAGAAAGTAAAGATAAAAGACTGATTGAAATTATTAATTATATTCAAAAAAACATATATTGTCCAGAACTTTTAAGAGCTTCATCTATCAGTAGTAGTTTTAACATTTCAGCAAATTATTTAAGTCGTTTTTTTAAGGATAAAAGCGGTGAATTACTTCAGGATTATATCACAAATTATAAAATTTTATTAATTAAAAATCGCTTAAAGTTCAGTGATATGAGAGTAAACGAAATCGCTGATGAATTTGGTTTTTCAGATGGAAGCCATTTAAATAAGTTTTTTAAGAACAAGAATGGTATAAGTGTTTCGGATTATAGAAAAAATTTTGTAATACTAGTATAACTGGTTCTGTCGCATCTGTTAGAATCAAATATAAGAATTTAAGTGATTTAAAATTTATCCCGCCAATTTACAAAATGATTTAAACATACTTGTCCCTGACGTAACTATCTGACGCTTCCTTAACATATGTACCACTTCAATTCCACCCAGAGTTCTTTTGGCAGATTCAAAACTTTTGAAACCTAGTCCATTTAGTATTCTCCATTTTATAAAACGATGATCCTGTTCAATGATATTATTTAAGTATTTACATTGCCGAATTTTTATATCGCAAAAGAACGTTTGTTGTAAACTCTTATTGCGCTGGTGTTCGAACCGCTTTTGTCTATATTTATTACCGTTGGTTGAAAGTTATTTTTTATTGCCTTAATTAGAAATGACTGGGCACTCATTCTCTGTCTTCTTCTGGTCAAAAGAAAATCCACTGTATTACCCAATTTATCAACAGCACGATATAAATAACACCAAATGCCTTTAACTTTTATATAGGTTTCATCCATTCTCCAGCTGACTCCAACTCTGCTCTTCCTCTTTTTTATCTGTGATTCAAGCAATGGGGCAAATTTAAAAACCCAGCGTTGGATCGTAGCATGATCAACATGGACTCCTCGCATTTTCATGATTTCTTCAACATCCCGATAGCTTAATGTAAACCTAAGCTTAAAATATACAGCCTACAGTATAATGGACTTCGGATAGCAATGCCCTTTCGTATTCATTAGATTTAAGAATTTAAAAAAAAGCAAAGATAAAACTTAGATTTAGATGCGACATGCAAATTCCAGCTATATTGACCACCCCATTCCAGTTTAAAGTGAGCACCTAATTCCAGTTCAAAGTGACCATGCAATTCCAGTTGAAATTGACCACCCTAATTTTCATTAAAAAACTACTTTTTTCTGATGTTATAATTTATTCAAATATACTTAAAAATTTATCCGATATTTTTACTTCTTTTTTTACGCATTGATTCCCCTGATAATTCAATTCTGTGTGAATTATGGATGAGTCGGTCCAGAATTGCATCGGCAATGGTTTTCTCTCCAATAATGTCGTACCAGCCTTGAACCGG
>NZ_SMFO01000006.1 GCF_004349145.1 Flavobacterium hiemivividum | reverse complement strand
AGTCTTTTAATAGTTCCTGAAATAAATTCAGGATAAATCTTTATCTCAGTATGTTAAGATATTATGTGATTGCTGTTTATAAAACAATAAACAACATTACAATAATTGCCCAAAGCAATTATAACCTCTTAAGGTGGTTATTGCGGCGGGGCTCACCTCTTCCCATCCCGAACAGAGTAGTTAAGCCCGCCTGCGCAGATGGTACTGCAGTTATGTGGGAGAGTATGTCGTCGCCTTTCTTTGAAAAGCCTATCTGAAAAGATAGGCTTTTTTGTTTTTAATCGGATTCAAACTTGGAAGCAGAGTTCATATATAGCCTATTCATTGATTTGAATAGGTTTTTTGTTTTTAAATTTTTACGGATCATTTCTATTTATTTCGAAGAAGTATAGAAACGATAGATCGCCTCAACCTTTAAAAAGGCACTACTATTTATAGAAGGGTTTAGTTTCGTTCTGTTATCACCTATTCGAAATGGAGTAATTGCTAAATTAATTTTATCGTTGACTGCGTATACATCATAAGTATTTGTGGCAAATCCGATTTTTAGTCGTAAAAGGAGGTTCTTAGTAAGTGAAGTATTTTGGATATAAGATGAAAACTCTAACGAATTATTTTCGGTATATGTAGTTTGTGAGTCATCGTTGTGAATTTTAAAGGTTTCAGAATTTCCTTTGTAGTCAATCCCGAGCTTTGTTTTATTAGAAATACCTAGATTCACATCTATAAATCCGGGGAATATAGAGTTAATTTCAAATTTGGAATTGGGACTGATGTAATAAGCTCCTATTAGCGGAGTTACGTATAGCCCATACGCTTCATTTCCAACATATAAACCAAATTTATAATTAAAGTTTTTCCGTTTTTTATACGTCCATACTGCAAGTGCTCCCAGGTAGATATCTTCTGTACTTAGCTTTTTATAATCTGAGGATAGAATTGGAAGTAGGACATAAGTGCCTGACCATTTCTCAGAATGCTCTGTGGCAATACCTAATTTTATGCGCGTATAATATAAATTAGTGTCGCTTGAATTTGGGAAAAGTTGAAATTTTTTAATATTAAAATCAAAACCAGTTATAAGTGCTGTTTTTTCATTTAGAACAATTGGTAAAAGTACCTTAGAGTCAAAAATTGAAATTATTGTATTTTCGGCACTGTTTTCGAAAGAAGTATCTCCTGTTTTAGAATAACTTACGTTTAAGAGATCCACATATTCTTGTGAATTACTTACTAATGGAGAAATTAAAAAGAGGAGGCTAAGTAATTTGTTTTGCATTTTATAAATGTACCTTTTTTTGTTATACAAAAAGGAGTATTTTTATGGTCAATGGTATTTTTATCTATTTTATCTTGTTTTAAATTAAGTAGTTATGTGATGTTAAAAGTTTTAGAGATGGTGGAGTTTTCGAACAAAATTCTGGTAGGGATTTCATAAAAAGCTAATAGAAATTAAAATGGAAAGAAATTTGTTTAAAACAGAGCACAAAAATATGCAGCACGATTTTGATTATATTATTATAGGAAGCGGGTTTGGTGGTTCAGTAAGTGCTTTACGACTTTCAGAGAAAGGGTATAAAGTATTGGTGATAGAAAAAGGGAAATGGTACAAAGTGAATGATTTTGCGAAGACTAATTGGAATCTAAGAAAATGGTTGTGGATGCCGTACTTAGGTTTCTTTGGTATTATGAAAATGAGTATTTTCAGGCATGTCGTGATTATATCAGGAACAGGTGTTGGTGGTGGTTCTTTGGTCTACGCTAATACATTACCCATTCCCAAAAGTAATTTTTATAAATCTGGAAGTTGGAGTGAACTCGAGGATTGGGAAACGGAACTTAAACCTTTCTATCAACAAGCGCTTAAAATGCTTGGCGCTTCAAAAAATCCGAAATTGTTTGATGGTGATATTGCTTTAAAAGAACTAGCAAAAGAGTTGGGACGCGAAGATCAATTTGAGCACCCTGATGTAGCTGTTTACTTTGGAAAAGAAGGACAAAAAGTAAAAGATCCCTATTTCGAAGGCGAAGGTCCAGATCGCGCAGGATGTACTTTTTGCGGAGGATGTATGACGGGTTGTAGACATAATGCGAAAAACACTTTAGACAAAAATTATCTTTATTTAGCTCAAAAATTAGGAGCTACAATTCTAGCCGAAAACGAAGTATACGATGTAAAACCTTTAGACGGTAAGGAGGGAACAACGGGATTTAAAATTTCTGTAAAGTCAACTACTCAGTTTTTCAGTAGAAAAAAGGAATTTACTTCAAAAGGGGTGATTTTCTCTGGCGGAGTATTAGGAACTGTAAAACTCTTGCTTCAAATTAAAATGAAATCACTTCCGTTATTGTCAGATAAATTGGGAGATGATATCAGAACCAATAATGAAACACTGATTAGCGTTTCTACTTTGGATAAAAATAAAAATTTATCTAGAGGAGTGGCCATCGGAAGTTTACTGCATACAGATGATAACAGCCATTTAGAAATTGTACGCTATGCTGAGGGATCCGGTTTCTGGAAATTACTTCATTTGCCGATTTCGCACGGAAAAAATGCAGCGGCGCGTTTTGTAAATATGATACAACAACTAGTAAAATATCCTTTGAGTTATTTCAAAATTTATTTTAGGAACAGCTGGTCAAGAAGTACTACTGTTTTATTATTCATGCAGTCGATAGACAGTACCTTGAAATTTAAGACCAACATTTTTGGTGGAATGTCTTCCAATGTCAGTTCAGGACTAAAACCTACAGCCGATATTCCCGAATCGAAAGAATTAGCAGATAAATATAGCAAGATAATTAACGGAAAAGCAACTTCGTTTGTTTTGGAAGCTGTTGCCGGTATTCCAACGACTGCTCATGTTTTAGGTGGGGCAGTAATGGGTAAAGACAGTTCAAAAGGTGTGATAGACAAAAATAATAAAGTTTTTGGGTATGAAAATATGTTTGTAATTGACGGGGCTATGATATCAGCAAATCCAGGGGTTAATCCTTCGTTATCAATCACAGCAATTGCTGAAAGAGCTATGGCTCAAGTTCCATTTTTCAATGATACAACTTTGTAAAAGAACAGAATATAGATTTAGGAGTAAAACGAAGATGTAAATGCCAAGTTCTTTCTGATTCCTAATTGACTTATATTGAATTAATTGTTTAATTTAGTAGAGCTAAAAAGAGAGTTGAAAATAATAATTCAGTTACAGTGATAGGATTGTTCTTTCAATTAATTGTAATAAATGTAGCTAGTAAAAACGGGGTGTTATCAAGAAAAAAATAAAAATAGTAAAAGAAAATTTCCACGAAAGACTGCATCGTGAGCCTTGCTATATGCACCCAAGATTGAAGTTTATTCCTAATATTGTCGTGAATTTGATTAGCTTTTTAGTTTCTTTTGCAGTTGTTGTAAGTGTACTTTATTTTGTGCTGAAATATTTAATTAATAAATTTTATCATTTAGATTAAGTACAAATTCCACTTTAAAAATTTCATCATAAAAAATCTCTAGGTCACTTTATGCCTTGCCGGATTTCCCTTTTGTAGATAAGGGGTATGAAGGGGCATGCTCACTTCTATTATAATTCACTAATGTGCTTTGTACTGTCGGTTTTTGGAAATAGAATAAGTCGGATGGGAGATGATGTAATTTTACCACACCAACAAAAAACAATAATTATAAGTATTGATCTACAATAAAATACTATTTTCGGGGAAATTATTTTGATATGTTGCGTCCCTCGATTTATATTTTATTGCTTTTGTTTTCGATTGTATCTTGCCAAAAAGATACGAATACAGTTTCTACTAGTGCTAAAAGCAGTAAGAGTAAATGGAGCATTCAAGCCCAAAAATACTCTGAACTAGGCGATTCATTTAATAAAGATAATAAAGTCGATAGTGCTTTCTATTATTATAACAAGTCTAATGAATTATTTGAAATTGAGGGGAACAGTCCTTACATTGCTTATAATCTACTTGGAATGGCACATATCCAGCAGACCTATGGGGATTATTATAGCAGTGAAGAAACCTTGACGGAGGCTTTACCTTACATAAAAAATGATTTGCAATATCAAATGGCGACAAATAATTTATTTGGGATTGCAGCAAAAGAATTGATGAATTACGATGATGCTATTGGCTATTATGTTACAATTTTAAAAACAGCAAACGATTCTGTATCTAAAGCAGCAGCGTTAAATAATATCGCCACGGTTTATATGGAACAAAAAAAGTATGGAAAGGCTATTACTATTTTAAAGCCAATTTTAAAATCTGATATTTTAGATACGTTACAAAATAAAAAAGCTAGAATTATTGACAATCTGGGATTTGCTTATTATAAAAACAATCATATTCCAGAGGGACTAAGCTTAATGAATCAGGGATTAGCAATCAGAACTAAAATTAATGATTCCTATGGTAGTATTAAAAGCTATTTACATTTGGCCGATTTTTATAAAAATAGAGACTATCAAAAATCGAAGCAGAGTGCATTACAGGCTTATAAAGTAGCTACAAAACATCAAAGTATTGATGAACGATTAGAGGCATTAGAACTCTTAATGTCTTACAATCTGGAAAAAGGAGTAAATGATTATGCTACGATGTTTATAAATCTTAACGATAGTATTAAAACAGTACGCAACAATGCGAAAAATCAGTTTGCTAAAATTAAGTATGATTCGAGAAAAATGACTTTAGAAAACATCAAATACAAGGCCCTAAGAGCAGAAACTTTACTCCAACTGGAAACACAAAAAAGTCAGAAGTACCTCTTAGTATTTGGATTTTTGCTTTTACTTGGAACTATAGCGTATTTGATTAATTATTATAGGAATAAAAACAGACAAGATCGGTTAGAAGCTAGTTATAATACGGAAATTCGGATTGCGAAACAACTCCATGATGAACTCGCTAATGATGTTTTTTACGCCATGACTTTTGCTGAAACCCAAGATTTACAAAATCCTATAAAAAAGGAAGTCCTGTTAGATAATCTTGATAAAATATATGCTAGCACCCGAAATCTTTCGAAGGAAAATAGTATCATTGAGACGGGAGACTGTTTTGAACACAATCTAAAACAAATGCTCAGTAGCTATAAAATGGAGAGTGTAGAAGTCATTATGAAAAACGGAAATCCCATAGAGTGGTCAGCAGTTCAAGCGGAAAAAAAGATAGCCCTTCAAAGAGTATTACAAGAGTTGATGGTGAATATGAAAAAACACAGCCAAGCCAGTTTTGTGATTATTGGCTTTGATAGTGACAAAAACAATCTGAAAATTGACTATTCAGATAATGGGATAGGCTTCACGGAAGAACTAGTTTTAAAAAATGGACTTCAAAATGCCGAAAATCGGATTCAAGCAGTAAACGGAATACTTAAGTTTGACTCTCAAATTAATAAAGGTTTCAAAGCTAAAATTGTAGTTCCAAAATAACAGCATATAGTCCTGGTTAATTTATAACTTTGACTACAATTTACAAAGTACAAACAAACATGCAGATAATGAGCAATACCAAATTCCCAAAAATACTTATCACTGGAGCAACAGGTCAGGTTGGTGGTAAAACTATCGAATTTCTTTTGTCCAATAAGGAAATAGAAATTGTTGCAGCAGTGCGCTCTAAAGAAAAAGCGATTCCTTTTGCAAATAAAGGGATAGCCACTGTGATTCTTGATTTTGATGATGATACGACACATTTGCCTGCGTTTGAAGGGATAGATCGTCTATTTATGGTAACGGGTTATACTGTTGACATGTTACGCCAAAGTAAGGTGTTATTAGACAATGCTAAGAAAGCAGGGATTAAACATGTTGTACATTTAGGAGCTTGTGGACCTGATGATGCAACTGTAGGGCATTGGGTGTGGCATCAGTTGGTAGAAAGATATGTTGAATGGGGTGGTTTTTCCTTTACGCATCTACGCCCTCAGGATTTCATGCAAAATTTATTAAGCTATGGAAGCGAAAAAACAACAAACAAAGGAGTGCTTAATGCGTATGTAGATAATGCTCGTTTAAGTTGGGTTGACGTAGACGATGTGGCACAAGTTGCTGCATTAGCTTTATCCCATCCGGAATTGCATAGTGGCAAAACCTACAGGCTTAGTTATGATGCAAAAACCTTTGAAGAAATTGCAGAATTGATGACATCAATCGTTGGTAAACCGTTTCGATACGAACCACTTTCTCCTGAGATTTTTTTACAAAAAATGAAAGATGCTGGAGCAGATATGGCTTATATGAACTGTGTATATGACCATTGGAAACAACACGCAAACGGAACCATTCCTGGTGCTAGTGATACTTTTGATAATTTTTTTGAAATCACAGGAAAAGAGCCAACAAGATGGGCTGATTTTATTAAAAAACATAAAGAGGAATTAGTATATTAAATTGTAGTAATCCACGTATGTTTTTTTGCCACAGATTCACAGATTTTAAAAAAATATATTTTTATCATATGTGAATCTGTGGCAATTATTTTACATATACTATTAGGATCTGCGCTTAGTGAAGTTTCCCGACTTCGTACTAGTGCCAACTGGCAATATTTTCCTTAACAGGATTATAGTTTTAGTAGCGTTGCCCTTTAATGCTAAGCTGTTACATCACTAAGACATCTTATGCCTCGGTAAATTAACTTCCTGTGGATAAGGAGCTCGATGGGTCATGCTTACATCTTCTTTAATTTGTTGATGCGCTTTGTATTGTCGGTCAGTGGAGTTGGAATAACGCGGGTCTGCAATGAACGGCATTTTTGCCATTTTGGTTATGGTTATAGTAGGGAAGTGGTAATCGACTTCGACTTTTCCCAATAACAAATAACAACCTCCACCCTGAAAAGGATATTTCTGTAAACTATCCGAAAAATGAGCTGTGTCAAAGAATTCTCCTTCGGCATCAACCCAGGTTCCAAAATACATCGTACCTCTATTAGTAGGAACGTGTTTTCTCGAAATAAGATAGGCCAGCATTTTCACGGTTCTCTTATGGTGTTTCAATAAATCTTTGGCCAATACATCACCGCGGTATTTGGTTTGCAATAAATCGAATGGGGAGCAGGAGACCGGAAAGCTAAGTAACTCTATTTCGTCGAAGGCATCTTCAAAAGGGGAACGTTCCAGTACCGGAAGCGTGTATTCCTTGACTGGTTCCTGAAGCAACATTAAATTCCGGTTTTCCGGTTTGAAATTCACTAATATCAATCTGGCAATGACAAGCAGTTGGTTTTTTGTCTTGGTTGTAAAACGGAAAGCACCAATGAAAATTAAGATTTGGATTCCTTCTATGCCTATCGGAATGCGATTGATGAAATCTTCGAGTGATTGGTACTCGCCGTTCGTATTGCGCTCTGCAATGATGCGATGCGCTGTTTTAGATTCCAGTCCTTCGAGATGCATCAAACCCAGATAAATGTCAATTCCATATACGGTAGCTTCATATTCACTTTTATTCACACAGGGAGTATTAATAATTCCCCCAGACATTTTTGCCTCATGCACATACACTTCTGTCCTGTAAAAACCGCCTTGGTTGTTGATGACGACTACCATGAATTCTACAGGATAATACACTTTTAGATATAAACTTTGATAGCTTTCGACCGCATAAGAGGCCGAGTGCGCCTTACAAAAGGAGTAACCTGCAAAAGATTCTATCTGGCGGTATATTTCCTGACTAAGCATTAAGGGATGTCCTTTTTGTTCACAACATGCAAAGAAATTATCTTTTACTTTTTGTAAAGCTGCCGTGGAGCGTCCCTTACCACTCATTGCCCGGCGCAGAATATCTCCATCTGAGGCAGGAACTCCCGCAAAGTGTAGTGCAATTTTGATCACATCTTCCTGATAAACCATAATACCATAGGTTTCTCCCAAATGTTCTTTGAATGTTTCGTGAAAATATTCGAATTGATCGGGATGGTTGTGTCTAAAGATGTACTCCTTCATCATACCGCTTTGTGCCACTCCCGGACGAATGATGGAGGATGCAGCGACCAATATTTTATAATTGTCGCATTTGAGTCTTCGCAATAAGCCACGCATGGCGGGACTTTCGATATAAAAACAGCCAATGGTTTTTCCAGTACTTAAAAATTCATTGCACTTTGCTTCATTTTTTGATAATGCCGTATCCCGGATATTGACTTCGATACCGCGGTTTTTTTTTACCAGTTTCACCGTGTCATCAATATGACCGATGCCGCGCTGACTTAAGATATCAAATTTCTCAAAACCAATATCTTCAGCAATGTGCATGTCAAACAAAACAATGGGAAAGCCTTTTGGAGGCATTTCTAAAACGGTATAATTTGTAATAGGTTCTTCTGAAATTAATACTCCGCAGGAATGCATGCTGCGTTGATTCGGATATTTTTCGAGTAGCATACCATATTTCTGTACCAAGGCAACTACCGAATTAGTATCGTGCAGCTGCATTGGATTTTTTGCCAATGCATCTAGTTCTTCTTTGGGTAAACCAAAAACTTTACCTACTTCGCGGAATATCGATCGGTATTTGAATTCTACATTCGTACCACAAAAAGCCACATGATCTCGACCGTAGCGATTGAAAATATATTCGAGAATAATATCCCGTTCTTTCCAACTCCAGTCAATATCAAAATCAGGTGGGCTTTTGCGGTTCAGGTTTAAAAAACGTTCAAAGTATAAATCTAGTTCTAGCGGGCAAATGTCTGTAATACCGAGACAATAACTCACAATACTGTTGGCACCGCTACCTCGTCCAATATGCATGAATCCCATGCTGTTGCTGTACCGAATAATATCCCAAGTAATTAAAAAATAACCGCTGAATTTCAACTCATGGATGACTTTGAGTTCTTTTTCTACTCTGTCTCGTGCCTGAAGATTATTGTTGCCGTATTTCTTTATTAATCCTTGGTTGGCAAGGCTTGTGAGAAGCTGGATATCGTTTTCTCCGTTGTCTGTATAATTTGTTTTGTTTTTGGGTGTTTTAAAATCGAATTTAAAATTACATTCGGCAATGATGCTTTCAGTGTTTTCAATAATTTGGGGATAATCGCTAAATTTTTTTAATAGTTCTTCTAATGAAATCATCGTTTCTGATGTCCTGCAATAATCGGCTTCGGTAAGTTTTGATAAAATGAGATTAGTATCAATTGCTCGAAGGATTTTATGAAGGTTAAACTCTCTCTTAGTCCTGAAAGTTACGGGTTGCAAAACCACCATTTTATCCAGTTTGCTTTTCCATTGAGTATGGAACAACATAGGGAGTTGCTCCGAACGCATACCTAAAAATTCAAAATCTCTAAAAACTTCAGGAGTGTTCTCGACCGGATAAATAATATTTACATTATGAAATTGAGGTGCTTGAGCGGGTAGGGGTGTTTTATCGAAATTATGCTTGGTCAAAAAACGATTCATCTCGGCCAGGCCTGCTGCGTTTTTGGCTAAGCCAATGTAAAGTAGTTTATTATTGTATCTAAATTCGATTCCGACGATGGGCTTTATAGCAACAACTTTACATTCTTTGATAAAATCATAGATTCCCGTAACCGTATTTACGTCAGTTAAAGCCATTGCTTTTACACCACAAGTGGCGGCCTGATGCACTAATTCGGTTAAGGGAATAGTGCCATAACGCAGGCTGTGATAGGAATGGCAATTAAGATACATTGTTATTTTTTGTTTTAAGATTTGCGCCAGCACACCGAGCTACTGCATCAAAACCGTAGCGCTTTTTCATTCGATCCATCGCCTGATACAGCGATAGCATTTCCTCAGTATCTTCAAACATATTGATTTGGTAGGTTCCGCGAACCAATCCGCTAAAGCGAATACCAATCAGCCGCAACCGCATGCGACGCTGGTACAGTTTGTCAAATAATTCGGTGACGTTTCTTGTCAAAGTATGATCAGCCGATGTGTATGGGATTCGGCATTGCTTTGTTTCGGTATCAAAATTAGAATAGCGTATTTTTATCACTACCGTCGAAGTGAGCCATTCCTCAGAGCGCAGCTGAAAGGCCAGTTTTTCCACCATGCCTACCAGTATTGATTTTAATTTTTGAATGTCGATAGTATCCTGTCCAAAGGTGTGTTCCGTCGAAATTGATTTTCGCTCTGTATAAGGTTCCACCGGATTGTTGTCAATACCGTTTGCTTTTTTCCAGATGTCAATACCATTTTTGCCAATCATTTGCTGCAGCACTTCTGCAGGCATTTCTGATAAGGTTTGAATGGTTCGAATGCCGATGCGCGACAGCAATTGAAAAGTAACATCGCCAACCATGGGAATTTTTTGAATAGATAATGGATTCAAAAAAGACTTCACCATAGTTTCTGGAATCTCTAATTTCCCTGTTGGTTTTGATTCTCCAGTTCCAATTTTAGAAACCGTCTTATTGACTGATAAAGCAAAGCTTAAAGGCAATCCTATTTCTTTTGTAATTGATTGTGAGAGTTCGTTAGTCCATTGGTAACAGCCGTGAAACCGATCCATTCCCGTAATGTCTAGATAAAACTCATCGATGCTTGCTTTTTCTACAATAGGTGCTTTTTCTTCAATGATTTGGGTAACATCATGGGATAATTTAGAATACAATTCCATGTCGCCTTTCATTACTCTTGCCTGTGGACAAAGACGAAGCGCCATTTTTATAGGCATCGCAGAGCGAACGCCAAATGTTCTAGCTTCATAAGAACAAGAAGCGACCACGCCTCTGTCACCACCGCCAATAATTAGCGGTAAACCATTTAATTTTGAGTTGATTAACCTTTCGCAGGACACAAAAAAAGTGTCCATATCCATGTGTACTATTGACCTTGCCATACTGATTTTATTTTTCAAATTGTACATCTATCCATTTCATCTCAAAACTTCCGTGACAAATTTGAATTACAAAATTAGCACAGATTGTAACAAAAAAATGTATATTTGTAGTTATAAATTATAACAAAATTACTATGTCTTTATTTTCCGACAACATCAGGCATCTAAGAATTAAGAAGGGGATTTCTCAGGAAAAACTAGCTCAAAATCTTTTGATAACAAGAGGAAGGTATGTCAAATATGAAGACGGTAGCTCTGAACCGCCGTATGATATTTTGAAGAGGATATCTTATTATTTTCATGCCAGTATTGATATTTTACTCTCGGTAGACGTACAAAAAATACCCTTTGAGGACTTACTAAAACTAGGAGATAACAGGATATTATTGCCTATAACCGTTGATCAACAAGGAGAAAATATCATAGAAATTGTACCTCATAAAGCGAGAGCAGGATATGCTTCAGGATATGCAGATCCTGAATTTATAGAAAATCTTCAGCATATCTCACTTCCCTTTTTGCGGAATGGAAAATTTAGAGCCTTTCCAGTAGAAGGAGATTCCATGCCACCACATAAAGAAGGATCTTTTATTGTAGCCCAATATGTGGAAAGACTAGGCGATGTAATGGATGGAAAAACATATATAGTTGTAACTAAAAGTGAGGGAATAGTTTACAAACGATTGAACAAAAACGGAAAGAATGCATTAATGCTGCACTCTGATAATACTGTTTATTTGCCTTATCAAGTTAAAGCATCAGAGATTCTGGAAATTTGGGAATACGCCTGTAGCATTGCTACCAATGAATTTACACCAGATGATTTAAGTACCGAGAGTGTAAAGGATATGTTTAGAGAACTACGTAGAGAAATTAGAGAAGTAGGGAATAAAATTAATTAAAAGTTTAGGCGAAATAACATTGTGGCTTATACAATTTGAAAAAGCAACAACAAACGAAACCTCATTTCACGGTTATAAATTAAGCTTCTGATTTGGTTGTCAGTGTTGAGCCAGCGGAAGCGATTACTACAAAAATAACAGCTACAACCTCGTTAAGAGCAAGATATTCTTGTAAGAATATCAGTGCGCAAATAGAAGCTGCTGCGGGTTCCAGACTCATTAAAATACTGAATGTACGTGCTGGAAGTTGGCCAAGAGCTTTCATTTCTAAAGTAAAGGGAATGGCACTAGATAAAAGGGCAAGCGCTACTCCTAAAGAAAGAAGTGTAGGTGTAACATTACTTAGCCCGTCTCCCATAATTCCAAAAGGGATAATTAACAGAGACGCAAAGAGCATTCCGGTTGTAACAGCATCTCCGCCTTTCATGATTTTCGAAATTTTCCCTCCCAAAACGATATAAAAAGCCCAAAAAGCTCCTGCCAATAAAGCAAACAAAGCGCCTAAAACGTCTATTCCGTTGTTTGACCAAGGAGCAATCAAAACTATTCCGGCTGCGGCCAATAGCACCCATAAATAATCTACAAAACGTTTTGAACCAAAAACAGCGACCAATAACGGACCTATAAACTCCAGTGTCACCGCTAGTCCGATGGGAATTCTCTCTATTGCCATGTAAAAAATTAAATTCATCGCTCCCAGAGACAAACCATAAGGAATAACGAGTTTCCATTGTTGCGGGGTAATTTTGAATAGATTGGGTTTGTAAAATGCGAAGAGAATGATAGCCGAAATACCAATTCTAAGAGAGGCAGTTCCAGCGGCACCAAGAGCAGGAAAAAGACTTTTTGCAATTGCGGCACCAGACTGAACACTTATTATAGCAAAAAGTACAGCTGGTAATGGAGGTATGTTGAATAGTTTGTTTTTCACTTTATCATTGATGATGTAAGCAGTCAAAATTACAATTTTTATTTTCAAAAAGAGTAATTCATTTTTTAGTGATGGCAATCGTTGTTCCAGTTTTTAAGTACTTTTGAATAAAAAGAAAATAATGGGGTTCAAAGATATATTTAAAGCAAAATTGAATTGGTTTTCGACTAAAAAAGAAGCGGTTTCTACTTCCAGAATTTACACGAAAAACCACACTGTCACAATTGAGGGGAAAGATGTTTTAGATGTTTCAGCAGCCAAAGCTTTTAAAGGAGATCCAAGTTTGTACAATCCCGAAGATTTATTGTTAAGCAGTGTTGTTTCCTGCCACATGATGTCCTATTTATATGTTTGCTCTCAAAACGGAATTGAAGTGGTGTCTTATTCTGATGCAGCTGAGGCCACGCTTGAAGTTTTAGAAAACGGTAGCGGGCGTTTTACGGAAGTTCGTTTGCATCCGAAAGTGATCATTCGACAAAAAGAAAAAATAGTCAAAGCACTAAGTTTACATAAAAAAGCAAACGAACTTTGTTTTATAGCTAATTCCTGTAATTTTCCTATCATACATGAACCAACTTGTGAAGTAGTTTCAGATATATCATCTTAAGAAGAAATCAGGCATTAAAAATATTCTTCGTTAACCTGAAAATTATCGATTAATTAGCTACCGAAAACTGAGAATCATAAAGGTTTTTATAATAGCCATTTTCTTTATTGATTAATTCCTGATGCGTTCCTTGCTCCACAATTAATCCCTTATCCATCACCACAATTTTATCAGCATTGATAATAGTGGCTAGTCTATGAGCAATTACAATCGAGGTTCTTCCTGTGGTTATCGTTTCGGTGGCGCGTTGTATCAATTCTTCAGAGTAGGTATCAATCGAAGAAGTCGCTTCATCAAGAATAAGAATACTCGGGTTACTGACATAAGCTCTCAAGAAAGCTATCAATTGACGTTGTCCCGAAGACAGCATCACACCACGCTCTTTTACATCAAAGTCATAATTATCCGGCAAACTCATGATGAAGTCATGCACTCCAATTTCCTTGGCTGCAGCCAAAACATCTTCTCTTGTAATTTCTGGATTGTTAAGTGTAATGTTGTTGAAAATAGTATCAGCAAAAAGGAACACATCTTGAAGTACAACAGCAATTTGCTTGCGCAGTGATCCTAAAGTATAGTTTTCAATGTTTTCATTGTCGATGCAAATGGTACCGCTGTTAATTTCATAAAAACGGTTCAGCAAATTGATGATAGTCGATTTTCCTGCTCCAGTAGATCCCACAATCGCAATTGTTTCGGCTGCGTTTACATTTAAATCGATTCCTTTTATGACCTCTTCATCAGGGATATAACTGAAATTAACGTCTTTAAATACGATATTCCCACGGAAAACAGGTGCTTCAATTGTTCCTGTATCTTGAATCTGGTCTTGGGTATCAATAATCGCAAAAACACGATTAGCGGCAATCATTCCAAGCTGCATCTCATTGAATTTATCTGCAATCTGGCGCAAGGGATTAAATAGCATCGCTATAAACATGGTGTAGGAAAACAAATCTCCAAAAGTGGTAAAGTTATCACCATTCAGAATCTTAATTCCACCATAATAGATAATAAAACCAAGGGTTAGCGAGGAAATAATATCGGCGATGGGGAAGAAAATGGAGTTATAGAGGATTGTTTTAATCCAAGCCTTTTTGTGTTTGTCATTGATTTCCTTGAATTTGTCGGCTTCAATTTCTTCTCTATTGAAGAGTTGTACAATCTTCATTCCGGTCACACGTTCTTGCACAAAGGAATTCATGTTTGAAATTTGGTTTCTCACGTCCTCAAAAGCTACTTGCATCTTGCGTTGAAAAATACGGGTGATAAATACTAAAACCGGCATCGCAACAATTACAATCCAAGTCAGCTTCCAGTTCATGTAAAACATAAAAATAAGTACGACCACCATTTTCATTAAATCACTGATAATCATGAATAATCCTTGACTAAAAATACGAGCGATTGACTCAATATCTGATACGGAGCGAGTTACTAATTGACCTACTGGTACCAAATCAAAATATTTCATTCTGAAACTCAGTATATGCTTGAATAGTTTGATTCGAATGTCTTTTACGATATCCTGACCCAACCAGTTTGCCCAGAAAACGAAGTAAAACTGAGAGAAAACTTCGCATAATAACACAATACCCATCAAGGTAATGTAGTATAATAATCCGTTAGCATCCTCCGTCTGGATGTATCCGTCGACGGTTTGCTTCAATAAATACGGTCGTAAGGCCGCAAATATAGATAAGGAAATGGCAAACACAATTACGCCGTTAAAACGCCATTGGTAAGGTTTAGTATATTGTAATATTCGTTTGAATAATCGAGTATCGAATGCTTTTGCTTTCATTTTTTTTATGCTGAATTTATTTCAGTTTTTTCAGGAGCTTAATCCTGCTGTTCATTACAATCTTAACCGCCGAACCCCGGCGTTCAAGGATTTCCATTACCATCAGGGCTATGGATGTATTTATTTTAAAGTACTTACTGCTAAGTACTAATCACTAAGTACTAATATAACCGTATTCTATTTCAGTCAGATACAAGCCGTGTGCTGGTACTGAAAACCCGGCCTTATCTCTATTTTTATTTTCTATGATAGTATTAAAATCATCAAGTGTAATCTTATGCAAACCCACGTTTACAAGTGTTCCCACAATAGAACGCACCATATTTCGCAAAAAACGATTGGCCGAAATTGTAAATACGAGCTGGTTGTTGATTTGCTTCCAATTAGCTTCAAATATTGTGCAATCAAAAGTATTAACATCCGTATTTACTTTCGAGAAACATTGAAAATCAATATGGTTAAATAACAATTTTGCTGCTTTATTCATTAATTCAACATCTAATTTTTGATGAAAGTACCAGCTTTGCTCTTGCAAAAACGGATCTTTAAAAGTGTTGATGTGGTATTCATAAGTTCTTTTTAAAGCATCAAAACGAGCATGTGCTTCATCAGGAACTGCTATAATATTGTAAACGACTACGTCCTTTGGTAAAAAAGAATTGAGTTTATGAACTATATTCGGAATGTCAAATGGAGTTTCAAAATCAAAATGAGCGTACATTTCCTTAGCATGAACACCAGTGTCTGTGCGTCCAGCTCCCATAATGCTAATTTCTGAGTTCAACACCGTAGAAATAGCCTTGTTCAACGTTTCTTGAACAGAAGAAGCGTTAGGTTGATACTGCCAGCCGTGGTAAGGAGTTCCGTTATATGCTAATTTTATAAAATATCTCAAGATGATGGTATCGCAAAGTTTTAAAGTAGCAAAGGTACAAAGTTTTTATCTTGAGAAAAGGTTAAATGTGTAAGTTCTAAATGTAAGTATTTATATTCCCTTTTCTGAGGAAACGAGTTACCTTTACAGCTCATAATTGTTAAAATAGTTCCAGCTGAATGAAAAAAATCCTTTTACTTTCTGATACCCACAGTCATATAGACGATACTATACTGAAATATGTAGCTCAGGCTGACGAAGTTTGGCATGCCGGTGACATTGGAGACTTAATGGTAACCGATACTTTAAAAAAACTAAAGCCTTTGAGAGCTGTTTATGGAAACATCGATGATGCTAGGGCACGTTTAGAGTTTCCATTACACAATCGGTTTATGTGTGAAGGAGTCGATGTGTGGATTACGCATATTGGCGGATATCCTGGGAAATACAGTCCGGCCATTAAAGCGGAGATGGCTGCAAATCCTCCTAAATTATTTATTTGTGGGCATTCACATATATTGAAAGTAATTTTCGATAAGAAACATAATTTACTACATATGAACCCTGGTGCTTGCGGCAAAAGCGGATTTCATCAAGTGCGAACGATGCTTCGTTTTGTAATTGAGGGAGACAAAATAAAGGATTTGGAGATTGTCGAAATCGAAAAGCGCGTATAATTAATCCGCATGTAAAATAGGAACTTTAATATGTACCGATGTCCCAGAATTTAACTTAGACTGTACAACAATTTCCCCTTTCATATTGTTTATTCTGGCTTGAATTTGATTCAATCCAAAACCTATAATAGCATTATAATCATTGGTGTCAAAGCCTGCTCCGTTGTCCCAAACGTGGATAAGTAATTCATCGTTGACCTCCAGTAAACTAAGTGTAGCACTTCCGGCACCACTGTGTTTGATCACGTTATTAAGTAGTTCCATTACTATAAAGTACATTTTCATTTCAAACTCAACATTGTAGCGTGTTTTTTCATCAACAGTACTTGAATATTCAAAATGCATACTCGAATTTGAGTTTTGCTCGCACAAATCATTAAGTGCATAAAATAAACCAAAACGAGATAGTAGAGATGGCAAAAGTTCATGAGACAAATCACGAACCTTATTATGAGCTCGTTTTAGGATAGCCTTTGTCTTTTCAATTTCTTCTGATTCAATTTTATTTTTCGAACTAAAAACGCTCAAATGCAAACCAGCTGACGAAAGCAAAGCGCTAATGTTGTCGTGCAGGAAATTTGCAATTTTTTTACGTTCTTGCTCTTGGCCGTTGATAGATGCATTAATAATATTTTCCTGAATTTTGCTCTGGATATCATTGAGTTTATTCTGTTGCTTCAGTTTTGTGTTTTGAAAGAAAAAATAGGAAAGAATAATAATCAGTAGCAGTAATGAGATGATAATAATACTTATTTGCTTGTTTTTAGACTGTTTTTCTATAAGTAATTGCTCTTTGGTTTTGTATTTTGTTTCGATATTATCTATCTCTCTTTTGTACTCATCTATTTCCAGATTAATTCCGGCAACATTAATTTTCTTTAGCTTTTCTTTATAACTCAGGGCAGCAGTGAGATCATTATAAGCAGCTAAGTTTTCGTACGCCTTTTTATAGTTCCCATTTTTTAATAAAAATCGAGAGTATTCTTGATGTGTAAACGATAAATCTGATTTTTCGTTCCCTTTATTCCCTAATGCAATTGCATTTTCAAAGAAGGAAACCGCTTTTTTTGGTTCGTTTTTGTAGCCATAATACATAGCATTTAGCATGTTTAACGCAACAATTGTGGACTCATCACCAAATTTATCATGATGCTTATTAATAAATTTTAAATACGGTTCCCCGGATTTAAAATCGCCTATGTCAAAATAGGCCCACGTTATATTTAGATTTGTGAAAACGATTTGAACTGAATCCCCAACTTTCCGACTGTAATCCAGTGATTTTTTATAATAATAAATCCCTTTTTTATATTCTTTTTTATCGAAGCAGTATATGTTTCCTAAATTGTTGTAGAGCCAGTTTTTTAATTCATCATTATTTGCTTTGTCAGCATAAAGAAGTCCTTTTTTATAGTAGAAAAAAGCTTTGTCAAATTCGCTTAGTTCATCAAAATTCGCAGCAATTGTATTATAACAGCTTGCTATTGTGTTGTCGTCTTTTATTGCTATTGCAAATTGTAAAGCGGCTCTTGATTTTATTAAAGACTGTTCATATTTGCCTGCATTCATAAGCCGGGTGGCTTCATTTGACAGTTCTATAATTTCTTTTTTAGAAGGACTTTTAGTTTGAGAAAATATGGGCTGATAAACAATACTTAGCAATAACAATAATAACAAGAATCTGATTTTGTGCATAGAGGGAAAGTTTCTGTTATTGTTCTTTAATTTTTGATAGTAAATGATCAAACCGATTTGAGATAGTAAACTAAAGCTTTTTTAATGTCTTATTGTTTAATCAATTTGTTTTTAATTGCAAATTTAACTAAAGCAATCGTGCCCTTTGCTTTTAGCTTTTTCATAATATTTTTTCTATGTGTTTCGACAGTATTGGTACTTATAAATAATTTTTCACTTATTTCTTTTCCGCTATTTTCTAATGCGATTAAAGTAATGATTTCGATTTCTCTCTCCGTTAAGATGGAGTCTACGACTACTTTTTCCTTATTTAACTTTGTATTGTCTTTAGTTGCGCTATTAAATATTTTCTCTCTAACTGTGGAGCAAAAATAATCTTCTCCGTTAGCAACAGCATGTATGGCCTCTACGATACTTTCGCCAGCGCATTGTTTTGTCAAATAGCCACTCACACCTAATTTCATGACTTCTTGGATGATTTTTAAGTCATCGTAACTAGATAGTATGATCACTTTACAGGGATATCCTTTTTTAGAAAACTCCTTAATTACTTCGATACCATCTTTTTTTGGCATGCTAATGTCAAGAACGAGAATATGTGTTTCGTTATTTAATACATCATCATAAATGGTACTGCCATCTAAAGAAAAACCTACTACCTCAAAGTTAGAAACTGTATTTAACAGCGTTCGCATCCCGTCTATTAAGACTTGATGATCATCTGCAAGGTGTATTCGTATTTTATCATTCATGTTATAGGGTATTAGACCAAATTTAGAAAAAAAAACTGCAATAGATTCTTAAAATATTTTTATTAATTGAATTTTTATCAGTTTTAAGCACAAAAAAACCCGAATTTTCATTCGGGTTCTCTTCGCACTAATAAACTAATATTATGGGTCTACCTCAATCTATCCACAGATTTTACAAGATCTTCATCCTTTTTGATGGCCTTATTAGCTAATACTAATAACACGATAGCAACAATAGGTAGAAACATCCCAATACCTTTCTCAGAAACAAGAACTGTTTCTCCAGATACATTTAGTGAACGATATACAAACAATCCCAATAAAATTAAATTTAAAATTATATTCAATCTGCCAATAACAAATTGATTCTGTCTCTTTTTGTAGGAAATAATACTCACTACGCTAAGCGTTGTGCTCAAGCCCAAAAGTATAACATAAAACTGATCTTGCATAAAAAAATATTCCTTTCCATCGTTCATTGTCCATAATGGAAATAAAAAAGGCAATATTCCTGTCACTACAAAAGCAAGAAATAAATATATCGTTTGAATTCTTTGTATCATTTTGTTAAATTTGTTTCACAAAAATATATTTTCTTTTTTTAAAATACTATTGTATCGTTAGAATTTATTCGTAATATTGCATGAGAGTACCGTAAGCACTTCATACTGCGGTCAATTCAAGATAAAATAATTACTACCTATCTTTTTAGTATTATCCAAATTAATTAAACTAATAGAACATTCATGTTTGATATTTCTGCATTAAAAGAAATGAAGCTTTCTGAGCTTCAAGCTATAGCTAAAGCAGCTAAAACCATAAAGTTTAACGGTGTTAAAAAAGAGACTTTAATCAGTCATATTTTAGAACATCAAACAATTAAAGTTGAACCAACTTTAGATTTAAATGTGGAGTCCATTAGCGAGGATGATAAACCTAAAAGAGCTCGTATTGTTCCCGTTAAGAAGGTAGCAATTCAAAAAGCAAAAAATACTCCTATACATAATAACGAAGCGACTCCAGCGGATACCGATGAGCTACATACTACGGTTGATGTCCCAGCAGAAGTTCGCGCTCAAGTAGAAACTATCAACGAAGAGGAAGTAGTAAATGAATCTTCAGTGTCAGAAAAAAAAGTAGGTAAGATTATTAAATTTAATAAATCAGCCTACGAAAAGAAAATTGCTTTAAAAAAGGATAAAGAAGAAGCAAAAGAATTGAGCAAAGAAAATGAAGAAGCAGTTGCTGTTACTAATGATACAACTGGAAATCAAGAAGTCGTAGCTCCTGCAAAAAAGGTAAATCCAAATCAGTTAAATAAGCAAAATCAAAACCCGAATTTTAAAAGTAAGAAAAATAATTTTAGGGACTCTGATTTTGAATTTGATGGAATAATAGAAAGTGAAGGAGTTCTTGAAATGATGCCTGATGGATATGGTTTCTTGCGCTCTTCAGATTATAATTACCTGGCTTCACCAGATGATATTTATTTATCAACTTCCCAAATCAGGTTATTCGGACTTAAAACCGGAGATACTGTAAAAGGTGTGGTGAGACCTCCTAAAGAAGGAGAGAAGTTCTTCCCTTTAGTAAAAGTTTTAAAAATTAACGGACATGATCCACAGGTTGTTCGTGATAGAGTTTCATTCGAACATTTAACTCCTGTTTTTCCTTCAGAGAAATTTAATTTAGCAGCAAGACAAAGCACGATTTCGACTCGAATAATTGATTTGTTTTCTCCAATAGGAAAAGGACAACGTGGTATGATTGTCGCTCAGCCAAAAACTGGTAAAACGATGTTGCTGAAAGAAATTGCTAATGCAATTGCTGCAAATCATCCTGAAGTTTATCTAATTGTTTTATTGATAGACGAGCGTCCAGAAGAGGTTACAGACATGCAACGTAGTGTGCGTGGTGAAGTAATTGCTTCAACTTTTGATAGAGAACCGCAAGAACATGTTAAGATTGCTAATATCGTACTCGAAAAAGCAAAACGATTAGTAGAATGTGGGCACGATGTAGTGATTCTTTTAGATTCCATTACGCGTTTGGCCAGAGCATATAATACAGTACAACCTGCCTCAGGGAAAGTATTGAGTGGTGGAGTAGATGCGAATGCTTTGCAAAAACCAAAACGATTCTTTGGAGCTGCTCGTAATGTTGAAAATGGTGGTTCTTTAAGTATTATTGCTACTGCATTGACAGAAACTGGTTCGAAAATGGATGAAGTGATTTTCGAAGAATTCAAAGGTACTGGTAATATGGAATTACAATTAGATAGAAAAATTGCTAATAAACGTATTTTCCCAGCCATCGATTTGACGTCTTCAAGTACAAGACGAGATGATTTATTATTGGATCAAAAAACTTTGCAAAGAATGTGGATCATGAGAAAATATCTTTCAGATATGAATCCTGTTGAAGCAATGAGTTTTATAAACGATCGTTTTAAACAAACTAAAAATAATGAAGAGTTTTTAATCTCGATGAACGATTAAGTAGAGGAAAGAACATAGAACAAAGAATAAATAAGACATACCGAGTTGTAAATTCCTCTTAGAATAGAAATTTATTTGAAATTTTTCATCCTCTGAATTTAATATTTAGTTTGTCATTCCGACGAAGGAGGAATCTCATCAAACTGCTGACCTAACTGGGATTCCTCCTTTGTCGGAATGAAAAGTTTGTGCTATGCTTAATCGCAGTCTCTTTAAAAATAAAAGAGTAGTGTTTTAAATATAAAAAAAACCTCGAAAGTAGTAAATACTATTTCGAGGCTTTTTTTTTGACTATTTGTGAGTCTAATATCTATTTTCTATGCTCTTATTTTTCTTCTGCTGTTTCTTTTACAGCTTCTACTTCTTTTGGTTTTACTACTTCTTCTTTTCTTTCTAAAAGCGCCATGTAAAATCCATCAAAACCGGAATCTGAAGCTAGAATTTTTTGATCTTTAACAAAGTTGAATTCTTTTCCAATTTCAGTAGTTAAGAACTTAGCTACTTGCTCTTGGTTTTCAGATGGTAATATAGAACATGTGGCATAAACTAATTTTCCACCTGGTTTTACAATTTTAGAATAGCTTTCTAAAACTTCGGCCTGTACTTTACGAATGTTGTCTATAAATTCAGGTTGTAATTTCCATTTAGCATCAGGATTTCTTTTAAGAACTCCAAGTCCGCTACAAGGTGCGTCAATCAATACACGATCTGCTCTTTGGTGTAATTTCTTGATTACTTTCGTGCTATCAATGATACGATATTCAATGTTGAATGCGCCGTCACGTTTTGCTCTTATTTTTAATTGCTTTAATTTACTTTCGTACAAATCCATAGCAATTAACTGTCCTTTGTTTTCCATTAGAGCAGCAATATGCAACGTTTTACCACCTGCACCTGCACAAGTGTCTACTACACGCATTCCTGGTTTAACATCAAGAAAAGCAGCCACAAGTTGCGAGTTTGCATCTTGTACTTCAAAGAAACCTTTCTTAAAAGCGTCTGTCATAAAAACGTTAGCTCTTTCTTTAAGGACTAAAGCATCGGGTTGGTCTTTAAGTGGATCAGTATCAATGTCTAAATCCATTAAAATCGCTCTTAATTCTGCTTTAGTAGTTTTTAGCGTATTAACTCTTAGGATAACCTTTGCGGGTTGGTTTTGAGCAGTAATTTCTTTTGCCCAAACTTTCTCTCCTAATTCCTTTACACCTACTTCGTCCATCCAGTCTGGAATAGATTCTTTTAAGGCTCTTACTTTTGATAATTCATCAAAGCGTCCTTTTATTTTTCTCTCAGGAGTTCCTTCTAGCTGACGCCAATCTGGAATAGGGTATCCTCTTAAAACTGCCCATACAGCAAACATTCTCCAAATATTGTCTCTGTCGAAAGGTTCCTTTACTTCTGCAATTTCAGCATATAATCTTTTCCATCGCACTACTTCATAGATGGTTTCGGCAACAAATTTTCTATCAGAGCTTCCCCAACGTTTGTCTTTTTTTAAGGCTCTTGCAACCACTTTATCAGCATATTCCCCTTCGTTAAATATTGCATTTAGGGAATCAATGGTAGTATAAACTAAATTTCTGTGTAATCTCATTTTAATTAATTGAGGTGCAAAGGTACTATTAATTGGCCGAAAGTTAAATTTTAAATAATGAATGTTGATTTAATATTTTTCGATTAAAAAAAACACCGCTAAACTAGCAGTGTTTTTGAAATTTAGTTGAAGAAATACTTATTTAATCCGTGTTAAACACATTTTTTCTGGAGCATGAAGAACCATTGGGAATTTCTCGATTTTTACAGAACTACTGTCTAGACCAAAAGCGCCTTCTTCAGAAAGACTTAGTTTTTTTATCATGAAATAGGAGTTCATGATAAGTTTTTCATGCCATCTTAAATCACTGTCATTAGAAAGGAATTTTTCAGATAATACAAATTTGAAATCTCCGATGATATTGTTTTTATTCAAGGATTCATAACGGCTTGTAATATCTACTTCTCCATTTTTTACCATGTCCCTGATAACTTCTCTAAACATCAGGTTTATTTTTGTAGGTTCTCTAAAACCTAGATTAAAGTCGACGCGGTACAAGTCGTCTTTCATGATTTCGGTTACCTTATAGTCAGTTCTGTAAGGTTCACTTAAAATGTTAACATGTACAAACCAATAGATGTCTGCTCTTTTAGGTCTCTTTTGTAAGATAGAATACATTACTTTTTCTTCAATTTCGTTTACACGATTTGCATTGGTCATATAAACTAAGTGCGTTGCATATTTTGGAATAGTAAGATCAGCTCCTAATTCTTTTAAGACCTTTTTATAATCTTCAATTTTTACAATTTTTGTGTAACTCTTGCTTATTTTTTTAGCTAAGAACCAGATAGTCATCACTGATATTAACATCATGGCAATGATAAGCGTTACATAACCACCTTCGGCAAATTTAGTGATATTGGCTGCCAAAAAACTAAATTCAATAGCCAAATAGATAGTTATTAGAGGGACGATAAAATATAATTTCACTCTTTTCATGATTAAATAGAAGTTGAGTAAAATAGTGGTCATTATCATGCACAAGATTATCGCTAGACCATAAGCGTGTTCCATATTTCCGGATTCCTCAAAATGCAAAACGATTCCAACACATCCAAAAAATAACAGCCAGTTGATGGATGGGATGTATAATTGACCTTTTAATTCTGTGGGATATTTTATTTTTACTTTTGGCCAAAAATTCAATCGCATCGCTTCATTAATCAAAGTAAATGAACCGCTAATAAGAGCCTGAGAGGCTATCACGGCAGCAAGAGTAGCAATTACAATTCCAATGGGTTGGAACCAGTCAGCCATAATGAGATAGAAAGGATTACCATTTGCTCCACCCAATGTTTGCAAAGTTGCACCTTCGTGGTGGATTAAAAAAGCGGCTTGTCCGAAGTAGTTCAAGACCAGTGCACTTTTTACAAATATCCAACTGATTCGAATGTTTTTTCTTCCGCAATGTCCCATATCTGAATACAATGCTTCAGCTCCAGTAGTACATAGAAATACAAAGCCCAGCACAAAAAAACCGTCAGGATGAGCAGATAAAAGATTGTAGGCATAGTAAGGGTTGAATGCTTTGAAGACTTCAGGATACTTTGTTATTTGGATTACACCAAGGATTCCTAGCATTGAAAACCAAATTAACATCATAGGAGCAAAGAATTTCCCAACTAATTTTGATCCAAATTGTTGAATGCTAAACAATACAAATAGAATTCCTATAACAATAGGTATGGTATTTATTTGAGGGTAATAAGTTTTGATCCCTTCAATTGCCGAAGAAACAGAAATAGGCGGAGTAATAATTCCATCGGCCAGTAAGGCACTACCTCCAATGATTGCGGGGACAATGAGCCACTTAATTTTTGTTTTCTTTACTAAGGCATATAAGGCAAAAATCCCACCTTCGCCATGGTTATCAGCACCCAACGTTATAATCACGTATTTTATGGTAGTTTGCAAAGTAAGTGTCCAAAAGACTGCTGAAACCCCTCCCAAAACAATATCGGCATTAATTATTCCATCACCAAGGATGGCTTTCATAACATATAAAGGGGATGTCCCAATATCTCCATATATTATTCCCAACGAAATCAATAATCCACCCAGCGATAATTTTGAATGCAGGTTTTTATGCGATGTGTCCATATTTTGTATCTAAAAAACTCGGCAAATTTACTCTTTTTAAATAGATTAGTGTTGTTTAATAAGAAAAAGACATAAAAAAAACACGGCCATTTTGACCGTGTTTAAAACTACTTTAGTTAACTTTTTTTATGATCCTCTATTACCTCCTCTGCTAGAGTTGTCTCTGCTTGATTCTGTTCGTTGTGGAGCACTCTTTTGAGAATTTCCTCTTTGAGTTTGAGCTCTTTGAGGAGCACTTTCTCTAGAAGTGTTAGCTCTGTTTTCAGAATAATCTCTTTGCGTTTGAGTTCTTTGTGGTGCACTTTCTCTAGATTGAGTAGCTCGGTTTTGAGAGTTGCTTCTTTGCGATTCAACTCTTTGTGGAGCAGATTCTCTAGCAGAACTATTTCTGTTCTCAGAATAGTTTCTTTGCGTTTCAGTTCTTTTTTGTGCATTTTCTCTTGATGGATTTGATCTGTTTTGAGAATAGTCTCTTTGCGTTTGAGTTGTTTGTGGAGCACTTTCTCTTGACTGAACAGCACGGTTTTGCGAGTTGCTTCTTTGTGATTCAGTTCTTTGTGGAACACTTTCTCTTGAAGTAGTACTTCTATTTTGAGAATAGTCCCTTTGATTTCCTGCTCTTTGAGTGGTAGTTTCTCTTGAAGGACTAGTTCTGGTTTGAGAATTAGCTCTTTGGCTATCGCTTCTTCGAGAAGCAACATCCCTTGAAGATTTGTTTCTGTTTTGAGAATTACCAACTTCACTTCGAGATCCTGTATTACGATTTCCTCTTCTTTGCTCTAATTCATATCGATTTGAAACAGTAGCATTTCTCCTCGTAAAATTATTGTTCGGATATTGTCTTTCATACCCATTTGAACGTCTTGAATTGTAAAGTACTACTGCTTGATTACTTCTTCTGTAATTCACATAATTATAGTTGTTGTAAATGTTCAAACTTATTTGAATATTATTTCTATATCGATATACAGGGAATGGATTCCAGGCATAATAGTACGATGGGTAGTAATTCCAATACCAGTTTGATACATAAGGTCTGTAATTATAAGACCAAAAAGAGGCATAAATTACAGGAGTTCTATAATATACAGGCTCGTAAATATAGTTTGGACCATACATATATTCATTTCCCACAACTTGTAGGTGAATCTTATTATATCTGTCCTTTTCGATTTCGATAGTTGCCACGTCTTGATAAACATCACGATCAAGTACAGATTGAATTATAACAACGTGAGTTCTATTTTCTACAGTTTCTATAACTCGTAAATAATCTACTTGGTTATCATTGTTTAAATCTAGATTAGATATTTGAAGTTCTGGGTCATTTAACTGTCTTTCAAAATCCTGAAGATTTCTAGAATCTCCAAAAATATCAGCAACGGCTCTCAAATCTAAATTATCGCTAATTTCATTGTTTGATGCATAAACCCTGTTTCTATCTTGCGCATGCACTATAAAAACCGAAGTCATCAGGCTTAATATTAATAGTTTAGTTTTCATAGTATGTGTGTTTTTATTTAACAATAGGCTAATATTCAATTATTGTGCCAATTAGTTTTTGGGCCGTTTGCTTTTACTATATTAAATTGTAAATTAGCTTTAAATAAAAGGATTTAAATGAGAAATATTTTTTTAATGGCATTGGGTTTTGTGTTTTTAAATTCATGTAAAACAGTAAATTATAAAGATACAGTTGATGATGAGGTTATTTTTAATACAGTAACAATTGATACTTTGTTTCAAGATAATATCAGTATTAGAGCTATTACCGTAGATGGGAATAAAATTTGGTACGCAGCAAATAATTCAAGATTTGGTTTTTTTGATTTGGAAAAAAACAAAAAATTTGAAAGGAAAATCTCTAAGGATACTTTAACGCTAGAATTCAGAAGTATTGCACAAACACCAAAAAATATATTTTTGTTGAGCGTTGCTAATCCAGGTTTACTTTATAAAGTGAATAAGGAGAATTTAGAAACGACATTAGTGTATCAGGAATATAATGAGAAAGTGTTTTACGACAGCATGAAATTTTGGAATAAAAATGAAGGAATTGCAATGGGAGATCCTATTACGGATTATCTTTCGATAATTATAACTAGAGATGGCGGTAACTCATGGAATAAAATCTCAAATAGTAAACTACCAAAAATCGTTGATGGTGAAGCCGCTTTTGCCGCCAGTAATACTAATATTGTGATAAAGGGAAATGATACTTGGATTGTTTCAGGAGGTAAAAAAGCGAGAGTATTCTATTCTGCTGACAAGGGAAATAATTGGGAAGTATTTGACACACCCATTGTGCAAGGAAAAGCAATGGCTGGTATTTTCACTGCTGATTTTTATGACTCGAAAAACGGATTTATAGCTGGAGGAGATTATGAGGCTCCGAATCAAAATTTCGGAAATAAAGCTCGCACTCAAGATGGTGGTAAAACATGGGAGCTAATGGCAGAAAACGAAGGTTTTGGATATGCTTCTTGTGTACAATATGTTCCAGGTAGTAATGGAAAATCATTAGTTACTGTTGGTGCATCGGGACTATATTATTCCGCTGATAGAGGAAATTCATGGAGGCAGTTAACTACTGATCCGAGTCTATTTACCATTAGATTCTTAGACAATCATACTGCAATTGCAGCTGGTAAAAATAAAATGATACGTATTAATTTTATAAAATAAAACCCTATCTCATACGTCGATGTTATGGATAGGGTAATAGTTTTATTTTAATCTAGTATTATTTTTTTGAAGATCTATATTGATGCAATAATTTTCTATTGAAATCTTCTTCAGATTTTTTCAGCTTAATAATCTTTTTAGCGCTCATCACTTCTCTCAAATTCTTTGTGAATTTTTTTCGTAATAAATATAATTCTTCATCTGCACTGTCCATTTGTGTAAGTAGTGCATTTGCTTCTTTTTCAGTCATATTATTGAATGCGCTATCGCTCATGCGGCTTTTAAATGCTCGCATTTTTTGATGTCTTATCTCAAATTGCTTATCATCAAAGGTGTTGTAGATAGGCCAAAATTTTTCTGCCTCACGAGTTGTTAAGTCTAATTCGGTAGTCAAAAAAGCCACTTTTAGTGTTTTGATTTGCTCTTTTTTCTCTTTCATTCCTGCATCTTGACCATAAAAATTAAAAGAGGTCAACAACAATAGAAATGGGATTATTTGTTTAATGTTCATTTTTATATTTTTTATTATAATTTTCTACAAAGTTTATTCTAGCATAAGGAGTTCTAAATTACCATTAGTTGCTAATATGTCTTCAATAGTTGCATTTTCTAGAACTACTGTTGTTTTAATATTATCGATTTCATCAGCCTCTAGACCATTAATTAATTCATATTGATTGATATTAGATTGATAACTTAGGTAATTTTCCAAAGCTGTTGCGTCTATCTCATTATTATTTGCATTAATGCTATTATTGTAAACTACAGGAATTAGAATCGAAATAGTTAAAACCGCAGCAACCATCATTACAATCTTTTTATTTTTTTGAAAAAGAGAAATTACCTTCGGTTCTTCTTCAGGTAATTGCTGCATGAAGTTCTTTGAGAAATTTTCAAAGTAATGTTCTGGAGTTTTAAATCCAGATTCAATTTTAGGTTCGTTTTCTAATTTAAATTCTTTCATAACATGTATAAGACTTAATTTTAGTAAAAAGGTTTAATTTGAAGTTACAAATGCTTCAATTTTTTTTACCGCATGATGGTAGGAAGCTTTCAATGCACCAACTGAAGTCCCTAATATTTCTGATATTTGTTCGTATTTTAGTTCTTCAAAATATTTCATCTTAAAAACCAATTGTTGTTTTTCAGGAAGGGTAATAATCGCTTTTTGCAATTTTATTTGAAGTTCATCGCCATCAAAATGGCTGTCAGATGTAAGATTGTCAATTGTTTTATTCTGCAATGTCTCAGATGAGATTCCTCCTCTTTTAGCTTTTTGATTTAAAAATGTAAGTGCTTCATTTGTAGCAATGCGATACATCCAGGAAAACAGTTTGCTTTCTCCTTTAAATTTACTTAAATTTTGATAAACTTTAATAAAGGTATTTTGCAACACATCATCTGTATCATCATGATTCAAAATAATATTTCGAATGTGATTATAAAGTGGCTTTTGATAGGTTAATAGGAGTTTTTGGAACGCCTCGTTTTGTGTCGTAGGGTTCAATAACTGCTGAATAAATTCCTCTTCTTCCTGCAAAGCGATAGTTTATAGGTTAGATTGATATTGGGTAGGAAGGTTTAATTAGCTACGAAAAAAAAACTAGAATTCAGAAGGCAATTCTTCTGTGGTTTTAGTGGTCGGTGATTTTTTTGATGGAGTAGGTTTCACCGTAGGTTTGTCTATTTTTACTGGAGTTATTGCAGTTATAGGCGCTACTGGTGTGGTAGTAGAGGGTTCAGCAGTAGCGGGAACATAGGTTTTTACCGGAATAACAATTTTTGGTACAATCGGTATGTATACTTCAGTAACCCATTTTGACGGGTTTTTTATTTCAGTTTTTCCAGTCGAATAAATCTGGATATGTGATATTTTTGGATCTGAGGCTAATTGGTTTTTAGTAATAAATGCCAATGCCTTATCATATCCTTTTGTGATATGCGAATAGTCTCCGGTTAAGGTTGTTTTCACTCCTTCAAATGCGTCTAGTTTTCCAGAAACGATATCACTTCCAGGACTTATATAAATTTCCTTTTTAATAGGAACGCAAATTGAAATTTTTGCCAATCCTTTTGCGATATCATAGGTGTGATAAATTACAAATGGCTTTCCATTTACAGAAATGTCATTTTGTTCACAAAAAGCGACGATAGTTGGAATAACAATTTTAGCGTTTTTATTGACTTTTGATAATTCGCTTGTGAAAGTTTGAGCCAAATAAAAAGTTTGAGGTTTTTTTACTAGTCCGTTTTCTTTCACCGAAAATGTATTTATTTCATAGTCCAGTGCTATGTCTAAGTTAGTTAAGCTTTTTTCATACATGCTTCCAATAACCTTGTCAACGCCGCCGTTTAAAGCAGTATAGACTTTAAATAGAAAACTCATGTTTCCCTTAGTTTTCCATGTTACGTTTGTTCCACCGATGGTATCTTTAAAAGTCCAGAAAACGGATGAATTGGTTCCGTTGAAATTCATTTTTTGAGCAATACTATCATTTTCTTTTACAAATAATGTACGCATTTCACCAGTTCCATCTTTTCCTTCCCAAGAATAGGATGCGCCTTTACCAATAGTTACAGCAGGATATTGAACTTTTATCTCCGGATCTTCGGCAGTCCAAGAACCGAAGTCGGCCCAGTTTCTATAATCATTAACGTAGTTAAAAACAGCTGATTTTGGTGAATTGATAATTTTGCTTCTTTCGATAGTAAATTCACCTTTTTGTGTGGCAATAAAAATGGACAAGGCTACTATACTAAGTAATAACAAAAGAAATATATATTTTAAAATACGCATAATCTATTGGTTGAATTCAGTTGTAAAGTTAGAATTTTTATTAATATGTAGGACGAATCATAAAGAAATTATGAAAATTGCACAGGATTTCGGCGGAGTGTTTTTCTTCAATTATTTTTTAATTCGAATACTATTATTTGAACTTATTTATTCTTAATGTAATATTACGGTTTATTAATGAGGGAGCGAAAATAGTTACTGAATAAAGTTGATTGTAGGTTAACATTCGAATAATTAACATTGGTTTGCAATGTGCGAATGTGGCCTCTGTAGCAGTAATATCTATCTGAAATAGGATTTTGTGAAATCTTGTGGAAAAGATTTTGAAGGAAGTAGTCTGTCTTTTGAAATAAAACCAAATTCCTATTCAATAATAATAGTGTGCTATTAGAAAATATTTTCAAGTCTTAGAAAAGCAGAATAGGCAAAATACTGCTTGCTGCGGAGCGCTATTTTTTAAGACTTAAATTAGCGCTTAAAAAAAACTTTTATTACAAATAGCATCCCAATAAAAAATACGAAAGCTAATAACACTTTATAGTTGCCTTTGTAAAACTCCTGATGAATTTTCACATCTTTTCTATAAGCAAAAATCATTGCTACTACAAAAGCAATAAAAAAACAGCCTGCAAATATTAATTGTCCTTGACTAAACATACGTTTGAATTATTTTGTGCAAATTTAATCAATTGTTTAGAATAAGTTGCTAATTTGTACCCTCATTTAATCAAATATAATTATGCAAAAACAAATCGATTCAGTTAAAGAATTTCACACGGCATTTAAGATTGGACATAGTGAAACTCCAGTCGCCGATTTGGGAGAAAATAAGAAAATGTTACGTTATCATTTGATGAAGGAAGAAAATGAAGAATATCTGGAAGCTGTTCAAAATAATGATTTGGTAGAAATAGCAGATGCCTTAGGCGATATGATGTATATCCTATGTGGAACGATCATTGAACATGGGTTACAAGATAAAATAGAAGCGGTTTTTGATGAAATTCAACGTAGTAATATGAGTAAATTAGACGCCGAAGGAAATCCTATCTATCGTGAAGACGGAAAAGTAATGAAGGGGCCAAATTATTTCAAACCCAATTTTTCTAAAATTTTGGGAGAATAACAAAGTTTCTTTCGTTCTTGTATATAGTTGCTGGTTTTCATCAACGGCAAATAAAGCCTTAACCAGTGAATAAATAAGATATAAAAAAAAGCGATTCCCATAATTGGGAATCGCTTTTGTATTTAAAGTTGCACCGTCAAATAATAGAATATGAAACTATACTTTTACAGTCCAGCCAAAGGTGTCTTCGGCTAGTTTGTGTTGTATGTTTGTTAATTTATCTTTAAGTTGAGATGCATATGAATTTTCAATTTTTGGTAATTCATAATACACTTCTTTATAAGAGAATCCAATGATCGGGTTAACTACTGCTGCAGTACCTGCACCAAATATTTCTTTTAGAGTACCATTTTTAGATGCTTCAACAAGCTCTGAAACTAAAACTGGGCGCACTTCAACTGCAATACCTTCTTTTTTAGCCATGTCAATAAGGCTTTTTCTAGTAATACCATCAAGAATTCTCTCACTTGTAGGAGCAGTATATAAAGTGTCATTTATTCTAAAAAACACATTCATTGTACCCGCTTCTTCCAGTTTTGTATGTGTTGCATCATCTGTCCATATTACTTGCTGAAATCCTGCTGCATTTGCTAAGCTAGTTGGGTAAAACTGAGCAGCGTAGTTTCCTGCAGCTTTTGCAGCTCCAATTCCACCGTTTGCAGCTCTACTAAAATGCTCTGCAATTAATACTTTTACTTCTCCAGAATAATATGATTTTGCTGGCGATAAAATAACCATAAATTTGTAATCGTCAGATGGATTTGCAATTACTCCTTGACCAGTAGCAATTAAAAACGGTCTGATATATAGTGTATTTCCTTTTCCTTTTTTAATCCAAGCTTCATCTAACCTCAATAGTTCATTTAGACCATTCATAAAAACATCTTCAGGAACTTCTGGCATCGCCATTCTTACTGCTGAGTTATTGAATCTTTTGAAGTTTTCATCAGGTCTAAAAAGCCAAATGTCATCACTTTCATCTTTATATGCTTTCATCCCTTCAAAAATGGCTTGACCATAATGAAAAACTCTAGCAGAAGGATCTAACAAAAATGGTGCATACGGTTTAATGACCGGTTTTTGCCATTCTCCATTTATAAAATCACATTCAAGTAAATGATCAGTGAATACTGAACCAAAGCTTAAATTTTCAAAATCTACTTCATTGATTTTAGAAGCCGCTGCTTTTATGATATCAATTTTGCCAGTGTGAGTTGTGCTCATAATATTATGTTGTTTTTATTTTAAAGTTGGAAATAGTCTAGTCAATCGTCTAAAGCATACTTTATATGCAAATTAAACTCTGATTCATGCAAAATTAAATAAAAAACAACGAATTTCTTGTCAAAACTTCAATAATTATAGCTTTAAAAGGTGAATTATTTACAAGTATAAAAATCAAATAAAAAGCTTGTGTTTTCTATGAAATACATAATAAAGAACGCTTTTTGAATGAACTATTGTAGATTTTACTAATTTTGACCCAATACGAAAAGTATAAAATATTAATACCTTCAAAAACACTATTTTGAAAAGAGAAATTATACATACACTTGATGGTTCTACGACCATACAAATTAAGGAATGGGACGAATGTTATCATTCTAAGCATGGTGCGATTCAAGAAGCACAACATGTTTTTATTAAAAACGGATTGTCCTTATTTCAAAATAAAACCATTTCTATTTTAGAAATTGGTTTCGGGACGGGTTTGAATGCTTTTATTACTTTTCTCGAAGGAAAGAAAATGAATCAATCAATCGATTATGTAGGAGTAGAAGCCTATCCAATATCTGCAGATGAATTAGTTTCTATGAATTATGTGGAGGAGTTGAATGCTGTAGATAAAAAAGGGATTTTCGAAAAAATGCATCAATGCAATTGGGAAGAAGCTGTTGTTATTAATGATTATTTTACTTTAACTAAAAGAAAACAATTTTTCGAAGAAATTAATGACTTGGATCGATTCGATTTGATATATTTTGATGCTTTTGGCTATCGTGTGCAGCCAGAACTTTGGAGTACGGTTATATTTAAAAAAATGTATGACGCACTGAAGTCTAATGGGACACTAGTTACTTATGCAGCTCGTGGGGTAGTGAAAAGGAGTATGATCGAAGTAGGTTTTAAAGTCGAGAAACTGGCAGGGCCACCGGGAAAAAGAGAGATGTTTCGTGCCAGTAAATTAGAATAATTTATATTTCCATTATTATTTCAAGACCTCATACTAATAATGTAAATTAAACGTTAAATAGAGTAGAGGTTGTTTTAAAAGCTGTATTTTTACGCTAAGTTCAAAATTAGTTTAACCATAAATTCTCAAATTATTATGTCTAAAATAACGTTTGATTACGCAAAATCAATACTAGAAAGAGTGAGTTTCGACCCGATACTTTTTTGCAAAGAATTAGAAAAAGCCATCAAAACACTATTGCCTTACGAGATAGAACAATTACAAGAATGGTTATTTCATTATATTATAGAAAAACCAGAATTAAAACAATGTGTATTAAAAGTAAACTCATAATATATTAGAGAGGCTATTCCACAAGAATAGCCTCTTTTTTTGTCTATTTGCTTTTCAACGGGCTTATAATTTGTACGTTTTGGAAAACAATAGCTCCTTTTATAACGCCGGCGATACTCGTGCGCAAAGCATCAATTATATGCATTTTCAATTCACTTTTTGGAAAAACCAAGCTTACTTCACGAGCTGGTTTAGGTTCTACAAAATGGCGTAATTTTATTTTATCGGCTTCTTTTAGATCTAAAGTATGTAAATAGGGAAGGAGTGTTGTCCCTAGTCCTTCATCAGCTAATTTTATCAATGTTTCAAAACTTCCGCTTTCTATTTGAAAATGGCTAGATTCATTTTTTGGATTATTTTTACATAAATTCAAAATTCCATCTCTAAAACAGTGGCCATCTTGCAATAAAAGAATTTCATCTATATTTAAATCTGAGATCGAAATTTCTTCCTTTTTAAATTGATGATGACTTTCGGGAATGTATGCTACAAATGGTTCAAAATATAAAACTATTTCCTTAATTTTTTCCTCCATCAACGGAGTGGCCGCGATTGCGGCATCGAGATGGCCATTATTAAGTTTAGTTATAATTTCATCCGTATTTAATTCTTCTATAATCAGCTTAATTTTTGGATATTTTTTTATAAAGTTGTTTAAAAACATGGGAAGCAGAGTTGGCATAATTGTCGGAATTATTCCTAATCTGAATTCACCGCCCACAAATCCTTTTTGTTGTTCAACTATATCGTGAATTCGATCTGCTTCATTGACAATATTTTTAGCTTGATTCACAATTTTTTGCCCAATATCAGTAAGTTGAATGGGTTTTTTCGAGCGATCAAATATCAAGATACTCAATTCTTCTTCGATTTTTTGAATTTGCATGCTTAAAGTGGGTTGGGTAACAAAACATTTTTCTGCAGCTAAAGTGAAATTTTTATGCTCAGCAACTGCTAAGACGTATTTTAATTGAGTGATTGTCATTTTTGATAGTATTTTACGATGTAAATATAAAAACAATCAATTTAATTTATAGTGCTTTCTGTGAATTTCTTCATTTCTTTGTTAAAATTAAAATCATGAAAACAAATATTTTAGGTCTACCCGTTAAAGAAACAGAACTAATAATAGGTGAATTAAACTCCTTATTATCCAATTATCAAGTTTATTATCAGAACTTAAGGGGAATTCATTGGAACATCCGTGGAAAACGTTTTTTTGATTTGCATGTAAAATTCGAAGAACTATATAATGACTCGCAGTTAAAGATTGATATGATCGCGGAACGTGTTTTAACGTTAGGAGGAACTCCACTGCATACATTTGAGGACTACATAAAACATAATAAATTGACAGTTGGTAAAAATATTTCAAATGATGAAAAAGCGGTTCAATTGATTGTAAATTCATTATCTCACTTACTAACGATAGAAAGAGAAATTCTCAATAAATCAGCAGAAGTTAATGATGAAGGTTCTAATGCAATGATGAGCGACTTTATTGCTGAGCAAGAGAAAACAATATGGATGATGCAAGCTTGGTTAGAGGAATAATGAAGCTCCCGGCCTTTAAAATAAAATGAAAGCCTTATTAGTACTTTGAGTATTATTTTGGCTTTTTACTAATGTTAAATTTTCGCAAATTTTTTTATCGAAGTTTCAATTTTATATATTTAATCTTACTTTTGCAATTATGAAAATAATAGCTCGCATTTTTTTATTCATATTTATAGCTTTTCTATCAACTCCCGCAGTTGTGGGGATGATAGATAAATCATGCGACACTTCTATTTTTTATAGTTTATCCGAAGAAGAACACACCCCAAAAGAGGTAAAAGTTTTTAATTATTACAGCAATTTAGATCTTGGATTACTAGCATTAGAACACAATAGATCAAGTCTGATCTTATCCGAAAATCTATCGAAACACGATAAGATTGCGGCAACTATATTTTCCCCTCCGCCTAACTTGGCATAATACTTCCGTTTAAATTTTAAAAAAATGAACTGCTACATTAATTAATGTTGTAGCACGTTTACGTATAATTTATTTTAGTATTATGACAAAAAAAATTAATCTTTTTGCCAACCTTAAATCTGATTTCGCATCTGGTTTAGTGGTTTTTTTGGTGGCGCTACCCTTGTGTTTAGGAATAGCGATGGCTTCTGGAGCACCTTTATTTTCAGGAATTATTTCAGGAGTTATTGGAGGAATCGTTGTAGGTTTTTTAAGTAAATCACATATAAGTGTTTCAGGACCTGCAGCAGGTTTAACAGCGATTATTTTAACAGCGATTACTGATTTTGGTGCTTTTGACATCTTTTTAACAGCGGTGTTAATCGCTGGATTTATGCAACTTGCATTAGGATATATCAAAGCAGGGAGTATTTCAAATTACTTCCCTACTAATGTTATTGAAGGAATGCTTGCTGGTATTGGTGTTATTATTATTTTAAAACAATTGCCCCATGCATTTGGATATGATGCTGATTTTGAAGGAGATCAGTCTTTTATTCAAAGTAATGGAGACAACACATTTTCTTCTTTATTTGAAGTCTTTAATCAATTTCAATTAGGGGCAATTGTTGTCACTGTTGTATCGTTAATCATATTAATTTCATGGGATAAAGTTCCTTTTTTAAAGAAATTAAAATTAGTTCCTGGTGCTTTAATAGCAGTAATATCAGGAATTGTGTTGAACGAAATTTTCATTATCTCAGGTAGTTCTTTAGCTATTTCGAATGAGCACCTGGTATCTTTACCAATTCCTACTTCTTTTGATGAATTAAAATCGATTGTGGTTACGCCTAATTTTTCAGGATTCTTGAATCCTCAAGTTTGGGTTGTTGGTTTAACAATCGCGATTGTAGCCTCTATTGAAACACTATTGTGTATTGAAGCATCAGATAGAATGGATGAACATAAAAGATATACAGATACTAATGTGGAATTGAAAGCGCAAGGAGTAGGTAATATTTTAAGTGCGCTTTTAGGAGGTTTGCCTATGACATCTGTAGTCGTGCGCTCTTCGGCAAATAATAATGCTGGAGCCAAATCAAAGATGTCAACGATAATTCACGGTGTACTTTTACTATTAAGTGTACTTGCTATTCCAGTAATATTAAATAAAATTCCACTAGCTACTTTAGCAACTATATTAATTTTAGTGGGTTATAAATTGGCAAAGCCAGCAACATTTATGCATTTTTGGGAAAAAGGAAAGTATCAATTTATTCCTTTTATCGCCACCTTAATAGCGGTAGTTACAACAGATTTGTTGAAAGGAGTACTATTAGGTATTGTAATTAGTATTATTTTTATTCTAAAAGGAAATTTAAAAAGAGCTTACAGTTTTAAGAAGAAAGAGTATGTTGACGGTGATATCATTCATATTGATTTAGCGCAAGAGGTTTCTTTTTTAAATAAAGCTGCCATAAAAAGCACTTTAAATGATCTTCCAGAAAACTCAAAAGTGGTAATAAATGCTCACGATACTGTTTATATAGCTCATGATATCTTAGATTTGATACGTGAGTTTAAAGAAACCAGAGCAGTGGACGAAAACATAAAAGTAAAGCTTAAAGGATTTAAAAAAGCTTATGACCTAGCAAATAGTCCAGACACTATCAATCATGTTACATTTGAACATTATTATGATGTTGCCAAAAGAGAGATGGTAAAAAAAGAAGTGTTCAAAGAAGTTTTTCAAGAATAATTAAAAATATAGAAGTGGAGATTAAACTTTAAAAAGTATTTTCTTTACACTGTTTTTAAGGTTTGAAATTGAGATTAGAATTCACAACAAAAGATAAATAAATAAAATGAGCGATTTTTATAAAAAAATATTAGATAATAATAAGGAATGGGTTGAGAGAAATTTGGCAATAGATCCAAATTATTTTGCAGATTTAGCTAAAGGACAAACTCCGCCATTATTGTGGATAGGTTGTTCAGACAGTCGTGTTCCGGCAAACGAAATTATCGGAGCTAAGTCAGGAGAAGTTTTTGTACATAGAAACATAGCTAATATGGTAGTACATTCAGATATGAATATGCTTAGTGTATTGGATTATGCGGTAAATGTTTTAAAAGTAAAACATGTTATTGTTTGTGGACATTATGGTTGTGGAGGTATTAAAGCAGCAATGGGTAATGAATCCATTGGAATTATCGATAACTGGATTAGACATATCAAGAATGTGTATCGTTTACACAATACTTACCTGGATTCTATCGAAGACGAGACAGAACGATTTAATGCTTTTGTTGAAGTCAATGCCAAAGAGCAAGTTTTTGATTTATCAAAGACATCGATAGTGCAAAACGCTTGGAAAAACGGACAAGATTTAACCCTACACGGTTGGGTTTACGGATTAAATTCTGGTTTTGTAACAGATTTAAAAGTGAATATAAGTTCAAATAAGGAGCTAGATGAAGTTTACCAATTAAACTTATAGTAAAAAAAAAATCGCCTTCGGGCGATTTTTTTTTTAATCTATATCTAAATTTTCATTGAAAGCAGTGGGTAACATTTTAGGAATAAACTTGATCAAAATTGGCAATAGCAAGCTACCGCCAGGAAGTAGAAATATAGTCAGTGAAGGAATGGTTTTACAAACGTCCAACAACTGTTTTTTTACTTTTTTCTTTTCTTTTTCATCCAAGTCTCTCCTGGTAGAAATAGCTAAAAGAATCATTAGATCTCTACTTTGAAGAATTTCTTTGACTAAGCGATTTTTATTTCTTGTGATTAACGTAATTACAGTTTCAGTTGTTTGATCGTAAAAATGTTTAACAGGATTTGAATAATTAAAATAGGGAATTTTACTTTTATGTTCTGTAATAAATGCATCGGTATTGCTAATGCTCTCCGTTACAAAAGCATCAGGAATTGCAACTAGTTCGGATAATTTGTATAAAAAATAAGCCTCTTCATTTTCAATCTTTCCATCGCTCCATAGCGCCATTCCTGCCATGTCAATTAGATAATATTTTTCTAATTCAGAGGTGAAATAGTTCAGATTTAGTTCGTCTAGATTTTGAACACTAACTTTAGAAAATTTACTATAGCGAACTGATGCTTCAAATAATTTTATTAATAAATCATCGTATTTTGATTTATTAGATTTTGTTTTTAAAGCAAGTGACACAACGCTAACGACTGCTTCCTCTATCTTTTTTAAATACTTTTCGGGAATTGAACCATGAATCAAATATTGGCGAAAAGCTAAAACATCTATAAAAAGCAAAGCGTTTGTTACAATATGAGAAAAGTTCTTGCTAAAGATATCGATGTTAGTTTGTACTCTGTCATCAATTATTTTTTCTAAATTTAAAGAAGGCGGACTATCAGGTAATATTTTTTTAAGTAAATTATACCCTTTTGGAGTCATTTCAGTATAAAATGATAAGGCTTTGTCTAGAAAATCAGCATGATTTTTATCACAGGTAGTAAGCCCGTACATAGCATACAGTGTGCTTAGTAAGGCAACTTTTGGCATTTCGTTATGAACCCAGCCTTTCGTTACAATAGGAACTGCCGTTTCAAATGAGACGATGTGACCATATATGAATCCTGTTTTTCTAATATTGGTGTAAAACAACTGGGGATTCTCGTAAACGAGCTTTTCCTTTGATTTTTGTTTTACAAAATACTTATCTATCCAACCTGATGCTGAAGGGTTAATCATTGCTAAATTTTAATAGTACAAAGCTATGCTATTTTCGGGTCTTGTCTTAAATAAAATACTGTACAGTTAGTTTGAAATTAGGGGATGCGTGCAGTATTAAATTACTTTATGATTGCTGAACAGGCTACTCTTGCTCCTGCATTACCCGCTGGTTGCGAAACGAAATCATCGCTTCCTTCATGTACAATCAGTCCTTTACCTAGTATGTCCTTTGTTGGATCTCCAGAACCAATATTCCACTCATCAGTAGTGAAGGTGATGGTTCCATTTCCATTAGCATCGGCTGTAAAGTTACCTATATCTCCTTTGTGGTATTGGCCAACGCCCCATTTACCATGATTTTTGAAAGTAGGGTTCCAATGTCCTCCAGCAGAACTTCCATCTGCAGCTGAACAATCTGATTTTTCATGGATATGAATGGCATGAACTCCTGGTTTTAATCCTGCCATTTTTGCAACGAAAGTTACTTTGCCATTTTTTTCGATAAAAGTGGCGGTGCCTGAAACGCTACTATTGCTCTTCGCTTCAAATACGATAGATAATTTCTTAGTGTCGCTAGAGCTACTGTTTGTCTTACAAGCAATAAGTACGGCAATTATTAATGCGATCGAAAATATTATTTTTTTCATGATATTGGATGTTTTTCAATTAGTACATAAAATTACGTATAAAATTATAAGTAGTAAATTAAATTACCATTAAATTTTCGTTAGGCTTATCTTACAAAGTTAATAAAAGCAAAAACCACGTCTTTTATTCGAAAAAACCTGTGAATGTTGAGCTAATTCTACGATTTAATATATCTATAGTGACTATTCTCGAAGGGTTTGATGCTCATTACCGCTTGAATTTTGTAAAAAATGATTTTTTAAGTATTTTGTTAAAGACTATAATCTACCTTTTTAATAGAAGAAATGAAAATAGTTTAGTATTCTGTTTTTATAGTTGTGGTATTCTTGGTTTCTGTTTCTAATTTTTAAATTAGGATGGAAAGGCTGTTTTTTTTCATAAATTTGCAGTCCAATATTTTACTTTTTTAAGACTGTTTTTATTTAACAGGTTGACATTGATTAAAGATCTTTAATCATTTACTCATTTAAAGTTTTTTTTTTGACATAAATAGTATGGTTTTATTTCCTTATTGTTTATTGAGATCTTGTTTGCTCTTTTTATTTAAAGAGAAATAAGAGTAACTTTTACCCACTTATTAATCAAGGAAATGTATCCTTATGGTTAGTGAATTTTATGTAATTATTCGAAAATAATATACATTAAATGACTAATCTTAATACTATAGATTTTAAATGTATAGTTAACCCAATTTGATGAATTATGAACAAATTAAAGCACTTTTTAGAACGGAAATATAACTTTAAAACAGACTTTACCAGGTCAGTCGCGCTACCGAGCTTGACTATAATTATTATCATATCCATGTTTTGTGGTTTTTTTCCAACTGAAGCTAATGATTTTTTTAATGAAGTTAAGGCTGTCATCTTTAAAAATTTAGGATGGTTGTATGTTTTGATAGTTACCGTTTTTGTACTATTTCTAGTGGGTATTGCCGTTAGTAAATTTGGTAAAATTAAATTAGGAGCAGACGACACAAAACCAGAGTATTCTTTTTTCTCTTGGGTTGCGATGCTTTTTGCAGCAGGAATGGGAATTGGGCTAATGTATTTTGGTGTAGCCGAAACCATGGCTCACTATGCTAACCCAGCGATTAGCAATCTTGACGAACATTTAAGGGCTAAAGAAGCGCAATTATACACCTTTTTCCACTGGGGCTTTCATGCTTGGTCGATCTATGGAGTTGTAGGTCTTTCTATGGCTTATTTTGCCTATCGTCATAATTTGCCATTGGCTATTAGAAGTGGTTTTTATCCAATGTTGAAAGATAAAATTCATGGTAAATTTGGAAACATTGTAGATGTTTTTGCTTTGTGTAGTACTTTTTTTGGTATTGCTACAACCTTAGGTTTTGGAGTATTACAATTAAGTGCAGGACTACAGAGTTTAGGTATTATTCCGAACACTAGTTTTGAGTATCAAGTAGGGATTGTTGTTATCGTGATGGTTATTGCCGTTATATCTGCCACAAGTGGTTTAGGAAAAGGGGTGAAGAAATTAAGTGAGATTAACATTATAATGGCGACTTTATTAATGCTTTTTATTTTGGTGGCAGGACCAACAATTTATATATTAAGTACACTAACAGAAGGAATTGGTCATTATATTAGTAACTTCATGTCGTTAACTTTTAACACGTATGCTTTTGAGAAAGAGAGCCAAGAATGGTTTTCTAACTGGACAATTCTATACTGGGCTTGGTGGATAGCGTGGGCGCCGTATGTAGGTTTATTTATCGCTAAAATTTCTAAGGGACGAACAATACGCGAATTTATATTAGCTGTTTTGTTTATTCCAGCATTTTTTAATTTTGTTTGGATGACAATTTTTGGAAGTAGTGCGATATGGATTGATGAATTTATTGCCAATGGGGCTTTGAGTGAGTTTGCTAAAAACACAGATACATTGTTATTTAATTTTTTTAATTACTTTCCATTGACAACTTTGCTTAATATAGTATCGATTGCAATTATATGTGTATTCTTTATTACATCGGCTGACTCAGGTATTTTCATTATGAATGGAATTTCTTCTAAGGGAGCTACTAATTCTCCAAAATGGCAAAATGTATTTTGGGGAGGATTGCTTACCGTTGTTTCTTTAAGTTTGTTGAGTTCTGGAGGTTTAGCCTCTTTGCAAACGATGACTTTGGTTACTGCATTGCCTTTTGGTATAATCATGTTATTATTATGTGTTAATTTATGGAAAGCTCTATTAGCAGACGATGAGTATAGTACTACTAAATATTCTCATGGAAGTTTAAATTGGAACGATTACCATTGGAAAGTGCGATTAGAAAAAATACTTACCTATTCGCAAAAGAAAGATATTAGGAAGTTTTTAAATGAAACAGTTCGTCTTTCATTTGAGGAATTGGTAAAAGAGTTAGAAAAAAATGAAATTGCAGCTAGTATAATTCATCATACTACTCCAAATAACTCTATCGAACTTGTTATTAAGCACGACCAATTGCGCGATTTCGTTTACGGTGTTATGGCGCAGCCACAAACTATTTCAGAAACCTTAATTAACGAACAAAACACTCCGAATATCGATTCAGAGACTGTCTTTTTACCAATCAGTTATTTTGGAGATCATCGCATGGGTTACGATATTCAATATTTGAGTAAGGATGAAATTATTTCGGATGTATTAAGAGAGTACGAGCGTTTCTTAACATTAGGATCAGATGGGATGCATGATTTATTGATGAAACCCAATTGATCATAATTCATTGTTTATTGATAGAAAAGCCGGAATTGTCCTTGATGATTGCTGTTTTTCAGTTAAATAGGTAAAAGTAAAAATGCTCTATGTTTGTTTAGCAGAATCAAAAAGAATCCTACTAAATATGGTACTGTAAGTGAGGTTTGTGGGCTAATAAAACAACTATTTTCTACGCTATTTGTTCTTTTGGTATAGTTTGTGCACTTACAGATTCACAACAAAATTATTGTCATTATTTCTAGAGCAATTTCTATATATCGTAATGTAAAACAAAAATGATTTTTGGAATATAGAATTTCTTTGAAGTCTTGTTATAATTGGAGATATTTAATGTAGTGATGGCTCCGATTTAACAATTCTATAGGATAGATTGATAGATTTTAGACTTAATTTTGTAGTAGTTTTTTAACGAGTATTTACTCAAATAATTTAATAATAAAAAGTATGAAAAAAGTATTTCTATCCGTAGCAATTTTATGTTTAGCGTTTGTATCTTGTAATTCCACTAAATCAACAGTGAAGGATGTTTCTTCACTTGAAGGAGCATGGGAATTGAATTACATCACTGGACCAAGGATTACTTTTGAGGGATTGTATCCAGAAAAAAAGCCAACAATTAACTTTGATGTCAAAGAGAATAAAATTTCAGGAAACAGTAGTTGTAATAATTTTATGGGACCCTTGTCTGTAGAGGCAAATAAAATTAACTTTAAAGATTCGAAAATTGCAATGACCATGATGGCTTGCCAAGGTTCTGGAGAAGGTGTTTTTATGTCTACACTGGAAAAAGTTGAGACTTATAAAGTTTCTGAAGACGGTAAAACTTTGAGCTTTATTATGGGAGACGTAGAAATGATGCGTTTTACTAAGAAATAAAATTATTTATGATGCCCTTTTAAGGGCATCATTTTTTTTATAGAGATGATAACATTCTTTACCTAAAAAAATAGTAGCCATGAAACTTAAATGCACAATCTCAATAGCTTTGTTCTTATTGGTAGTTACTATGGGCTTTGCCCAAGAAAAATCGAGAACGCAGCTAAGACAGGAAAGGAAGGTTGAAAAAGTAAAACGAACAGCTGCTTTAGTAGATTCTAGAAAATTTGTTTTTGTTGGTCAGAAAGCTTTACCTCAAGGATTTAATGCCATTGATTTAACTACGAACCCGAATTTTATTGAATTCAAACCCGATTTTATCAAAAGCGAAATGCCTTTTTTTGGAAGGGGTTACAGCGGAATTGGATATGGTGGAGATAGCGGATTGAAATTTGAGGGAAAACCAATCGACTTTACGATTGAGAAAAGGAGAAAAGCGTATGAAATTAGAGCTACGGTTAGGGGAGAAGCCGATGTTTTTAAAATATCACTTTCAGTATCATTCACTGGTAGCGCAACACTTACAATTAACTCGAATAATCGTAGTGCCATTTCTTATTATGGAGAAATATTTAAAATTGATAAGAAAAAAGATAAATAGTAAAATTCGAATATAAAAAAACCGTCTCGTTAATTAAAACTTGACGGTTTTTCAGCATTTTGAATTAGTATCGGTCTTTGCTTTTAGAAGCAATATGCGTTCTCTGCAACTAATTTCGTAGTGATTGTTTCTCTTAATCCAACAATATTTGGCATGTTGGTGTATTTAGTGAAACGTCTTAATCCCATAAGCATCATACGTTGTTCGTCACCTTCAACAAAAGAAATAATACTTTCTTTTCCTTTTTGAGTAACGATATCTACTGCTTGGTACAAGTATAATTTTGCCATAGCAATTTGCTCTTGTACTTTATCTTCACCTTGATTTTTAGCTAGTTTTTCAGTTCTAAGGATCGTACTTTCAGCCATGTATATTTCGATTAACATATCTGAAGCTGCCATCAAAATTTGTTGATGAGAGTCTAATTCAGTTCCGAATTTTTGAACTGCACTACCAGCAACCATTAAGAACGCTTTTTTCAATTTGGCCACCATTTCTTTTTCTTCTGCAAATAACTCAGAATAATCAGGAGTTTCAAAAGAAGGGATACCTATTAATTCCTCACCAACTTTCATCGCTGGACCTAATAAATCAACGTGTCCTTTCATTGCTTTTTTAATCAACATTCCTACTGATAACATTCTGTTGATTTCGTTAGTACCTTCATAGATACGTGCAATACGAGCATCTCTCCAAGCACTTTCCATCGGAGTGTCTTCAGAGAATCCCATTCCACCAAAGATTTGAATTCCTTCATCAGAACACGCTTGAATATCTTCAGATACAGCAACTTTTAAGATTGAACACTCAATAGCGTATTCTTCCACACCTTTTAATTCTGCTTCTTGATGAGTAGCTCCTTCAGCTTCACGAGCAATGATTCTGTCTTCAATATTTTTTGCAGCTCTGTAAGAAGCACTTTCTCCAGCATAGCAGCTAGTTGCCATATCAGCTAATTTAGAACGAATCGCTCCAAACTCTGAAATAGGTGTATTAAACTGTATTCTTTCGTTAGCGTAGTTTACCGAAGCCGATATTACTCTTCTTTGAGCATCTAAACAAGCTGCAGCTAATTTAATACGTCCTACATTTAAAGCGTTCATTGCGATTTTGAAACCGTTACCTCTTTCAGACAACATATTTTCAACTGGAACTTTCGTTTCACTAAAGAAAACCTGACGTGTAGATGATGCACGAATTCCTAATTTATGCTCTTCTTCACCCATTGAAATTCCATTGTCATCAGTATTTTCTACAATGAAACCAGTAATATTTTTATCGTCTCCAATACGAGCAAATACGATAAATAAGGAACAGAAACCTGCATTCGAAATCCACATTTTTTGTCCTGTGATCGAATAGTATTTTCCATCTTCAGATAAAACTGCTTTTGTTTTTCCTGAGTTGGCATCTGATCCTGCACCTGGCTCAGTAAGGCAGTAGGCTCCAAACCATTCGCCAGAAGCTAATTTAGGTACATATTTTTGTTTTTGCTCTTCTGTTCCGTATAAGGTAATTGGCATTGTACCAATACCTGTATGCGCTCCAAAAGCAGTCGAGAAAGATCCCGTTGCACCTGAAATATAATCACAAACTAACATTGTTGATACAAACCCCATTCCGAGTCCACCATAAGCTTCAGGAACCGCAACTCCAAGAAGACCTAAGTCTCCGGCTTTTTTCATGCATTCTTCGGTGTAAGCATAATCCTTTTTTTCAAAACGATCTTTGTGTGCCCATAATTCTTTGTCTACGAACTCTTTTACAGAATCACGCATCATTAATTGCTCTTCTGAAAAATCCTCAGGAGTGAAGATATCTTCACATTTAGTTTCTTTTACGAGGAATTGACCACCTCTTGTTACGTCGCTCATGACTTTGTTATTTTAAATTTTGAATTATTTTGTATTGTCTTCCTGAGAAGTTTTAATAATTTTTGTTATTATGTTTATTATGTGTTCAATATCAATCAAATAATTTGACATTGAGATTGTTGTTAGCTTTGATTTGTCTAATAAACGCAACCAATATTAGCTCCAATACTAGTTGCTGATCTTAGTATTTGTTTCGAAATAATGAATTCATTTTCTTTTTTTAAGTTGAGTGAAAAGATTTACAATTGACAATGCAAAATCAAATGTTTTTACAGCAATTATGTTTTCTTTCATGCTTATTTAAAATTCATCATTTAAAATAACTTTACAACAATTCGTATACTCCAGCACTTCCTTGCCCAGTTCCCACACACATGGTTACAATACCGTATTTACTTCCTCTGCGTTTCATTTCGTCAAATAGTTGCACAGATAGTTTTGCACCTGTACATCCTAGTGGATGACCTAATGCAATGGCGCCACCATTTACGTTGATAATGTCAGGATTTAAATTAAGTTCTCTTATAACTGCTAGCGATTGTGAGGCAAAAGCTTCGTTTAATTCAATTAAGTCGATATCATTTATGGATAATCCTGCTTGTTTTAATGCCTTTGGAATTGCTTTTACAGGTCCAATTCCCATTATTCTTGGCTCAACTCCTGCAGAGGCAAAGTTTACTAATCTTGCGATAGGTTCAAGATTAAGTTCTTTTACCATCTCTTCACTCATTACAAGTACAAAAGCGGCACCATCACTCATTTGTGAAGAGTTGCCAGCGGTAACACTTCCTCCAGCTTCAAAGACAGGTCTTAAAGCAGCCAAAGCTTCTTTTGAAGTTCCTGCTCTAGGCCCTTCATCTTTATTGACTACATAAGATTTAGTTTCTTTTTTACCGTTTTCATTGATAAACGTTTGGTCTACTGTGATTGGAACAATTTGTTTGTCAAATTTACCTTCAGCTTGGGCTTTCAAGGCTTTCATATGAGAGTGGTAAGCAAACTCATCTTGATCTTCTCTAGAGACTTTAAACTGGTTTGCAACTGCTTCGGCTGTTAATCCCATTCCCCAGTAGTAATCCTCGTTTCCTGCTTTAGCAACAGCATAATCCGGTGTGGGTTTGTAACCTCCCATCGGAATAAAGCTCATGCTTTCGGCACCACCAGCAATAATACAATGTGCCATTCCTGACTGAATTTTGGCTGTAGCCATTCCTATTGTTTCTAATCCAGATGCACAGTATCTATTTACTGTTACTCCGGGAACATCTTCAATTTTTAATCCCATCAAAGAGATTAAACGTCCCACATTAAGTCCTTGTTCTGCTTCAGGCATGGCATTTCCTACCATAACATCATCAATACGAGTCTTGTCAAAATGGGGCAATTCATTCATCATGTACTGAATAGTTTCTGCTGCCAACTCATCAGGTCTTTTAAATCTGAACACACCTTTTGGAGCTTTTCCTACGGCTGTTCTGTATGCTTTTACTATATAGGCTGTTTTCATTTATAAAAAGTATTAAGATTGGAGTATTACGTATTAAGACTTCCCAATCGTTATAATTATTGGTTTTTTAGTGTTTTTTGAAGTGCAAAATTCATATTACTCACCTCGACTAATTCATTTATTATTGGTGTAATTTTTAATTCATCTATTAATCCAAGACGTTTAGAAATCATTAATTGAGTTATTAATTCAAAAGTTGAGCCATTAGCTATTCCTAAAAAATGTGCAAATTCATTTTTAGAATTTCTTCCAGAGCCTTCTGCAATATTTGAAGGTATTGAAACTGAACATCTTTTCATTTGACTAGTAAGATTGAATTTTTCTTCTTGAGGTAGAGTAGTGCAAGCTCGATAAACAGTTTCAGTAATGTCCATTGCTTTTTGCCAGATTTTTAATTTTTCAAATTGGTGCATAATTGTCGTTACTTAAATTATTAACTCTTGATACTTAATACTCAAACCTTAATACTCAAATTTCTAATTTCTCAACGGTTTCCCTTTGGTTAACATAAATTGGATTCTTTCTAATGTTTTTCTCTCCGTACATAGCGATAAGAAAGCTTCACGTTCTAAGTCAAGTAAATATTGCTCAGAAATTAATGTTGCCTCAGATAAATCTCCACCAGCCATTACATAAGCCAGTTTGTTAGCAATCTTCTTGTCGTGTTCTGAGATGTATTTTCCAGCTTCCATTTGGTCAGTCCCTACTAAGAACATTCCTAATGCTTGTTTTCCAAGTACTTTTACGTCATTTCTTCGAATCGGTTGCGTGTAACCCGCTTCGGCCATTAATAAAGCATGTTTCTTAGCTTCTGCAATTTGGCGGTCTTTGTTTACAACAATGATGTCTTTTCCTTGTTGCAATAATCCAGAATCAAAAGCTTCGTAACCAGAAGTAGATACTTTTGCCATAGCAATTGTCAAGAAATATTCCTGCAATACATTCAGCTCCACATCGTTTTTATGAAATAAATCAGAAGCTCTTAAAGCCATTTCTTTAGATCCACCACCACCTGGTATTACTCCTACGCCAAATTCAACTAATCCCATGTATGTTTCTGCTGCCGCAACAACTTTGTCTGCATGCAAACTCATTTCGCAACCACCACCAAAAGTCATTCCGTGCGGAGCAACAACTACTGGGATTCCAGAATAGCGCACACGCATCATCGTGTCTTGGAAAGTTTTGATAGCCATGTTTAATTCGTCGTATTCTTGCTCAACCGCCATCATGAATATCATTCCAATATTAGCACCTACAGAGAAATTTGCTGCTTGGTTACCAATAACAAGTCCTTGATATTCTTTTTCTGATAGATCGATTGCTTTGTTGATCGCTTGTAAAACATCACCACCTATAGTATTCATTTTAGACTGGAATTCTAAGTTCAATATTCCGTCGCCTAAATCTTGTATAATAGCACCACTATTACTCCACACTTTTTTGCTTTCGCGAATGTTGTTCAAGATAATAAATGAATCTTGCCCCGGAACTTTAGTTTGTGCTTTAGATGGAATATTATAGAAAAAAGTAGCACCTTCTTTTATAGTATAAAAACTTTTGCTTCCTGAAACTAACATATCATTTACCCAAGCAGCAGGCTCTAGACCTTCAGCTTTCATGATCTCGATCCCTTTTTCGACACCAATGGCATCCCAAATTTCGAATGGACCATTTTCCCATCCGAAACCTGCTTTCATAGCGTCGTCAATTTTGTATAATTCGTCTGAGATTTCAGGTATTCTATTCGAAACATAAGCAAACATACCAGCAAAACTTTTACGGTAGAACTCACCCGCTTTATCTTTACCTTTTACTAAAACTTTAAAACGGTCGATAGGCTTATCAATAGTTTTAGTTAATTCAAGTGTTGCGAATGACGCTTTTTTAGCGGCTCGGTATTCTAAGGTGTCTAGATCTAAAGTTAGGATATCTTTGTCTACTTTCTTATAAAATCCTTGACCAGTTTTACTTCCGAACCATTTGTTTTCGACCATTTTATTGACGAAATCTGGTAATTTGAACAATTCGTGCTGCTCATCGTTTAGACAGTTTTCATAGATACCGTTTGCAACGTGTACCAAAGTATCTAAACCTACAACATCGACAGTTCTAAAAGTAGCCGATTTTGGACGGCCGATAACTGGACCAGTTAATTTATCTACTTCTTCAATCGTTAAGCCCATTTCTTTAACCAAATGGAATAAACTTTGAATACCATAAATCCCAATACGGTTTCCAATGAAAGCTGGAGTATCTTTAGCAACAACCGAAGTTTTTCCTAAAAATTTCTCTCCATATATAGTAAGGAAGTCCAATACTTCAGATGAAGTTTGTGGACCAGGAATTATTTCGAATAATTTTAAGTAACGTGCTGGATTAAAAAAGTGAGTCCCACAGAAGTGTTTTTGGAAATCTTCTGACCTTCCTTCACTCATAAAGTGAATCGGAATTCCTGAAGTATTTGAAGTAATTAAAGTACCCGGTTTGCGATATTTTTCTACTTGCTCAAACACTAATTTTTTAATATCTAATCTTTCAACAACTACTTCTATGATCCAATCAACGTCGGCAATTTTAGCCATGTCGTCGGTCGTGTTTCCAGTTGTAATGCGGTTCGCGAATTTTTGGCTGTAAATAGGAGAGGGTTTTGATTTTAAAGCATTCATTAAATGCTCATTTACTAAACGATTGCGAACAATTTTACTTTCTAATGTCAATCCTTTTTTTGTCTCTACCTCAGTAAGTTCTCTGGGAACGATATCAAGAAGTAAAACTTCGACACCAATATTGGCAAAATGGCAAGCAATTCCCGAACCCATAATTCCGGATCCGATTACTGCAACTTTTTTAATTGTGCGTTTCATTGTCTAATTTTTCAGTTTGATTAAATATATTTTTATTATGAATTAATTCGTTGATCATTTCCGAGACTTCAATAAAATGTTGCAATTTCTCATCGGAAATGTGATTTTTTACTGTGTCATTGAATTTTAAAACCGTGTTTTTTGAAAGGTCTCTTTTTTCTTTACCTAGTTCAGTCAAGAAAATTAAGACACCACGTCCGTCATCTGGATTTTTCTTTCGAATGATCAGGCCTTTCTCTTCCATGGATTTTAAGGTTCTGGTAAGGCTGGTGGCTTCCATGCCCATTTTTGGACCTAATGCAGTAGAAGGAGTGCCTGCATTTTTGTCCATACTCAATAATGCAAAACCGGTTGCCATAGTGGCACCGTACTTAGAAGCTTCTTCGTTATACATTCTTGAAACGGCTTGCCAAGTAGCTCTTAATATGTAATCTATTGTTTTATCTTTCATATATAACTATATCGATTTCAAATATAATAAAAAATACTATGCATGCATAATATATTAAGCAATATTTTTGTTAAAAAGTAATAAATATAAAAAAACTCCTCTAAAAAAGAGGAGTTTTATCTTGAAAAAGAATAGTTTACAGCGTATTATGTAAATATTCGATAGGTGTAATTAGTATAAATATAGTATTTAACTGTATATTTTTTGGAATAAGTCCATATATTTCTCCAATATGATTTTTCGTTTTAATTTTAATGTAGGTGTTAATTCGCCTCCTTCAATAGACCAAACTTCAGGTGTCAACTCAAAGCGTTTGATTTTTTCCCAGTTTCCAAATTTTTCGTTATACAAGTCAACTTCTTCTTGAATTCTTGCGATCACTTTTTCATTGGAGATAATTTCTTGATTACTGTTACCCAAATTTAACTTATGAATATTGCTCCACTCTTTTACAAAATCAAAATTAGGCTGAATGAAAGCGGCAGGCATTTTTTGTCCATCACCAATAACCATAATTTGATCTATAAAACGAGATTGTTTCATCGTGTTTTCAATAATTTGAGGTGCAATGTATTTCCCGCCCGAAGTTTTGAACATTTCTTTTTTACGATCGGTAATTTTTAAGAAACCTTCTTCATCTATATTCCCAATATCTCCTGTATGAAAATAACCGCCTTGCAAAGCTTCAGCAGTTTTTTCTTCGTCTTTAAAATAACCCATCATGACGTTCGGACCTTTGCAAAGTATTTCTCCGTCTTCGGCAATTTTGACTTCTACATTATCGATTACTCTCCCTACAGTTCCTACTTTAAAACCTTTGTTTCTCATATCATTCACTGAGATAACCGGCGAAGTTTCAGTCAATCCGTAACCTTCCATTACAGGAATGTTAGCTGCAGCAAAAATTCTAGTTAATCTAGGTTGTAATGCGGCACTACCGGAAACCATTAAATCCAAGTTTCCTCCCAATCCTTCTTTCCATTTGCTGAAAATTAATTTTCGAGCAATTTTAAGTTGAAATTCATACCAGAAACCGTTGGCTCCATAGGGTTCATAACGCAATCCTAAATCAATGGCCCAAAAGAAAAGGCTCTTTTTGATTCCGGTTAGTTCTGTTCCTTTGGCATATATTTTATCGTATACTTTTTCTAATAACCTAGGAACAGCAGTGATTACAGTAGGCTGGACTTCTTTAAGGTTGTCGCTAATTTTATCTATAGCTTCACCAAAATAAACCGAAACACCGTAATATTGGTATAAATACAAAATCATTCTTTCGAAAATATGACAAATAGGAAGAAAACTCAAAGCACGAGTGGCTCCCGCTTCAAATGGAATTCTCGATGCACTACTTAATACGTCTGAAACAATATTGTTATGCGAAAGCATTACTCCTTTTGGTCGGCCCGTTGTTCCCGAAGTGTATATAATGGTTGCCAAATCGTCTGGTTTGACATCGTTTTTTCGGTTTTCAACTTCTTCTTGATTGCTTTGGTCTTCGCCAAGAACCAGCAACTCCTTCCAGCTTTTGCATCCAGCTATTGGATTAAACGAATAGACTTCTTTTAAATTTGGTACTTTGTGTTTGATTAAATTTACTTTCCTAAGTACTTCTTCGTCCGAAACAAAACAATATATTGCTCCTGAATGATTTAAAATGTATTCATAATCATCTTCAGAAATAGTTGGATATACAGGAACTGTTTGTGCAGCTGTTTGTAATATCCCAATATCCATGATATGCCATTCAGTTCTGTTATTAGTAGAAATAATAGCAATTTTATCATCTTTTTTAACTCCCATACGCAGTAATGCTCTGGAGATGTTATTGGCTTTAGCAATGTATTCTTGGGTAGAAGTTTTCTCCCAAACACCATTTTGCTTTGTTACCAGTGCATCTGGAATTGAAGTATATTTATCTTGTTGATAATAAGGAAAATCAAAGAGTCTGGTTATTGTTGTCATTATTCGAATGATTGAATTTTATTGCAAATTAAATAAAAAATGACAATAATTTCTGATTTTAAAAATTAAAGTCGAAAATTTAAACCTTATAATTAAACTTTTACGAAAACGATTTCTTAAAATAGGGTTTAATAGGTTGATTATTAGTAAAAAAGGTGTTTTAGTATTCAGTTTTACTATATTTTATTAAATGTTTGTTTAGATTTGAAATCATGTAATAAATCGAAAAATTGGCTATTTTGACTCTGATTTGAAGTATGATAAAACTTAATCTGAGCTGTTAGTTTTTATTAATGCTGTATTAATTCTTCCGTTATCAGGAATTATTTTTTTATATTTCAAGTAGAAAAATAGAAGGTCCTTTTTCATTTTCAGCACATGTTTAATCTTATTTATTATCATTTATAGTAGGTAACGGTCTGCTTACAACTTGAACTATTTTGTTTTTTATACACATTCATATCGGTCACTAAAACTGTTAATTTCGGGTTATATTTCTTACAATATTTTTTGTGAACTATAAATTAAACAAAGGGTTTGCCAAAAAAATCTATTTTTATTGAAATATCACTAAAAGTGGGTATTGTGGTAAAAATTTATTTTATATACTTTTCAATGCAAAATAATGAAGATTTTAGTTCTCTAAATTTGACAACAATTAGAGAGCTCATAGCCCGATATCTTCAGGAAATCTTTTGGATTAGCGAAAACATAACCAGCAATAAAATAATAAAGATGATGACGAATTTAGAAAAAATTAGAAAGGTGAACGAGCTGCTTATTGAAGTAATAAGAGATGAGGAACATCAAGACGGAAGCTCTTTGTGTGGTTTAAAGGATGTCGTATTAAGTATTGTTTCAGATTATTGGGTAACTGTAAGAGAACCTGAAATTTTTATGGCTAATGTCGAAATTTTCTTAGATGAAGCAACCGAACCAGAACTAGTACCACAGGAATAATTATCAGTAAGAGAGACTAGTATAATGTTGATGTATATTCACACAGTTAAGGCATATAATTGTATACTGTTCGCTACTATAAAAGGATTAGAAAGTAAAAAAAGATACTTTCTAGTCCTTTTTGTACAGTAGGTCGAATTAATGAGAAAGAATACTGCTTAGTCTATAACTTTGTAAATACTAGGCACGCATAGCATATTTTGTTATATTTGTTTCAAATAAAACTTAAAGTAATGGCAAAGCCTACGTTGACCTCCCTTTTGAATATTGATCGCCCCTTGATAATAGCACCAATGTTTCTAGTTTCGAATACTAAAATGGTCATCGAAGGAATGAAATCTGGTGTTGCGGGATGTATTCCAGCTTTAAATTACCGTACATTAGAGGAACTTCGAGCTTCGATTTTGGAATTAAAAGCTGCGAAAGTTTCAGGAGGTAGTTTTGGTTATAATTTGATTGTGAATAAATCAAATATCAAATACAAAGATCAGCTGGCTGTTTTGTGTGATGAAAAAGTAGATTTTATCATTACTTCTCTGGGTTCACCAGAAGAAACCATTAATGCCGCACATAAGGCAGGGATTAAAGTTTTTTGTGATGTAACCGACTTGGCTTTTGCCAAAAAAGTAGAAAGCTTAGGTGCCGATGCATTAATTGCGGTTAATAATCTGGCTGGAGGACATAGAGGACCAACACCTCCAGAAGCCTTAATTAAAGAGTTAAATTTAAATACAGGATTACCTGTTATCTCGGCAGGTGGCGTGAGCACTAAATCAGATTTAGATAAAATGTTAAGCTACGGAGCGATTGGAGTATCAGTTGGTAGTCCTTTTATAGCGTCATTTGAATCTGGAGTTTCGGAGGAATACAAACAAGCTTGTGTTGATTATGGTGCCAATGATATAGTTTTGACCGAGAAAATATCAGGAACACCTTGCACGGTGATTAATACGCCGTATGTCCAAAAAGTAGGGACTAAACAATCTTGGATAGAGAAAACCTTGAGCAAAAATAAAACCTTGAAAAAATGGGTGAAAATGATCCGATATGTTATGGGATCAAATGCCGTAACAAAAGCAGCTACCGAAGTTACCTATAAAACCGTTTGGGTTGCTGGACCCACAATTGAAGATACGAGGGCAATACGTCCAGTTTCGGCAATTGTCGATGTAATTACGGTTTAATTTCTTATTACAGTAACGTCCAATATGCATTAATTGCTAACTAAAAAAAGCACTCTTTTTCGAGAATATTTTTCCTATAACAATAATTAAGATTATATTTTTATGCATTCGAAAAAACTTTCTGTCATGGAGAAGCGTTATATTTCAATTGGATATTTTTCCGAAGTTAGTTGCAAAATTGTAAGTTTAAAGTACGTTTTATTTTAAAATTTTAAAGATAATTAATCGCTGTCTCAATATTCTAGCTATTTTTGAAAATTAGAATAACCAAAATAACTAACTAAAAATGAAACTAATGAAAAAATCGATTTTAATTGCTTGCTCGATTCTGGTATTATCGAGTTGTAAAAAAGAGGATAAAGTTCAAGAAATAAAAACGGAAATAGCGTATGCTACTTTTGGGGATAGTATTTCAGATGAAAATGCATTGTCTAAAGAGGAGATGCTGGCCAAATTTGATAAACTTTCCCAAGGAGATACAATTGATGTAAAATTTAAGTCAAAAATAAAAGAAGTATGTAAGCAGAAAGGATGTTGGATGAATTTAGATTTATCTAATGATAAAGAAGTGTTTGTTAAATTTAAAGATTATGCTTTTTTCGTTCCTACAGATGCAGCTAACGAAGAAGTTGTAATTAGCGGGAAAGCGTATGTTAGTGTGGAAAGCGTTGCGGATTTGAAACATTACGCAAAAGACGGTGGTAAATCTCAAGCTGCTATTGATAGTATCGTTACTCCAAAAACAAAATACTCGCTGATGGCTAATGGTATTTTAATAAAAAAAATGTAAGTACTATTTCTTTCATTGAATAGTTCTGGAAATAAAATTTGGAAACAAAGCATTATAGACGAGCAATATAAACTATCAAATGTAGATTATAGCTTTATTTAATTTCAATTTTAAAGTTACCGCAGAAGTGTTTAAACATGCAAACCTTAACAGGTACTTTAATTTTAATCAAATTTAAAATTTAAAGAACTTATTTTTCTATATAAAACTAAAAGCGTTCTCAAAAGAGAACGCTTTTACTATATAAATAACAGTGTAATTTAGTTGTTGTCAATCCATTTTTTAGCATTAACAAAGGCTTCATGCCAAGGTGAAACTTCATCGTTTCTGTCTTTTGGATAATGTGCCCAGTTCCATTGAAACGTAGAACGCTCAATGTGCGGCATCATAACTAAATGGCGTCCTGTAAGATCGCAAAGCATGGCTACATCATAATGAGAACCGTTTGGATTAGCAGGATACCCATCGTAAGCGTATTTACCAACAATATTGTAATTTTCTTCACCTAATGGCAATTCGAAATTTCCTTCACCATGCGAAACCCAAACTCCTAATGTAGATCCAGCTAAGCTAGACAACATCACTGATTTGTTTTCCTGTACTGTTACTGATGTAAAGATACTTTCGTGTTTTTTACTTTTGTTGTGTAACATTTTAGGCATTTCTTCATGTTCTGAATGGATTAATTCCAATTCAACAAAAAGCTGGCAACCATTACAAATTCCCACAGATAAAGTATCTTCACGTTTGAAGAAGTTTTTCAAGGCAGTATTTGCTTTTTCGTTGTATTTAAAAGCTCCAGCCCAACCTTTAGCTGAACCTAATACATCAGAGTTAGAGAAACCTCCAACAGCTCCAATGAATTGAATGTCTTCTAAAGTCTCACGACCTGAAATCAAATCGGTCATGTGAACGTCTTTTACATCAAAACCAGCTAAGTACATAGCGTTTGCCATTTCGCGTTCAGAATTACTTCCTTTTTCACGAATAATAGCTGCTTTTGGACGCGGTTTAGAAGCATCGATTATTGGTTTTTTTCCTGTAAAATGTGCTGGAAAAGTATAGTTTAACGGTTGATTTTTGTAATTGTCAAAACGCGCTTGCGCCATTCCGTTTTTAGATTGTTTTTGGTCTAATAAAAACGAAGTTTTAAACCAAACATCTCTGTATTTCGCAATGTCTAATTTGCAAGGACCAAAGTCTAAAGTTGCTTCAGAAGTTGCTGTTCCTAATTTGTAGAAAGAAACTCCATTTGTGTTTAGTTTATTCTCTAAACTCGCATCGTCTTTAGCTTGGAATACAATTCCGATATTCTCAGCAAATAAATATTTGATAATGTCTTTCTCTTCAAAAACAGAGAAGTCAATTTTAGCTCCTAAATTGTTATCGGCGAAACACATTTCTAATAAAGTAGTAATCAAACCACCACTTCCTATATCGTGGCCTGCAAGAATATTGTCTTCTAAGATTAATTCCTGAATTGTATTGAATGCTTTTTTGAAAAAGGCAGCATCTTTAATTGTTGGTGCATCTTTCCCAATAGCATTCAAGGTTTGTGCAAATGACGAACCTCCTAATTTAAATTCATCTTGCGATAAATTAATATAATAAATAGAACCACCGTCTCTTTGTAAAACTGGTTCTACCACTTTTCTAATATCAGTACAGTTACCACCAGCTGTAATAATTACTGTTCCTGGAGCAATTACTTCGTCATTTGGATATTTCTGTTTCATCGAAAGGGAATCTTTTCCTGTTGGGATATTGATTCCTAATTCGATTGCAAAATTCGAACAGCTTTCTACTGCAGCATACAAACGAGCATCTTCTCCTTCGTTTTTACAAGCCCACATCCAGTTTGCCGAAAGTGAAATTCCATCCAAACCATTTTTAATTGGAGCCCAAACAATATTCGATAAAGATTCAGCAATAGCGGTTCTACTTCCTGCAACAGGATCAAGTAAAGCGGCTACTGGTGAATGCCCAATAGAAGTTGCAATTCCTTCTTTTCCGTTGTAATCTAAAGCCATTACACCACAGTTATTCAACGGCAATTGCAATGGTCCAGCAGTTTGTTGTTTGGCTACTTTTCCACCCACACAACGGTCTACTTTATTCGTTAACCAGTCTTTACAAGCCACAGCCTCTAATTGAAGCACTTGTTCTAGATAAGTTGATATTTTTTTTACGCTGTACTCTAAATCAGCATATTTTCTGTCGATAGTTGAATCTGTCATCACCACTTTTGGAGAACTTCCAAAAAAGTCTTCCAAAGCAAAATCCATAGGTTTAGCCCCTGTAGTTTTTGATTCGAAAGTAAAACGATGGTCTCCAGTCACGTCACCTACTTGATACATAGGAGCGCGCTCTCTATCGGCAATTTTTTGTAAGGTGTCAATGTCTTTTTGACCAATAACTAATCCCATTCTTTCTTGAGACTCGTTACCGATGATTTCTTTTGCCGAAAGGGTAGGGTCACCCACAGGCAATTTGTCCAAGTCAATTAAACCTCCAGTATCCTCTACTAATTCTGACAGACAGTTTAAATGTCCTCCAGCTCCGTGATCGTGAATCGATACGATTGGGTTTTCATTGCTTTCTACTAATCCACGAATGGCATTAGCAACTCTTTTTTGCATTTCTGGATTCGAACGTTGGATTGCGTTTAACTCAATACCAGAGCTAAAAGCTCCCGTATCTGCAGAAGAAACTGCAGCTCCACCCATTCCGATTCTATAATTTTCTCCACCTAGGATAACAACTTTGTCTCCGGTTTGTGGCGTTTTCTTGATAGCTTGATCTAATTTTCCGTAACCAATTCCGCCGGCTTGCATAATCACTTTGTCGAAACCTAATTTACGGGCATCTTCTTCGTGTTCGAAAGTCAGTACAGAACCCGTAATAAGCGGTTGTCCGAATTTGTTTCCAAAATCAGAAGCTCCGTTTGAGGCTTTGATTAAGATATCCATTGGAGTTTGGTACAACCATTTTCTTTCTGTCATTCCGTTTTCCCAAGGTCTGTTTTCTTCTAGACGAGAATAGGAAGTCATATAAACTGCCGTTCCTGCCATAGGCAAAGAACCTTGTCCACCTGCTAAACGGTCACGAATTTCTCCTCCAGAACCAGTTGCAGCTCCGTTGAAAGGCTCTACAGTTGTAGGGAAATTATGTGTTTCTGCTTTTAAAGAAATAACCGAATCAAATTCTGTTACTTCATAAAAATCAGGTTTGTCAGCGCTTTTTGGAGCAAATTGTTCTACACGAGGCCCTTTTACAAAAGCCACATTGTCTTTGTATGCTGAAACGATGTCGTTAGGATTTTCTAACGATGTTTTCTTAATCATTTTAAACAAAGAAGATTCTTTTTCTACACCGTCAATAATAAATTTTCCATTGAAAATCTTGTGACGACAGTGTTCTGAGTTGGCTTGTGAGAAACCAAATATTTCAGAATCAGTTAGTTTTCTACCTAATTTAACAGCTAAGTTGTCTAGGTATTCCACTTCTTCAGGGCTTAATGACAATCCTTCTTTTTTGTTGTATGCTGCAATATCATCAATATCCAAAATTACTTCTGGTGCGATATTGATGGTAAAAATGTCTTGATTTAACTCAGTATATTTTTGCGAAAGCATAGGGTCAAAATCTTCAGAATCAGCGGTAGCATAATAAAATTCCTCAATTCTGATGATTCCTGAAATCGCCATATTTTGAGTGATTTCAACTGCATTGGTACTCCAAGGAGTGACCATAGCGGCGCGGGGACCAACAAAAAAATCCGTCAGTACGGATTTTTCTATTTTATTTGAGTCGGCGAAAAGCCAGTTTAATTTTGAAATGTCTTGAGCTGAAATTTCGTCTTGCGTTTGTACGGCAAAAACAGTTTTGCTTTGGTTTTCAAAGAAATGGATCATTGTTGTGTAGTTTGTTGTATTACGGTGCAAATTTAGTCTAAAAAAGTAGTTTTGGCAAGAGCAAAAAACACTTTTTAAAAGACGATACTTCAGTGCCAAATATTAAAAATAAATTAATGTTTGTTTTTCTTTCGAGCGTAAAGAAATATAATCTTCTTAGTGTGTTTAATTAATTTCTTATTGGTTGAAGTTATGGGTAATTTGATCAACTTTATTTTGGAAACTCCATACTCTGATACGCACCTAAATCTGGAGGTGTAGCTCTCGTTTTTCCTAAAATATCTGTCGGAATCAAGTATGCCGAATTCCCTTTTGCGAAAGCAGCCGAATTCCCATCAATATTCAATTTATTCAAGTTGATATTGTAAAACTTCGGACTCAGATTTAAAATAATTGCTGAATAATGAGTAGCATCAGTTGCAAATTGATAATCGGGATTTGTGGACGTCGCATCATATTTGATCAAACAATTGTTGAATTGGTAATTAAATGCAGCCGTTGTTTTTTTTCTTAGGCTCAATTCATTCGTATACGAACCATAAATAATACAATTATTGAAAGTCGCTTGCGTCAAATCTTTTACTTCGGGAATGGCAGCTGTAATAAAATTATCTATTGCAACTGCCACTTGGGACGAACTGTTCCAGTTATTGTTGAATGTGGAATGGGTAAATTTATAATTTCCACCATAAGTGCAGGCTAAACTTGCTAATCCAGCTGTATTAATCACAATGTTTTCTCCGTTAATTTTTGCTGTTTGCGCTAGAATTCCATAATTAGACGAGTCATAGATTTGGGTGTTTTTAATCGATACAGTCGTGCCGTCATTGTTTTGAATTAGTAGTCCTATCGTCGCATTTTTTATGGTTAAATGATTGATTTTGTTATTAGTGCTTCCATTTGTAAGCCAGATTGTTCCCCATTGTCCAGGAACATCATTATATCCAGGCTCTAATCGATCGCCTTCAAAAACGACTTCATTTTCTAATTTGGTTGAGGTTGAGGCAGCACCATTTATGTTTAAAGAGGCACTATTGCTTACAATCAGTCCGGAATTAGCATGGAAATGGACTCTGGAACCGGCGTCGAAAACAGCTGTTTTTCCTGCTGGAACCGCAGCGTAGCCATATATAACATAGGGTTTAGTATTGGTAAAATGGAGTTCGTTGCCATTTATAGGATCGTCTTCATCCAAGTAAAAGCCATAAATTTTTTCATCATCAACAGGAAGGGTCTCGGTAGTTCCGTCTGCAAAACGTTTTGGATACAAGAAAACAGCATCCTGAATGAGCGTCACTAACTCTACCTTTTGTAAATTTGTTCCTGAATCAAATTCAATTTGGTCTGTATATAAAAAATCATTGGGGTTAGCATCTGTAATACTTGCTGTAGTTTCGATGAAAATATACAGACTGTCGTTCGCTAATAAATTTACATTATTGAAAATTTTTCCGCTGCTTCCTTGCATGCCATCAACGCTCATTCGATATTTAGAATTAAGACCATTGGCTAGCTTTATAGTAGGAATGCTGATGTCGTTTTTACTTTTATTGTATACTTTTAGACGGTAGGTGCTGGAACCGATATTCGTAAAAACAGTATCAAGGTAGATCGTGTCTTTTGAAAAAGTTAAATCACCCGTACTTGCCACGGTTTCAAAATCAGAACGACATGAGCAAATTGACAATAATATTCCGATAAAAAACAATAGAGAAAAAGCACGCATTTCGGTTGATTTTCTGTAAAAATAAGAAAAAACTCATTCAGAGTGAAAGGATTTTTATTTTGAATGCAGAATAAGTATTGGAATTACTTTTTGTGTCTTATCTTTTATTTATTTTTACAATCTATATAAAATTAAATTCATGACATTCGATAAAGAAAAAATACTGGAATACTGCAATCGTATTTCCAAAAACACTTTAATGGAAACCTTAAATATTGAGTATGTTGATGCTGGTGAGGATTTTTTGACAGCAACAATGCCTGTAAATCCTACTGTTCATCAGCCTATGGGTCTGTTGCACGGCGGCGCTTCGGTGGCCCTGGCAGAAAGTGTGGGAAGTGCGGCTTCCTTTTTATTTATAAATCCCGAGCTTAGTGAAGTGCGTGGAATTGAGATTTCGGCAAATCACCTTAAGGCAAAACGCAATGGTATAGTAACTGCTACGGCTAAGATAATTCATCAGGGTAGAAGTATTCACCTTTGGGAAATACGAATTACTGATGAAAATAATAATTTGATTTCACTGTGCAAATTGACTAATATGGTTTTGCCAAAAAGAAAGAGAAAAGAAGAATAAGTGGTACTTTTTTATTAATTAAACTTCGGTTTAGAATTAAGTAAATATGATTGATTTTTTTATCAAAGTGAAACAACAGGAATTGCAAAAATTGCCTTTTGTACTATATAGAAAGCCCGATAATATCAAAGTAGTGGGCTATTTTCAGAAAAACGATCATTTGTACTTTGCTGAAAATTTTGAAGAGTCCGGTTTTGTTTTTGCACCTTTTGAAGGGAATCAAAGAATACTTATTCCTTTTGATCAGTCCGTGAAATGGAGTTCATTGATAACGGCTAGCGAAGAAACTTCTGACTCTGATTTTTCAATGTCTGAAAATAAGCAAGCTCAAGAGCATTTTGAATTTCTAGTTCAAAAAGGAATTGACGCGATCAGAAAGGATGTTTTTAAAAAGGTTGTGGTATCAAGGAAAGAAACAGTCGAATTGCAAAAATTTGATTTGGTTTCGGTTTTCGAAAAATTGATTCAAAGTTATCCAAATGCTTTTTGTTACTGTTGGTATCATCCCAAAATAGGTTTATGGATGGGAGCAACACCAGAAAGATTGCTTAAATCTGATAATAAGAAGTTTTCTACTATGGCAGTAGCGGGAACCCAAAAAAGCAAAGGTTCACAAAAAGTGATCTGGGAGAAAAAAGAAGTAGAAGAACAACAGTTTGTTACCGACTTTATTCTAAAAAATTTAAAAGATCTGACATCAGATATTGCGATATCCAGCCCTTATGCCTTAAAAGCGGGTGAGCTATTTCATATAAAAACGGATATTGAAGGTGTGTTAAACGATGATTCAAATTTGAAACAAGTGATTTCTGTTCTACATCCTACACCTGCTGTTTGTGGATTACCTAAACAGAAAGCAAAGGATTTTATTTTGGGAAACGAAGATTATGATAGGGAATATTATACTGGTTTTTTAGGAGAGTTAAATAAAGTTGGCTTTGATAATGAGACTTTAAAATCTGATTTATATGTCAATTTAAGATGTATGAAAATAAAAGAAAATAAGGCGTATTTGTACATGGGTTGCGGTATTACAAAAGATAGTGATCCAAGAAGCGAGTGGGAGGAAAGCGTTAATAAATCGGGGACAATGAAGAAAGTTTTGTAGTTAGAGAATAGAGTAAAGAATACATAGAATAGAGAATAGAAAATAGATAGAAAAAATAGAAATGAAATTAGATATATTAGCTTTTGGAGCTCATCCTGATGATGTAGAACTGGGATGTTCGGGGACACTTTTAAAAGAAATATCCTTAGGGAAAACAGTTGGTATTATTGATTTAACTCGTGGGGAACTAGGAACACGAGGATCAGCTGAAATTAGAGATCAGGAGGCAAATGCTGCTGCAAAAATTCTAGGGGTTTCCGTAAGAGAAAATTTAGAAATGCGGGACGGTTTTTTTGTGAATGATGAAAAGCACCAACGTGAGATTATAAAAATGATCAGGAAGTATCAACCAGAAATTGTATTGTGCAATGCAATCGATGACCGCCATATAGATCATGCAAAAGGAAGTAAATTAGTTTCGGATGCTTGTTTTTTATCTGGTTTGATGAAAATCGAAACCGAATTAGATGGAGAGAAGCAGACGGCATGGAGACCAAAAATAGTCTATCATTACATTCAGTGGAAAAATATTGTTCCAGATTTTGTTGTCGATATTTCAGGATTTACAGAAAAAAAGATAGAATCGATATTAGCATACGGTTCGCAGTTTTATGACAAGGATTCGAAAGAGCCAGAGTCGCCAATCACCTCTAAAAACTTCTTTGAAAGCTTGAATTATCGTTCGCAGGATCTCGGCCGACTTGTAGGAGTAGATTATGCTGAAGGTTTTACGGTAGAAAGATATTTGGCAGTCAATAGTTTAGGAGATTTGATGTAAATTTCATGTAATTTTTTGAAAAAAATATTTGCAGAAGTGAACTTATGTTGTATCTTTGCCACCGCTAAGCATTATGGTGGTTGTAGCTCAGTTGGTTAGAGCATCGGTTTGTGGTACCGAGGGTCGCGGGTTCGAGCCCCGTCTCCCACCCAAAAGGCAAAAGCCTCTCAGAAATGAGAGGCTTTTTTTGTGGGATTAAGTGAAATGAAAAAAGCTTTGAATTTCTTCAAAGCTTTCGTTTTATATGATTCTTACATTTATTTCTTGTCTACAACGGGTCTATTTTCTCTATTGGCTAATTCCCAGGCCATAGTAAAAGCGAGTTGCGTTCTCTTTGTTAACGCATCGTATTCAATTTTGTCTGGTGTATCTGTTTTTTGATGGTAGTCTGCGTGAACGCCATTAAATAGGAAAACGGAAGGAACTCCGTGCTTTGCAAAATTATAATGGTCAGAACGCTCATAAAAATGATTAGGATCGGCAAGGTCATTGAATTTGTAGTCCAGCTCCATTTGAATATATTTTTTATTCACTGCGGTAGTGATATTGTCTAAATCACTTGATAGACGGTCTGCGCCAATCACGTAAACATAATTGTTTGTATTGGCATGAGCCTCATCGCGACGACCTATCATATCAATATTGATATTTGCTACGGTATTTGCCATAGGAAATAAAGGATTTTCAGAATAGTAGCTAGAGCCTAATAAACCATGTTCTTCTCCTGTTACGTGTAAAAACATAATCGAACGTTTTGGGCCGTGACCATCTTTTTTGGCTTTTTGAAAAGCTTCAGCCATCTCTAATAAGGCTACCGTTCCTGAGCCATCGTCATCAGCACCGTTATAAACATCGCCATTTTTAACTCCCACATGGTCGTAATGAGCAGATACAACCACAATTTCGTTGGGCTTTTCTGAACCCTCTATAAAGGCCCATATATTCTCTGAATCAGGTAGATTTGCATTTCGTTTGGCATTCAAAAAGGCAGCAGGTACTGGCTGGTAAAAACTTGTAGCGCCTATAGGAAAAGAAACCTTGTTTTTTACATATTGGCTAATAAGGTAATTTCCCGCTCTTTTTTGTCCTGCAGAACCCGTTTCTCTGCCTTCCATTCCGTCTGATGCAACAATGTAAAGATGTGTTTTTAGCTCATTTGCAGTGATTGTATTCATATACTTTGTAGGATCAGAATTATCTACTGATTTAGTAACTTTTGTGGTACTGCACGATAGGGTAGTGGCTACCACAAATAAGGCAATAATTTTTTTCATTTTGGGGTTATTTTAGATTGATGAAAGTTTAAAATTAAAATACTGTACAATTTGTTATAACTATATAGTATTCAATTCTATATTATCGAAAAGGCATGTTAAGGTCAAATTTCACGGTATTAATCAAAGGTTTTTTAAGGTTTTCCAAAAAGTATTTTCCAAAAAATCACCTTCAGGTATAGTGTTAGTACCACCTGAGCTTTAATAGTTACATGCATTTGTAAAATAGATTACTTTTTTAAAACCTCATTCAAGAAAAGTTTCAAATGTTCAAATGAACGTCTTGCTGCAGTGGCATTATAAGCAGCACCTTTTGAATTGTCATTTCCATATTCGGGATTAGTAAAACCGTGAACTGCGTTTGCATAATAAATCATTTGCCAATCTGCTTTTGTGTCACGCATTTCTTGTTGGAAAGCCGTAATCTCTTCTGCTGACACATAAGGATCGTCAGCACCATGACAGACTAAAACTTTAGTAGTAATTGCTTCAGTAGGTCTTGTGGTATCTCTACCTAAGCCACCGTGAAAAGAAACTACACCTTTTATATTGAGATGACCACGCGCTGCTTCAAGAACTCCTGTACCTCCAAAACAATATCCAATAACTACAATATTATCTGGATTAGCACCAGCTTTTATCAGTTGTTGCAGCGCTAATGAAATTCTTGTTTGATATTCCTTATAATTGGTTTTATAATAACCAGATTTTTGACCGGCTTCTGCATTGTCTTTTGGGTAATTTCCCGCACCGTAAATATCTGCTATGAAAGCATAGTAGCCCAAATTAGCCAAATCTCCCGCAATATCCTTTGATGCTTTGTCAATTCCATGCCAAGCAGGAAGAATCAAAATCCCCGGTTTTTGCGAACTTTTCTTTGATGGTGCAATCTTAAAACCATTTAAAATCTGATTTTCGTCTTGATAAGTAACAGCTTTTAGTTGGCCAAAAGATGCGTTTGAGTATATAAGAACTCCTAAAATAAAATATTTTAAATTTTTCATAACGTAGTGTTTTTACACAAATATCTGAATTAAAACCAAAAAAATTAAGCTACACTATAGAATATATTTATTGCGGTATTGTATTATTTTAAAAAAGATGAAAATTTCAACTGTTTTACTGCTATGATGTTACAAGGAGATATTTCTTTTGAAGGCACAGCCCAATTCAATCATGGAGTCTGTTTTTGCAATTCCTTGAATACTGTCAATTTTTTCATAAAGTAATTTTCTCATGTGTTCATGATCACGTGCAATCATTTTTATGTACAAAGTAAAAGAGCCAGTGATGTAATAACACTCCGTAACTTCAGGGATTTTTTTAAGTTCGTCTATAACTCTACTAGAATCTTCGTCCTTATTAAGTGTAATCCCAGTAAATGATCCCCAGTCATAGCCTATTTTCTTTTCGTTTATGATGGGTTTTATTCCTGTAATGATTCCTTGCTCCATCATGCGATTGATGCGCTGATGAACCATGGTATTAGATACTTTTAAGGTTGCAGCAATTGCAGAGTAAGCCATTCGGCCATCTTTTTCCAATTCCTTTAAGATTTTTATGTCGAATTCATCTAATACATCCATGAAAAATATTTTAAATTAAAATGTTATTTTGTAGCTATAAAAGTAATTAAAATTTTTTATGTTACAGGCCATAGCGCAGCTTAATTTAATAAAATGACTTTAAAAACGACTTTAATTTTAAAAATTAACTTTATTTAATCGCTAATAAATCAAAAATACCGAATTTTATTGCTTAATTTAAAAATATTTGTATTTTTGTGATCTAAGCATTAAAATATATTTTATCATGGCACAAACACAACAAGTACTTTCTTCTAAATCAGAAGCGTTAATCGAAAAAGAAAATAAATATGGAGCCCATAATTATCATCCATTACCGGTAGTTCTCGAAAAAGGAGGAGGGGTTTTTGTTTGGGATGTTGATGGTAAAAAATATTATGATTTCTTATCAGCATATTCGGCTGTAAACCAAGGTCATTGTCACCCAAAAATTGTGGGGGCAATGGTAAAACAAGCACAAACTTTAACATTGACTTCGCGTGCTTTTCATAACGATCAATTGGGAGTTTTTGAAGAATATGTGACTAAATATTTTGGTTTTGATAAAGTATTACCAATGAATACAGGAGCTGAAGCTGTTGAAACCGCTTTAAAAATTTGTAGAAAATGGGCGTATGAAGTGAAAGGAACTCCAGAAAATCAAGCGCAAATTATTGTTTGTGAAAATAATTTCCATGGAAGAACGACAACGATAATTTCGTTTTCAAATGACGAAAATGCGCGTAAGAATTTTGGTCCTTTTACAGAAGGTTTTATTAAAATTCCTTATGATGACATCGACGCCTTAGAAGCCGCTTTAAAATTAAATTCAAATATAGCTGGTTTCTTAGTGGAACCAATTCAGGGAGAAGCAGGAGTTTATGTTCCTAGCGAGGGTTATTTGGCGAAAGCCAAAGCATTATGTGCAGCTCATAATGCATTATTTATTGCAGATGAGGTTCAAACAGGAATTGCTCGTACCGGAAGATTATTGGCTACTTGTGGAAATTGTTCTTGCACTCAAGGATGTGAAAATACGCCAGAGGTGAAACCTGATATTCTTATTTTAGGGAAAGCGATTTCGGGAGGTGTTTATCCCGTTTCGGCAGTATTGGCTAATAACGAAATTATGAATGTTATAAAACCAGGACAACACGGATCGACTTTTGGTGGAAATCCAGTAGCTGCTGCTGTAGCAGTGGCTGCACTAGAAGTTGTGCGTGATGAAAATTTATCTGAAAATGCGGAACGTCTCGGAATTTTATTAAGAAAAGGATTGAATGATATCGCTTCAAGAAATTCATTAATCAGTTTAGTGAGAGGAAAAGGATTACTGAATGCAATTGTAATCAATTGTGATGAAGAATCTGATTTAGCTTGGCAAATTTGCTTGAAATTTAGAGACTATGGATTGTTGGCTAAACCAACTCATGGTAACAAAATTAGATTTGCTCCACCGTTAGTTATTACTGAAGCTCAAATACAAGACTGTCTCTCGATTATTGAAAAAGCACTTAACGATTTTAAATAATTTCTATTTAGTATGGAACGGTTTATAAAATTAATAAAGAATCGCTCAGATATTGGTGCGGGGACAAGAGGATCTGATCTAGGGATTGATGCTATCGAAATTGCTGCTATCAATCGCAACAGTGATTATTTTAATCAGTTTGAGTTTGAAGACGTGAAAACCCACAACGAAAGCATCTATGATAAAAATAGAAATACTTTTGCCAAAAGAATCGAACACGTTGTGGAGCAATGCACGCGTGTTTCATATGCCGTAAAGCATAATTTGAAAGAAAATTATTTTCCTATTGTACTATCTGGTGATCATTCCTCAGCATTGGGAACAATAAGTGGTATTAAAGCAGTTTATCCTACAAAAGCAGTGGGTGTCGTTTGGATTGATGCGCATGCTGATTTGCATTCGCCTTACACTTCACCATCTGGAAATATTCATGGAATGCCATTGTCAGCGGCATTGGGAGAAGATAATTTAGATTGTAAAGTCAACGAGGTTAGTCCAGAAACGGTACAGCACTGGGAGAACATGAAAAATATTGGTACTTCTGGCACTAAGATACTTCCCGAAAACTTAATTTATTTTGGCGTTCGTGATACAGAAGAGGCTGAAGATAGCCAAATTGAAAAATTGGGTATCAAGAACTACAAAGTTGACGAAGTGCGTTACCGTGGTCTACAAACTTGTGTTGCCGAGGCTTTATCTAAATTGTCAAACTGCGATTTAATTTATATTTCTTTTGATGTGGATTCAATGGATTGTGATATGATTTCATATGGAACGGGAACTCCAGTTCCTAAAGGATTTGATCAACATGAAGTAATCGCTATTATCAATCAGATTATTAAAAGTAAAAAAGTAGTTTGTATTGAGGTTGTTGAGGTTAATCCACTTTTAGATACAAAAGGAAATAAGATGGCGGAAACTGCTTTTGAAGTTTTAGAGCAAATTACCTCCACTATAATTTTACCTATCGAATAGTTATTTTAATACGATTCAGATTAAATATATAATCCCAAAATCTAGTGATTAGATTTTGGGATTTTCTTTTTTTTTGATAAATGGGCAATCGATATGTTGCAATTACTTGTCTCTTTTTTATTGATATTGACATTGCAATTGTTATTGATAGAGCTTACTCCATTTTTGATAACCACGACAGCATTTTATCGAATGCGGAATCTCGCACCGGTTTTGGAGATAGAAAGATATCATGCAAAGCATTGTCGATTTGCAACAGTGTTACATTATCTCCCAGAGTTGCTCCAACTCTTTTTATATCCTCAATATTCAACACCGTATCTCTAGATATAGCTTCTTTAGTAAAAGTGGTCATCTTTTTTGAGTCTGAAGAATGCATAATTAGAATGGGTACTTTTATATTTGAGTTTGCTAATTTTTTCTGAGCGTTGATTATCGCAACTACCCATTTAAGATAAGTAGGGAAACCTTTTATTGGTTTCCAGTCTAGATTAAAATCCCACTCACCATAGAAGTCTTTATGTAAACTTTGGGCATAAACAGCAGCTAATGCACCTTCGATTTTTGCATACGGCGCTATAGAAGAAATGATTTTGGAACCCCAGTAACTGAGGAACTTCTCAAATTCCGACTGATACAAGTCAAAAAATGGTGAATTTAAAATAAGAGCATCTATTTTGTTTCTTTCGCAACCGGTATTCATGTAATTGCTTGCTATCAATCCTCCAGTGGAGTGACCTAAAAGATAAATTTGATTTCTGCTTCTATTATCAATTTCAGTTATAGCGATAGAAATTTCCTCAAAATATTCTTCAATGTTCTTGCAATAGTTGGGATGCTGATGTTTTAATAGCGACCTACCGTATTTGCGCAGATCAAGCGCATAAAAATCAATCGAATTGTCATTGAATTTTTCAGCCAGATGTGGGTGAAAGAAATAGTCATTATATCCATGTAAGTACAATACACTTTTTCTTGTTCTCAAATTACGATTTGAAGAAATAAACGTAGCCGTAACTTCTCCTTCGTAATCCGGAGTTAGTTGAAGGGTTTTAAAGGTAAAGTCTGTATCGAGATTCATCCTTGCTTTGTTAATTAGAATAGACATACAGCAAATGTGTATGAGAAATAAAATTAACTAATTTTCCTAGAAGTAAGCTAGTTATTCTATTTATTCGAAATAAATAACAGCAAACTTTTATCAGTTTCGATTTTCTTTTTCGATAATAGCCAAAGCCAATCTGATTTTGTCGTACGCTATTTTTTCTTCGAGATGATCGTAATACGGTTTCAAAGCCGACGGATTTTTGAGCTCTATCTTTGCCTTAGCGACCAATTTCACCTCTTCTTTAGAAACAAATTGATATAAGTCAATTGCTGCGCCGTCTAAATATAGTTTGGCTAAATGAGACATAACCGTACCGATTCCTAGCTTTCGTTTAGCTGCAATTTCGGCAGCTGATATGCCGCTTTGAAATAAAAGTAGGGTTTCTTTATAGGTGCTAGCTTCTTTTTTTGGTTTTGCAACTTTATTTTTTTGAAATGCAATTATTGCTTTTATAAACGCATCTCCGTATTTTTCTAGTTTTGCTTTTCCTACACCGTCAATTGTAATGAATTCGTCATCACTCATTGGTCGTATCGTTTCCATTTGGCGTAAAGCGGCATCACTGAAAATCACATAGGCAGGAACGCTTTCTTCTTTAGAAATTTCGTAACGCAATTTTCGTAGGGTTTCAAAAAGAGAATTGGCTACCGATCTAATCTTGGTTTCTTTAAGCTCTGTTTTTTCGGCACTGATTTTTTGAACTGTGGTCAATTGTACTTTATCGCCTTCAAATAAAACTTCACGTGCTAATGCGGTGAGGCGAATTTTATTTTGGCGGTGAAAAGCGATTTCGCAAAGTCCTTGATTGATCAATTGAATGATATATTGATTCCAGTCGTACCAAGATGTATCACTACCTACAGCATAGGTTTTTAAATTTTGATATTCATTTTCGAATATATAAGCATTCTTCGAGCCTCTCAAGAAATCAATAATTACAGGCAAAGGTTCTGATTCTTTCAATCGAATAATAGCCGATAATGCTTTCTGTGCGATGATAGTTCCATCAAAAAATTCAGGTGGATTTTTACAAATATCGCAATTCCCGCAATTTTCAGTTACTAGCTCACCGAAATAGGACAGTAATATCTTTCTGCGACAGCTCAAGGCATCGGCATACTGTTTCATTCTTTCGAGTTTCGCCAGTTGCACCTCTGCATTTAAACCTTGAGAAGCAAATTTTTGCAATTGGATAACATCACCATAACTTTCGAATAATATCGTTTCAGAAGGCAAGCCATCGCGTCCAGCCCGTCCTATTTCTTGATAATAGCCTTCAATATTTTTGGGTAGATTATAATGAATAACCCAGCGAACATTTGATTTGTCGATTCCCATTCCAAAAGCAATAGTGGCACAAACGACTTGACAATCGTCGTTAATGAATTCATCCTGCGTTTGTGATCGCACCGCAGTGTCTAAACCGGCATGATACGCTTTTGCGTTTACGCCCGCTTTTTTAAGTTTAGCTGCAAGTTCTTCGGTAGTCTTCCTACTTAAACAATAGATTATCCCAGACTCAGTAGGTTTATCGCTTATGAAATCAATTATTTGCTTGACTCTGTCTAATGCAGGACGAACTTCTAAACTAAGATTTTTTCGATCAAAAGAAGAAATAAACGACTTAGGATTTATTAAATTTAATTGCTTGCTTATGTCTTTACGTGTTGCCTTATCTGCGGTTGCAGTCAAAGCTAAAACAGGAGTAGAGGGGAAGCGGTTTTTTAAATATCCTAAGTTCGTATAAGCAGGTCTAAAATCATGTCCCCAGGAAGAAATACAATGCGCTTCATCAATTGCTATAAGGCTTATGGTGATTTGGCTAAATGCATTTTCTAAATAAGATAAGCTTTCGGGAGCTACATAAACCATTTTGACTTTATTGTCTTTCAGGTTTTGAATGTGTAGCTGCTGCTCTTCGCTAGATTGACTGCTGTTGATAAAACAGGCTTCAATTCCGTTTGCTTTTAGACTGTCCACTTGGTCTTTCATTAAGGCGATCAATGGCGAAATTACGATGGTGATTCCGGGAAATAAAAGTGCTGGTAATTGAAAACAAATAGATTTTCCTCCTCCGGTAGGCATAATTGCCAAGGTATCATGACCAGATAAAATAGTATTTATAATGTTCTCCTGATTGGGTCTGAATTTCTCAAAACCAAAATTTTCTTTTAGAGCCTCATGTAGTATTTGTGATGTGATCATGATGGAGAAGAGTGTCTTTTTAGTATTAAATGGGTGTAAAAAGAAAAAGCGTTTTGATAATGATAAAAAAAAGGAACTCGATTAAGAGCTCCTTTTGTATTTTTAAATGAAATTAATCTTCATCGTCGTCTTCGTCGTCTTCATCAATAGAGGGACGTTTTTTTCGATTACTACGATTGTCGTCATCTTCATCGTCATCATCTTCATCAGAATCTGGTTTGTCTCGATCGTTGTGATCATCGTCATCATCATCGTCATCGTCCATGTCGTCATCGATACCCAAAGCTTTCATTGGGATAATTGGCTCGATAACATCATCGATTTCATCATCTTCATCAAAGTTTTCAATTCGATCAGCCAGCTTAGTACTTACTTTTACTAAATAAATAGTATCATCAGTGCGTACTTCTACGGCCTCGATCAATTCGTTTTTAGCATTTCTAAAACGAACGATATTCGAATCATCATAACCATCAGGAAATTTCTCCACTAAAAGGTTTAAAATTTCGTTAGTTAACTTTGCGTAATCAACAATTACTCTTTTCATAAGGTTATTCTATAAATCTAATAAATAAGCAAAAATTAGAGGTGCTACGATGGTAGCATCAGACTCAATGATAAACTTTGGAGTTTTAATATCTAATTTACCCCAAGTAATCTTTTCATTCGGAACTGCTCCAGAATAAGAACCATAACTGGTTGTTGAATCTGAAATTTGACAGAAATAGCTCCAAAATGGAGTTTCAGGCATTTCCATATCTTGGTACAACATTGGAACCACACAAATTGGAAAATCTCCTGCGATACCACCACCAATTTGGAAAAAACCAATTCCATTAGCGGAATTTTTTGGATACCAATCCGCAAGAAATGTCATGTATTCAATTCCTGATTTCATCGTAGAAGCTTTTAAGTCTCCTTTGATTACGTAGGAAGCGAAAATATTTCCCATTGTACTGTCTTCCCAACCTGGACAAATAATTGGCAAGTTTTTCTCTGCTGCAGCATACATCCAGCTGTCTTTTAAATCAATTTCATAATATTCTTCAAGAACACCAGAAAGTAACATTTTGTACATAAATTCATGTGGCAAAAAACGTTCACCTTTATCATCTGCATCTTTCCAGATTTTATAAATGTGCTTTTGCAAACGACGGAAAGCTTCGTGTTCTGGTATACAAGTATCAGTTACTCGATTCAAACCTCTTTCCATCAAATCCCATTCTTGTTCCGGAGTCAAATCACGGTAATTAGGCACTCTTTCATAATGAGAATGAGCTACTAGGTTCATGATATCTTCTTCAAGATTTGCTCCTGTACAAGAAATAATTTGCACTTTATCTTGACGAATCATTTCTGCAAATATCTTTCCGATTTCTGCGGTACTCATCGCACCAGCAAGCGTTACCATCATTTTAGCGCCATTGGCTAGCTGTTGTTCGTAACCTTTTGCAGCATCTACTAAAGCAGCCGAATTGAAATGCAAATAATGCTTCTCAATGAACTGACTTATTGGTCCTTTACTCATTTTGTTGGATTTAAAGATTTAAAAATCAATTCATTGAATGTTTACACTCAAATATAATAATTTTTAAATTGACTAATTGTGTATTTAATTATTTATTTTTTGTCGTAACCTAATATTTTTAAAACATCATCGGCTGTTTGTTGTTCTGAGAAAACTTCAGTTCCCAAAATTCCATTTTCATCTCTGTTAATTAAGATGTGTTTTGGTTGCGGAATTAAACAGTGATGCAATCCTCCGTATCCACCAATGGTTTCCTGATAAGCACCAGTGTTAAAAAATCCGATGTATAACGGCTTTTCTTTGTTGTATTTTGGTAAATAAATGGCATTCATATTTTGCTCAGAATTGTAGTAATCGTCGCTGTCGCAAGTTAAACCACCTAGCAAAACCCGTTCGTATGTATCATTCCAACGGTTGATGGCTAACATTATAAAACGCTTGTTAATTGCCCAAGTATCAGGTAAGGTAGTGATAAAAGAAGAATCGATCATGTTCCATTTTTCTCTATCATTTTGTTGTTTCTGATACAAAATTTGATAGATAGCGCCTCCACTTTCTCCTACTGTAAAGGAACCAAATTCAGTGAAGATGTTTGGAACGTCTACGTCAGCTTCATCACAGGCAATTTTTATTTGATTGATAATTTCATCAATCATGTATTGGTAATCGTATTCAAATGCTAGTGAATTTTTTATTGGAAAACCTCCACCAACATTTAAACCATCTAATGTGGGACATTCTTTTTTTAATGCAATGTAAACCTTGATACATTTTACTAATTCATTCCAGTAGTAGGCTGTGTCATTGATTCCAGTATTGATAAAAAAGTGGAGCATTTTCAGCTCTAAATTTTCATTTTCCTGAATTTGTTTTTTATAAAAACTAACAATGTTTTTATACCCAATTCCAAGTCGGGAAGTATAGAACTCAAATTTTGGTTCTTCTTCAGCAGCAATACGAATTCCAATTTTGAATTTTCCTTTAATTTCTGCCTGAAGTAAATCTAGCTCTTCATAATTATCAATAATAGGAATAGTATTCTTATGTCCATTATTGATTAATCGTGCGATATTTTCAATGTATTGGTCTCTTTTAAAACCATTACAAATAACATAAGTGCTTTTGTTTATTTTTCCATTTGCCATCAAATTTTCAACAATATTTATATCAAAAGCCGATGAGGTTTCGACATGAATATTGTTTTTAAAAGCTTCATTCATAATGTATTCAAAATGGGAGCTTTTTGTACAATAGCAATAGTAATATTTTGCCTCATATTTATTTTTTTCCATCGATTTACGAAACCAGTTTTTGGCTTTGTTGATGTTATTTGAAATTTGAGGTAAATAGGTGAATTTTAATGGAGTTCCATATTCTTCCACAAGTTTCATCAAGTCAATATTGTGGAACTTTAGCGTGTCTTTGTTTAAAGTAAACTCTTCTTGTGGGAAATAATATGTTTGATTTATTAGATCTGAATATTTTGTATTCATTTAGCTTTTAGTGTTTTAGATTAATTAAATTGGATTTTGAATTAAACTAATTTTCAAACCCTAATATTTGCATAAATAATCTGCAGTTTTTCGTGATCTACTTTTAAATGTTGAGAATGATCAAAACAAAAATATCCTTTGATCGCATAAAAACACTTCAATAATCTTAAAAAAGCTTTATTGTTTGTGTTTTTATTTGAGCTGTAATTCCCTTGTTTTTGATTGTTTTTCATCGGGGCAAATGTAAAAAATAAATTATACGCAATCCAATCCTTTTAACTAAAAAATATTTAAGATTTATAATCTTTAAATGCTTCAAGAATTAATTCATTTTCAACCAATTGATTGATTTTTATTTTACCAATACCTTCAATAAGGGCAAATTGTATGGAACCATATTCATTTTTCTTGTCATGAATCAGTAGTTCGAGTATTGGTTCAATGTCATTTTCTTCAAAGGCGATGTCATCAAAGATAGATTTTATCGTTGTTTTGATTTGATTATACTCGGCTTCACTGATCAATTTTTTATCTAATGAAATATAACTTTCTAAAATCATGCCTACCGCAATGGCTTCACCATGTAACAAGGTAGTTTTGTTTTCATTTTCTAAAAAATAACTTTCAATTGCATGCCCTAAGGTATGACCGAAGTTGAGTGATTTTCGAATGTTTTTCTCTGTAGGATCTAATGTTACGATTTCGTTTTTTATTACTACGGAGCGATGAATCAAATCATCAAAATCAGCAAAGTCAATCGTTTTTAAATCTAAAAATTGTTCCCAATAGGCTTTATCAAAGATTAAACCGTGCTTAAGCATTTCGGCAAGACCAGAACGCATCTCGTTTTGAGATAATGTTTCTAAATAATTAGTATCTACGATTACCATTGCTGGTAGGTTAAAAACACCAATTTGATTTTTTAAATTTCCTAGATCCACTCCGTTTTTCCCGCCCACCGAAGCATCGACCATAGATAGTAGTGTAGTAGGTACATTGATAAAATCAATTCCGCGTTTGAATGTTGAAGCAACAAAACCGCCTAAATCTGTTACAACTCCACCACCTACATTAATGACAAGACTTTTTCTATCAGCACCAAGTTCAGTTAAAACGTTCCATATTTGGACGCAAGTCTCAATATTTTTATTTTCTTCTCCCGCTTCAAATTCGATAATTTCAATAGTCAATTCCGTTTCTAGAAAGGGTAGAAATGTAGGTAAACACAAATCATTTGTATTGCTGTCTACTATAATGAATAAGTTAGAGTACTTATTTTCCTTGAGGTGAAGGTTTAGAGCTTCATATCCTTTTTCATTAAAATTAATCGGATAATTGTCGGCTTGAATCGTTTGCATCTTATTGGATTAAATGAAAGCGCAAAATAAGGTATTTTTTGCTAAACAATATTCAAAACTCTGGCTATATTTGCATAAAAATATCACAATAGATGGAAAAAATATTCAATAATACACAAGTTGCCTTTGCTTTAAAAAGCGATACAGAACTTGATAGAGCGTACTTTCTTTTTAAAATGATCTCTAACGAACCGTTGGTGCGAATAGGAGCGGCAGTTACTAATTTTGCTTTGAATGCGCATCTTCCAGTGGAAGGATTGATTCGTGCTACTGTTTTTGATCATTTTTGTGGCGGAGTAAATGAAAATGATTGCCTTTCTGTTGTTGATAAAATGTATACTAAAGGTGTTTCTTCTGTACTAGATTATTCAGTAGAAGGAAAAGAGGAAGAAGATCAGTTTGATGCTGCTTTAGCGATGACATTAAAAACGGTAGATTTTGCCAAAGAGCGCGATGCAATACCATTTGCTGTTTTCAAGCCAACAGGTTTGGGTCGTTTTGAATTGTATGAAAAACTTGGAGAAAAACAGACTTTAACTGCAAAAGAGCAAGAAGAATGGGATAGAGTAGTGGCTCGCTTTGATTTAGTTTGTAGCGAAGCACATAAAAAAAATGTAGCATTGCTTATCGACGGTGAAGAGAGTTGGATGCAAGATGCAGCCGATGAATTGGTTACTGCCATGATGCGCAAATACAATAAAGAAAAAGCAATTGTTTTTAATACCTTACAAATGTACCGTTGGGATCGTTTGGATTATTTGAAAAAATTGCATGAGCAAGCTAAAGAAGAAGGTTTTTTTATAGGGATGAAGTTAGTACGTGGTGCTTATATGGAAAAGGAAAATGACAGAGCCAAAGAAAAAGGATATCCGTCACCTATTTGCCCTACAAAAGAAGCTACAGATGCTAATTATGATGCTGCAGTGCAGTACATGCTTGAGCATTTAGATACAATGTCTATTTTTGCAGGTACTCATAATGAAGAAAGTACTTATAGTTTAATGGAGATGATGAAAGCCAAAGGAATTAGTTCTAAGGACGATAGAATTTGGTTTGGTCAATTGTATGGTATGAGTGATAATATCAGTTATAACCTAGCAGATCATCATTATAATGTTGCCAAATACCTGCCTTTTGGTCCCGTAAAAGATGTCATGCCGTACTTGATTCGTCGTGCTGAGGAAAATACTTCGGTAGCTGGTCAAACTAGTCGTGAGTTAGGTTTGATTAAGACAGAACGCAAAAGAAGAAAAGGGAAATAATAGTTTTCAGTGGTCAGTTTTTAGTTGCCACTTTCAAATTACAATTTATAAATCCACTTCCTTATAGTTCCCCCTCTTTCTGAGGGGGCTAGGGGAAGGAACTTTAAGAATGACTAAACTGTAAATTACTTAAATTCTTGTATTTTCCGTTTTCTAAAGTCATTAATTCTTGATGTGTTCCTTGCTCTGTTATTTCTCCATTGTCAAGTACTAATATTTGATCAGCACTTCGAATAGTCGATAGTCTGTGCGCGATAATGATACTTGTTCTTCCTTGCATCAAAATTTCTAAAGCTTCTTGTACTAATTTTTCACTTTCGCTGTCTAGTGAAGATGTAGCCTCATCAAGAATTAAGATACTTGGATTTTTAAGAAGTGCTCTGGCAATTGCAATACGCTGTCTTTGACCTCCAGAAAGTTTAATTCCTCTTTCCCCTACAATAGTTTCAAATTTTTCAGGAAATCCTTCGATAAAATTAAAGGCATTAGCTTGTTTGGCAGCCAATAGAATTTCATCTTCGGTAGCTTCTGGTTTTCCGTAAGCGATATTTTCTTTTATGGTTCCTCCAAATAAAATTACATCCTGGGGAACAATACTCATGTTGCCACGTAGATTTTCTAATTCGAAATCATAAATGTTTTTCCCGTCAATTAATATTTCTCCCGAATCAATATCGTAAAAGCGTAATAATAACGAAGCAATTGTTGATTTTCCAGTTCCACTAGGACCTACAATGGCAATCTTTTGACCAAAATTTGCCGTGAAATTGACATCCTTTAACACTTTTATTTCCTTTCTAGAAGGGTAGCTAAAGGCTACATTTTTAAAAGTAACATTTCCTTTGATTTTTTCAAGTGAAGAAGCGTTTTGTTTAGAGTTGATTTTTTCTGGAGTTTCCTCCAATAATTCAAAAACACGCTCTGTAGCTCCAATCGCTTTTTGGATTTGCGCATACAATTCGGCGATTCCTCCAAAAGAAGCTCCTACAAACGTAGAGTACAATACAAATGAAATCAATTGGCCTACGCTCATTTCTCCGCTGATGCTCAAACGAACACCAAACCAAACTACGGCTACGATGGCTCCAAAAAGACAAAATATAATAAAGGAAGCAAAGTATCCTCGATATTTTCCGCCTTTGATGGCTAATTTTACCACTTCTTTTATTTTTCCGTCGTAACGGGCAATTTCGTACCATTCATTGGCAAAAGCCTTAACAATACTGATTCCCTGCATCGTTTCCTCAACGATTACCTGGCTTTCTGCTACCTGATCTTGAACGCTTTTTGAAAATTTTCGAATAAACCGACCAAATATAACTGCCGCCACAGCCACTAAAGGAACTACAGACAACATTAGTAAAGTTAGTTTGATACTTTCGGTAGCTAGTAATGCCACTCCACCCACAATTAAAATGAGTTGTCTTAAGAACTCAGCAATCGTGGAGGTTAAAGTATCTTGAATTTGTGTAATATCTGAACTGATTCTACTGTTTAGTTCTCCAACGCGTTTTTGCGAAAAGAAAGACATAGGTAGCTTTACTAGATTACTATATAACGACAATCGGAGATTGGCTAGAGTATGTTCTGTAAAATTGATAAATAAGGACAATCTAAAAAACGAAAATATGGATTGCATAAAAAGAATCCCAATCAGAAATAAAGCAATGTTATTAGCATCAGTGTAACTTTTATTTTTTACACTGTCGATTAACATTCCCATCAATTTTGGAAATGCCAAAGCAGTGGCTCCTGTTAGCAATAAAAAAACTAATCCTACGTAAAACTTCCAGCGATGATTTTCGGCATATTTAAATATGAGGATTGCTTTGTTGAGAGAACTTGCGGTAATTTTTGATTTTGGTAAATCATTTTCTTTGAACCTTGCCATTATTTGCTGTTTATAATGCAAATGTAACACTATCGGGAATCAATACAAAAAAATAGTAGCTGTAGCTATTTGTATTAATACGCTGTTAGTGAGTATGAAAGGGATTTAGGCGAAATTATTATTAATTTATTTTCATTTTTTGCTTGTAAATATAAAATCTAGGCTTATATTTGCACTCGCAATAAGGAACAAGAAATTATCCGAAATGTGAAATAGGGCGATTAGCTCAGCTGGTTCAGAGCACCTCGTTTACACCGAGGGGGTCGGGGGTTCGAACCCCTCATCGCCCACAAAACTTCTCAAGAAATTGAGGAGTTTTTTTTGTTCGTATTTGTATGAAATATGCGATCTAAAAGGCAATTGGAGCACCTAGACAACTATCTGGAATATCAAAAGCTTTCACCAGAGAAACAGCATCCGGCCTAATTTCCCAGCATAGCTGATTGACCATTTTACGTATGGCTTTTGTTTTTACAGCTTCCATGTAGCCATCTTCTAGATACCATCCTTTATTTTTTTCAATCTGCGAAAGTGCATACAATTGATATAATCGCATCATGACTTCCTTACAATTTTTGTCTTCTATGGTTGGAATAGCCTGTTGAAACTGTTCTAATACAATTCGTTCGAGATAGGCTTGAGCTACATCAATCATTTGATGCTGTGCCACATTATATGCATCATAAGGATCTAGTCCGCTATCGATAAGTTTTTTTAATCGCTTTGCTGCAGATGCCAAAGTTGTTTTTTCTCGGTAATGGAAAGCTTGTAAATGAAACTCCTCATCAATTAAATGAGACTCATCCGTTTTTCTCGTTATAAGTGGATTCTTTTCAGAAAAAGCGGTTTTTGCATTCTCAAAAACATAATTTATTATTCCCATAGCATCCATTTTTCCGAAAGATTTTCGAAATTCTGACAAACGGTTTTTAGCAACTAACTGCATCAAAACAGTGTTGTCACCTTCAAAAGTGGTATAGATTTCGGTATCGTTTTTCAACGCATCAATACGATTTTCTGATAAATAGCCTTTTCCGCCACAAGCCTCGCGACATTCTTGTAAGATATTAGTTGTGCTCCAAGTAGAATAGGCTTTCATTCCCGCAGCGAGGGCTTCAATTTCGGGCATTTCAGATTCACTTTTATTAATGAATCGTTTCGTGACATATTGTAATGCAAAGTGGGTTGCGTACGTTTTTGCCAGCAAGGGAAGGAGTCTTCGTTGATGAATACGGTAATTTAATATTGGAACTTCGGTTCCTCCTTCGGGGTCAAATTGCCTGCGTTGATTGCTATATTTTATAGCTATTGTTAATCCAGATTTGGCTGCAGCCAAAGCAGACCTTGGAATCCCAATTCGGCCACCAACTAAAGTTCCTAGCATGGTAAAAAATCGTCTATTATCACTAGGAATCGGACTTTCAAATTCTCCTTTGTCATTTACCGAAGCAAAACGATCGAGCATGTTTTCTTTTGGAATAACCACATTATCAAAACGTATTGTTCCATTATCAACACCGTTAAGTCCCATTTTAAGTCCGCAATCTCCAATAGTTATGCCTTTTAGAATAAAATTGTTTGCATCGCGAAGCGGAACTACAAAAGCATTAACACCATAATCAGTTTCACCAATAATTAATTTAGCAAAAACAGTGGCCATTTGTCCGTGTAAAGCTGCGTTACCAATATATTCTTTTTGTGCCTTTTCATGCGGTGTGTGGATCGTGAAAGTTTGGTTTTCGTGATTATATGTTGCTGTGGTTTCTAATCCTTTGACATTCGAACCGTGATTGGTTTCTGTCATTGCAAAACATCCAGGAAGACGCAGTGAGCCAATATCTTTTAAATACTTGCTGTAATGTTTTTCTGTTCCCAGAGATTGTATGCTCATTCCCCAAAGTCCAAATTGTACTCCGAATTTGATTACCAAGCTTAAATCGTGGTAGCTCAATGTTTCCATAATGGCAAAATAATCGGCAATATTTTCTCCACCGCCATATGCTTTTGGATATGCCATATTCCCTAGATTCTCTTTCGCCAAGATTTTACACCAGTCGTAGACTTTCTCACGATATACAGCAGTGTCAGTCGATGTTTCATAAGCAAACTCAGGTTTGCTGATAATAGACTTTACTTTTTTAATTATTCCAGATTGATTACCATCTAGAATTTTAGTCAGTTTTTCGACTTCAAAGCTGTCATTCGTTTGATAATTTGCGGTGAATGTATTGGCAATTGTTTTGAAATCGGCTAAGGCTTCTTCACCAGAAATTCCTAAGTCATTTTCGAGTTGGACGAAAGCTGATCTGTTATCTTTGATCATTTCATCGTTTTCAGAAAGTAAAATTGAAATGTCAAAAATAGATTTTACCAAAGAGTTTTTCTGAAGAATAGTTTCAATTTCAGATTTCCAATTAGCCACTACTTCTCTAGAAGGCGGTGATGAAATAGCAATTTTTGAAAGTATAGTTTCTTTTTCCTCTTTGTAAAGCCAGTTCTGGGAAATGATAAACTTTTGTAAAGTCAAAAAATCTTTTTTGCTCAACAGGTCGTCAGACCACACTAGATAGAAAAGTGGTATAAAGGCTTTAAGTTTTGAATTTTCCATGGTAAATTTGAATTGTGTTTTAAAATTTGTTAAGATAACGAAATTTTACCATTGAAAAAGAGAGCCAAAAAGAAAATAGATAATGTTAGTAAGGATTAACACATGGAGCGAAATTGAATATGTCGAATGTACTCTTTTTAACTTCCTATTAGTATTTGTTTGTGTCATAAACGTTAATACAATCCTTACTTTTGCAGTCACAAAAAAAAGTAGTTTATGAGTACAAATAATCTCTCCCAAATAAAATTATCAGTTCTAGATTTAGCAATAGTTAGAGATGGAGGAAATGCCGCTGACACCTTTAAAAACAGTCTCGAACTTGCTCAGCAGGTGGAGAAATGGGGTTACAAGCGATTTTGGTTAGCAGAACATCATAACATGCCAGGAATTGCAAGTAGTGCAACTTCGATTTTAATAGGACATATTGCATCTGGAACATCGACGTTGAGAGTGGGATCAGGAGGTATTATGCTGCCTAATCATGCACCGCTTGTCATTGCAGAACAATTTGGCACACTGGCCACACTTTTTCCTGAACGAATAGATTTAGGTTTAGGTCGAGCTCCTGGGACAGATCAGTTCACTGCTGCTGCTTTGAATAGAGATCAACATGCTGCTCAGGAATTCCCTGCGAATGTGGAAGAATTACAGCTGTATTTCTCAGAAGGGAATAAAAAGGGACGTGTTCGCGCTATTCCTGGAGAAGGACTGGATATACCTATTTGGATTTTAGGTTCAAGTACAGATAGTGCTTATTTAGCTGCTGCAAAGGGATTGCCTTATGCTTTTGCGAGTCATTTTGCTCCTGCGCAATTATTAACTGCTTTATCGATATACCGCAATAATTTTCAGCCTTCGGAGTACTTGAAGGAACCTTATGTGATTGCTTGTGTTAATGTAATTGCAGCCGACACTGATCAAGAAGCTGCGAGATTAGCGACTTCATTCAAGAGATTGTTTCTGGGAATTATAACTGGAAACAGAGAGCAGCTTAAAGAACCAGTTGATCCTGGTGAAGGTTTTATGGATCCAATGGAAGAGGCAGCGTTGCAACAAATGATTGCTTATACTTTCATAGGCGGACCAGAAAAAGTAAAAAGAGAATTAGATTACTTTCTTGAAAAAACAAAAGTTGATGAATTGATGGTCGCTTCTGCTATTTATGATCACAAAGCGAGACTTCATTCTTATGAAATATTGGGGCAGTTAAAAAGCTAGTTGTATTAATTTAGCGTAAGAGCTCCGAGAATTTCCTCAGACATAAATGGCCCTCCAGGATATTTGGCGGTATAATCTAAGTTTAGCCATACTTGACCACGCTCATCAATATGGTAATGAAGTTGTTTTTTGTAGCTGTCTTTTTCGAATAATACATTTTTAATCAGAAAATTTATCGATTCCAAATCATTTACGGAACCTATCAAAATTTCAGGATAAATATGACCTTTGGTATGAATAAGGCGAGGAGTACCACCAATAGCTCGCACAGCGGCGGCCATAAGAATAGAATGGTCGTCACAATCTCCCGAAAAATAATCTAATGATTCACTCGCCGTGGCAATATAGTCACGGTCTGATGGGTCACTTACGTAGTTCCATCGCTTGTTTATTTCTTTAAATACGGCAAAACATTGTATTAATGTTCTATAATCAGCATATCCTTTTATATCCTTAAAGTGTTTTGTGGTGGCCATAATCGCAAAATTTCTCACTTTTGGATTTTGATATTCTATTGCCGCAAGAATTTTAGATTTATTGGGAAATGGCAACAGTTTAGCAATGATGATATCTTGGGGAAATGGATTGTCAGACATGGTGTATAACATAGAGTCATAATCTTCATAAATGCTATTAAATCCATAATTCCCAGAGGCAGAGCCATAAAATAAAACTAGAACATATAAGAAGATGCATATAATGATAATGGTTCTTAAGAGCCTTAATATCAATTGTATTACAACGATTATTAGTAAGAAAAGCAGGATTCGATCTAAATTAAAAACCCAGTTAAACTCTATCAAATTTTGATGGACGATTATAAAAAGAGGTATCGCAATTAAAATATTTAGAATAAAAATAATAACGTCATCCCAGGGTTTTTTAACCCGAAGTTTTTGAATACTATTATTAAAAGAAAAATTTTTAATGTTTATCATAGAGCCCACAAAAATCTAAATCTAGATTTGTTTTACAATTTCATCAAAAGTACCTATTTTATTAATGAGTTTCAGTTGAAATAGTTGATTTTGAACATTGTTTAACATTTTTATTGTCAATGGCTGTGATGACCATTCTGTTAAAGATAACCATTCTTGAATATCTGCATTTTTTTGGTTAAAAGTCGCAGCTAGGGATTCATCTATATTCGGAATATCCTTAAAAGTCTCTGTAGTTTTATTGATGACGCTCAATATATTTTTAACGATCTCTGGATTATTTTCTAAAAGCTCGTCGCGTACGGCAATCACAAAACAAGGCCACGGAGTAGGACAGTCACCAATTCGTCTAAATATTCCTTGATCTACCAAAGGTTTAGTCATAAAGCGCTCCCACATAAAATAATCTGCAGTTCCCGCGGTCAAAGCTTCTACTGCTCCGTCGATAGTATTTACGATTTCGAACTGAAGATTGTCTGTTTTCCAACCTTGATTATTTGCATTGACATAAGCCATTAATTGAGAACCAGAACCCAAACGGGAAATAGCCGCTTTAGTATTTTCTAGATCAGCAAGGGTTTTGTAACTGGAGTTTGCTGCTACATGAATGCCCCATATCAAAGGAGATTGTACATAAACCTGTACTATTTTACTGGGGTTTCCTGCAACGATATCTTTGACAATGCCTTCGGTTAGAATTACTGCAATATCAGTGGTTCCATCACGCAACATCTGACACATTTTCCCAGTACCTTCAGGAACATCAGTCCATTGTAAATTTATATTTTGGGCTTCAAAATCTCCGTTTTCTATGGATAGTTGCCAAGGCAAATTGAAATGTTCAGGAACCCCGGCTATTTTTAGTGTTTTCATTTTTATGAATTTGATGCTAAAGGTACTAACAGAATATTAGAATCAACTAAAATAAAAGAGCCAAATTTAGTTATTTCAAGTATTTCAAAACCAAAAAGCTTTCTTTGAAATAGTTAGTTTCAAAGAAAGCTTTTTAATGTAAATAGAAAACCAATTAGATCATTTTTTCAAGCTGGTATTCGTGTTTCATGCTTTTGTTTTCGGTAAAGCGGGTATGCCAGGAGAGTGCCTCACTCAAAATGTGTGGTGTATGACCACCTAAGGCTTGAGCTCTATTGCAATAATCTTCAAGCTGCTCTTTATAATCGGGATGCACACAGTTTTTAATAATAATCCTAGCACGTTCAACAGGTGCTAAACCTCTTAAATCGGCCAAACCTTGCTCAGTCACTAAAATATCAACATCGTGCTCGGTGTGGTCTACATGAGAAACCATCGGAAGAACGTGTGAAATGGCATTATTTTCTTTTGAGGCAGATTGCGAAACAAAAACACTTAGATAAGCATTTCGAGCAAAATCTCCAGAGCCACCAATTCCGTTCATCATTTTTGTACCAGAAATATGGGTAGAGTTAACGTTTCCGTAGATATCAAACTCAATTGCAGTGTTAATTGCGATTATTCCCAAACGTCGAATTACTTCGGCAGCATTACTGATATTTTGAGGCCTTAGTATCATTTTGTTTTTATAGAAGGAAAAATTATTCATTATTTTCGAATAACAATCTTTTGAAACCGTAATCGAAGAAGCGGAAGCAAATGTCATTTTTCCAGAATCAATAAGGTCAAAAGTACTGTCTTGTAATACCTCAGAGTACATGCTTAGATTCTCAAATTTGCTATTTATAAATCCTGAAAGTACGGCATTTGCAACTTTACCGATTCCCGCTTGTAAGGGTAATAATGAATTTGAAAGTCTGCCTGAGGCCACTTCTTTTTCAAAAAATCGCAAAAGATGGTTGGCAATTGCAGTCGTTTTTTCATCAGCAGCGGCAATGTCTGCGGGGCTGTCTTGAGCTTCTGTAAATACAATTCCAACTACTTTAGCAGGATTAATAGTGATGTATTCACTCCCAATTCGAGTATCAACTGCAGTTATTGGAATGATTTGTTTGTTTGGATACTCTTCTTGAATAAAAACATCGTGGATACCTTTTAACTCGATAGGAAAAGAAGTGTTAATTTCGATTATAATTTTATCAGCTAAGGCGGCAAAAGTAGCTGAATTTCCAATAGATGTTGAGGGGATTATATTTCCATTTTCATCAACTCCAGAGGCTTCAATTATAGCGATATTTAACTTGGGAAGGTGCCCATTTTGGAGTAGTTCAGCGGTTTCACTTAGATGTTGATCGATATATAAAACATCATTATTATTAATGTGCCTTCTTAAAGTAGCATCTGCCTGAAAAGGCATTCTTTTAAACAAAGCTCCATTGGAAGCTAAATCAGCATCTGTTGTATGACCTAAAGAAGCTCCAGTTATGAGTGTTATGGCTATATTTTCTAAAGAAGCTCTTTTTGCAAATGCTGGTAAAACGGATTTACTATCACCTGCTTTTGTAAAACCACTTGTACCAACGACATCATTATTGTTTATTAATTTTGAAGCTGTTTCAGCGGAAATTATTCTATCTTTATATTTTTCAAAAAGTAATCTATCGATCCCTGTCATATTGATTATTTATTAAAAATAAACCGTTATGTTTGTGGTTTATTTAATTTATGGGTGCTATTTATAAAATATAGTAATTTTACTTTACTAAATTATATTTTTTTCCACTTGTCGGATTATTCAATATAGACAAATAAATATTCGTTTAAGACATCTTAAAACTATGCTGAAAGAAAAATATTATTTATCTGAAGTTGATGCAAATGATAGCAGTATTTATTGTCATCATGACCTAATGGGTGAGTCTTTTATAGAAACTCATTTTCATAAAAAAGCTCAATTTCTTTATACTGAAGGAGGTATAGTTTATGTTAAAACAACAACTAAAACCTATTTTCTTCCTGCACGCCATTGTATGTGGATTCCTTCGGGGGTAGAACATAGTATTCATCCTAGTTCTCCTGACGTAATTATGCGAAATTTATATTTTCCTGTCGACAAAGCAGAGGATGATTTTTATAGAAACGAAGGGATATATCCGGTTAATGATCTTGTTTTAAATTTAATGTTATTTACCAATCGATGGAATGGTCATATTTTAAGAAACGATAAAAAACGATTTACAATTGCTAAAGCGTTTAAATTGTTACTCCCCGAGATTTTGAAAGTAAATTTAAGTCTTTCTCTTCCTTTAGCAAAAGAAGCTCGGTTGCAAAAAATCATTGAGTATATGTCTGAAAATTTAGATCAAGCGATCCTGTTTTCAGAACTTTCAGAACGATATGGTTTTAGTGAGCGTTCTTTGCATCGGTTGTTTCAAAAGGATTTAGGAATGTCCTTTATGCAGTTTTATACCGTTCAACGTATGTTAAAGGCAATTGAATTGATTATTGAAAAGAAACTTCCCATTAATGAAGTCGCATTGAAAGTGGGATATAGTAGCGTACCCACTTTTTCAAATACCTTTTGTAAGCTATTAAGTCAACGACCATCTGATTACTTGAGAGGAATTGAAATCTTCAAGAAAAAGAAAGTGGATTGATTGTAATTAAATGAAAACGGCACTTCTTTTAAGAATTAAATTCTGACAAGAAGTGCCGTTCCATTTTTATATAATTTGAATTATTGACCTATTAATTTATTTAAAGTATAAGCAATCAATTCATCAACTGCTTTATAAGGATCTTCGCTAAAAGTTCCCGAAGCGCGATTAGCAATTATAGCATTCAAAGAAAGAGCTTTATGTCCTAAAAGTGCCGATAAACCATAGATAGCCGCCGTTTCCATTTCCAGATTTGTAATTCTATTATCATCAAATTCAAAATTATCCATTTTAGAATTCAACGACGCATCTTGAATATTCAAACGCAATACACGACCTTGTGGTCCATAAAAACCTCCGGCAGTAGCGGTGATTCCTTTGTGCATTTTATCGCTTTCTATGATTTTTTCTAGTTTTTCTGAGCAAGCAATTACATACGGTTTTCCTTTGCGGATGTCCCAATTAGTATGTTTTACAAAAGCGTCTTCCATGTCTAAGTTTGATACTTCGTCAATAAGATAGGAGCGAAGCATATTATCAAGTCCCAAACCAAATTTAGACATCACAAAACTGTCTACGGGAATATCTGCATGTAAAGAGCCTGAAGTTCCAATTCGGATGATATTTAGCGAAGTTAATTTTTCTTTTGGCTTACGCGTTTCTAGATCAATATTAACCAAAGCATCTAATTCATTGATTACAATATCAATATTATCAGGACCTATTCCGGTTGACATTACAGTTATTCTTTTTCCTTTGAATATTCCCGTTTGGGTTTTGAATTCTCTTTTTTGGGTCGAAAATTCGATGCTATCAAAGAATTGTGTGATTTTCTCTACCCGATTTTGATCACCTACAAAGATGATGTCGTGAGCAATATGTTCTGGTTTTAGATTCAAGTGGTAAACACTTCCATCTGGATTCAGTATTAATTCGGATGATTGTATCATTTTATATTTTGTTTTTCCTCACCCCCAGCCCTCTCCAAAGGAGAGGGAGTCAGTGCCGACTTTAGTTAGTAGTTTTATTTATACTGCTTTGGCTCCTCCTCTTAGGGGAGGTTGGGAGGGGATTATCCGCCTACGCGTTTCACCTTAAATCCTTTAGCTTTCAATATTTCCATAATTTTATCGCGGTAATCACCTTGAATGATTATAGAGTCGTCTTTGAAAGTTCCGCCAACGCTTAACTTGGTTTTAATTTCTTTTGCAAGAATCTTAAAATCTTCGTCAGTACCTTCGTAGCCTTCAATTATAGTAGTGGCTTTTCCTTTTCTTTTTTCGAATTTGCAAATCATAGGTTCTTTTTGAACATATAATTCATGTGCAACTTCCACCTTAGCTTCTTCTGGAGCTGGTTCGTGATCTGGAAATAGATTTTTTAATTGGTCTTGTAAGTCCATGTTGTATTTATTTGATGAATGCTGATTGACCGGAGTCTTCTAAATTGCATTTTATGTTCGTTAACCTTTTGTCATTAAACCATAATTTTTAAATGATAAAAAAGGAAAAAGACATTAAGCATACACCTAATGTCTTTTTACAGATAGGATGAATTTAAAGATTATTTTTTAATTAGTCCTAAATCTACTAAACGTTCGTATAAATAATCACCAGCGGTAATATCTTCAAACTGTTTCGGATTTTCTGCATCAATACAGTTTTCTAAACAATTTAATGGCATATCACTTACAGGGTGCATAAAAAACGGAACTGAATATCTTGAAGTTCCCCACAATTCTCTCGGCGGATTAACCACTTGATGAATTGTAGATTTCAATTTATTGTTAGTGTGACGCGATAACATGTCTCCCACGTTTATTACTAATTCATCCGGCTCAGCAATGGCGTCAATCCATTCTCCGTTGTGGTTTTGAACCTGTAATCCTTTTCCTTGAGCTCCCATTAAAAGAGTGATCAAGTTAATATCTCCGTGAGCAGCAGCACGAAGTGCGTTTTCTGGTTCTGAGGTGATAGGTGGATAATGGATAGGTCTTAAAATCGAATTTCCGTCCTTGGCATAATTGTCAAAGTAAAATTCATCTAAACCTAAACGTAGGGCTAAAGCTCTTAACACATATACCCCAGTTTTCTCAAGCATTTGGTAGGCTTCTTTCCCTACCGCATTAAAACGAGGAAGTTCTTTAACCTCTACATTTTCAGGATATTCAGAAGCATATTTTGAATTTTCGCTCACGTACTGACCGAAATGCCAAAATTCTTTTAAATCCCCTTCTTTTCTACCTTTGGCATGCTCTGTTCCAAAAGAAACATAACCTCTTTGCCCTCCAATACCTGGAATCTCATAGCTGCGTTTTGTTTCTACGGGTAATGCGAAGAAATTTCTAATTTCACCGTACAACTCTTCTACCAATTGATCATCTAAAAAGTGACCTTTTAGTGCTACGAAGCCAATGTCTTCAAATGCACTTCCGATTTCATTTACAAATTTTTGTTTACGTTTCGGGTCGTCCGAAAGGAAATCACGCAAGTCAACACTAGGAATGTTTTGCATAGTATACTTATTTTTTAATAACTTACAAGGCCTTAAAGGCCTGCAAATACAAATGTATTAAATAATTTTATACTAGAATTTTAAATGATACAAACAATATGAAAAAATATAACAAAATTATCCAAAACTGTTATATTTTTTTATCTTTGGATTATGTATTAAAACCAACCAAATGAACTTTGACAGAAAAAACCTTACTGACGATACCTTATTAGATTTATATAAAAGAATACTTAAGCCACGGCTTATCGAAGAGAAAATGCTAATCCTGATTAGGCAAGGAAAGGTATCCAAGTGGTTTTCAGGAATTGGCCAAGAAGCCATTTCTGCGGGAGTAACGGCGGTTTTGGACAATGATGAATACATTTTGCCGATGCATAGAAATTTGGGAGTGTTTACCGGACGCGATATTCCCTTGTACCGCTTGTTCTCGCAGTGGCAGGGAAAAGCTAATGGTTTTACCAAAGGACGCGACAGAAGTTTTCATTTTGGTACCCAAGAATATAAAATCATTGGGATGATTTCACATCTTGGCCCACAATTAGGAGTTGCTGACGGAATCGCATTAGCCAACAAACTAAAGAAAAATGGAAAAATTACAGCAGTTTTTACCGGCGAAGGCGCTACCTCTGAAGGTGATTTTCACGAGTCTTTGAATATCGCTTCTGTATGGGAATTGCCTGTAATGTTCGTCATAGAGAATAATGGTTACGGTCTTTCGACACCTACAAACGAGCAATACCGTTGTGAAAACCTCGCTGACAAAGGAAAAGGGTACGGAATGGAAAGTCATATTATTGATGGAAATAACATTCTAGAGGTATATAATTTATTGTCAGAATTGAAAATTTCGATGATTGAAAAACCACGTCCAGTTCTATTGGAGTTCAAAACCTTCAGAATGCGTGGCCATGAAGAGGCGAGCGGTACTAAATATGTTCCGCAAGAATTGATGGATTTATGGTCATTGAAAGATCCTGTAGAAAATTACCGTAGCTTTTTGAAAGAAAACGGAATACTAACTGATGGTTTTGATGATTCGCTAAGAAGCGAGATCAAAAAAGATATTGATGATAGTCTGGCTATTGCCAATGCAGAACCAGAAATTGAAGCAACATTAGAGGGCGAATTAAATGATATATACAAACCTTACAATGCTGAGTTAATCAGTCCTTCTGCAGATACAGAAAAAATAAGATTTATTGATGCGATTTCTAATAGTTTAAAACAGTCGATGGAACGTCATGATAATTTAGTTATCATGGGTCAGGATGTTGCTGAATACGGTGGTGCCTTTAAAATCACCGATGGATTTGTGACGCAATTTGGTAAAGAGAGAGTGATCAATACTCCCATCTGCGAGAGTGCTGTAGTGTCTGCGGGAATGGGATTGTCAATCAATGGATATAAGGCAATTGTCGAAATGCAATTTGCTGATTTTGTCTCGACAGGTTTCAACCCGATTGTGAACTTATTAGCCAAGTCACATTATCGCTGGTTAGAAAATGCTGATGTTGTGGTTCGAATGCCTTGCGGTGGCGGAACTCAAGCTGGACCTTTTCATTCTCAGACTAACGAAGCTTGGTTTACTAAAACTCCTGGTTTAAAAGTGGTTTATCCAGCATTTCCTTATGATGTAAAAGGATTGTTAAATGCTTCTATTAATGACCCAAATCCAGTATTATTTTTTGAGCATAAACAATTATATCGTAGCGTGTATCAAGAGGTGCCAAAAGAATATTACACCTTACCAATAGGTAAAGCGGCTTTATTGAAAGAAGGAAATGAGGTGACGATTATTGCTTTTGGAGCAGCCGTGCATTGGGCATTAGAAACTTTGGATAAAAACCCAACAATTTCAGCAGAGGTACTCGATTTAAGAACACTTCAACCTTTAGATACCGAAGCTATTTTTGCTTCTGTAAAGAAAACTGGAAAAGTAATTATATATCAGGAAGACTCCATGTTTGGTGGAGTTGCCAGTGATATCTCAGCGATGATTATGGAGGAATGTTTTAAGTATTTGGATGCACCAGTAAAAAGGGTAGCTAGTTTAGACACGCCGATTCCGTTTACAAAAGCACTCGAAGATCAATATTTGCCGAAAGGCCGATTCGAAAAAGATTTATTGGAGCTTTTAGAGTTTTAGTTATCGATTTTAAAATGCTGTTCATTGAATAGCATTTTTTTTTATCTTTAAAATCTTAAAAAATACCAATGAAAAAATCTATCGTCTCCATTTTGTTCCTTGTTTTACTTTTTTCTTGTCAGAAAAAAGAGGAAGCTGTAACTCCAAAAGATCTAAATAAGAACTTCGAAAATTACAAAGAAAACTTTGTTACTTCTCTATGGGAATTGTATCCATATTGGGCTGCTAATCAAGGATATCATAAGCTGGATAGTGTTTTGGTGGTTTCGGACTCCGTGTATAGAAAAAGACAGTTGGATTTTGCTCACGCGCACCTGGATTCTCTTCAAAATTATCCTTTGAAAAATCTTTCGGATAATAATATTATTGATTTCTATATGATACAAAATCAATTAAAAAGCTCCATATTCTATATCAACAAACTAAGATCTTACGAATGGAATCCGGCAGAATATAATGTAAGTGGTGCTTTTGCTGAAATCTTAAATGGGAAATATGATGATTTAGATGTTCGTTTGCATAACTTCAATATTAAAATGAATGCAATTCCGGCTTATTACGAAGCAGCAAAAGCAAACATTAAAAATCCCACTTTAGAGCATACTGCACTTGCGATTTCGCAGAATTTAGGAGGAATTTCTGTATTTGAAAAAGATTTGATTGCTGCTTTGGCAAAAAGTAAACTATCTAATGCTGAGAAAAAAGAAATTAGAGGAAAAGCAAAAACAGCCGTGAATGCAATTATTGTTTATACGAATTGGTTGAAGGATTTAGACAATAAAACACCACGTTCTTTTCGATTAGGCAGTAAATTATACGCTGAAAAATTTGATTTGGATATTCAGTCCAGCTATAGTGCTGATACTATTTTTAAAAAGGCAGTGGATCATAAAAAAGATTTGCACGGAAAAATGTTTGCTTTGGCCGACACTTTGTGGCCAAAATATATGAAATCAACGCCTAAGCCAGCGGATAAATTACAACTTATCAAAATGGTAATCGATAAGATTTCGCTTCAGCATACGACGCCAGCTAAATTCCAATCGGAGATAGAGAAACAAATTCCTGAGCTCGAGGCCTATGTAAAAGAAAAAGATTTACTTTATATCGATCCTTCAAAACCATTGGTTGTGCGCAAAGAACCAGCTTACATGGCTGGTGTTGCAGGAGCATCTATTTCGGCACCGGGACCTTATGATAAAAATGCCAATACATATTATAATGTAGGGAGTATGTCTGGTTGGAGTGCAGAGAAATCAGAGAGCTACTTAAGAGAATACAATGATTATATTTTACAAATTCTAAATATTCATGAGGCAATTCCAGGACATTATACGCAACTAGTCTATAGCAATCAATCTCCAAGTCTCATTAAAGCAATTTTTGGAAATGGAGCGATGGTAGAAGGTTGGGCGGTTTATACCGAAAGAATGATGTTAGAAAGCGGATACAAAAACTCAGCCGAAATGTGGTTGATGTATTATAAGTGGAATCTAAGAACGACTTGCAATGCTATTTTAGATTATAGCGTTCACACAAAAAACATGACTAAGGATGAAGCTATGTATTTATTGATAAATGAAGCTTTTCAGCAGCAAGCAGAGGCTGAAGGGAAATGGAGTCGTGTGAATTTATCACAGGTTCAACTTAGTTCTTATTTTACAGGCTACACTGAAATTTATGATTTTAGAGAAATGCTCAAAAAGGAGCAAGGAGCTACTTTTAACCTCAAACAATTTCATGAGAAATTTTTGAGCTACGGAAGTGCTCCTGTAAAATACATCAAAGAACTAATGCTGAAAGAGATAAAAAAGTAAATCGATTCAGCATTTAGTTGTTTTTACTATGCTAAAACATTCCTAATATCCAATAGATTATTATAAACAAGATAATGGTTCCTATGCATCCACCACCTAGTTTTTTTGCTCCGTAACCTGCTATTATTGTCTTGAAAAATCCGTTCATGGTTTAAGTTTTTTAATTAGTATTTCTGTTCCTATCAAAATTAAACTATTAAAACGTAGTAATTACTTTTGCAGTAGAATGTTGAAACAAAAACTTTTAATTTTGAAAGACTAAGACACTGCAACAATGTTAGTTTGAAAAAAAATATCGTAATTGTCGCATTTATAGAAACGATTCCTTTGTTAGGACGAATGTGTAAGTTCATTTTACGATAATTTGGGAACTAGGCTATCATAACGTAGTTTTGTAAAAAAAAATACAACCTTATATTTTATTCCAAGAATGAAGCCTTTAAATGAAAAATTAATACTGAAAGACGCCACTATAAATAAAGTGCAATTTGATAAAGAATGGTTTTATAAATTGGATGATATGGCTTTTTATTTAAAGGAAGACTTATCTGAAGTGGAATTTATCTATTTACCATTTACGATAGATGGCGAACAAGAATTCGTAAAGTGCAGCTCTTTTGAAGACATTATTAGGGCACGAAAAGAATTTAAATAATCATAAAAAACGAGTCCGCTTAAAATTAATTTAGGCGGACTCTTTTTTAACTGTAAATCTCCGCTATTCCTTTTTATTTTTAGCGGTTACTTAGTTTTGCTTTTTCTCGAATAATATCAGCAATTTTTCTATTTTCAATTTTACTTTCTAACCAAGAAATAATATCTAAGTAATTAAAAGCTCTTTTCTCATAAGTATTTTTCTCTAATTCAATAAAGCGCGCTCTCATTTTTACAAATTCCTTTTTAATATCACTTGGATAAAGCGAATTTAAGTTTTTCATGAATCGAATGATTTCTTTCTGCACTTCATGCATGTCATTCATTTTCAATAAAAATTTGTAGGTGCTTTTTAGTTGGGACTCTAAATTAAAATCTTTCCCCATTTCGTAATGCACTATTAGATATAACAGGCGGGCAAAACACATTAAATCCTCACGCATGATGAGGTTTTTATTGTTTATTATCTTCTCTAAATAGTGAATTGATTCGGCATACTTTTCAGTTCCAAAATAGATGCACGCAATTTTATAGTAAAACATCATTTCGTGATGTTCGTCAAGATGTTCGCTATGTACTTTAATCTTCTCTAACACTTCTGGAATTAAATACTCACTTTCTTCGAATGTACCATCCATTATGTGGTAGTTTAATTTATTGTTGTACAAGTAAAGGAAAGACAATGATGCTATATTATCATTAACTGGAAAACGTTGGTCTTGAATCGTCTCCTCTAGTTTGAGTAGGTATTTTTTAAATTTAGATTTGTACTTCAACATAAATAAGGACTCCAGCAAATAGTGATTTCCTTTTATGAAAAATACCGGATTCAAATAAATCATGTTTGGATTATCATAAAACAGCGTAACCCATTTGTAGGCATATTTGTAACTCCCTAAAAAGTCCTGGACTAAAAAACTATGCCATAGGTTTGCATTGTAAAACCAATATTTCTCTCGAAAACCAAATTTATTTTCATCAAATTTAGCAATATGCTTATGGAAATAAGTGTCGATATACTGCTGGTCTTCGTCACTTTTTACATAGCCAGTTTTTAGCATTATGCCGTAAAGTTGCAGTGACAAATTAGATAATTTACTTGAAATGGTATTACGATAGTTTAATTCCTTGGCCTGAATTACTAATTCATCTGCACGTCCTTGAATACTTCGGGTGATGTATTGTGATTCAATTAATTTTTCGAATTCTACAATTTCAAAAGCGATATATTTTTCGTCGTTTTCTAATGCGTTAATCTTTGTCTTGTCTAAAATTTTCAAACTCTGTTTGTACAAGCCTTTATTATACAAAATTGTTGCAAAATCAATTTGTTCTCTTAGTTGATAACGAACATTTTGACTTGGAATATTCAATCGAATACTCACTAGGATTTGTTTGTATAAATACGATTTTAGATTCGATAGTTGTACTTTTTTGATGATTCCACTCTTTAAAATAAGTTTCTCATCATAGGCTTCAGATTTGTCTAAGATATTAAATAATTCTATAAATTTTGTATTCGAACTTGCCTCAAGTCGGCTTGCAAAAATCTTAAATTGTCGTTTTTCCGACTTTGATAATGATTTAATTAATACGAATAAAAAATCTTTTTGATGGTTAGCCATTGTATAAAATTGGAGCTTAATTGTATATTCTTCAGTAGTTTACAAAGTTTTTACTGGCTTTATAAACAGTATATTTCATTAAATGGAGTTTTATTTCGCTCCAATGAAATCTAACTTTGTTATCGAGATGTGAAATTACATTAAATAAATGAAAATGAATAGAGAGAAAGTCCAAATATTTGATACTACTTTAAGAGATGGAGAACAGGTTCCTGGATGCAAATTAGATACCAAACAAAAACTCGTTATAGCAAATCGATTGGATGAAATGGGTGTTGATATAATTGAAGCTGGATTTCCTGTTTCAAGCCCTGGTGATTTTTTGTCTGTTTCAGAAATTAGTAAGATTGTAAAAAACGCTACTGTTTGTGGTTTAACAAGAGCTGTAAAAAATGATATTGACGTTGCCGCAGCTGCTTTAAAACATGCCAAAAGACCTCGTATTCATACAGGAATTGGTACTTCGGAGTCACATATTGTTCATAAATTAAATACAACAAGAGAAGATATTATTGCTCGAGCAAAATTTGCAGTTTCTCATGCTAAATCTTATGTAGAAGATGTAGAGTTTTATGCTGAAGATGCTGGAAGAACTGATAACGATTTTTTAGCGAGAGTTTGTGAAGAAGCAATAAAGTCTGGGGCTACTGTATTAAATATACCAGATACAACTGGATATTGTTTGCCGGAAGAATATGGTGCGAAAATTAAATATTTACGTGAAAACGTAAAAGGGATAGAAAATGTTATTCTTTCCTGTCATTGTCATAATGATTTAGGAATGGCGACTGCTAATTCTGTTTCTGGTGCGATAAACGGAGCCAGACAAATTGAATGTACAATTAACGGAATAGGAGAAAGAGCTGGAAATACTGCACTTGAAGAGGTGGTTATGATTTTCAAACAACATCCTTACCTGAATTTATATACAGATATTGACACCAAGCAATTGAATGAAATGAGTCGTTTGGTTTCTGAAAGTATGGGAATGATTGTACAACCTAATAAAGCAATTGTTGGAGCCAATGCGTTTGCTCACAGTTCAGGAATTCACCAGGATGGAGTTATTAAAAATAGAGCTACTTATGAGATAATGGATCCATTAGATGTTGGTGTTAATGAATCTTCAATAGTTCTTACTGCTAGAAGTGGTAGAGCAGCATTAGCTTACAGAGCTAAGAAAGTGGGATACGAACTTACAAAAGTGCAATTAGATATAGTTTACATTGAGTTTTTGAGATTTGCTGATGTAAAAAAAGAAGTGCTTGATGATGATATACATCAAATCATCGAGGTTTGTAAAATAGAAAGTGATTTAATAAGAAATTAATAACCGAACGCCATGAATTTAAAAATAGCAGTATTATCCGGAGACGGTATAGGTCCTGAGGTGATCTTACAGGCGAAAAAAGTATTACACGCTATCGGTACTGTGTACGAGCATGAAATTGTTTTTGAAGATGCATTCATTGGAGCTATTGCTATAGATAAAACGGGAAGCGCACTTCCTGAGCAAACATTAAACCTTTGTCTTAATACAGATGCGGTTTTGTTTGGTGCTATCGGCGATCCAAAATACGATAATAATCCAGATGCAAAAGTGCGTCCTGAGCAGGGTTTATTAAGATTGAGAAAAGAATTAGGTCTTTTTGCTAACATTAGACCCATAAAACCATATACAGCTTTATTAGATTCTTCTCCTTTGAAAAAAGAAATTATTGAAGGAACTGACATTGTGATTTTTAGAGAATTGACTGGTGGTTCTTATTTTGGAGAGAAAAAATTAAATGATTCAGGAACTATAGCTTCTGATTTATGTGAGTATTCAGAAGTAGAAATTGCGAGAATTGCTCACTTGGCTTTTAAGTCGGCTCAAAACAGAAGAAAAAAATTGACTTTGATTGATAAATCTAATGTTCTTGAAACTTCCCGTTTATGGAGAAGAGTCGTGAAAACGGTTAGCGAAAATTATCCGGATGTAGCCTTAGATTTCTTGTATGTAGATAATGCCGCGATGCAAATTATTCTTAATCCACGACAGTTTGATGTTATTTTGACAGAGAACTTATTTGGAGATATTTTATCAGATGAAGCTAGTGTAATAACTGGTTCTATTGGATTATTAGCCTCAGCTTCATTAGGAACTACTAATGCTTTATTTGAACCAATACACGGATATAATCCGCAAGCTAAAGGGAAAAACACTGCAAACCCAATCGCTTCCATATTATCTGCAGCGATGTTGCTAGAGCATTTTGGTCTTCATGAAGAAGCTAAAAAAATATATGAAGGTGTCGAAATTGCTATAGGTTATGGCGTTTTAACAACTGATTTGAATGCGGATTCTAAATTTGGAACAAATGAAATCGGAGAGTTTATTTCTAATTTTATTTTCAATAAAGACGATTTACTGTATTTTAATAACGATAATGTACAAATAGGTCAGTCAACAATTGTTTAACGGTATAAATGTTAAATAGTTGCAATTAATAACAGAAAAACTGATAAAATATTGAATTTAAATTTTTTTAGAACTAAAGGTTTTTATACTTTTGCAGTATCAAAAAAAGAAAATGAAAAATTCAATTATTATAGTATCTGTCATTAATGTCATTGTTGATTCAACAACTGCATAGGGAAGGATATTAATATAATTGAAAGATAATATTATAAAAGCTCCCAAGAAATTGGGAGTTTTTTTTTGGAATAAAATTAAAGTTACAAAAATATATCATAAATGGAATTAAATAAATATAGCAAGACCATAACTCAAGATGAAACGCAACCTGCAGCGCAAGCGATGTTGTACGGAATTGGTCTAACTGAAGAAGATTTAAAGAAAGCACAAGTTGGAATTGTAAGCATGGGTTACGAAGGAAATACCTGTAACATGCACCTAAATGATTTGGCTAAAGACGTTAAAAAAGGGGTCTGGAAAGAAAATTTAGTTGGACTTATTTTTAATACTATTGGTGTAAGTGACGGTATTTCTAATGGTACTGACGGAATGCGTTTTTCTTTAGTTTCAAGAGATGTTATTGCAGATTCTATCGAAACAGTAATGGGAGCGCAGTGGTATGATGGTTTGATCGCGATTCCAGGTTGCGATAAAAACATGCCGGGTTCTGTAATTGCTATGGGTAGAGTAAATCGCCCTTCTATTATGGTATATGGTGGTTCCATCCATTCTGGTAAATGGAAGGGGGAATCATTGAATATTGTTTCCGCATTTGAGGCTTTGGGAAAAAAATTCAGCAATACAATTGCTCCAGAAGATTTCAAAGGAGTAATTCAAAACGCTTGTCCTGGAGCAGGAGCTTGCGGAGGAATGTACACGGCAAATACCATGTCTTCGGCTATTGAAGCTTTAGGAATGAGTTTGCCTTATAGCTCTTCTAATCCCGCTTTAAGCGAAGAAAAGAAGCAAGAGTGTATTGATGCTGGAAAAGCGATAAGAATCTTATTAGAAAAAGATATCAAACCAAGAGACATCATGACGCGTAAAGCATTTGAAAATGCGATTACTATGGTGGCTGTTTTAGGTGGTTCTACAAATGCTGTGATGCACTTAATCGCTATGGCACATTCGGTTGATGTCGAAATCACACTTAAAGATTTCCAAGATATTAGTGACAAAACACCTTTACTTGCTGATTTAAAACCAAGCGGTAAATACCTAATGGAAGATTTACATGAAGCTGGAGGAGTTCCTGCAGTAATGAAATATCTATTGAAACAAGGATTGTTGCATGGAGATTGTTTAACTGTAACTGGGAAAACATTAGCTGAAAACTTAGCTGCAGTTCCAGATTTAAACGATGGTCAAGAAGTGATTCACGAAATTCAAAAAGCGTTAAAATCTACAGGAAACATTCAGATTTTATACGGAAACCTTGCAGAAGAAGGTTGTGTTGCAAAAATAAGCGGAAACGAAGGAGAGTACTTTGAAGGAGACGCTATTGTATTTGAAAATGAGCATGATGTGATAACAGGTGTTCGTAATGGTGACGTTAAACCAGGAAATGTAGTCGTCATTAGATACTGCGGACCAAAAGGAGGACCTGGAATGCCAGAAATGTTAAAACCAACATCGGCCATTATGGGTGCCGGACTTGGAAAAAGCGTCGCTTTAATTACAGATGGTCGTTTTTCTGGAGGATCACATGGTTTTGTTGTAGGTCACGTTACGCCAGAAGCATTTGATGGAGGCGGAATTGCACTCGTCAAGAATGGAGATATAATTACCATCGACGCAATAAAAAACACGATAAACCTGAAAATTTCAGATCAAGAGTTTGCATCGAGAAAAGCAAATTGGGTACAACCTGATTTAAAAGTAAAAAAAGGAGTATTACTAAAATATATAAGATCAGTTTCGAGTGCCTCTACAGGTTGTGTAACTGATAACTAAAGCCTAGAGCGTTTGCGCTTTCGAATAAATAAATACCGATGGGAACAAATAAAATATCAGGCGCCGAAGCCATTATTAGATGCTTATTAGAAGAAGGAGTAGACTTGGTTTACGGGTATCCAGGTGGAGCAATCATGCCAGTTTACGATGAATTGTATAAATTCAAAGACCAATTGCACCATGTTTTAGTTCGCCACGAACAAGGTGCTACACATGCAGCACAAGGATTTGCAAGAGCAACTGGAAAAGTTGGGGTGGCGATCGCAACTTCAGGTCCTGGAGCGACAAACTTAGTGACTGGAATTGCCGATGCGCAAATTGATTCCACTCCTATGGTTTGTATTACAGGTCAAGTTGGTAAACATTTACTAGGTTCGGATGCATTTCAAGAAACAGATATCATCGGGATTTCAACTCCGGTGACCAAATGGAATTACCAAATTACCGAAGCTTCTGAGATTCCAGAAATTATGGCAAAGGCTTTTTACATTGCCAGATCAGGACGTCCGGGACCAGTTTTAGTAGATATAACTAAAAATGCGCAATTTGATGAACTCGATTTCAGCTATAAAAAGTGCACCAGTATTCGAAGTTATAATCCAAAGCCAACTTTAAACATTGAAAAAGTAAAGGAAGCAGCGGAATTAATCAATAATGCTAAAAAGCCATTTATTGTTTTTGGTCAAGGAATTATTTTAGGAGAAGCTGAAGCTCAGCTAAAAGCTTTCGTTGAGAAATCAGGTATACCGGCAGCTTGGACGATTTTAGGTCTTTCCGCTTTGCCTACTGAACATCCTTTAAATGTGGGTATGTTAGGAATGCATGGAAACTACGGTCCAAATGTATTAACCAATGAATGCGATGTTTTGATCGCCTTAGGAATGCGTTTTGATGATCGTGTGACTGGAAATTTAGCTACTTATGCAAAACAAGCCAAAGTAGTTCACTTCGAAATTGATCCTGCGGAAGTAGATAAAAATGTAAAAACAGATGTGGCTGTTTTAGCAGATGTTAAAGAATCACTAACTGCTTTACTTCCTTTTATCGAAAGTAAAACGCATGAGTCTTGGCATAATGAATTCAAAGAGTTATACAAAGTTGAGCTAGAAGCAGTAATCAACGAGGAGTTGAAACCTAAGAAAGAAGGTATTTCTATGGGTGAGACGATTGAAATGATCAATAAGCACTCAAAAGGAGATGCAATTATGGTTTCGGATGTGGGGCAACACCAGATGTTTACCTGCCGTTACTCTAAATTTAACCAGACTAAAAGTAATGTTACTTCTGGAGGATTAGGAACTATGGGATTTGCTTTACCAGCAGCAATCGGAGCTAAGATGGGAATGCCAGACAGAGAAGTTGTAGCAATTATTGGTGATGGTGGATTCCAGATGACAATTCAGGAGTTAGGAACTATTTTTCAGACGAAAGTCCCAGTTAAAATTGTAATACTAAACAATGAATTTTTAGGAATGGTTCGCCAATGGCAACAATTGTTTTTCGACAAGCGCTATGCTTCAACTGAAATGATCAATCCTAATTTTGTTGCAATTGCCGAAGGCTATTATATCAAAGCTAAGAAGGTAACTAAAAGAGAAGATTTAGATGCTGCTGTTGCTGAAATGATGGCTTCAAAAGAGTCTTATTTCCTTGAGGTTATGGTAGAAAAAGAAAACAATGTATTCCCAATGATTCCAACAGGAGCTTCTGTTTCTGATATCAGATTAAGTTAATATTATGGAAAATCAAACATTCACGATTTCTGTTTACTCAGAAAATAACGTTGGTCTATTAAATAGAATATCGGGTATATTCTTAAAACGCCACATCAACATCCTTAGTTTAAATGTGTCAGAATCTGAGATTGAAAATGTTTCTCGATTTGTGATTGTAGTGCACACTACAGAAAAATGGGTTCATAATATTGTTGGTCAAATCGAAAAACAGATTGAAGTTATTAAGACTTTTTATCACACCGATGAAGAAACTATATTTTTGGAAAATGCCATCTTCAAAATCGAATCTGGTTTGTTATTCGACGAAAAACAAATTCAGAATATAATAAAAGAAAGCAACTCTGAAATTGTAACTGTATCAAGAGACTTTTTTGTGATTTCAAAGTCAGGAAGACGTTCAGAGATTGAAGACTTATACAACAAATTAAAACCTTTCGGAATCATGCAGTTTGTGCGTTCAGGAAGAATATCGGTTTCCAAAGAGAAAATGGAAATATCAACACTATTAGAAGAACTAAAAAATAAATAAAAACGAGACAATGGCAAATTATTTCAATTCATTACCACTTAGATTACAATTAGAACAATTAGGAGTTTGTGAGTTCATGGACCAATCAGAATTTACAAATGGCATCGAAGCTTTAAAAGGAAAAAAAGTCGTTATTGTAGGTTGTGGAGCTCAAGGTTTGAACCAAGGTTTAAACATGAGAGACTCAGGTTTAGATATCTCTTATGCGCTAAGAGCTGAGGCAATCGCACAAAAAAGAGCTTCTTTTATGAACGCTGCCGATAATGGTTTTACAGTGGGAACGTATGAAGACTTAATCCCAACGGCTGATTTGGTTTGTAACCTTACGCCAGACAAACAACATACTGCAGTAGTTACTGCAATTATGCCTTTAATGAAAAAAGGTTCGACATTAGCTTATTCTCATGGATTCAATATCGTAGAAGAAGGAATGCAAATACGTAAAGATATCACTGTCATTATGTGTGCTCCAAAATGTCCAGGATCTGAAGTACGTGAAGAGTACAAAAGAGGATTTGGTGTACCAACACTAATTGCGGTTCACCCTGAGAATGACCCAAATAATGAAGGTTTCGAACAAGCAAAAGCTTATGCAGTTGCTACAGGTGGACATAAAGCGGGAGTTTTAAACTCTTCTTTTGTTGCCGAAGTAAAATCGGATTTAATGGGAGAGCAAACGATCCTTTGTGGAATGTTGCAAACAGGATCTATTTTATGTTTTGATAAAATGGTCGAAAAAGGAATCGAACCTGCTTATGCTTCTAAACTAATCCAATACGGTTGGGAAACAGTAACGGAAGCCTTGAAACATGGTGGAATTACTAATATGATGGATCGTTTGAACAATCCTTCAAAAGTAGAAGCTTATAGATTAGCAGATGAATTAAAAGACATTATGCGTCCTTTATTTCAAAAACATATGGATGATATCATCTCTGGTGAGTTTTCAAAAAACATGATGATTGACTGGGATAATGATGATGTTAATTTGTTGACTTGGAGAGCAGCGACTGCTGAAACTAATTTTGAGAAAACTGCGCCTACTGCTGATGCAATCTCTGAGCAAGAATATTTTGACAACGGAGTTTTAATGATTGCAATGGTAAAAGCAGGAGTAGAATTAGCTTTTGAAACTATGACTGAAAGCGGAATCATCGAAGAATCGGCTTATTATGAATCTCTTCATGAATTGCCTTTAATTGCAAATACAGTAGCTAGAAAAAAACTATATGAAATGAACAGAATCATTTCTGACACTGCAGAATATGGTTGTTATTTGTTTGATCACGCTTGTAAACCGTTATTAACTGAGTTTATGAAAACTGTCGAAACAAATATCATCGGTAAGCCATTTTCTACTTCAAATGGTGTAGATAATGCGGTACTTATTGCTGTAAATAGAAGCATTCGTCAACATCCAATAGAAGAAACTGGTGAATGGTTGAGAGAGTCTATGACAGCGATGAAAAAAATAGGATAATTAAAAATAAGGAAATTGCCACACAAGAGGGTGTGCTGTAATTTGCTCCATATCAAATCTCTTTTTGTATTTTGAGTTAGTTAACAAGGTATTTAATCATTTGAATTGGGTATGGAAGCGTGCTACATTCACTTAAGTTTTAGCGAGGGAAAATTAAGTGAAGTAGTTCCTTATTTTACATAGTGAAATTTGTACCGATTTTCAATTCGAAGATTGGTTACAAGAAGGCTTTAGAGTCTTTAATATGGTTAACACGAATCTGTTAGTTCAAATACGTTTTATCTAATTTTTTGGTTGCTAAATAAATTGTTATAATTATTGTTAATGAGAAAAGGCGGGGTAGAAAAATCTACTTCGTCTTTTTTGCGTATTATCATTTTGTAGAAAAAAAGCCAGTTTTTAAGGAATACGTAATTATATCGCTGTATTGTTAAATAGTATTTGATTTATTGGGGTAATTAATCAATTTATTTTTTTTTGGAATAGGGGGAATTTTAATACTTTTATAAAAAATTAAAAAAGGATGAGCTACTACAAAATTCAAAACTTCGAACAATACTTCAAACATTATAATAAATCAGTTCGTGAGCCTAGAAAATTTTGGGGGAAAATAGCAGAGGAGAACTTCACTTGGTACCAATTATGGGATAAAGTGGTGGAATTTGATATGGCTGAAGCCGATATAAAATGGTTTACCGAAGCAAAAGTAAACATAGCTAAAAACTGTATAGACAGACATTTAAACAAACGAGGAGATAAAACGGCCATCATTTTTGAGCCTAATGACCCTACCGAAGAAGCCTTGCATATCTCCTATAACGAGTTGCACCAACGCGTTTGTAAAATGGCAAATGTTTTGCGTGAGAAAGGCATCACTAAAGGGGATCGCGTTTGTATTTATTTACCTATGATTCCAGAATTAGCGGTTTCTATTCTAGCTTGTGCGAGAATTGGAGCCATTCACTCCGTTGTTTTTGCAGGTTTTTCAGCTTCGGCTGTTGCTAGCAGAATAATTGATAGCGAGTGTAAAATGGTCATCACCTCTGATGGTAGTTTTCGTGGAAATAAATCTATTGAATTGAAATCCATTGTGGACGAGGCCTTGGAAAAATGTCCTTCGGTAGAAAGTGTTTTGGTTGTAAATAGAACCAATATTCCAGTAAACATGCAAGAAGGAAGAGATATTTGGTTACAGCCGTTGCTGGACGAAGCCTCAGATAATAGTGTAGCCGAAATAATGGATTCTGAAGATCCTTTGTTTATATTGTACACTTCCGGTTCAACAGGAAAACCAAAAGGAATGGTGCATACTACTGCAGGATATATGGTACATACGGCTTATACCTTCAAAAATGTATTTAATTATGAAGACAATGATATCTTTTGGTGTACCGCTGATATCGGTTGGATAACAGGACACTCTTATATTCTTTACGGGCCATTATTAAACGGTGCTACGACTGTTATCTTTGAAGGAGTTCCTTCTTATCCTAATTATAGTCGTTTTTGGGAGATAATCGAAAAACATAAAATAACTCAATTTTATACGGCTCCTACAGCAATTCGTGCCTTGGCAAAAGAAAGTTTAGAATATGTACAAAAATATCAGTTGAGTACTTTAAAAGTGATAGGATCTGTTGGGGAACCTATTAATGAAGAAGCATGGCACTGGTTTAACGACCACGTGGGAGGAAAAAGATGCCCAATCGTTGATACTTGGTGGCAAACGGAAACTGGTGGAATTATGATTGCACCTATTTCATTTGTAACACCTACAAAACCTACCTATGCTACCTTACCATTACCAGGGATTCAGCCCGTATTGATGGATGAAAAACGAAATGAAATTGAAGGAAATCAGGTAGTGGGAAGTTTGTGTATCAAGTTTCCGTGGCCTGGGATTGCAAGAACTATCTGGGGTGATCACGAGCGTTACAAACAAACTTACTTTTCTACTTTTCCAGGTAAATACTTTACAGGAGATGGTGCATTAAGAGACGAAGTAGGTTATTATAGAATTACCGGACGTGTAGATGATGTGGTAATCGTTTCAGGTCATAATCTAGGAACGGCACCTATTGAGGACGCTATAAATGAACATCCTGCAGTGGCCGAAAGCGCTATTGTTGGTTTTCCTCATGATATAAAAGGGAATGCTCTTTATGGTTTTGTAATTTTGAAAGAATCTGGAGAATACCGTGATAGAGAGAATCTTACCAAAGAAATCAACCAACACATTTCAGATCATATTGGACCTATTGCAAAACTAGATAAAATACAGTTTGTTTCCGGTTTACCAAAAACGCGTTCTGGAAAAATTATGCGTAGAATTTTACGCAAAATAGCAGAAGGTGATTATTCTAATTTTGGAGATACTTCTACCTTGTTAAATCCTGAGATTGTAGACGAAATTAAAAACGAAAGAATTTAAGGCCACATAATATTAACCAATTGAAAACCGCTCTAGAATATAGAGCGGTTTTTTTGTTTTTCAGCTGTTTTCTTTGCAAGAAATTACCTAAATTAGCTGAACTATGGAAAAGAAAGCGTCTGTTATTATCGTTGGTGGTGGATTAGCTGGACTTACCGCAGCCATTCATTTGTCAAAAATAGGCGTTACTGTAATTGTGATAGAAAAGAACGAGTTTCCAAAACACAAAGTGTGTGGAGAATATATTTCAAATGAAGTGGTGCCTTATATCGAATGGTTAAATATAAATCTTTCTCTATTAAAGCCTACGAGTATTAACCAACTTCAGTTTTCGACAGAAAATGGAAAATCAATTACGATTGAATTGCCACTTGGAGGTTTTGGAATCAGTCGATACGCTTTAGATGCGTTTTTGTACAATAAAGCCTTGGAAAACGGTTGTGAAATTATTCAAGATACTGTCGAAAGTATTGATTTTAAAGAGAATGAATTTACAATAAGGACAGCTGATAATACTGTGTTGCAAGCGGAGATTGTGATTGGCGCTTTTGGCAAACGTTCGAATATTGATCAGAAGTTAAATCGAAAATTTATTCAGAAAAAATCATCTTGGCTCGCGGTAAAAGCACATTATAAAGGAAACTTCCCAGACAATTTGGTTGGCTTACATAATTTCGTAGGTGGTTATTGCGGTGTTTCAAAAGTGGAAAATAATGCGATAAACATTTGTTACTTGGCCGATTATTCTACTTTTAAAAAACATAAAAATATAAGGGAGTATCAGAATGAAGTGATTTGTAAAAATCATCATTTAAAAGCAATTTTTGATAACAGCACTCTGATTTTTGACAAGCCTTTAACCATCAGTCAGATATCTTTCGAGAAAAAAAGAGTTGTAGAAAATGGAATTTTAATGATAGGAGATACTGCCGGACTGATCCATCCTTTGTGCGGCAACGGAATGGCAATGGCAATTCACAGTGCTAAAATTGCTTCTGATTTAGTTGGTGCTTATTTTTCGGGCGAAATTAAATCTAGAGCTTCATTGGAAAAAAAATATTTAGAGCAATGGAATTGTAATTTTAATAAAAGATTGAGAATGGGACGACTTTTATCGAAAATATTACAGCAGCAAAAACTGTCAGAAGTTGTTTTGAGTATAGTAGTTAGGTTCCCTTTCATTTTAAAAGGAATAATTAGAAAAACGCATGGTAAACCTATTATACAGTAATCAGTGATGTTGCTAAATACTAAATACAGAACTGATGCATCGGAGATTATGGACGATTTTGCTCTCGAAGGCGAAGTTTTGCGTGAAGCTTTAGATAAAATCGCTAAAATAAATCAGCTATTGGGTGGAAACAAGCTAACTTTACTTGGAGTGCAGGAACTAATTGCCCGTAATCTTAAAACGACTGAATTTACAATTGTAGATGTGGGTTGTGGAAACGGTGATATGTTGAGAACGCTGGCAGAATATGGTTTGCAACATCATTTAAAATTCAAACTAATAGGTGTTGATGCTAATAAATTTACGGTTAATCACGCGATGGACTTATCAAAGAAATATCCAAATGTAACATACCGTTGTGAGGATATTTTTGAAAAGCCTTTTGGACAATTAAAATACGATATTGTTTTGTGTACTTTGACCTTACATCATTTTAAGGAAGGTGAAATTATTGATTTAATGGGTTTGTTTTATAAAAATGCAAGTCTTGGAGTTGTGATTAATGATTTACATCGAAGTGTCGTCGCGTACCGATTATTTCAAGCCTTATGTTTTGTTTTTCGATTGAATGATATGTCAAGAAAAGACGGCTTAGTTTCGATATTAAGAGGATTTAAGAAAGAAGACTTGTTTGGCTTTTCGAAAAAATTAAATTTTAATAAATATACAATTAAATGGAAATGGGCTTTTAGATACCAATGGATAATTTCAAAGATATGAGTGTAAAAATACATACAGTTACAAAACAGCTTCCGAAATATTCCAGAACCACCGAAGAAATCATCCCTTTTCTGGATGCCTGGCTCATAGGCCAAGAAGAACGTTTCATTAGAAAAGTAAAAAAAATATTTGAAGGTGCGGCAGTGGATAAACGTTATTCTATAATGGATCCGATTGAAGTTTTTACAAAGACTTCATTTGAAGAAAGAAATAATATTTATGTTCGTGAAGTTATCGACTTAGGGGAAAAGGTACTGGAAAAAGCCTTGTTGAAATCCAAATGGAAGCCAGAAGATTTAGATTATATTATTACAGTGAGTTGCACTGGAATCATGATTCCTTCGCTGGATGCTTATTTAATTAACAAGCTGAAATTACGTCAAGATATTGTACGACTACCGGTAACTGAAATGGGTTGCGCCGCGGGAATTTCAGGGATTATTTATGCGAAAAATTTCCTGAAGTCGAATCCGGGCAAACGCGCAGCAGTAATCGCAATTGAAAGTCCGACAGCAACCTTCCAGCTGAATGATTTTTCGATGGCTAATATTGTTAGTGCTGCAATTTTTGGTGATGGAGCAGCTTGTGTCTTACTTTCATCTCACGAAGACGACGAAGGTCCCGAAATTCTGGCGGAGGAAATGTATCATTTTTATGAAAATGAACACATGATGGGCTTTAAATTGACGAACACCGGTTTGCAAATGATTTTAGACATCGAAGTTCCTAATACTATTGCTTCCCATTTTTCGGCGATTATTCATCCGTTTTTAGAAAAAAATAATCTAAGTATTGAAGATATGGATCATTTAATATTTCATCCCGGCGGTAAAAAAATTGTGCAAACGGTCGAAGCTTTATTTTCTGATTTGGGTAAAAATATTGATGACACAAAAGAGGTGTTGCGTTTGTACGGTAATATGTCGAGTGCAACTGTGCTATATGTTTTGGAGCGATTTATGGATAATAAGCCTCCAAAGGGAGACAAAGGATTAATGTTGAGTTTTGGCCCGGGATTTTCAGCACAAAGGGTTTTGTTGCAATTTTAGTCAAACAAGTTAGAAAAACATGAAAAGCCAAGAAATAATAGCAAAATTACCGTATTCTAAGCCGTTTCTATTTGTTGATGAAATCGTAAATATCGATGAAAACGGTGTTGAAGGCGGCTTTACTTTCGACGAAAAATTAGATTTCTACAAAGGGCATTTTGAAAACCATCCCGTGACACCCGGAGTAATTCTAACGGAGACTATGGCTCAAATAGGATTAGTTTGTTTAGGGATTTTTTTACTAGACACTTCTTTTAATGAAAATACTTCAATAGCTTTAACATCAACAAATATGGAATTTATTAAACCAGTTTTTCCTAATGAGAAAGTTACGGTGGTATCAGAGAAACTATACTTTAGATTTGGTAAACTAAAGTGCAAAATGAGTATGAAAAATGAAAGTGGAATTGTTGTTTGCACAGGGGAAATTGCGGGAATGATAGTTTAATTATTAAAAACGATATAAAGGACATTTTTCAAAATGTTTATGTCTGATAAATAGTCATAAGAATTGTATTTATATTAGTTGTTAGTGAAAATTCGCTTACTGTCATTCCGAGGAGCGAATAATTTCTATTAAGTCAGTAGTTTGATTAGATTCCTCCTTCGTCGGAATGACAAAAAGTACTTGGTTAGAAAAAAACATACTGATCTTAATTGTTCAAAAAACCGATAAATGAGTAGAAGAGTAGTAATCACTGGACTCGGAGTAGTGGCACCAAATGGAATAGGACTTGATGCTTTTGCTCAAGCCATTAAAAACGGAATTTCTGGTATTCGGAAAGACCCTGATTTAGAACGCCTACAATTCTCATGTCAAATTTCGGGAAAACCTGAAATTTCAGAGGCGTTGTCATTACAGTATTTCACAGAATTAGAATTAAGAAACTTTAATTCTTCGGGTATTTTATATGGCGTAATTGCTGGTATGGATGCTTGGAAAGATGCAGGATTATCAAAAGAAAATACAGAAGAACCGGATTGGGACACTGGAACTATTTTTGGAACCGGGACTTCGGGGATCGAAAAATTTCGCGAAAGCATTTATAAAATTGACGATTTACAAACTCGTAGATTGGGCAGTACAGCGGTTGCGCAAACAATGAATAGTGGTGTCAGTGCTTATCTAGGTGGGAAATTAGGTTTAGGAAATCAGGTAACCACAAATTCTTCGGCTTGTACAACTGGGACCGAAAGTATATTGATGGCCTATGAGCGGATAAAGTCAGGACTGGCTAATCGAATTTTGGCTGGAAGTACGAGTGACAGCGGTCCATATATTTGGGGAGGATTTGACGCAATGCGCGTTTGTACTTATAAACATAATGAATCTCCAGAAAAAGCTTCAAGGCCAATGAGCGTAAGCGCTTCTGGCTTTGTACCCGGAAGTGGTGCAGGAGCCTTTGTACTGGAAGATTTAGAATCGGCGCTTTCGCGCGGGGCGCGAATATATGCTGAAGTTTTGGGAGGAAATGTAAACTCTGGCGGACAACGCGGTCTGGGAACAATGACGGCTCCAAATCCTATAGCGGTTCAAAAGTGTATCAAGGATGCGATTGCTAATGCGGGTATTCAAGCAGCTGATATTGATACTATAAACGGTCATTTGACAGCCACCTCCAAAGACAGTTTAGAAATCGCAAACTGGAGTGAAGCTTTAGGTAGAAGCGGAATCGATTTTCCGTATATTAACTCTCTGAAATCATTGGTTGGTCATTGTTTGTCAGCGGCGGGAAGTATAGAAAGCGTTGCTACGGTATTACAATTGCATAATGGATTTATTTTTCCAAATACTAATTGTGAGGATTTAAACCCTAGTATCACAAATATAATTGACGCCTCAAGAATTCCGCAAAAAAGGATTGAAAAAGAATTAACGATTGTTGCTAAAGCTAGTTTTGGTTTTGGAGATGTCAATGGTTGTGTAATTTTTAAAAAATATACAGTTTAAAAACGTAAAGATGAACAAGGAAGAGATTTTAGAAGAATTAAGAACTATCGTAAAACCCTATATTAATAATATAGAAGCTTTCGAAAATTTCACAGAAAACACTGACTTTATAACGGATTTGAATATCAATTCGGCTAATCTCGTTGATATCATTTTAGATGTGGAGGATTATTTTAAAATCCATATTGATACGGAGTCGATGGAAAAAATGGTGAACGTAAAAGCAACATTAGAAATAATAGCCAGAAAACTAACTTAGACGTGATTGGAAACGACATTGTAGATTTGGCTTTAGCCAGAAAAGAAAGCAATTGGAACCGACGGGGATATTTAGATAAAATATTTACGGCATCGGAGCAATTGCTTATTTCCACTGCTCTGGATCCCACTATTATGGTTTGGAATCTATGGAGTAGGAAGGAAGCAGCGTATAAAATCTACAATCGGTTAACCGGAATTAGAGGATATTTCCCCTTGAAGTTAGAATGTGTTTATGAAAATGCCGAGACGGGTTCTGTATCGTGCAACGGCTCTATTTTCTATTCAAATACTAAAATAGTTCAGGATGAAATACACACGATTTCAGTAACTAATATTAAGGATTTTGAACGAGCAATGGAACTGGGTACAGAAATAAAAATCGTTAAAGAAAAGGGAATTCCGTTTTTATTCGATACCACTAGAAATATTTTAAAACCAGTTTCATTGAGTCATCACGGGCGCTACAGTGCATTGGTTGGGCTAAAATAGATCTTTATTTAATTCCCAATCTTGACTTTAATTTTAGAAATAACAAAGCCGTTTTATAAGCGTCGTTAATTGACGAATTTCTCTCGCTATTTGGGATTTTATAAATTTCGGACAATTGGTCCAATGTGAATTGCTTGTCGGTAATATCGTTTAATTTCAAATGCATCATATCGATATCTAAGGCTTCATTTTTCAATCGGCCACAATCTAGTTTTTCTAAGGCTGCATTGATCATTTCGACATCATGATCTATGTGATGTCCTACTAAAATCGAATTGCCAATAAACTCAATAAATGCTTTTATGGCCTCTGTTTCTCCTAGTTTAGTCATCTTGCTTTCAATAATAAATTCATTTGAAAGCTGATTATCATGTAGGAATATATATTGTAATAATATGGCTTCAAAACTATCTCCAATATAGATGCTGTCATCTACAACGGCAAATGCGCTGATCGAGAAAATGACATCTTTATGCGGATTTGTACCTGAAGTTTCAGTAGAGATCACCACATAACGATTCGATTTTTTATCAAATTTAGATAGGTAGGTCTTCCAGAATTCAGGAAGCTCTTTATTGATGTATTTCAGCCATTCGAGCATAGTTATGAAAATTGAGTCAGTTGAAACTTATTTTTAATTAATTCTTCTAATTCACGCATTGGAGCCAGCGCATTTTTCAGCTTTTCTCTATCAATTTTAGATAATTCTTCTAGATTGATATATTGTCCTGAATTTTCGTTTTTCAAGCCCTCTACAGTTCTTAATTTCGATAAAGTTATGAAAGCTTCCGCACAATTCAGATATATTTCTGAATATTTAGGATCGCTAATTGCCAATTGTTTAAAGCGGGTGTAGGTGTTGTTAATTCCTTTGATACCGTGACTTAGCGTAAACAATCGAGCTCCATCTATAAGCGGCATCAAAGTACGTGTCTTGATGTCAAATTTATCTTTATTAGGACCCGTTTCTTCAAGAATAAACTTTTTGAAAAAACTTAAAGGTGAATTTGTTCTTAAAGCATCATTTCCTAAAAAGTCAAAAAATAAAGTGTTGTTACTCGCGTTTTTGAATATTACATTACTTATCGCATCTTCGATCCTTTGTTCTCCAAAAACAATCTCATAGTCAAAGAATATACTGCTCAAATTATTGCTCTTTTCACCAGGAGTTTTCATCCAGCTGTCATATTGTTTTATCCAGTCAGTTAGTGATCTACACCACAACATGTTACTTGCCATATGTCCGTTTGGGCATAATTCATAGCCTATTTTTTCAAGTGTCAAGCTCGTGCTTTTACCTAAATTGACAAAATAATCCTTTACCTCTCGGTGTTTTTCTGTAGCTACATCTTCAAAAACTAAGATACTATCTTGATCAGTAAGTAACATTTGCTCTTTTCTTCCTTGACTACCAATGCTCAACCAGGCAAAACGTGCAGGTGGAGATCCCATTTCAAGTATAGAGAGTTCAATCGCGCGCTTTAAAAGGGCAAAATTAATCTCAGAGGTAATATTTGAAATATGGGTAAGCGGAATGTTTTTGTAAATGGAAGTTTGAACAAGATCTGTCAGTCTTACACGGATTTTTTTAAGCTCTTTCGGATTTTGAGCACGTTTAATTTCTCGAATCAAAACACCAGGATTACTGGCTTGAGCGACAATCAAATCGTGTTCAGAAATAACTCCTTTTACATTCGATTTATTTGTACCATCTGCCGTAACGCATAAATGGGTGACATTATTTTTTAACATTAGTAGTTGTGCCTCTGCTAGCGAAACATTTTCGGGCACGGTTACTACTGGAGATGACATTATTTTATCTACTGAAACAGTGATTGGGAATCGACCTGTGGCAATTTTAAAAGACATATCAGTATTGGTAACAATTCCGATGGGAAAAGTAGCCTCACAAATGACAGCACTATTAATTCTCATTTCGGCCATAAGCTGTGCCACTTCGCTAACAATACTAGTTGCAGTTGTTGTGAGTGGTGTAGTATTGTACGAAAGCGTTTGGAAATATTGCATTTCCGATTGTTGATCTGTGTAAAATACGGTATCGGAAATTAGACTCCCACGTGAATTTTCATTGTCTTTAGAGCTCGGTGTATTTGTAGCAAAATTTTCTAATAAATAGTCTAAAACCGCAGTATTATTAGCTACAAATGGTCTGAAAACGGCGATAGGAATAGCATACACTATGCTTTCCTCTCGCGCTTTGGCTGTCATTCTATAATTGTTTTTTGCAAAAAATGGACGTAAACCAAAAATAGCACCTTCGTGACATTTATTTAAAATTGTTTCTTCGGCATCAGCTATCACAGACAAGTGAATAACTCCTGAAGCAACAACATAAAAACTGTCATGTAATACGTCGTTATACTGGAACAATGTTTTGTTTTTTTCCAAGTTTACAACACGAATACTGTTTGCAATTTCAGATAACTCGGGGTAAGTCAAATGATCAAATGGTGAATATTCCTTTAAAAAATCAGCAATGTGCTCTACAATCGTGTTCATGTTTTTAGGATAAAATCTAAGCGTAAAATTAATGAAATTATTAGTTATATATCAGCATAACTAATGTTAAATCTTGGTTTTATTATATACATCTTATCCTCGTTTTTTATTGATTCTAATAAGTCAGAGTTGCTTGAATTAAGGGAGTTAAAAGTGAACTCTAAAGCTTATATTAGGAGTCATGCCAAGAGATTTATTGCTCACTTCAATAGTTTTGTTGCTATCGTTTGGATTTATCTTGTAATAGCGATTTATGACATTGTCTTCGTCAGTGATGTTGATGACCCCGCCGCGCAAACTCGCTTTAATTGTAGGGCTAAAATTGAAGGTGTAACTAAAAGAAGCATCAAAGCGCATAAAATCATCTAGATTCTTGCTATTAGGAGCACCATAGTTTACAATAGTATTGTTGCCGCTTTTTACGGTTTCATTACCTTCGATTGGACTGGTGAAAGGTTGTCCATTACGCCAAATTCCTCCTACTGAAATTTTAAAATTTTCTAAGATATCATAATTTAGACCTAGTGAAACAGAATGTCTAATATCTACATTGTTAGGGAAAGTGCTAGGAGTAAAGCTGTCAAATTTATAGTCGTTAGTGCTATAAGTGTAACTAATCCAGGTACTGAAGCGTCTTGCCGTTTTATTAGCTAAAAACTCAATTCCTTTTGCAGTATAACTACCGTTTGCATTACTATATTGAAAGCTGTTGTAAAATCCTTGGTTAGAGGCTGTGATTCCATCTACTATTTTATAAAAACTTGTTAACTCAATATTCAATTTATTTTGTTTGAATTCCAGTCCAAAAGAGCTTTGCTTACTGGTAGCGATAGGAATATCCTCATTGTTGACCAGTACCCAGCGTCTTTTTTCAACGCCTAGAAAATCGTCTTGAAAATCCATAATTTGAGTTGTAGTTTGATTTTTAAATTCGCCTTCCAGCTTTAGGGCAAATTGTTTAGTCACTTGTTGGCGAAGATTAAATCGAGGTTCTACCAGGAGTTTGTCAAATTTTTGAAAATAATTCAAGCGCGCTCCCAGTCTTAAATAGGTATTATTCTTGTTGTACTCTGCTTCTGTAAAAACAGCATGTTTCAGTAAAACGCCTTTTATAGTACTCGAATAAGCAGGCGCGCTTACGGTAGTTTGGTTGAGCATTCCCGTTTCATTGACTTCATATCCTACTAATAAGCTAAGGTTTGCATTTACTTTATAGAATGCGTTCAGTTTCGTTCCAGTTTCAAGAACTTCATTGGCTTCTGTCAATAACTGGTCCGTTGGTACACGATAATCGGTGGCGTCAATATTGTATCTGGAAAAATAAGTTATAGCCTCTGTGTTAAAAGCGTCTGTCCATTGGGCTTTCCAACTTCCTCCGTATCCAATATTCTTTTGCGAAAGGGTACTTATTTTAGACTCACTTTGGTCGGGATTCGAATATTCAGCATAATTCAATGCATTATTGATTCCGATAATATTAGCTCTAAAGGCATGTTTGTCGTTTAAGTCGAAAAGTAGTTTGGCTGTGAAATCATAAAAATAGAAATCAGAGTTGGTACTTTTATCATCGATGTTAGCATTTATTTCTGAGTCTTGAAAACTCCTCTGGTAATAGTTGGTAAAAGTTGGTGTGTTCAATAGATCAGTAACAGATCGACGTGCAGTTACGTCCAACTCAAGGTTTTTAGCCAGTGGAATCTCTAAAAAAGCATCAGCGCTAATTAAATTTACACCGCCACCACCTGAAAATGCAGTTCCCACTTTATCGTTTGTACTCATGTTGATCGTACTGGAAACTCCGTCACTGAAGGCCGCACTAGTTCCGTTTTTACTTACTACAACTTTATTAGTGACGTTAGGATTGTAGGCCGAAATCAAACCGAAGAAATGTCCGGAATGGTACATTTTTATATTATCCCAAAGCATTAAATTTTGGTCATTGGTACCGCCTCTTACGTTAATATTGGCTATACTTTCGTTAGTGCTTTCTATTCCGGGTAAAGCTTGGATAGACTGTAGTACATCTGGATCTACAAGCCCGGGAAGGATACCGAATTTTTTAGTGTTTAAAACGGTGCTTCCGTCAATGTACTTCTGCAATCCCGCGGTTAGGTAAACATTGATTAAGACTTGATTGAGTTCTTCTTTTGACGGTTTTAAAAATATTTTCTTGCAATTGTTATCTTGTGCAAATAGTTCGTTAGCGGTAAACTGTCTAGATTCATAGCCAATAAATGAAATAGTAATAGTGGCGTCCAAGGCTACATTTTCCAATGTGAATCCGCCATTTTTAGAGGTTACGGTTCCTTTGGAACTATCATCAATTCGAACTGAGGCTCCGGGCAAGGAAGTTTGAGAATCTTGAGCGAACACGATTCCACATACGGGCAAAGTTTTGTTTAAAACAGAAACGGTTACATAGCGATTATCAAGCGCTTTGAAGTTTAAAAGTACTTTTGAGTTGAGGTATTCTATAGTTTGCGAAAGCGTTAGATCAGCTGCTGGTTTTTCGATAGTAATTGCCGCCACATCTTCTACAGCATAAGAGAATTTTACATTAAATTGTTTCTCAATGTTGCTAATAATTGCCGTTAAAGCGGTTTTAGATGATGAGGTCTGTGCTTGACCAATACTGACTGTAGCTAATAATAAATAAAGAATCCATTTATTCATAGTTATAGAATATGATAGTTTTTCCTTCTATTTTGTAGCTTAATTTTAAAGGAATGGTCACTGCTTCTAAAGCGATTTTTTGATTGTTATGTGTAAAACTACCTGTAAATAGCTTCTTTTTATCCACACCTTCGGCTTTAATTTTTAGATCGTATTGACGCTCTAATTCGGCAATTACCTGATTCAAAGGAATTCCTGTAAAACTGGATTCGTCTTGCATCCATGATGGATTTTCGATGGAAGAATCAGGAACATCGTGGATTTCTTTATTGATGACTCTAAAGGTTTTTCCGGGTGGAAGTTTAACGGTTTCATTATCATAAGTTACACTTACCAGCCCTTCATAACAAGTTACTTCGTAGTAATCCTTGCGTTGTTTTACATTAAAATGGGTTCCCAAAACCTTTACAACACCATCAGCAGTTTTCACACTGAAAGTTTCTCCCTTTTGCACCTGAAAATAGGCTTCTCCATCAAGAGTCAGATCTCGGTTGTCTTCCCATCTTTTTTCATTGAATGTAATTTTCGAAGCCGCATTCAGTAAAACCTCGGAGTTATCAGGAAGATGGAACGTTTTTGTTTGTGCGATTCCGGTTTCATAACTTTGGTTATTGTTGAAAAATAGAAAATAAGAAGAGGTAAGCAATACTACTAAAACAGCCGCTACTTTAAAGAAGCTGTTGAAGTTGAGTGTTCTTACTTTGGTTTCTTTTTTCGAAAGTGATCTGGTTTTAAATGACGCTAACGCCGCTTGTGCATCTATAGTTGGTGTTTCTAATTTTGATGCATAATGAGCGATCTTTTCAATAGTTTGGAAATCACCGGATTGTTTTAAATCGGCAATTTCTTTACTCGAAAGTTCGTTATTTAACCACTTTAATATTTCTTTTTCGTTTTTCATTTCTTTGGTACTATACTAATAAGACAATCAAAAGAGAATTTACCCTACTATTAATCAAATATTTATATGTTTTCAATTTGAGCCTTTAATATTTTGAGTGCTCCAGACATTCTTTTTTCTACTGCTTTTTGCGAAATATCAAGTAACGCTGCTATTTCTCTATATTTTTTTCCGTCAATTCGATTCATTAAAAAGACTTCTCGCTGCGGTTCGCTTAAGGTAGCGATAGCATTTTGTAATTTTATTTTAAATTCTTCCTCTTCTAGTAAATATTCAGGGCTTTGGTTGTTTGTATCTAAGTTGGGAGCTTCTTTGGTATAATTTAAAACTACTTTATTGTGTTTAATAGTATTAAGGAATAAGTTGTTGACGGTAGTTAGTAAATAGGTCTTTACCTTGCTAAATTCTATATTGGAACAATTCTCCCAAATTTTAGCGAAAGCATCCTGCACTAAATCTAAGGCCGAATCTCGGTCGCCACATTTATAGTAGGCAAAATTTGTCGCCGATTGTATATTTTTTAAGTAAAAGTCTCTAAATTGATTTTCTTCGCAAAGATTATTGTTTCCGTTGTTCATCAGTTTGTGTTCTTTTATTTTTTGTAAAAGTAATTTAATTTTTTAAATAGGATTATTTCCGATTATTATGGTACGTGAAGTAATTTGTATCTATATCTTGAAAAAATCATTTTGAATAGCTTATTTTTAAATTATACATCTGAATTCTAATAACTTAGTTGCGGTTTTGTTTTTTAGGTAATTTTAGTATTCTAAGAATTTTATAAATTATAGATTTAATATTATAAAACGAAGTGCTGTGTTTGTAAATAAGTTTGGCAAAAAAATAGCTTGTTACAAGCAAATAAAAAATATTTTAATTTTTTTTAAGAAAAGGGTAGGGTAAAACTAGACATGGTTGTCTTACTCTTAGAACGGCGAAATTAACACGTCAATAAAAAAGATATAAATATTTAAAATTTAAAATTATGAAAAAGTTAAGAGTAATTACAGGAATTGCATTGATGTCAATATTAGGTTTTACATCATGTCAAAATGAAGTTAATGATGTAAGCGGTGAAAATCCAAATACAAATAATTCAACTTCAACAACGACAACTAATTACAAACGTACTGCAATGTATGATGGTTCAGACGATGATTTTTTGGACGGTAACTCCTGTACCTCAATTGCATTTCCAGCTTTTGCAACAGTAAATGGAACTAGGGTTTCACTTCTTTCAGAATTAAGTTACTCACAAGTTATCACAATTTTAGGTAGATTTAATGATGATACTGATACAGTTGTTTTTGATTTTCCTTTAAAAGTTAAAACAAGTAATTATACAGAAGTAACTGTAAATAGTCAAGCCGAGTACAATGCAATTTTAAGCGCATGTAGTACAGCAGAATCTAAAGGTGAGAATGCCATTTCAGCTTTAGAAATTAAATTTCCAATTACTATTTTAACCTATAACGTAAGTTTTGAACAAACAGGAAGTGTGGTTATAACATCCAAACAACAATTATATGCGTACATGAGTGCAGTGAGCGGGACAGAATTGTATTCCGTTAAATACCCTATTTCAGTTAAACTAGAAGATGGAACGACAACAACTGTAAATAGTGATGCTGAATTTCAGTCAAGCATTACCGCTGCTCTTACAACTGAAGCAGCAATAAAGCAAGCAACAGAAAACAGCAAAAAATTAGAAGCGATTTTAGAAAAAGGTACATTTAAAATTGAATCTTTTATTAGTGCAGGTGTAAATACAGCAAGTAATTACAAAGACAATACCTTAGATTTTACAAATGATTGGTCAGTTAAAGCGGTGAGTTTTTTAGTAACAAAAGCAACTGGTACTTATGAGGTAAGTTCAAGTGTAGATGTATTTTTGAAATTTAACTTCTCAGGAAATACTACTTTTAGTGCATTAAACAATACATGGAAAGTAGTTAGCTCATCAGCTTCTACGATTACCTTACAAAGTAAAACAAATGCCGCTGTAACTGTAGTTTTAACGCAAATATAATTAAAGCGATTAGCTTAGAAATATTGAATTAGTTTAAAACAGCAACTGGAAATGGTTGCTGTTTTTAAAAAATGGATTCCTAAAAAAAGAGTAAAATGAAAAAAAGAATTGCATTAGTAACGATGGTCTTTGCCTTATTAATTTCCTGTTCGAAAGAAGATAGTACAGATACAAATACTGTAGGTGGGTTTTCAATCATTAATAACAAAAAGGCAACGGGCAGTTCATCTCATGATTTATTATCTGATGATACTTTTAAAAGTATGGTAATTGAATTAGTTTATGTTCAAGGATACGAACCATCAGCAACAGCAATTAGTAATTTTACTTCTTTTTTGAATGCTCGAATTAACAAGCCAGGGGGAATTACAGTTGTAAAGCGAGCCATTGCATCACCGGGCAAAGCTACTTTTACTGTTCAAGAAATTGTCGCTATCGAAGATGCCAATAGAACGAAGTACAACACGGCAAATCAGATTGCAGTTTGGGCTCTTTTTATTGATGGAGCTTCTGCTTCTGACTCTGGAAACAGCTATGTTTTAGGAACTGCTTATCGAAATACGTCCTTTGTAATTTATGAAAAGACGATTCAGAGTTTAAGCGATAGTCCGTTTGAACCTAATAGATCTTTATTTGAAACAACAATAATAACGCATGAGTTTGGTCATATTCTTGGTCTAACTAATCTAGGAGCACCTTTGCAAAGCAACCATGAAGATACTGCACATGAAAAACATTGCAATGTCGAAAGTTGTTTAATGTATTGGTCTGCAGAATCAGGAAGTGGTGTTGCCAATATGGTTTCAGGAGGTTCGGCCCCAAAACTGGATGCCCAATGTTTAGCAGATCTTAAAGCAAACGGAGGAAAATAAATACAATTAAGTCTAACAAAAATTTAAAACAGATGAAAACTAAATTTTTAACAGTAGCCTTATTAGTAGCTACAATGGCGTCCATGAACGCACAGGAAAGAACAACACATCAATCAAATGCAGGTATAAAAGGGGGATATAGTCTTGCCGCAGTAAGTTTTGACGGAGATGGAGAAACTGGGCAACGACATGGTTTTCATGTTGGGGTTTATGGAGAGTCTTTTATTAGCGATAACTTTTCGATCCAACCTGAATTAATGTATTCGCAACAAGGATATGAGATTAAAGATGGTGGCGGAACGTTTACCCAAAAGTTGAATTATATCAATTTACCTGTAATGTTAAAAGCGTATCCATCTGAAAACTTCTTTTTAGAAGCAGGGCCACAAATTGGTTTAGCCATTTCTCATAAAGAAGAATATGATGGCTTATTTGGCGGTAGTCGTGAGTATGATCCCAATAACTTAGATTGGGGAATGAACTTTGGAGGAGGTTTTAAAACTAATTCTGGAATCAGCTTAGGAGTTCGTTACCACTTAGGTCTTGGAGATTTATATGATGAAGGAAAAGCACGAAATCGAGTTTGGCAATTTTCAGTTGGATTTGATTTGTAATTTCTGATTTTAATACTGGCAATACCCCTTTCAGAGTACTACTTTGAAAGGGGTATTGTTTTTTTTCGAATAGAAGTATTTTCAATTTGCTTGCGCATTGGAATAAAAGCGGAAATTATAATTTCCGAAATCAGCACGCTGTTAAATGATATTTAATCGTAATTGCAAGTTCCCTAAAAATCAATATCTTTGAGGTCAAATAATGATTAGAATGATAATTAAAGAGAATCCAACGCAATTAGAGCAGTATTTCCAACAATTTCGCAAAAACATCATAGGTATCAATCAAGACTTTGAGTCTCCTTATGGGGAAAAACGAATTGTCTATACAGACTGGACCGCAAGTGGTCGTTTGTACCGTCCTATAGAGGAAAAATTGATGAATGAATTTGGTCCTTTTGTAGCCAACACTCATACGGAAACTACCGTGTCTGGTACGGCCATGACCAAAGCATACCACCATTCCAGAACCATTATCAAAAAGCATGTAAATGCAAATAGTGACGATGTACTAATTACAGATGGAACCGGTATGACGGGAGTTGTAAATAAATTCCAACGTATTCTAGGATTAAAAGTACCTGAAAACCTAAAGGATTACATAAATGTACCTGCCGAAAAAAGACCAGTCGTCTTTATATCTCACATGGAACACCATTCTAATCAAACTTCTTGGCTAGAAACAATTGCTGATGTAGAAGTTATTCCTTCTACTGAAGACGGACTGTTAAGTATCGAAAATTTAGAAACTTTATTAGAGCAATACAAAGACAGAAGTTTTAAAATTGCATCGATTACTTCTTGTTCTAATGTAACAGGAATTCGTACACCTTATCATGAGGTGGCAAAAATAATGCATCAACATAACGGACTTTGTTTTGTCGATTTTGCTTGTTCCGGACCTTATGTCGAAATTGACATGCATCCTGAAGATCCAGAAAGTTATCTGGATGCAATTTTCTTTTCACCACATAAGTTTCTTGGCGGACCTGGAACCTGCGGTGTGTTAGTTTTTAATAAAAAATTATATCAAAATTTAGTTCCTGATAATCCAGGAGGAGGAACCGTTTCCTGGACTAACCCTTGGGGCGGACATCAATATATCGAAAATATCGAAGATAGAGAAGATGGGGGAACTCCTGGTTTTCTGCAAGTGATTAAGACGGCGCTAGTTATTCAGTTGAAAGATAAAATGGGAATTGATAATATCTTGAAAAGAGAGCACGAACTTGTAGATTACATATTTGCTGAATTAGAGTCTGTTTCGAATATTAAAATTTTGGCAGGCCAGCACCAAGATCGATTGGGTGTAATCTCATTCTATGTAGATGACTTGCATTTCAATTTAGGAGTGAAATTACTGAACGATAAATTCGGAATTCAAACTCGTGGTGGATGTAGTTGTGCAGGTACTTACGGCCATTTTTTATTGCACGTAGATCAAGAAACTTCTCATAAATTGATTGACGAAATTACCTTAGGTGATTTAATTAGAAAGCCGGGTTGGATTAGAATGTCTATTCATCCTACAACGACAACTGCTGAAATTGAATACGTTTGCGATGGTATTAAAGCTTTGGCCGAAAATCATAAAACATGGGCTTTAGATTATACTTACAATCGGGATAGTAATGAATTTATCCACAAGGATGCACTGCCAGTAGAAGACGAATTAGTTAAGAGTTGGTTTTCAAATTAGCCAATAAAAATCTTTTTATATATCGAAAAAGCCCTTTAAAATATGTTTTAAAGGGCTTTTTGTTGGGTTGATATTTTTGTTCTAAGAGCTACAAGACAGCATAGAGCTTCCAATTTTTTCTCGGGCCCAATCTGGTCTTTTAGCAAACCATTTTTGGTATTCGTCTTGCTCTTGGTATGGATTTTTTAATAAAAGGTGGAGTTCTTCGATTAGCGAATAATCCTCTTTTTCAGCCGCTTCAATGGCTAATTGCGACATGTAATTTCGCAATACATATTTAGGATTTACTTTGTCCATCGCTACTTTTCGATCAGTATCTGAGCTCGACTCTTGCTGCAGTCTATTTAAATATTGGGTAAACCAATACATCCAAGAATCCTCTGTTTTTTCTGCAACTTCTTCGATTTTGTAGAAAGATTCTTTAACTAATTCAAAAGCATCTTCTACAGCATCTTCTTTCTTAATTAGACTTAATTTTCGAAAGAAAATAGTCATGTCAGTTTCTGTTAGCTGAAGATTTTCGGTGAGTATATGAATTAGTTGGTTGTCTTGTTCTTCTGCTTTCGATAAGCCTAATTTATTTCGCATCATATTTAAATAGTCGCTCTCATACTGCGCTTGAAAAACTTGTAAGATCGATTCAAGGGGAGCTGCTTCTTTAATTAGAGGATACAAAGCATTGGCCAACTGATATAAATTCCAAAGTGCTATTTCGGCTTGGTTGCCAAAGCGATACCTGCGATTTTCGCGATCCGTTGTATTAGGCGTCCAGTTAGGATTGTAATCTTCTAACCAGCCATAAGGTCCGTAATCTATTGTAAGTCCTAGAATGGACATGTTATCAGTATTCATCACGCCATGTACAAAACCTACTCGCTGCCAGTGCACAATCATCTCGCGGGTTTTATTGGCTACAGCCTGAAAGAAATCAACATAACTAGTTGGTGTGTTTTCTTTAATTTCGGGAAAATGATATTTTATCGTAAAATCAGCAAGTGTTTTTAATGTTTTGAGATCGTTTTGAGAAGAGAATAATTCGAAGTTTCCAAAACGGATAAATGATGGCGCTACTCTGCAAACTACAGCACCTTTTTCATAGGCTGGGTTTCCATCATACATTACGTCACGCAATACTTGATCGCCTGTAAGTATTAATGATAGGGAACGGGTAGTGGGAACACCCAAGTGGAACATGGCTTCGCTACATAAATGCTCGCGGATAGAAGAGCGCAATACAGCTAATCCATCTGCTCTACGAGAGTAGGGAGTCATGCCGGCTCCCTTTAATTGCAAGGTGTAAACTTGTTTCTGACGTTCTATTTCTGCTAGAATTATGGCTCTACCATCTCCTAGTTGTCCTGCCCAATTGCCAAACTGATGCCCAGCATAACTCATTGAATACGGACGAGAATCAGGCAAGATTTCTTTCCCTGAAAATACGTTTGTGAATTCAGCAGATTTAGTTTCTTCAGTAGAAATACCAAGCATCGCTGCGACTTCTTCCGAAAAATGAATTAATGTGGGTTTTGATGGAATTCTGGGGGTAACATAAGAAAAACAAGCATTTTTGACTTGACGTGTATCATTGGTTTCATCAGTATCTGCGGGTAATTCTGTACTAAATCTATTATTGATTTTTAACTTCATTTTGTTTTGCATAAGAATCAAAATTAATCAAATATATTAAGACCTACAGTTAATAAAAACTAAAATTATTACGCGCTTGTTAGCGTCTGTGCTTCCATCTTTTATGAGTCCAGAAATAATATTCGGGCGCTTCATGGATTTGTTTTTCCACTTCCTGAATAAAAGCATCGGTAATTTCAAAATCGGGAACAGAAGTAGGTTCCTCACTAAGGGGAATCAAAGTAGCTTCATAATAACCTCTTCCTACTTTTTTTACTTTCGCAAAAACAACAGTAAGATCATATCTTTTTGCCAACATTTCTGGACCAGTATGCACTGGTACTTCAACTCCCATAAAAGATTTCCAATGAAAGATTCGATCTGCTTTTGGGGATTGATCGCTCGCTAAAGCATAAATGGAAAGAATGCTTTCTTTTTGATTGCGGGCGATATAGGGTATTGTTTTGCTTGTGGAAACCAGTTCAGTATTGTATTTTGAGCGAATGTCTCTGATGAGCTTATCAAAATATTTATTACTTAACTTTTTATAAACAGCGACACCTTGATAACTAATTTTTTGATTAAGTGTAATAAGCCACTCCCAGCTTGCATAATGCGAAGCTATAAGCATAATACTTCTTCCTTTTTGCTCATATTCTTTCATTAATTCGAGATTTGTGATTACAAATCTTTTGTTCATCTCTTCTGATGATATGGTCATGGTTTTTATCATCTCCATAAACATATCACATAAATGATGGTATGATTTTTTCTCGATTACCAATCTCTCTTTGTCGCTAAGATGAGGTAATGCCAAAGCGATGTTTGCTCTAACTACTTTTTTTCGATAGCCAATAATGTAATAAATTAAAAAATAGACACCATCTGACAACCAATAAAAAATGCGAAATGGAAGAATGGAAATGAACCAAAGAAAAGGATAAGCTATTATAAAAACTAGAAATTGCATGCGGTACTTTTTCTTGCAAATATAAGTCAAAAACAAATAGGCATAGATATATTGAAGTGGTACAAGTCTTATCTGTGAGAATTACTACATTTGTAAATAACAATAAACAGACTTTATGAATACCATTTTAATTGCAATAATTATTGCAAATGCATTGTTTAGCTTTAAAGGCTTTAATGACTTATCTTTTTTTAGAAAATATGAATTCCATATGGGAAGTGTTCGCGCTGGTGAGCAAATTCGACTAATCTCCTCCGGTTTTCTTCATGCTGACATAGCGCATTTAGCTTTCAATATGATCACGCTCTACTTTTTCGCTCCCGTAGTTATTGGTTATTTAGGAAGTTTGTCATTTGTAATTATCTATTTAGGAAGTTTAGTTTTCGGAAGTTTATTGACCATATTATTTCATAAAGACGATTATAATTATAGAGCAGTAGGAGCATCGGGAGCTGTTACGGGTGTTTTATATTCGGCGATATTATTACAGCCCGATATGATGTTAGGTATCTTTTTTATAATTCCAATGCCAGCTTATCTTTTCGGAATCCTTTATTTACTGTATTCTATCTACGGAATGAGAGCTAAGAATGACAACATTGGACATACAGCACATTTTGGAGGCGCTATCGGAGGGTATTTGATTACTCTGATTTCTAATCCAAGTTTAGTGGTTGATCATACTTTTATGGTGGTGTTACTTACTATTCCAATAATTATTCTTTTTGTGATGGCAAAAATGGGAAAACTATAGTGGCACAACTTTTGAAAGGTAAATACTTCATAAATTAATTAAAATAAATCAAAATGAAAAAAGCGCTAATAGCTCTGTCGATGATGTTGATGACCATGTCATACGCACAAGAAATCAAACAAGTTCCGCAAATCAGTGTTGCAGGAGAAGGAAAGGTAAAAGTTGTTCCAGACCAAGCTACTATTACAGCGACTGTGGAAACAAAGGGGAATAATGCTAAGGACGTAAAAAAGCAAAATGACCAACAAATGGAAGCGGTTCTTAAAATCATTAAAAAGATGAATTTGGCACCAGCTGATTATAGAACCCAGCGTGTTTCATTGAATCCAGTTTATGACTATGAGAAAAAGAAAACGAGTTATAATGCGACGCAAACCGTTGAAATTCTATTGAGAAATTTATCGCAGTACGATGAGTTGATGGAAGGACTAGTGAATCAGGGAATCAATAGAATTGATAATGTGGTTTTCCAATCTTCAAAATTAGCACAACACCAATCAGAAGCTAGAAAATTAGCGATGAAAGACGCTAAACTCAAAGCAGAAGACTATGTGTCTGTATTGGGGCAAAAAGTAGGCAAAGCGATGACTGTATCAGACAACTCTCAAAACTACCAACCACAGCCTATTTATGCAAGAATGAAATCGATGGCTATGGAAGACAGCTCGGCTCCAAGAGAGACGCTGGCTGAAGGTGAAATCACGATAACTGCAAATGTAAGCGTGAGTTTTATATTAGAATAATTTTAACTTTTTAAAATTAAACAAATTTTATTTACGGAGCATTCCAAATTGAATAGGATGGATTCTATGAAGTTCATTTCATAAACCATCTTTTCGTTTGTCGGTTATTAAAAATAAAAAAAAAAAAACACTTGTGATTAAAAATTGCAAGTGTTTTTTTGTTTGAAATTTGCTCTAAAACAGCAGGAAATATAAAGAAAATAAAGCGTCATTTTGCCGTTTTATTTTATGTTTAAGTATCTGTTAAAATTGGTTTTATTTTAGATGTAAAATAAAAAAAGTAGTTCCGTTATTCAAGTTTAACTAACGAATTTATAACCGTTTGCTTTTCTGTTTTCAGACAATATCTTTCATACGTATGACGCATGCGATCTGTTTCTGAGCTAGCTCGTTGTAATTTTTTAATTTAAATGTTTTGTTACAATTAAATTTCTACCTACTATTTTAAATGATTTTTTAAGTTAATTCTATGTTAAGAATGAAGCTGGTATTTTAACATAATTAACAAAATTTGAACCAACTCATCTTGAAAATTGTTGTTAGTCGAAAATATTTCATCAGATAATGTTTAATGTTGTTAATTTAACTTAACTAATCAAAGAAATAACAAATTATGACAAAAAAAGTAATCAGATTGCTGTTTGTACTATGTATGGTATGTACTTATGGTATGAATGCACAAACAACTGTAAAGGGAGTTGTTGTAGATTCGGCTACGAAAGTTGCACTGCCAGGTGTAAGTATCGTTATTAAAGGAACATCAAATGGGACTACTACAGATTTTGATGGGAATTATAGTATAAATGTTCCTAATAATGAGACGGCCTTAGAGTTTTCTTATATAGGTTTTGTGTCGCAAGTAGCTCAAGTTAATGGAAGAGGTACTATTAATATTTCACTTATAGAAGATATTAGTAAGCTGGATGAAGTTGTCGTAACGGCACTTGGTATTAAGAGAGACCGTAAATCTTTAGGATATTCTGTGCAAGAATTGAAAGGACAGAGTCTTACTGAAGCAAGAGAAACTAATGTAGCAAATGCTTTGTCTGGAAAAATTTCTGGATTACAGGTTATTAAAGGAAGTAACGGACCTGCAAGTTCTTCAAAAATTGTTTTAAGAGGTAATAGTTCGCTTACAGGTGATAATCAGCCGCTTATTGTTGTGGATGGAGTTCCTATGGATAACTTTACTGGAGCAGATAATAATGACTTCTTTAATCCTTCTCAGGATTTAGGTAACGGTTTAGGTGATTTAAATCCCGACGATATTGAAACAATGACCGTTTTAAAAGGAGCTTCTGCAGCGGCCTTATACGGTTCACGTGCAGGAAATGGTGTGATTTTAATTACTACAAAAACCGGTAAATCAAGAAAAGGTTTAGGTATTACTTTTTCTGTAACAACAGGATTTGAACGATTGTTTTTAGAGCCAGAAACGCAAAGATCTTTTGGTCAAGGTAGTGAAGGCGTTTTTAGAAATGATTCCCGTACAAGTTGGGGGCCTAAAATTGCTGGACAAGAAGTAGTTGACTTTAACGGTAATACTACAAGATTAAGTTCTCATGATAATATAGGAAACTTTTACACAGGTGGTTTCAATCAAACTTATAGTTTGTCGTTTCAACAACAAGTTTCAGATGCTACATCACTTTATTCATCAGTTAACTATCTAAAAGATGATAGTAATATTCCTGGAGCAACTTTACAAAGACTGAATTTGATGACCAGAGCAGTTTCAAAATTTGGTGAAAATAAAAAATGGACTTCCGATGTAAAAGTGCAGTACATTAATATGGAGGCTGGTAACAGACCTTTAAACGGTAGTAATGTAAATAATGCGTTTGGTACTATTGCTCAAATGCCAGCGTCAATAGATGTTAATGAGTACAGAGATGCTAGTGATGAATTCGGAAAAATGAGATGGTTTGTTGCCGAAAACTCTGAAAATCCATATTGGTCAGCAAAAAATAGATTAAGTACAGATACAAGAGATCGTTTCTTATTAAATGGTTCATTAAAATACCAAGTTAACGATTGGTTGAGTTCTGAAGTTAAAGCGGGAGCCGATTTATACGACACTACAAACGAAGCTAAATTGTATTCAGGTAGTCCAGGAAATAATACAGGTCGCTACAGTTTTGGAAAAGATTCGTTCATTGAAACAAATTATAGTTTCTTGTTACTTGCAAACAAAGATGACGTTGTAGGTAAATTCGGTACTGCTGCAACTCTTGGAGGAAATTTAATGGCAAGAAAATCTAATTACCTTAATGGTAGTTCTGGAGATCTTGTTGTTCCCAACTTGTTTTCATTAAACAATGGCGTAAATAGCCCGTCAATAGGACAAGGTTCAAGCGAAAGAAGAACAAATTCTATCTATGGAACTTTCCAAATTAATTATGATGGATATGCCTTCCTTGATTTTACAGGGCGTAATGATTGGTCTTCTACTTTAAGTGAAGAAAACAGATCATTCTTTTATCCATCTATAAGTGCTTCATTTGTAGTAACTGATATGTTGACTAAACAAGGTGCTGAGTTACCTGCTTGGTTGAGTTTTGGTAAACTTAGAGCGTCGTATGCTACTGTAGGTAATGACTTGAATCCTTACCAATTGTATAATTATTATTCAATAGGAAACGATGCAAATAATAATACTACTGCAGGATCAAATAAAACACTTTTCAACCCTGAGGTAAAAAGTGAGTTAATTAAATCTAAAGAACTTGGTTTAGAAGTTCGTTTTTTCCAAAATCGTTTAGGATTAGATTTTGCTTGGTATCAGTCTAACGCTACTAATCAATTAATCGATTTGCCTTTAGATCCATTAAGTGGATACAATTTTAAAAAAGTTAACGCTGGAGATGTTCAAAATAAAGGTGTTGAACTGTCAATTATTGGAAAAGTAATTCACAATCCAAAAGGATTCAATTGGGAGTCAAGTTTAAACTATTCTCACAACAGAAACACAATCGAAAGTTTAGCAGATGATGTAACACAATTCCGTTTAGGTGGTTTTGATAATTTAGCTGTTTTGGCAGTTGAAAGAGGTGGTTATGGTGAAATTTGGGGAACTAGATACTCAAGAGTAGAAGATAAGACAAGTCCTAATTTTGGAAAAATCATTGTGGATGGTAATGGATTGCCTATCGCCTCAAGTGAGAAATTTAAATTAGGTTCGCAACAACCAGATGCTATGCTAGGTTTTTCTAATACATTTACTTATAAAAACTTTTCCTTTGGTTTCTTGATTGACGCGCGCTTTGGTGGTGAAATATTTTCAGGATCAAATCATGCACTACAAGAATCTGGAAATGCTGCCGTTACTGTTGTTAATGGTGAACGAAATGATCTTATTGTAGATGGAGTTGTTAGTAATGGAACTGGAGGATTTACAGCAAATACTTTACCAGTTTCTGCACAAAGATACTGGGAGGCAATAACTGCTAGAACAGGTAACTTAGGTATTAATGAGGCTAATATATATGATGCAACTAATATTCGTTTGAGAAATATTAACGTAAACTTTGCCATGCCAAAAGACTGGTTAGGAGCTACAGGTATTCAAAGTGCTAAGATCGGATTGTCTGCAAATAACGTTTGGATGATAAAAAACAGCTTAAACGGTATTGATCCAGAGTCTGTTTTTGCAACAGGTACAAATGCAACAGGTTTTGAGTATTTGTCATCACCTACAACAAGTAGTGTGTTTTTTAACGTATCATTAAGTTTCTAAAATTTAAAGCAAATTAGTTATGAAAAAAATAATAAGAAATATAAGCTTGATGGGACTCGTGTTAGCAACTTCCCTGTCTTGTTCCAATTTTGAAGAGGTTAACGTAGACCCGACTGCAGCAAATGCGGATCAAGTACAAATAGAATATTTTATCAATAGTTCTATCGGAGGAGCACAGCAAGACCCAAACATCGCAGAACGTGTTTTTGTATTGTATTGGGATGATGCAGGAAGAATGACTCGAGTAGGAACTTTATCTGAAGGTTCTTCAAATGATGACTGGACCAGTCAATATTATAATAATTATGTTTCTTCTTGGTTAAGAAATATTAATGCAGGTATTAAAATTGCAGATGAGCAATTGGAAGCTGGTAAAGCTAGACCTTATACTGCAAATCTTAAACAAGTTGCTAGAATTTGGCGCGCCTATATGATGAGCGAAATGAGTGATAATTTCGGACCGATTCCAGTGAATGGATTTCAAGGTTCAAATCCAGAATACAGTGATGTGAAAGAGGTATATTATTACATGTTGCAAGAATTAGCAGAAGCTACTACTGCGTTAGATCTTAGCGTTGATAATGCAGACAATTCATTGAAAAAATTAGATCCAGCTTATGGATACGATTATGTAAAATGGAAAAAGTATGGTAACTCTCTAAGAATGCGTTTAGCGATGCGTTTGTCAGAAGTAGATGCAGCTAAAGCAAAACAAGAGTTTGAAGCTGCTGTAGCTGATGTATACATCAAAGATGCTTCTGATAACTTCGCGGTACAGGAAGTTGCAGGTTACAACGATTATACTGGTGTAATGACAAGAGAGTGGTGGGATCATGAAATATCAGCAACCCTAAACAACTTAATGATTGGTTTAGGTGGAGTTCCTTCTGCGAATATGTTGTCTGCAGATAAACTTTCATATATTAAGCCTGCAAATTATATGGGGCTTAAATTTGAGAACCATTTTACATCGTTAACAAATGATCCTTCGGCTGGGTTTTTCTTTGACGGTTTGCACAATACGATTGATCCAAGAGCTTACGATTTGTATGCAATCCCAGGGGATTTTAACAACCCAGAATTTAATACCTACCCATCTTGGACGAACGGAGCGAAAACGACTAAAAGAACGTTAGTAGATGCTGATAATAAAGTTGTAAAAGAAATTGACGCTGCTTACAGTTGGAATGCTTATGTTGGTGGAAATTGGGGAGCTAAAGGAGTTAAAAATAATATTTATGCCTACACAGGGACATTACCTCGTTTAGCCAACAAATATAGAAATAGCTCTAATAAAAGAATTTTCTTTGCGTCATGGGAATCTTATTTCTTAATTGCTGAAGCAGCAGTAAGAGGTTGGAGTGTACCTATGAGCGGACAATCTGCTTACGAGCAAGGAATTGCTGCTAGTTTTGCTTACAATGGTGTTTCGGGACAATTAAGTACTTATTTGGCTTCGCAAGATTACAGCAGAGTTGGAACTTCTGTTAGTTGGGGACATACAGCAGAGCCACCAGCAACAGTAGTAATGACGTTTAAAGATGGATATACTAATGCTACAGGAACTTATAACATGAAGTATCCTGTAAATAATATATATAAAAATGGAACTGTGAAAAATGACCTTTTGACTAAGATTATAACTCAGAAGTTTATTGCTCAAACGCCATGGTTGCCATTAGAAACTTGGAGTGATCATAGAAGACTTGGTTTGCCATTTTTCGAAAACCCAGCTATTGAAACGCCGTTGACAGACATGCCTGCTTTAACAACGGCTAATTACATGACTAACAGTATTAAGTTTTATGGACAGCGTTTAAAATATCCTTCTAACTTTGGTAGTAATATTCCCGGTGGATATCAGCAAGCTTTAGGTAAATTAGGTGGTCCTGATTCTGTATTTACTCCATTGTGGTGGGCAAAACAACAGTAAGTTAGTTTTTATAGATAATTATTAAAAATACATACTAGCTTTTCTAAGTTGCTATGTATTGAATTTGAAGAAGTTTTATGAAATTAGTTTCATAAAACTTCTTCTCATTTTCAGAAGATCGAGTTAAAATATTTAAACACTTGCATCTCTAATTTGCAAGTGTTTTTGTGTTTGAAAATTATCACTAAAGTGGAAATAAGACATAGGGGCTAAAAAAAAACAGCAATTAATTGCTGTTTTTTTTTGGATGATTTATAAAGTAAATGAATTAATAGAATCGTCTTGTAGAATTAAAGAGAAGAATTTAAAATCGTTTCCTTGACCTCTTCCAGATACGATCTTCCAATGGTGTAGCGCATTCCATCTATTTCAAGGCTGTTACCTTCTACAGTATCAATTTTATTAATGGCAATCGTGTACGATCGGTGAATTCTTATGAACTCTCCAGACGGCAGTTGGTCTGTAAAATCAGATAGGGTGCTGTGAATAAGAAATTTACCATTGATGGTATTTATTTTTAAATAGTCTTTAAGGCATTCGATAACTAATATTTCGTCTAAAAAAATCTTCTTCATTTTTTTCTTATCGATTTTAATGAAAATAAAGGGACGTTTTTTATTAGTGTCTACTGCAACTTTGTTGCTTTCTAAACGGCTATATACTTTGTTTAAAGCCTTCATGAACCTTGGGAACTCTATTGGTTTTACTAAATAATCAAGAACGTCAAGGTTAAAACTCTCAGATGCATACTCGGTGTAGGCACTTGTAATGATGATTAGAGGTGGTTCTTTTAAACTTTTAATAAAATTTAGTCCATCCAAAATAGGCATATTAATATCAAGGAAGATTACATCAACAGTATTGTTATTTAAAAAATTCAATCCATCAATAGCATTATTAAAAGTCGCTACTATTTCAGCGTTTTCTATTTGTTGTAAATAATTCTTGATGACATTAACAGCTAATGGCTCGTCGTCAATAATTAAAAATTTAAGTTTCATACGTATTAATTTAAAAAATGAGAGCCTAATCTATGTGAAATAACGGTATACTCTTTAACTTACTTTTATTTTTAATATGACGGTAAATATGTTATTATCAGTACTTATTTTAAGATCATATTCTTGCTGATCGTAGCCTAATATTAATCTTTTTTTTACGTTTTCCAAGCCTATTCCGCTAGATTGATCTAGACTGCTCTTGATCTGTGATACGGCAGGTAGTGGATTTGTAATGGTAAAGTAAAGGAAATTTTTAATGATAGTAAAGTCAATATCGATTTTAACAATTCCGATGTTTTTATTTACGCCATGTTTGAAGGCGTTTTCGACAAAAGTCAGCAATAAAATGGGCGCTATTTCCTTATCCAATATATCACCCGAAATAGTCATATTGATACGCAATAAATCATCATGGCGAATTTTTTCTAAATCTAAATAATTCTGAATGCAAAGTATTTCATTCTCTAAAGATTGTCGTTCTAGTTTTGTTTCATAAAGTAGGTATCGCATTAACTCTGAAAGCTTTAAAATAATTTTTGGTGTTTTGTTAGACTTTTCGAGCGCTAAGGAGTGAATGTTATTGAGTGTGTTGAAGAAAAAGTGTGGGGATATCTGTGATTTTAAAAACAGTAGTTCTGTTTCTAATTGGGCTTTTTCAAGATCGGCAACCCTTTTATGTTCTTTAAGAAAATCTAAGGTTACTTTAATGGCGGTAACAAAAGTGATGACATACAGCTCGCCCAACATCATATCAATACTGTAATTTAATGATAGCTTGGTTATGGTGTGCGGTCCCTCGGGCCAGACATTAGTGCTTATTAAGAAATAAGTAAGATTAAACTTGATAACCACCATTAAAAAAAGCGCAGATATCATTAGAATTAAATACAAAAAATATTTTCTGTTGAACAAGAATTTTGGCATCAGGAAATAAATATTGAAATAACATAAAATAATATGAATAGGGAATCCCAGAAGATTTGTTTTTAAAGAATATAAGTAGTCATTAAAGTAACTTCCCCATCTAAAAGTATTGAAAAGAAAATAGACAGACCAAAAAATAATGTGATGCCAAAACGATATTTTGTGTAATCGATTAGATGTATAGTTCATTAAAAAATATTTTTTATGATGTTCAGGAGACTTAAGGTGTCGTACGTCTAAATTTATTTTAATTTCGGCTAAATTTATGAAAATTTATCAATTGAAGTTATTTTGAATTTATTTTTTGCTAAAAAACGCTTATCACCCGAGAAGCAGGAATAGCTAATAGTTTCATTATTATTTTAGAATTTTTATACACAAGAAGCATTTAATAAATCAGATTAAAATAGAATCATGAAAAATAAGTATCTAATTATTCTAGCCGCTGCTCTACTAATAAGCTGTAATAAAACTGCAGAAGAAAAAGGGAATGAGATTACAGACCTAAGTAGTTATGTGGATCCATTTATTGGAACCGGAGGACACGGACATACCTATCCAGGTGCGACTGTTCCTTTTGGAATGTTACAAGTAAGTCCGGTAAACGGAGTGAGTGCTTGGGACTGGTGTTCAGGTTACCACTATTCAGATGATGTAGCGATTGGTTTCAGTCATTTGAGCTTGAGCGGAACGGGTATTGGAGATCTAGCTGATATTATTTTTATGCCAGTAAACAAAGAAGTAGATTTATCTGTAAAGGCAACTTCGCGAGATAGCATCGCTTACAAATCGTCTTACAGCCATAAAAACGAAAAAGCGACCCCAGGTTACTATCAAGTTTTCTTAGAAGACCACAATGTTAATGTAGAACTTACTACTTCGACAAGAACTGCTTTTCATAAATACACCTTTAAAGAAGGTGATAAACAAGCGGTAGCTATTGATTTAGGGTTTGCCATCAACTGGGATAAAGCTGTTGAAACTTCCTTAAAAGTAGAAGATGATTATACGATAAGCGGTTACCGTCACAGCAAAGGTTGGGCTAACAACCAAAAAGTATTTTTTGTTGCCAAATTTTCAAAACCAATAGCAACTCATAATTTGTATCAAAGTGGTGAAATTACCAAAGAAGCTTCAGTCAAAGCACCTAAGACTTCGGCACAATTATTTTTTGACGCTGCTAATACTAAGGAGTTAAACGTTCAAGTAGCCCTTTCTTCTGTAAGTGTAGCTAATGCCAAAGACAATTTAGATCCAGCAGACGCTACTTTTGAAGACACGAAGAAAGCGGCTAATAAATTATGGAATTCGGCTTTATCGCACATTGTTGTCGAGACTCCGGTAGATTCTTTAAAAACTATATTTTACACTGCATTATACCATGCACAAGTAGCGCCAGTAACTTTTAGTGATAAAAACGGACAGTTTAGATTAGAAAAGGACAGTATTGTCACTGCCAAGAATTACACGGCTTATTCGACACTTTCACTTTGGGACACCTTTAGAGCGGAGCATCCTTTGTTAACGCTAATTGCTCCTGATAGAGTTTCTGATATTGTTAATTCGATGTTAGCCTATTACGAAACTAAAAAAACATTACCGGTTTGGACATTATACGGAAACGAAACTAACACGATGACAGGATATCATTCGATTCCAGTAATTGTAGAAGCATATAAAAAAGGAATTCGTGGCTTTGATGCTGAAAAAGCTTTTGAAGCGATGAAAAACACCATGATGAAAAACGACCGAGGACTTATCTATTATAAAAAATACGGGTTTATACCTTATAGTTTAATAGATGAATCAGTTACTATTACTTTAGAATATGCTTATGATGATTGGTGTGTGGCTCAAATGGCCAAAGAACTAGGTAAAGAGGCTGATTATCAGTATTTCTTAAATCGATCTAAAGCATACCAACATCTTTTTGATAATGAAAGTGGGTTTATGCGCGGAAAATCAGTTGATGGAAAATCGTGGAATACACCTTTCGATCCTAAACATTCGAACCATAGAGAACAAACTGATTATACTGAAGGTAACGCTTGGCAACACAGTTGGTTTGTACCGCATGCAGTGGATAATTTAATTGAAATTCATGGTGGTAACGAGCAATTTGCAGGTCGTTTAGAAAAACTATTCACAGAGAGTTCTGAAATTACAGGTGATAATGTTTCTGCTGATATTACAGGACTTATTGGTCAATATGCGCATGGTAACGAACCGAGTCACCACATCGCTTATATGTTCAATCATGCTAATCAACCTTGGCGTACACAATATTGGGCGCGTCATATTATGGATACCCAATACAATACAACGCCAAATGGATTAAGTGGTAATGAAGACTGCGGACAAATGAGTGCTTGGTACGTTTTGAGTTCTATTGGTTTATATCCTATGAATCCTGCTTCGGGCGAGTATGAAATAGGAAGTCCAATTTTCGAAAAATCAACTATTAATCTTCCAGAAAATAAAACGTTTGTGATTGAAGCTAAACATGTTTCGCATAATAATTTCTACATACAATCAGCTACATTAAACGGAAAACCTTTTAATAAAACGACATTGTCACATCAAGATATTTTAAAAGGCGGTACGTTGCATTTTGTTATGGGGAATAAACCCAATAAAAATTGGGGAATAAGAGACAAAGCGCAACAACAAACTAAAAACTAAAGGAAAATGAATATAATTGATGTTGCAATTATTGCAATTTACATCGCCTTAACCTTGGGTGTTGGAATTTGGATTTCAAAAAGAGCTTCCCAAGGATTAGATTCTTATTTCCTGGGTGGGAAAAGTATCAAATGGTACTACTTAGGGCTTAGTAATGGATCGGGAATGTTTGATGTCTCCGGAACAGCCTGGATGGTTGGTATCCTTTTTTTATATGGCGTAAAGAGTTTTATGTTCATGTGGATGTGGCCTATTTGGAACCAAATTTTTATCATGATTTTCTTAGCAGCTTGGATAAGGCGGTCTAATATTATGACGGGATCTGAATGGATTTTAACACGTTTTGGTGATGATAAATCTGGTCGGGCTTCGCACTTAGTAGTGGCTATTTTTGCTATTGTTGCATCCATAGGATTTATAGCATACTTCTTTGAAGGTGTAGGTAAATTTATGACCATCATTTTGCCATGGGATTTAACGCTGATGCTAAACGATGCGGTCTTTCTAACATCAGATCAAAATTATGCACTCCTTATTATATTTTTGACAACGATTTACACCATTAAAGGCGGAATGTTTTCTGTAGTAGCGACTGAGGTGTTGCAATATGGGATTATGGTTATCGCAGGTGTTTTAATCGCCGGCTATGCTTTTATCACAGTAACTGATGTTCAAATAAATCATGTTATTTCGACAGAATGGTCTAATGTCTTATTTTCAAGTCAACTAGAAGGTTCGTGGACTGGCAAGTTTGAAGCGTTTAATAATCTTATTGACACGCAAGGATATAAAATGTTTGGTGCTTTTATAGGTATGTCTTTGTTTAAAGGTTTTTTTGCAAGTATTGCTGGTCCAACACCGAGTTATGATATGCAGCGCATTTTATCCACACGATCAGTAAAAGAAGCAGCATACATGAGTGGTTTTACAAACCTAGTACTGTTTATTCCACGTTATTTATTAATTGGTGGTGTTGTAGTTCTTGCGCTAGTGCATTTAGCGCCAGAAATGGCAGCCTCAAATACCTTGAGTTTAGCCGATTTAGAAATTATTTTGCCAAAAGTAATTAATGAATATGTGCCTGTAGGTCTAAAAGGATTATTATTAGCAGGGCTTTTAGCGGCATTTATGTCTACGTTTTCAGCCTTTGTAAATTCAGGTCCTGCTTATATTGTAAACGATATTTATAAAAAATATTTTAAACCAGAAGCGACAGACAAGCATTATATAAAAGCAAGTCATATTGCCTCGTTTGCTATTGTTATTTTGGGAGTTATTATGGGATTCTTTGCGGGATCTATTAACTCGATAACTTTATGGATTACTAGTGCGCTTTATGGCGGTTATGTAGCAGCAAATTTTTTAAAGTGGATTTGGTGGCGTTTTAATGGATGGGGTTATTTCTGGGGAATGACCGCCGGTTTATTTATAGCAACGCTTCAATTTTTATTAGATAATAATAAAGGTAGTTTCGAGCCAGGATCTTGGCTGTATGAGGTATCACAAATTCCGGCAATTTATATGTTCCCGTTCATATTCATAGTGTCCTTGTTAGGTTCGTTTCTAGGAACATTACTAACTCCGGCAACCTCAATGGAAACCTTAAAAGAGTTTTATAAAAACGTGAGACCTTGGGGATTTTGGGGGCCAGTTTATAAAGCGTTGCACAAAGATGACAATACGGTTGATAAAAACACTGATTTTGTGAGTGATATGTTAAATTGTGTGGTAGGAGTGGTATGGCAATCCAGCATGATTTTGTTACCCATTTATTTCTTGATAAGAGATTATCCAAAAATGTGGTTGGTGTTATTGGTTTTTATAATAACTACAGTTATTTTAAAATTCACTTGGTTCGATAAAGTTAAAAAATATAAAGATTAAAACGATGAATACAATTCCATGGCAAGACAAGCCCGATAATTGTCAAGATGTGATGTGGCGCTATACTGAAAATCCTATCATAAACAGATATGATATTCCATCATCAAACAGTATTTTTAATAGTGCAGTTGTGCCTTTTGGAGACGGTTTTGCAGGTGTGTTTCGATGCGATAACAAAGCAGTCCAAATGAATATTTTTGCTGGTTTCAGTAAAGACGGAATCAACTGGGACATTAATCACGATCCTATCGTCATGCAAGCTGGGAATACTGAAATGATTGAGTCTGATTATAAATATGATCCACGTGTGGTTTTTATCGAAGACCGCTATTGGATTACATGGTGCAATGGATACCACGGACCAACAATCGGAATTGGGTATACTTTCGACTTTAAAGAATTTTTTCAGTGTGAAAATGCCTTTCTACCTTTCAACAGAAACGGAGTTTTGTTTCCACAGAAAATAAATGGAAAATTCGCGATGTTAAGTCGTCCAAGTGATAATGGTCATACTCCTTTTGGAGATATTTACATCAGCTATAGCCCGGATATGAAATATTGGGGAGAGCACCGTTGCGTTATGAAAGCAACTCCTTTTGTAGATAGTGCGTGGCAATGTACCAAAATTGGAGCTGGACCAATTCCTATTTTAACAAAAGAAGGATGGCTAATGATTTATCACGGTGTTATAAATACATGTAATGGTTTCCGTTATGCAATGGGAGCAGCATTGCTAGATGAAAATCAACCTGATAAGGTCAAATACAGAACGCAACCCTATTTATTAGGTCCTGCAGAAATTTATGAAACAACAGGAGATGTACCAAATGTGGTGTTTCCATGTGCGGCATTACACGACGAAAAGGAAGATAAATTAGTCGTATATTACGGAGCAGCAGACACTTCTGTGGCTATCGCATTTGGTAGATTGAGCGAAGTGATCCAGTTTACAAAAGATAATAGTTTATAAAATTAAGTATGAATTCGAAATATAAATATTTGGCGATTTTGTGTTTAGGTGTATCAATGATGGTTTGTGCGCAATCAAAAAAGGGCGCTATTCCTGAAAGTTATATCGCCTACCACACTTCAGAGAGCATAGTTGTTGATGGTAGCGATGCCGATGTTTCTTGGAGTAAGGTAAATTGGTCAGATCCCTTTATTGATATCGAAGGTGTTCAGAAACCAACCTATAAAACGCAGGTAAAAATGCTATGGGATGATACTTATTTTTACATCTTAGCCAAAATGGAGGAGCCACACGTTTGGGCAGATATTACAGAGCACGACGCGATCATTTTTCACAATAATGATTTCGAAGTTTTTGTAGATCCAAGTGGTGATGCTCAAAATTATTACGAATTAGAAGTCAATGCGATCAATTCTATTTGGGATTTGTTTATTTCAAAACCCTATCGCGAAAAAAACAATGTCGCTTTAAATAATTGGACAGCAACAGGACTAAAGTCAGCAATAAAAATTGACGGTACTTTAAACAATCCTACTGATGTAGATAAAGGCTGGGTAGTTGAGTTAGCGATTCCTTGGAGTGTTTATAAAACGTCTTATTTCCATAAAAACGTTCCTAAAAATAAATTTTGGCGCGTAAATTTTTCGAGAGTTAACTGGGATTTTCAACTTAACAATGGCAAATACGAAAGAAAAAAAGATGCTAAAGGTGCCTATCTTCCAGAATACAACTGGGTTTGGTCGCCACAAGGTGTAGTGAACATGCACGAACCAGAGAAATGGGGTTATGTTTATTTTTCTTCGAAAGAAGTAGGAGCGAAGGATACTTTTGAAATTCCGAATGATGAGAAAATCAAATGGAAATTATTCGAATTGTATCGCGCTCAGAAATCTCATTTTGACAAAAAAAACACCTGGTTTACTTCGATTAGTTCTTTCGCGGTAGCGCCAATAACTATAGAAGGTAAAACAATAAAGCCAATCCTTGAAAATCATAGTTTTGGATGGACAATTTCAGTTAAAAGTCCGTTTTCAAATAAATTGTTGATTATCAACGAAGGTGGTGAATTTGAAACTAGATAAATTGTAGAGAAAGATCTAAAAGCTTTGAAAACAGACCTATTATGAAATTGATAAAATTAATTTTTCTTTTACCCTTGATTATTTCTTGTGGTAGTGCAATCGATAAACAAGTAAAGTCGAATACAGATAGGAAGATCATTGGCTATGCCGCAGGGTATGAGAAATATGATTTTTCGCTAATTGATGCAACGAAACTGACACATATCAATTTTGCTTTTGCAAACATTGTAGAAGGAAAGGCAAAATTTGAGTTGGAAACTGACGCTGCAAAAATTGCAACTTTGATGACGCTTAAAAAGCAAAATCCAAACTTAAAAGTGCTGTATTCTGTTGGTGGTTGGGTTTGGTCTGATCAATTTTCAAGTATGGCGGCTTATGAAAGTACTAGAAAGAAATTTGCAGCAAGCTGTGTGGAGCTACTATTAGAACACGGTTTTGATGGGGTCGATTTAGATTGGGAATATCCAGGACAACGTGCAGAAGACAATGTTTTTCGTCCATCAGATAAAGATAATTTTACCTTGCTATTGGCAGATATACGTAAAGCCTTAGATGCTCAAGGACAGAAAGATAAAACACACTATTTACTGACGATTGCTACTGGAGCAGATCAGGTCTATATTGACCATACTGATTTAGGGCAAGCGCACAAATATCTTGATTTTATTAATGTAATGTGCTACGATTTTTACCAAGGATGGATGTACCAAACTGGACATCATGCAAATTTGTATCCTTCGAACAAAGAAAAGTATGGCGGAAATAGTGGTGTGGAGGCTATTGACAGGCATATAAAAGCGGGTGTTCCTGTAAATAAATTGGTGATGGGAATTCCTTTTTATGGAAGACAATGGGAGAAAGTAGCGTCTGCAGATGCGGTTTTATACGGATCTGCAAATGAAGGAGGTATTATTGTATCTTATTGGGAAATTCTGGATAAATTAAAATCTGGTAAGTACGAAAAAAGGTATGATGAGTCTGCAAAAGCGTCCTATCTCTGGAATGCTACAGATAAAATTTTTGTGTCTTGGGAAACACCAAAAGATATCAAGTTAAAAGCAGAATATATTAAAGAAAAAGAACTTGGAGGGGCTATGTTTTGGGAATATAGTTTAGATAAAGATCAAGAACTATTGAATACACTTTTTGAGAGTTTAAAGTAAATTGTAACTATTAAATACATTCCTATGAAGTCAAAATTTCTGTTAGCATTATTGTCAATTTTTGTTGTGGTAGCTTGCAACCAAAAAGAAGGTAAAAAGGACGCTTCTGAAGCCGCAACCGATGGTTCAGATTTTAAATTCGGTACTTGGATTACTTCCAGTAAAGATAAAACGAAGGAAGCGTATACAGTTGAATTCAAAAAATACAAAGCAGCTGGAATTGATGAAGTTTTAATCAACACATCGACCGACCCAAAAGAATTAGCCCGTTTAGTGCCAATCGCTAAAAAAGAAGGTTTAAAAGTACACGCATGGATTATGGCGGTGAATCGTCCTGGGGATTCCATTGCATTGCAGCATCCAGAATGGTATATGGTAAGTAGAGAAGGTAAATCTTGTTTTGATACCCGTCCTTATGTAGATTATTACCAATGGTTGTGTCCAACAAGAACAGCATCTAGAAATCATATTTTAGGATTAGTCGAAGGTTTGGCTAAAGTGGAAGGTATTGAAAGCGTTCATTTAGATTACATCCGTTTTCCAGATATTTTCTTGCCTATCGGTTTGCTTCCTACATACAATTTAATACAAGAAACTGAAATGGCAGAATATGATTTTTGCTACTGCGATGCATGTGTAAGTGCGTTTGAAAAGGAACATCATAAAAATCCAAGAGATAGTAAAAATACATCTATCGACATGGAATGGAAGCAATTTAGATTGAATGCTATAAAAGCGTTGGTTGCTGATGCTTATAAAATTGTCCATGATAACAACAAAAAATTAACGGCGGCTGTATTTCCTTATCCAGAAATGGCAGATCACATGGTGCGTCAGCGTTGGGATAAATGGGATATTGACGAAGTGTATCCAATGATTTATCATGGATTTTATAATGAAGAAATTGACTGGATAGGTTTCGCTACTAAGCAAGGAGTGGAGGATGTCGCTTCAAAAAACATTGGCGTGAATACTGGAATTTACATTCCACCATTTAAATCTGCTGACGAATTGAAACAAGCCATTCGTTATGCAAAAGAAAATGGAGCCAAAGGAGTTACGTTTTTTGACGGTCCCACATTAACAGATGAATATTTGAAAGCAATTAAAGAAACTAAAGAAAGCTTTAAGAAATAATTCGTTTTCAACTAATTATAAAAATGAATTTGCAACAATGTATTGACTGTGATTTCGTATTTAATAAATATTTTAAATAAAAAGTAATGAAAAAATTTGGTTTCATAATTCTATTTTGTTCTGTTTTCTTGATTAATTGTCAAGGAGCAAAAGAAGCGATCAGCCAAGTTAAATTAACAACTTTTGTAAACCCTTTTATTGGAACAGATGGACCAGGAAATACTTATCCTGGAGCTACGGTTCCTTTTGGGATGGTGCAATTAAGTCCTGATATTGGTATTCCAGGTTGGGATAGGATTGCTGGTTACTTTTACCAAGACTCCATTATTTCTGGGTTTTCTCACCTGCATTTATCGGGAACAGGAGCTGGAGACTTGTACGATATTTTAGTAATGCCAACTAATAGCCAATTTTCAAAAAGAATAGCAGCTAATAGTTTCAAACCATTCTCTAGCTTTTCGCATGAAAAAGAAACGGCATCTCCAGGATATTATGCAGTGGATTTGTTGGATTATAACATCAAAGCAGAACTTACTGCGACCGAAAGAACGGGTATTCATAGATATACTTTTCCAAAAGACGATAACAGCCAAATTCATATCGATTTAGGGTATGCTTTAAATTGGGACAGTCCTACAGAAACCCATTTAAAAGTGATTGACAATAATACTATTGAAGGGTATCGAAAATCATCTGGCTGGGCAAAAGACCAAAGGGTTTATTTTGTTATCAAATTATCGAAACCATTTAAGAGTTACCAAGTATTTAAGAATAATACCGAAACAACTTCACCAGTTACCGACAAAAACACGAAAATTATTCTGAATTATAGTACTTCAGAAAAGGAACAAATTGTTTTAAAAACAGGAATTTCAACGGCTAGTATCGAAGGTGCTTATAAATCTTTAGAAATAGAAGCCCCTAGTTTTGATTTCGACGCATTGAAAAAAGAAGCAGAAAACAAATGGGAAAAGCAGCTTGGTAAAATTGATATTACAATAGCCGACGAGACGAAAAAGAAGATTTTTTACACTATGTTGTATCAGTCCATGTTAGCCCCCACTTTATTAAGCGACCACGATGGAAATTATAAAGGGGCTAATGATAAAACCATGAACGCAAAAGGATTCGATAGATACGATACTTTTTCATTGTGGGATACTTACAGAGCGGCGCATCCATTGTACACGATAATTCATCCTAATCGAGTTTCAGATATGGTGAATTCGTTATTAGCACATTACAAGGAAACGGGTTTACTTCCTGTATGGTCCATGCAAGGCAATGAAACGAATATGATGATTGGTTACCACGCGGTTCCGGTTATTGTCGATGCCTATTTTAAAGGAATCGAAAATTTTGATACTGAGTTGGCTTATGAAGCCTGTATAAAAAGTGCCATCGATCATTCCAGACAAATTGATACCTACATGAAATTAGGCTATGTTCCTGTGGATGAACACCACGAAAACTGGTCGGTTTCTAAAACTTTAGAATATGCTTATGACGATTGGTGTATAGCGCAATTTGCAAAAGCTTTGGGAAAAACCGAAGATTACAATACCTTTTTAAAACGCTCTGAAAACTGGCGAAATGTTTACGATTCGCAAAGCACATTTATGCGTCCGAAATTAACAGATGGTAGTTTTTTGAAGGATTTTGTGCCAAAAGAGTATTCGACTTATTTCTGCGAAAGCAATGCTTGGCAGTATTTTTGGTCAGTTCAGCATGATGTAGAAGGTCTTACCGAAATTGTCGGCGGAAACGAAAAACTTTCGGAAAAACTAGATACCATGTTTAGTTTGAATCCGCTTCCAGGAGACAAACTGCCTATTTTTAGTACCGGAATGATTGGGCAGTATGCTCATGGAAATGAGCCTAGTCATCATGTGGCTTATTTGTACAATTACATTGGAAAACCTTGGAAAACACAAAAGCTTGTTCGAGAAATTTTAGAAACTCAATATAAAAACGAAGCTAACGGCCATTGTGGAAACGAAGACTGCGGACAAATGTCGTCTTGGTATGTATTCAATGCTTTGGGCTTTTATCCAGTAAATCCTGCGCAAGGCGTGTATGCCTTTGGATCACCTTTGGTTGATTCGGCTGTGATTCATTTAGAAAACGGAAAAACGTTTGCCGTAAAAGCGAAAAATAATAATTCAGAAAACATATATATTCAGTCCATTACATTAAATGGAAAAGAAATAAATAGAAATTACATTACGCATAAGGAGATTATCGAAGGCGGAAATTTGTTGTTTACTATGGGGAAAACTCCAAATAAAAATAACAAAAACACGATGGCGACGTCTTCAAAAATATATAGGTAATAAAAGCACGAATGTCAGGCGGAAGCTGAGTCATCAAAAACGTCTTGCAAGGAATAATAATAAAGATTGATAATAAAAATTTAGAAAAATGAATGTATTAAAAAAGGTTGCGGTATTGGCTTTGATTGCTTTCACAGTTTCTTGCCAAACAGTGAAACAAACTAAGGTTTATACAGAAAAGGATATTGCTATTATTCCAAAACCAGCAGAATTAAAACTGGGACAAGGTTCTTTTAAATTTAGCAAAAACACAAAATTTGTGGTGATAGATGCTTCTCAAAAAGCGCTTACTTCTATTTTAACAGATAAATTTAAAAATACATCAGGATGGAACTTAGAAGTTGCCGATAAAGCGCCCTCGAAAGATTTTGTTCAATTTGTGATTGACGAGAAGTTAGCTGATGAAGCTTATAAACTAGAGGTCAATTCTGATAGAGTACTTATTATTGCCAAAGGAAATGCTGGTTTTTTATACGCAATAGAAACACTTCGTCAATTACTTCCTACAAGTATTGAAAGTGCAGCAAAGGTTTCTGATGCAGAATGGGTTATCCCAAATGTAACCATCAGTGATCAACCTCGTTATAAATACAGAGGATTAATGCTTGATGTATCTCGTCATTTTTTCAAAATGGATTATGTGAAAAAAACGATTGATCGTATGGCAATGCTTAAAATGAATGTGTTGCATTTTCATTTAGTAGACGATCAAGGTTGGAGAATCGAAATTAAAAAATACCCAAAACTAACAGAAATTGGTGCTTGGAGAGTAGATCAAGAAGACAAACATTGGGATGGAAGATATACTCCCGCTGCCGATGAAAAAGGTACTTATGGTGGTTTTTATACACAAGAAGAGCTAAAAGAATTAGTGGCTTATGCCGCTACTAAAAATATCGAAGTTATTCCAGAAATAGAAATGCCTGCGCATGTATCGTCTGCGATTGCAGCGTATCCAGAATTATCTTGTCATGAAAGACCAATAGGTGTACCTTCAGGTGGAGTATGGCCAATTACAGATATTTACTGTGCTGGAAAAGAAAATACATTCCAATTCCTAGAAAATGTTTTAACAGAAGTGATGGATATTTTTCCATCAAAATACATTCATGTTGGAGGTGATGAAGCAACAAAAACCAACTGGAAAGTTTGTCCACATTGCAATAAAAGAATGGAGGCAGAAGGTTTAAAAAGTGCCGAAGAATTGCAGAGTTATTTCATTAAAAGAATGGAGCGATTCATCAATTCAAAAGGGAAAAAATTAATTGGTTGGGATGAAATCTTAGAAGGTGGTATTGCTCCAGAAGCTACTGTAATGAGCTGGAGAGGTGTTGCTGGTGGAATCGAAGCTGCTAAACAAGGTCATGATGTGATTATGACTCCAGGTACGCATTGCTATTTTGACCATTATCAAGGACCACAAAACGAAGAGCCGTTGGCTTGGGGAGGTTACACGCCGTTGAGTAAAGTGTACACATTTGATCCAGTTGTAGATACAATGACGCCAGCCGAAGCGAAACATGTGTTAGGTGGTCAAGCCAATTTATGGTCGGAGCAAATAAAAACAGAAGCACATTCTGAATACATGATTTTCCCAAGATTAGCAGCCTTATCAGAAACATTATGGTCGCCTAAAGAATCTCGTAACTGGGAAGATTTCTCTAATCGTATAGAAAGTATGTTTAGCCGTTATGATTTATTAGGTATCAATTACGCAAAAAGTGCTTATTTGGTTATGCACGATGTACAAATTGATATGAAAACTAAAGAGGTTTCATTAGCATTGAAAAATGAATTCACTAATGCAGACATTCGTTATACTTTGGGTGATAAAAAATTAACAGATCAAGCGACAAAATATACGGAACCGTTAAAAATTGATAAAACAACTAAGGTACATGCCTCTCTATTTAAGAATAATCAACCAGTGGGAGTTTCATTCAATACAACTATTGAATTTCACAAGGCAGTAGGTAAAAAAGTAACATTCAAAGAATCCTATAGCGACCAGTACAAAGGGGAAGGTGAATTTGGGTTGACAAATACTTTGCGTGGTACAAAAAACTTTACTGATGGACATTGGCAAGCATGGTTGGGCAAAGACATGGAAGCAGTACTTGACATGGGAGAGACGACTTCGATTCAAGAAGTAACCTTAGGAACTTTAGAGAATCAAGGACCTGGTATTTATTTCCCAACGGCCGTTACGGTATATGTTTCTAGTGATGGTAAAAATTATAAAGAAGTAGGTGTTCAAAAAAGAGCATTTGCTAAAAATCCATCTTTCGATTTAAAAGATTTTAAAATTTCGTTTGAGAAGCAATCAGTACGCTATGTGAAGGTAGTTGCTACGGCTTTAAAAACACTACCTAATGGTGGAAAAGCTTGGTTATTTGTTGATGAAATTTTAATTAAATAAGATATGAAGTATTTAAAAATTATAACTGTTTTTGTGTGCTTGTGTACACTTCAATTGTCGGCACAAGAGAAATTTACTAAAGAACAGCGCCTGGAGTGGTTTCAGGATGCTAAACTCGGTATTTTCATTCACTGGGGATATTATGGTGTAAAAGGTATTGGTGAATCGTGGTCGATGTATCATAAGCGTATTTCGTATGATGATTATATGGCGCAAGGCAAAGAATTTACAGCCAAAAATTACGATCCTGAGGCTTGGGCAAAATTGTTCAAAAAAGCAGGCGCTCGTTATGCAGTATTAACTACTAAACATCATGATGGTGTAGCATTGTGGGATACCAAATTTAGTAAATTAAATGTCGTACAAAAAACACCTGCCAAACGTGATTTAGTAGCACCTTTTGTCGATGCCCTTCGAAAAGAAAACTTAAAAGTAGGTTTGTATTATTCTATAATCGACTGGTCACATCCTGATTATGATGTGGTTTTTCCACGTCCTGATACAAGAAAGAATTACCCTCAAAAGAATCAAAATCAATTGTCACCGTGGCAGCGTTTTCTTAAATTCAATGATGGTCAGCTAAAAGAGTTAAGCACGACTTTCAATCCAGATTTATATTGGTTTGATGGAGATTGGGAAAAGTCAAGCGAACAATGGCAAGCACAGTCTTTGAAAGATTCGTTGTTATCTTGGAATCCAAAAGTGATTGTAAATTCTCGTCTTAAATCATATGGAGATTACAGCACGCCAGAGCAAGGCGTACCAGTAGTTAGACCTGAAGGTGCTTGGGAATTTTGTATGACTATGAATGACAATTGGGGTTATTTCCCTTCGGATACAAACTACAAACCAGTGTCGCAAATCATCAGAACTTTTGTAGAAGTAATCTCTTCAGGAGGAAACCTTTTATTAAATATCGGTCCAAAACCTGATGGAACTATTGCTCCAGAGCAAGTAGAACGTCTAGAAGCATTAGGAGAATGGATTAGTAAACATGAGTCGGCAGTTTTTAATTCTAAAGCCGGTTTGCCTTACGGTCATTTCTTTGGTCCAACCTTATTGAGTAAGGACGAAACTAAAATTTATTTAGCATTATTTGACAATCCTAAAAACTATATTTTATTAAAGGGGATCCAAAATAAAGTGAAATCTATAAAAGTAGTGGGAACGAATCAAGAGTTAAGTTTCGAAAGAAATGGTGGTGCTGAATGGAACAATATTCCTGGGATTTTAAGAATCGAAATTCCACAAGAAAAGAATTTAGACGCAAATACTACCCTTATTGAAGTTACATTAGAAGATGCTCTGGTTTTATACCGTGGTCATGGAAATGCTGTTGAATTAAACAAATAACAAAATGCAAAACCTTATTTCAAAATATACGTATTTCCTCGCCGTTGCTTTTTTTATTGCCACGTTCAACATGGCGGGACAAAAGTCGCAAAAAGAAAAAAATAGTTCTTTAGTCGATTACGTCAATCCACTAATGGGCACCGATTCTTCGTTCGATTTATCAAATGGGAATACCTATCCTGCCATTGCAACACCTTGGGCGATGAATTTTTGGACACCTATGACCTCAAAAATGGGAGATGGTTGGACTTACAAATACGATGAAAATAAAATTAGAGGCATCAAGCAAACGCATCAACCTAGTCCTTGGGTCAACGATTATGCGGCGTTTTCATTAATGGCGGTTACAGGCGAGCTGAAATTTCAAGAGGACGAAAGAGAATCTTGGTTTTCGCATAAGGCAGAAACGGTTAAACCGCATCATTATTCTGTTTATTTAGCGGATTATGATGTAGTGGCAGAGGTTTCTCCAACAGAAAGAGCAGCGCATTTTAAATTTACTTTTCCAGAATCGGAGAAGTCTTATATTATACTCGATGCTTTTTACAAAGGATCGATGGTAAAAATTTTGCCGAAAGAACGAAAAATTATTGGTTATTGTCGTAATAATAGTGGCGGTGTTCCAGACAATTTTCACAACTACTTTGTCGCAGAATTCGATAAAGATTTCGAACTAAACCATACTTGGAAAGATGGATGGCAATTAGTCGAAAACTCTACAAATAGTGAAGGCCAACATGTGGGGGCTATCATTGGTTTTAAAACCAAAAAAGGAGAAACGGTTCATGTAAAAGTAGCGTCTTCGTTTATTAGTCACGAACAAGCACAGCTAAATCTTTCGAGAGAAATAGGCACAGATAGTTTTGAAGTAACTAAAGAAAAAGCAAAAAAAGCTTGGGAAACAGAATTAAGCAGAATCGAAATTGAAGATGATAATATCGATAACTTAAGAACTTTCTATTCTAGTTTGTACCGTGTTTTATTGTTTCCAAGGAAGTTTTACGAGTTTGATGCCGCTAACGAAGTGGTGCATTACAGTCCGTATAATGGTAAAGTATTGCCAGGTTACATGTTTACTGATAATGGTTTTTGGGACACTTTTAGAGCGGTTTTCCCATTTTTTAATATGATGTATCCAGAGCTAAACGGCAAAATTATGCAAGGTTTGGCAAACACTTACAAAGAATCAGGTTGGTTGCCAGAATGGGCAAGTCCCGGTCATCGCGATGTGATGATTGGATCTAATTCGGCGCCTATTATTGCAGATGCCTTTTTAAAAGGAGCCAAAGGCATGGACGCAGAATTATTGCTTGAAGCCATGCTAAAAAATGCAACAGTAGCCGAAGGAAGACCAGTAAATTCTGTAGGTAGAGAAGGATTAGAGTATTATAATAAATTAGGATACGTTCCTTATGATGTCAAGATCAATGAAAATGCCGCTCGAACTTTAGAATATGCTTACGCCGATTTTACCATTGCACAGATGGCGGATAAGTTAGGTAAAAAAGCGATTGCTAAAAAGTATTATAAGCAGTCCATGAACTATAAAAACATGTTTGATCCTTCGACTAATTGGATGCGCGGCAAAAATAAAGATGGCCGTTTTCAAACGCCGTTTAATCCTTTAAAATGGGGTGATGCATTTACAGAAGGAAATAGTTTACATTACACCTGGTCTGTATTTCATGATGTTCAAGGATTAATTGATTTAATGGGTGGTAAAGAACAGTTTGCTTCAAAATTAGACGAAGTTTTTGAGATGCCTCCAAAATTTGATGCTTCTTATTATGGGTTTACCATTCACGAAATTAGAGAAATGCAAATTGTAAATATGGGGAATTATGCACACGGAAACCAACCGATTCAGCACATGATTTATTTGTATAATTATGCTAATAAACCTTATAAAGCGCAAGAAAAAGTTAGAGATGTGTTGACCAAATTATATTCAGCAACGCCAGATGGTTATTGTGGTGACGAAGACAACGGACAAACATCGGCCTGGTACGTTTTTAGCTCCTTAGGATTTTATCCAGTTACACCAGGGGTGGATGAATATGTAATAGGAAGTCCGTTGTTTAAGAAAGCAAAACTTCATTTAGAAAATGGAAATACTTTTGAAATTAATTCGAAAAATAATTCAAAATCGAACTTTTATATCCAAGGAGCCCAGCTAAATGGAAAATCGCATAACAAGACTTTTTTGAAATTTGATACCCTTCAAAAAGGAGGCCTTTTAGAATTTAATATGGGCGATAAACCAAATAAAAATTGGGGAAGCACTGCCGAAAGTGTGCCGTATTCCTTAAGCACTTCAAAAAAATAAAGTAATGAGACAGTTGAAATTAATCGTTCTTTTTGTAATTTTTTGCAATCAATCTATAGTTTTTGCACAACAGCCTGCCGATTTTGTAAATCCATTTATTGGGACATCTAACTATGGAGCTACTTTCCCGGGACCTATTGCCCCCAGAGGTATGGCAAGTATTAGTCCGTTTAATGTGGCGGGAGCTCCAAATAAATTAGAGAAAGACAGTCAATGGCTTTCCAATCCATACGTACATGAAAATACGTTTTTAACAGGGTTCAGTCAAGTCAATTTAAGTGGTGTTGGTTGTCCAGAATTAGGCGTTATATTGCTAATGCCAACCACAGGAAATCTAGAAACCAATCATTTAAGATACGGTTCGACTTACACCAACGAAGTAGCAAAAGCGGGTTATTACAGCACGCAAATTGACAAATACAATGTTAAAGGGGAATTTACAGCTTCGAAACGGGTAGGTGTAAGCAAATTTACTTTTCCAAAAGGACAGGCAAATGTGCTATTGAATTTAGGATTAGGATTGACAAACGAGCAAGGAGCGATGGTTCAAGTGGTTTCTTCAACAGAAATTCAAGGAATGCGTTCTGTCGGAACCTTTTGTTACAACAGTCCCGAAGCGGCTTATCCAGTTTATTTTGTAGCTAAATTTTCTAAACCAGCTGATCGTTTTGGAGTTTGGAAAAAACCAGATACTTATAAAGGAGTAGAGGCACAGTGGATGCCGTACAATGGAAAAAATAGGATGATGGAGCAATCCACAAAAATGGTTGTGGGTGATAGCATCGGGAGTTATTTCAGTTATAATTTCGAAAAAACAGAAACGGTCGAAGTTAAAATTGGTGTAAGCTATGTAAGTATAGAAAATGCTCGTGAAAATTTAGAAAAAGAAACTGGTAATAAATCCTTCGATGCAGTTTACAAAGAAACGTATAACGAATGGAATGAATTGCTTTCGAAAATTAAAGTAGAAGGTGGAACGAGAGATGATAAAACAGTTTTTTACACTGCTTTGTACCATACTTTAATTCATCCAAATACGCTTAACGACTTTAATGGTGAATATCCTGAAATTAAAACGGGTAAAATAGCTAAGACTGATGGCACGCGCTACACCGTATTTTCGTTGTGGGACACCTACCGAAATGTACATCAGTTGATGTCGTTAGCGTATCCAAAGCAACAATCTGATATGGTAAAAAGCATGTTGGATATGTATGATGAAAACGGTTGGTTGCCCAAATGGGAATTGAATTCCACCGAAACTTTTACCATGGTAGGAGATCCTGCAAGCATTGTTATCGCGGACACTTATCTTAAAGGGATTCGTGATTTTGATGTGCAAAAAGCGTATCAAGCCATGCTGAAAAGCGCTGATCAAATAGAGAACAATCCGTTGCGACCAGGATTAAAAGATTATATCGAGAAAGGATTTGTCACCACTGAAAACGGAGGTTCGGTTTCTACGACACAAGAGTACAATGCCGCCGATAATGCCATTGCTTTATTAGCAAACGAGTTAGGAAAAAAAGACGACTTTAAGCGTTTTAAAAATCGTTCTTTATCCTATAGAAAATTGTTCGATAAAAATTATAAACTACTCCGACCTAGAGTCAAAGACGGGAGTTTGTACGAACCATTTGATCCAAATGCGGGAGCTAATTTCACCGAAAACGTAGGTTTTATTGAAGGAAATGCGTGGCAATATGCGTTTATGATTCCGCATGATATTATTGGATTAAAAAAATTAATGGGCGGCGACAAAGGATTTACCAATCAATTACAAAATATTTTTGATACCAATCAATTTGATATGGCGAACGAACCTGATATTGCCTATCCTTATTTATTCAATTATGTAAAAGGAGAAGAATGGCGCAGCCAGAAGTTGGTGGAAGAATTAGTTCGAAAGCATTTTAAAAATACGCCAGCTGGGATTCCAGGAAATGACGATACGGGAACCATGTCTGCTTGGGTAGTTTATTCGATGATGGGGTTTTATCCAATTGCGCCAGGAGAACCAAAATATACCATTACAAAACCTTTGTTTGATAAAATTACCATTCAATTAGATTCGAAATATTATAAAAAAAGTGAATTGGTTATCGAAAAAGAGACCAATTCAAATGGTAAAATCAAACAAATTGAAGTTGACGGAAAAACTCACAAGGAGTATTTTATCGATCATAGTGATTTAGTAAATGCCAAAACATTAAAAATTAGTTTAGAATAAATTATAGCGACTTAATAGACCTGTCAGGTTTTGAAAACCTGATCAGGTCTGCAACCAACCATAAAAATACAAATACAATTAAAATGAAATCATTTCCATTATTACTTACTTTATTTTTTGCTGCTATCGTTTCAGTAAATGCGCAAGAACCGATACGCCATACGGTTTTTAAAAAACAACCTATAAATTTTGGTGGTCAAAAAGGAACAGATCCTGAAGCTGTTAGTTTAATGAGTGGCCGTCTTGCTTATAAAAAAGTGACAGTACCTACTTTCCGCAAAGGAACTGATGTGAAAGTAAAACTGACGGTACGCTCTAATGGCGATCGATGGGATAAATCAGGTTCTTGTTTTGTAGTTTCTGATCCTAAAAAATTGTCCATACTTTCGATCACAGAAAAGGAAGGGAAATTTCCAAAAGATTCTTATGTAGATGATAAATATGCAGGATTTGTTGCTGGTGAAAACTACAATCCTACGGTAGAATTAATGCGATTTATGACGCCTTTTGGTGTTGGGTTTTACAGTGATAACAAAGTAAAAAATAGAAGACCGGTTTATATTCCAACATGGGAAAAACAAGTGGTTTGGGAACACGATATCACTGCTTTAGAAAGCTTGGTGACGGGTACATTTTATGTAGGTGTATGGATTGATTCCTGGACTGCAGAAGGATATGACTTCGATTTAGAATTAATTTATTCGAACAGAAAGCAACAAAAAGTTACTGTTTTACCATTGGTGAACACAATTCCTTACGTTGGCGGACAACAAATTCCGGATAATTTTGCGCATAAAGATTTGGAGAAAATCTTTAATTTAAAAAAGAATGTAAAAAATGTAAAATTACATTACATCACTACTGGACACGGTGGACATAGTGGTGGAGATGAATTTATCAAATTAAAAAACAGTGTTTATTTTGACAACAAACTAGTTTTAGATACTATTCCGTGGCGCGATGATTGTGCTTCGTTTAGACGATTTAACCCCACTTCAGGTGTATGGGTAAGAAAAGATTCAGCTTCTTACATCAATTCTAAAACGAATAAATACGAGATCAAAGAAATCGAGGAACGCATTGCTTCATCAGATTTATCAAGATCAAACTGGTGTCCAGGTTCTTCAGTTGAGCCAATGGTGGTGAAGTTAAGCGACCTGAAAGCCGGTTCACATGCTTTGAAAATTAAAATTCCAGCAACTCCTGTAGATGGTGATAAGCTAAACCACTGGTTGGTTTCGGCATATCTTACGTATGAGGAGTAAAATTAGAAAGGATATTTATTTTGGTAAAATCAAGTTGTTTCGCTGAAGCTGTAGCGTGTCTGCCTAAAAGATAATGTGTCTTTTTTGAAAGGAAATGTATAGCAGGGGAAATGAAGGTATAATACCAGATTATGCTTTCTAAAGGATTTTAGAAAGCATAAATTAAAATTAAATTTAGAGTCGGAACGGTTGTTTCTGGCTCTTTTTTTATGGCAAATTTCAAAATAGCATTGGTTAAAATGTTTGAGAACGATGTGTACTATAAGAGGCTAAACACATCTTCGAATTTAGTGTTCATTTAAATAAGTCGTTTTTTTTAGATATCGTAAAATAAACTGGTAGGTACTGGTGTATAAATTAAGAAAACTGTTATATTTTTGAGAATCGCTATTAAAAGAAAAATATTTATATCAATTTGGCATTTTTCGAATGTACTTATGGTGTGAGGTAAAACTATAATAGATCAAAAATAAAATCACGTTAAACTAGTTAAAAATGAAACAAACAACCCATTTATTGCAAGTGTTTTTCCTATGGTTTATAGGAATAAATGTAGTTCAAGCCCAAACGCTTGACCCTGTTATTGAAAATCCAGATGTTATAGGAATTAATAAATTAGATGCACGAGCAACTTTTTTTCCTTACAATTCAGTTGCATTGGCAAAAGCGGATAACCTTGCAAAAGCCGAAAATTATTTATTGCTAAACGGGATTTGGCAGTTCAATTACGTTGATTCACCAGAACAAAGACCAACTGATTTTTACAAGGACAATTACGATAGCTCTAAATGGAGTACAATAAAAGTTCCGGCAAACTGGGAAGTAGAAGGTTTTGGAATTCCTATTTATGTGAATGCTTCTTATCCTTTTCAAAAAGGAGAATTGAATCCGCCAGATATCCCTGATGGGAACAATCCAGTAGGTTCTTATAAAAGAACTTTTGATGTTCCAACTAATTGGAATGGAAAAGATTTGTTTATCCACTTTGGAGCTGTAAAATCGGCTTTCTATATTTGGATCAATGGAGAAAAAGTGGGCTACAGCCAAGGTTCTAAGCTTCCGGCGGAATTTAACGTAACGAAGTTTGTTAAACCAGGAAAAAATACCATCGCATTAGAAGTGTACCGCTGGAGTGACGGTAGTTATTTAGAGTGTCAAGATTTTTGGAGAATTTCAGGAATTGAGCGCGATGTATATATGTATGCTAGACCTAAGGTACAGTTAGCAGATTATTTTGCGAAAGCAGGTTTAGAAAACAATTACACTGATGGTGTTTTTGATTTAGCAGTAGATCTTAAAAGTATCGATTCTAGAAAGCAAAAAGGAAGTGTTTTTGTCGAAATTGTAAAAGACAATCAGTCCGTTTATAGTAGTTCTTCTGATTTTGAAATAAATGGGAATTCTGCAAATACAATCAAATTTAAGAAAAGCATTCCACAGGTAAAAACTTGGTCAGCCGAAATACCGAATTTGTATCAATTGAACATTGTTATCAAGGATAAAAAAGGAAATGTATTGGAGGCGATTTCGAAGAAAATAGGATTTAGAACTTCTGAAGTAAAGAATGGTCAATTTTTAGTAAATGGTAGACCAATCTTATTTAAAGGGGTTAACAGGCACGAGCATGATCCAAACACGGGTCACGTGATTTCTCGCGAAGACATGCTAAAAGATATTAAAATATTTAAAGAGTTTAATATCAATGCAGTGCGTACAGCACATTATCCTAACGATCCATACTTCTATGAGTTATGTGACGAGTATGGTATTTATGTGGTTGATGAAGCCAATATAGAATCACACGGAATGGGATATGCCTTAGATCGAACTTTGGCTAACAATCCTGCTTGGTTAAAAGCACATCTATCTCGCGTTGAGAGAATGATAGAAAGAGATAAAAACCATCCATCTATCGTTATTTGGTCTTTAGGGAACGAATCAGGAAATGGTTATAACTTTTATGAGTCGTATTTATTAGCCAAAAAGCTAGATGAGACTAGACCAACACAATATGAACGTGCCGTACACGAATGGAATACAGATTTATTTGTACCAATGTATGATACACCAGAACAGGTAGAAGCGTATGCTAAAAACCCAAAAAATACTAAACCCTTAGTACAATGTGAATATGCACATGCTATGGGAAATAGTATGGGAGGATTTAAGGAATACTGGGATTTATATGAGAAATACGATAAATTGCAAGGTGGTTTTATTTGGGATTTCGTTGATCAAGGAATAAAAACCGTAAAAAATGGTAGAGAGATTTTTGCTTATGGTGGTGATTATGGTCCAGAAGGAACGCCAAGTGATAATAACTTCTTGAATAACGGATTAGTACAACCAGACCGTAAACCAAACCCTCATATTTATGAAGTAGCACACATTCACCAAGATGTAAAATTTTATGAAAATGATCTTGCCAATGGCGTTATAGACCTTAAAAACTGGTATTTCTTTAGAGATTTATCAAACTACAAATTAAATTGGGAAGTGATTGCCAATGGTGAAGTTGTAGATTCAGGAACGATAGACAATATTGTGACTGCACCACAAGCGAAAAAAGCAATTAAGATTCCTTTTACAACTACATTTAAAAAGGATGTAGAATATTTCTTAAATGTTGCTGCGATCTTAAAAACAGACGAGCCTTTATTGAAAGCAGATTACAAAGTGGCTTATGAGCAATTTAAATTGCAAGCAGCAAATGTTCAGGTTCCGCAAAAAGCGATTGATGCTGTTAGTTATAAAACAAAAGGAGACGTTATTAGTGTTACAGGAAAAGAGTTTGAAGTTACTTTTGATCAAAAAACTGGAACTTTAACAACGTTTAATTTTAAGAATAAAAGTCTTGTAGAAAGTGGTCCGCAAGTGAACTTCTGGCGTGCACCAGTAGATAATGATTATGGTGCTGGCACTCAAAAAAGATATAAAGCGTGGAAAGACGCTGGGAAATCTGAAAAAGTAACTACTACTGTAAAACAACTTTCAAAAACTGATGTTCAAATTAGCTTTACTAAAGACTTGTTTGGTGGAGACGCTAAATTAATTGAGACTTTTGTAGTAGATGGAAACGGTGCTGTAAAAGTGACTAACGAATTGAAAGCAATAAAAGGAAAACACCCAGATTTTTATAAATTCGGAAATAAATTAGTTTTACCAGAAGCCTATAAAAATATTACTTTTTACGGTAAAGGACCTTTCGAAGCTTATGCTGATAGACAACATGCTGCCAAAGTAGGTTTGTATAAACAAACCATTGCTGAACAGTATTTTCCATACATTCGTCCGCAAGAGACTGGAAATAAATTAGAAGTGCGTTGGGTATCTCTTACTAAAGAAGATGGTTCCGGAATTAAAATTATAAGTGAAAAACCACTTTCAGTTTCAGCGCTTAACTACAGTGAAGACGACCTACATTCAGGTGATGAAAAAGGGCAACACCACGCCGGAGAAATAGATCCTAGAAAAGAGGTTTTTGTAAATATTGATGGATTCCAACAAGGATTAGGAAGTATTAACAGTTGGGGAACATTGCCATTGCCGCAATACCGATTGCCTTTCAAAGATTATTCGTATTCGTATTGGATGATTCCGGTAGCAAAATAAAATATTTTATAATTGTTAAAACCCCGCAGTATCGACTTTTTATCAAGCATAATCAGTCGATACTGTTTTTTAAAATAAAACGAAATGGTGAAATATTGTCTATTATTATCGCTGATAATTTTATCTTCTTGCAAAGTTCAAGAAACACAGCAAATTGCATTAAATCCTGCAAAATCTTTAGAAGAAACAAAACCACAAACACCTATTATGGGATGGTCGAGTTGGAATAACTTTCATGTTAACATCAATGAAGAAATAATTAAGGCGCAAGCTGATTTTATGGTTTCGTCTGGTATGGCTGCAGCAGGTTATTCTTATGTTAATATTGACGATGGTTTTTTTGCGGGTAGAGATAAAAAAGGAGATTTAATTGTGCATCCAGAGCGTTTTCCTAATGGGATGAAAGTAATTTCAGATTACATCCATTCTAAAGGTTTGAAAGCTGGTATATATGCTGATGCAGGAATCAATACCTGTGCTTCGCATTGGGATAAAGACACCATTGGCGTAGGTTCTGGGCTTATGGGTCATGATCGAAAAGACCTGAAGTTGATGCTTAATGATTGGAATTACGATTTTATAAAAGTAGATTGGTGTGGTGGAGATTGGTTGGGATTAGATGTAGAAACTCGTTATACTCAAATTGCTAACGTCATCAAAGAAATTAAACCCAATACAGTCTATAACATTTGTAGATGGGAATTTCCAGGAAAATGGGCACTTCAAATCGCTGATTCTTGGAGGATTTCTGGAGACATCACTAATACATTTAGTTCGATTTTACATATTATCGATTTAAATGCTGATTTATGGAAATATGCCTCTCCAGGTCATGTGAACGATATGGATATGCTGCAAGTTGGACGGGGAATGAGCTATGAAGAAGACAAAACGCATTTCTCAATGTGGTCTATGATGAACTCACCACTTTTAGCGGGGAACGACTTGAGAAGTATGACTAAGCAGACTATTGAAATACTCACAAACAAGGAAATTATCGCATTAAACCAAGATCCACTGGTATATCAAGCCCGAAGATTAGTTGATAATGGGGATTTAGAAGTATGGGCCAAACCATTGGTTTCAACTATGAGCGGTAAAGTTGCCGTAACTCTATTAAACAGATCGAATAAAACGGCAACCATCAGTTTAGACTTAAATACCGTTGGTATCGATGCCTCAAAAGGGTACAGTTACCGCGATTTATGGACTAAAAAAGATTTTGATCGCTCTGAAAAAAGCACATTGAGTTTTGAAGTACCTAAACATGGAGTTGTTGTTTTAACTCTTGATGGGACAGCAAAACCGTTCAATGTTTTTCAGAATAAATAAGTAACTATTAGCGATCTAAGGGTATGGAGATTATAAAAATAAGATTAATTAAAAAACACCTGATGAAGTACAAGCTAATTACGGCAATTTTATTCGGTTTAATTTTTACAACATCCACTTTTGGACAGCAGTCCACTAGGGAAGTTTTGACTTTAGAAAAAAATTGGCGTTTTCATAACGGAGATGTTGCTAATGGTTCTTCTAAATCGTTAAATGACTCCAAATGGGAAAAAGTAACGGTGCCGCACGATTGGGCAATAAAAGGCCCTTTCGATAAAGAAATTGATATACAGAACGTAGCTATTGTTCAAAACGGAGAGGAAGTGGCTACCAAAAAAACCGGTAGAACTGGAGCATTGCCTTATATTGGCATTGGTTGGTATCGCAACGAATTTTCTATACCAAATTTTAATTCTGATAAAAAGGTAATTCTACTTTTTGAAGGTGCGATGAGCGAGCCGGAGGTTTTTATAAATGGAAAAAAAATAGGCAGCTGGAATTATGGTTATAGCTATTTTTATTTTGACATAACACCACATATTTTGGGCACTTCAGAAAATACTTTAGCGGTTAAATTGACTAATAGAGAGTTGTCTTCCCGCTGGTATCCCGGTGCTGGTTTGTATCGAAATGTCCGACTTATTGTTAAAAATAACGAAAGTATTAATCAATGGGGCACGTTTATAACAACACCGTTAATTACTTCTGAATTAGCGAAAGTAAACATCAAAACCAAAGTCTCTGGGGAACAACTTACACTAGTAAGCCGCATTAAAGATGCTTCTGGAAAAACTGTAGCTATTGATAGCACCGCTGCTATTTATGGCAATGAGTTTGAGCAGAATATTGCTGTAAACAATCCAAATTTATGGAGTCCCGAAACGCCATATTTGTATACTTCTGTTTCGCGACTATACGCTGGTAATATTTTAAAAGATGAGACTTCAACCAAATTTGGAATTCGAAAAATAAAATACGAAGCTAATAAAGGATTTAGCTTGAATGACTCCATTATCAAGTTTAAAGGGGTTTGTTTGCATCACGATTTAGGTCCAATTGGTACTGCAGTAAATAAAGCAGCGTTGCGTAGGCAACTAACAATTTTAAAGGATATGGGTACCAATGCCATCCGAAGCTCTCACAATATGCCTTCTTTGGAACAACTTGAATTGTGCGACGAAATGGGCTTTATGTTTTTAGCCGAAAGCTTTGATGAATGGGCAAAACCAAAAGTAGAAAATGGCTATCATCGCTATTTTGAAACAGATGCCGAAAAAGATATTGTAAACCTAGTTCAGGCTACGCGAAATCACCCTAGTATTGTCATGTGGAGTTCTGGAAATGAAGTTCCTGATCAATGGGGAAGTGAAGGCGCAAAACGTGCTAAATGGTTGCAAGATATTTTTCATAGAGAAGACCCTACCAGACCAGTAACCGTGGGTATGGATCAAGTAGAGGCAACTATGGCATCTGGATTTGGTGCAGTGTTAGATATTCCGGGATTAAATTATCGAGTACATTTATATGACGAAGCATATAAGGCTTTTCCGCAAGGACTAATTCTAGGTTCCGAAACTGCTTCGACGGTGAGTTCGAGAGGAATTTATAAATTTCCTGTTGTGGCTGCAAAGATGAAGGAATATGATGACTTTCAATCCTCTTCTTATGATTTAGAAGCCTGCAGCTGGTCGAATATTCCAGATGAAGATTTTGTTTTACAAGACGACAAACCTTGGGTAATTGGCGAATTTGTCTGGACAGGATTTGATTATTTGGGCGAACCTACACCTTATGATACGAAATGGCCTTCGCGAAGTTCTTATTTTGGAATCAATGATTTGGCAGGTTTGCCAAAAGACCGTTACTATTTGTATCGAAGCCGTTGGAATATAAAAGAAAAAACTTTACACATGCTTCCGCATTGGAACTGGGAAGGACGTGAAGGCGAAGTAACACCTGTTTTTGTCTATACAAGCTATAATAGCGCCGAACTTTTTGTGAATGGAAAGAGTATGGGTATTCAGAAAAAAAATAACAGTTCGCCTACAAACAGATACCGATTAATGTGGATGGATGTTAAGTATGAACCAGGAACTATAAAAGTGGTGGCATTCGACGATGAAGGAAAGGCCGTTGCTGAACAAGTAACGAATACTGCAGGGAAACCCTATAAATTAGTGTTAGAAGCTGATAAAACACAACTTGATGCAGATGGTAAGGATTTATCTTTTGTTACGGTATCTGTGGTGGATAAAAACGGTATTCCATGTCCCACAGCTACTAATCAACTACAGTTTAATGTGAAAGGAGACGGTGTTTTTCGCGCCGCTTGTAATGGTGATGCGACTTCACTGGAAATGTTCCATTTACCCACGATGAAATTGTTTAGTGGTAAACTGGTTGTTTTGGTTCAGTCAGTTTCCAAAGCTGGTGAGATAGAGTTAAAGGTCACAGGAAAGGGATTGCAAACAGCAAAAATAAAAATTACTACTAAAAACTAAATAAATATGAATAAAGTTAAAATCTTCGCTGCTCTTATTTTGACCGCTTCTTTTTTTGGATGCCAAATTAAGAACACAACTAAAAGAGTACAACAGAAAACCGCCGAAAAACCGAATATCATTTTCATCATGTCTGATGATCATGCGTATCAAGCCATAAGCGCCTATAGTGACAAACTGATCAATACTCCTAACATTGATCGAATTGCTAAGGAAGGAATGTTGTTTACTAATGCAAGTGTAACCAATTCTATATGTGCGCCGTCTCGAGCTGTTATTCTTACTGGAAAACACAGTCACATCAACGGGAAAATTGATAACCTAAGTAAGTTTGACACCACGAATGTAACTTATCCGCAAATTCTACAGAAAGCGGGTTATCAAACTGCTATGTTTGGAAAACTACACTTTGGTAACAACCCAAAAGGTTTTGATGAATTCAAAATTTTACCGGGTCAAGGCGAATATTATAATCCAACTTTTATTACTCAAAAGGGAGATACCATTATCAAAGGTTATGTTACTGATATTACTACAGATCTTACGCTAGACTGGATGAAAAATCGTAGAGATAAAAACAAACCTTTTATGTTGATGTACCTTCATAAAGCGCCGCATCGCGCCTGGTTGCCAAGTGAAAAGTATTATACTGAATTTACCAAAAAAACATTTCCCTTACCAGAAACGCTTTTTGATGATTACAGCACACGTGGTACTGCAGCTAGAACTGCCGAAATGGGTATTCTAAAACACATGTCCCTTGTTAATGATAATAAGCTTACCCCGAAAACAATGAAAGAATTGGGATTAGAGGATTGGAATAATCTAGGAGAAAGTCTAGGTCGCATGACCGCTGAACAACGCGCTAAATGGGATGCTGTTTATGGACCTATCAACGAAGATTTCAAAAAACGATATCCTACGATGAATGATTCTACACTTACCGTTTGGAAATACCAAAGGTACTTGCAGGATTATTTAGGAACTATTGCTTCGGTAGATGATAATGTGGGAAGGTTATTGAATTATTTGGATGAAGAAAAAATAGCCGATAATACAATTATTGTTTACACCTCTGACCAAGGATTTTACCTAGGAGAACACGGCTGGTTTGATAAGCGATTTATGTATAATGAGTCATTTAAAACGCCATTATTGATTAAATGGCCAAATAAAATAGCTCCTGGAACTACCGAAGATGAGATGGTACAAAATTTAGATTTTGCACAAACTTTTCTGGAAGCTGCAGGTGTAACTGCACCTACGGATATGCAAGGTAAAAGCTTAGTGCCATTACTAACTGGTAAAAAAGAAACTTGGGACAGAGAGGCAATTTACTATCATTACTATGAGTATCCTGCAGAGCACGCGGTAAAAAGACATTATGGTATCGCTACTAAAGAGTTTAAAATAATCCATTTTTATCACGATGTGAATGAGTGGGAGTTGTACGATCGAAAGAAAGATCCGCAGGAAGTAAATAATGTGATTAATGATCCTGCTTATGCCAAAGTAGTCCAAGAAATGAAACAAAAATTGAAAGACACACGTAAGAAATATAAGGATTCAGAAGAACTAGACAATCACTATATAGAAATTTACAAAAAGTAATATAGTTGGTTTTTAGGCAAAAAAGTCACCGGATAGATTATTCATGATGAGTAATCTATCCGGTGACTTTTTTTATTGAAGTATTTCTAGATCAGGATTATTTTTCTGCTAACACATTGAGTGCTTTTTTTGCTTCTTTAAGCATGCTTTTTAAATTTTCTGGCTTTGCAGTTATATTAAATTGCGCTACAATTTGGTTTAAAAGATGTAGGTCGTCTAATCTATTATCCCTTAAAAGATCCTCTCTAAGAATTCTTATTTTTTCAGCATCTTGAATGCCTTCGCGAAGTGTTTCAAAGCGAATAGAGGTTCGGTTATCTGGGTAAACAATGTAAGTATCGCCAGCTGGCCAAGCTCTAAAACGGGAGTCATCTAATGGCTTTTCGGTCCAGCTATTGTATGCCCAACGTAGAAAGCCATCAAAGTTTGCTGCCATAGTGTACCAACCTATAAAAACGCCTTCTGCAGGAGGTGAAAATGTGAAGGTATTTGGAAAACTATCCGAACAACAAACATAATGCGTGCTTATGTATTCATTAGCTCGCCTTTGTTCTAAATCTACCGCATCCATAGGATGTCCAAATGCTACAGACATATCTTTTAAGTCGTTTGGATATAACTTATAACTTTTATGATTATCGGCAAAAGAAACGCCAAATTCAGGCGCATATTTATTTAATAATTGCAGCATTGCTTTCATTTCTTCCGGTCCACGTTCGTCCATCGCAATGCGCGTGATTTTATTCCATCCTTTTTGTTCTAAATGCGCTTTAAATTGCTCTAAAAACGGAATCCATAAATCCTCATATTCCTTAGTGCCTGGCACCGCTTTTATTTTTATTTCTTTGTTTTCCTTTTCATCGAAATAGTAAAATTCATTACCCCAAGGAACCATCGAATAACAACTAATTTGGTTTTTTACACCCAAATCCATCATCAGTTGGACCCAAGTGTCAAAAATGCTATAGTCGTATTGCCAAGTGCCGTTTTTTTTCTTTTTCCATTCAATCATAGCTTCAAATTGATCGAATGTTTGACCGCCCCAAGGACGCTTGTTAAGCGATACTGTAATTACTTTTTGTCCAGCATCAGCAAGGCGCTTCATGATTGGTTTTAGCAAAGCAATGTGTTCCGGTGACCACGGCTTTACATCATGGAAACGAGATACAGCATAAGGATTTTGCCATAAATCTAAGTGGAACTTCCAGTTGGTCGCTGCGGGTAAAACTTTATCGACAACCTTTATATTCAAATTAAATTGCTTTTTCTCTTGGCCTTCAATGTTTAAAGTAAAAACACTGTTGTACGATCCAGCTACTGCATTTTCGGGGATGTCAATTGTGATCCAAATAGGTCTTGCTTCTTGTCCTTTTATCGAATAAGAATTCACAGGTTCCAAAATATCAGCAGCTAATGAAGATGCGAAGTCTTCGGGTTTTCTGTAGCCACAACCTGCTGCAAATTCATCAGTGATTACATATTTCACAAAATTAATTTTTGCAGCTGTAGATGGCAATTTATGTCCAGAATCTGATTTGAAGTCGATGATTTTGGTATTTACTTTTGTGATAGAGTCGCTACTCCAGAGAACTAATTGTAACGAAATGCGCTCGCCTTTCCAAGCGGTTCCAGTCCATGAGTTTTGTTGTTCTACTTCTGGAACTTCACTTCGTACAAAGCGGATATCAGTTGTCGTGATAGAGGCTTGTAATCCTCTTGAAACTGCTGACCAGTTTTTACTTTGAGAAGGAGTAGGGTCTTGAGGTTCTTGGTACGTTTGCTCAACTATAAAGCTTTTCTGATTTTGACAAGCAAAGAGCAAAAAGATAGAAAAAACTAAAAAAGACTTAGCGAATAGTTTCATTAGATTTGTTTTAATTATGACTTTTAAGAATTAATGCTCCTGCAATTAAACAGGAGCATTATTTTTTTTAGATTGAATGACTTTCGACATTCAAGAATAATTTATGTTACGTTAAATGGATCTATTATTCTCCAATAAAAGCGCCCTTTAAAACTTGTTTCGTGCCATTTGGAGCTTTAAACCAAACATCTAAAGCGCCGCCACCAGTTGCCTCATGGTATTTTATTGTAAGTGGATGCCATCCTTTTTTTAGAGCGACCATTCCATTTTTTTCGATAGCGGAATGATTTCCACCATTGTTAACCACAAATTTATCACCGATGTAAAGTAAACTACCATCATCTGATTTTGTAGCAAATTCAAATAGACCTTCTTCAGCTGCATAAAAATAACCTTCGAAAACCATAGAAAGTTGTTCCAAGCCCTCTTTTCCAGCAAGACTAATTTCGTTAATCGATGTAAATTCGGGGTTTTTAGGCAATGAAATAGAATCAACAACTTTGAACTTTTTAACAGCAGTCCAGCGTTTTAATGACCCTGATTTTGGACTAATAGCTACAGGTTCTAAGTACGTTTGCTTTTCAATCAGTGCCATTCTTGTATCGCTTGCCACATTGCCTCTGTAGGCGATAGTGTTTAAAGTAGTGGTTTCTGAAAATTCTATCGGTCCAGTATACTTTTTAGAAGCCTTCGTAGGAACACTTCCATCTGTCGTATAATAAATCGTCATACCATCTATAGGAGCGTTTAATTCGATAATAGCCCTTTCTAAGAAGGCTACTTTATCTTTAAAACCAGTTACGGCAGGGATGTGGTATTGAATACCCAAAGCATCTAATCTATTGTACTGAATTGCCATTCTTTTCTGAAAATCATCATGATTTTTATCTTCTTTCGAAGTCCATGCCGTTTCGGCTAATGCCAAAAATCTTGGGAAGGCTTGATACTGTAAACGTTTAAAATTCGGGATCATTTCAGACCATAAGTTAGCTTGAATACCTAAGATATGCGTGGCTTGTTTTTCTGTAAATTTTTCTGGGACTGGTTCGTAATTATATACTTTTTCGAATGGGGTAACCTCGTGCTTTGCGTCAAAGTAGTATTCGAAACAAGGAGTTATAACCATGTCATTGCCATTATTAGCGGCAATATCTCTCATCGTTGGAGCCCAGTTTCTCCACCACATCATTGTAGCATCTTTAGACAAGCCACCTTCAACAATTTCATCCCAACCAAAAAGACGTTTTCCTTTAGAATGTAGAAAAGCTTCAATATCTCTGTTGAAAAATGATTGCAGTTCGTGTTCGTTTTTTAGTTTGTTGTCTTTTATCGCTTTTTGACAAAGTGGACATTCTTTCCATGATTGGATATTCACTTCGTCTCCACCAATATGAATGTATTTTGAAGGAAATAAATCAGCAATTTCAGATAAAATATTCTTTGTGAATTCATAGGAAGTTTCTTTTCCTAAACAGGCCGGACTTGAGAAAATTTCTCCCCATCCCGCTTCATTCGTACAAGATAAATACGGATAATTATCGATCGCTGATTTTAAATGTCCAGGCATGTCTATCTCAGGAATAACCTCAATTTGTCTTGCTGCAGCATAGGCTATGATTTCTTTAATTTGTACTTGGGTAAAGAAACCGCCATACATTCTCTGACCATCGCGATTGTGGTAATGTTGCGGGTCTATGATAAAAGAAGGATCTGTTTTTGCTAATTCATTACAGGTTTTGTCGTGCGAACTTTCAACACGCCAAGCTCCTTTTTCTGTCAGTAAAGGGTATTTTTTGATTTCGATTCGCCAGCCTTGATCATCTGTAAGATGCATGTGGTAGGTATTCAGTTTGTATAAAGCCATGTAATCTAAAAAGGTTTTCACCTCATCAATACTAAAAAAGTGACGGCTAAAATCCATTTGCATACCACGCCAAGCAAAACGAGGTTGGTCAGTAATCACAATGCTAGGAACAGTCCAATTTGCGTTGTTACTATTCGCTGTTTCGATAGCAGGAGGAAGCAATTGACGAAGTGTTTGTACTCCGTAAAAATAACCTGCAGCATCACTCGCTTTTATACTTATTTTTTTCGGACTCACTTCTAGATGATAGGCCTCTGGTTTAATACTGTCGTCTTTTATAAAAACGATAGCGGTATTTCCCTTGTTTTCCAAAATGGAAATAGGGAAACCAGCAGATTTTTGAAACAAGTCTGATAAATATTTAGCAGCGGGTTTTTGAGATTCATTCTGAACCGAAATTGTTGTTGCTTTCGAAAACAAAAAAGAACCTTGAGAAAGTACTAAAGACGAAGGCTTTGGAACGATGGATATTTCGGCATCCGTAAATGTTTTTGAAGTAGTCTGGCATCCGATGCATACGGAAAGCAGTAATACGACTAGCGAGTAATATTTCATTTTTTAATTGTTTTTCGTTTATTAACTTCCTATTTCTATTTAGCGTCTTTGAAGGAATTGATTCCTAAAGTATCCCAATGATCTTGCATTTTTTTAAGTGCTATTTTAAAACTGTCATAGTTTTTATTTTCAGATGCGGTCCAACCCACTTCAGCGTAAGCGGCGATTCTTGGAAAAACTTGTCGCTCTACGTCCTTATTTGTTGGGGTCCATTCGCTCCACATTTGGCAACCTAAACCATAAATGTTTTTATGATATTGTTGTTCTAGATCCTTCGGAATAGGGTTGAAGTTATATGCTTTTTCTAGCGAAATAGATTCGTGACTATAATCTAAATATGTTCTATCATGCAATGAATTTACAATGCCATAACCTTTTTTAGCAGCATCAGTTAACAATTTGATATCGCCTTTCCAGAAATGTACTATTACGTTTTTGGCTAATTCTGTTTCTGCCTCTTTATCCGCTTTTTTTTCTGCAAAATCAGAGTGGATGTTTTTACCTAAAATTTCGTTCCAACCCATCATTCGGCGTCCGTTTGACTCGATATAATTCGAAATCTTATTAGTGAAATCGATCTGTAAATCTGCTGGCGTATTGATGTTATGCTCTTTCATGTATTTTTGAACAGATTTAGAGTTTTCCCAAACTTCATAACCTACTTCATCACCACCAATATGAATTACCTCAGAAGGGAATAATTCGAAAATCTCACTCAAAACATCCTTAATAAATGTGATAACTTCAGGTTTTGTAACATCGTAATTATCATATAAACGACCAAATTTGACTGGTACATCGATAGCAACGCCTGCAGTTCCTAACCAAGTATAAGCTGCAATAGCCGCACTTGAATGACCTGGGATCTCAAATTCAGGCACTATATTGATGTTGCGAGCTGTCGCATAAGCAACAATATCTTTTATTTGTTCTTGGGTATAGAATCCGCCGTGAGGTTTGCCAGATGTTTTTCCGCTTTTCCAAGTACCAATTTCGCTATCCGAACGAAACGCACCTACTTTGGTTAAAAGTGGATATTTTTTAATTTCGATACGCCAACCTGCATCATCAATTAAATGCCAGTGTAAGGTGTTCATTTTTAACAAAGCCATTTGGTCAAGCATTTGCTTAACAAAAGCTTCACCATGAAAATACCGTGATTCATCTAGCATGAATGCGCGCCACGTAAATCGAGGATTATCTTGAATGTTAACTGATGGTATTAAGTAGCTTGTTTTTTGTGTGTCTTTGGAAATTTCAATAGACAGCAGTTGTTTTAATGTTTGCACACCATAAAAATAGCCCGCTTTACTGCTTGCTGAAATGATTATTTTTTTTGGAGTAACTGATAGCTCATAAGCTTCAGCGTCTAATCCTTCTTTTTTTTCGAAAACAATAGCTGCCTGCTTGTCATTGCTTACGTCAAAATTAAATTTTGTTTTTGTACCGATGTAATTCTGTAAATCTTTAGCTGCTGATTGTTGTTCGTCAAGGTTTGAAAAAATAGCTTGCCCTTCTTGTAAAGCGAAAGAAGCCTCATTTACATCCATAGACATTGGTTTGGGCAGAATTGCGACTTCGGTAGCAGAAAATGTCCTGTTCTTTACGGCACAATTTGTTAATGTTGCTAGTGCTAGGAAAGCAAATAAGAGAAATTTCATAGTTAATAGTTTAGGTTGGACTAGATTTTAGATTTCAAATAATAGAAAATGTAATTTTTTTTTAAAATGTAAAAAATGTTGAGATTTCAAAAACATATTGATTAACCAACAAGCACTATGTTTCATTTAATAATAAAACCATTAATACTTTTTACATTCTATTTTAATTAAAACAGAGATACTTTTCAAAAATAGAAAAGATTAGATGTAATACGAACCAGTACCTACCAGTTAATTTTCTGATAATTTTAAAAAATATCTAATTCTACTAATTTTATGAAATTACTAGCAGATAAAAAATGTAAAAGACAATGATTACTGCTGCACGGGTTTTCGATATGTTCTGTTTAGATCTCAATTTAGAGGTGTAGGAAACATTTAGTTTTTCCTTTTCAGACTAACGAATATTTATGCCTAATTTTTCTACTCCACAGCTTTTCGTTATGATCCGGACCTAGTATATAATTTGGATCTATGGCAAAAAAAAATCGCTACAATTGCTTGTAGCGATTTTGTGGGGAGAGCAGGATTCGAACCAATAAGCTAGACCCCATGCCTATACTGCATTTTCAGCTATTTATAAACTAATGTGCCACGATTTTGCCACAAAACTCAATATGAAAATTATTTAACCATTTTTTTAAGTAGATTATTGATTTAACTTGTTTAAAATTAATGATGTAATTCATGTTTTGAAAATCAAAATTAAGTAATTTTATAGTAACCCAAAAAGGTTATTTAATATTTTTTACCAATAGCGTCCTAAAAACGTTTTCTTGAATCAATTATAATAAAAATAAAAAAGACAACCCTAATTAAGGTTGTCTTTTATTACTTACAGTTATTTTACTACAAAAGACTATGAATACTAGACCTCTATAATTCTGTCAGTTTTTAATACCAATCCTTGTTTCATCATAAAACTGTTGAATATTAGTAGCGTGTCCAGAATGAGATTGTGGTCTAAGACTGTTGCAAATCATGTAATGACTAAAATAAAAAAGCCTTTCGACAGGAACTAATCCAGTGGAAGACTTTTTCATAACTATAATTCAATATTTCTATTAACTCATTAATTCTCAATTGAGTTCCTTATAAGGAACTCTTTTTTGTAAAAGTATCGTGTGAAAAGCAGGGCACAGAATTCAATTCTGCTATCGTTGCGGAGACATATCCGAGTTATCTAGAAGAAAAAATAAAATTTTTCTATTCATACCTCAATCCTTCTTCTTTAATTTTATGAAATGTGATTAATGATTTAAAACGATAAGTGGAACTTTTATCAATTCTCTCCCCCTTAGTGTTAATTATTTTACTTTGTTTAAGGATGATTCTAGATAAAGAATCATTTTCATAAACTTTTGATTGAAAATTAATTTGTGATATATATTTAATCTTAATTACACCATTATCACTTTTCTTTTCTATAATATTTATTTCGGGAATTAGCGGAAAAGTATCTTTATTGATTACTAAATTAAAATCATTATAATCTTTCCTATTGATAATTTGTCTTTTAAATTCTAATGTTGTATATATATTTACATCAAATTCCCCCGCCTTTTTAGATATTGAGTCATAAATTAATTCTTGATTCACAATTTTAAAATCTCCGTTAGAATCCCAAAAAGTACATTTTTGAAAAGCTAATAAAGAAATTATAGTAACAATTAGTATCGTCTTTTTTTTCATTCTCCTCTTTTTTTATAATATTCTAAATTATCAGATAAATGTTTTTTAAATTCAGGTGTAGCATTTTTAGAATATTTTTTTATTTCATCTTTATATATATCAGTATGTTTTTTTTCAGGGTTTACTAAATGACCAATTGAACCACCTTCGTGATCTAAAGTTGCAGTAAAACTATTAGCATCATTTAATAAAGGATCAACTTTACCATTGTTTAAGTTGACAGTTATTGTCGAGCCAGATTGATTCATTATTGTCGAACTGCCATATATATCAGTAGGGCTATATACACCATCATTATGGTTCTCTATATAGCCTTCAGGTTGACCTCCTTTATATCCTGTAACAATAGCGTCTGACACTGAAATACTACCATTGTGCACTTTTCCTAAATCTACTCCTGCTTCTTTAGTGTAATGATTTGCTATTTTAGATAAAGTTGAATAATTTGATTTATTAAATGTAAAATCTTTCAATTGTACTTCATCATTCAATTGTGAAAAATTGGGAACACCTGAATGAATAACAATGTTATTTGTCTTTTTAAAATCTTTGTACAAAAAATTTCCAGAGCTATCAAAATGATCATCAGGAGGAGTAGCTTGCATTCCATCAGGATCAACAAAATACATCGGGCTATTATAAGCGTAATTGTATGGTGTCCATCTTCTTGAATTTTCAGCTTTCGGATCAATGGTCATCCATCTTCCTAAAGCTGGGTCGTAATTTCTTGCTCCATAGTCATACAAATTCAGCTGATTTCCTCCAATATTCTCGTCTTGGAACTCCTTCCCATTGTACTTATACTTATTATTCGTAGGAAGATAATCATTATACCCTTTATGCTTCAACCCAAACGGATAATAATTGCTTTCTTCAATAATTTCAGAATTCTCAACTATACCGTTTTTAGAGGTATCGCTATAACTCAATCGTATATTACCCAAATGATCTGTGTAATTAAACACATAATCTCCAACACCTATTGCACTTCCTGTTTTTTGATTAAAATATCCTTCCGTCATTGGAAAAAACTGCAACACAGTATTTTTATACTGAAAACCATCCAAATAATCGGTAGTGGTAACGCTTGGTGTCGGCAACAAAGAATTTACAATTTTCTCTAACTTTTGTCCTGCTGCATTGTAAATATAATCAATAGTTCCAGTTGCACCAAATGTTATTTTTTTTGGTAAATTGAGATGATTGTAACTAATAAGGGAAATTCCCTTGTTGTCGTCTTTGATCATATTTCCGTTAATATCGTAACCATAATCATCAACAGTGTCATTAAATCCATTACTATCGTCTTTAAAACCTGCTGTTTCATTAGAAGAATCAGTTACTTTCATAAGTTGGTTTGAATTTGTGTCATAAAAATAACCCAAATTATCCATATCGCCATCATAAGGATTACTCAATACCCCAGCCATAAACTTGCGTTGTAGTCTGGTAATATTACCATTTTTGTCATAATCCATATTCTCACCAAAATAATTCTTATTGTCTGCGAGGGTAGGGGTTTGATAAGTTGCATCTTTTAAACGATTTAACTGGTCATATTTATAACCATAAGCACGAATAATTCCAGTACCATCCGAACCAGAACTCCAAAACGTTTCGGCTATATTGCCATTATAAAGTTTATTTGCCACATTTGTTTTGCCCTCTATAGTATTGTAATTGATCTTAAAACCAAACAAATCTTTTGGATCAGTCCCTTGCTGAAGGTAATCCGTTTTGTTTATCTCGGTAAGCCAACCACGAATATTGTAACTGTAATCTACTTTCTGCAAAGGCACAATGCTGTTATTACCTACTTTTTTACTTGTTAGTTGTCCCAGTTCGTCATAGGTATTGGCTGCCATAAGCTGAACAGTACCTCCATTAATTTGATGAGTATGAGTCAGCAGACGATCCTGCGGAGAATAGGTAAACTCCTCTTTTATAGAAAGTTCTGCATCGGCAGGAGTGCGTTTATGTTTGGTTAGTGTATAAAGTGGTTTTCCTGTAAAGTCAATTTTGCTATCGGTATAGGTGTAACCACCCAAATAGTTGGTGATATAGCTGCGTATCGGTCGTGCTTTTGGATCATAAAAAGTAATAGCCGTTTCGCCATGCATTGCTGAAGGTATCGTTAATGTTCGTGTCCAAGAGCCAGTAGACAGACTTTTTGCATTAACCAAAACAGTTTGTCCTTCGATAGTTGTAGGAACAGCAGGAGCATTTGGATACACATAATCATCATAATAATTTACCGTAAGGAGTTTGAAACTCGTTGGGGCAATCGCATTACTATAATTAACCGCAATCCCATCTATGGTTCCAGATGTTTGTTTGGTTTCAAACAAAACTGTCGCACCATTTTGAGCGTCTTGTAAGGATTTTCGAGTTGATGCATCTGCCACTGTGTCGTTCCAACCCGTATAAATAGGCCTGCTAAAGGCATCATATTTAGTAATTAACCAACCTACCGCCGTATCGTCTTTGAATGGTGAGAAGGAGGGTCCCGTAGCCACAGGCCGATCAAGTTTGTCATAAACAATAAACTCCCATTGCTTGCCCGGTAGCTTCTTTTCTACTAGACGGTTGCGGTAATCGTACTTGTATTGGTAACACAAATCATTTAAAATAGTGGTTGTAACCGCAACATCAGCTTTCGGAGGGATTACGTAAGTCAAATTTCCATAGCTGTCATACACATAATAGGTGTCGTGTTTTGCTCCTGCTTCATACGTTCTTTTTAAAACTACCTGGCCTTCCTTGTTTTTAAATTCTACTGTTGAACCTGCAGATTCGGTTGGACTTGCCGCGGTGTTCTCGTCATAATTAAGGTTTTTGTACAATTGATTCTCACTGTAATCCCCGTTATCCGAAAACGCAATATCGTATAACCCGGATCCAGTATTCCACGTAACCGTCGCTTTGTAAAGTCTCACCTCTGTATCTGTATTGGTTTGATACTCTAGTTTGATTTCATGACCACCATCCATAACCCAGTCAGTTCCGGGAGCGGCTTGTTTTAAGACCCTGCTAAGTGGCGAAGATTCTAATTTTTTTTCAGAGAAAGGGTTAGCGATATTTTCGTATTTTAAGGTGTTATAAAAAGTCAGGGTATTGGCAGACGCATTTTGATCATATACCATATTGGTTGTTGTACTTGCAAAAGGCAAATAATCCAGAGTTTGCCGCCCAAAATCATCATACCCAATATGTGTTATTATATCTTTCCCTGATCCCGATTGCTGGTTGGCTATTTGTTGCATGGGTCTGCCCAGTCCGTCAAAATAGGTAATATTTACTTGAGCTTTAAGAGGAGATGGGTTTACAAAAACTGTTGTTGTGGGTTCTTTGTAGGTAGTTGTTATGATGTAGTTTTGGTCTAATGAAGGCGCTTTTACGTTCTCGCAATCTGTAGCTGAACCTCTTATAAAAGGACAATTATCCGTATTATCACTCACATAATTCCCGCCCGGTTTTGTACATTGCTGTATAAAACTGGAGGGGTTCCCAAGTCCATCAACATCATTATCGGCATACCATTTGGTATTGGGATTAAGTGTGGCATCTGCATCGTTACAATCCGTATTATTAGAAACATAGCCTGCTGGTTTGACACTATAGATTTTGCTTTCACTTGGATTTCCATAAGTATCACCATCAGCATCCTCATAAAAAAACTGTGGAGCTATATTGGTAATGTTTCCTGTACTATCATTATAATCACTGGCATTTCGGACATAGCCTGTAGGTTGGCTACATTGGACAAGCGCGGGTGTACTTACTCCAAAAGTATCCCCATCAGCATCGCGATACCAGACCGTATTGGGGTTTAATGTAGCATCCGTGTCGTTGCAATCCGTACTATTGGTTACATAGCCAGCTGGTTTTACACTGTAATAAACCGTTACACTTGAAGTTCCAAAAGTATCCGCATCGGCATCTCTATAAAAAGTTTGAGGGGCGATGTTGGTAATATTTACGGTGGTATCATTGTAATCACTTGAATTTCGAACATAACCGGCGGGCTGGGTACATTGGACAAGCGCGGGTGTACTTACTCCAAAAGTATCCCCATCAGCATCGCGATACCAGACCGTATTGGGGTTTAATGTAGCATCCGTGTCGTTGCAATCCGTACTATTGGTTACGTAGCCGGCTGGTTTAACACTGTAATAAACCGTTACACTTGAAGTTCCAAAAGTATCCGCATCGGAATCCCTGTAAAAGGTTTGAGGGGCGATGTTAGTAATATTTACCGTTGTGTCGTTATAATCACTCGAATTCCGAACATAACCAGCGGGCTGAGTACATTGAACAAGCGTGGGTGTACTAACTCCGAAAGTATCCCCATCAGCATCTCGATACCAGACCGTGTTAGGGTTCAGAGATGTATCCGAATCGTTACAATCACCATTATTAGCTACATAACCCGCAGGTTTCACACTATAATAAACTGTCGCACTCGGATTCCCGAAAGTATCATTATCGGCATCTCTGTAAAAGGTTTGAGGGGCGATATTGGTAATATTTATTGTCGTATCATTGTAATCACTTGAATTCCGAACATAGCCAGCGGGTTGGCTACATTGGGCAAGCGTCGTTGCACTAGTTCCAAAGCCATCTCCGTCAGCATCGCGATACCAAACAGTGTTGGGGTTCAGTGCTCCATCCGAATCGTTACAATCACTATTATTAGTTACATAACCTGCAGGTTTCACACTATAATAAACTGTCGCACTTGGATTTCCGAAAGTATCATTATCGGCATCCTGATAAAAAGTTTGAGGCGCAATATTGGTAATATTTCCTGTACTATCATTATAATCACTGGCATTTCGGACATAGCCTGCAGGTTGGCTACATTGGGCAAGCGTCGTTGCACTAGTTCCAAAACCATCCCCGTCAGCATCGCGATACCAAACCGTGTTAGGGTTCAGAGATGTATCCGAATCGTTACAATCACCATTATTAGCTACATAACCCGCAGGTTTCACACTATAATAAAGTGTCGCACTCGGATTCCCGAAAGTATCATTATCAGTATCCTGATAAAAAGTTTGAGGCGCAATATTGGTAATATTTCCTGTACTATCATTATAATCACTGGCATTTCGGACATAGCCTGCAGGTTGGCTACATTGGGCAAGCGTCGTTGCACTAGTTCCAAAACCATCCCCGTCAGCATCGCGATACCAAACCGTGTTAGGGTTCAGAGATGTATCCGAATCGTTACAATCACCATTATTAGCTACATAACCCGCAGGTTTCACACTATAATAAAGTGTCGCACTCGGATTCCCGAAAGTATCATTATCAGCATCCTGATAAAAAGTTTGAGGCGCAATATTGGTAATATTTACTGTCGTATCATTGTAATCACTTGAATTCCGAACATAACCGACGGGTTGGCTACATTGGGCAAGCGTCGTTGCACTAGTTCCAAAGCCATCCCCGTCAGCATCGCGATACCAAACCGTGTTGGGGGTAAGTGAAGCATCCCCATCGTTACAATCACTATTATTAGTTACATAACCTGCAGGTTTCACACTATAATAAACTGTCGCACTTGGATTCCCGAAAGTATCATTATCAGCATCCTGATAAAAAGTTTGAGGAGGAATATTGGTGATTTTTGGATTAGCATCATCTAAATCTGATTGATTTGCAACATAGCCCGCAGGTTTTGTGTCCCTGTAAACAAAATCCGAAGGATCACCAAAACCATCATGATCCACGTCTCTGTTCCATTTATAACAATAAATACAATCCTCTCCTCCTGGGGGAGCTGCCATTAGGGCAATTTCTTTTTTTTGAGAATAACCCAATGAAACAATCATCACTAAAGTGAAACTAATTAAATATTTTTTCATCTCTTTAAAATTAGTTTTTATAATGATATTCATTTTCCGACAAGATATTTCCTTGTGCATCTTTAACGAGCTTCAGTCGATTAAATTCATCGTATTCGTAAAATGTTCTGTATCCTTTAGAATCAGTAATAGTACTAACACCAATAAGAGGTTTATAGGTATAAGTCGTTACTACGGCACCAGCCAGTCCAGAAGCATTCCGCAGATTATCTAAAGCAACGAGTAAACCAGCTTCTGTACCTGTGTTTGAAAGCGTATGTATATTGCTAACATATGATGTTACTAAATTATATGTTGCATTTTCTATCTTAGCTATAGGCTGGGTTTGATTATAACCCCATATTAGCACTACTGATATACCACTATCAAGAGTGTATTGTAATAAGTTGCCTTTATAATCATATTGATTGTAAGTAATCTTATTTTCTAATCCGTTTGTAGCATTAGGGAATTTAGCCGCTAGTATATTTTTAGGTAGCAATAAATTACTTGTTGTTGTCCCTTTCTCGTAAACTGTTTTCTGTTCCGATAGTTTTACAGTACTCTTAAAAGTTTGAGTGCTTATAGGAATTCCGATCATATTACTTGCTATTAACTCATTTCTGAATGGTTCATTTTCCATTTCCCCATCTGGTGCATAGAGATATTTAGTTTCTAAAACTTCTCCAGTATTTGATGTTGTTGAAGTTTGTGAAGTTAACTGTAAATGGGATGGATTACTATAAGAGTAGTTAACAACTGATTCTATATAACTTCCATTAGAAAAATAATCTTTTTGGATTGTTGATGAAAGTGTTCTTCTTTTGGTTTTTATTTTATATTTATTTACCATGAAAGATGTAAAGGAATATGAATTACCCATGTTATTAGCTATATTAATATGGTTGCTCGATGAGAAACTATGTCCTTCAATTTCAGAATCAAAAGAGTCATCAAAAGAATACACATGGCTCTTTTCACTCTTTCTTACCAAATTCTCATCAAAAACCTCTTCTTTCAAAAGACTTCCGTTCCCAAAACTATTAGTATATGGAGTCCCTGGAATCCAATCACCCTGAGTTAAGAAAGGAGGGGAATCAAATACAACATCAAAAAGACTCCTCGTAGATCCTTTACCATTAGCATTATTAAATTTTTTAATAACTACGGGATAAGCAATATGATATGATTGTGAAAAATAAAGACTATTTAAAGAAGAAGACCCCAAACGACAATCTCTTATTTCTGGATTTCCAAATGAATTAGCTCCCGATACATAAAATGAAATAGCCGGTTTTATGGTTTCCATAACACCCGAAGAACAATCTAAGCAATTAAAATCCCCGTATTTATAATCTTCAGTATATACATGTCCATTACCATCATTGGAGACTACAGATTTTATTCGCATACCCCCGACAGCTATATTCTCTTTGACTATAGTGTGAGTATTATTATAAGTAAATCCTAAAGCCATGTCTAAGCAGGGCTTTACTAATGATATTTTAAAAGAATAATTGTGGTCCTTTAATAACTTAACATAAAGATTATCATATATTGTATTTTCTACTATAACACCCGAAAATTCAACAGTCAATCCTTGTGTTTTTTGATAAATGACCACCGCTGTATTTGTGGTTAAATCTACAACACTAATGGTACCCCTAATCCATTGTGTCGGGTAAGATGTGGGATCGCATATTTCACCTTCCGTCTGATGGATTTGATTAATTAAGCGTACACTTGTTCGCAGGTAGACATCCTGATCGATAGGACTTGAAACTATAATACTATTGCTATTTGAAAATTTAGACATTGTATTGACACTAATATTCTCGTTTTGAGTGGTTTTATAAGGAACATCACCGTAAATTGAATGGGGCTCATAAATAAATTCATTAAAACCTTTAGTAGGAAATGTAACCTTTTTTAATAACCCTTTAATTCCATATTGAGGATCTGCATTTCGATTACCTCCTATATTTCTGAATAATTCCTGTATCTTATCATAGCTGAATGACTCACTGCCTGTACTGGTATAATCAGTAGGTACGAATTGAGATACATCATTGGGGACTAAATATTGATTATTCTTTCCGTTAAAATATCCCCAATGATCTCTCGCATAAGTTAATCTTGGCGGTAAACCGCTTGGATCATGGTATTCAAAAGCATGCTTTTTTACATCATTACTATTACTTGGATTTAATTCAAGCAATTCAATCAGAAAAGGTCTTGAAGAAGTTACATCGCAATAGCTGCATTCGGGGTTTTTAAACGTTGAACCGGTTGTTGCTGTTAAATAATTCAAACCATACTTTTTAATTATTTGATTGTAACTATTTTTAATATTAATCCCTGTAACAAGATCACTACCTTCAAATTCAATTAAACCGTTATCCCAAGTAATATTCCTTAAGAAACTCTCATTGGAGTAAGTCTTTGATATAATTGGATATTCATGTTGTGCTCCAGTATATACCAATCCACCAGTTGCAGCAGTTGCTTTCACTGTTTGTGACACACCTGTGTTTCTTACAAAATTGGTTTTAGAGTAATTAAAAATTATTTCTTTATTGTCTATTGTTTGAATTTTAGACAGATACCATGACATTTTGGCTGGTATTGATGGTGGAGAGGATCCTCCTCCCAAAATTTGATCCATTCTTGAAAATGATTCTTCTGCACCATTATTCCCTCCAAACCAATATTTTGTCCCGTCTGGGGTTGTAATAATCATATCAGGATTTGTTATATCACCCGTTCCAAAAAAATTCTCCAGAATTTCAATTTTAACAGCAGATGGTTCTATATGCTTAGGCAGCATATTCTGATCCAAATAAAATTTCCCTGAATGTCCACCAACACTAAAAGTAAATATGTCGGGCTGAGTATCAGCACAATCATTATTAATTATGGTCAACAAGGCCGAATTATTAACATAATAAGGCGGTGGCGGGAAGTTTACTCTACAACTTTCATCTGGATCATCTGCTAAAATTCTGTTAACTACACCACCGGCGTTTAAAGCCCAATCTATACCAATAGACGAAGGATATTTGTCAACATTTACTCCGTTTGAACTATAGGAGATATCTATTGGCAAGGAATATTTACCGACCTTTATTTCATAAATCGGTATAGAATATTGTATTGTTCCTGTAAACAACCCAACCGGTACTTGACCGTACTTCCCAAGTTCTGCAGCATTTGGAGAAACAGGTATCTGTTCTTGTAAAGGCGAATTAGTCCCCCCGGTTTGTGCAATACTCATTTCAAAAAGAAATAAAAAAATAACTGTTATTTTTCTTAAATTGATATTCATTTTTACTTTTTAATTATTTTAACAGCATCCTCGCAGTTATTGTTTTAAAATTAATGATATATATCCCTTCTGGAATGTTCCCCAGTTCGACAGCTATGGGTCTATTGTTTGATTTCAATTCCAATAATGGAATTGAAACATTTACATTTCCTGTAAACTGGCGTATGAGTACTTGTTCGTAAAGTCTTAAACTAGTGATATTTGGTGCTATAGGTGCAATTGTGGGGAAATAGCTGCTTGGTTTACCATCATCTTAAGCAGCTGTTTTCATCGAAGAAAAACAAACAATAAGCAACATAAAAACGTAATAGCGTTCTTTAAAATTAATTTAGACATAGTTACTTAAAATATTTAATTATTTGTTCCTTTTATCACCTTCACTCCATCACTCTGCACATTTGTCTTAATGTTGACCACATACACCCCATCAGGATAACGGCTTAAATCAATAGGTACAGTTCTTCTTGTAATGCTAAATTGTTGCAAAATACGGCCTGCCATATCAACTAAGGTTGCAGTACCGGTCTCAAATTCATAGCCTATAATGATATTGGTATATGTTATCGCAGGATTAGGAATGACTTCCACACTCACTTTTGCTTTCTCAAGTTTAGTTTTATCTTTTAATTTTACTACCCAAAAATCATTACTGCCAATATTCGAGTTTTTGTCCCTGGATGATTTAGCGTTAGAAGTTCCTGCCAATAAATAACCACCATCTCTGGTTTCTATAAGTTTTCGCAAAATGTCTTCTCCTTTACTTCCTACTGTTTTGTTCCAAAGTTCCTCGCCAGTATCGCTTATTTTCAAGGCAATATAATCGTTGATTCCTTCCATATCAGCATTTACTTTCAACATATTTGGCCCTCCTTTTGGAACTTGGATACTCTCACTCTGAGCATAACCGCCTATCAAATACGTATGGTCTTTGTTTTCTACCAAAGAGGTCAATATATCTGTTTTTCCAAAATCGTAAGTTTTACTCCAAATTACTTCTCCTTTTTCATTCAACTTCAGTAGCCAATAATCGGTGCCTGTATTTACCATTCCTCCCAACGGAGTAAGAGGATTGGTACTATTCGAATTACCTCCCGCTATGTAACCGCCTTCTTCTGTTTGCTGAATGACATATAATTGGTTATCTCCATTACCACCATACGTTTTCTGCCATTCGATGGTTCCTATATCGCTAACTTTTACAATCCAATAATCTCCAATTCCTGAATTGGCTTCGGTTTTATCTCCAGATCTTGGCGAATTAGAATAGCCTCCCAAAATATAGCCACCGTCTTTGGTTTGTTCCATACTTCGGAGTACATCGGCGTATTCTCCTCCATATGTTTTTTGCCATTGTACCGTTCCTGTCTTATCGAGTTTTACAATCCAATAATCCATGTTACCACGGCATTTTTCGGATTTACCATACAAGTCTGGTTTTGCATCGAATACTTTATTCTCATTGCTATTCCTAATGTCATTGTTATTAATTATTGAGCTACTGGATGACCCGCCCAACATATAGCCACCATCCTTGGTCTGAAAAGCACACAATAATTCATCCTGACCACTACCGCCAATTGTTTTTTGCCATTGTTCTTCACCCTTGGCATCTAGTTTTATGACCCAAAAATCAGTAAGCCCTTTGCAATCGTCTTTTTTATTGCCAACTCCGCCCTCTGGGGTAATAGGGCTATTGGAAGTTCCCGCCAATATAAAACCACCGTCTCTTGTGTTTTTGATGCTTTGTAGCAAATCAAAACCACTGCCTCCAAAGCTTTTCTGCCAATCAAGATTCCCTTTTTCATCCATTTTCCAGACCCAATAATCTAAATCACCATGATTATTGTTGGTTTTATTTCCCGTTTTATCCGACAAAGAACTTCCGGCCAATATAAAACCATAATCGGCTGTGGGTTGTGCATCAAAAAGGTAATCGGCATGGAGTCCTCCGTATGATTTTTCCCAAAGGATATCTTGGGACTGGATAAGACAAGAATAAAAAAGTAATAGTAGAAGTATTTTTTTTTTCATAGAATGATATTAGACAGAAACAATAATCTATTTTTAGTTAATCACATAAAATTAATATTAAAAATATGTTAAATTTTAATGTAATTGCACAATATTATGATTTTTTTTTTGTTTTCGCAATACCCACTTTTAGTGATATTTAAATTATTAGATAACTTTCTCCAGATTCAATACCACCATAAAACAAAAAAAGACACCTCAGCATCTCCTTTCCATCCTTCCAACGATCACCGTGCTTAATACTTATTTCCTTTTTGGGGCACTCCTAGTATGTGGTCTTACATAAGTTCCATCTTTTCTCGTATATCCTTTCACTTGCACAGCTCCTCCAGACGAGTTTTTTGTTGATGAGTTATTATAATTTGTACTTGATGAAATTGTCTTAGTAGAATAACTACTAGGACTTACCGGTAAGCTATATACTGGATTTATTACCCAGCCTGTATAATTTTTCCATTTAACTTTTCTATGTTTTTTGGTGCCAAATACTATAAATGCACTATACCCTTTTGGAATTGAAGTAATTAATTCGCTATCATTTCTTGTATTTTGATAAATTGGTGTATCCTCTTCGAGGTTTACAAAATAGTAGTTTGTAGAACATGATGTTATTAATATTGGGGTACTGACATACTAATAAATTAGCTAGCGCAAGGATAGTTCCTGATTTTCCTTTTCCTCCCGTATGCCAGATTGCAATAACTGTGTCCATTTTATTTGATTTCTAAATAAGTAAAATGTTTCCGAAAATGAACCATCAAAATTTCAATAAATCTTCCGGTAATGTATCCTTTTGTAGTATAATCGGGCTCGTTTTTATTCCACCATCTTATTTCAAAGGCAATATGATCTGATTTGATAGACGGTTTTGGCATTGCTTTTTCATTCCACTGGTCCGGAGTATGGGTATAAAGAATTTCTCCTTTATCATTTTTGATGATGTCCCAAGTTTTTAAATCTCCGTCATTGATTTTTTTATTTATCAGCTTGTTTAAATCTCCAGGATTATCGGTGTAGATTTTTATTATCATAATTATTAAAAAAGGTTCTTTTTTTTACTAATCTTTTATCTGTATTTAGAATTATTTTCTACCAATTAGTGGACATGCTAATTTAGCCATCAGAGAAAGTTAAGAAATAATCTTAATTTTAGCCTATGAAAGAAGTCCGCAAAATTTATGACAAAGCTTTTAAAGATAAAGCCGTTCAATTGAGTTATGATAGAACAAATGTATCAGAACTCGCCAGAGAGTTGGGAGTCACAGCACCACAGTTGTATAAATGGCGTAAAGAGTTCGAGGAATTTGGAGAAGGAAGTTTTCCTGGGAAAGGAAATTTAAAACTAACTCCCGAGCAAGATAAAATCCACGAACTGGAGAAAATACTCAAAGATGCCGAGTTAGAACGTGATATATTAAAAAAAGCAATCGGCATTTTTTCCAAGAGCGGTCGATGATTTATAGTTTCATAAAAAGCAATGAACAACTATTCCCGATTGAAAAAATGTGCAAAGTTCTACAAGTGGATATACTAAGAAAAACGAAGACTGGGTTAGGAAAAAACTACTTTAACTTTTTCTCTACTTTTTGTTTGCATATTCAGTGAATGCAATTCGACGTTATTAGCTTTAAGATAAGTACTAGTATAATTCGAGGTCAGGAGACCTCGAATAGCGGGCGGCTACAATATCCCTATTTTTTTAGCTTTAGCAACTAGATCCTTATCACTGCCTTTTCCTTTTAAAAGTTGATCTTTTATGTTTGCTTTCCTTTTTTCTATTGCACTCATTGACAGAGGAATGTAGTTTGGAAGATTAACAGTTTTAACTCCTTGAGAAATTAATGTTAAAATTTGATTGTCATGATTATCCCAATTAATATTTCTTTTAAATAATTCTCTTTGAGATTCAATAATAGTGCGACTTCGGAACATCTCTCCATCTAGAATCTTTTTACAAATGATTGGAAATAATTCAAAGTTAATATCACTTTTTGAAATGAAACCTGCTGGGTTTATCTCTTTAATGATTTTATCTACAGTTAAGGGTTCGCTATGCATTGTAAGAAGAATTATTTTACAATTTGAAATTTTTTTTCTAATCAGCAAAGCCAAATCAATACCATTATTAATATTAAATTCTTTATAAGGAGGAAGACTAATATCTAATAATGCCAAATCAATATTTGTGTTTTGTTTTAGATGAAAATTTATTTTGTTATATGCATCTTCACAATTATAACTCTTTATAAAATTCGGTTCTTTTTTTTGAAAATCGGTGTCGGATAAAAGGTTAATATAGCTATCAACTGTCATAGGGTGATCATCAACTATCAAAATATTAAGACTAATATTCATTTTTATTCAATTTATCCCAAAGCTAATTAAATATTACGGATATACCGTAAAATTGAAACAAATCGAAGATGTTTTTTTGTGCTAAATGATATTAATCTAAATTAATTTTTATGAAAAGCAAATTATACATTGTTGGTCTTGTTTCCATTTCTTTATTAACTTATTCATGTTCTAATGATGATGGTTATGAAGTTAAAAGTAATGATTTAAAAATTACACCACAGGCTGATTTGAAAAATGAATTAAATGAAAAAACAATTGATTCAGCTACCACAATTTTTAATGTAGAGGAAAGCGCTGTGGAAGGAGATCCAAGTAATCCAAAACCACCAAAAAATTAACTATTTAATTATAATTAATTAAAGAAAGACTATGAGATTTATTTATGAATTACATAGTCTTCTTTATTTCAAAATACTATATTTGAAATTTTAAAATAATAATTATATTTTGATTACTCGAACTAAATTTTTTTGTTTATTTCTAATTTTTTTTATTTTTTCTTGTAAAAAAAGTACAACCGTTTTATTTGATAAAAGTCATTTTGATGGCTTATCTGGAAATAGAAAAGAGAAATATTTAGATTCTTTAGTAGGTTCATTAAAATCTAAAAAAAATGATGCTACTGTCAGAGATATATATTTAAAGATAGCCGCTGAATATTACTATATCAATAATCCTAAAAAATCTTTAGATGTAAGTTTGAAATCTTTGCAATTATCAAAGGACTCAAATGATAGTATTAGAATTGCAAAATCACTATATTATGTGGGTGATTGTTATGAAAATTCAAAAAAAGATACAGCTTATTTTTATTATTTAAAAGCTCAAAAAGTATACGAAAAAATTCAGGACAATGATAATGTTGGTAGAATGCTATTCAATAAAGCATATGTTTTATTTTATGATGGAAATTATGTAGAATGCGAAGTTGAAATTTCTAAAGCATTGCAGTATTTAAAAAAATCTACAAATCACCAGTTGATTTATTCTTGTAATACATTAATGGGTAATTGTTTAGAGAAATTGGTTAATTACGATAAGGCATTATGGTATCACAAGATGGCATTAAGTGATTTAGAAAAAATGAAAATTAATGATAATGATAAAAATGAAATAAATAATTATAATGTAACTTCTATTATTAATATTTGTAATTTACATGATTTAAAAGGCGAATTTCCGAAGTCTATAAAAAAATTGCAAGCTTTGCTCTCAGAAGAGTTAAAAAAAAAATGGACTAGATTATATGCCAATGTTTTAAGCAATTTGGCTTATTCCAAGATGAGAAATGGAGACTATGAAAATGTAGAGTCAATGTTTTTTGAATCCTTAAAAATTGTTGATAGTATTGGAATAGAGCCTGATATTTTATACAAAAAGATACATATTGGAGAATATTTTTTAACTCAGAAGGATACTATAAAATCAATTGAAAGTTTAAAAGAAGCGAATCAATTAGCAATTAAAATTAAAAGCAGTAATGAAATTTTAACTTCATTAAAATTACTTTCCAAAATAGATAAAAAGAAAAGTTTGTTTTATACAAATGAATATATTAAAGTAAGTGATAGTATTAATATAGTTCAAAAAAATACTCATAATAAGTATGCCAGAATTGAATATGAAACTTCAAGGATAGAGGATGAAAATAAAGTTTTGACAAAAAAGAACTTTTACATTTTAATTATATCATTTGGATTAATTTTATTATTGGTAACAATTATTGTTATGCGATATTTAAAATATAAAAATAAAAAGTTACAGTTTTTAAAGAAACAGCAAGAAGCTAATGAAGAAATATACCAACTGTTAACTGAGCAACATGAAAAAATAAATGTTGCAAAAGAGAATGAGAAAGCTAAAATAGCAAAAGAATTGCATGATGGCGTAATGAATAAAATTTATGGTGTTCGAATGAATTTAGGTTTTTTCAATTCTAAAATTGACGCAAAAATAATTGAAAAAAGAAAGGAATATATTTTTGAATTGCAAAATATTGAAAATGAGATTAGGACGATATCACATGACTTAAGTCGAGGTTCTTTCTTTGAAGGCAATGATTTTAATGTATTACTATCAAGTTTAATTGAAAATCAAAAAGATATAAGTAGTACTCAGTTTAAATATCTAAATGATGAAACGTTTGCATGGGCAACTATTCAAAATATATACAAGATAAATTTATATCGTATAATTCAAGAGGCAATTTTAAATATTAATAAATATGCCAATGCAAAAAATTGTGAAATAAGAATTCAGAAAAAGAAAGACAATCTTTTAAAACTAAGTATTACCGACGATGGAGACGGATTTGATCTTAAAAAGAAAAATAATGGTATTGGATTAAGTAATATGAAAGAAAGAGCGAATTCTTTAAAAGGTCAATTTAATATCGAATCAAAAATTGGAGAAGGAACAAAAATTGAAGTTATGTTTAATTTTCAGACATTATCTTAAAAAGGGTTATTCAAAAATGATCAGATTGAAGTTGGTTTTTAGAAATTTACAATAGTTACGCTTCATTGATATTTCTTTCGATATTTTAAACTTCAAATCGGTTTTTCAATTTCATTTTCTAATCTCATGTAATTGTTTTTAAATAGTATTTCCGATGCATGCTTTATCCTGGCTTTAAAAATTCAACTTTTACTATTCTTTCCAGTTAGATCAGTAGGATCTGAACTCTTGAAAAAATAATTTTGTTTCCTTTTTTTGTGACTAATATAATTTTTCAATCCATTCGAGTTAGCTTCCAAAAAAGACATTCAAATAAATTCACATTATACGACCCCGCTACGATTCATCAAAGGAAAGCGAGTTGTGATTGCATACTTGCTTTAGTATTTGCTCCAAACTTATTAAAATCCAAAAGACCTTGCCTCAGGCTTCTAAAGGTAACTTAGCCGAAACAGCATAAACATATGTGTTTATTTAGAATTATTTAGTGAAGTTGTTTTTTATGGGTTTTTAAAAAGAAAAATAGAATAAAAAATAATAATCCATGTAGTTATTCGGTTTATACTTCTTCTGTTGATGTTTGTGATTTTCAATATACTTTACTATTGCCTTTTCAGTTGCGATCAAACGATTGTCGATTCCCATCTCAAATAGATATTCTATGAAATTACTTATTGTTTTATCGGGGCCAAAACAAATAGCAACATACCCAATTGGATATTTCGGTTCGATTTGTGCCAGTGATTTCGGTCGGACCGTGCCACTTGGGTTAATAAGCCATAGTATTCCGGTTCGATTTGTGCCACTTTGAAAGATCAAAATCAGCTATTATCTTGTTGTTATCTAAAAACAATACGATATGGCTAATAAACTTGATCCTATGGACTTAAAAAAAACATTACTTTACATTTGGGCGGTCATAGCAATCGTAAAACAGGAAGTACATTAGGTATTTCTCACAATAATACCATAAACACCTATATGCAGTTTTTTGAAGGCTGTAAATACTCTTTACAAGAATTACTATCATTTGATATTGAACCACTATCAGAGCTCTTTTCTAGCTTTACAACATTGTCGACGTTTTTGACTTAGTCAACCAAATACCTTGAGAACATATAGATAAGGATATCCTTCTTCTACAAGTAATTTTAACTGTAGATCCGGCTACTTGAATATCTGGCCTCGTATAAAAGTTAGTTGACTCCTTTAATAAGCTTTTGAATTTTCTGAACTTTTACATTACTGGTGATACATTGTAATATGCAACACTAAAGTTATGGAAAGTAATTATGTCTAGCGGTTTTAGTACGTAGTTTATTTTAAGTTTAAAACTAGGTAAGGTGTTCACTATACTTCAGAACACCCTAAAACAGACAGTATTTTAGATTTCAGTAAAAAAGTCCGTAATTTTTTTAAAAAAAAACCGTAATTCTCAAAAGAACGTTGTTCTTACTTTTGACAAAATGATGAGTCTACATGAAAATTAATTAGTATATGATCATGTAATGATGACTAATGGCAATGAAATTGATTCGACTAATTTTTATTAAATAACTGTAAAGAGTACCCAAGAAATAGCTTATTATTTTTTGTAGTCAATCGCTGATATATTTATTAAATGTTTTTATCAGCAAAAGAAAATTTAAAAGGGGAAATAAACAAGCGTAAAGCATATAAATATTTTAATGTATAAAAGCGAAATGACTAAAACAAAATTCTTTTTATTTATAACATTTATTTTCATTTCAAGCAATGTTTTTTCACAAGTAAGCATTAGTGGTCAAGTTGTAAATCAAAATAACAAACCAGTTGAATTTATGGAGGTTTACTTACAGAATATTGATTCTACAATAACAGATAGTGGATTAACTACCGCCGATGGTAAATTCACGATTTTAGCGGAAAAAGGGGAATACCTATTGTTGGTAGAACAAGTAGGAGCTATTTTATACAAACAAAAAATTGACACAAAGCAAGATTTAAATTTAGGTGTGATACAAGTAACAGAAAAGCAAGAACAACTTAACGAAGTAGTAGTAACTTCAAAAAAGAAACTTATAGAAAGAAAAGTAGACCGATTAGTATTCAATGTTGAGAATTCTATTGGGGCAAGTGGGGGAGATGCTATTGATGCATTAAAAATAACACCTGGAATTAGAGTGCAAAATAACGCTATTTCTATGATAGGCAAAAGTGGTATGGTAGTTATGATTGACGATAGATTAATCCAACTTTCAGGGGATGATTTAATGAGTTTTTTAAGAACACTTTCTTCTGAAAATATAAAAAGTATTGAAGTTATTACTACTCCACCTTCAAAATATAGTGCCGAGGGTAATAGTGGGTTGGTTAATATCAAATTAAAAAAAGCTAAAAAAGATAGCTGGAATGCATCAGTTAATACTGCTTATAGACAAGCCACTTATCTTGCAGGTAATTCAGGGGGTAATTTTAATTATCAAAAAGATAAAATTTCTATTTTTTCAAGTACAAACATAGCAAAAGGAACATCTTCACCTATTGAAACATCAAAAATGTATTATCCAAATCAACTTTGGGCGAACAATAGTGTAAGAAAGGATTTTACTAATTTAATGGGAGGTAGAATAGGTATTGACTATCAGATAACGAATAAATTGGTTATGGGTATTCAATATCTCGGTGGAAATTCAAAACCAAACATTGAAGAAAAAAACTTAACAACAATTTATAATAATACCAATAGTATAAATTCTTTTATAAGAACAAATGCAGATAATATAAGAAAAAATAGTTCTCAATCATTTAACTATCATACAATATATAATGTTGATACATTAGGCACAAAGATATTTACTGATATTGATTATTTTAAATATAATAAAAATGAAAATAGAACATTTGATTCTAATTCAGAAAATGTAAATGGTAGTACAATTCCGAATTCTCATATATCCGCAACTAATGGTAGTAAAACTGATTTTTCAAATTTTTCGGGGAAAATTGATGTTGAAATGCCTTTAAAATGGGCTTCCATATCCTATGGTGGTAAAATGTCTTTTAATAATAATAATAGTTCTGTTTCTTATTATAATATGACAAATGGTAGTCCAATTTATGACCCAAATCAAAGCAATCAATTTAGTTATAAGGAAAATTTAAATGCATTATATTTTTCAGGCACAAAAAAAATAGGAAAACTATGGGAAACACAATTAGGTTTAAGAATGGAAACAACTAATACCGTAGGAGTTTCAAAAACATTAAACGAAAAAAACACCAATAATTATGTTAAATTTTTCCCAACTTTATATTTGATATATAATCATAGTGATAATAATTCGTTTTCTCTAAATTATAGCAAACGCATAAACAGACCATCATTTAATAGTTTAAATCCATTTAGATGGTATGACAATCCCTATTCTTATTCTGAAGGGAATCCTTTTTTACAACCTTCTTATTCACATAATATAGAGCTTAGTTTTACTCACAATCAAAATTTAGAAAATAAAATATATTATAGTAAAACCGAAAATGGATTTTCTCAGCTTACTACATTGGATGAAAACACAAATATTCAAGCTACTAAATATATTAATTTTTTTGATACAGAAATAATTGGCATATCAGAATCTTATATATATGATAAGATAAAGTGGTGGGAAAGCGTAAATTCTTTGGATTTAAGTTATAATAAATCTTCATCTAAAATTTTAATAACTAATCAAAATAGAGAAGGTTTTAATTACTACTTCTCTACAAACAATACTTTTAACTTAAACAGGAAAAAAACAATTGTATTAAATCTAAATTTCTGGATAAGCCCCTCTGGAGTGGATGGTTTAGACAAAATAACTGAATCAAATCAATTAGATGTAGCAATGAAATTTTTCTTCTTTAATAAAAATTTACAATTAAGCGTTGTTGGAAATGATATTTTTAGTAGCAATAGATTTACTTATATATCTTATACTAATAACATCAAACAAGAATATAAAAACTATTATGATATTAGATCTTTTAGACTTTCATTATCCTACAAATTCGGAAGTACTAAAATTAATGTGAAGAAAAGAAATTTTGGAAACGAAGAAGAAAAAAGAAGAACTAATTAACAGATTTATCATTCTTAAAATTCTATAGTGTACAATATAGAAATAAAGAATTCTAAATAAAATGCTTGCAAGCGAATCCGCATCCGTACGGTTAAATAATGTACAGAAAAAAAACTTTATTTTAACAATTAAATTTAAAAACATGAAACTATCAAGTTTAAAAACAGTAGAAGTATTAAATTCTAAATCAGTAGAATTAATTTCAGGTGGATTAGTAGAGGACTCTTCAAAAAAGAAAGATATCGTTTCTACAAGTGGTGATTCTTATTCTGACGATAAATAATTATTAATTTAAGCATACCATCAAATTGATGGTATGCTTTTATAAAAGAAATAAGAAACTATCAAGTTTAAAAAACAGTAAAAATAATGATTTCAAAGAAATTAGAATTAGTTAAAGGTGGCCTAACATGAGATTCACAAAAGAAAGAAGTGAGTTCAATTGATTCGGATTCTATTGGAGTAGATTTTGTAACCTACAGGTAGGTCATTAAAATTAACTAATTATATGCAATAGTATGAAAATTTAATTCCAAATATAAGTAAAGCTAAACACCAATTAAATTACCAAAAGAGGGTTGCTAATCGATGTGTCTAAAAAGATGATGTTGAATTTACTAGTGTATATACTTATCAAGGGGTTTAAATATCAAATTAAAAACTGTAGAAGAACTTAATTCTAAAGTGAAATAAATTAACTATAGGTGGTTCCAATCTATGATGGTTGCATTTAGTGCGATTGGTTGATGTCAACGTACAATTAGAATCTTGTGCTTATGATTTACGAAGAACCTACAGACTAGAAGACCACCAATTCCATACTAAAATTTATAAATTTAAATTAATAAAAAATGAAACAAATTAGATTAACAAAACTAAATATTGTAGCGTTAAAAAATTCAGAATTAGAAATGATTGTAGCAGGAACATCAACTTTATTAATAATATCAGACAATACAGATGTAAATACAACGAGTGGAGATAGTTACACAAGAGACAATAGTGAGTCAACCGACAGTCATTCTCATGATTCTACGGGAAAAGTTTATTACCCATTTTAATTACAGAAATCAATAATTGATTTCCGTAATTAAAATAAAATAAGAACAAAATGAAATTAGAAAAATTGAATCATTTAGAGCAATTATCAGATAATTTATTACTAATAATAAATGGAGGGCAAAGTAAAAAGAAAAAGAAGAAAAAGAAGAATTCAGATTCAATAAAAAACGACATTTCTTCCGATACTACTGACACACAAAAAGATGATTCCTTTAAAAAATAAAAATGATTGTAGTTTTATCATATGATTGGTACGAGCAAGGCACAGATCCAGTCATTGATTGGTTAATATACCATAAAGCAAATTTTGTAAAAATAACTATTCAAGACCTTTTGAATAAAAGAGAAAATTGCAAAATAAATATAAATACTGGAGAAATTTGGATAAATGGTAAAGAAATAAGCAAAGATATAAATGTAATATGGTTTAGAAGATTTGAAGATGATGTAAGATTAAATTTATCTGATAAATTTCCATCAAAGCAGGCAGAATTTGAGGTTGATCATGAGATTAGAGAATTAACTAAATTCTTGTTTTCTCGTTTTAAAGAAAAAAAATGGATGCCTCATTACAAAGGTATAGATGTCAACAAGCTTGATGTTTTATATTATGCAAATAAAGCAAAGATAAAAGTTCCTACTACAGTTGTTTGTAATAACAAAAATGATTTAATTACTTTTTTTAAAAACTCATTAACAGGAATTATAATAAAGCCAATAAGACATAGCGGGTATTTTATAAAAGAAAAAAATACATATTCAATATATACAAATTCAATTGATGAAAAATTCATAAATTCTTTACCTGAAAATTTCACAGCTACATTATTCCAGGAAAAAGTAAAATCAAAATTTGAAATACGTGTATTTTATTTGGACGGGGAATTTTTTGCAACTGCAATAATTATAAATAATAATAATAATAATACTGAAGCTGATATAAAATTAAGTTTTGAATCAAAAGACATTAATTGGATTCCATATAAGTTACCTACAAAATACGAACAAGAGATGCATGCTTTTTTTCAAAGTATTAATCTGAATACTTGTTCATTTGATGTGATATTAACACCTGACAACGAAAATATTTTGCTAGAAATTAATCCAGTCGGTCAGTATAGTGCTCCAAGTAATAGATGTAATTATAACATAGAAGAGAAAATAGCTAATTGGTTAATAAAAAATGATAAATAAAAAGAAGACAACTATATTTAGTAAACAGGAATTGGAGGAGTTACCGCTTACCTATAGATTAATGAACGAAATGGAAACAGAGAATGTTGGTGAATTGTATTTAAAATCAGTTTTCACGAACAGTAAAAAGCACTATTCAAAATCTTATAAAATGTATATCTCATCAAAACCAATTTCTAACTATATCATTAAGAAAGATGAATAAATTTCTAAATCTTTTTGCTTTTTGCAAAATTGTTGATGGTACTGAACAAAGTATAATTTGTGATTTCCAAAAATTATCAATTAAATATATTCCTAACTCTATGGTTGAAGTGATAAAAAAACTTCAAGGAAATGAGTACTTAAAGGTAAAAGAAGAATTTAATGATCAAAAGAGTGTCTTTAAAAGCTATGTCGATTTTTTGATAAAAGAAAAATTTGTTTTTTTTTCTGATGAAAGAGATAATTTTGTTCCTATAGAGAATTATTGGGTTTCTCCAGAAATTATAAATAATGCAATTCTTGAATATAATTTTGAAAATTATAAAATAGAAGAAGTATTAGATCAGTTAGATGATTTGAATTGCAAGTTTGTTGAAATACGTTTTTTAGATTATAATAACGAAAAATTATTACAAATAGAAAAAATACTAAATCATTGTAATAATTTCGGTTTTCGTTCTATGAGGTTATTCTTACCCTACATTGACAATAAAACAGTAACGAAAATTTATCATAAATTTAAAGAATATAAAAAAGTTGAAGTATTCATTTTTTATAATTCCCCTAAAGAAAAGTTGACATATAAAACTCATAATACAGTATTTGTAAAAAAAATAATGGATGATATTCGTACTTCTAATTTTAATGAAAAAGATATAATAATTGACTTAGAATATTATTTAGAAGCACAAAAACATAATCCATATTATAATAAAAAAGTGAGTATTAATTATTTAGGCAATGTGAAAAATTGTATAAAAAACAAGGCTGTTTTTGGAAATATAAATATATCGTCATTGCTATCTATAGTCGAAACGAAATCATTTCAAGAGTTATGGTACGTATCACATGACAAAATCTCAGGAATTTGTACTAGCGAAATGAGATATAACAGATTAGTGCAAATTCCAGCTATATTGACCACCCCATTCCAGTTTAAAGTGAGCACCTAATTCCAGTTCAAAGTGACCATGCAATTCCAGTTGAAATTGACCACCCTAATTTTCATTAAAAAACTACTTTTTTCTGATGTTATAATTTATTCAAATATACTTAAAAATTTATCCGATATTTTTACTTCTTTTTTTACGCATTGATTCCCCTGATAATTCAATTCTGTGTGAATTATGGATGAGTCGGTCCAGAATTGCATCGGCAATGGTTTTCTCTCCAATAATGTCGTACCAGCCTTGAACCG
>NZ_SMFO01000005.1 GCF_004349145.1 Flavobacterium hiemivividum | reverse complement strand
AGTCTTTTAATAGTTCCTGAAATAAATTCAGGATAAATCTTTATCTCAGTATGTTAAGATATTATGTGATTGCTGTTTATAAAACAATAAACAACATTACAATAATTGCCCAAAGCAATTATAACCTCTTAAGGTGGTTATTGCGGCGGGGCTCACCTCTTCCCATCCCGAACAGAGTAGTTAAGCCCGCCTGCGCAGATGGTACTGCAGTTATGTGGGAGAGTATGTCGTCGCCTTTCTTTGAAAAGCCTATCTGAAAAGATAGGCTTTTTTGTTTTTAATCGGATTCAAACTTGGAATCGGTATACATATATAGGATCAGTCTCAGATTTTAATAAAAAATAAATCCGTTTTTTCTTAATCTGTATTAAAGTTTATGGGTATTTTTGTTATCAAAAAATTTGATTATGAAAAAAATATTTTTGTATTTACTTTTAAGCTTTGTTCTTACAATTCAAGCGCAACAACGCCCTAAATTAGTGGTAGGGATAGTGGTTGACCAAATGAAAATGGAATATTTATATCGCTTTTCAGAAGATTTTTCTACAAATGGTTTTATAAGATTGATGAATAATGGATATACTTTTCATAATATGCATTATAATTATGTGCCAACGTATACTGCTCCTGGTCATGCAAGTATTTATACTGGTACTACACCTTCCACACATGGTATTGTTGGAAATGATTGGTTTAATAAAGCCATAGGAAAAGATATGTATTGTACGGAAGATAAATCCGTTAAAACAATAGGTGACGGGACAGAAGAAGAAGGGGCAATGTCTCCTAAAAATTTATTAAGCACTACTATTACTGATGAGTTGCGAATGGCAACTAATTTTAAAGGAAAAGTAATTGGATTAAGTATAAAAGATCGTGGTGCAATTTTGCCTGCAGGTCATTTTGCCAACTGGGCATTTTGGTATAGTAAAACAGGTGCTTTTATCTCTAGTACTTTTTATGGTGCTGCGTTACCGAATTGGGTAACTGAATTCAACCAAGACAAAAGATATATGAATTATATTAATAAAGGTTGGGATTTATTGAAGCCGATTGCTACTTATAATGAAAGCCTTGCTGATGATAATCCGTATGAAGGGAAATTAGATAAAGCTAATGCGCCAGTTTTTCCATACGATTTGAGTAAGATATATAAAGAAAGAGGAGCAGATGTTTTAAGAACTACACCTTTTGGTAATGATATTTTGGCTGAATTAGCGATGAAAGCCATTGAAAAAGAAGAGTTGGGGAAAGATGATATTACGGATTTTTTAACCGTTAGCTTTTCTTCCACAGATTATGTAGGCCATACTTTTGGTCCGCGTTCTATGGAATTGCAGGATACTTATTTGCGTTTAGATCAAACATTAGCTCAATTTTTAAACTATTTAGATAAGACAGTGGGAAAGGATAATTATTTACTTTTTCTGACTGCCGATCACGCTGGCGCCGAAAACCCCAATTATTTAAAGGATAATAAATACAACGTGAAAAATATTCCTTCAAAAGATATTATTACGGCATTAAGAAAGTATTCTAATGAAACTTTCGGTGCTGATTTAGTATTGGATTATTCAAATTTTAATCTTTTTTTCAATAAAGAAATTATAAAACAGAAAGGTTTAGAATTAACGAAAGTAAAACAAAGCTTCAAAGAGTTTTTGATGACACAAGAACAAGTAAAGAGAGTGTATACTGAGGAAGAAATTTTAGCATCTTCTGGTGATGATTATTTTTTAAGCTTTATTTCTAAGGGTTATGACCCTAAACAGAATGGCGAGATTGTTATTCTGGATAAAACGGGGTATATGCAATATCAAGCAACTGGGACTACACATGGTTCGCCTAATAGTTATGATACACATGTACCATTGCTTTTTTATGGATGGCAAGTGCCAAAGGGAGAATTACACTCTAAAAAATATATTACACAAATTGCACCAACACTTTCGCAGATGTTGAAGATTCCTTTTACCAATGGAACAGAAGCAGAAGTATTGGAAACCCTCTTAGAAAAAAAATAAATTATTTTAATTTTGTGGGCTAAAAAAAAAACTCCTGTCTTTGAATGAGACAGGAGTTTTTTTAGCTTGTAACTTAAATAGATGCTAAAATTTATTTTCTACTTCAGCAGCTTCTAACATTAAATGATGTAAGTCCGTATTTTTAATGAAAGGCTTTAATAAATCACTTCCAGGCCCATACATCGCTAGTTCACTATAATCAGCAGAATGATCCATACTAATCCAGCCAACTGAATTGTATTTCTTTTGAATGTCAGCTAGTAGTTTGAAAGGCAAATGTCTCGGATTATAAAGACCTTCTTCTAATTTTATATTCGAATAAAAATTTAAAATTTCCTTAGCTTCGTCCTGTTTTAGAATTGTTTTATTAGCGTATTCGATTCTGTCAATTAACTGAGAAACCATAGTTTCTTGGCCAATTCCATTTAAAATCCATTCATTAGTTTGTTTGTAATTTTGGATACTATCAAAATTAGCATCTGCATCTCTACCGTAGATAATTCCCGGATTGGCATTTCCATGGTCAGTGGTAATAATTACAAGGGTGTTTTTATCTTTTTCAGCAAAATCAATAGCAAGTTTTACAACTTCATCGTGTGCTACTTGATCGTAAAGTAGACCTGTAATATCGTTCCCATGTGCCGCCCAGTCCACTTTTCCAGCTTCTACTTGAAGTACAAAACCATTGGGATGATCTTTCATTTTATCAATAGCACGTTGTGCCATTTCTGCTAATGTTGGAATAGTTCCGGTTAATTCTTTACTACTTTCTCTATCTTTAGAATAGGGTAGTCCATCGTTATAAAATACACCAAGAATAGGTTTGCTATTACCGCAAGCAAACATTTCACTTTTGTTTTTTACTACAGAAAATCCATTGTTAGAAAACTCTTGATACAGATCGCGTTTATCTTTGCGGCTTTCAGAAGAAAAATAGTTATTTCCGCCGCCCATCATAATATCAAATTTCAGGTCAAGATACATTTCGGCTATGCTGTCCTGACTATTTCTGCTTTTTGAAGCAACACAAAATCCAGCAGGTGTGGCATGAGTAATAGGAACTGTAGTCACACAACCCGCCATTTTTCCGGCTTTTTTAAATTTTTGCCAAATTGGAAGGTAGTCTTCTCCATTTATGCCAACATTTAAAGAACCATTTTTTACACGGAAACCACTTCCCCAAGAAGAACTTGCTGCTGCGGAATCAGTAACGATTGATGAAGCCGAAGCCATATCCATCAAACCTCGAGTTACTTTATTGTCTTTATATAGTTGAATCCAGTTACTCCCTTTTCCAGTTTTTCTATTGAGGTAAATATCAGCCATGTTTAGCGTACCAATGCTCATTCCATCGCTAACAATAACAATGATATTTTTTGCTTTTGTATTCTTTTTTAAAGTATCAAAATCAAGTTCTTTTGCATTTCCTTCGAAAGGATTTAATACGGTCGCTCCAATTGCAAATAAAGAACCGTTTTTGAAAAATTTCCGTCTATTCATTGTTTTTGATTTTTTTTGTAGGAAATTCAAATGTAAATAAACTACTTCATTTAGTATGTTAAGAACTGTTTATTTTTTTGTAAATATGTTTTTTTGGTTGCTTTTTTAAAGAAAAAAAAATCCCATTCGTCAGGAACGAATGGGAATGTTATTTTAGGCTGTTGCCGTTGTTATGGGAAGTGGAATTTGATTTTTAAGCAAATCTTCAAAGGTTTCATGAGCTCGTATTAAATGCCCTTCGCCGTTCATCCATAATACTTCAGCTGGTTTGTATCGTGAGTTGTAGTTAGATGCCATAGAATAACAGTAAGCACCCGCATTTCTAAAACTTAATATATCGCCTTCTTTAATTTCTGAAATTCTTCTATTATTAGCAAATGTATCCGTTTCACATATATAACCTACTACTGAATAGAAACGTTCTTTTCCTTTAGGATTAGAAATGTTTTCGATATGGTGTTGTGATCCATATAACATTGGACGGATTAAATGATTGAAACCACTATCAACTCCAGCGAAAACAGTCGATGTTGTTTGTTTAATTACATTTACTTTTACTAAAAATGAACCAGCTTCACTTACCAAAAATTTCCCTGGTTCGAATATTAAAGTTAATTCTTTACCGTATTCAGTGCAAAAAGCATTGAATCTTTTAGATAATTTTTTACCTAACTCTTCAATGTCAGTTTCGATATCATCTTTTTTGTACGGAACTTTAAATCCACTTCCGAAATCTAGAAATTCAAGGTTTTTAAAGTTTTTGGCTGCGTCGAATAAAATTTCGGCAGCATATAAAAACACTTCGATATCAAGAATATCTGAACCTGTATGCATGTGAATACCTACTATGTTCATCTTTGTATTTTCTACAATTCGAACTAAATGAGGTAATTGATGGATAGAAATTCCGAATTTACTATCGATATGTCCTACAGAAATGTTAGTGTTACCGCCCGCCATTACATGAGGATTGATACGAATACAAACCGGCACATTAGGATGTTTTGCACCAAATTGCTCTAGTATGGATAGATTATCAATATTGATTTGTACTCCCATAGCGTGTACTTCTTCAATTTCTTCAAGAGAAACTCCGTTTGGCGTATAAAATATTTTTTCTGGATCATATCCAGCATGAAGGCCTAATAGAACTTCTTGAATCGATACCGTATCAAGACCAGATCCCATTTCTTTTAAAAGTTGAAGGATGGCAATATTAGACAATGCTTTCATGGCATAATTGATACGCAACTTCTCTACCTTAGAAAATGCCTTAGTTAATCTATTGTATTGAGATTTTATTTTTTCGGCATCGTAAACATAAATTGGACTTCCAAATTGTTCGGCTAATTGTAGTAGATCTTTTGATTGCATCGTTATTATTTTTTAGCAAATTTATTATTCTTTATTGATATAACAAGGGAATATTTAAATTCTAACAATTTGTAACAAAAAGTTATAAATACAACATTAAGTACGTTTTAATTAATTAGATTCAACATTCTTAAATAAGGCGTTCTAAAATTAAAATAGTTGGCATAAATCTGACTTAGTATGATTTATTGATACACTCAAATAAAAATGGCTGTCAGAAAAAAAATCTGACAGCCATTTTTCGATAGTAGTATCATTTATAGACCGGGTAAATCACCATTCCCTTTTGTAGGTAAATTAGTGTAGCCCATTAAATAATTATCAACTTCTCTTGCTGCTTCACGGCCTTCGGAGATTGCCCAAACAATTAAAGATTGTCCTCTTCGCATATCACCAGCGGTGAAGATGTGCGGTACATTTGTTTGATAATTTTTTGCTTTATAATTGCTACGCATATCAGTTTCTAATCCCAGTTGGTCACTCAAGGTTTTTTCAGGACCTGTAAATCCAAGAGCAAGTAAAGCCAAATCACAAGGCCATGTTTTCTCAGAGCCTTCCTTTTCGACTAATTCTGGTCGTTGTCCTGGAGTCATTTTCCAAGCTACTTCTACAGTTTTTAATCCTACCAGTTCTCCTTTTTCATTTGCAATAAATTCTTTGGTATTGATTAACCAGTTTCTATCACAACCTTCTTCATGAGAAGAGGATGTTTTTAATTGCAAAGGCCAGAAAGGCCAAGGTGTAGTTTCGCTTCTTCCAACTGGTGGTTTAGGCATAATTTCGAAATTAGTAACGGATTTTGCTCCGTGTCTGTTTGATGTTCCTACACAGTCAGAACCCGTATCTCCACCACCAATTACGATAACGTCTTTCGCAGTCGCTTTGATTTGGTCAGGAATAACTTCTCCATAAACTACTTTAGTTTGCTGAGTTAAAAAGTCCATTGCCTGAACAACTCCTTTTATTTCAATTCCTTTAGTAGGTAAGCTTCTTCTTTCGGTAGCTCCACCACACAATACGATTGAATCAAATTCATTCAATTGTTCTACACTATAGTTTACTCCAACATTTACATTCGTTTTAAAGATAATTCCTTCGGCTTCTAATATGAGTACGCGTCGGTCAATTATTCCTTTTTCTAATTTAAAATTAGGAATTCCGTAGCGCAATAGTCCACCAATAGCATTATCTCTTTCGAAAACAGTTACAGTGTGCCCCGCTCTATTTAATTGCTGAGCAGCAGCTAATCCGGCAGGTCCGGAGCCAATCACAGCTACTGTTTTACCAGTTCTTTTTAATGGAGCTTGTGGCTTGATCCATCCTTCTGCAAAACCTCTTTCGATTATGTTTTTTTCAATGTTTTCAATTGCTACAGGTTCTTCGATAATACCTAACACACATGATTTTTCGCATGGAGCAGGGCATAAGCGACCAGTAAATTCAGGAAAGTTATTTGTTGATTGTAAAATCTCCAAAGCACTTTGCCATTCTTCCTGATGAACCATATCGTTAAAGTCAGGAATCAAATTTCCTAAAGGACAGGCGCTATGGCAAAATGGAATTCCGCAATCCATACATCTCGATCCTTGTTCTTTAATTTTATCTTTCGATAAAGGAATTGTAAACTCATTATAATTTGAGACACGATCCTTTACTTCTATATTACTTTCGTCAGTTCTATTGTATTCTTTAAATCCACCTATCTTTCCCATGACTATGCTATTAATTCTTCAATTTTCTTTTCTTCTGCTAATCGTTGTAATGCTATTTTATAATCGGTAGGCATTACTTTGATGAAATGTTTTTGTTGGTTTTCCCAATCTTTCAAGATTCTTGTGGCTAACGGACTGTTAGTATACATCGAGTGATTTTTGATTAATCGTCTTAGTTTTTTCAAATCATCCTCTTCTAATGTTTCTAAAGCAACCATTTCCATATTGCATAAACCATTTTCGAATTGTTTTTTCTCATCAAAAACGTAAGCAACACCACCACTCATACCTGCAGCAAAATTTCGTCCCGTTTTACCTAAAACAACTACTGTTCCTCCGGTCATGTACTCACATCCATGATCCCCAATTCCTTCTACAACTGCTGTTGCTCCAGAATTTCTTACAGCGAAACGCTCTCCGGCCATACCATTAATATAGGCTTCACCAGTTATAGCTCCATACAATGCTACGTTACCAATAATTATATTTTCTTCTGGTTTAAACGTTGCAGTAGGAGGAACTTTGATAATTAATTTACCTCCAGAAAGTCCTTTTCCTAAATAATCGTTACAGTTACCATGAATTTTAAATGACAATCCATTAGTAGCAAAGGCACCAAAACTTTGTCCAGCAGAACCTTCAAAATCTACAAGAATAGTGTCGTCTGGCAAACCTTGGGCACCGTATATTTTTGAGATTTCGTTACTTAAAATTGCACCTACAGAACGGTCTGTGTTTTTAATTTTAAACGTTACTCTCGTTTTTTCTTTTCTATAAATCGAAGGAATAGCTTCTTTTATGATTGCAAAATCAAGTACATTTTCTAATGCATGATCTTGAGTAGTTGTATTGTGATTTGGTACTGTTTTCGCTTTTTCTGGTTTGTACAAAATAGTAGATAAATCTAAACCACTTGCTTTATAATGTTTGATGGCTTTGTTGACATTCAGTTTTTGTGATTGTCCTACCATTTCTTTCAATGTTCTAAAGCCTAACTGAGCCATGATTTCTCTCAACTCTTCAGCAATAAAATACATGAAATTAATGATGTGCTCTGGTGTTCCTTTGAAATTTTTTCTTAATTCAGGATCTTGAGTAGCAATACCAACGGGACAAGTGTTTAAATGACAAGCTCTCATCATAATACAACCTGAAGCCACTAGAGGTGCAGTCGCAAAACCAAACTCTTCCGCTCCTAATAAGGCAGCAATTGCAACATCACGGCCTGTTTTCAATTGCCCGTCGCATTCTAATACAACACGACTTCTTAAATCATTTAATATTAGTGTTTGTTGTGCTTCGGCAAGTCCAAGTTCCCAAGGAATACCTGTATGTTGTAATGAAGTCAATGGTGCAGCACCAGTTCCTCCGTCGTAACCTGAGATCAAAATCACATCCGCTTTTGCTTTTGCAACACCGGCAGCAATTGTTCCAACCCCTACTTCAGAAACTAACTTAACGTTTACACGAGCTTCACGATTGGCATTTTTTAAATCAAATATCAATTGTGATAAATCCTCAATTGAGTAAATATCGTGATGCGGAGGGGGAGAAATTAATCCAACATAAGGAGTTGAATTTCTAACCTTTGCAATCCATGGCACTACTTTTTCGCCTGGTAGTTGTCCACCTTCACCCGGTTTAGCACCTTGGGCCATTTTTATCTGAATCTCTTTGGCACTGGTCAAATAGTTAATAGAAACTCCAAATCTTCCTGAAGCCACTTGTTTGATCGCACTATTTCTGGAATCTCCGTTTTGATCCTTTTGAAAACGTTGGGGATCTTCTCCACCTTCTCCAGAATTGCTTTTTCCGCCTATTCTGTTCATGGCAATCGCCAAGTTCTCATGCGCTTCTTGGCTTATCGATCCATAAGACATCGCACCAGTTTTGAATTTTTTTACAATTTCTGTCCACGGTTCTACTTCATCAATTGAAATAGGATCCAAGTTATTGAATTCGAATAAACCTCTAATTGTCATTAGGTTTTTACTTTGGTCATTGACCATAGTTGAATATTCTTTATAACTCTCAGGACTGTTTAAACGAACTGCTTGTTGCAATTTAGCAATAGTAGTAGGGTTAAACATATGCTTTTCTCCCGTTCTTCTCCATCTGTAGATTCCTCCAATTTCGAGAGACAATAGATTAGCTACTTTCGAATTTGGGAATGCTTTCTGGTACCTTTTTTTAATTTCTTTTTCGATTTCCATTAAACCGATTCCTTCAATTCTGGAAGGAGTGTAGGGGAAATATTTAGTAGAAAAAGTTTTGTTTAAACCTAAAATTTCAAAAATTTGAGCAGCTCGATACGAATGTAAAGTAGAGATACCAATTTTATTCATGATTTTCAGAATCCCTTTTGCAATCGCTTTATTATAATTTGCAATTGCATATTCAGGTGTAATACCTGTAATGGATCCTTTCTCAACTTGATCATGGATAATTTCATTTACTAAATAAGGATTAATGGCACTTGCACCATATCCAAATAAAAGGGCAAAATGATGTGGTTCACGTGGTTCTGCAGATTCAATTATAATTCCGAATTTAGAGCGAACTTTTAGAAGATTCAACGAATGATGAATGTAAGAACAAGCTAATAGCATTGGTATTGGAGCCTTTTTGTCGCTAACTCCTCTGTCTGAAAGTATAATGATATTGTATCCTTCTTGTACTGCTTTGAAAGTTGCTTGAACACATTTTTCTAGCGCACGCTCTAGTCCATTTGCTCCTTTTTCTATTTCATATAAGGTAGAGATCGTCGCCGATTTGAAATCGGGATGGTCAATATTTCTTATTTTATCTAAATCTTCTTTTGAAATTACCGGATTCTGAATTTTTAACTTTTTACAATGCTTTGGAGCAATGTCAAAAATGTTGAAATCTCCTCCAATCGCTAAGCTAACATCGGTAATAATTTCTTCACGAATTCCGTCCAAAGGTGGATTCGTAACTTGCGCGAATAATTGTTTGAAATAATTATATAAAAGTTGGGGTTGGTCTGATAGTACAGCTAATGGAGTATCATTCCCCATGGAACTAATAACCTCTGCGCCTTTGGCTCCCATTGGGGTGATTACGGTCTTAACATCTTCAATCGTGTAACCAAATAATCGTAATCTCGTTTCGAAATCTACCTTTTCAGTAAGAGTGCTATTATTAGTATATGGTATTTGAGATAATTGTAATAAATTTTCGTCTAGCCATTTTCTGTAAGGACGTTTGGTTACAATAGCATTCTTGATCTCATCATCTTCTATAATTCGACCTTCATTCATATCTACAAGGAACATTTTTCCTGGTTCTAGTCGGCCGTGCTGGACTACATCTTCTGGCTTTATATCAAGAACACCTATTTCGGATGCCATAATTACAAAACCTTCTTTTGTAAGTGTGTAGCGCGAAGGACGCAATCCATTTCTGTCAAGAAGTGCACCTATCACGTTTCCATCCGTAAACGGAATAGAAGCAGGACCATCCCATGGTTCCATAATACAAGCATTGTACTCGTAGAACGCTTTTTTATCGTCGGACATGGTTTGGTGTTTTTCCCATGCCTCAGGAACGACCATCATCATAACTTCAGGCAATGAACGTCCCGTCATTAATAACAATTCGACAACCATATCCATAGAAGCGGAATCCGATTTACCATCTAATATTATAGGAAACAATTTTTTGATATCATCGCCGAATACGTCACTTTGCATTAATTCTTCACGAGCACGCATTCTACTTACGTTTCCACGAAGGGTGTTTATTTCACCATTATGACACATGTATCTAAAAGGCTGTGCTAACTCCCAAGAAGGAAAAGTATTAGTCGAAAAACGCTGGTGAACTAAAGCTAGTCGAGTAACTAAATCGGTATCGGTTAAATCAGTATAGTATCTACTAATGTCTTCTGGCATTAATAAACCTTTATATATTATAGTTGTTGTTGATAAACTAGAGAAATAAAACATATGACTTTCTGAAGTTTTTGAACTCAGAATTGTATGTTCGGCTATTTTTCTTGCTGCAAATAATTTGGCGTTGAATTGTTGTTCGGTTAGTTCCAATCCATTCTTACCAATAAATACTTGTTTTACTGTTGGTTCTTTTTCGGCTGCTATTTGTCCAAGGTTGGAAACGTCCACAGGAACATCTCTCCATCCGATGATATTCAAATTTTGATTGCGAATCGCAGTTTCAAAAGTAGTTTTGCAAAAATCAGATTGGTTTTCCTTTTTTGGTAAAAAAACCATTCCTACCGCATATTCTCTCGTTTCTGGAAAAGTAAAGTCACATACTTTTTTAAAAAAATCATGGGGAATATCAAAAAGAATTCCTGCTCCATCTCCTGTTCTTCCATCAGCGCTTACTGCACCACGATGCTCTAATTTAATTAAGATGTCGAGTGCTTTATGTATAATGTCATTAGATTTAATTCCATTTAAATTACAAATAAATCCTGCGCCACAGTTGTCATGTTCAAATTCGGGCAAATAAAGGCCTTGTTCTTTAACTTTCATGTCTTTATAATTTTTTTTATACAAAAATAGAGATTTCATTGCGTTTAATGTATTGAAATGGGGTAAAACGGGTAATTTTTGCTATAAAATTAGAATAACGGTAAATAAATGTCAATAATCATTTTTAGGCATAGCTGAATTACAATATTGGTAAACTGATTTTTCTATTGAGACGATATAATGATAAATGGGAGGGGTACGTTCAAATTTACGGAATTAATTTCAAACGATATAGTGACTTTTGGATCACTGTTTTAATTTATTTTTATGTTTCGAAAAGTTTAATTTGCGCTGTTATTTTGTAATTATTATGGAACTTATAATATAAGAAATTTAAATAGGTAAAAGATTTTTCTGTTCAGATGAATTTTGCTATTTTTGTGCCACTTATATTCTGAAATAAATTCAGGAGCCAGACAAATTCTATATTATGAACATACACGAATATCAAGGAAAAGAGATTTTAGCTAGTTACGGAGTTCGCATTCAACGCGGTATCGTTGCTAATAATGCAGTTGAAGCTGTAGCTGCTGCAAAACATTTAACTACTGAAACAGGAACAAGTTGGTATGTAATTAAAGCACAGGTTCATGCAGGTGGACGTGGAAAAGGTGGAGGAGTAAAACTTGCCAAAAACTTACAACAAGTAGAAGAGATTGCAGAACAAATTATTGGAATGCAATTGGTTACGCCTCAAACTTCTGCAGAAGGTAAAAAAGTACGCAAAGTTTTAGTTGCTGAAGATGTTTATTATCCTGGTGAATCTGAAACTAATGAATTTTATGTTTCTGTTCTTTTGAATAGAGCGACAGGTCGTAATATGATCATGTATTCTACTGAAGGCGGAATGGATATCGAGGAAGTAGCTGAGCATACTCCGCACTTAATCTTTAATGAAGAAGTTGATCCTTCTGTTGGACTTCAAGGTTTTCAAGCAAGAAGAATTGCTTTTAATTTAGGTCTTTCTGGAAATGCTTTTAAAGAAATGGTGAAATTCATCGACTCTTTATACAATGCATATATCGGTTCTGATGCTTCCATGTTTGAAATTAACCCAGTTTTAAAAACATCTGACAATAAAATTTTAGCTGTTGATGCTAAAGTTAATATTGACGATAATGCTTTATACAGACAAAAAGCGTATGCTGAGATGCGTGATATTCTTGAAGAAAATCCAATCGAAGTAGAGGCAAAAGAAGTAGGATTAAACTATGTAGATCTTGACGGAACTGTTGGATGTATGGTTAACGGAGCTGGATTAGCAATGGCAACTATGGATTTAATTAAGTATGCTGGTTTTGAGCCTGCAAACTTTCTTGATGTAGGTGGAACGGCTGATGCAAAACGTGTTGAAACTGCTTTCCGTATTATCTTAAAAGATCCAAACGTAAAAGCAATTTTGATTAATATTTTTGGTGGAATTGTTCGTTGTGACCGTGTGGCACAAGGAGTTGTTGACGCTTACAAAAATATGGGAGATGCTATTAAAGTGCCAATCATTGTTCGTTTACAAGGTACAAATGCAGCTATTGCAAAAGAATTAATTGATAATTCAGGAATGCCAATTTTATCGGCTGTTGAATTCCAAGAAGCAGCTGACCAAGTAAAAGCAGCGCTTTCTTAATTAGAAATTATTAGATATAAAAAAATCCTGTTTGCCTCGGCAAACAGGATTTTTTGTTTTTTAAAAAAGTTATTTTGCGCCAATTGCTTCTTAGCCTCTTAATATAATCTTGTTTTCATTGTCTAAATTTTCTTTGGTTTTCACCAAGATATTAATGATGTCAAATTTGACTGCACTATCTCTTAAATTATAAAACTCATTTGAATTGGTGATTTCGATCTTTAAAATATAGTTTTTATCTATTTTGAACGTCTTGTAATTGTCCTTAATAAATGCTCCATTTATCATATAAATCACATCGTTATTTTTTATTTTGGTAAATTTAGATTTTACTTGTTCCAAATTTATAAATGCATATTTTTTTGGATTTTTGGAAGTAATATGAATCTGTCCAACGTAATGTAGGTTATTAATTACCGTATCATTTTTAATAACATTGACTGACGCTATTTCGTCAGGATTAAAGTACTTCATTGTATCGGCAGAAATAAGAGCTGAATCAAGAAACAAAGCAGCTTCTTTAGTTTTATTATTTTGTCCAAAAAATAGTGTCGTAATGAATAATAATTGAAGGGTTAGGAGTAGTTTCATATTTGAGCAGCTAAAATAGTTGTACAATAAATTAAATGTACAAAAAAATCCTGTTTGCCATGGCGAACAGGATTTTTTGTTTTTATTAGTTTCCGATTTGTTGAACTTCATCAGATTCATATATTGTAAAACCTTTTAAGTTTTTCTGTGCAATTCTAAAAAGAGCTTTTGCTACAGTTTCACTTTCTATAGGTTTATATTTTCTAATACTTCCAATAAATAAAAAGGAAAATATTTTCATAACGAAAGCCGCCGTTTTTTCAGTTAATCTAAACTCGTTTCGGTGTCCTAGAAGTAACGAAGGTCTTACAACCGCGACACTTTCAAAACTCGAAAATTTCAAGAAGTCTTCTATTTCTCCTTTGGTTTTCAAATAGAAATTGCCGGAGGCTTTGTCAGCACCAAGTGATGATATGATCAGAAATTGCTTGACATTATTTTTTATGGCAAATGAAGCAAACTGTTGTGGATATTCAAAATCTACTTTTCTAAATGCTTCTTTAGTGCCCACTTTTTTGATAGTTGTGCCAATTGTACAGAAAAAATCGTCACCTACAACTAAATCTTGATAACTTTCAGGTTTATCAAAATCTATAATATGCTGCGTTAATTTGGCGTGCTCTTTTCCGGCATCTCTTTTTACGAAAGTAATTACGCTGTCGTAATAAGTACTTTCTAAAAGGATATCCAATAATTGGGAACCAATTAATCCAGTACTACCAATAATTATTGCAGTTTTCAATGGCGTGTTATTTTTTATTCTTTCCGAAATTGTATTTCACTTTTTCGACTACCTGTGTTTTTGAATTTCCTTTCGGGTACTCTTTCTTAGACGGTTTTTTTGTCGCAGATTTTGTTTTCGAAGGGGCTTCATCACCTCTTGACTTTTCTTGATCTCTAGGTTTTGCTTTAAATTCAGGTCTTTCTTTCGACCCTTCTTTTGCAGGAATTTGAGCTTTGTGTTTTGCTAAAACGTCATTTGGATTTTTAGGATTCTCTTTTGTCCCACGTAAGTGAATAACTAAAGCATTCAGGAAATTACGTAACACTTGGTCACCACATTCCATATAATTTTCATGTTTTTCATCACGGAAAAACGCGCCTAATTCTGATTTAGTAATTCTAAAGTCTACTAATTCCAATATTTCAACTATTTGGTCATCACGTAGCATCAAGGCAACACGTAGTTTTTTGAAGATATCGTTATTTGTCATCATATTCTAATTTTTTACAAAGGTACGTTTAAAATGTAAGTGGTCGTAATTTTAGATTCAGAATTGGTATTGGTTTAGAATAGCAATTATTTTATTTAAATCGTCCTCCGTATGATTGGCGGTAAATATGATTCTGTTCAAATCTTTACCATCGGTAGGATATTTAAAATTAGTTACAACGATGTCATTTTTAGTAAACACTTCATTGATTCCAGGCATCTCTGGATAAATTACAGGATAGTCAGGATGAAAGGCAAATGCTTTATTTTTGACTAATATACTTTCAATATATTTTAGATTTTTTTTTAATTTTAAATGTTGACTTTTATATATTCCTTCAGCTTCGCCCACTGCCTCAATTAGAGCTGGGCTCATTCCTGCACTTGAAACAAAGGAGGGATTATTCATAATTTGACTAATAAAGTATTGATCAGATGCAATTACACCCCCGGTAACTCCCATCGCTTTACCTAGAGAAGCGAGCATGATTTTTCTTTTAACATTTTTATAGTTTATCGAAGAGTAAATCCCACTGCCGCTATTTCCTAAAACACCCAAAGAATGCGATTCATCGACGACTAAAGTAACTTCTTTATTGGGCGAAATTAAATTAATAGCATCTAAATCCACTGCTTTGATTTGAAAGCTAGGCACGGCATCAGTCAGAATTGTTATTCTTTCCTGTTTGGTGTCTAGCAAGCGCGGATTTAACTCATTTTCGATAAAAAAGGGTAAGCTATTAGAAACTCTTAACGCAGTGTGAGTGTTGGGAAAGTAATAGAAAACATCGGTGGAGTCGCTAAGTTCTTCGATTACTAATTTTGCGGCTAACATTCCTGAAGAAACAGTAACAGTGGCTTCTGCTTGTATATAAGCAGATAGAAATTGCTCTCCTTTTTCGTATGCGGTTAGTTGTATGTTTGAATTTCTGGAACTGCCGTAAGCAGAACCCCATCGCAGAATATTTTTTACAATTAGTTGTTGGAATTCAGGGTTGGCAGGCATTCCTAAATAAGCTGTTCCGCCAAAATATAAGTAACTTTTTTCCTTAACTTCAATAATTCTATCTGGAAAATGATTGATTTTCATTGCTGATTATTTTAAAACAACGCCAGTTCCGTTTAGCTCAGAATAGCTGATTTTTCCGTTTTTTATGGTCACTCCATTTGCGATATCTTCTGCAAGAAGAAGCGCACCGTCCATATCTACATAATCCAATTGTGGTAATAAATGAGCAATAGCTGAGATTCCGACAGAGGATTCCGTCATGCATCCTACCATTTTTTTTAAACCCAGGTTTTTGGCTTCTTGAATCATGCGTCGCGCCGGAGTAAGGCCACCACATTTTACTAACTTTATGTTTATGCCATGAAAATGGTTGTGGCATTTAGCGACATCTTCTTCGATAATACAACTTTCGTCGGCTATTATCGGAAGAACTGAATGTTTAAAAACTTCCTTGTGTCCTTCCCAATTATCTGCTTTCATAGGTTGTTCCAGAAATTCTACACCTAATTTTTTCAATTCTACAGCATTGTTGATGGTTTCTTCAACTCCCCAACCACAGTTTGCATCAATTCTAAAAATAGCATCTGTATGTTTTCGAAGTTCTTTTACTATGGCAATGTCTTCTTTAGTTCCAAGTTTAATTTTATATATGGGCCATGGCAACTCCTTCATTTTAGAAACCATTTTGTCTATAGAAGCAATCCCAATAGTGTAATCTGTTAATGGATTATTTTCGATTGAATAGCTCCAATGTTCATATAATTTCTTCCCTTTTATTCGTGCGTACAAATCATTGTACGCCATGTCCAAAGCACATAAAGCAAACATATCCTCTTTTAAATGAGAATGCATTTTTTTCCAAAAATCTTCAGGTGTTTCACCTTCACTTGCTTCAATAATACTACGTATTTTGTTCAAATCTTCCGTCATTACGGGAACGGTAGTTTTGTAATAAGGATTTGAGGTGGCTTCACCAAAACCTGAAAATTCTCCGCTTTTCAATTCGACAATTAAGGAAGGCTGGAAATCGATCGATTCTCTTGAAATAGTGAACGTATGTTTTAATTTAAGGTCGTAGGCTCTTATTATTAATTCCATAATTTATTGAGGATGTAAATTTTTGTTTAAATAAGTTGTGATAACAGTCTATAAATATAAGGAATTAGTTAATATCCTAACCATAGAATGGCTTTTGTAAATCCATCACGCCATAATTTTTCGTTGTGCTGGCCTCCACTAATAATTTCCTTTTTATTTAGGTGCAAACAGCTGCATCGCTTTGTATTTACTAAATGTTCCATCTTGTTCATATCGGCAATCATATCTTCACTTTCCTTATCACCACAGAGGAAATAAATTTTAGTTTTTATTTTTTTAGTATTTTCTGTTAAGTCGAATATCTTATTAGAGAACCAAAATGAAGGACTGAAAACTCCCGCTTTCCCGAATACATTTGGATATTTCAGAATGGCGTAATACGATACTAATCCGCCAAGAGAGCTACCCATTATTAATGTATTTTTCTTTTTTGTCTTTGTTCTGTACTTTTTATCTATTGCTGGTTTTAGAGTTTTGACAATAAATTCAAGATAGGCATCGGCATTTCCGCCACCATATTTTTCGTTTTTAAAGGGAGTCAGCTCTTCCATTCGTTTCTCATTCCCATGTTCGATTCCTATTACGATGAGCTGGGCATTTATACTGTCTAGCTTTTCGTCAAGATTCCATTCGCCGGCATAGGAAGTTTTAGCATCAAATAAATTCTGCGCGTCGTGCATGTAAATAACAGAATAATTTTTCTTGGAGGTTTGGTAATTCTTTGGAAGATAAACCCATATTTTTTTTGTGGTTTTTAATTCTGGGGCTTTAATAGTAAAAGTAGAAACTTGTTTTGAGGCGGTGCTTTCTTGAGCAATTGTATTTGACAGGAAAAATAATAGCGCAAGAGTGGGAAGTAGTTTTTTAATCATTGAAAAGGGTTTTTATAGCTAAAAATAGTAATTATTTTTATTGTACAACTGCATGAGTAGTTCTGGTTAGCACTAATATTTTTTTTATATTTTATTTTAAGATTGTAAATACTTGATTATGCGTGTGTATAGTTTTTGTAGTTAATGATTTCAGTTGGCTTTAATAATTGTCATTGTTTGTGGAACAATTAAGTGGCATAGTTATTGGCTTGGGTTAATATAGTTGTAATTTAAATTTTAGAACATATGAAAAATATAAAAGTACTTGCAATACTAGGAATCGCCTTTTTTGCCTCAAGCACGATAAATGCGCAAGTTTCAGTGGGTGTCAACATCGGACTTCCATCAGTAGTTATATCGGGTCAGTATGAACGCGGCTATGAGCCACAAAGGAGAAATGTTGAATATCGTGAGGAACGTGTAATATATGTAGAACGTGAAGACTGTGATGATAGATGGCATGACGATCGAAGATATTACGAGAAAAATTATAAGAATAAAAAATACCACAACGGGAAGCATTATGACAAAAAATATAAAGGAAAAGGTCATAAAAAACACGACGATAACGATTGGGATGATTAATAGCAGATCCAGATAAGAGTACGTAAAGAGAACCAATTCTGGTTCTCTTTTTTGTTTCCTACTTTTTTAATGGAGCTCTAAAAGTAGTGAACTCCGCTAAAGAGTGAAGTTTATAATATAATCTTCAGCAGCTGTTTTTATGTTTTTGAAAAGGGCTTAACTAGTGTTCTAAAAAAGAATAATAAAATAATTGATGTAATTTGTTGAATCACTGCTTGTTTTAGGGTTTTAATTTTAAAATCCATATTTTAGCTAAAATTAATTATTATGAACGAAGAAAAAAGGAGCCTGCTCAAAGAGATGATTGCGTTTTCGACCGTTGATGGTCATTTGCAAAAAAAAGAATACGAATTATTATTTCTAGTTGCCAATGAGTTGAATATCGAAAAAGGAGGTTTTAACGATTTATGCCATCAAAAATTACCGAAACTTTCGCAAAAGAAGGAGTCAGAAAGAATTCAGCAATTTTATAGATTAGCAGTATTATTAAATAGTGAAGGTAATTTGTATTTACGAGAAGCAGCATCAATTAAACAAATTGGAATGAGTATGGGGTTGAATCCAGATGCTACCAAACGAGTTTTGAAGAAAATCGAAAAAGCGCCAACTACCACTATTCCTGAAGATGTATTAGTACGAATTTATAAAGAGGAGCAAAATTAGCTAAGTTGTGCTTGTAATTTTTTGATGTCATCACGCAGTTTTGCAGCTTGCATAAAGTCTAAATCTTTTGCAGCTTTCTCCATTGCTTTTCGTTTTTCACGAATTCGTTTTTCTAGTTCTGCTTTCGATAAATATTCGGTTTCCGTTTCAGCGGCGGTATCTAAAGTTAATCCTAGTTCGTAATCAACTAATGGGTTTTTAGTAAAAGCACTTTCTATTTTTTTGTTCAGTGCTTGTGGAACTTGGTTGTTCTCTGTGTTATAATTGATTTGTTTGGTTCTACGGTACGTTGTTTCATCAATAGTCTTTTGCATACTTGCTGTAATTTTATCAGCATACATAATTGCTTTTCCATTTAAATTTCTTGCAGCTCGGCCAATAGTTTGTGTCAGCGAACGATGGCTACGAAGGAAACCTTCTTTGTCAGCATCTAAAATGGCTACCAGAGAAACTTCCGGTAGATCCAGTCCTTCACGAAGTAAGTTCACTCCAATTAATACATCAAACAATCCTTTTCGTAAGTCTTGCATGATTTCGATGCGCTCTAGCGTATCGATATCAGAATGGATGTAGCGGCAGCGAATATTGACTTTTGTCAAGTATTTAGCTAATTCTTCAGCCATTCTTTTGGTTAAAGTAGTTACTAAAACTCGCTCGTCAACTTCACTTCGCGCATGAATTTCCTCAATTAAATCATCGATTTGGTTTAAACTTGGTCGAATTTCAATTACGGGATCTAATAATCCTGTAGGACGGATGACTTGTTCTACAACAACACCTTCTGTTTTTTGTAATTCATAATCCGCCGGAGTTGCCGATACGTAAATGACTTGGTTTTGCATAGCTTCAAATTCGTCAAATTTCAAAGGACGATTGTCCATCGCAGCTGGAAGTCTAAAACCATATTCTACTAAGTTTTCTTTACGGCTACGGTCACCACCGTACATGGCGTGCACTTGAGAAAGTGTGACGTGGCTTTCATCAACTACCATCAGGAAATCTTTTGGAAAATAATCCAATAAGCAAAATGGTCTTGTGCCTGCTAATCTTCCGTCAAGGTAACGAGAATAATTTTCGATACCAGAGCAATAACCCAATTCTCGAATCATTTCTAAATCGAAATTTGTACGTTCTTCTAAACGTTTTGCTTCGAGATGTTTACCAATTTCTTTGAAATAATCGACTTGTTTGACTAAATCTTGCTGGATTTCCCAAATAGCACCTTGCAATACATCAGGCGATGTTACAAACATGTTTGCAGGATAAATGGTCAGTTTTTCGAGTTTTTCAATAACTGCTGCTGTTTTTATATCGAAAGATTCAATCTCTTCAATTTCATCTCCAAAAAAATGAATTCGAAACGCATCATCGGCATAACTTGGATAAACCTCGACTGTGTCGCCTTTTATCCTGAAATTTCCCGGCGTAAAATCGGCTTCTGTTCTAGAATACAAACTCTGAACTAATTGGTGTAATAATTTAGTTCTTGAAATAACTTGATCTCTTTCGATCTCAATTACATTTTTCTGAAATTCTACAGGGTTCCCAATACCGTATAAGCAGGAAACGGAAGCGACAACTAAGATATCGCGACGACCAGAGAGTAGGGAAGAGGTGGTGCTTAATCGCATCTTTTCGAGTTCTTCATTGATAGACAAATCTTTTTCAATGAAAACACCTGTCACCGGCATAAAAGCTTCGGGTTGATAGTAATCGTAATAAGAAACAAAATACTCCACCGCATTATTAGGAAAAAACTGTTTGAACTCTGAATACAATTGAGCCGCCAAGGTTTTATTATGAGCCAAAACTAATGTAGGCCTTTGTACTTCTTGAATAACATTAGCCACAGTAAACGTTTTACCAGATCCTGTTACTCCCAATAGAGTCTGGAATTTATCTCCATCAACTATTCCTTGAGCTAATTTTTCTATGGCTTGTGGCTGGTCGCCTTTTGGCAGGTAATCGGATACTACTTGGAAATTCATTTGTGTAAGGGACAATAATTTAGAATTGCAAAGTTACAAAGTTTATAATTATTCCAATCGAAAGTTAAAACCAAAAAAAAACCACCATGCAGTGCATGATGGTTGGGATTTTATAGCTTCTGTTTTATTAGAAGCTGAAGCTTACTCTAGTAAAAATGAATCTTCCGTTTTGTCCAAATTGAGATACGTTTCTTGAATACGTAAATTGGTTTGAATTGGACAAATCTGATGTTGTTGGAGCGGCAGTATAATCAACCGCACCATTAACGATTCTAGGTTTGATTGCCGTTGATGGACCATAATTTGCATCTGGGTAAATGTCAAAGATATTATTTGCACCAATAACAATTTTTGCTGATTTAGTAAAATTATAGGCAATTGAAAAGTCTGTTATAACTTTTCCTCCCCAAACTGGGTGTTCCGTTTCAACTATTTGACCATTAATAATAGCGCCTTCAATTCTTCCGTCTCCATTTACATCAACTGTATTTGGGTCAGTAACTTCACCGAAATATACGTTTCTCAAGAAGAAATCAAATTTATTAACAGAAAGTGAATTGGTTAAATTTGCTTTTACTCTTGGCACAGCCTCTTCTAGATAGATTCTACTAGTCTCAGAATAGTATTTATTAATTTGGCCGTTAGCTTCTAATATCGGGGAAGCATTGATATCACCTACCTTTGTTGTTTTAGAAATAGTTCCAGATAGATCAGTTTTTAAAGTCAAACCATTTCCGATATCTCCTTTATGGCTAATTACAACATCGATACCTTTTGATTTTGTGTCAATTGCATTTGCAAAGAATGTTGCTGCTGTAGCATTAGCAGAATCAAACAAAGTGTTTAATTGAGCCGCAGGAGTTCCTGGATCTGGGTTTCCTCCTGGTCTAGAGAACTGGTCTGTAAGTACGACTCTGTCATCGATATTTACGATGTAAGCATCTGCAGTTAAGGTAAGATTAGCTTCGGGAATTTTAGCTGTAAAACCAATACTTGCACTTTGAGACTCTTCTTGTTTTAATTGAGGAATTCCTAGTAATTTAGCTGCTGGCGAATCATTACTAAATGTTCCTACTTCAAATGGTACACCTCCTACGAATTGCGTAGCTGTAGAGTTAAAGTAGATTTGGTGTAATGAAGGAGCTCTAAATCCAGTTGAAATTGCTCCACGTAAATTAATATTATCTGTTAGTTTGTAACGAGATGCTAATTTATAATTTGTAGTTCCTCCAAAATCAGAATAATTCTCGTAACGAAGGGCACCGTTCAATAGCCATTTTTCAGTTACATCATATTCTAGATCGGCATATACTGCAGCACTATTTCTTCCTTTGTCAATTGCATTCACCGGTTTGAAACCCGGGAACACCTGAGATGATCCAGGTCTAAAAGATCCGTAAAAATCAGTTACTTTAATATTATTCGGAGTAGTTGCAGTAACTATACCTCCGTTAATATCGTAGGTGTTATAAGATTCTGGTTGTCCCTCCTTTATTTTAAAATTTTCATATCTGTATTCTGCTCCGAATGCTACATTCAGTTTATCAAATTTTCTACTTACATCAAAATTGGTTGTGTTTTGAGAAAAACCTAACCCTCCAGCATCAAATTCTGTAGGAGATTGTTCTCTTAAAGTGGTATTTAATGTGTTTTCGATCGTGTAGTCGAAGGTGTTTTGACCATAGGTGTTACTTAAATCAAAATTCCAAGTTTCGAATATATTTCCTCTAAGCCCTGCTGCTGCAGATACGTCATTAATTGTAGAGTGTATTTCAGGTAAGAAACCATTTGGATACAAAGCAGTGTAGGCTCTTGATTGATTTGGTCTTCTGTAAAATCCTGCTGCTTCACCCTCTCTATAACTTGTACCTCCAAAAGCGTATACTTCAAGATTGTCATTAATTGGATAGGCTGCATTCAAAAAGAATTGTCCACTTTGTAATGACGATTGTCCTACCGCCATGTTGAAGGCACTTCTTTCTAATTTTCTATAAGCTAATTCTCCTGCTGTTGCGTCAAAATTCAAAGCGGTTTGCATTTGCGTAATAGAAGTTGCACCTAGTATTGCAGTTTGTTGACCGGCTGTAAAATAACTAACTTGTGGAGCATAAGTTTTAATTAGACCAAGAATTTGAGTAGAGTTTGGCGTGTTATCAATATTTCCAAATAATGCGTTAATATTAGTACCAGCTTCTACAGCTCTTTGCTCTACAGCATTAAATGCACTAAACAAAGTACCAGTAGCATCTTTCGCTCTTCCTGTTTGCCCTCTTAATTGAAAACTTGCCGTTGCGTTGATGAAACTTTTCTCTTTACCAAGACTAGTACCGTAGTTCATGTCTATTTGTGCATTATTTCCATCATTACCGCCTCTGTGATCATTTGCTCCTTTAGAAAAATGACTCCCTCCAAAAAGGGCAATATCAAATTTATTAGTATCTTTTTTTACATTGATGTTGATCACACCTGCAATCGCATCAGAACCATACTGAGCTGAAGCTCCATCTCTCAAGACTTCGATTTTTTCGATAGCAAAAGCTGGAATCGCATTCAAATCCGTTCCTACAGAACCTCTACCTGGTGATCCATTAATGTTGACTAGAGAAGAAGTATGTCTTCTTTTTCCATTTACCAATACCAATACTTGGTCAGGACCTAAACCTCTTAATTGTGCAGGGTCAATATGGTCCGTTCCATCTGCAACAGTGGCAGTGTTTGAAGTGAACGATGGTGCTACCATGTTCAAAATTTGATTTAAATTTACTTGTGCACCTTGTGACGAAATCTCTTTCATACTAATCACATCAATTGGCACCGCAGATTCAGTTACTGTCCTAGGAGCACTTCGTGACCCCAATACAACTACATCTTGAAGTGTTAGTCCGCTTTCGGCTAACTTAGCGTTTAAAGTAGTTCCTGTAACTTTTAGCGTTTTAGTTTCCATTCCTACAAATGTGAACTGTAAAAATTCTCCAATTTTTGCACTAATTGAATATTTTCCATCAGCATCTGTTGTTGTTCCTTTAGTTGTTCCTTGTACTAGGACTGATGTGCCTGGTAAAGGTACATTTGAGTCGTCAGTAACAATTCCTGAAAACTTTAATCTCTTGTGCAGTTAATCCTGCCGAAAAAATAAAAGTTAGAATAAATAATAATTTTTTCATTATGTGGTTGGTTTATGGTTAGTCTTGTAAACTTACATATTTAAAATCTAAATGTTATTTAAATGTTAAAAAATATAAAAACAGTAATATGTGGAGGTTTTTAGTTTCTATAATTGAAATATTGCACTCGTATTAGTATTTTTTTTAGGAATTTTCTTAACTTTTATTTTTTGTTATCGTGAATTTATGAACTGTAAACGACTAGTTAAGAATGTGATTCAGTAAAAAACACTTAGTTTTTATCAAAATTTGAATCATTAGTATGGTTTTGATATATCTTTTAAAAAAAATATGGAAATTCGATTTGCATACTGCAAAAGGAATTTCCATACTTAATAAACGATCAGTTTTAAACTAGCTATTCAAACTTCCATTGTTTTTGTTGTCCTTCGCTTAGAAAAGTCCAAGCTATTATTCTACTATTTTTTTGGCCTTGAGCCATATCGATAGTTTTAATCATAGCAGCATTCACTTTATTCAATGTTTTATAAATGCTCGAAAGATGAGATTGTTTTGATACTAATGTAGTGAACCAAAAACATTGCATTGGATATTTTGCACTCTCATATATCATTTGGGTAATGAATCCAAGTTCTCCGCCTTCACACCACAATTCTGCATTGTGTCCACCAAAATTCAAAACAGGTTTAGTTGCTTTGTTTGCGACATCTCGAGATTCTAGATTATTTACTTTGCGCAACGAACCCTTTGTTGCTTCTTCCTCTGATTTGTGAAATGGCGGATTGCAAATGGTGAAAGTAAATCTATCTTCAGGCGTAATTATATTTTTAAAAATAAATCGCGACTCTGTTTGTTGTTGCAGACTAATTGATTCAATTAATTTAGGGTTGTTTTCAATTATATCACTACAGTTTTGCAGTGCTTTTTCATCGATATCGGTTCCTACAAAGCTCCAACCATATTCTACATTTCCTATTAGTGGATAAATACAGTTAGCGCCAATACCTATATCTAAACCTTGAATTACATTGCCTTTTGGGATTATTCCGTTGTTGCTACTGGCCAATAAATCGGCTATATAATGGATATAATCGGCTCTTCCAGGAATGGGAGGACAAAGATAATTGGCTGGAATATCCCAGTTTTTAATATCGTAATTCGTGATCAATAATGCCTTGTTTAATGCTTTTACAGCTTCAGGATCACTAAAATCTATAGTTTCGATTTTGTGTTCGTTGATTGAAATATACTTTTTTAAGGCTGGACTATTTTCAATTAAAAGCTTAAAATCGTATCGGAATCTATGTTGATTCCTTGGATGTAAATTTGTTTTCTCTGTATTCGTTTTAGTTGTCATTTTTTTTGTTTCAAGGCAAATATGGAGCTCTTTTTAAAATCTAGTTTTGTAGCAAGTTATGTAAAAAAGAATCGCTTTAGTGATTTACTTAAGATTTGTTTTTCGATTTCAAAATTAATCAAAGCATTCCATCATTAATAAATCACCGGCATCATGTTCTATGACTACAATTCCATCTTTTGCTACATGGTTGCTACTGCCGGTTCGGTATCCAATGGTGAGGCTGTCATTTTGCAAAGGATAAAATAAATTTTCAGAATGAATTCCACTAACATGGCCTATTGGAATTAGTGAAATAGGAGTATTTGCAGTGTACCATTTTTCGAATCTTTTAGATAATAAAAAAACTTTGGAATGATCGTCCAGAATAACAATTTTTAATTTTTCGCGGTAGCGTACAATATTGGTAAGGTTTGTTATCGTGTGATCGGTGCGTTTTCCTGTCGCCCACACGACATTTACGGCAGGTATTTTTCTTTCGTACAAATAGTCAAAGGCTTTTTCTAGATCTGTTTTGTTTTGATCTGGCGCATGTATTATTTCAATGGGATACTGGGATTCTTTATATCGAGCCACATCAAAATTACGGTCAAAATCACCTAATAGCACATCTACTTTTATATCGAGCTTCATGACTCTTTCCATAGCCGAATCTAATACGATTACTAAAGGAGACCATTCTAATAATTGTCCCAGTAGCTCAGGGTCGCAAGAAGCACCATTAGCGATTATTAATGCGGGTTCTTGATCGTCGCGTACAATATGGTGTGAGGACATTTTTGAAATTAGATTTTGGTTGTTTTTAATTTTAAAATTTGATTGTTACACAAACGAATTTCAGTTTGCAAAGTTAATCAAAATCTAATAAGCTTACTACTGTATTATATAGGTTCGTGTATCGGCTTCACTCAGAGCAAAATAACCCAGTGGATAATTTGCTGCATTTGTGGTGTTGATAATATTTCCTCTCACTGTTGCAGGAGGAGATTGAAAAGGTGCGCCACCGTTACCGCCTGCAATACTCACTAGTATTTTAATGTAATTATAATAAGACTTCGAAATACCGAAATGGCTAATAGCGATCTCGTCTCCCTGCTCTAAGTCGTCATTTTGCGAAATACTGAAAAACTTATTTCCCTGAAAAAAGATATCTTCATCAGCATTGTAATTGATCTTTTTCTCCTTTGGATAACTGTATTTGTATAAGTAATAATTGGATTCGTTATCCGGATCAGTAAAGTACGTTTTAATTTCAATGTTTTTTCCTGTAAAACCACCCTCGTTATTTTGTATTATTTCTGATATTGGAGCTACTGATTTTAATTTTTCTGTAGCCGTATAAGTTTCACCGTCCTCTATTACAGTTAAAACGTAGTCTTCGTTGATAACTGGCACAAAGTTGTTGCAGATGTATTCTCCCGTATTTGGGGTTTCAATAAAATCAAATCGTATATTGGAACTGTTTGTAATGTAAACGGTGGCGCCAGATACCGTGGGAATTGTATTGCTGAAGTAGTCTGCTGTTGTCGTTAATTTTACTTTTTGTACTCTTCCAGTCGTTTCTTTATACCAGTTTATAGAGGCTTCAATAACTAGTTTTGGTGGAGTATTATTTAGATCTACGTCAACAACTTCTTCACAGCTGACAAAGAGGACTGATAGTAAGATTACGATAAAGTGAATTGATTTTTTCATAGTATTTTTTTATTTCGAATTACATTCTTAAAATTTAAAATTGTAACTAACTGCGGGAACGATCCCAAAAATTGATGTTTTTACAGCCTCGTTATTTCTTGTGTCTTCATTTTTCCTAAAATTAATAGACGCCGCATTTCTTCTGTTGTATAAATTGTAAACACTAAAAACCCATTCTCCTTGCCATTCTCGGTTCTTATTTTTGCGCGGGGTCAAGGTGGCAGAAACATCGAGATGATGATAGGTGGGAAGACGGTTTTCATTTCGTAATCCATAACTCGGAACGGTAATTCCTAAGTATTCATATTGTCCGTTAGGATAACTCGTTGGTTGTCCAGTTTGCAAAGCAAAGTTGGTGCCAAAAGACCATTTCTCATTTAAAGTGTATGATGCAGTTACAGCAAGGTTGTGCGGCTTGTCATAACTAGAATTGTACCAACTGCCGCTGTTTATTCCGGACTCTTCTGCAGTTCTTCCAGGAGTTTGCTGCTCTGACTTTGATAACGTATAGGAAATCCATCCGTTTAATTTACCTTCATTTTTTCGAAGTAGTAATTCAATCCCATAGGATCGTAACTGGCCGTTTAAAATGATTTGTTCGATTGCTTTATTTGCAATTAAATTTGCGCCATCCGTATAATCCAATCTGTTTTTCACCTCTTTATAATAGGTTTCTACCTCCAGCGAGTAGCTATCATTTTTGAAATTCTTAAAATATCCAACTGCTACTTGATCTGCAATTTGAGGTTTTATAAAATTATCACTTGGCATCCATACATCTAGCGGAGTAGGTGAGGAAGTATTAGATATTAATTGTAAATATTGGGTCATTCTATTGTAGCTCCCTTTTATCGATTGGTTCTCGTTGAGTTGATACGAAACTGAAAATCGAGGCTCTAGATTATTGTAACTTTGAATGACTTTATTCTTATCATAGAATTTTGTTCCTATAGGTGTCGCCTTTTCATATATCTGTAAATCTGTATTGAAAGTCAGCGGACTGTTATTTTCATATATATTCACCGTCGATGATCCTAATCTATAAAAAAGGCTGTATCGCAGTCCATAAGAAAGAGAGAGTCTATCTGAAACTTCTTGTACGGCACTAATATAAAGAGACGGTTCGAATGCATATTTTTTATCTAATTGATCGAAATTGATTCCGGAGTCTTCATTGGATGGCTTTATAGTTCCAGGATTAAAGTCATAATAAATGGCGTTTATACCATAATTCAATTTAAATTTATCTGAAATATAATTTTTGAAATCATATTTTATATTGTAATTCTTAATACCAGAATCCCATTTGAAGCCAACGAAATCTAAATCCAATCCGTAATAATAGTCGCTGTAAATTAGGGAAAGGTTCGAAAATAACTTGTCTGAGAAAAGATGGTTCCATCTTAGGTTCAAAGTCGAATTTCCATAAATATTAGAAAAGCTTTTGTTTATTGAAAATACATCTCTACCAAAATATCCCGATAGAAATAAGTTGTTATTTGGATCTAATTTATAGCTCAGTTTGGTATTCAAATCATAAAAATAAGCAGAGTTGTTTTTTTGCTCTTCAGACAGTTTTAAAAATAAATGGGCATAAGAGCTTCGGCCGCCTATCAAGAAAGAACCTTTGTCTTTTACTAATGGTCCTTCCAGTAATAGCCTGGATGAAATTAATCCTATACCACCATTCATGTGGAATCCTTTGCTGCTTCCGTCTTTTTGGTAAATGTCCAATACAGAAGAAACCCGACCTCCAAAATTAGCTGGAATACCACCTTTATATAACTTTAAATCTTTAATAGCATCAGGATTAAAAACAGAGAAAAAACCAAATACATGAGAGGAATTAAAAATGGTTGCTTCATCCAGTAAAATTAGATTTTGATCTGCGCCACCACCACGAACGTTAAATCCAGAAGCGCCTTCACCGGCATTTGTTACTCCAGGGAGTAGTAAAAGTGATTTTATTACATCGACTTCACCTAGGACAACAGGCATTTTCTTAATGGCCGAAATGGAAAGCTTGTTGAGGCTCATTTCTGGCGAGCGAATAGCACTGCGCGGACTATTATCTGTAATGATAACTTCTTGGAGTATTTCACCACTTTCAGATAGGCTGAAGTTCATTTTTTTGTTTCCCGATAATTCTATATTTTCAGATACAGTCTGAAACCCGATGTAGCTAATTAAAACTGTATAATTATTTTTAGGGAGTGTTATCGAATAAAAACCGTATTCATTTGTTGTTGTACTAGATTTAATTTCAGGAATATACACATTCACGCCTATCAGCGTTTCGTTGTTTTTTATATCGGTAATCGTGCCGCTAAGTGTAAACTTTTCTTGTGAATAGCAGGAAAGTGTAAATAAGAAACCGACAGTTAAAACGATAATTTTATTGAAAAACATACTATTTATTTAGAATTACAAAGTTGATGCAATGGTACGTAAAATTCTATTAAACAAAGGTTAAAAAAATAGTAATAAAAAAAAAGACAACCGTTGCTGGTTGTCTTTTAGAGTATAATAATAAGATAAATTAATTAAGCAATTTTAGCTAAAATAGTATTAAATGTTGCGCTAGGACGCATTGCTTTGCTTGTTAATTCAGGAGTCGGTTGATAATAACCACCAATTTCTTGTTGTTTTCCTTGCGCTCCAATTAATTCCGTATTAATTTTCGTCTCGTTTTCTTGTAGTTCCTTTGCAATAGGTGCAAATGTAGCTTGTAATTCAGTGTCTTTGGTTTGCGCTGCTAAAGCCTCTGCCCAGTACATCGCTAAATAGAAATGAGAACCACGGTTGTCAATTTGTCCAATTTTACGAGCTGGAGATTTATCATTTTGCAAGAACTTCTCTGTCGCTTGATCCAAGGTTTCTGATAAAACTAATGCTTTTGGATTAGAATAAATACCAGCTAAGTGTTCTAATGAAACAGCTAAGGCTAAGAATTCTCCAAGAGAGTCCCAACGCAAGTAACCTTCGTAAGTGAATTGTTCTACATGCTTTGGAGCTGATCCACCAGCACCAGTTTCAAACAAACCACCACCATTCATTAATGGAACGATTGATAACATCTTAGCTGAGGTTCCTAATTCTAAGATTGGGAATAAATCAGTCAGGTAATCACGCAATACATTTCCTGTTACAGAGATAGTGTCTAATCCTGCTTTAGTTCTTTCTAAAGTGAAAATAGTAGCTTCTATCGGGTTTAAAATTTGAATGTCTAAACCAGCTGTGTCGTGATCTTTTAAATATTTTTTTACTTTTTCAATAACTTTTCTGTCATGTGCTCTGTTTTCGTCTAACCAGAATATAGTAGGTAAATTAGTTGCACGAGCTCTGTTTACAGCTAGTTTTACCCAGTCTTGAATAGGAGCATCTTTAGTCTGACACATTCTGAAGATGTCTTTTTCTTCAACAGCTTGCTCCATTAAAACGTTTCCTTTACTATCTGTAACACGAACAACTCCGTCTGCAGTCATTTGGAATGTTTTATCATGAGATCCGTATTCTTCTGCTTTTTGTGCCATCAAACCTACGTTTGGAACACTTCCCATTGTTGTAGGGTCAAAAGCGCCATTCTTTTTACAGAAATCAATTGTAGCCTCATATACTCCAGAGTAACAACGATCTGGAATTAAAGCGAAAGTATCTTGAGATTTACCCGCTGCATTCCACATTTGTCCCGAAGTACGAATCATTGCAGGCATAGAAGCATCTACAATAACGTCTGAAGGAACGTGAAGGTTAGTAATTCCTTTGTCTGAATTTACCATCGCTAAACCTGGACCATTTTCAATTGCTTGAGTAATGGCAGCTTCTACTTCTGTTTGTTTCGGATGTCCAGCAATTTTTGCATAAACATCGCCTAATCCATTTCTGGTGTCAATACTTAATTCATTAAATAAGACTCTGTATTTTTCAAATACTCCTGCAAAGAAAACTTCGACAATTGCTCCAAAAATAATTGGATCTGAAATTTTCATCATTGTTGCTTTCAAGTGTACAGAAAGCAATACATTTTCTTTCTTAGCTTCGGTAATTACATTAGCAACAAAGCTTTTCAAAGCCTTTAAGTTCATTACTGAACTGTCTATTATTTCTTCGGCTTTTAGCGGAGTACTCGCTTTTAAAATTGTAGTAGCGCCATCTTTTCCAACGAATTCAATTTTTACGTCAGTAGCTTCTGCAACAGTTACTGATTTTTCACTTCCGTAAAAATCCCCCTCTTTCATTGTCTCTACTTTCGTTTTCGAATCTGCAGACCAAGCTCCCATCGAGTGCGGGTGTGCTTTTGCAAAGTTTTTAACCGCTTTAGGAGCTCTACGGTCAGAATTTCCTTCACGTAAAACCGGGTTTACTGCTGATCCTAAAACTTTAGAATATTTAGCCTTAACTTCCTTTTCTGCGTCGTTTTTCGGGTCTTCAGGGAAATTAGGTATTTTATAACCATGCTTTTGTAATTCAGCAATAGCTTCTTTTAACTGAGGTACAGATGCAGAAATATTAGGTAATTTGATAATGTTTGCATCAGGAGAAGTCGCTAGTTTTCCAAGTTCAGATAAAGAGTCTTCCACTTTTTGGTCTTGGTTCAAAACTTCTGGGAAGTTAGATAAGATTCTAGCGGCTAGAGAAATGTCTTTTGTTTCGATTTCAATCCCTGCTGTTGCAGTAAATGCTTGTACAATTGGTAAAAAAGAATAAGTAGCCAGCAAAGGCGCCTCATCAGTCAAGGTGTAAACAATCTTTGATTTTTGTATCATTTTTTTATTTTTATAGTCGTATCCCTAATTAACTAGGATGTGAAATGTATGTTTTGCCTAAAATTTGGCGAAGCAAATATATGAAAATCAGACTGAAATTAGAGTGGATTTTACATAGAAATAAAGGAATTGTGAGATTGTTATGTTGGTAGTCTTAAATTGTCGATTCCTTGCTTTTTTTAGATAAAATAAGATTTTTATTATTTTTTTTTAATAAAACGCAAAAAAAAGTCCCGACAATGTCGAGACTTTTATGATAAAGAGATATTTGACTATCTTCTTTTGTCTTTAATTTTTGCTTTTTTACCAGTAAGTTCTCTGAAGTAGAAAATTCTAGCTCTACGAACTGCACCTTTTTTGTTGATTTCAACTTTTTGTAAAGCTGGCAAGTTTACAGGGAAGATACGCTCAACACCTACAGCACCTGACATTTTACGAATAGTAAAAGTTTCTGTGTTACCAGAACCTCTTCTTTGGATAACAACTCCTTTAAAAAACTGTGTTCTCGTTTTTTCACCCTCTCTAATTTCGTAGTAAACGGTGATAGTATCTCCAGCTGCAAATACAGGGAAATCTTTTCTTGTTACGAATTCGTCTTGAACGAATTTCATCAAATCTGCCATGATATATTTAATTATGGTTTTGAATTAGAGCAACATACGCGGATCTCGCCAGAGGTTAGTCTAAAGTGGCTGCAAAAGTAGCAAATTATTTTGAATTATAAATTATAAATTTTGAATTATTTAAATTCTTATAATGAGGTGTTTAGAATATAAAATAATGTCTAATCTTCCAGTAAATCCGGTCTGCGATCTTTAGTATGTTCATAAGCCATGTCCTCTCTCCATTTGTCGATTTTGGCAAAATTTCCGCTGGTTAAAACTTCAGGAACTTTCCATCCTTTGTAGTCGGCAGGTCTTGTATATATAGGTCCGGACAATAAACCATCTTGAAAACTATCTGTCAATGCTGAGGTTTCGTCACTTAAAACACCTGGAATTAATCGGATTAAAGCGTCTGATAAAACCAAAGCGCCTAATTCTCCGCCAGATAAAACATAATCACCAATGGAGATTTCCTTTGTGATAAAATGATCACGCACTCGTTGATCTACTCCTTTGTAATGTCCACACAAAATGATAATATTCTCATACATCGACATGGTATTGGCCATTTTCTGGTTTAAAGTCTCACCATCAGGTGACATATAGATGATTTCATCGTAGGTTCTTTCGCTTTTCAAATGTGTGATACAGGCATCGATAGGCTGAACCGTCATTACCATCCCGGCACCACCACCATAAGGATAATCGTCTACACTTTTTTGTCTGTTAGTGGTATAATCTCGCAAATTGTGGAAGTGAACTTCTACCAATCCTTTGTCGATTGCACGTTTCATAATCGAAGCCTCAAATGGGCTTCTTAACAATTCTGGTAAAACGGTAACAATATCAATGCGCATAATTTTATTTGTAAGTTTTGAAAGTGCAAAGATACAAAGTTTTTTATCAGGACTTCATCTTGCTATTGAGCTCCATTTTTTTTAGAAGTATTTTATTATTCTGAGGTTTTTTTAATAAAACAGTCCCGCAAGGTTTTACCAAGCGGGACTGGATTTTAATTATAAAGTAATTCTGTTCGAATATGTATTTTGAAAGATTACTAAAGAGTTTACATCAATTTGCTAAAGAAAATTGCGTTCCAAAGTAGCTTTTCTGTACCTAGCCAGAACGCTCTAAAATTTGTATTGTCAGTAAATAAAATGATTTTTCCTTCACCTTTTTTATGGATTGAAAAGGAACGCTTTCTTTTAATAACTCCAAATTTTGTTTTTTAGTAAGCAAATATAATGATATTTCTTTATGAGCGTCGTCCTAATTTTGAGAAGCTTACCTACTTGATTTAATAAGCGACAATAGTTACGAAAACGTTTGAGCTACTCTGTTTTTTGACTACTTTTATGACTCGAAAATTAAACTACTTAAAATATGCAAATCATTTCTAAAATTAATCTGGCAAGTGCCCTGTTTTTGTTTGTGGCTGTCTTGCAGACTAACACCCTTCATTCACAAAATAATTCGGTTAAAATGAAAAATCCTCTTTTACAAAAAAGTACGCTGCAGTATCAGGCACCGCATTTTAATCTCATAAAAGACGAACACTTTAAACCTGCTTTTCAATATGGATTAAGTGCTCATGACAAAGAAATAATGGCAATTGCAAACAATCCTGCTAAAGCCACTTTTCAAAATACGGTACTTGCATTAGAGACTTCGGGAGTTGATTTAAAAAGAGCTACAGGCGTTTTTTATAATTTAACAGGTTCTAATACAAACTCTAGTTTGCAAGCTTTACAGGCTGAGTACGCGCCTATCTTTTCGGCGCATAGCGATAAAATGTACTTGAATAGTAAATTATACAAGCGTTTTAAATCGATAGATTTTAAAACTTTAAAAGGAGAGGATAAAAAATTAACAGAGTACTATTTGCAAGAATTTGAATTAGCGGGTGCTAATTTATCTGCTGCCGATAAAGAAAAAATGAAAAAAATCAATGAAGAGCTAGCTAGTTTAGGGACGCTTTTCGGAACTAAATTATTAGTTGCACGTAAAAACGGAGCTATTATTTTTGATAATGTAAAAGATTTAGAGGGTTTGAGCGCAAATGAAATTGCTGCTGCAAAAGCCAATGCCGCTGAAGCAGGTCATGGAGGAAAGTATTTAATAGGATTATTGAATACTACCCAACAACCAGTTTTGCCAAGTCTTACCAATAGAGCAACGCGAGAAAAAATCTTTAAATCGTCTTGGACTCGTTCCGAAAAGAATGACGATGGTGATACTCGCGAAGTATTAGAAAAAATGGCCAAATTGCGTTTGCAAAAAGCCAACTTAATGGGAAAAAAGAATTTTGCAGAATGGAAATTACAAGACCAAATGGCTCAAAATCCAGAACGTGCAATGAATTTATTAGCGAAAATTGCTGGTCCAGCAGTTGCTAAAGCAAAAGTAGAAGCAAAAGAAATCCAAGATTTAATTGACGCTCAAAATGGTGGATTTAAATTAGAACCTTGGGATTGGAATTTCTACTCAGAGCAAGTACGTAAGGCTAAATATGATTTAGATCAAAATGAAGTTAAACCCTATTTTGAGTTGACAACAGTGCTAGAAAAAGGAGTGTTTTTTGCAGCCAAAAAAATGTATGGTATTACCTTCAAGCAACGCACAGACTTACCAGTGTACCATCCAGATGTTGTGGCTTATGAAGTTTTTGATAACGATGGAAAATCAATGGCGATCTATTATTTAGATTTCTATACTAGAGACAATAAAAATGGAGGTGCTTGGATGAGTAATTTTGTTGATCAATCCCATTATTTAAAGCAAAAACCAGTAATTGTAAACGTTTATAATTTTTCAAAACCGGCTAACGATAACCCTTCCTTAATAAGTTTTGATGATGTAATTACGATGTTCCATGAATTCGGACATACATTACATGGTTTGTTTGCAGATCAAAATTATACTAGTCTTTCTGGAACTAATGTCCCACGTGATTTTGTGGAATTTCCTTCTCAAATTAATGAGCACGCTGCTTTAGATCCTGAAGTTCTAAAAAATTATGCGATTCATTATAAGACTAAAGAGGTGATTCCTCAGGCGTTGATTGAAAAAATTAAAAAAGCAGAAACTTTTAATAAAGGATATGATGTAACTGAACTTTTGGCAGCAGCCACATTAGACATGAGTTGGCATACTGTTGAAAACGAAGCTGATTTTAAACCGACTTTAGTTTTTGAAAATGAAGCGCTTAAAAAGTACGGCTTGTTAGTAAACGAAGTTCCTACAAGATACCATTCGCCTTATTTTGCTCATATTTGGAGTGGCGGTTATTCAGCGAGTTATTACGCTTATACCTGGTCTAAAACATTAGATTATAATGTATATGACTGGATGAAAGCAAATGGCGGCTTAACAAGAGAAAATAGTGAGCGTTTTAGAAAACACATTTTATCGGTAGGGAATAGTGTCGATTTAAATAAAGCTTTTAAAGAATTTATAGGTCACGATATGGAAATCGAACCTTATTTAGAGAACGCAGGACTTTCTGATAAGTAATCTAAGTTCAACAATAATAAAAATGGCATTCGTAATGGATGCCATTTTTTTTGTACTTTTTTTTGAAGCAATTTCCAGCTGTCCACTATATCTATTGTTCCGAACCCCGGAACAATAGGATGCCGTTTCGATCTGGGCTAGCGCTTGTACTTCGGATTGTGTTTTAGTTTCCAAATTGTAAATTTTTCCTACTATTTTTCATTCAAAATTATTATGTCTAAATTTACACTTCGTCCTAAAAATTTTAAATGTTCAAAAATGAAAATTAAATTTATTCTACCGCTATTTTTTATCAGCCTGCTTTCGTTTGCTCAACAAGCCCCGTTAAAATGGTTGGACCTTAATTTGAGTAATTATGATTATCCTTATCCAGTACATTTTATCACTTTAAAAGTCCAACAACAGGAACTTAAAATGGGATATATGGATGTGAAACCGAGTAATTATAACGGTAAAAACATTTTGTTGCTACATGGTAAAAATTTCAATGGAGCTTATTGGCAAACGACTATTGCTGCTTTGACAAAAAAAGGTTTCCGAGTGATAGTTCCAGATCAGATCGGTTTTGGAAAATCAACTAAGCCGGATCATTTTCAGTATACTTTTCAGCTATTAGCACAAAATACAAAGCAAGTTTTAGATACACTCGGGATTCAAAGAACTGCAGTCTTAGGACATTCGATGGGAGGAATGCTAGCGACTCGTTTTGCATTAATGTATCCTGAACTTACAGAGAAGTTAATCTTAGAAAACCCGATAGGCTTAGAAGATTGGAAACTTAAAGTGCCCTATCAAACGGTCGATTGGTGGTACAACAATGAACTGAAACAAAGTTATGCAGGAATAAGAAAATACCAGCTAGAGAGTTATTATGATGGGAAATGGAAACCAGAATATGATGAATGGGTGAATCTTTTGGCGGGATGGACTTTAAATTCTGATTACAAAAAAGTAGCGTGGAATTCGGCTTTGATGTATGACATGGTTTTTACCCAACCGGTATTGTATGAGTTTCAAAATTTAAAATGTCCTACTTTATTAATCATTGGAACCAGAGATAGAACTGCTGTAGGCAAACCTTTGGTGAGTGATACTGTTCGGAAAACAATGGGCTTATATGAGGTTCTAGGAAAAGAAACACAAAAGAAAATACCAAATTCTAAACTAGTCGAAATAGCTAATATTGGACACATGCCTCATATAGAAGATTTTAATAAGTTCATTACTCCCTTGCTTGAATTTTTAGAAAATAAATAACACTTTATTGGGTCTATATAATTCGTTATAATGTTATTTTTGCAAAATGAATTTATCAAAATCAAACGTACTGTTTATGGCAGTATGTACCGGACTTATAGTGGCCAATTTATATTATTGCCAGCCACTGATTATCTTAATTGCCAACGAATTTAATATCCCTGAAGCCGATGCTGGAACAATAACTTATCTTACACAAGCAGGTTATGCTATTGGTTTGTTCTTTATGGTGCCGCTTGGTGATAAAATGGAACGAAAGCGTCAAATTTTAATTACAACTTTTGCGTCAGTTATCGCGTTGATTCTTGCGGCTACTGCCAATAGTTTCTTTCTTCTTGCAGTTGCTTCACTTCTTATCGGAATTACTTCTATCGTACCTCAATTAATCCTTCCCTTAGCCGCTTCTTTAAGCGAACCTGAACAAAGGGGAAAAGTGGTGGGGACAATTATGAGTGGTTTGTTAATTGGAATCTTATTATCTCGAACCTTGAGTGGATTCGTAGGTGAATTATTTGGATGGCGCGCTATGTTTTGGATTGCTTCGGCTTTGTGTTTGCTTATCTTTTTTATGATTCGAAAAAAAATTCCGCAAAACATGCCTACGTTTAAAGGATCCTATGGACAATTGATAAAATCTCTTTTTACATTGATAAAAGAGCAACCATTATTAAGAGAAACGACTTTAATTAATATGTTTTGTTTTGCTCAGTTTGGTGCTTTTTGGACTACAATGGTTTTATTGCTTTCAGCAGAACCTTTTTCTTTTAACAGTGCAACCATTGGTTTATTCGGAATCGTAGGTGCTTCAGGAGCATTTGCGGCGCCTCTTGTGGGAAGACTTGGTGACAAAGGAAACTCTAGAATTGCAGTAGGTTACGGTTGTTTGTTAATAGCCATCAGTTTTTTAATATTTTACTTTTCAGCAAGCAGTGTTATCGGTCTTGTTATTGGAATAATATTCATTGACCTTGGTTTGCAAGGAGTTCATATTTCGAATCAAACTAGAGTGTATTCCTTACTTCCCGAAGCTAGAAACCGAATGAATACTGTATTTATGTCTTTTAGCTTTTTAGGAACTGCCGCAGGATCTGCTTATGGTTTGTTCTTATGGGAACTGGGAGGATGGCATGCTGTTGCTTTAGGTTGTTTGCTTTTGTCATCCTTGGCATTTGGAGTTTATGGATATACTTTTAAATCCAAACGCAAAGCATTAGAAAGCATCAATGAATAAAAAATTAATTCGTAAATTTGCACTTCAATAAAAATTATACAACAATGGAAAATGGAATATATGCTAAATTCAACTCTGCAAAAGGGTCGGTATTAGTAAAATTAGAGCACGAATTAACACCTGGAACTGTTGGTAACTTCGTAGGATTAGCGGAAGGAAACTTAGAAAATAAAGTAAAACCTCAGGGAACAAAATTTTACAATGGATTAAACTTCCATAGAGTAATTCCTGATTTTATGGTTCAAGGTGGATGTCCACAAGGAACTGGAACTGGAGATCCAGGTTATAAATTTGATGATGAATTTCACCCAAGTTTAAAACATGATAAACCAGGAATTTTAGCAATGGCTAATTCAGGGCCAGGATCTAATGGTTCTCAATTTTATATTACACACGTTCCTACTTCTTGGTTAGATGGTAAACACACTGTTTTCGGACATGTAGTAGAAGGACAAGATGTTGTTGATGCAATTGCTCAAGGTGATGTTCTAGAAAGTGTAGAAATCGTAAGAGTAGGAGAAGAAGCTGAAAAATGGAATGCTATCGAAGCTTTTATTGAATTCAAAGGAGCGCGTAACAAACGTGATATTGCTTTGAAAGCAGAAGCAGAAGCAGCAATGGAAAAGTTAGCAGCTGGATTTGAAAAAACAGAAAGTGGTTTGCGTTACCAATTCATCCAAAGAGGTGAAGGTAAACAAGCAGCTGCTGGCAAAATGGTTTCGGTACATTACGAAGGATCATTAGAAAACGGAAAAGTTTTTGATTCTTCTTACCCAAGAAAAAAACCAATTGAATTCAAATTAGGTCAAGGTCAAGTTATCGAAGGATGGGACGAAGGTATCGCTTTATTGAAAGTAGGTGATAAAGCACGTTTCGTTATTCCATCTCATTTAGGATACGGATCTCGCGGTGCTGGAGGAGCAATTCCACCAAACGCTACTTTGATTTTTGACGTAGAATTAATGGACGTTAAATAGTAAGTATTCAGTGATCAGTTTTTCAATGGTCATTATACAAATTACAAAATCCCAATTATCATTTTAGATAATTGGGATTTTTTATATACAGTAAAAAAAATCTTCCTTTAATTCAATTCAGATTTTTAGTGGATTCAGGGAGTAAGTTCGTGCTAAGTGGATCAGCTTTTTTTTTTGGAAAAATATTTATTTTCTAAAAAACCTCGACGAAAATAGTTTAAGCAATTCCAGAATTTTTAAATTCACTCTTCACTCTGTCCTTATTTCTTCCACTTAATATTACATCCTACGCTCGTTTTTTGATCTGGGTTAATTACTCGATTGTAAAGAACACCGTCTATCGCACCGCGTAGATCGTTTGCGCTTAATGGGATTCCGTTTCCAGGTCGACTGTCATCCATTTGTCCGCGATAGACTAGTTTATTTTGGTTGTCAAACAAGTAAAAATCAGGTGTGCAAGCTGCATCATAGGCTTTAGCGACCTCTTGTGTGGCATCATAAAGATAAGGGAATTCAAAATTATTTTCGAAAGCAAATTCAGTCATTAGTTCAGGTGCGTCCTGAGGGTAATTAATTACATCATTACTTGAAATAGCTATTACGCCAAGACCTTGCACACGGTAATCATTGGCAATCATAACTAGCTCGGTAATGAGATGATGTACAAAAGGGCAATGATTGCAAATGAATAATACTAGCGTTCCTTTTTCGCCTTGTAAATCTGCAAAAGAAAAATATTCGTTAGAATTGGTGTCTTTCAAATAAAACTCGGGGGCAGTGGTTCCCAGTGGGACCATTTTTGAAGCAGTTTTCGACATTGCAATTTTCTGATTTAAAGATTTAGCTTTAAAGTTAAGAAAAAAGCATAAGGATTTAAATGGAAAGCCTAATTATTGTAAGTAAATAAGTAGTTTTCTGCTTCTAGCTTTCGATGAAAAGGATGAATAGTGGAAGATGTTGTATATGAGAGCAGCAATTATGGCTAAGTTGTTGCCAGAAGAAAATGAGATAAAAAAAAACACCTTCATATAATGAGGTGTTTAAAAGATTCTGTATTTAGTTGCTAGTTGCATTAGATACAGTGATTATTTTTAAGGTTTTAATTCCAGACGGTAATTGCCATTCCACTTCGTCATTTTCTTTAAAGCCAATTATAGCAACGCATAATGGTGCTAAAACAGAAACTTTTCCCTCTTTAATGTTCGATTTTGAAGGCATCACAATTTGAACTTTCATCTGTTGCTTAGTGTTTACATCTTCGATCGTTACTTGTGAATTCATTCGCACGGTACTAGCATCAATAATGTTGTCCTTGTTGATGGTAGCGCGATCTAATTCTTGCGTTAACAACGCTATTTCTCTAATATTTGTACTGTCTTTTGCATTTTTTGTCAATTCCCGAAGAATATTATAATCGGAAATTGTTAAAGTGGGTATCGGTTTCATAGTAATTTAGTTTAAGTTAATTTTTTCATGATTAGTTATTTTTTCTAGATCGTTGAAAAATAACGATGTAAAACTTTCATTAGTTTTGTGGTCAATTCTTCTGTAAAATACATCTGGAGTAATCGCCTTTGGATTATCAAAGCCACAAGCTCCTATGAATTCTGCAAATGCTTTCATTGTATTGTTATGGAAATGAGCAACACGTACACTTTTGTCTGTAATGTCTAGACCTCGATATAATTTTTCATCCTGAGTTGCAATACCTACAGGACATTTTCCACTGTCACATTGTAATGCTTGAATGCAACCTAATGCAAACATCATTCCTCTTGCGCTATAACATGCATCAGCACCTAATGAAATCGCTTTGGCAATATCAAAGCCTGTAATGATTTTTCCAGAAGCCATCAATTTAATCTGATCTCTTAGTTCATATTCTTTTAAAACTTTGCTAGCAAAAATTAAAGCATCAGCAAGCGCCATTCCCATATAATCAATAAATTCTAATGGAGCGGCACCAGTTCCGCCTTCAGCACCATCTATGGTAATGAAATCAGGAACAATACCTGTATCTTTCATGGCTCGAATAATGGATATAAATTCATCCTGACGGCCAATACAAATTTTAAAACCAACTGGTTTTCCATTTGATAACGCTCTCATTTTACTTAAAAATTGCAATAACTCAACACTGTTTGTGAAAGCAGTGTGCCCCGCTGGCGAGTGTACTGCAACATGTGGCTGAATGTTTCTTATTTTGGCAATTTCAGGTGTGTTTTTTTCTCCAGGTAATAATCCACCATGACCGGGTTTAGCTCCTTGCGAGAGTTTCAATTCGATCATTTTTACCTGTGGATAATTTGATTTTACAGCAAATAATTCATCTGAGAACGTACCGTCGTCGTTTCTACATCCGAAATATCCTGTTCCTATTTGCCAAATTAAATCACCACCTTCTAAATGGAAATCACTGATTCCTCCCTCACCGGTATTGTGCGCAAATCCACCTATTTGAGCTCCTTTATTCAAAGAGGAAATCGCGGTTTTACTTAATGCACCATAACTCATGGCGCTAATATTATAGATACTTGCACTGTATGGTTGAAGACACTGAGTGTTTCCTACATTGGTTCTAAAATATTGTTTGTCTGCTCTTTTTGGATAAATAGAATGCGCCGCCCATTCATAACCAATTCTGTTAGGATCATCTTGCATTCCAAAAGAAATAGTTTGCTTTACATTTTTAGCTCTCTGATATACAATAGAGCGTTGTCTGCGGTTAAAAGGTTTTCCATCTAATTCCCCTTCGAAAAAATATTGACGTATTTCTGGACGGAAAGATTCTAAGAAATACCTGAATCTACCTACAATTGGATAATTTTTTTTGACTGTGTGGCTGGATTGAAAAGTATCCATAACCAATAGGTAAAGCAAATAAAACGGAACAATCAAGAAGAAGTAACTGAGATAGTGAAAGTAAGTCAGTGCGCAGCTGATTATTAAAAATGTAAGGATTGTCAGCCAGATAATTTGGTGTACAGCTAATTTTTTTAAAAACATGTTTTTAAATTAGATTTGATTTCAAAAAGATAACTTTTAAAATCGCGGGTTAAATAAATGAGTTACAGAAAAACCTTCGTCATGAAGTAGTTTGTTTTTATAGACGAAGGTCTAATCAACAAAGGCTTTGGAATGTGTGAATTTAGCACAAAGCACAAAATCCTCCTTAAAGAAAGAGGTAGGGGTCGATGTTATATTAAGAAAGTTCTTCATAAGAATTAAATTTCACTCTGCAAAAATACATCCATTTTTCTATTTTTAATAGCTTTTTTTAGAATTATGTTATATTTATGTTGTTTTTAAGACTCTTTATAAGCCTAATCTTTCTTTTTTGATAAATAGGTCTTGTTGGTATTTCGATTTTGACATAGTTGTAACTATTTTTACCTTTAAATAGAAAAATAATTTATGGATTTAACTTGGCAGGAATTTGATAGAGTGGAAATGTATGTGGGTACCATTGTGGAAGTTAATGATTTTCCGGAAGCTCGAAAGCCAGCTTTCCAACTCACGATTGATTTTGGAGAGGCTATTGGCCTCAGAAAATCTTCAGCGCAAATTACCAAGCGTTACTCTAAAGCTGATTTACTCCAGCGACAGATTGTTGCCGTAATAAACTTTCCTAAAAAACAGATTGGTAAATTCATGAGCGAATGCCTCGTATTAGGTGCAGTGGGAGAGGACGGAGACGTAATTCTATTGGCTCCCGATTTTAAAATTAAAAACGGATTAAGAATTGGTTGATAATCGCTCGAAACTATGCCCTATTATAAAGATCTAAGTCCGTGTTTCTTTTGTATCTTAATTTTTTGTTAGTCAATGTATAGGATATTTAATTGTAAGTTCAGTATATACTAAAGCTAGTGCTTTTTCTCTAAAGATACTTTCACTTCTCAATTAATTTGCAATTATTCTATTAATGAACTTAATTATTTAAAATAGTATGAGTACGCCTGATTCTAAAAAGACATTGCTTGATATTCTGGATTTGAGAAAGTTAATTCTTGAAAATTCAATTGAATTAAACGATGCGAATACTTTCGATAAATTAATTGAAAAAATTGGTGCTGCTAAATACGTATTGTTGGGTGAAGCCTCTCATGGAACGCACGAATACTATGCGTTACGGATGAAAATCAGCAAAAGATTAATAGAGAAAAAAGGCTTCTCCTTCATTGCTGTAGAAGGCGACTGGCCTGATTGTTATAAACTGAATCAATATGTGAAAAATGATCCAGATTCAGGGAATTCTGCTTTAGAAGTTCTTCACTCCTTCAACAGATGGCCAACTTGGATGTGGGCTAACTGGGAAACTGTTGCTTTGACAGAGTGGCTCCGTACATACAACGACCGCCGAGATAAGGTGAAAGTAGGGTTTTATGGATTAGATATCTACAGTCTATGGGAGTCTTTCGATGCGGTAATTAAGTATTTTGAAGATAAAGATCCAATAATTAAAGCGACGGCTAAAGTTGCCTTCCAATGTTTTGAATTCTATAAGAGAGGAGAAGGTCAAGAATATGGACGGGCTGCTCGCATGGTTTCAAAGTCCGCCGAAGACGAGGTAGCTAATCTACTGACAAAAATAACGGATTATATTTCAATCCAGAAGGGCGATTCTGAAGAAATTATTAATCTCAAACAAAATGCACTCTTGATTTTTAACGCAGAAAGATACTATCGGGCGATGGTAACCGCAGGACCAAAATCTTGGAATATTCGGGATCGTCATATGGTTCAGACTGTTGAAAATCTTATGGAATTTCATGGGTCAGATGCGAAAGGTATTATCTGGGCGCATAATTCCCATACTGGTGATGCGCGAGCTACAGATATGGCAGACGCCCGAACCATAAATCTAGGACAAATCTTAAACGAAGATCACAGGCCAGAAGAGGTGTTTTCTATAGGCTTTGGTTCGTATCAAGGCACTGTTGTAGCGGGACGAGAATGGGGTGATGTTATGCAGCTCATGAAAATTCCCAAAGCTTTAAAAGACAGTTGGGAATATCAATTACACCAACTTGACGCTAAAGATCGAATTGTATTTATGACCGAGGCTATGAAAGATAATCTCGGGAAAATGGAATTTGAACACCGTGCTATTGGGGTCGTCTACCGACCAAAAAACGACCATTTAAGCAATTATGTTCCTAGTAGAATTCCTTATCGTTACAATGCCTTCGTTTATTTAGATAAAACTTCGGCATTGCATCCACTTCACATCAAACCCGATGGAAATCAAATGCCAGAAACATTCCCATTTGGAGTATAAATTAGACGTTTTTTGTAATATTCCAAAAACTGATTTTTCTTCTGGCCTCGAATCCTAATTTTTCATACAACTTAATAGCACCAAAGTTTTTTTCATAAACATGTAAAAATGCTGTTTTATTTTGATTAAAAATCACATTTGTAGCGTGCGCTACAAGCTGTTTTGCATAACCTTTGCCAATGTGATCAGGATGTGTAATTACCGCACTGATTTCAGTAAAATCATTCATTTGCATTCTTTCACCCGTAATAGCGACAAGTTGATTGTCTTTGTAAATACCATAATAGTTGCCCAATGTAGCTGTTTTAGCTTTAAAATATTCTGGATATACTATTTTGACTAATTCCAAAAGATCTTCTCTGTGACTTTCTTCTAGTTTTATAATTGTATCAGTAATGGGAATGTCGATTGGTTTAAAAATAGTCATTTGGAGGCAAACCAATTCATTTCCTATTTTTAAAGTAGCTGGGATTTCTGGCTTTTCGCCAACAATAAAAAAGTTAGCGGATAACTTGGAATATTGATCAATTGCATTCAAACTCTTCTTAGTATCTAGAGCCGCGCCAAAAGGACAATATTCAGGATCATAAAACTGAGTGTCATCATCAAAGGTTATTGTGTGTGCTTTGTGGCTTTCAGATAAGGAATACCAAACGGGATTGTCTAGTTTACTTAAGTCTTCGTGACTCATAATTTAAATTTTTTATTTTTCAAAAGGCAAATTTAGGTCTTGTCCCCATTCTGTCCAAGAACCATCATAGATTGCTTTAGGATTATCTGAAATTAGTTCGTAAGCAATCAAATCAATACAAGCCGTCACACCAGATCCACAAGTAAACAATAGTGGTTTGTCTTGCGGTTGGAGTATTTTTTTTAATTCTTCTTTGGGCAAATATTTTCCGTCTTTAAGTAGCTGGGTAAAAGGGATATTGATCGAGCCAGGTATATGCCCGCTTCTCAATCCTACTCTAGGTTCTTCCGTTTCACCATGAAAACGATCTGTGGATCGGGCATCGACAAGCAAGGCTTCTTTAGCATCTATGTTTTCTAAAATTTGTTCCTTGGTTTTAACCAGCTGAGGTTGAAAATTTGCAGTAAAATTTCCTATTGAATACGATTGCGGCTCTCTTTTTTCAGTAGGATGACCTTCATTTAGCCACTCAGGTAATCCGCCGTCGAGCACCCAAACTTTTTCGTGCCCCATGACTTTAAAAAGCCACCACGCTCTAGGGCTCGAATAAATCCCTTTAGTGTCATAAACTACAATTTTACTGTTGTTGTTAATTCCGAGGGCACGGCAAGCTGTAGCGAAAGCTTCTGGATCTGGGATTGTATTGGGTAGCGGATTATTAGTATCACTAAAATTATTTTTAATATCGAAAGTTCGGGCACCTTTTATCTGGTGATCCTCTGAAGGCATATCGATAAAAGTATCTAGAATAATTAATTCAGGATCTTGAATGTTTTTTTGAAGCCAGGCTACAGATACGATTGGATCTTTCATAATTTTTTTATTTCGTTGGGTTTTGAGTTGTTGTTTCGCTTGTTCCATTTCCAAATTTCAATCCAAAGTACTGAAACTCCACTTACAGTAATGCAAATCGCGATTTGATATAGTGCTAATGGAATAACGTCAAAGAAACGGGCGATTGGATTTATATATACGATAAGGGCTAGGAAAATCAAGGTTAGTGAATTGGTAATCACCATCATGCTGTTTTTATTTTTCAAGGAAGTAAAAATAGAAAAGTAAAACGAACGATTTACTAAAGATAGAATTACATTCGAAAAAACTAAAGTGGTAAATACCATTGTCCTTGTCAGTTGTTCGTTACCTCCATTTTGTACGGTCCATTGGTACACAAATAAAATTCCTATCGTAATCCCAATTCCTTGGATAATGCTAATTCCAAGTTCTTTTAACGATAAGAATGTACTGCCGGTAGGTCTTGGGACTTCTTGCATACTGTTTTTTTCGGCAGGTTCATTTTCGTACACGATAGAACACATGGGGCCCATTACTAGTTCTAAGAAAATGACATGAACGGGCGTGAAAATATCGGGATAGACCCATCCTAAAAATAAGGGTAGGGATACCGCTAATATGATTGGAATATGAATGGAAACAATGTAGCGCACCGCTTTTTTGAGATTGGAATAAATGCGGCGTCCGGCCGCTACGGCAAGGATCATTTTTGATAAATCATCATCAATCAAAATTAGATCTGCTGCATCTTTTGCGATTTCAGTTCCCTTTTTTCCCATGGCGATACCTATATTTGAAGCTTTTAAGGCTGGGCCATCATTTACACCATCGCCCACCATGGCCACCACTTGATTGTCTTTTTTTAAGGCATTCACTACGGCAAGTTTAGCTTCGGGAAACATACGGGTTAAAAGCGTTGTGCCGTGAATGGCTTTTAGCATTTCGACTTCGTTCAATTTCATGAACTCTTCACCTTCCATCACGCTATCAGAGTTTTTAATTCCTGCTTTTTCAGCAATGGCTTTTGTGGTTAACGCGTTATCTCCTGTTATAACTTTTACCTGTATACCCGCTTCATAAAATTGTTGAATCACACTCTGTATGTTTGCTTTTGGAGGATCATAAAAAACCACCAAGCCCACGAAATGAAAGGGTAATTCCTGTTGGTCTTTCGGATAACTGTTTCCAGCATAATCTGAATAACCGACACCAAGAATTCGATACCCTTTTGATGCTAATGTAATTATTATATCATGGATTTGCTTTTGTTGCTCTGTCGTCAGGTTGGATACTTTTATAATCGTTTCGGGTCCACCTTTGGCGGCAATAATACGTTTGCCTTCCTCATTCTCAAAAACGTGCGTCATCATAGGTGGTTTTCCATCAAGTGGATATTCATGCACCATGGAAAACTGTCTGCGGGCGTCATTATTGGTGGTTTTCTCATACTCCTTATGCAAGGTTTTTTCCATAGGATCAAAAGGCACAGGTTCGCTGGCCCACATTGCAATTTCAATGACTTTTTTAGCCTCTTCTATATTCCATTGTTCTTTTTCGTATAATTTATTGCTGCTAAAAGCGTACACAGACTGCAGACTCATTTTATTCTCTGTCAGCGTTCCTGTTTTATCCGTACAAATAATCGTCGCGCTTCCTAAGGTTTCTACCGTTCTGATTTTTTTGACAATAACTCCTTCTTTCATTAATCGCCAAGATCCCAAGGCCATAAAAGTTGTGAACGCTACTGGGATTTCTTCGGGAAGAATGGACATCGCTAGGGTCAGTCCTTTTAATAAACTGGTCAATAGGTTCTGTGTTTTCCAAAAATAGACACCCCAAACTAATAAAAAAACAGCAATACCCATAATGGCCATTACTTTTACAAATTTTTGAATTTGAACTTGTAATGGGGTAGGTGTATCTTTGATGTTTTGTAAGGAGCTCCCTAATTTTCCAACTTCTGTATTAAAACCAATTTTAGTTACTCGGTAAACAGCTAAGCCAGAGGCAACCAAGGTGCCACTGAAAACAGATTTTAGTTCCGTTTTTTCTGATTTAAAAACAGCGTAAGGTTCGCCTGTTAGTAGCGATTCATTAACTGAAAAATCATTGCTGTGTATAATTTCGCCATCTGCATTAATCGTGTTTCCTTCCTGAGCAATTACCAAATCATCGATGACAATTTCAGCAGTGGGAATTCTTGTAGATTCCCCATTTCGAAAGACGGTAGTTAGTGGTTCATTTAACTTTTCTAAACTTTCCATCGCAATCCTGCTGCGGTTGTCCTGATAGAAAGAAATTCCAGAAACCGCAACTATTGCGGCCAGCATAAAGTAAGCTTCGTTATTTTGTCCTAATATAAAATAAATGATTGCTACGGCTATCAATAATAGCAACATGGGCTCTTTGAACAAGTCAAAAAGGCCTAGCCACCATTTGTGTTTTTGTTTGTTAATTTGTTTATTCTTACCAAATTTCCCTCTTGAAGTTTGAACTTCAGGATCAGTCAAGCCTATTATATTTTCGGGAATATTAATTTTTATTGACATAATTTTGAGAATGAAAACACTACTCAAATATAAGGTATTTAGTAGCAGTAAGAGTATCGTATGCAGTGATTTATTAGATGAAAAAATGTTATTAGAAATTAAGTACTGTAGTTATGTCTTTTCGGTGGTCATAAAAATAAAATACAAACCAATTAGCACACTAGCGATAGCGGTTACAATGAAAGCATTATTTGCGCCAAACTGAAACCATATCAATCCTGTCATTGAACTGGCGAGCATGGCAAAAAAACTTTGAAAAGCAGAGTAAGTTCCAATAGCGGTTGCGGTATCTTTTTCATTTGAAATATTGCTAATCCACGCTTTAGAAATGCCTTCCGTAGCCGCAGCATAGATTCCATAAAGTGCAAAAAGTCCAGCGAAAACATAAAAATTTTGATTGAATCCCATCCCAAAATATACAATCGAGAAGATACTAATTCCGAAAATCAGCATTTTTTTTAAGCCGATTTTATCAGCCAACATTCCGATAGGAAATGCAAATAAGGCATAAACGAGATTGTAAAAAATATAAATCCCTATAACCATTGTGTCACTTAGTCCAGATTCTTTCGCTTTAAGCAGTAGGAAAACATCAGAGCTATTAAATAAAGTAAAAGCTAAAAGTCCGATTACGACTTTGCGATACATCGGTGGGCTTACTTTCCAATAGTTCAGAAAAGAGAAGAAAGGGGTTGCTTTTTTATCTGTAGTAACTGTTCTTTGTTTTTCCTTTAATAAAAAGGTAGCGGTTATAGCTAAAAGTCCTGGAATAAAAGCGAGGTAAAATAAAGCAATATAATTCTCGGGATAAAAATAGAGGAAGAGCAAGGCTAATGACGGGCCTAAGACCGCGCCCAATGTATCCATAGAACGATGAAAACCGAATATTTTTCCTTTGGTTTGTGCAGTGGCTTCGTCCGAAAGGATGGCGTCTCTCGCTCCCGTACGGATTCCTTTTCCAAAACGGTCGATGGTTCTTGCAAAGAAAATCCAAAGCGGATAAACGAATACTGCCATCATAGGTTTTGAAATGGCGCTAAACGCATAACCCAATTGTACATACGGAACTCTTTTGCCAGTCACATCAGAACGCTTTCCGAAATATCCTTTGCTCAATCCCGCAGTAGCTTCGGCAACACCTTCAAGGATTCCAATAAGTACAATGGAGAAACCAATCGACTTTAAGTAAATGGGCATGATAGGATATAACATTTCGCTAGCCGTATCAGTAAACAGGCTTATCAAAGACAAAATCCAGACCGTGCGGCTGATGTTTCTCAAAATAGTGGCGATTGAAGATCATTCACTATAAATGTAAATAAAAAGTCTGAAAATCATATGACTTTCAGACATTTAAAATAATGCTTGTATTTGCTTTCGTAAAAAATAAGCCAGAAATGAATACTAATTTGATTTTTGAATTTTGTTTGTTTCCGCTTTAGCGGGGTTTTCTTGAGCTTCTTGAGGTTTATGCATTACCACTTGCGGAAACGGAATTTCTATTCCTTCATTATCAAAGGCAACTTTTAGCCTTTTGCGCAATTCACCAGTGACTTCCCATTGTTTACTTGGTAGTGTCTCTCCTAATATTTTAAGCATGATGGAAGAGTTGGCAAAGTCATTCACACGTAAAAATTGAGGAGCAAGGATAATGTTACTTTTCCATAACGGATCAGCGGCTAATTCTGTCCCCACTTTGTTTATCACTCCAATTACATGCTCCAAATTAGATGAATAACCTACGCCAATATCTAAGTTAATACGAGAGAAATCCTTGGAAAGATTGGAGACTTTCTTAATTTCTCCGTGAGGAATGTGGTGAACAGTTCCGTCTAAATCTCTTAATGTTGTTTTTCTCAGACTGATCTCTTGAACGGTTCCACCAGCATTGTCAAAATTAACTACATCACCAACGCGATATTGATTTTCGAGGATAATAAAAAGACCCGAAATAATATCCCTGATAAGATATTGTCCTCCAAAACCAAAGGCGAGTCCGACAATTCCGGCTGCTGCCAAAATGGGAGCGATTTCTACTCCAAATTCTTGAAGTATCATCAAACCAACGATAGTTATCAGAACAATTGTAGAAGTAGTAGTAAATATTTGAATTAGTGTATTTTCTCTTTTTTCTTCGGCATCTTTGGACGAAATTCCATCAGGTCTAACAGCAAGTCTTACCGCTTTTTCGATAAAGGTTATAATAACCTTGTTTAGAATTAAAGAACCTATAATGATAAAAACGATTTTTAGTCCGCTTGTTAACAGCCATGGGATAATAAATTCAGCGTATTTATCTGTGTATTTCATGAAAATCTCCTGCATCTGTTGTGTTTTTAGTTGAAATTGGTTTTTCGTAAAAATGTAAAAAGTCCAAAAACCATTTGATTTTTGGACTTCTTGCTTAAGTAAATATATTTAATTTAGAATAAAAAATTAAATGTCATCAAAATCAATATCTGTAAAAGTTGATATGTTTGGCAAAGCTTCATCAGCGGTTGCTTTTTCAGTAACATATTCTTTTTTGAAATCTTTCTGATGTCTCTCTGAAATTACTTCTTCGCCTTTGTGGTTCAAAACGTAAGAGGTCATATCTCCAAGAATTTCTGCGAAAGAGGCAAAATCTTCTTTATACAAATATATTTTATGCTTTTTGAAGTGAAACGATCCGTCTTCTTCAGTAAATTTTTTACTCTCGGTAATTGTAATGTAATAATCATCAGCTTTTGTAGCTCTCACATCAAAGAAATAGGTTCTTCTCCCAGCACGTAAAACTTTAGAAAAGATCTCTTCTTTTTCTAACATATCATTTTCTCTCATAATCCTTTTTCTCAATTTATGGTTGTTAAATCGTAACCAAAAATCATAAAAATATATTTATTAAACAACAATTACTGCAATTCTTTTTCTGAAAGTTGTTTTAAATATAATGAGGCATAATAGCCTTCTTGATTTACTAACTGGTTATGAGATCCTTGTTGAATGATTTTACCATCCTCTATAATTATAATCTTATGTGCATTTTTGGCCGATGAAACCCTATGACTTACAATAATGGTTGTTTTATCCTTGCATATTGTGTTTAGATTATTCAGGATTGTTTCTTCAGTTTCAGTGTCAACAGCTGATAAACAGTCGTCAAAAAGCAAAATTGGCGGGTTTTTAATGATCGCTCTAGCAATGGAAACCCTTTGTTTTTGTCCTCCTGAAAGTGTAATCCCACGTTCGCCCAGAACGGTATCATATTTTTTGTTGAAACCCATGATATTATCATGTACCACAGCACTTTTGGCAGCTGTTTGTACTTCTTCATCAGTAGCATCTTCTTTACCAAACTTGATATTGTTCTTAATAGAATCTGAAAACAGAAAGGCATCTTGTGGAACTATCCCGATGCTGTTACGCAAATCATTAAGGTTTAAAATACTTATCTCTTGATTGTCAATTTTAACTTTCCCGTCAGTCGCATCGTATAGACGCGAAATCAATGATAAAATAGTTGATTTTCCAGAGCCAGTTTTTCCAAGTATTGCTAAAGTTTCTCCTTTTTTAACCGTGAACGAAATGTCTTTAAGTGCGGTTATATTACTGTCTTCATAGGTGTAGCTTACATTTTCGAATGAAATCGAGCCATTTATAATCGAATGTTTTGGATTGTTATTTTTTATCTCTGGTTCGATTTTTAGGAATTCATTCAAACGCTTTTGCGAAGCTTCTGCTTCTTGAACCATTGACGAAATCCATCCTAATGAAGCTACGGGCCAAGTAAGCATGTTGACGTACAAAATAAACTCAGCGATCGTACCAATGCTTTTAATTGTTCCATCAATATACATTAATCCACCAAAGTAGATTACAACCAAGTTACTGATTCCAATAAGAGCAAGCATAAGTGGTCCAAATAAGGACTGGACTTTGGCTAAATTCAAACTTTTAATTTTACTTTCCTTTGCCAGCAAAACCATATTGTTCTGGTGTTGCTCTTCTAATGAATAGGCTTTTATCACTCGAATACCTGAAAAAATTTCTTGGGAGAAACTAGATACCTTCGATAAATATTGCTGAAAAACGGTACTTCTTTTGTTTATTTCTGTACTTAATTTAAAAATACCATAAGACAAAATGGGCAAGGGGAGGATGGTGTATAATGTTAGGAGCGGAGAAACATTGTACATGTATATAGTAACAATTGCAAAACGGATAAGCGTATTTATCGAATACATTACCGCGGGACCCACATACATTCTCACCTTTGAAACATCCTCGCTGATTCGATTCATTAAATCACCAGTACGATTCTTTTTATAGAAATTCTGAGATAGGTTTTCATACTGTCTAAAAACCTCATTTTTTAAATCAAATTCGATATGACGAGACATCACAATTAGCGTTTGTCTCATCAAGAAAGTCAGAAAACCCGCAATTATTGTTGTGGCTACGATTAATAGAATATTCGATAGCAATTCTTCTCTAATAACTGATGAAGGAATGCTAGAGTCTTTAGCAAATTCTTCAATTGCTTTAAATGAGCTGCTAATCAACTTGGGTGTGAACAGCATGAATATTTGTGCGATAATTGTGAAGGCAATACCTAGTAAAAAACGGTATTTATATTTGACGAAATATTTGTTTAAATAGAGTAACTCTTTCATTATTTTAAGATATTCTGTATTGGTTTTGTTTTGTTTTTATGATTTTTTTTAAATATTTAATAATTTAGCTAAATATGTTTTTATGATAATATTGCTAAATAATTAAATTTTATTAAAAATATATATAGATATTTATTTTTTATGTAATTTTGACTTGTCTTTTTTGACAAATTCATAATTTCACTACTTTAAAAATTAATACTATGGATGCAACTTTCACAACAGGAAAGGAACTTCAAAAAATGGATCCCGTTTTTGGACAATTATCATTTGATGATCACGAACAGATTGTTTTTTGCAACGACAAAGATACAGGTTTAAAAGCAATTATTGGTATTCATAATTCGGTTATGGGACCTGCTTTAGGAGGAACTAGAATGTTTAATTATGCTAATGAGTGGGAAGCGCTGAATGATGTTTTGCGTCTTTCTCGTGGAATGACTTTTAAAGCAGCGATTACAGGACTGAATATTGGAGGAGGAAAAGCCGTTATTATAGGCGATGCCAAAACTCAGAAAACACCTGAATTGATGCGCAAGTTTGGTGAATTTGTACATGGTTTAAGCGGAAGATACATTACTGCCGAAGATGTAGGAATGGAAACTAGAGATATGGATATCGTACGCGATGTTACGCCCTATGTTACGGGAATTTCTGAGGAAAGAGGTGGGGCTGGTAATCCATCGCCTGTAACTGCTTATGGAGTGTACATGGGAATGAAAGCAGCTGCCAAACATAAGTTTGGGTCAGATGTGCTTACAGGAAAGAAAGTATTGGTTCAAGGTATTGGTCACGTTGGGGAAACTTTAGTAGATTATTTAACTAAGGAAGGAGCGATTGTTACCATCGCTGATATCAATGAAGAAAAATTGTTTGAAGTAGGAACGAAGTATAATGCTACTATTTACACAGGAGCTGATTTATATACAGCCGATGTAGATATTTATGCGCCTTGTGCGATGGGAGCAACGATCAACGATGCTACAGTTCATAAGATAAAAGCAAAAGTAATTGCCGGCGCCGCTAACAATCAATTAGCAAATGAAGATATTCATGGTGCAATTTTGCAGGAACGTGGTATTTTATATGCTCCAGATTTCTTGATTAATGCGGGTGGAATCATTAATGTTTATGCTGAATTAGCGCATTATGGTAAAGAGGAAATTATGCGCAAAACAGAGAATATCTACAATACAACTTTAGAGATTCTTGATTATGCTGTTGCCAATGGAATTACGACGCATCATGCGGCGCTTACCATTGCTCAAAATCGTATCGATCAAAGAAAAATAGAGAATAGTAAGAAGTAATTTTTCTTTTATTTATCAAAAAGTCACAGTTTTCTATATAACCTTGAAAACTGTGACTTTTTTAGTATAAAAGAAACAAATTTATCAGCAAAATCTTTATTTGACATTTTAATTTTATTTTAAAAAAGGAAATGCTTATTTTTGCCAGCTAATTTAATAAAAGTTCTTACAAGGTGGTAAATAGAAGACACATACGCGTTAAAGTCATGCAATCCATTTATGCAATGCATCAAAACGGTTCTGATAATCTAGAAAAAGAAGAGAAATTCCTTTTTTACAGTATCGACAATATTCAAGATTTATACCTTACAATGATTTCTTCCTTAATGGAAATATGTAAAAGAGAGTCCGTTTTTTTACATAAATCAAGTTTGAAACATCTCGCTACAGCTGCGGAACTTAAACCCAACGAAAAATTTATTAAAAACAGTATTTTTCAAATACTAGCCGAAAACAATTCCCTTAGCATTGCTATGGAAACGCGTAAAGTTGACGCTTGGACTTTGAATGATGATTATATTTTGTTGTTGCTTAATGCTATAAAAGCAAGTAAGTTCTATACAGATTATATGAGCAATCCAGCAACTTCATTTGAAGAAGACAAACAGCTTATTGTAGATTTATTTACAGAAGTTATTGTGCCAAATGAAAAATTGTACGAATTCCTAGAGGACGATAAACTGACTTGGATTGATGATATACCTTTGGTAAACACTCAAATCATTAAGCAGCTTAAAGCGATGAAACCTATCATGGATGATAATTTCACCGTGCCAAAAGTGTATAAGGACAGTGAAGACAAGGCATTCGTTAAAGATTTGTTTAGAAAAACGGTTTTGAATGAAGTGGAACTTGCAAAGGAGTTTGTAAACAAAACACCTAACTGGGATAGCGATAGAATTGCTGAGGTAGATACTATTATTCTTAAAATGGCAATTTGTGAATTTTTAAAATTCCCCTCAATTCCAGTAAAAGTAACTCTTAACGAATATTTAGAACTTGCGAAAGAGTATTCTACACCAAAAAGTAGTATTTTTATCAACGGAATTCTGGATAATCTAGTTAAAGAGCTAGAAGTCAGTAAAAAATTAAATAAAACCGGTCGCGGTTTAATGTAACACTAATAAAAAAAAAGAATTTAAAATTATGGAACAATTAACTCAATTTGCACCTTTCTTATTAATGTTTGTAGTGATCTATTTCTTTATGATCAGACCACAACAGAAAAAAGCTAAACAAGAAAAAGAATTCGAAACAGCTTTAAAAGTAGGTGATAAAATCATCACTAAAAGTGGACTTCACGGTAAAGTTTCGGAGCTTGCAGATACTACAGTTGTAATTGAAACAATGTCTGGAAAATTAAAAATGGAGCGTTCTGCAATTTCTATGGAAATGAGCGCGACACTTGCTAAAAAATAATTTTAGTTTTTTAACTAATAAAAAAAGTCTCAACCGATATTCGGATTGGGACTTTTTTAATGATTTATGGTGATCATTTTTTTTTATTCTTCTTAGCTTTTTTCGCCTTTTTTGCTTTCGCTTTTGCTTTTTTTTCCTTCAACTTAGCTTTTGCTTTGGCCTTTTTAGCCTTGTCTTTTTTTTCTTTCTTAGCTTTGGCTTTCTTAGCTTTCGCTTTTTGTTTCGCTTTATCTTTAGCATCTGCCTTTTTAGCCTTTTCTTTCTCTTTTTTCTTCTTTGCCTTATCTTTTTTCTTTTCTACTTCTGCCTCAACTGTTTTATCAGTTTTCTCCACAGTTTCATTTTCAGATTTGATTACTTTCTCTGCATTGGGTTTTACACTGTCAGCATTAGGCGCTGCAGTCGTCTTCGTTGCCCTAGGTTTTCTAGTTGTAACTGGTGTAACTGCCGCAGTTTTGGCGGTAGTGTTTTGTTCTGCAACTTTTTCATTTTTTACAGCCATAATTTCAAGTGTTAGTTTAAAAATATATTATTATTATTACAAAAAATAGACAGGGGCTATTTTAATAGTCTTTACGTAAGACCTTAAATATAATGAATTTATGTCCTCTATAATGTTAATGTTTTATGAATTTTTATGAAAACGAGATTCTTTTCAAAGCTTTGAATAATCCAGTTAAAAGTGGATCGAAACAGTTGAAGCACTTCGTCGTAAATAAGAAATAGAGGAAAAAAAAGTCTCAACCAGTAGATTGAGACTTTTTATTAAAGTAAAGAGATTTTTTTATGAGTGTTGAATATTCAACCTCTTTTCTAGAATTAAGTAATTTATTTTTGCTTTTTCTTTTTGCTTTCCTTTGCTTCTAGGCCAAAGTTGGGCATTGTGGTCAACTCAGCAATTTTTACAATAACGTCCACTGCTTTTTGCATGCTTTCAACTGGAACATATTCGTATTTACCGTGAAAATTATGTCCGCCAGCAAAAATATTTGGACAAGGCAATCCTTTGTATGATAATTGACAGCCATCAGTTCCACCACGAATGGGTTTGATTAATGGTTTGATACCTACTTCCTTCATCGCTTTTTCGGCAATATCAACAATGTGTTTTACAGGAACTACCTTTTCTTTCATGTTGTAGTATTGATCATTGATCTCAACTATTGCAATGTCTTCACCAAATTGTTTTGCATATTTCTTATTGATTTTGCGGGCAATTTTTTCTACTTTTTCTTTTCTTTTTTCGAATTTAATCTTACTGTGGTCTCTGATTATTAATTCTAAAACAGTTTCCTCGATACTTCCTGTTAAGTGATGTACATGGAAAAAACCTTGGTATCCTTTTGTGGTCTCCGGTGTTTCATCAGAAGGTAGTGCAGTAATGAAATCATTGGCAATTAACATGGAGTTAATCATCTTTCCTTTGGCATAGCCAGGATGTACACTTTTTCCTTTAAAAATAATTTTGGCTGAAGCCGCATTAAAATTTTCATATTCTAATTCTCCTACTTGGCTTCCGTCCATCGTATAAGCCCAGTCCGCACCAAATTTCTCCACATCAAAATGATGCGCTCCACGACCTATTTCTTCGTCAGGTGTAAAACCAACTCTAATCTTTCCGTGTTTGATTTCTGGATTGTTAATTAGGAATTCCATTGCGGTCATAATTTCCGTAATTCCAGCTTTATCATCAGCACCTAAAAGAGTAGTTCCATCAGTTGTGATTATGGTTTGTCCCTTGTATTGTAATAAATCTTTGAAATAATTTGGAGATAAAACAATATTTTGTTCCGCATTTAGAATGATGTCTTTACCATCATAATTTGGAATAATTTGAGGTTTTACATTAGCTCCTGTAAAATCAGGAGTAGTGTCAAAATGAGATATAAACCCAATTGTAGGAGCCTCATGATCAACATTACTTGGCAGTGTGGCCATGATATACGATTTATCATCTATGGTCACATCCTGCATTCCTATGCTTTTTAGTTCTTCAACCAATTGATTGGCAAGAACCCATTGTTTTTCTGTACTTGGTGTCGTTTGTGAATTGGGATCTGACTCTGTGTCAACAGTAACATAACTGATAAAACGGTCTATAATATGTTGCATAATTGTATTTTTTAATGAAGGACAAATATAAGGTTTATTTAGAAAGGAGTGTTTAAAACTCTAACTTTGAAAAGCAATTGTGCTAATAAAATGGTATTGTTTTAATGCATCATTTGAGCTCCTTCTTTATAGGAATTGGCTTGGCCATAATGCATGACTTTTACTTTTGTTTCGCCGTTAGGATTTATCGTAAGTAGAAATAGATAATCGTACTCTTGATCATCAATAGAAGGGATTGGTCTCTTGCTTCCAAAAGCTTCAATCGTTTCTAAAACGGTATTAGAATGGCCTACAATTAATACTGTTTTTCCTTTATTTTCCTTTAGAATTTTGGCCGCTTCGACTGTTAAAATTTTAGCGTCATACAATTGAATATCTTTTTTTTGCTGCTTGGAGCTAGGTATTACTGTGCTTTGTGTACGCTTGTAATTTGTGCTGTAAATGTTGTTTATTGTTTTGTATTTTAGTTTTTTTGCAAGTGCAAGGGCTCTTTTGTTTCCATATTCAGTCAATAACGGATCTTTTTCTTTTGGATCATTCGTCATCTTTTCGGCATGACGTACTAAGTAAATCCGAGTTGGTTTTTCTGCTTGCGCAAAAAGGCTAATGGTCAGAAATAACAGTAGAAAGCTGCAATAATTTTTCATGTTTTTATTTATTAAATGCTGTGGCTAATTTATAAATAAATAATGATTCTTTCTTTCTCAGCGCGGTTTGTTATAGCCCAAAGTCGTTTGATAGATTTGAAGATCAAATTTTAAGGCTAAATATTTATTTATCGGCTAGATAATTCTATTTTTGCAGCACACAACAAAACACACATGTATAAACTATTTATTCGTCCCATTCTTTTTTGGTTTGACCCAGAAAAAGTACACTATTTTACCTTTTCTTTGATTCGATCTTTATCTAAAATTCCAGGATTTAGTGCTATCTTTAAATCACTTTATGAAGTAAATGACAAGCGATTAGAAACTGAAGTTTTTGGATTAAAATTTAAAAATCCAGTCGGACTTGCCGCTGGTTTTGATAAGGACGCTAAGCTGTACAAAGAATTGTCAAATTTTGGTTTTGGGTTTATAGAAATAGGTACACTTACACCAAAAGGACAAGAAGGAAACCCTAAAAAACGATTGTTTCGCTTAAAAGCTGATTCTGCTATTATCAACCGAATGGGTTTTAATAATGGAGGAGTTTTAGAAGCGGTCGAACGACTAAAAGAAAATACCGACGTTTTAATAGGAGGAAATATCGGGAAAAATAAATTGACGCCAAATGAAGATGCAACTTTGGATTATGAAATCTGCTTCGACGCCTTGTTTGATCATGTAGATTATTTTGTGGTGAATGTGAGTTCGCCAAACACGCCTAATCTTCGTGCGTTGCAAGACAAAGAGCCATTAACACAATTGCTGCAGACTTTGCAAAATAAGAATTTGGCAAAGCCAAAACAGAAACCAATATTACTAAAAATCGCTCCTGATTTAACAGACGAGCAATTACTAGACATTATAGACATCGTAGCACAAACAAAAATTGCTGGTGTTATCGCTACTAATACAACTATTTCTCGTGAAGGTTTGCTATCTGAAAACAAAACAGAAATGGGCGGATTGTCAGGAAAGCCATTAACAAGCCGTTCTACTGAAGTGATTCGTTTTTTGTCTCAGAAAAGCAATAAGGCATTTCCAATAATAGGAGTGGGAGGAATTCATTCTGCAGATGATGCAATCGAAAAGCTCGAAGCAGGTGCCAGTTTAGTACAATTGTACACTGGTTTTATTTATGAAGGCCCCGCTTTGGTGAAAGCTATAAATAAAAAAATACTAAGTCGCATGTAAAAACGATTGCTTGCAGTATTATCAAAATGCGTAATTCTCGACTGAGGATTACGCATTTTTATTTGCTATAAAATTTTATAATCATAATCTATTGCCACTTTGCAAGTTTTCTTATCTTTGAAAACCTATGGAGCCAATAAAAATTATAGAATGTCCACGTGATGCCATGCAAGGTATTAAGCCGTTCATTCCCACCGAAAGAAAAGTGGCTTACATTCAATCTTTATTGAGGGTAGGTTTTGATTCGATCGATTTTGGGAGTTTTGTTTCGCCAAAAGCGATTCCGCAAATGCAAGATACCGCCGCTGTTTTGGCGCAATTGGATTTATCACAAACAACAAGTAAATTACTGGCTATTATTGCCAATACTCGAGGAGCCGAAATGGCTTCTGAGCATGCTGAAATTCAATATTTAGGATATCCTTTCTCAATATCTGAGAATTTTCAGATGCGTAATACCCACAAAACTATTGCCGAGTCCTTAGTGACTTTGGAAGAAATCCTAGAAATTGCCGATAAAACAAATAAGGAAGTAGTTGCTTATTTATCAATGGGTTTTGGGAATCCTTACGGTGATCCTTGGAATGTAGAAATTGTTGGTGATTGGACTGAAAAGTTATCAAATATGGGAGTGAAGATTTTGTCGCTTTCGGATACTGTAGGAAGTTCTACTCCAGAAGTAATTAGTTATTTGTTCTCTAATTTGATTCCTAAATACCCTGAAATTGAGTTTGGGGCTCATTTACACACAACTCCAGATAAATGGTTTGAGAAAATTGACGCTGCTTACAAAGCGGGTTGTCGCCGGTATGATGGTGCGATTCAAGGTTTTGGAGGTTGTCCTATGGCTAAAGACGATTTAACGGGAAACATGCCTACAGAGAAGTTGTTGTCTTATTTTACTGCTACTAAAGTAAATACAAATCTAAACCCATTGAGTTTTGAGAGTGCTTATAATGAAGCTTCTAATTTGTTTGGAGAGTTTCATTAAAAATTGCTAAAGGATGAAGTTGTATTAAAAGTAAAGAAAGTAGTGATAAGTTAACAGCAATATCGTTGTTTATTACTACCAAAACTTTATTTTTGTTGCTTACACTTTTAGTATGAATCAATACCACTCGGTTAAAACCATAGGATTATTGCTAGTTACGATGCTATTTTTTTCATGTAGCAGTGATTTAGATTTTAATCAGGCCAATGATTTTAAGTTAGAACCTGTTTTTATTGCCAACCTTACCTCTTTTGATATTCCTGCCAATCAATTTATAGAGAATGGAGTGGAGCAGAATATTTCTGTGGAAGCCCAGGAATTTGATGTTTTCCGGGATTCTTTTTTTCGAAAAAATTTAAGACGAGCCGACTTCCTTTTTGAAATTAACAATACTATTAACAGGTCTTACACCTTTGATATCTTTTTTTTGGATCGAAATGACCAGGCGCTTTTCAATATTCATTTTGATGTTCCTGTTTATACTGGAACGAAAAATGAAGTAACTCGTAAAGTAGAGTTCAAAAATGCCAATCTCGATTTACTGAAAAGTACTAGAAGAATGAGTTTTGTTTTAACTATGAAAGCTGGTCCTGTTTTGGATACCAGTAGTCCGGGGAGTTTAAAATTTACTTCAAGTGCAACTGCTTATTTTTTAATCGAATGAGAAAAACACTTCTATTTTTAATGGTGTTTTTCTCTGTTGCTTGTTTGTCTCAAAACAAACAAATCTTGTACAATTTCACCTCAGTTCCGCAGTCTTTAATGACAAACCCGGGTGCTGATGTTAGCTATAAATTTTATTTTGGAGTTCCTTTACTTTCTGGAATCTCTGCGAATGTTGGTTCTAGCGGTTTTTCGGCCTATGATTTATTTGCTGATAATGGAGTAGATTATAATCAAAAACTACTCGATGTAGTGCATCAATCTTCCCGAAATGACAAACTAATTGTCAATGAACAAATAGAGTTATTCAATGGCGGATTTAAACTGGGAGACTGGTTAGAGAACAAAGGTTATGTTTCGTTTGGAATGTATCAGGAGTTTGATTTTCTAATGTATATGCCAAAGGATATTGCGATACTAGCTTTAGAAGGAAACAGAGATTACATTGGGAAATCATTTAATTTAGGAGATTTAAATCTACGAACAGAGATGCTTTCGGTGCTGCATTTGGGTTATCATAAAAATGTAACTGAAAAACTAATTCTTGGAGCTAGAGGAAAAATTTATTTGAGTTCTTTTAATGCCACTTCTACTAAGAATTCGGGATATATCTATACCGCTCCCGGGACAACTACAGCTTTCGAACAAGTCATTTCTTCCAACTTGCAATTAAACACCTCCGGAATTTCAGAATATATCGCCGAAGATTATGATGGTGATGCAGCCGCTGATTTTAGAAAAAAAGCGTTGTTTGGCGGAGACCTAGGCTTAGGATTTGATTTAGGACTTACTTATTATCCTAAAAAGAATATTCAGTTTACAGCAAGTATTCTTGATGTAGGATTTGTAAAGCACAGCAAAGATGTGGAAACATTTACCTATAAAGGCTACTATAAATATGAAGGGATAAATCCTAATTTTAATGGCACGGATGATCCTGAAGGTGCTTACACACAGTTTAGGAATGCTATCCAGCTCGACACTATTTACAACGGATACAACACTTGGAGGCCTATAAAAATCAATAGTTCGTATCAATATTCTTTTAATGATTCAAGAGGAGGGGAAGACTGTAAATGTCTTTCGACAGAATCGGGTTATAGAAATTCAGTAGGAGCACAGCTGTTTGTAATGACAACTCCTAGAACTCCTTTAATGGCATTAACGGGATATTATAGTAGGAATGTACTAGATAAATTACAAATGAAAGCCACTTATACTGTAGATTCGTTTTCATATAAAAATATAGGTTTAGGAATTTCAAGTACAATAGGGAAGTTCAATTTGTACATGATGGCCGATAATTTATTAGAATATCGGGATTTGGCGAAAGCCAATAGTGTATCCTTTCAGCTAGGTTTTAACGTTATTTTCGAAGACAGTAATGAGCCATACTAATATTGTTTTTCATTTCGAAAAAAATGCAATCTGTTTTTAATTTTTCCGTCTAAATGTTGAAATAGTACGTAAGAGGAGTAGTATAAATTAGGAATATTGAAGTCTGTTTTTCACATGCTTTGGCTATCACTTTTTTAAATTAAAATAATTTGTTATATTTGCACGCAATTCAACTACAAATTGCAACATGATAGCACATAACTCCAAGATTATCGGCGAAGGTTTAACGTACGATGATGTATTATTAGTTCCTAACTACTCTAATGTGCTTCCTCGCGAGGTAAGTATCCAAACAAAATTTTCAAGAAATATAACGCTTAATGTTCCTATTGTATCCGCAGCTATGGATACCGTTACCCAAAGTTCTATGGCAATTGCTATGGCTCAAGAAGGTGGAATAGGTGTTTTGCATAAAAACATGACAATCGAGCAACAAGCTGCCAAAGTGCGTAAAGTAAAACGTGCAGAGTCAGGTATGATTATCGATCCTGTTACTTTACCTCTTACTTCTACAGTAGCAGATGCTAAAAATGCGATGAAAGAATACGGAATTGGTGGTATTCCAATTATCGATGAAGAAAGCCGTTTGAAAGGTATCGTAACTAATAGAGATTTGCGTTTTGAAAAAAACAATGCAAGACCTATTATTGAGGTAATGACAAGTGAAAACTTAGTTACCGTTGCCGAAGGAACTTCATTAGAACAAGCCGAAGTAGTTTTACAAGGTCATAAAATTGAGAAACTTCCCGTTATTAGTAAAGATGGTAAACTTGTAGGTTTAATCACTTTTAGAGATATTACTAAATTAACTCAAAAACCAATTGCTAACAAAGATGTTTTCGGACGTTTGCGTGTAGCAGCAGCTATTGGTGTTACTGGTGATGCAGTAGAAAGAGCAACTGCTCTTGTAAATGCGGGTGTTGATGCTATTATCATTGATACGGCTCACGGGCATACTCAAGGTGTGGTGAACACATTGAAAGAAGTAAAAGCTAAATTCCCTCAAATAGATGTTATTGTAGGTAATATTGCTACTCCTGAAGCGGCAAAATTCCTAGTTGAAAATGGTGCTGATGGTGTGAAAGTAGGAATTGGACCTGGTTCAATTTGTACAACACGTATCGTTGCTGGTGTTGGTTTTCCTCAATTCTCGGCAGTGTTAGAAGTTGCAGCAGCATTAAAAGGAACCGGTGTTCCTGTAATTGCTGATGGTGGAATACGCTACACAGGTGATATTCCTAAAGCAATTGCTGCAGGTGCTGACTGTGTGATGTTAGGTTCACTTCTTGCTGGTACTAAAGAATCTCCTGGAGAAACTATTATTTTTGAAGGAAGAAAATTCAAATCATACCGTGGAATGGGTTCTGTGGAAGCAATGGAAGGTGGTTCTAAAGACCGTTATTTCCAGGATGTAGAAGATGATGTTAAGAAACTAGTTCCAGAAGGAATTGTGGGACGCGTTCCTTACAAAGGAGAGTTGAACGAAAGTATGTTACAATTCATTGGTGGTCTTCGTGCCGGAATGGGATATTGTGGTGCTAAAGACATTCCTACTTTGCAAGAAACAGGTCGTTTTGTTCGTATTACCGCTAGTGGTATCAACGAAAGTCACCCACATAACGTTACAATTACTAAAGAAGCACCAAATTATTCAAGATAATTTCTCGTTTTATTCATATAAAAAGGCTGTCTAAAGTGTTGAAACTTTATGACAGCCTTTTTTTTATTGTATGTATTGAACCGATTATATGCTCGTCCCTTTCTCCAATTTCTCTTTTTCAGCCAGGGATATAGTATTTGGTTTTTCCTTTCGATTTGGCACTTAAAATCTGTCCGTTTTTGGTTTCTATAAATGCTATTTTATCAACTTGTTTCATTTTCTATTTTTGTGAAATGAACTAAGATTCTCGCGCTTAGCGAGGTTGTATACTTTATAACAGAGTGTTTTCTGTCGAAACGCAGATATGAATAAAAGAGCTAATTCCGCTATCATCCCAATCTCGCTTTACATAAGAACGAGTGTTACTCGATGTTCTTTTTCTTTTCTATTCTGTTTGGTTATTCCGTTTTTTCTTTTAAATTTGTAACCATTGTGTAAGGTTAAACAATTTGGTTATGAATGAGTATATGACACTTTCGGAAACTTCCGAATATATTGGTAAAAGTAAGGAAACTTTGAGACGTTGGGACAAAGAAGGTAAATTATCGGCTGTTCGTGAGCCAATAAGTAATTATCGAGTTTACAGAAAAACTGATGTTGATACTTTATTTGCAGATTTTTTGGATGAAGAGATTCAAGAAACAATCTCAAATTATGTTGAGCCACAAAATGAATACACTGTTTTAGAGCTTTTCGCTGGAGCTGGTGGTTTGGCTGTTGGAATGGAAAAAGCTGGTTTAAAATGTGTGGCATTAAATGAAATTGATAAATGGGCTTGTCAAACTTTAAGAAAAAATAGACCAAATTGGAATGTTTTGGAAGGGGACATAAAATCGCATAGTTTTACGGATTATGAAAATAAAGTTGACATTGTAACTGGAGGATTTCCTTGTCAAGCATTTAGTTATGCGGGAAAAAAATTAGGTTTAGCAGATGCAAGAGGAACTTTGTTTTATGAGTTTGCAAGAGTTGTAAAAGAAGTGAACCCTCCAATTTGTATTGGTGAAAATGTTCGTGGTTTATTAAGTCACGAAAACGGTAAAACTTTACAAGGGATGATTTCTATTTTAGATGAAATCGGTTATAATGTAGTTCCTGTACAAGTTCTAAAAGCAATTAATTTCAATGTTCCTCAAAAAAGAGAAAGATTGATTTTAGTTGGAATTAGGAAAGATATTAATTTAAAATACGAATATCCAAAACCTTATAGGGAAATATATAATCTAAAAGATGCTTTGAGAAAAGGAGATTTATTTGATTGTGATGTTCCAAAATCAGATGGTTCAAAATATCCAAAAAGCAAAATAGATGTTTTAGATTTAGTTCCGCCAAAAGGTTATTGGAGAGATTTACCTATAGATATTCAAAAAGAATTTATGGGAGGAAGTTATTACCTTGGCGGAGGAAAAACAGGAATTGCAAGAAGAATAGGGTGGGATGAACCTTGTCTAACTTTAACTTGCAGTCCTGCTCAAAAACAAACAGAAAGATGTCATCCGGAAGAAACGCGACCGTTTACTGTAAGAGAATATGCAAGAATTCAAACTTTTCCTGATGAATGGAAATTTGAAGGCTCTGTCGCACAACAATACAAACAGATTGGAAATGCTGTTCCTGTTAATTTAGGAAAAGAAATTGGATATTCTATTATTAAGTTTTTGAACTGTTATTATAATTCATCAAAACCTAAATAATAGCTATAATTTTCAAAAGTGATTTGGTCTAAGATAGTTCTTTTAGATGTTTCAGTTTCGACTTTTAGTTCGTCAATTGCAGAATTTGCTTTTACTGAATCACTTTTTTCAATTGAATTTAAATAATCTTTTACTACTATTGGAAGGTTTTTATATAATTTCAAAAAAGCATCTTCTTGACCAGAAAGTAAAGCATAGAATTTATCACCAGAAATTTTAAAAACTCTACTGTGCGTGTATTCTTTTCCGTTAATTATTCCTTCCCATTTATTATTGAAGCTTTTTTTAGCTAATATTTGAACTAAATAACAATTTGCTTTTTTGTTATCATCGGCAAATCTTGCTAATTTTTGAAATACGGCTTCAGCAAGGCCACTACTCATAGTATTGTGTTTATTCTTTATCTCTGCAAACATAGTATCATCGTTTGCTTTAATATCAAAACCACTGAAATTCCCAATCTGAAAACCTTGAATTCCACCTAATATTTGTTCGTGAAATGTTCCTATCGAATTGTTTATTGACTTATCGATTTGGCGTAAAATCTCTGCTTGAATTAAGTTCTCTTCATCAATTTCGTTGAATCTGGCGTCAAAAGTTAATTTAATAGTATCAACTTTGTTGCTATAGAAATTCTTTTTTGTAATGTTATTTTTAGCTTTTAAGTATGCATTATGTAGATTTGCTACGCAATTTAAAAAGTGTTCATCTGAAATAAAATCTACATACTTATTTTTCATAATTTTTTGATATTGATTTTTGACTTCTAAATTATGAAATTATTTCATACTATAAAAAGCACTAATTACTGCGATTTTGAGTTAAGGTATCAGGTTACGAACAGATAGTGTCAAATATATATAAAATTTCATCCATCTATTGAATATAAAACGATGTATTTTCTTGCTATTAAGAAATTGAGGTCACTTTCGTTATCGTTCTGAACTTTTGTATAAAACTTAAATAAACCACATTGAGAAAACAGATGACCATGAAAAACTACTCAGCAAAGAACTGATTCATTCGCTTTTTATCACCTACGACCCATAGAATATCGTCTTTCTGTAGTACCAAATCAGATTCTGGATTCAGTAGACGTTTACCATTTCGTTCGATACCTACAACCATACCGTTTGCTTTTTCTCTAAGAAGCGATTGACTGATACTTTTTCCTATCAAATCTACTTTGTTCAATTCCAGTTGTTGCAGTATAATTTCTGGTTTTTCGACATTTTTAGGCGGCTCAAATTCGTGTTGAAGTAAATAGCCCTTGAATTCTTTTACCTGCGCATCCGTACCGATGACACAAATTTCATCACCCGGAAACAAACGTTCATTTTTAGTTGGGATCTTAACCATTATTTCCCCTCTTTTTATAAAGGCAATGTTAATTCCCATTTCCTCTCGCAAGCGCAGTTCTAGTAAAGTTTTTCCAGCGATGTTGGATTCTTTGGCAATTTTAAAGGTGGTCATGTGACCGTCCCAAGGTGTTAAACTGGCGTATTTCCTGTCTATTTTTATTATGTCACGATTGTTAAGATTCTGAAGGAAGTGATTCTCAATTTTAAGGTATTGGCTGTGCAATTTCTTTGGAAAAAATACATAAGCAGCAATAGCTGTAATCAAGGCAAAGAAAGCAATAAGAGGTGAGAAAAAGATATTCAGTAAGAAACCAATGTAAAAGATAGCTAATCCCATTCTAAATAAAACCATCATCATGATAGGTCCTTTGTATTTTCGCTCTTTACGCAGGATTTCCACTTCTTTAACGGCAACACGACGTAAGGAGAGCGCCCATAAAAAGGGAGCTAAAACAATTATTGTAATTAGTGCTGTAATCGCATTTCCAAATTTAGAGTTTTCTACTAACGGCAAGACAAACTTAGCCGAAAGCAATATGATCGCTAATATGATTATGGTGTGAATTACGATTTGTAAAATATAAGCTTTTAACACGACTTGCCAGGTACTTGCCGACTTAATAGCTTGAGTATTTGTGCTGTATCGCGTTATGTTTTTCAACCACTTTTTAGGGAGTTTTCGTTCTAAGTAAGCCGAAAAAGGAGTCGCCATTTTCACCATAAACGGTGTTGTAAAAGTGGTAACGGCTGATACTGCTACGACAACAGGATACAAGAATTTACTGGTGACATTCATTGACATCCCTAAAGTGGCAATAATAAAAGAGAACTCACCTATTTGTGACAAACTCATTCCCGTTTGCACGGATTGTTTTAAAGGCTGGCCTGAAATTAAAGCTCCAATGGTGGAACTTATGGATTGTCCAAAGATGGTTACAAAAGTTAAAATAAGTACAGGAAACGCATATTCATACAGCATTTTTGGGTCGATCAACATACCTACAGATACAAAGAAAACAGCCCCAAATAGATCTTTTATAGGTTTGATGAGGTGTTCAATGTGTTCTGCTTGCGTAGTTTCGGCAATAATAGATCCCATGATAAAGGCTCCTAGAGCAGGCGAGAATCCTGCATTCGATGCTAAAATAACCATCATCAAGCACAGCGCTAAGGAGACAATTAAGGTCATCTCATCAGTCATTAAATTTTTTATTTTTTTTAATAAAGTAGGAATGAAAAATATCCCACCCACAAACCAAGCAATTAAGAAAAAAACAAGTTTCAAGACAGAAAACATTAATTCACTTCCGGAGAACTGCTGACTCACGGCCACAGTAGAGAGTAATACCATCATTAAAATGGCAACAATATCCTGAACGATAAGGGAACCAATAACGATTCCGGCAAATTTTTGCGCCTTGACGCCTAGTTCATCGAAGGTTTTTAAGATAATCGTAGTGGAGGAAATCGATAGAATCACACCTAGAAAAATACTGTCCATTTGTTTCCAGCCTAACCATTGGCCCACTAAAAAACCCATTATTACCATGGTGATAATCTGAGTAATGGCGGTGATAGAGGCGGTCCCGCCCACTTTCATCAACTTCTTGAAACTAAATTCGAGTCCCAAGCTAAAAAGTAAAATAATCACCCCTATTTCTGCCCAGACATCGACACTCTTCGGATCTGTTACAGAGGGGAAAAAATCAATGTGGTTTCCTGCAAGAAATCCGGCTATAAGATAACCTAGCACTAAGGGTTGTTTCAATTTTTTAAATACTAAAACTGCAATACCCGCGGTCATTAGGATTAATCCTAAGTCGCTAATAAGTGGTTTTAAATGCTGTGATGCTTCAGCAACTGTCGCTACGGTACTCATATTTTATTTTTTATTAGGAGCAATTTCCTGCCTTTCATTTTAAGCTTTTGTCTAAAAACCTTTTTTATTAGGCATTTGCAGGAGCTTCTCCCGAAGTGTCGGGATCTGCTCTGCAATTTGCTATAAAAATTGCTTTTCGCCTGCAAGGCTTTCCATTGCAGTCAGGGCTAGACTTTAGATTTCCTCTTCACAATGAGTTGTTATAAGAGGATTGTCAAAAAAAAAGCTACCGATAAAGATAGCTTTTTTTGGAGTTATTTGATTTAAAATAGCATTAGCGCGATCTATTTTTATGAATTTCAAAAAAACAGAAGCTATGAATTACTATTTTATTGTTTTGGTATTAGATTCCAACGAAATTACTTGGTGTGATTTGCATTAATTCTGCTCTCACTTCTTCAGAAACCTCTAGTGTTGCAATAAAGTCATGAATTGCTTTTTTATCAATCGCTTCATTTGTTCTAGTTAATCCTTTTAAGGCTTCATAAGGATTAGGATATGCTTCTCGACGCAAAATGGTTTGGATTGCCTCTGCAACTACCGCCCAGTTTTTCTCTAAATCTTCGTGGAATTTAGGCTCGTTCAACAACAATTTGTTTAAACCTTTCAAAGTCGCTTCAAATGCGATGATCGTATGACCAATTGGTACACCTACGTTTCTTAAGACCGTGCTGTCAGTTAAATCACGTTGTAATCTTGACAAAGGAAGTTTAGCCGAAAGATGTTCGAAAATAGCATTTGCTATTCCTAAATTCCCTTCAGAGTTTTCAAAGTCAATTGGGTTTACCTTATGTGGCATCGCCGATGATCCTATTTCTCCTGCTTTGATTTTTTGTTTGAAATATTCCATCGAAACATAAGTCCAGATGTCTCTGTCTAAATCGATGATGATCGTATTGATTCTTTTTAAAGCATCAAAAAATGCTGCAAAATGATCGTAATGTTCGATTTGAGTTGTTGGGAAAGAATGGTGTAATCCTAGATTTTCTTCTACAAATTTACCTCCAAATTTTCTCCAGTCAACTTGTGGATAAGCCACATGATGTGCGTTGTAATTTCCTGTTGCTCCACCAAATTTAGCAGCAAACGGAATGTTAAACAACAAACGCATTTGCTCTTCTAAACGTTCCACAAAAACGCCAATTTCTTTACCCAAACGAGTAGGAGAAGCGGGTTGTCCGTGAGTACGTGCTAGCATAGGAACTGCAGCCCATTCGATACTTAAATCTTTCAATTTAGAAGTCAAAGTAATTAGTGAAGGCATATATACTTTCTCAAAAGCTTCTTTTGTCGAAAGTGGAATTGCTGTATTGTTAATATCTTGAGAAGTCAACCCAAAATGGATGAACTCTTTGTATTGTGATAGGCCTAATTTCTCAAAGGCATCCTTGATAAAGTATTCAACGGCTTTTACATCGTGGTTCGTTACCTTTTCGGTTTCTTTGATCCAAAGCGCATCTTCAGTTGAGAAGTTTTTGTAAATGTCTCTTAGGGTATCGAATAAATCAGGATTTACCCCGTTTAATTGTGGCAAAGGCACTTCGCACAAAGCAATAAAATATTCAATTTCAACCAATACGCGGTATTTGATTAACGCTTCTTCCGAGAAAAAAGGAGCCAAAGAAAGAGTCTTGTTTCTATATCTTCCGTCAATTGGAGAAATAGCATTCAATTCGTTTAAAGTAGTCATTGTAGTGTTGTTTGTTCGAAAGGCACAAATATAAACCTTTAGAAACAATTTCGAAAAGGATTACTTTTTTAAATACCAGCAATTAGCATCTTTTTTAGTCTTTTCATTCCTTCAGAAGCGACTTCGGGGATTACTTCTAATGGATTTCTGAGATTTGGAATCCGAATCGGTTTTGGATCAATATAAAAAACGGGAACATCAGGATGCGTAAAGTCTATTAATCCCGCTGCCGGATAAACTTGCAGTGAGGTTCCAATAACTGCAAAATAATCGGCAGTTTTTGTAATTGCGATGGCTTCGCCTAAGGCAGGAACGTCTTCACCAAACCAAACAATATGAGGGCGCAACTGGTTTTTTTGTGCATCGAAATCTCCAGTATTAAGATCTTCCGTCCAGTCAAGAATGTAATTAGGGTTTGCCGTGCTTCTCACTTTCAATAATTCTCCATGTAGATGCAATACATTTTTACTTCCTGCACGTTCGTGCAAGTCGTCGACATTTTGCGTGATTACAAAAACATCAAAATGAACTTCTAATTGCGCGAGAATTTCGTGTCCTAAATTTGGTGTTACTTCCTTTAGTTGCTGTCTGCGTTTGTTGTAAAAGTCAAGGACTAACTCAGGATTTCTTAACCAACCTTCGGGCGTGGCCACGTCCATAACGTCATGACCTTCCCAGAGACCATCGCCATCCCTAAAAGTTTTTATGCCACTTTCGGCACTTATTCCAGCTCCGGTTAGAACAACTAATCTTTTTCTCATAATTGGTACAATAGACATTGATACTGCGATATTAAAAATCGCAGATTACTGCTAAATTAATGATTTTTTGTGTTCACTATTGATTTAATAATTTAAGGCATAGACGAGTTTTACACAAGAAATTATTAGAAATAGTAAAATAATATTAGTTGTAGCGTTTAATTTAGTACTTTTAATAGTCTATAAGTTATTGTAAGAGTATAAGTTATAAAAAATACCACGATGTCATTTTTTTAATCTCAGTAAAAAAGCAACTATTGTTATGAAAAATAAATTCGTTGAATTTAACGCAAACGGACTAACGTATAAGTTGGTGTGTTTCTTTTTTCTTGGCTTGTTGAGTGTTGTAGTTTTCTTGTCTTATTTAATGTATACTAACTTTAATGCAATTACAAAAAAGCAAGAAAACCGACATGAATCCTACCTTGTAGCCGATTTATTAAGACAAAGTTCCGACGACTTAACACGGTTTAGTAGATTGTATATTATCACCGAAGATGAGAGATATGAAAAGATGTTTTGGGAGGTTTTGAATATACAAAACGGTAATTTGCCTTTTCCTGAAAATTATAATAGAGTGTATTGGGATGTAGTTATGACCCAAAATAAAACGGGGGATGCAAATTTAAAAACACAGTCTTTAGCAGCTAAAATAAGGGATTTGGGTTTCACAACTGAAGAGCTTGTAAAATTAAAGGAAGCAAAATTAAATTCAGACAATCTGGTTCTTACCGAAGAAAGGGCCATGAATGCTGTAAAAGGACTGTATAAAGATGCAGCTGGCGACTATACAATTATAGCTAAGCCCAATAAAGAGCTAGCTACAGAATTAGTTTTTGGACAGCAATTTCATAAGGAAAAGGCGGAAATCGCGGGGCCAATCAATGATTTTTTTGAAATGATCGATGTCAGAACAAAAAAAGATATTGAGGTAGCTGTAAATCGAGAGAAATTTATCTTGGTCTTAATTTTTGTTTTTGTTACAATTACAATGTTAGTGCTATTTTACATTCTAATCGTTTTAATGAAGAAAACATTTGCTAATAAAGCCTTAATTGAAAAATACAATAAAAGATTGCGAAAGGATAATGAATTATTAGAAAAAAATAAAAAAGAGTTGTCTAAGGCTACTGATATTGCCGAACTAGCAAATAAGGCAAAATCAGATTTCTTGGCAAATATGAGTCATGAAATTCGGACTCCTATGAATGGAATTCTCGGCTTTATCGAGATTTTGTCTGAAATAGAAACAGACGCTGAAAAAAAAGAATATCTGGACATTATCAATACAGCTTCTAATAATTTATTAAATATAATTAATGATATCCTGCATCTCTCTAAGATCGAGTCCGGTTCTTATTCAATTCAAAAAGATGTAGTTGATTTATATAATGTGGTCAAAAAATCCTCTAGACTATTTGAAGAGCAAGCAAAAGCGAAACAGGTCAAATTTGTTTTTGAATTTGATAATAATTTGAAAAAGCATGTATTGCTATGCGAAAATTCGATTTTACACATTTTAAACAATGTGCTTTCAAACGCAGTGAAATTCACTCATAATGGATTTGTTAAACTATCGGTAAAAGAGCTTGAGGGTGGTATATTAGAGTTAGTAGTGGAGGATACTGGAATTGGAATTTGTGAAATTAAACAAAAAAATTTATATAATCCCTTTGATCAAGGCGAGCATTTTCTAACTAAAAAGTATGGTGGCACAGGATTGGGTTTACCCATAGTAAAAAAACTGGTGGATTTAATGGGGGGAGAGGTGCATTACAAATCAGCTGTAGGTGAAGGAACTACGGTTAGCATTTTATTGCCTTTTGAAGATACATCAGTTCCTAAAATTGATGAAATCATTAAAGCTGAAAATATTGAAGTAGAAAGGAATTTAAGAATTGTGTCAGCTGATGATGTAGAAATCAATCAGAAGGTATTAGAGAAAATGTTGAGAGGACAGTTTTTGGAATTCAAAAAAGTGTATAATGGGAATGAACTAATCGCTGAGTTGCAAAAAAATCATTGCGATATTGTTTTTATGGATATACAAATGCCTGAATTGAACGGAATCGACACCACGAAATGGATACGAAATAACAGTAAATTATCTTCTATCGTAATTATTGGTGTGTCAGCGTTTGCATTAGGTGACGATTCACAAAAAGCAATAGATGCGGGAATGGATGATTATATTACTAAACCGTACAATAGGAGAGTTTTAGTAAATATAATTAACAAATGGGGATTTAAGATCTTTGCTGCAAATTAAGAAAATAGGCAGTAAAAAAAATCATTTTAATATCGTTTTAGTAGTAAGAAGCACAGCGATATATTAAGAAACCTTAATGAATTATCATATTTTTGCAAAAAAAAAAAGAATAATTCATAATGATTGATATCGACTACTTAAATTTCCTTGAAAACATTTTAACCGATAACCGTAAAGAAAAATTTCTAAAAGTTTTAGAAAACAGAACAAAACATTTTACTATTGCTGTTGAAGATATTTTCCAGATGCACAATACTAGTGCGGTTATGCGTAGTTGTGAGGTTTTTGGAATTCAGGAGCTGAATGTTATTGAACAACGTTATGGGAAAAGTATCGACAAGGAAATTGCAATGGGTGCCCAGAAATGGGTCGATATAAACACCTTTGACAGTATTACTGATTGCGTGGACACTTTGAAAAACAAAGGCTACCAAATCATTGCGACTACTCCCCATGATAATGATTGTTTATTAGAAGATTTTGACATTTCAAAACCAAGCGCTTTATTTTTCGGAACGGAAAGAGATGGACTATCAGAAGAGATTTTGAAACGTGCCGATGGTTTCCTGAAAATTCCAATGGTGGGTTTTACCGAGAGTTTAAACATCTCTGTTTCGGCTGCTATTATCATTCAAAATTTGACAAATCGACTGCGAAAATCAGATATTGACTGGCACTTATCCGAAGAGGAAATCCTTGTAAAAAGATTAGCCTGGGCAAAGAATTCCATTAAAGATATCAAACGAATAGAGGAGCGGTATTTTACGGATAATCCTGGATAGTGGTGTACATTTTTCCTTAGTCCGATTGTTGCCCCAGATAGAAGCGGCAGCCCCTACTTAAAAAAGGCTATTTTTTACGGGAGTTGCGGAGCGACCGAAGGAAGCTCCTGTAATGAGCTAGTAAAAAAAGCATTTTGAAGGAGGGCTATAGCGGATAGCTGGATTAGGCACTTTAATTAAATTATATAATGGTTCATGATACATTTTTCCTGGGTTACACCTTATGAAAAAAACACTCAAGCTGTTATTTTTAACCAAAAAAAATCCCCAATTACAAACTGTAATTGGGGATTTTGAATATTATATTATTCTGTCTAATAAGTTGGAGAATATTATTTTAAATCGAAACGATCAGCATTCATTACTTTAGCCCATGCTTTTACAAAGTCGACTACAAATTTTTCTTTGTTGTCGTCTTGTGCATAAACTTCAGAGTAAGAACGTAAAATAGAATTAGAGCCAAATACAAGATCCATACGCGTTGCAGTCCATTTTACTACTCCTGTTTTACGGTCGCATATTTCGTAAAGACCTTTTTCTGTTGGTTTCCATGTATTTCCCATATCTGTTAGGTTGACAAAGAAATCGTTTGTTAAAGCACCTATTGTATTAGTGAAAACACCGTGTTTTGTATTTCGATAGTTGGTTCCTAACATTCTCATCCCACCAACAAGAACAGTCATTTCTGGCGCCGTTAATCCCATTAATTGTGTGCGATCTAACATCAATTCTTCAGAGCTTACTACATAATCTTTTTTACTGAAGTTGCGGTAGCCATCAGCTAATGGTTCTAAAGGGTCGAAAGATTCTGCATCTGTCATTTCTGCAGTAGCATCTCCACGACCTGCTGAAAACGGAACAGTAATAGCATAACCTGCAGCTTTTGCAGCTTGTTCTACTCCTAAATTACCTGCTAAGACAATAGTATCAGCGATACTAATACCAAACTCAGCTGCGATAGGCTCAAGAACAGATAAAACATGTGCCAAGCGTTGTGGTTCGTTTCCTTCCCAATCTTTTTGCGGCGCTAAGCGAATACGTGCTCCGTTTGCACCACCACGTTTATCAGATCCACGGAATGTACGCGCGCTATCCCAAGCAGTATTTACCATTTCTGGAATAGATAATCCTGATGCAGCAATTTTATCTTTTACAGCAGTTAGATCATAATCTGTGGTACCTGCAGGAATAGGATCTTGCCAAATTAAATCTTCTTGTGGTACATCTTTACCAAAGTAATTTGCTCTTGGCCCCATATCTCTATGTGTTAACTTAAACCAAGCACGAGCAAAAGTATCTGAAAAATATTCTTGGTCGTTCATAAACCTCAAAGAGATCTCTCTGTAAATAGGATCAACTTTTAAGGCCATATCAGCATCTGTCATCATTGGATTTTGGCGGATACTTGGGTCTTCAACATCTACGGGTCTGTCTTCATCTTTGATGCTCACTGGTTCCCATTGCAATGCACCAGCGGGGCTTTTGCGGGATTCCCATTCGTGATTGAACAACATCTGAAAAAATCCATTATCCCATTTTGTTGGGTGTGTCGTCCATGCACCTTCAAGTCCACTTGTTACAGTATGACGACCTTTCCCAGAATTAGTAGGGTTTTTCCAACCTAATCCTTGTTCTTCTATCCCAGCTGTTTCAGGATCATCACCTAGAATACTAGCATCACCATTACCATGAGTTTTACCTACGGTATGTCCACCTGCAGTTAAAGCAACTGTTTCTTCATCATTCATTGCCATACGTTTAAATGTTTCACGCATTTGCCCAGCAGTTTTCAAAGGATCTTGCTTACCGTTTACTCCTTCCGGATTCACATAAATTAGCCCCATTTGTACGGCAGCAAGAGGATTTTCCATCGTTTTTGGATCTTCGACATTAGCATAACGTTCGTCGCTTGGTGCTAGCCATTCTTTTTCGGCTCCCCAGTAAGTATCTGTTTCAGGGCTCCAAATATCTTCACGTCCAAAAGCGAATCCGAAGGTGTTTAATCCCATATCTTCATAAGCGATGGTACCTGCAAGCGCAATTAAATCGGCCCAGCTTACTTTATTTCCGTATTTTTTCTTGAGAGGCCATAGTAATCTTCTTGCTTTGTCTAAACTAACATTATCAGGCCAAGAATTTAAAGGTGCAAAACGTTGATTTCCTGACGCAGCACCTCCACGACCATCAGATATACGGTATGTTCCCGCTGCGTGCCAAGATAATCGTATCATCAAACCTCCATAATGACCCCAATCTGCAGGCCACCAATCTTGACTATCAGTCATTAGAGCATGCATATCATTTTTTAGAGCTTCTATATCTAGTTTTTTAAGTTCTTCTTGATAATTAAAGGTTTGTCCTAAAGGATTTGTTTTAGTATCATGCTGATGCAAAATGTCAAGGTTTAGGGCATTGGGCCACCATGACATAACGCTTGATTTTGATGAAGTATTTCCTCCGTGCATTACAGGACATTTAGCTGCTAATGAGTCATGATTGCCTTCAACAATAGTCGCGCCTTGATTTACTGGGAGCTGTTCATGATTTACTGGGCATTTACCTTGACCGTTAGTTGGATCTGTATTGTTATTATTTTCCATATTTAATGTTTTAATGAATTTAATGTGTTTCTTGTTTAGTAAAACTAATGATATTGTATTTTATAAATCGACATTGTTCATCTTCATGTTTTATCTTCGTATAGATTTAATTTATCACGATAAAAATAAGCATAGATTATACGTATAATAAGTAGCAAATTAAAGATATATAAACTAATAGCTAGGATATGAAAATTAACTTGTTTTTTTGACTGATTTTTAACCTTAATCTAAGAAAAAAAAATGCTTTCGTTTCTCTCAAAAATAAGGAAAATAGTTGAATTACAGCCAGAATAGTTACGTTTTTAATACTAAAACGCAGCAAAGGAGTGATTTTAATCTATTTTTTTTATAATTTAGAAGATACTGTTTGATCCAGAGGATTCAGGTAGTCTCGCGGATTTCTTTATAAATAAAATGACAGTTCGAGTGCTAAACTTTAAGATAAAAGTAATTTTGCACGTTCTATATCGATTGCACTATCAGACGGGATTTCTAGGAAATAATCCAACTGCCATTTTTGGGTTTTCTGCGCTTGTTTATTGGTTGCTAAGTCCCAAGGAGGATAAACACGAATTGCCCGTTTGCCTTCTTTTTTGCTAGTAGAAAAAATACCATGCTCACAAAGTACTGTTTTTGGAAAAATAAATTGGCCAAGACTATCGCCTTTTCTGGTATTAATAATTACAAAATCAATTGGATCTGCGTCGTCAAAGGGTTGAATAGGGCCTTTCCCAATTCTTTTCCAAAGTGTAACAAATTGCCCTGTTTTAGTAGGGGTGGTTTTAGCAGTACGAAATAGTACAGATTGACCATTCAGATTAAAAGAACAAGCTGTATATTCTGCACTTTCTTTTTCCTTTTGCGGTAGCGAACATTCAAAACCACATTTATCATAAACTTGTTCTTTGGCGATAAGTAAATCATTATGAATTGTAGTAGAATTTGTCCAAGCCAATTGATATAATTTTAAGATTGTTCCAAATATAAAAAAATCCCCAACTACATTACGTAATTGGGGATTGTATTATTTACAGCTATTTTTCAAGTCCTGAAAATAGTAATTTAAAAGGAGTTATTATTTTACAACAACCCATTGGCCAGTAGCGATTAAGCTTTCGGCTTTTTTAAATTTCATTTCTTGAGTTTGACCGTTAGCCACATTTTGAATCGTAACAGTATCATTACGGTTAATTTTTGGCATATCTCTCACTATAGTTTCAGTAACTTGTCGTTGTTGCGTTTCTCCAGCTTCACGATTTGCACTTTCACTATTTGGAATTGCGTCTTTACTTAATTGTAAATTCTCTTTCGGACGTACTACTTCTCTAGCTTCCTGAATTTCTGGAGCACTTTGTTGTGGTAAATCACCTTTGAATAAGAATGAAATCACTTCTTTATTTACACCGTTCAACATAGCGTTGAATAAGTTAAAAGCTTCAAATTTATAGATAAGTAAAGGGTCTTTTTGTTCGTGAACGGCAAGTTGAACTGATTGTTTCAATTCGTCCATTTTACGTAAATGCTTTTTCCATGCTTCATCAACAATAGATAGAGTGATGTTTTTCTCGAAATCGGCAATTAATTGTTTTCCTTCAGTATCATAAGCTTTTTTCAGATCAGTAACCACGTTCAATGATTTTACACCGTCAGTAAATGGCACTACAATGCGTTCAAATTGGCTATTTTTATCTTCGTATACATTCTTGATAATAGGAAAAGCTTCTCTGGCGCTACGCTCTGTTTTCTCTTGATAGTATTTTAAAGCTTCTTTATATACTTTCCCTGTTAGTTCAATTTCAGTTAGTCTTGAGAAATCAGCCTCACTAACTGGAGATGTAATAGAGAAGTAACGAATAAGATCAAATTCAAAGTTTTTGAAATTATTTTCTGCTTTTGCGCTTTGGATAATTAACTCACAAGTATCGTACAACATGTTAGCAATATCCAGTTTTAATCGTTCTCCAAATAAAGCATGACGACGACGTTTGTAGACTACTTCACGTTGTGCATTCATAACATCATCATATTCTAACAAACGCTTACGAACACCAAAGTTGTTTTCTTCCACTTTTTTCTGTGCGCGCTCGATAGATTTGGTCATCATAGAATGTTGAATCACTTCACCTTCTTCAAGCCCCATTCTGTCCATTACTTTGGCTACTTTTTCAGAACCAAATAAACGCATCAAGTTATCTTCAAGAGACACATAAAATTGTGAACTTCCTGGATCTCCTTGACGTCCAGCACGACCTCTTAACTGTCTGTCCACACGACGTGAATCGTGACGCTCTGTACCTACAATTGCAAGTCCACCAGCTGCTTTAACTTCAGCTGATAATTTAATATCCGTTCCACGACCAGCCATATTAGTTGCAATAGTAACCACTCCTGCTTTACCTGCTTCTTCTACGATTTGCGCTTCTTGTTTGTGCATTTTTGCATTCAAGACATTATGAGTAACACCTCTCATTTTAAGCATACGGCTTAATAATTCAGAGATCTCAACAGAAGTAGTACCAATAAGTACAGGTCTTCCTGCATTTGATAATTGAGTTACATCTTCAATAACTGCGTTGAATTTCTCACGAGTTGTTTTATAGATAAAATCCTCTTTGTCTTGTCTTGCCATTGGTCTGTTAGTAGGAATTTCTACTACATCCAATTTGTATATTGTCCATAATTCACCTGCTTCAGTAACGGCAGTACCTGTCATACCAGCAAGTTTGTTGTACATTCTAAAGTAATTCTGTAAAGTAACAGTAGCAAAAGTTTGAGTTGCAGCCTCGATTTTTACATTCTCTTTGGCTTCGATTGCTTGGTGTAATCCATCAGAATAACGACGTCCATCCATGATACGTCCTGTTTGTTCATCGACAATCATGATTTTATTGTCCATGATCACATATTCTACATCTTTTTCGAAAAGGCTATAGGCTTTCAAAAGTTGAGTCAAGGTGTGAATACGCTCGCTTTTTATTCCGAAATCTTGGAATAATTTTTCTTTTTCTTCTGCTTCAGCATCCTTTTCTAAATTTTTCTTTTCGATAGCAGCAATTTCAGTTCCAATATCTGGAAGAACGAAAAAGTCTGGGTCAGTATCTCCTGAAAGGAATTTAATTCCGTTATCAGTTAATTCAACTTGATTGTTCTTTTCTTCAATTACAAAATACAAGGCTTCATCAATCTTATGCATTTCGCGATTGTTGTCTTGCATGTAGCTATTTTCGGTTTTTTGAAGCAATTGACGCATTCCTTCTTCACTTAAAAACTTAATTAAAGCTTTGTTTTTAGGTAAACTTCTATAAGCTCTTAAAAGTAAAAAACCACCTTCTTTAGTTTTTCCTTCTTTCAGTAATTTTTTTGCTTCAGATAAAAAACCGTTTGCTATTTGACGCTGTAAACTAACTAAGTTTTCAATTTTTGGTTTTAATTCGTTGAATTCATGACGATCTCCTTGTGGTACTGGACCTGATATAATCAAAGGGGTTCTTGCGTCATCAATCAATACAGAATCGACCTCATCGACAATAGCATAATTGTGTTTTCTTTGTACTAAATCATCTGGCGAATGCGTCATGTTATCTCTTAGATAATCAAAACCAAATTCGTTGTTTGTTCCGTAAGTTACATCAGCGTTGTATGCTTTTTTTCTTCCTTCAGAGCTTGGTTGGTGATTGTCAATACAGTCAACAGTCATACCGTGAAATTCGAATAAAGGCGCTTTCCAGGTGCTATCACGTTTTGCTAAATAGTCATTCACAGTTACTAAATGCACTCCGTTTCCAGTCAAAGCATTCAAGTATATTGGTAAAGTTGCTACTAATGTTTTTCCTTCACCCGTTTGCATCTCTGCCACTTTTCCTTCGTGAAGTACCATACCACCAATTAATTGAACATCATAGTGAATCATGTCCCAGGTAATTTCTTTTCCGGCAGCATTCCATTTATTTTGCCAAACTGCTTGATCTCCGTTAAGGCTAACATAAGCTTTTGTTCCAGAGAATTCTCTGTCCATTGCCGTTGCTGTAACAGAAATTTCTGAGTTGTCTTTGAAACGTCTTGCTGTTTCCTTTACAACTGCAAAGGCCTCAGGAAGAATGTCTAATAAAGTTTTTTCAGATACTTCATATGCCTCTTTTTCTAAAGCATCGATTTCAAGATAGATGTCTTCTCTTTTGTCAATGTCATCAACACCTTCAACATCAGTTTTAAGCGTTGCTATTTTAGCATCGATTCCAGCACGGTTCTGTTTAATTTTATCTTTAAAGTAGTAGGTGCGATCTCTTAATTCGTCATGTGTTAGGGCGATAAGACTGATTTCAAAAGTCTTGATTTTGTCAAGATAAGGTTGCAAAGCTTTAACATCTTTGTCAGATTTGTCTCCAACAAAGGCTTTGATGATGCTATTTATGAAACTCATAATATATTTGTATTTCTAGTTTATTTTAAAATGTAAATTTAACCAAAAAAAAAGCCTCTTCTGAGACTTTTTCCTTGATTATTTTCTAATATTCATCCTCGTTCCAAAGATAATCTTCGTCTGTAGGGTAATCCGGCCAAATTTCTTCCATCGACTCATATATCTCACCTTCGTCTTCAATAGACTGTAGGTTTTCTACCACTTCTAACGGAGCTCCTGCACGTATAGCGTAATCAATAAGTTCGTCTTTGTTAGCAGGCCACGGTGCATCACTTAAATAAGATGCTAGTTCTAATGTCCAATACATTTTTTGTCGATTTAGTTTTGTGCAAAAATAAAAATTTTACTGAAAAAGACAAGTAAAATTCTATTTATTTTTAAAAAAAGTTAAGAACGTTTTGCTTTTAGTATTCAGTTGTCAGTTTTTAGTGTTCAGTTAATGCTGAAAACGTATCATATATCAGATTTTTTAACTGCGGTCTGAATACTTTCTTACTGATTACTACTTCCTCGGAATCCATTTAACTTCCTCCGCGTTCAAGTCATGAGACAACTTTCGTGCCAATACAAAAAGATAGTCAGAAAGTCGGTTTAGGTATTTAATTGCTATTTCAGCGACTGGTTCATTATGGCTTAGATGAACAGCAAGGCGCTCTGCGCGGCGGCACACGCATCTCGCTATATGACAATATGACACAGTTGTGTGTCCGCCTGGTAAGACAAAATGCGTCATTTGAGGGAGTTCACTCTCCATGTTGTCAATTTCATTTTCTAATAATTCGATGTCAGTTTCTACAATCCCCAAATTTTTCAAGCGAAGTTCTCCGCTTTTTAACACTTCTTTTTCTTGTGGCGTAGCTAGAATTGCTCCAATGGTAAACAAACGATCTTGAATTTCTGCTAGGATTGCTTTGTAATGCGCATTCATATCCTGATCACGAACTAATCCTATATAAGAATTTAGTTCGTCTACAGTTCCATAACTTTCAATTCTAATATGGTCTTTAGGAACTCTTGTTCCTCCAAAAAGTGAGGTTGTTCCTTTGTCACCAGTTTTAGTATATACTTTCATCTCTTTATTTTTTTATTCGTGAATTTTCTTGCTTTTTCAAGGAACTCCAAATTTACTTTATTAATTCCACTATGGCATCAACAAATCGTTCTAAGGAACCTTCGCTTAGATTAAAATACAAATCAGGTTCGATGCATTCTACTTCCATGAGGTGTAACTCATTGTCTATTACAATTCCGTCTACTCTGGCGTACAATAATTTTCCTATAAATTTGTCTACAACTTTTTGCGCTTTAGCGATTAGTTCTGCGTCAGGATGTATCACTCGGTATATTCCGCCAAATTGTACCTGAATCCTGAATTCACCTGGAACTGGTTTTTTATTTACCGCATGGGAGAATTTTTTATTAAAGAATATAAAGGAAGTTTCGCCTACAGTTTGAATTTCGGGCATAAATTGCTGTACTAGCAATTCCTTTTCGGAAGCAATAGTTTGATATTGGGTATTTATTTTGTCTATATCGGCAGTAACAAAGACTTCAGTGAGGTAAGATCCTGCAGAAAAGGCTGGTTTTATGACTGCTTTTTCCCAATGTGTCGGTATAATCTCTTTTAGATTAAAATCAGTAGTTTTATCTATAAATACGGTAGGGATAATTTTAATTCCCTGCTGTTCGATTTTACGCAGATAAAACTTGTGCTTGTTTTGTTTTATGACATCAATGGAATTGAGTGTTTTTATCCCTAATTTTTCTATTTGGTCAAGCCAAAGGTTGAATTCGGTTTCTTTTTCGAAATAATCCCAGGTATTTCGAAAAATCAAATAATCAAAATCATTCCAATTAATGTTTTTATCATCCCAAATTTCAGCGGTTGCAGTAATGTTGTGCCTCGCTAATTCTGGAATTAAAAGTTGGTCTTGTGGCGTTAATTTATGAAGTTTTTGGCAGGTTAGTAAGGCTATTTTCATTTTCGAATAGTTTAATGGGTTATTAGATTCTATTTTGGAAATGATTTCCATAGCCCAGACCTGTCAGCCCACAGCCAGATAGTTCCGAAACTTCGAGAGAAAATCCTTTTTCATCCTGAATTATGGATCGAATAGACTAGAAAACTCCTATAAAAAAAAACTATTTTGTCGTATCACTTTCAATCATACCATCGCGCAAACGGATAATTCTGTTTGCGTAAGCGGCCACTTCCTCCTCGTGAGTCACTAAAATAACGGTATTACCCTGCTGATGAATATCGTTAAAGAGTTTCATGATTTCTTCGGAAGTTTTACTGTCTAAGTTTCCTGTGGGCTCATCAGCAAGAATGATAGACGGTTTATTGACTAAGGCTCTGGCAATGGCCACTCGCTGGCGCTGTCCACCTGATAATTGATTGGGCTGATGGTCCATTCGATCACCAAGGTTGACTTGCTCTAAAACTTCGGTAGCGCGAGCCGTTCTTTCGGATTTTGAATATCCTGCATAAATCATTGGCAAAGCCACGTTAGCAAGTGCTGTAGTACGCGGCAAGAGGTTAAAAGTTTGAAAAACAAAACCAATCTCTTTGTTTCTGATTTCGGCTAATTCATCATCTTTTTGTTTGCTTACATCTTGTCCATTAAGAATATAGGTTCCGGATGTGGGTGTGTCTAAGCAACCTAAAAGATTCATTAAGGTAGATTTTCCAGAACCTGATGGTCCCATAAGTGCTACGTATTCTCCTTTATTAATTTCTAAATCAATACCTTTTAAGACATAAATAATCTCGTTACCAAGGACAAAATCTCTTTTGATATCGGTTATTTTTATTAATGGATTTGACATGTTTATTTGCAATTAATTTATGGTTTCTGAATTTTAAAAGTACAAAACACTTTTTAATTAAAGGTAAGTTGCTTAAAATAGATTTTTGTTACAAAAATTTAAAGGATAGTACTTTTAATCTTTTGGCAGCCACTTTATATATAAGGTGTAAATTTTAAATTGACCTCCACTATTTGATAGTTATAATATATAAAGTGGATGAAATAATCTGTTACAGTGCATTATAATAGTACTGTTTTTATAAATGAATAGTTTAATATAAGCCTTCTCAATTGCTTTATATTTGATGTTGATTCCAATTTATTTCACAATTTCGGGAATTGTTTATATAATTAACATGTTTATATTGAATGCAATACAATGCTATGTACATTTGAATTATAATATTTAACTAATATAAAATCAAACATTATGAAAAGTACAAATTTAGTATTGGGAATGGCGGTTATCGCCTTAGGATTTACATCTTGTAAAGACGAAAAAACAGAAGCAGCAAATAAAACAGTAGAGTCTTATGTTGTTTATGTTGACTCATTAGAAAATGTAGCTGTAGAAGATGCTAAAGCGAACTGGTCTGCAATTGAAGCTACGTATGAAGTAAGAAGCAGTCAAGCTGAAACGGCACTTGTAGATTTAAAAGAAAGTGAAGAGGCTAAAGTGAAAATCGAAGCTAGTAAAGCTAAATATGCTGCATTACAAGCTAGAATGAAAGCGGATATGGAAGCTTCGGCTCCAAATTCAAAACAACAAATGAGAAATTCATTGTTCGGTGAAGGAAAAATCGGGGATGATATGAATTTTGATTGGGTAAATAAAGACAATATCCTTAGTGTATACAGACAATTTATTCACACTGCCGAAGATAATAAAGACAATTACTCTCGTGAAGACTGGGATGAAATTAAATTAATGTATGAAGCATTAGATAGCAGAAAAAATACTGTAGAAAAAGAAGGTCTTTCTTCATCAGATAATAAAGATATTGCGGGTTTAAAATTCAAATTTGCGCCATTGTTAAAAGTTAACAGAATGGGTGCTAAATCTGAAGAAATGCAAGAGGCTAAACAATAAGGGTTTACTAATTGATATAAGAGAAGGCAGTCAGGGATGGCTGTCTTTTTTTGTATTTATTAAACTCGAATGGTAAAATGTTCCTTTGGTTGCTCATATCTAAAGAAAACAAATCCCCATTGAAATGTGTCAATGGTAACCGTTACTTTTGGATGTTTTTTTATCGCTTCCCAAGCTTCATCCATTCCTGGAGACCAGTGTATATCATCAAAAATCCACACGGTATCATTAGTTATTGTGGGTAGCAATAAATCAAAATAGTCTAATGTTGATTGTTTTTGATGGTTGCCGTCGAAGTAGATTAAGGAAAAGTTTTTAGTTTGTATTTTCGATGATAAATTTAATTTTTCTAAATAACTGCTGAATTCACTCACGACAAATTCTACATTGGTTAAACCAAATTTTTCTAATTGCTCTTGGGCAATTTTTGATGTTTCTGGACACCCTTCAAGTGTTGTAATTTGTGCGTTTTTGTATCCCAAAGAAATTGCAGCTGTTGCTAATCCCAAAGAAGTCCCTATTTCTAAAATGGTGTCTGTTTCAAAATAATTACTAATTCGAAACAATAACTCCGCTCTTTTTTGAGATATTCCAGCCGTTCTCGCAATCTTGGAGATTTCTCTGCTATTGGATTTAAAGACTTTGGATCCTGCTCCAAAATCTATAACCTCAATTGTGTTTTTATTTTCTAAAAGCTCCTTTCGGTATTCTTTTAAAAGCTGGTATTCCGGTTTTGGCTTGCTATCATAAAAACATTTTGTAATCAAATTGAATACAAAAGGGGAGTGTACGGCATGCTCGTTCTTAGAGTGCCACAGGAATTTTATGTAAGATTTGATTTGGAATAGCATGGTTTTATTGGCTGTAAGTCTAAAATGGAGTTCTTAAGTGAGTATCAGGGTGTAAATATAGAAGAATTTCGGTGCTTAAAAAAATGGCGGTCGTGCGTCTCCTTGTGCTAATTTTGTTTGCCTAAGATCTATAGAACACAGAAAATAATAAACGAACCAAAAAATATTGAGAAGGGAGAAATCAGCCGAATCAGGGTGGGCGTTAGTAGCTTGGCACAATACACCGCGTAGGCATGATGTGCTTTTCGTGGGATGAGGTAAAGAACAAAAGAGGTAGCGATGATAAACCAACCTAATACTAAGAATACTTCCGGGTATTTTGAAAGATGGGAGTACAAAACCAAAGCCGTAGCGGGGATCATCCGAATTGTAATTTCGGCATAATTAATGAAATTTGTACTTCCTGCTTTGCCTATAATTGTTCTTGTCTTTGAGGGATAGAAAAGCATAAGGAAGCCAGCGCTAATTAAAAAAAAACCAAAGAGGATTACTGTCCATTTTGCAAGTAGTACCATAATCGTATTGCTTAATTGGGTTACAATGTACTTTGTTTTATCTATTTTCCAAATAACAAATGGCAATATATATAAGTTTGTCTCGTCCTAGAATAAGTTTACAGTCAATAGATTTACGTTACTGCTAGAAGCTTTTTATTTCCAGCTTTTAAAAAAAAAAACTGTTATGAGCTCCTGTCATTCAGTTTAGCATAAATTTCAATACTAATAAATTTGCCGTTCTTGATTTCGCATTCTTTCATTGTGCCCTCGTGTTGAAAGTCAAGTTTAGCCATTGCTTTTTTACAATTTGCATTTTCAGGATCTACAAAACCCTCAATACGATGAAGTCCGAGGTTCTCAAAGCCATAATTACAAATTAAGGGCATCGCTTCCTTCATAATTCCTTTTCCCCAAAACTCAGGGAACAACCAGAATCCAATTTCAGCCTTTCTATGTACTGTTGATAAGTCGCAAAACCCGCCCGCACCATAAAATATTTTTTGATCTGGAGAAACAATCGCCCACCAAATTCCAGTCCCATCATTTTCAAGGTTTTTAAAAAATGTCATCTGCTCTTTAGTCGCTTCCAGAGTGTTAAAACTTACGCCATAGTATTTAATAATGTCAGGATGTGAAAGTCCTTTGAATACATTGTCAAGGTCACTTTCAACAAACTGTCGAAGTAAAAGTCTTTCTGTTTTAATAGCGGGGAAGGAAGTTGTCATATTTACAGTGTTTCGGTCTTTTTAAAAGTGCTAAATTGGTATGTGTAGCTTTGTATTTTAAATTGCCAATTGGGGCAATTAGATAGAAGTTGAACAAATATCTAGGTGACTGTACCTAATATAAAAAATAAAACCCCAACAATTCCAGCATTACTGCTAAAAATATTGGGGTTTTAATTTTATAAAACAACTCTTTTCACATCCTCGCCACGGCAGAGGTTAGGGAGATTTATCCTTCCATTTTTGCGCTCAGTTCAAACCATCTTTCCTCTTTAGCTTCCATTTTATTGATGAGATTCTGTAATTCTTTGCCTTTTCTCTCGATATCTGCATCTGCTACCTTTCCTTCTGAGAATAATAGTTCAATCTTAGCTTTTTGTTCTTCCAAATCCTTGATTTCTCTCTCTGTTTTTTGGAATTCTTTTTGCTCGTTGAAAGTTAAATTTCCTGTTGGGTTATTTTGCTTCCAGTCTTTCTTCTCCGCTTTGTTTTCCTCTTTTTGAGCAACATCAGCACTATCTTCATACGCTCTAAAATCAGAATAGTTTCCAGGGAAATTTTCAACAACTCCTTGTCCTCTAAAGATAAATAAGTGGTCCACAATTTTATCCATGAAATAACGGTCGTGAGAAACTACCAATAGACATCCTGGATAATCCAAAAGGAAGCTTTCTAAAACGTTCAAGGTCACGATATCTAAATCGTTTGTTGGCTCATCCAGAATTAAGAAGTTCGGATTTTGAATCAAAACGGTACATAAGTACAAACGTTTTAGTTCTCCACCACTCAAGCGATCTACAAAATCGTATTGTTTTTTAGCATCAAAAAGAAAACGCTCCAATAATTGTGAAGCCGAAATCAATTTCCCTTTCATCAACGGAATAAATTCTCCGTATTCCTTAATGACATCAATTACACGTTGTCCTGGTTTTGGGTTGATTCCACTTTGAGTATAATATCCTAATTTTATAGTCTCACCAATCACCACTTTTCCAGAATCAAGCGGTAAACTTCCGGTCAATAAGTTCAAAAATGTTGATTTTCCTGTTCCGTTTTTTCCAATGATTCCAATGCGTTCTCCTGGTTGAAAGTCAAAACTGAAATTATCCATGATTACATGGTCCTTAAATTTCTTAGAGATTTTGTGAAGCTCGATAATCTTGCTTCCCATACGTTCCATATTGATCTCTAGTTCCACCTTGTTTTCTTTACGACGACTTTGGGCTTTCTCCTTAATGTCGTAAAAATCATCCTGACGCGATTTCGATTTAGTCGTTCTTGCTTTAGGCTGACGTCGCATCCATTCTAATTCTTTTACGAATAGATTTTGTGCTTTGTCAACACTGGCGTTTTCAGAAGCAATGCGTTCTTCTTTTTTCTCTAAATAATAAGAGTAGTTTCCTTTGTAGGAATATAATTTACCGTTGTCTAATTCGATGATTTCATTGCAAACGCGCTCTAAGAAGAAACGGTCGTGAGTTACCATGAACAAGGTAATGTTTTCTTTTGCAAAATAGCTTTCTAACCATTCGATCATCTCTAAATCCAAGTGATTCGTAGGTTCATCTAAGATCAATAAGTCAGGACGGTTGATCAAAATTATAGCTAGAGACAAACGTTTTTTCTGTCCACCCGAAAGATTTTTTACTTTCAGTTTGAAATCTTCCAACTTCAGTTTGAATAAAATTTGCTTGTATTGCGTCTCAAAATCCCAAGCATTGTGTCGGTCCATTCCGTCAAAAGCTTTTTGATAAACCTCTTCATCTTCTGGATTCTCCAATGCTTTTTCGTAGGCTTCAATTACTTTCAAAATCTCATTGTCTGAGGCGAAAATGCTTTCTTCAATGGTGAGTTCGTCTTGTAGATTATTATTTTGAGATAAGAAAGCCATTTTGATTCCTTTTCTCAAAACTACTTGTCCCGAATCAGATTCTTCCAAGCCATTAATGATACTCATTATGGTGGTTTTTCCAGAGCCGTTTTTGGCTATAAATGCAATTTTTTGGTCTTTATTAATCCCAAAAGAGATATTTTCAAAAAGCGTTCTCTCACCAAAAGATTTCGAGATATTTTCAACAGAAAGGTAATTCATGCGTAAAAGGGTTGTATTTGCTGAGTTTTTTATTTTTTTTAATGCTTAGTCTCTAATTTGGTCTTTAATTATTTGAGTACCCCAAAAAAAACTACCGTGCAAAGGTAGTTTATTATTGTCAAGGTTGACATCATTTAGAATTAAGAACTTTCTCGGGTTCGGATACTTTGAATCGTCGTCTGCTGCTATTGAAGGGTGTATAAGCTTTGATTATACCATTAGTAATAAATGACCCCAGTGTTGTCAATGACTTTATGCTGAGGATTTCCATTGCCTCTCTGCTACCTATAAATTTTTTATTGCTTTCCATATAATTTAATATTTATATGTATACTCAAAAGTTCGGTCAAAGTTTAGTTTTTGGTGAGAAATGTTTAACCACTTAGTTGTACTTGCACAAGTGCCTTCGTCTCTTCATTTAGTTGAAATGATTTTACTGTTCCATAAACAGTTGGTGTTTATGGGTTTGTTTGTGTAGCGAAGACGGGAGTTGAACCCGTGACCTCAGGGTTATGAAAATTGCTGTTTATTTTATATTCACCCTAACTTTGCCATCATATAGAACTTTATCGAATCTTGAATGCTTCGAGATTTGTTTTTTTTGACTATTCCTCACTCTTTTTCCTCACTCATTTTTTTGTGGATATATTAACATTATTACGATAGTTAAAGCTCGTTTTATTTAGTGTAGTAAACAAAGTTAGTTTTCAAAAATTGAAATGTAATTTTCTTCAATTTCATTTATCTCAATTTCATTTAAGACATTAAACTCTTTTTCTAGAGCTCTTTTAGAGAGTATCCCATTATTTTGTTCTAGAAACCGAATAAGTAATGCAACTGTTTTGTCAGGCATCTGGAAGATATCATCCAGGTATTTTTTCATAGCATCGTATTTCTGTAGATAGTTTACCTCATTGGGAATTACATTTACTATAGTATCATCAACACAATCAAATAAGAATTCTGCTTGTTTAGTTGCGTCAAAATAGCGGTAATAATCAATTGTCTCGTTCAATACGGCTACATTGTTAGATTCTGTAGTTTTCCATTCTATAAAGTCCAATAATGGATGTGAATAAGATTCTAATACTATTTTATAATCGTCAATATGATTTAAAATAGAAGCAGACACCGGGAAGATTATTCCTTGTTGTGCAAATTGCATTTTGGTTAAAATATGATGTATTATATATCGGTGTATTCTTCCGTTGCCATCTACAAAAGGATGAATAAAAACAAATCCAAAAGCTATTTTTGCAGCTGCCAAAACAGCATTAAAGCCAGTTTCTTCAATGTTTTTATAAGTTGCAATTAATCCGTCCATCAATTTCTCAATATCTTGCCATTTTGCTGAAATATGTTCTGGCATTGGTTCTCCACTAACTCGGTCATGTTCCCCCACAAAGCCCCCTTCGTCCCTATAACCCATTTTTAGGAAACGACTATTTTCTATCACTATTTGTTGTAATCGCAATAGTTCTTCTTTTTCTAATGGTTTTGAACCTGCTTGACCTATGGCTTTTCCCCACCTAATTGCTCTATGATTAGTGGGAGTTTCTCCTTCTATGGTAAAAGATGCTTTGGAATCTTTTAGCAATAAAAATGCTGATGCTCGTTGTAGTACGTCTTTGCGAATTTCGTTTAAATAACTATTTTTCTTATTGGAAAGATCATCAGCTATGTAATCATTCAACTTTTGAGTTTTAAATATTAGCGGACAAAAATTAACAGTGCCAGGCAAGTTGTTTTTTATACGATGTCGGCTGGAATTTGTACTTATAGGTAAAGCAAATTGTATATCTTCATCAATTAGGGTAACGAAATTTCCTTTATTTAAATCTGGAATTGGAAGTGACTTCCCCATAAGCCATTCGTATAAGAACCAAACTTTACGGCTGTATTGTCCTTGCGGTTCTATTTGGACCAATGAAGTTATTGTTTCTTCTGATAGTTGTTCAAATAGTTTCTTAAAAAACAATAAATTTATTCCTTCGTATTTTAAAGCAAATACCAATTGTTTGTAAAGAGTGTCTTCTGGTTCGTGACGCGAAGTAAGCACTTGCCAATGATCAGTTTTATATTGACGTTTTTTAGTACTTATCAATGATAAACGATTAGGTAATGGCATAGCCAAAGCTAAAGTTTCTATTAAAGCACCATAACCTACCAGTATCCCTTCCTCAGGTGCTTTACGACCGTGAAAAACACTTATTTTTAGTGAAAATCGATTAGTATTCATGTGTATTGGTGAAAATTGATTATTCAAAAATAAGTGAAAAATAGTTACATCTGGTGAAAAGAACTTGTTTTTTATCAATTTAGGGAAAAAACACTTATTGTTATGGATGTAATAATATGAAATGAGTAAAAACAAAATTTTAGCAACTGAATGGATGTCTAAGGGTTTAATTGTGTAGTGAAGACGGGCGTTGAACCCGTAAACTCTTGGTTATGAATCGTGAAAAAAACATCTAAAGCACATTACTTTACAGTGTATTATGTTTGTTCAAAGGATGATTGGACATGCTAACTTAGCCATCACCGTAAGTTAAGAGATAATCTTAATTTTAGCCTATGAAAGAAGTCCGCAAAATTTATGATAAAGCTTTTAAAGAAAAAGCCGTTCAATTGAGTTATGATAGAACAAATGTATCAGAACTCGCCAGAGAGTTAAGAGTCACAGCACCACAGTTGTATAAATGGCGCAAAGAGTACGAGGAGTTTGGATAAGGAAGTTTTCCTGGGAAAGGAAATTTAAAACTCACTCCCGAGCAAGAAAAGATTCATGAACTAGAGAAAAGACTCAAAGATGCCGAGTTAGAACGTAATATATTAAAAAAAGCAATCGGCATTTTTTCCAAGAGCGGTCTACATTTATAATAAAGAAATATGAATTTCTGCTTTATTAGATTATTTACTACCGCTTATTACTTGGGATTTTATCTAAAGCATTTTAAGCAAAGCTAATATAATACCTACAATACCGCCTACAACCGCACCATTCAATCGGATGTATTGCAAATCGTTACCAACCTTGTCTTCAATTTGTTCGACTAGTTCTTTATTGTTGAGTTTCATCATGCTGGAGCGAACCATATTCCCAATTTCACTGTGGAACTTAACCAATAGTTCTGAAACAGTTTCTCGAATATAAATGTTGATTTTTTGCTGAGCAGCTGGATCCTCTCGTAAATCAACTAACATACGATTGAGATTAGAAATCAGGAATTGCATTAGCGGAGTGTTATTGTTTTGCAATTGCGCTGTTAGCGTTTCTTTAGAACGAATTAAAAGCGTATGTATCACTTTTTCTTCTTCAACATGCTGCATTACACGTTCTTTTAGATTTTCGATTAAGTTGATTGACTTTTCATCACCAGAAGTGAGTTGTTTTGCAAAATCAAGCAACCAGTCGTCAAACTTAGATCGAATGGGATGATTAGCGTCTGTTTTTGCGTCTGACATCAGCTCTTTTGCTTTCAAAAGAAGGTCATCAGCGATTAGGTTTAAATCAATTCCGCCACTTTTTTCGGCTAAAAACAAGGCTGTCTTTTTGAAAAAACCTTTATCTGAGTATTCCTCTGCAGCCTCTTTAAGCTTAGCAAGAAGCATTGTTTTTGTCTCGGGATTTGTAATAGATTTTCCAGTTTCCTCAATAATTAACTCCCATATTTGATGATGGTCTCCATTCTTGATGGATTTTTCTAACCAAGTTCCCAAAGGGAAAGCTAAATCAATACTGGAAATCTGATCTTTTAGTATTTTTTGTAAGGCGTATGCAAATTTTGGATTGTCTAATTCATCAACTAATTTCAAAACTATATTTTGAATTAAACTAATTGCATTCTGCTGGTTTTTGGGTTGTTGTATGAAATCCAAAATGATTTTAGCCAAGTCCACTTCGTTTAGTTTCTCGGCAATAACATCGGGCGAAAGCCATTTGTTAGTCACTAAGTCGACAATTCCTTCGGTAAGTTTTTCACGATTTTTGGCAATGATATTCGTGTGTTTGCGCACAAATGGAATTGGGATTTCATGAAATAATGCACTGACAGCAAACCAGTCAGCAAATCCACCGATGGTCGCCGCTTCAAAACCTGCTGTGACAATTTTCCAACCTTGATGAGTTAGAATCTCCATGCGAAGCAAGACTTCAAAAAACACTAGTCCGCTGAAGGCAACTAGTAAAGAGATCGATCCGAGGTTATTTTTCATGGGTTTTATTAGTTTATAAAGACTTTTTACTGGTAGAAATGTAAGGAATTATCTTGGAATATTATTTGAGAAAAGGATATTTTTATTGTAGAGAAGTAAAGAAAACAAATATTATTCTAGTGGATTTTTAAAAATATTACAGGAAAACATAACCATAAACTTGTCATCTGAGGAAGGAGGAAACCTAGTTGCTTAAACAGTTTGTGGACATTCCTCCTTCGTCGGAATGAAACTAATATAAAATTTAGGGGGGTATGAAAAATCCGCAGTAATTTCTATGCTTCAATGGTATTATATTCGAATTATCTTTGATCAAGATACTGAGACAAAAAAGGACTCAAATCCAATTGATGTAGCCGCTGAGGCACAGCTAAAAATGGTTTTCGCGTGAAGTTCTCATTGGATAGATAGTACTGTAAACCATTTTTTGTTGTAATACCTTCAATTTGATGAAAAGGTAATGCTATTTTAATTTTTCGTCTATTGCCTGAGAAAAAGCTTGAACGTTCATAGTCGTAGAAAAGATACACAAATGGAGTCAACGATTTCCTATAGCCGCTAAGGGCAAGCAGTTTTTTATCTGGTAGGATCGTAGCCGAAGTAATCAAGCCATTTACATTAAAAGTGTCTTTCAATTGAGCGGTATAATTCCCTGGAGTCTTCGGGATGACATAAACAGTTGTTCTTTTTTGCTTCCATTGTTTTGTAAATAAGTAGATGCTATCATTTACAACAACAAAGGCTTCACAATCAAAATTAGTTGTGTTAGATTTTATTTTAGTAAAATCAGTCTGGTTTGAATATGAAAATGAAATAGTATCGATTTTTTGAGTTTTCCCTTCTAGCGATATTTTTTCGACTCTTAAAATACGCAGGTCTTTTCTATTTCCCGATACATTATTTCCAAAATCACCAATATAAAAATAGCTGCTGTCCTGTGCGATTTCTTCCCAGTCTTTGTTGGTTGCATTTTTGAGAGCTATTTTCTTTTGAATCACACCATTGGTATCGACTCCGTAAATTGTGTTGTCAGTGTCGTCATTCATCGTCCACAATAGATTATCGCTATAAACTAAGCCGGATGTTTCGTGAAGCGCGTCAGTTAATTGTGCAGAGTAAGTAGGTTTTATTTTTGTCGAAGGATATTTACAACTGCCATCATTTACAGTTGCTGATGGATTGAAATTTTTAGACAGTGGATCTGTACATCCCGAAATTTGAGCGTGAATCTGACTAATGATAAACAGGAATACTATTAGAAATGCTTTTTTCAATGACGAGGATTGGTTTTATTATAATTTTTTGTTTCCCAAAAGTAGTTGATTCGCGGGATTAAAATCGGTTTTAGGAATGAATCATTGGGTTTTATTTGGATAATTGTAGCTCTGTTTTACTTTGTCGTTGTGGTTTTAGATCATAAAATATATCTTTGAGAGATGCAATTGTCAGTAATCATTCTCAATTATAACGTCCGTTATTTCCTAGAATTATGTGTTTTAAGCGTGCAAAGTGCTTTAGAACATATTGATGGCGAAATAATCGTCGTTGATAATAATTCAGAAGACGATAGTTGTCAAATGATGAAGCTGCGTTTTCCGAATGTAAAACTTATTGAAAATAGAGATAATTATGGTTTTCCGAAAGGGAATAATATAGGTGTCGCGATCGCTCAAGGCGAATATATTTGCATCCTTAATCCGGATACCGTGGTTGCCGAAGATACTTTTACAAAAGTATTGGCTTTCGCCAAAAAGCAAAAAAACCTAGGAAACGTGGGGGTAAAACTCATTGACGGAGCAGGAAATTTTCTGCCAGAAAGTAAAAGGGGAGTACCTACACCTTTTGTGGCCTTGACAAAAATGCTAGGTTTGTACAAGCTGTTCCCAAAAGTGAAAGTATTTGGGGAATATTATGCGCAACATATATCAGAAAACGAAACAGCTAGAGTCGATATTCTCGTTGGGGCTTTCATGCTGATGAAACGGGATTTGTATCAGGAATTAGGTGGATTTGATGAGGACTGTTTCATGTATTCAGACGACATCGATTTGTCTTTTAGAATGCTGCAAACAGGGAAATGTAACTATTATTATCACGAAACTACTGTAATTCACTATAAAGGCGAAAGCACCGTAAAAGATGGGGTTTATATGAAACGGTTTCAGGAGGCCATGGAGTTTTTCTATAAAAAGCATTTCAAAGTATCGAGGTTCTTTTCATTTTTTATGAAAACAGGAATTCTATTTTTTTCTTTTATAAAAATGTTTCAAGGTCAAGCCAAAGCAAAGAAGATTCCGCAGTCGTATATTTTATATTCTTCTAATGATGAGTTAATTAACAAAATAGCGTCAAAACTTCAAAAAAAAGTGTTTTTACACGATTTGAAAACAGAAAAAATGGTAATTTCGTCAAAGATTTCATTGGAAACCAAGACGGAAGTATTGTTTGATAACAATTATGTTTCTTTTAAAGAATTAATTAATTTTATAGAATCGTTAAAAAACAAGGGGTTATCCTTTAAAGTGTTACCAAAAAACACTGCTTTTTTTATAGGCAGTGATAATTCTAATGAAAGAGGAGCGATTGTAAAATTAGAATGATAAATTACATTAAATGTAATTTATGTTTAGAATATTTAGTAATTTCGCAAACTGAAAACAAAAACGCCTTCTTAGGTTAACAATATGGCAAAATTTGAATTAAAGCTTCCTAAAATGGGAGAAAGCGTCGCAGAAGCAACCATTACAAATTGGTTAAAAGAAGTAGGTGACAGGATTGAAGCAGATGAAGCAGTACTCGAGATTGCAACTGATAAGGTTGATAGCGAGGTACCGAGTGAAGTTTCAGGTATTTTGGTGGAGCAATTATTTGGTAAAGATGATTTAGTTCAAGTGGGTCAAACCATTGCAATTATCGAAACTGAAGGTGGAGAGTTGGTTTCAGTTGTTCAAACAGCTGCAACTCCAGAGGCTGTTGCCGAAGTGTCAAAAACCGTTGATGCTGCTAAAGATAGCGTGGCAATGCCAACTGATTATTCTGATTCGGATAAATTCTTTTCTCCATTGGTGAAAAATATAGCTTCGACAGAAGGTGTTTCAGTTGAGGAATTGGAACAGATAAGCGGAACAGGAAAAGACGGTAGAGTTACGAAAAATGATATTTTAGAGTACGTTAAAAATAGAGGAAGTCAAACAGCGGTTGCTCCGGTAAAAACTGCGGAAGCTCCAAAAGCGGTGCAAGCTGCGACTACAATAGTACAAAAAGCAGCTCCAGTATCAGTAAACGGTGGTGATGAGATTGTTGAAATGGACAGAATGCGCAAGCTTATTGCGGGTTACATGGTCGCTTCAGTTCAAACTTCAGCACACGTACAGTCTTTTATCGAAGTCGATGTGACTAACATTGTGAAATGGAGAGAAAAAAACAAAGGTATTTTCGAAAAGAGAGAAGGGGAGAAATTGACTTACACTCCAATTTTCATGGAAGCAGTTGCTAAAGCTTTGAAAGATTTTCCAGGGTTGAATATTTCTGTAGATGGTGATTATATCATCAAAAAGAAAAATATCAATTTGGGTATGGCTGCCTCATTGCCTAACGGTAATTTAATTGTTCCTGTTATTAAAAATGCAGATCAATTGAACTTAGTAGGAATGGCAAAAGCGGTGAATGATCTTGGTGGACGTGCTAAAGCAGGTAAATTGAAACCGGACGATACGCAAGGTGGAACTTACACAGTAACAAATGTAGGTACTTTTGGAAGTGTTTTTGGAACTCCAATTTTAAATCAGCCGCAGGTGGGAATTTTAGCTCTTGGAGCGATTCGAAAAGTACCAGCAGTTATTGAAACGCCAGAAGGTGATTTTATAGGAATTCGTCAAAAAATGTTTCTTTCTCACAGTTACGACCATCGTGTTGTAGATGGAGCGCTAGGTGGTGGTTTTGTAAAACGAGTTGCTGAATACCTAGAAGCATTTGATGTGAATAGAGATTTTTAATTTCGAAATAAAAACATAAAGAAACCCAACAGATTTATTTTAAATTTGTTGGGTTTTGTTATTTTAGAATAGATTGCCACTTTAAAATGCTTTGTTATTTTGGGCGAAATTAATACCTGATTATTGGTGAAATTCAGCTTTAAAATTTACATTTGTATGATAATAAAAACAAAAAATGGAACTTAAACTTAATAAACCAATTTGCTTTTTTGACCTTGAAACCACTGGAATTGATGTTGGAAAAGACCGAATTGTAGAAATATCAATATTTAAAGTTTTTCCTAACGGAAATAAAGAAAGTAAAACCTGGTTAGTGAATCCTACTATTCCTATTCCGGCGCAAACAACGGCTGTACATGGAATCACAGACGAAAAAGTAGCAAATGAGCCTACGTTTAAGGAGTTAGCTTCGCAAGTTCATGCGATGATAAAAGATTGTGACTTGGCTGGATTTAATTCTGATCGTTTTGACATTCCTTTGTTAGCAGAAGAATTACTTCGCGCAGGAGTCGATTTTGACATGAAAAATAGTGTTTCAGTTGATGTTCAAACCATTTTTCACAAAAAAGAGGAACGTACATTAAGTGCAGCTTTGAAGTTTTATTGTGGTCAAAGTTTAGAAAATGCACATTCGGCAGAAGCAGATACTATGGCGACTTATGAAATTTTGAAAGCGCAGTTAGAACGTTATCCTGATTTACCAAATGATATGAAAGCGCTATCGGAATTTTCGACAAGAAAGAAAATCGCTGATTTTGCAGGAATGATAGCTTTTGACAAAGAAGGAGAAGAGATTTTCTCCTTTGGAAAACACAAAGGAATAAAAGTTGATAAAATTTTAGAACAAGAACCAGGTTACTTTAGTTGGATACAAAATGCAGACTTTCCTTTGTACACTAAAAAAGTGTTGACGGCTATAAAACTTAGAAAACTGAATACTAAAAACTAAGTGTGTAGTGATTAGTGAATAGTGGAATAGACTATTTACTAATTACTATTTACTATTCACTAGAAAAAAATGAAAATAATCTGTATTGGTAGAAACTATGCTAACCACATAGAAGAATTGCAAAATGAGCGACCGACGGAGCCTGTTATTTTTATGAAGCCTGATTCGGCGATTTTATTAAAGCAACATCCTTTTGTAATTCCTGAATTTTCGGAAGATATTCATCACGAAATTGAAATTATTGTAAAAATAAATAAGGTTGGGAAATACATCGAGCCAAAGTTTGCTCATAAGTATTATGATGAAATTAGTGTAGGTATTGACTTTACGGCTAGAGATTTACAGTCGAAGTTAAAAGCCAAAGGATTGCCTTGGGAGAAAGCCAAAGCATTTGATGGTTCTGCTGTAATTGGTGATTTTTTACCAAAAGAGCAATTTAGTTCGTTAGAAAATCTTACTTTTGAGTTAACTAATAACGGTAAAACGGTTCAAATCAGCGATTCCAGCAATATGTTGTGGAAAATTGATGAGCTTATTTCATATGTTTCTCAATTTTTTACATTAAAAATTGGGGATATTATTTTTACAGGTACGCCTGAAGGGGTTGCTGCTGTAAAACCAGACGATGTGTTAGAGGGATTTTTAGAAGGACAAAAACTATTTAGAATACAAGTAAAATAATGGCTTTAAACTACAACCTTGCAAAAGTGTACGCACTTTCAGATAACGATCCAGAATTTGTAAATGAAATTCTAACGTTGTTTGTAACCGAAGTTCCAGCTGATTTAAAGCAAATCAAGGAAGGAATTAAGAAGAAAGATCACAAGCATGCTTATGCTTATGCACATAAAATAAAACCAACTTTAGACCTGCTTGGTTTGAATGTTGCATTCGAAGAAATCCTGCAATTAGAAGCTTGGACAAAAACTGAAGGTAAAAAGAAAGAAATAATTGATACTTTTAAGAGTATAAAGTCGCAGGTTAAAGAGGCGATCAAAGAAATTAAAAAGGATTTTGAGTTGTAAGATTATTTCAATTCCTATTTTTTTACAAAAACACTAAAATTCAACATTCAAGTTATTTGGGTGTTGAATTTTAGGTATAAAGCAAAACCTAAATCCATATAAAAAAATGAAGGCAACCATTGTTACTATTGGGGATGAAATTTTAATTGGGCAAATTGTCGATACAAATTCGGCTTTTATAGCGAAGTCACTCGATAAAATTGGAGTCGAAATCAACGAAATGATATCGATAAGCGACGACAAAAAGCATATCTTAGATACATTTGAAAAGCTTCAAAATAATGTAGATTTGGTTATTATTACTGGTGGTTTAGGGCCAACAAAAGATGATGTTACTAAAATAACTTTTTGTGATTATTTCGAAGATGAATTAATTGTAAATTACGCTGTTTTAGATCATGTTACTGCGTTGATAGAAGGTTTTTATAAACGGGCTATAACGCAAATTAATAAAGATCAGGCGCTTGTTCCTTCAAAATGTACAGTTTTACACAATGCGGTGGGAACTGCTCCGGGAATGTGGATGAAAAAAGAAAACACCGTTTTTATTTCGCTGCCTGGAGTTCCTTACGAAATGAAGTATTTGGTTGAAAACGAAATAATCCCAAAAGTAGTACGAGAGTATAGTCGGCCGTATATTATACATAAAACAATTCTTACTTACGGGCAAGGAGAGAGTATGGTGGCAGAGCGAATTGAAGCTTGGGAAGACAGTCTTCCAGATTTTTTAAAGTTGGCTTATTTGCCGAGTCCGGGGACGGTTCGTTTGCGGATTTCGGCTCGTGGTACAAACAAAGAATTCTTGGAAAATGCATTAGAACAATATGTTAGGTCTTTGGATGCGATTATCAAAGATATTATCGTTGGCTTTGAAGAGGATGAAACTATTGAGTTTTTAGTTGGGAAAATGCTAAAACAACAACATAAAACACTTGCTACAGCTGAAAGTTGTACTGGTGGTAAAATTGCGGCTTTATTAACTGCGATTCCAGGTGCTTCTGAATATTTCAAGGGGAGCGTAGTCTCTTATGCTACGGAGGTTAAAACTGGCGTTTTAGGGGTTTCTGAGAGTGTGATTAATGAATTTTCTGTAGTGAGTGCGGAAGTGGCTTCGGCAATGGCTTTGCGCGTAAAGGAAATTATGAATACTGATTATGCGATCGCTACAACTGGAAATGCAGGCCCGACAAAAGGAGACGAAATTGCCGAAATTGGGACTGTTTTTATTGCATTGGCAACGCCAAATGAAGTTATTGTCGAAGAATATAATTTTGGCCAACCACGTGAGAAAGTGATAGATAGAGCGGTGATAAAAAGTTTAGAGTTATTGAAGAAAGAAATTTTTAAAATTGTATTATAATTTTGTTGGTTTATAGGTTTATTTTTCTTTTCTTTGCACCCTGATTTTGAATAACGATAAAAGATAAGCATAATGTCAAGAGTTTGTGACCTTACAGGTAAAAGAGCGATGGTAGGAAATAACGTTTCTCACGCTATGAATAAAACTAAGAGAAAATTTTCTGTTAACTTAGTGAAAAAGCGTTTTTATCTTCCAGAAGAAGATAGATGGATTACTCTTAGAGTAGCTGCATCTACGGTAAAAACAATTAATAAAAATGGAATTGCTGCAGTTTTGAAAAAAGCGCAAGCACAAGGATTTATCAAATAATCTTTAACTTCCAATAAAAAAAATAGCAAGATGGCAAAGAAAGGTAATAGAATCCAGGTAATTTTAGAATGTACGGAACACAAAACAAGTGGTGTTGCAGGAACTTCAAGATACATAACTACGAAGAACAAAAAAAATACTCCAGATAGATTAGAGATTAAGAAATTTAATCCAGTCTTGAAACGAGTAACTGTTCACAAAGAAATTAAATAATAATTAGAAGTTTTAATACAGATCTCAATATGTTAGCATTTAGAGATTTTATTTAAATTTAAATACACATTTGAATCATGGCAAAGAAAACAGTAGCATCGTTACAAACATCTTCTAAGAGATTATCAAAAGCCATCAAGATGGTGAAATCTCCAAAAACTGGCGCTTATACATTCGTAGAGACTATATTAGCACCTGAACTAGTTGATGAATTCTTGAAAAAGAACTAATTAATAAAAGCACTATATAGAAAAGCTACTTTCATTCGGAAGTAGCTTTTTTATTTTATATCTTTACCCTTCTGAAGAGGGTGTTAGTTCATTGTGTCTAATGCTTTATTCCTAACACTGTTAATACAATGAGTTTTTTTAAAAAATTATTTTCATCAGAAAAAAAAGAGACTTTAGATAAAGGTCTTGAAAAATCAAAAACAACTTTCTTTTCTAAATTAAGTAAAGCTGTTGCAGGAAAGTCTAAAGTTGACGATGCAGTTTTAGATAATTTAGAGGAAATTCTCGTTTCCTCAGATGTTGGAGTTGATACTACCCTAAAAATCATTACTCGAATTGAAAGTCGTGTTGCGGCTGACAAATACCTTGGAATTCAAGAACTCAATAAAATTCTGCAAGAAGAAATTTCAGGATTACTTTCTGAAACTAATACAGGTGAAGCAACTGAATTTGTAATTCCAAAAGATAAAAAACCATACGTTTTAATGGTAGTAGGTGTAAATGGTGTTGGTAAAACAACTACTATTGGAAAGCTTGCGTACCAATTTAAAAAAGCGGGTTATAAAGTGGTTTTAGGTGCAGGAGATACTTTCCGTGCCGCTGCGATTGATCAATTACAAATTTGGGCTGACAGAGTAGGTGTTCCTATTGTTAGACAAAACATGGGTTCTGATCCTGCTTCGGTAGCATTTGATACTTTGCAATCAGCGGTTGCGCAAGATGCTGATGTTGTAATTATTGATACTGCAGGACGTTTACATAATAAAGTTAATTTGATGAACGAATTAACAAAAGTAAAACGTGTGATGCAAAAAGTAATTGTTGATGCTCCGCACGATGTTTTGTTAGTTTTAGATGGTTCAACTGGTCAGAATGCTTTTGAGCAAGCTAAACAGTTTACAGCAGCTACTGAAGTAACTTGTCTAGCGGTAACTAAATTAGATGGTACTGCAAAAGGTGGTGTAGTAATTGGGATTTCAGACCAATTTAAAATCCCCGTAAAATATATTGGTGTTGGTGAAGGAATTGAAGACCTACAAGTTTTTAACAAACATGAGTTTGTGGATTCTTTCTTTAAATAGTTCAACAATATGAATTTCTCTTCAATCAAGAATTTGAACCCAATGGTTTTGTACTTAGTCAGTGTTGTTTGCTTCGTTTTAGCAAATGTTGTCAGAGATAAATACATTACTTTATACTACATATTAATAATTACAGGCGTATTGTTATTTGTTGTTGGTTTATTTAATCGAAGTAAGAAATAAAAGTTTGAATATAAGTCGCTCTTTCTTTTTTAACGAAGTAGGGTTTCTTTAAAACTCGATTTTAAGCTATAATTATTACTTTATATCCCTTTAAGCATCATGAATTCTACTATTTCTACAGAAGAATTACTTCAAGAACGGATCAAGGAATTATCTTGCTTATATGAAGTTTCAGCTATAATTTCAGCGCATCAAGGATCATTATCAACCACTTTAGATAAGATTTGTTTGGTTTTAAAACAGGCTTGGCGATTTTCTGAACATGCACTTATAGAGTTGCAGTTAGAGAGTTATTATTTTACTACAAGTATAATTCCCGAAAATACTGTTTTTCAAAATTCAGCTATTATCATTTTTGATGAAGACAGGGGATTTGTAAAAGTGCATTATCCATCAGATCAATTTACAGAAAAACACTTCTTAGCTGATGAAGAAAAATTGCTTAACAAAGTAGCTTCAGATGTCGGCGTGCTTTATGAACGACATTTGAATAAGGGAAAAGAGGAGTTGTTGAAACGAAGTGTAGAACGTGTAGATCGTCTTTCGATTTTAGGAGAAATCACCGCAGGAATCGCACACGAACTCAATACGCCACTTGGAAATATCCTTGGTTTTGCTGAATTTATACGAGATCGTACTGTTGAAAAACAATCGCAATTAGATAGTGCTAAAATTATTAAAGCTGCGATTTATTCGAGAGAAGTCGTTAAGAAGCTTATGTTTTTTTCCTGCGAAATGCCTCAAAACATGAAGTTTGTCGAAATAGTTCCTATTGTTTCGGATGCATTAAGTTTATTAGGCCCTAATTTTAGTAAAGCAGAAATTAGTTACGAGGTCGATTTTAAAGAATTGCAATTAGAAGCGCAGTTAGATCCTATTCAGCTTACTCAAGTCTTATTTAATATTCTGATCAACGCGATTTATGTGTCTCCAAAAAACACAGTTATTAAGGTGAGTGTTTATTCTGATAATTCTAGTTTTTTTATCGAAATTGCTGATCAAGGTCCTGGTGTAGATGCAGCGCTGAAAACTAAAATATTTGAGCCGTTTTTTACTACGAAACCTATCGGAGAAGGTTCTGGTTTAGGACTGAGCGTAGTCCATGGAATTGTTAAAAGTCATAAGGGAGATATTCGTACTTTTGATAATAGTCCGAAAGGAACCGTTGTTCAAGTTCAATTACCTTTAAAGATGTCCTAATGAAATTAAAGAAAGAAAATATTTTAATTGTAGATGATAATTATGATATGCTTGAGTTGCTTCATCGCAATTTAAAAGCGCAGAATTTCCATACTTATAAAGCTTCTTCGGTAACGGAAGCAATTGAAATATTAAAGTTTAGCACTATTGATTTATTGATTACTGATTTGCAGATGCCTGCTATAAACGGTATGGAGTTGATAAAATATGTGCAAGAACATTTTCCTTCTATTCCTAAACTTGTTGTGACTGGATTTCCTTCGGTAGATAGTGCAGTTGAGGCTGTAAAATCAGGAGCATTAGATTATTTAGCAAAACCGTTTACTAATGATGAACTAAAAAGTGCAGTTCAAAAACTTATAGATTCTAAAGGGAATTCTAAAAATAGTAGTGAAGAACTTATTGATAGCGCTAGTCATAAAATAACGGAGTACGCAGGAATTGTAGGGCAATCTCAGCAGATTGTACAATTAGTAGATTTGATTCAGCGTGTAAAAGACAATAGAGCAACTATATTAATTCAAGGAGAAAGCGGGACTGGAAAGGAATTAGTAGCCAGAGCTATTCATTATAAAGGCGCTTTTGCAGCCCAACCTTTTATTGCTGTAAATTGTGGAGCGATCCCCGAAAACTTAATGGAATCAGAACTCTTTGGTTATGTAAAAGGTGCTTTTACTGGAGCTAATGAAACCCGAGGTGGGTTTTTTCAAGCTGCTGTAGGTGGGACTATTTTTTTAGACGAGATAGGAACAGCTCCTTTGTCTGTGCAAACCCGATTGTTACGGGTATTACAGGAAAAAGAAGTGAGTATGATAGGCTCTCAGAAAACACAAAAAATAGATCTGAGAATTATTGCTGCCACAAATAGTGATTTATATGATATGTCAATCAATGGTAGTTTTCGTGAGGATCTTTATTACCGACTAAATGTTGTAAATATAGAAACACCACCTCTTCGTAATCGAATGAGTGACATAAAGCTATTGATTGTCACTTTTCTTAAAAAGTACGGTCTGGAGTATAACAAACCTAAAATTACTATCTCAGATAAAGCTGTTTCGGTTTTAACGCGTCATTCTTGGCCGGGTAACGTCAGGGAATTAGAAAATGTAATCCAAAGAATGATTATCATGAGTGGTGATCAAATTGAAGTTGCAGATGTGCCTGAATACTTAAAATACCCTATGCCTTCTGAAAAGGAAGAGTTTAAATCGTTAAAAGATATAGAGAAAGCGCATATTCTAAAGGTGCTTTCGGCTGTTGATAATAATAAAACTCGAGCCGCAGAGATTCTTCAAATCGATCGAAAAACACTGCGTCAGAAACTAGAAAAATAAATTGCTTTAAGCTGAGTAATTTTTCCTCTTCTGGGTAGTTTCGCCCCACTTTATTTTGTAACTTTAAAAATTGCATTTTCGTAATCCTTTGTATATTAGGTTTTTTTAATTTGCACTATATCGTTGTAGCTATTTGGCATGTTGTTTGTCTATTATGATCGAAATAATTATTGTTTGATACAAACAATATTAAAATAAGATGAGATGAACATATTTGAGAGCCAAGGAATTGATTCTATTCCTCTAGTCGTTAACAATAAGAATAAAAGCGATAGTATACTCGTTGACTTGAATTTGCCTGTTATTGGAACAGAAAAATCAGTGTTAAATTTAAGTTCAGGTGCGGGATTGTGCATTAATTGTAATAATAATAGCCATTGTACTTGGCAACATAGTAATAAAATGCATTGTGAACATTATCAATAAATAAAATATGACAGTTAAAAAAGAAACTACAAAAAGGAGTATGCTTGACAACGTGATGCAACAGTTTAATAAAACAGCTGATGCCATCCACTTAAATTCAAACATTAGAAGAATTTTATCAATAACTAATAACGAAATTATACTGCATTTTCCAGTAAAGATGGATAATGGTGAGGTAGAGATTTTTACAGGATACCGAGTGCAACATAACAATGCATTAGGGCCTTACAAAGGAGGATTGCGCTACCATCCTACAGTTGATGTAGAAGATGCTAAGGCATTAGCAATGTGGATGACATGGAAAACTTCGTTGGCGGGATTGCCTTATGGTGGTGCTAAAGGAGGAATTCAAATTGACCCCAGAGATTATTCTATTGGCGAATTAGAGCGTATTACAAGACGTTTTACTTATGCTTTAGGAGAGAACATAGGCCCGGAGCATGATATTCCAGCGCCAGATGTTAACACGAATGAACAAACTATGGCTTGGATGGCTGACACTTATATGTCAACTAAGTCCTCTTCCGAGCGTTCTCGTAATCAACATGTTGTAACTGGTAAGCCGGTAGGTTCTGGTGGATTAGAAGGAAGAAATCGTTCAACCGGATACGGAGTGTACTTGACAATTAAATTGTTGTACAAAAGTAGAGGCGAAAGCTTGAAAGATAAAAAGTTTATTGTTCAAGGTTTTGGTAACGTAGGTTATTGGACTTCTCATTTCTTAACAGAAGAAGGAGCAATTTTGCTTGCGGTTCAAGATGCACATGCTACCATAATTAATGAAAAAGGAATTGACGTAGAAGCTTTATTCGAACATTCGAAGCCAAGAAAAGGTTCTATTCAAGGATTTACAGGTGCTGAAGAAATAGATCCTAAATTATTTTTTGGCATGGAGTGCGATATTCTTATTCCAGCAGCTTTAGGAAATCAGATTACAGTTGAGAATGCATCAATGGTAAAAGCAACTATTATTGCTGAAGGTGCAAATGGACCTATTGATACTGATGGAGAACAAATTTTATTAGAGAATGGAATCGTTATTATTCCAGATATTTTATGTAATTCGGGAGGAGTAATAGGAAGTTATTTTGAATGGCTACAAAACAGAAACGGGGAGCTTTGGCAACTTGACGAAGTGATGCAAAAGCTTGATAAAAAGATAACGGAGGTATTCTATAAAGTAGAAGCACTTGTTAAAGCAGATAAGATAGACTGGAGAACAGCGGCTTATATAATAGCAATAAGAAGAATTGAAACTGCTTACATACAAAGAGGTATTTTCCCTTAATCTTTGATTAATTCTTTTTGATTTTAAAAGCCTTTATAGTTACTATCAAGTTCTATAAAGGCTTAAAATTTATATGTTTATACCTAAATTATGAAATACGGTCAATTAATAGTAGATAAGAGAGAGTATGATTTATTAAAAGATAATATTGCAAACTATAAAAGTCAGGATGACAAAATATACCGAGACTCGATTAAGAAATTAAATTTTCAACTAGAGTCAGCTAAAATTGTGGAGGACGGTATGATACCTGAAGATGTGATTAGGTACAATTCTATTGTATCTATCGAAACACCTTCATTTGGGGAACGCAGTTATCAAATTGTAACTCCTGATAAAGGCAATATTCAGCAAAATAAAATTTCTGTTTTATCTCCCATGGCGATAGCTCTATTTGGTTACGCAACCGGAGATGAAATTGAATGGCACTTTCCGTCAGGGATGAATAAGGTTAATATTATTGGCGTAAAGCAACAAGTGGGACCTCTAGAAAATGAAATGGTATGAAAGATTTAATTTATAAGCATGAGACGGTTGACGATATCCAGATGAAGTTTATGGATAAAGATATTGAACTTTGGAAAGAAGATATTTCTATTATTAGAATCGAAATTCTTTTTTTTAAACGAATGCTGTATTCCTCCATTTTTAAAGATTTAGAATCCGATCAGCAAAAAAAAGAGGATTTGATTAAAGACCTGGAGAAGGTGAAGGAAATCAATGAATCGTATCAAGATAAATTAATTGACTTTATTAATAAGTTAGATAACATTAAAGAATGTGACGATGTACAGTGTGAAACCTTCTATTTGAATAATCATACTAAATTTCGAAATGATATCGAAAGTCATTTTTCGGCGTATCGATTTTATAAAACCAATGTTATTTTGTTTTTTGACAATTGTTTAGAAGACATGGTGTAGAAAATAGATTTATACTTTCTATTTAAAGGAACACATTTGAATTCGATTCGGATGTGTTTTTTTGTTTAAAGTTATACTGATTGATAAAATACTTGAAATATTTAAAGTGGTTTTATATATGAAATTGCTGATTGGAAAGTGAGCTAGTGAAATTTTTTTTAATGAGTGTTGCTATTTTTGTTTTCTTTAAAATTTAATAAGGTTAGCTTTGTGGTAAAATAGGAGCGCGCTAATTTATTCGATTTTTACGAGCTATTATTGTCCCGATCTTGGCGAGTTGGGAAGGAAGAAATTCGTTTTGTTGTGCTTTCTTTAAATAAAAATATACAGTAAAAAGAAGAGTAATGTCTTACTGCCGTCTCCTAATAAATATATAATTGATATGAAGAATACATTTAAAATTTTACTGTTTAGTTTCTTATTTGTTAGTTGTCAGCAAAAGATTGAACCTGCTGATATTGCGAAACTCAATGGCTATTGGGAAATCGAGAGAGTCGTTTTTGACAAAGGGGAAGACAAGGCTTATAAAATGAATGAAAGTTATGACTATTTTGAAATTTCTAAGGAAAATAAGGGAATTCGAAAGAAAGTAATGCCGCAATTAAATGGTAGCTTTTTAGTAAATGATGCGTATGAGGATGTCATTGTTAGATTTAAGGATGGCAAAGCGTTCTTAGATTACTCTACTCCTTTTTCTAAATGGAGTGAGGAGTTGATCGCAGTATCCGATCAGGAGTTGGTGGTGCGAAATGAAGAAAAAAAGGAATATCATTATAAGAAAGCAGGACCAATAAATTTGACAAACAATGGCGAAAAGACTAAATAATCAAAGTACGGTAGGGGATGTTTTAAAGCAAATTATCCAAGTCAATAAGTTACAGCCAGGAATGGATCAGATTGATGTAAAAGACGCCTGGAAAAATTTGATGGGGAACGGTGTGAACAGCTATACTAAGAATGTGGTATTGAAAGGAAGTACGTTGTATGTAGAGCTAAGTTCGTCAGTATTGCGCGAAGAATTAAGTCATGGAAGAACTAAAATCGTGACCATGATCAATGAAGAACTGAGAAGAGATGTGGTGAAGGATGTTGTTTTGAGGTAATAAAAAAGTGTTCAGTATTCAGTTCTTTTAGTTTGCAGTAAAAAAAAAATCCCGTCAAGTTTATTAGAACTTGACGGGATTTTTATATGATGGCCCTTTTTTATTAGTTCTGTTATTTTAACTGAATAATAAAAAACGGGAACACTTAATACTAGAACTGCTCTCTTCCTGCAAAATGGAAAGCACCTTCGATAGCTGCATTTTCATCACTGTCAGAACCGTGAACTGCATTCTCTCCAATAGAAGTTGCATATGCTTTACGGATAGTTCCTTCAGCAGCATCAGCTGGATTTGTAGCACCAATTAAAGTTCTAAAGTCTTCAACTGCGTTGTCTTTTTCTAAGATAGCAGCAACAATAGGTCCTCTTGACATAAATTCTACTAATTCACCGTAGAAAGGTCTTGCAGCGTGTACTGAATAAAATGCTTGAGCATCTGCAACAGTAAGTTGAGTTAATTTTAAAGAAACAATTTTGAAACCTGCATTTGTAATCATTGCAAGTATGTTTCCGATGTGTCCGTTAGCAACAGCATCAGGTTTAATCATTGTAAATGTTCTATTAGTAGCCATTTTGTTTATTTTTTTAAATTTTGTGCAAAATTAGTGTTTTTTTATCTAATTAATTTACAAAATCTGCATTATAGTGATAGTTAATAAATTATGTGATAATTATCTCAAATTTGTTATCTAATGGTTTTAGCCTTTCGATTAATTTCGGAATCAAATTATCACCACATTCCAAATAAAACTCTGAAAAATTAGCTTGACGTTCCTGTAGGCTTTTATTAGGGAAAAGTTCGTTTTGTAAATCGGTGATCCGTTCCAGAACAGTGCTTAACTTTCTTTTCTGCGCTTTTAATAATCGTTTTTCTAGATTGTCTAAACCTTTAGTCTGTTTTATTTCCTGGGCTTTTACAGCGCCAATGAAGGATTTATCAGTTAGTTTTGTAATCTCGTACAGCTCTCTAAATTGTTCTTGAAGCTGGTTTTTTAAAGAGGACATATCAATTGGAAATTCTGATAATTGCTTTGTTTTATTATGCAATAAATCGCCTTGTTTTGAAAATAAATCAGTCCAGTTTAATTCTAATTTTTCTGCTTTCTTAAGTTGTTTTTCAGTAGCTAAAAGAACAGAATTTCGAACTAACAACATTGGGAAGCTAATGTTTACCGCCTCAAAAAATGATTTTAATTCTAACCAATAAGCAATTTCTCCACCTCCGCCAATGTAGCAAAGATTAGGTAAAATTACTTCCTGATAAAGTGGACGCATAATTACGTTTGGGCTGAACATTTCTGGATTATTCTCAAGTAATGTCAAGATTTTCTGCTGCGAAAATTCAATTTTGGTATTGTTTACCTTGTATTTACCGTCTTCCAGAATAATACGTTCGCGTAATTTATCTTCGATATAAAATAAATTGATTTCGCGTGGGTTTACTTGAATATTATATTCTTTTAATTGTTCGGTTGTATCAAGTACAGCCTTATGTGAGGTTTGATGTAGCAATTCTTCTTTTGCAAAAGGAATAAAGCTACGCTTCAAATCAGCATGATCTGCATCTAGAATCACCAGACCCTGCGCTCCAAAAAGCACATTCGCTAAATGACGTGTGGCATCGGCTAGATTGTCGTGGTTGAGGTAGGCGTCCTTAAATTGATTCTTTAAGGTTTCAGCATTCGTACTTGAACCCAGTTCCTGGGCATAAAGTTCAAAAACATCCGACAATCCTTCGGTAGATAGTCTCCCTACAGGTCCAGTGCTTTCCTTATTCCATCTGAATTTTTTTCCTTTAAAATTAAAATAATTAATTTCTTCAAAATCATGGTCTTCAGTCGCCATCCAATAAATTGGGACAAAGTTATAGGCCGGATATTTCGCTTTTAATTCCTTGCTAAGATTAATCGTGGAGATAATTTTATAAAGGAAATAGAGAGGGCCAGTAAATAGATTCAATTGATGTCCGGTAGTTATTGTAAAAGTATTTGGCACTTTTAAAGCTTCAATATTCTGAAGTGTTGACTGCGAAGTTTTAATACAAGCATATTGTTTTTGCAGAACCGAAACTAAAGCGACTCTATTTGAATTATCAAAATTGGCCTGCTTTTCAAGGATTTGTCCCTCAAAGTTTTCGAGTGTGGGAAAGCGATTATATAAGGAACTTAAATTGTCGTTTTGATCTAAATAATCATTCATCAACGGAGAGAAATATCCTGATTTTTGATAGCTGATACAGTCGGTAGGCATAGTTATGTAATTTCTAAATGTGATGCTAAAATAGTAAAAGTAAAGTTAACTTTTCAAGGATTATGATATGTTTAGGAAATCTAAAAACTATCGTTTCAAGGTAAAATGCCCTTTGTATACTTTTCCATCTGCTTTGGTCACGACAAACCAATAATCTGTTGAGGGAAGTTCATGACCGTTTAAAGTTCCATTCCAAGTCTGATTTTGATTCAATTCCGTAATTAGTTTACCATAACGATCAAATAATTGCACGGTTAATCCAATCTCAGTATCTGAAAAATGTATGCTCCAAGTGTCATTGTGTCCATCGCCGTTTGGAGTAAAGAATTTAGGGTACATCAGTAGATTGACTTTTTCTGTTATTATTCCGCAACCATTTTTATCTCTCACGTACACGGTATATGCTCCGCTAAAGAGGTTTTGAAATTCATTACTGTCTTGATAGCGAATTCCGTCAACAGAATATTCATAACTACCAGCACCATCTACATATACGCTAATCACATTGTTTTTATCTGTCCAGTCCAATGTTTCAATCGAAGTTATAGTTGCAATAGTAGATTTTATTACACTAAATTTTTTCGAACTAGAGCAGGAAAATTCACCGTAGTTTCTTGTTACTGTTACAGTGTACTCACTAGGGTTTGTTACTATAATTGAAGGTGTTGTAGCTCCAGTAGACCATAAAAATGAATCTGTAGCTGAACCTGCGGTTATGGCAATGCTATTATTTTCGCAAATGGGAACAATATCAGGAATGGGAATAATTGGTTTAACCACGACAGTCAGTTTTAAAACTGCAATCGCATAACAAGGCGTGTTTGAATTGATACGAACGTAAATTATGTTGTCTTCTAAATTTAGTTTGTAGGCAGATGCATTTGTAATTTGATTTGCTGTCAATTGATTTTCAGCAGCAGCTAGAGAGGAGTAATAAGAGAATGTATAATCTGTGGTATTCGAAATTAACATTGAATTGTAGTTATTTAAATTCACGATTTCTTTGCCGTTATTTAAATCATCACAAAGTAATTCTTCATAATTACTTGCAGCTAAAGTATTGATCAATTCTATTTTTACTGCTAAACGAGTAGTACTTTCACAACTGTTTTCTGTTTGTGATGCATAGTAAGTAATTCCATTTTGAAGGGGAGTAGTACTTGGTAAAAGATTTCCATTTGTTGCATTGTCATACCATCTTATGGCTGTTCCCGATAGAATAATAGTGGACAAAGTTGAGTTTTGGCTGCTACAAAATGTTTGCGGACTATTACCGGTTGGCCCAGCGGTATTTATTATGTTAATTAAAACAGGAACTTTTTCGCTTTCACATCCATTGATTGTCTGGGAAGCATAATAGTTGGTCCCATTTTGAAGTGCTGTATTATTTGGTAAAATATTTCCGTTTGTTAAAGCATCGTACCATTTTATGTTTTGTCCCGAAATAACAACAGCAGATAAAGTGGCATTTTGTTGGGTGCAAAATGTTTGAGGAGAAATTACTGTAGGCAAAGACTGTTGATTAATTATAATAGTTTGATTTTGAAAATTTGTATTTCCGTTTCCATCATCATAGTTCCAAATAACAGTATATGTCCCAGGCACGCTATATGAAAGCGGACTAGTCGTCGTTGCTGTAATTGCTCCTGCGCAGACATCAGTTGCTGAGGGAACAGTAGATATTATAGTTGTGCAATCTCCTGTAATAGTAGGTAAGTTTACAAAATCAGGAATTGGAGCGACAAAATCTCCAATCACCACATTGATTTTTTTGGTGTCATCACATCCACCGGTTCCCGTTATTGTACAGCTATATTCACCACTATATAAAGCAGCTGCATTTGGAATTATTGGGTTTTGCTCGATAGAAGCAAATCCGTTTGGACCTGTCCATAAATAATCTGTTCCACCTGAAGCTGTAAGTTTTAAGTCGTTGCCGATGCAGATAGGGGAGTTGCTAGATGCTATAGGATTGGAAAGGCAATCTTGGAACTTGGCAATAAAAGTATTACCGCCTTGAAGTGTTGGATATTCCGTTCCGACAGTGCCAAGATTAGCACTTCCTGTTGTTGTTCCAATTATGTAAATATTTCGATTTTTGTAATAAATATTTTTGATAAAATCTTGATCAGAGCCGCCGTAATAGGTCCCCCATAATAGATTGCCAGAAGTGTCAAACTTTGAAATGAAACCTTCATCAGAACCAGCATTCACTGGTTGAAAACTACCTACGGTTGCAATATCTGTTTGGCTCCTTGTATCTCCTGTGATATACGTGTCTCCATTTTCAGATGTAAAGCTACTTTCACATTTATCATAACCTTGAAAGCTTTCAGAACCATAATAGGTTCCCCATTCCCTGATTCCACTTGTATTAAATTTGACAATAAATGTATCAACACCGCCTATTGCTTGGTTTTCTTTATAAGCACCAGGTGTCGAAATGTTATTCTCGCTATTAGTTACTCCTGTTGCATATATATTATTAAAAGAATCTGTGCCTAAACCTGTTATACGATCGTAATAATCATTAACTGATATGTAAAATGAAGGATCACCTCCATAGTAAGTACACCAAAGTCTTTCCCCAGTTGAATTAAATTTTACAATAAAACCATCCATATGATGAATTTGCGTTTGATGTGCTCCTGGTGTTGAAATATCAGGTTGGTCAGAATCTAAGATCCAATATTGTCCTGCTAGAATTAAATTATTGTTCGTATCAATTATTGAATGATTTACTTTTCCGGGAAAATAACTTCCAGAAATTCTTTCTCCTAAAGGGGAGAATTTTGCAAAGAAACCACAACCATTAAAAGGGTCATTATTAATAGATTGAAAAACACCTGAGGTAGCAATTCCTTCTATACTATGTGTTTCTCCAGCGATTATTAAATTTTCTTGATTATCTAAACTTAAAGTATTAATCGATTCATTAGCTATTCCTCCATATAATGTTCCCCATATTTGTTGTCCATTATCGTTAAATTTTAGGATTAAACCATCTGACGAAAAATCAGAATTAATAGATTTGTATGCTCCAAAAGTAGATAGTCCGTTTCCAGAAGTATAAAAGACTGAACCGCCAATATAAATTTCATTATTGGTGTTTACTGCTAGGTCGAATATTCTCGCAGAATTAATATAAGTCCCCCATATTCTGTTGCCATCAGGAGTAAACTTAGAAAGGAATGACGCATCCAATATAGATGTTTTTGTAGTTTGAAAAGCACCCGATGTTGCAATATTCGTTGCGCTAGAGGTTTCTCCTGTAATAATTACATTTTCTAGCTTATCTGTTTTTATTTTTTTAGTGAGATTTGTGTTTCCCCCACCAAAATAAGTTCCCCAAAGTCTAACCGGTACGGGATCAATAACCAACGTTTTATTCAAAAACTGTTTATCAGCGTTAAAACCATAAACATTATTTTTTATTTTTTTGTAACCAATGTCAATGTCTTTTTTGCCTGTTTTATCTTCTGTCCAGCTTGCTGGTATGGTTTCATCCATTTTACCAAAACGAACATTCATTCGGATTTTATTGTCTATTAATTCTGTTTTGGCACCATTAAATTTGAGTTGGATATCTGATATTTTTCCTTTTGGATGAACTATAAAATTGTATTCGACAGTTTTTAAAGAATCGGCTGGAATAGTGAAAACCACGTCAATATTAGGATAAATATTTTTGTAAGTGATTTTTTTGAAGCTATGAACTCCTAGAATTCCATTGGGTTTGCTTGGAATGTTATAATAATTATCAAAATCTTTTGATTCTTGTTCTTTAATGAATTCAACATTAGAATTTGAATTAACAAAATCGATATCAACTCGATGAAATACATGCTCAATATCATATTCGGGTTCTATTTTTTCTTTTTCAGGAGTATGATTTATTGTTTTTTTTGATGTTTGTAAAGGTAGAACAGGTGTTTTTTTCACTTCATATATATCATAGGAGAAACCATTTTTTCTTAATTGTACATTTAATCCATTTGAATTCAACAGGAACTTTACAGCTGGGTTCGCCTTTCCCTTTTGGTCAATAATTTGCCCTTTGTTTTCAGTAAAACCGGCTAATTTATTATTGTATTGCGCAAATGAAGGAACAATAATTAATAAAAAAAGAAAGAGTAAAGTATATTTCATTCGATTAATTTAACAATTGTAAATGTAATTAATTTTGTACAAATTTTACAACGGCAAAAAAGCATTACTATTAGGATCTAAAACTGGATCCGAATTATAAATCTAGCCCTTGATTTATGTGTAAACTATTGAAATAACCCTTATTTTTGCACAAAACAATTTCCTTTTGAAAACAAAATTATTCCTTATTACGCCTCCGTTTACACAACTGAATACACCATATCCAGCTACTGCTTATATCAAGGGGTTTCTGAATACGATTAATGTCGAATCAGTTCAAGCAGATTTGGGGATTGAAGTGATTTTGAAATTGTTTTCGAAAGTGGGATTGTTAGATTTATTTAAAACAGCAACTATAGATCGTGCTATTTCAGATAATTCCAAACGCATTTTTGCTTTACAAGAGGAATACATCAAAACGATTGATGCGGTAATCCGTTTTCTACAGGGGAAAAATCCAACCTTGGCACTCCAAATCTGTCAGGAAGATTATTTGCCCGAAGCCTCCCGTTTTGCGCAACTAGAAGAACTTGATTGGGCTTTTGGAAGTATGGGAACGCAGGACAAAGCCAAGCATTTGGCGACCTTATATCTTGAAGATATCTCTGATTTTATTGTGGAATGTGTGGATGCTAATTTTGGCTTTAGTCGGTATGCAGAACGTTTAGGACGAAGTGCAAATTCTTTTGACGAATTGTATCAAGCGCTTCAACAAGAAACTACCTATATCGATGAAATACTTCTTTCGATTTTGAAAGAAAAAATTGAAACGATCCAACCTACGATTTTCTTGATTTCTGTTCCCTTTCCGGGGAATTTATACAGTGCTTTTAGATCAGCGCAATGGATTAAAAACCATCATCCTGAAATTAAAATTACCATGGGTGGTGGTTTTCCTAACACCGAATTGCGTTCCCTTTCGGACGAACGTGTTTTTGAGTTTTTCGATTTTATTACTTTAGATGATGGTGAAGTACCTATTGAGGAATTAATCAATAATATCGAAAACCCGAATCACAACTCTTTCAAAAGAACATTTCTTCTAGAAGACGGGAGAGTTATTTACAAAAATAATTCCCTACAACCAGATTACAAGCAAGCGCAAGTGGGGACGCCAGATTATTCTGATTTGCCTTTGGATAAATACATTTCGGTTATCGAAATCGTAAATCCCATGCACCGTATGTGGAGCGATGGACGCTGGAATAAACTCACCATGGCGCATGGATGCTATTGGGGGAAATGCACCTTTTGCGATATTTCATTGGATTACATCAAAATTTACGAGCCGGTTGCAGCTAGTTTACTGTGTGATCGTATGGAGCAAATGATGGAGCAAACGGGCGAAAATGGATTTCATTACGTAGATGAAGCAGCACCTCCAGCATTGATGCGGGCATTAGCGCTTGAAATACTTCGTAGAAAATTATCAGTGACTTGGTGGACTAATATTCGATTCGAAAAAAGTTTTTCCAGAGATTTGTGTTTGCTATTAAAAGCTTCCGGCTGTATTGCCGTTTCCGGTGGTCTCGAAGTAGCCTCAGATCGTTTGTTGAAATTGATAGACAAGGGAGTTACAGTGGAACAAGTAGCCAAAGTGACCCGTAATTTTACCGAAGCCGGGATTATGGTACATTCTTATTTGATGTACGGTTATCCAACACAAACAGTTCAGGAAACGGTGGACAGTCTGGAAATGGTGCGCCAATTATTTGAAGCAGGTGTTCTGCAGTCTGGTTTTTGGCATCAGTTTGCTATGACGGCGCACAGTCCCGTGGGCTTGTATCCAGAGAAATTTGGCGTTGTCAAAGAAACGGAAGTTATTGGAACTTTTGCTAATAACGATATTAACTATATTGATTCGACAGGAATCGACCATGACAAGTTTAGTTTTGGACTTAAAAAATCATTGTTCAATTTCATGCACGGAATCTGTTTCGACTATGAACTGCAGGATTGGTTTGAATTTAAAATTCCGAAGACTAAAATTCCGGAAGACTATATTTTTAATGCTTTAGAAGTAGCAGAAGATTTCAATATAAAAGCGACAGCTAAAATTGTTTGGTTAGGCGGGAAGCCTTCGGTTAATCATTTTACCAAATCAAAAAAAGGGAGTACTTGGGAAATGATGACACTGACTTTTCACGATAAGAAAGAAAGCTTTACCATTCAGACTAGTAAGCAAGAAGGAGAATGGCTTGTGGCAATGTTGTTAAAAATTACTGTTTCAAACGCTAAAACCTATTCATTTACGGAAGTAAAAGCTGATTTTGAAACTCATTTAGAGGACTTTGAGCTATTTTGGTACTCAAAACCAATTAACACTTTAAGAGAATTTGGGTTGTTGGTTCTTTAAAGGCTATTGTGACGTTTTTGAAAAAAGAGTTTTTTATATAATTCGGAAATTGAAAGGAATGAGTCAAATTTATATTTTCAAAATATAATTGAATAACTATATCTTTTTAGCATAAATCTATCTTTTTATCTTACGAAAACGTTTTCTTTTACTTATTTTTACGACCATAAAAATTGCATTAATGAGTGATAGCTATAAAGTAAAAGTAAATGATTCTTTTCAATTTGACTTTGATAAAGAACAAGTTTCACAGCTCGACGCTGTAAATATGGATGCTAAAACATTCCATGTACTGCACGAAAATAAACCCTACAAAGCAGAGATTCTCTCGGCTAATTTCACCCAAAAAACATATACCGTCAAAGTAAATAACAATAGTTATACTGTTGCTGTTTCTAATGATTTAGATCAGCTTATCAAAGAGTTAGGTTTTGAGGTAGGATTGACCAAACAAATCAATGCTATCAAAGCACCTATGCCGGGATTGATATTGGAAATTAGTGTAGTAGTGGGACAAACAGTAAAAGAGAACGACAGCCTTTTAATTCTGGAAGCTATGAAAATGGAAAACAGTTTTCTTTCTCCACGCGACGGAATTATCAAATCGATATCGGTAACATTAGGAGATGCTGTAGATAAAGGGCAATTATTAATTGAATTTGAATAATCGTATGAAAAAGATATTAGTTGCCAATAGGGGAGAAATTGCCATTAGAGTAATGAAGACCGCCCAGAAAATGGGTATTAAAACAGTGGCTGTTTATTCAACAGTCGATAGAAATGCACCTCATGTCAAATTTGCTGATGAAGCCGTTTGGATTGGGGAATCGCCTTCAAACCAGTCTTATTTATTAGGAGATAAAATTATTGAAGTGGCCAAATCTTTAGGTGTCGATGCTATTCACCCAGGATATGGTTTTTTGAGTGAGAATGCTGATTTTGCTGAAAAAGCAGAAAAAAACAACATCATTTTTATTGGACCAAAATCGAAAGCCATACATATAATGGGAAGTAAGCTGGCTGCCAAAGAAGCGGTTAAAGCTTATAATATTCCAATGGTTCCTGGTTTAGATGAAGCGATTACTGATATTGAAAAAGCAAAAGTAGTTGCCCGTGAAATAGGATTTCCTATTTTGATTAAAGCTTCTGCCGGCGGTGGTGGAAAAGGAATGCGTGTTGTCGAGAATGAAGAAGAATTTGAATCCCAAATGAAAAGAGCGATCAGCGAGGCTATAAATGCTTTTGGTGATGGTTCTGTTTTTATAGAAAAATACGTTGCTTCTCCTCGTCATATTGAAATACAAATCATGGCCGATAGTCATGGGAATATTTTATATTTATTCGAAAGAGAATGTAGTATTCAGCGTCGCCATCAAAAAGTAGTCGAAGAAGCTCCTTCTTCAGTTTTAACACCTGAATTGCGTAAAGAAATGGGTGAAGCTGCCGTTATGGTGGCTAAATCTTGCGATTATTTAGGAGCAGGAACTGTGGAGTTTTTATTGGATGAAAACAATAATTTCTATTTCCTTGAAATGAATACGCGTTTGCAAGTGGAGCATCCAGTAACCGAGTTGATTACAGGTACTGACTTAGTTGAAATGCAAATAAAAGTGGCTCGTGGAGAGGCTTTAACGATTAAGCAGGAAGACTTAGTGATCAAAGGTCATGCGTTAGAATTACGTGTTTATGCCGAAGATCCTATGAATGATTTTCTTCCAAGTGTTGGACATTTAGAGGTGTACCAATTGCCTGTTGGCGAAGGAATTCGTGTTGATAACGGTTTTGAGCAAGGAATGGATATTCCAATTTATTATGACCCGATGCTGGCCAAGCTGATAACTTATGGCGAAACCCGTGAAGAGGCAATCCAACTTATGATCAAAGCAATTGATGGATATTTAGTCGAAGGGGTACAAACTACTTTGCCTTTTGGGAAATTTGTATGTGAACATGAAGCGTTCCGTTCTGGAAATTTTGACACGCATTTCGTGAAAAAATATTACAGTGCAGACTTGTTAAAAAACCAATTGGCACAAGAAGCTGAAATTGCCGCTATGATCGCTTTGAAACAATATTTTGAAGATCAAAAAATAGTACGATTACCAAATCAATAAATTTATGGAGTCTAAAATAAAAGAATTAAACGATAAAATTGCTCAAGCCCATTTGGGTGGAGGTAAAAACAGAATTGCAAAGCAACACCAAAAAAAGAAATTGACAGCCAGAGAGCGTGTTAACTATTTGATGGACGAAGGTTCTTTTGAAGAAATTGGTATATTGGTGACACATCGTACTACTGATTTTGGGATGGAGAAAGAAAAATATTATGGTGATGGAGTGATCACGGGATACGGAACCATTAACGGAAGACTAGTTTATATTTTCGCTCAGGATTTCACTGTTTTTGGTGGAGCTTTGTCTGAAACACATGCTGAGAAAATCTGCAAAGTGATGGACATGGCAGTCAAAATGGGAGCGCCTATGATCGGATTAAACGATTCAGGTGGTGCTCGTATTCAAGAAGGTGTGCGTTCTTTGGGTGGTTATGCTGATATTTTCTTTAGAAACGTACAAGCAAGTGGAGTGATTCCGCAAATATCTGCTATTATGGGACCTTGCGCAGGTGGAGCGGTATATTCTCCTGCGATGACAGATTTTACCATGATGGTAGAAGATACTAGCTATATGTTTGTGACGGGACCCAATGTTGTTAAAACGGTTACCAATGAAACTGTAACTTCTGAGGAATTGGGAGGAGCAAGTACGCATTCTACTAAGTCTGGTGTAGCACATTGTACTTCTGCAAATGATGTAGAATGTCTGGAAGATCTAAAAAAATTGTTGAGCTATTTACCGCAAAGTAATAAAGAAACGACTGCAAAGTTGCCTTATGAACTAAACGATGAGGTACGCGAACAATTGGCAACGATTATTCCCGATAATCCAAATAAGCCCTATGACATGCATAATGTGATTGCTGGGATTATCGATGAAGATTCCTTTTTTGAAGTTCATAAAAATTATGCCGAGAATATTATTGTAGGTTTTGCCAGATTAGGCGGACGAAGTATTGGTATTGTGGCCAATCAACCTATGTATTTAGCCGGAGTTTTGGATGTAAATAGTTCGATTAAAGCGGCACGATTTACTCGTTTTTGCGATTGTTTCAATATTCCTTTGTTAGTCTTAGTAGATGTGCCCGGTTTCTTACCAGGAACAGATCAAGAGTGGCATGGAATTATCGTCCATGGAGCCAAGTTACTTTACGCATTAAGCGAAGCAACCGTACCTAGAATTACGGTTATTACGCGTAAAGCTTATGGTGGAGCTTATGATGTGATGAATTCGAAACACATTGGTGCCGACATGAATTATGCGTGGCCAACTGCCGAAATTGCGGTTATGGGAGCAAAAGGAGCGTCAGAAATTATCTTCAAAAAAGAAATCAATGAAGCGGCTGATCCTGCAGCTAAACTTTTAGAAAAGGAAGCAGAATATGCAAATTTGTTTGCAAATCCTTATACTGCAGCGCAGAGAGGTTTTGTGGATGAGGTTATATTGCCAGAAGATACGCGTAGAAAATTGATAAAAGCATTCAGTATGCTCGAAAATAAAGTGATTGTTAGGCCAGATCGAAAACACGGAAATATTCCATTGTAGAGTTTTAATGTGCATGAAAAAAGCGATTGTAAAATAGAAAGAATTCTATTTTACAATCGCTTTTTTACTTGTGAGAATATAATTTTAAGTGGTGTTTTAAACAACAAAAAAACTAATGAAATTAGTCTTTCTTACTATGTAATATCCTTTATAAAATCATCGTATTCAGAATAGAAAAGTTCTAAAGCAGTCATTTTCTCGTTGTAAAACGCAAATATCTCATCCCAGTAGTTTCTGTTGCTGACGCTTACGCCTAGTTTTTCAACCCAAATGCGACTGATTGTTTTTCCGTTTTCAAGAACATACTCTCTTTCGAATACTAAATCGGCAATGAACTCTTCGGCTAATATATTTTTTAAGGCTTCTAGTTTCTCAAAATAAGCAATTCTAGTTTCATAATTTCGATGTTCGATATCAATTAAAACTTGGGCTTTTTTATTATCTACATAAAACTTAAAAGAGAAATCTTTAATTTTTGTGTCATACAAAACCCATTTTCGGGGATATTTTTCTGCGAATGTGACCCAGAACTCTCTCTTTAATTTTTGAGTTTCTTCTTTGCTATACATTTTGATTGTTTGATTATTAGAAAATTTGCGCACTATTATTTTCTGGAGTACTTTTACTATAAGATGCAAAAATAGACTTTGATTATGGATTTTCAACATTTTTTAGAATATGTTCCTCATTTCGCTCAAGCGAAACTTCCAGCGATGGAGGCGCATCTTAAAATGGCTCCTTTTGAAAGAATGGAAAGCTTGAAAAATGCATTTAGCGCAAATAAAGAACCAAGAATGGCGGCGGTTATGATGTTGTTTTATCCTAAAAATGGGATCACTCATTTGGTTTTAATTGTTCGAAATTCCTATGAAGGAGTGCATTCAGGACAAATAGCATTTCCTGGCGGAAAGTTTGAAACGGAAGACGAGAATTTTGCGATGACAGCTTTGCGCGAAACACATGAGGAGATAGGAATCCATCTTGAAAAGATGGAAGTGATTAAATTTTTTACACCCACTTATATTCCTCCAAGTAACTTTATGGTTCATCCTTTTTTTGGAATATGTAAAGATGAGGTTTGTTTTATTCCACAACCATCAGAAGTTTCCAGCATCATTGAATTACCATTATCCGTTTTCTTGAGCGACAAAATAATTATTGAAACAAAACTTTCTACTTCCTATGCTAAAAATAAAAATGTACCGGCTTTTGAAATTGAAGGACATATTGTTTGGGGTGCTACTGCGATGATGCTTAGCGAGTTAAAAGATGTTTTAAAATCAGTTTTGGATGCTGATAAATAAAGAGGGAGTCGGCTATTAGGACGAGGATAATCAGAGATTTAATTTCAGTCCGTCGGCTAGCAAAAAAGAGATAGTACAAAAAAAATTTTCGTAAGTTTGTATACCAAATTTAGAAAATAAACACAATATTTTATGGGGTTATTGAAGAGAAATCCTTTTGGTCACATCCTTTTTGTAAAGAGATGGTTGATCCGAATTTTCGGGGGGATTACCCATAGACGATATAGAGGCTTCAATGAATTACAGATTGAGGGCTCGGAAATCATTAGAAATTTACCGGGTACAAACGTGCTGTTTATTTCGAACCATCAAACCTACTTTGCCGATGTTGTAGCCATGTTTCATGTATTTAACGCAAGTTTAAAAGGGAGAGAAAACAATATAAAAAACGTATTGTATTTATGGAATCCCAAGCTGAATATCTATTATGTAGCAGCCAAAGAAACGATGCGAGCCGGTTTATTGCCAAGAATTATGGCTTATGCTGGTGCCATCACTGTAGAGCGAACCTGGCGTGAAAAAGGCAAAGACGTCGTTGATAAGAAATGCGTGGATCCTAATGATACCGAAAATATTAAAATCGCCCTCAAAGATGGTTGGGTAATTACTTTTCCGCAAGGAACGACTAAATCTTTCAAGCCTGTTCGAAAAGGAACGGCGCATATAATTAAGGAGCACCGTCCTATAGTAGTCCCCATTGTGATCGACGGTTTCCGACGTTCCTTCGATAAAAAAGGATTACGCATGAAAAAGAAGGGAATTCTGCAGTCGTTCATCATAAAAGAACCGCTTGAAATTGATTATGACAATGATTCTATTGAGGAAATCGTAGAAAAAGTAGAATATGCAATCGAGCAACATTGTTCTTTTCTAAAAGTAATTCCTGTCGAAGAAATTGAAGAGCATGAAAAATTAAATAAATTTCGAAAATGGGAATATTAACTTCGAAGTGTCATTTCTATAAAAAATACAAACCCAGCAATTATTTAAATATGCTGGGTTTTTAATTTGAAAAAAATAAATATCATTACTACAAGTCTATCTTCTTCAGTTCTTTATAATTGGCATGCAATCTTCTCAGTAAAATACCGTACAACAGTCTATAAAATAGCCAGAATAATCCAAATAGCACAATGGTAACTATGGCTAATATACCAATCGTGATCGCCATTATTTTTGGGTCATGTTCAACTTTATTTCTTAGAATAATGGTTTCTGGATTGTAATATAAAGCGATTATGAAGCCCATAATCAAGCCAAAGACAATCATTCCCAGATTATACCAAACATAGTATTGTACCATTTTTCGCGTTTTCAATATGTCTTTCATTAATTGTTTTGTAGCTGCTATGGCCGAAATTCGGATGTAGTTTTTGTAAAACAAATAAATAAATATAACAATGACTGCATAATTTAAATAGGTGAAAAACTTTAAAGTGAAGGACAACCCCTCGTTATTTATTTTTTTAAGGTAATCATCAGCACTAAAAATCATGCTAAATCCAGTCCACAACAAAACCTCCAAAATACTAATGATCAAAATCCACTTCACAATAGAAGAAGAGTTTTTATGAATCATTTTATAAATTTCTATTTCTGATACCTGCTCAAAAGAATCCGTGTTCTTCTGCCAGTCTTTTTTTAATAAATCCAGCTCTTTCATATTCCTTAAGGATTTAATATTTTTTTTAATTTCCCTTTAATTCTATTCATCTTCACTCTCGCATTTACTTCGCTAATTCCTAGGGTTTCTGCTATCTCTCGGTAATCCTTGTCTTCAAGGTACATGAAAACCAATGCTTTTTCGATATCGTTTAATTGGTAAACCGCCTTGTACATTAGTTTAATTTGCTCTTCCTCTTCATAATTATAATCGACGTCCTTAATAAAGTGCTGCCGCCCTTCGTATTCTACGGTGGATATCGAACGTTTGTTTTTGCGGTATAAAGTGATCGCCGTGTTGAGCGCTACGCGATATGCCCAAGTGGAGAATTTGCTATCGCCCCTAAACTTTGGGAATGCCTTCCACAATTGAATGGTTACTTCTTGAAATAAGTCTTTATGTGAATCTTCGCAATCAGTATATAACCGACAAATTTTGTGGATTATATTCTGATTTTCCTTCAATTGTGTAACAAAAGAATGTTCTAGATTTTCACTCATAATTGATTAGTGTTCTTCAAGTCAATTTTGTTACAAAGTAATGCATTTTTTAGGAGCACAACCATTTCGTTGTTCATTTTCGCTTCGTCCTGCTGTCCATTACAATCTCCCATCCCGAAGCTTCGGGATCGAGAGGATTTTTATTTCCATCAGGGCTATTTTATAACGTTTATTTTTCATAATTGTATTTTGTTAAAAATGCGCTGCAGCATTAAAAGGTTGAAATATACTTGTAGAATTTGGGACCATTTTTACAATTCCATTCCATAATAATTGTTGTAACAATCAATTTATGAAATGTTCCTTAACTTTGTTTTTATACTAAAGTACACACATTTATGAATATCCCTAATTCAGCTTTGCCCAGAATCGTAATTATTGGAGGTGGTTTTGCAGGAATTGCAATGGCCAAAGAATTAAAGAATCAAAAAGTTCAAGTCGTACTTTTAGACAAGCACAACTACCATACTTTTCAACCATTGTTGTATCAAGTGGCTACAGGAGGTTTGGAGGCAGGCTCAATTGCTTATCCCATTCGTAAAGTAATTCAGGAATATGACAATTTTTATTTCCGTCTCACTTCTGTTCAGGAAATAGATACTAAGAACAAAAAAATAATAGCTGAAATAGGGGAGTTGAGCTATGATTATCTAGTTATTGCAACTGGTTCTAAAACCAATTATTTTGGAAATAAAGATATTAAGCGCAACAGTATGGCCATGAAAACCATTCCGCAATCGCTTAACATACGAAGTCTTATTCTAGAAAACTTTGAGCAAGCGGTGTTAACGACTGATGTTGCCGAAAAAAATAGCTTAATCAATTTTGTAATTGTAGGTGGCGGTCCCACAGGAGTAGAGCTAGCAGGAGCTCTTGCGGAGATGAAAAAAGCAATTCTTCAAAAGGATTATCCCGACTTAGACATTGCTAAAATGGAAATTAATCTCATTCAAAGTGGCGATAGAATTCTCAACACCATGAGTGAAAAATCATCTCTGGCTGCCGAAAAATTTCTAGTGGATTTGGGCGTTACGATTTGGAAAAATGTTCGTGTAACAAATTACGACGGTCGGACCATTACCACAAATTCTGATTTGATATTTGAAACAGCTACTGTAATCTGGACGGCAGGTGTTCAAGGAGCTGTTGTAGCGGGTTTAGATGCTGATTCTTTGGTAGAAAAAGTAGAACGCATCTGCGTCAATCGATTCAGCCAAGTAAAGGGCTATGAGGACATTTTTGCGGTAGGAGATATTGCTTCAATGGAAACAGAAGAGTATCCAGAGGGACATCCTATGATGGCACAACCTGCTTTACAGCAAGGTGCGCTGTTGGGTGAAAATATTATGAAATTAATCCAAAATAAAACCATGAAGCCTTTCGAATACAATGACAAAGGTTCGATGGCGACTATTGGCCGTAATAAAGCCGTAGTGGATTTACCTAGATATCATTTTAGTGGTGTTTTTGCCTGGTTTGTATGGATGTTTGTGCATTTATTTTCACTAATCGGATTCAAGAATAAAGCCGTAGTGTTTTTAAACTGGGTTTATAATTACATTCGCTTTGATAGAGAAGGAAGACTCATAATCAGACCGTATAAAAAGAAAAGCTTTACGGCATTTACTAGTGATGAGGTATGATTTTTTTATTGGTCAGGGCTAATTTTTAAGGGATGATGTACTGCTGTAGGTATACTTTTATACTTTAATAGTTATTAAAAATTATAACAAGATTCTCATGAAATAGGCTTGTATTATCGATGTAACTACATTCTTACATTGTTGATAATCAGTGCTTAAGACGTCGTAGTTTCATTCTTACAATGTTCTGATTAACAATACTTTAACTTTATGCTGTTGATTTTAAAACACTTGTTATCAGTGAGTTATTTGGTTTTTGATTTGGTATGTATTTACGGTCGTTTTTTTTTAATATAATTTTAATTTAAGTTTGACTTTTAAACCAAGTCATACAATAAATGAAAAGTATAATTATCTCGAATTTCAAGCCCATTCTTGTGGGTAAATTAGTAGAACAACAAAAGCTTAATCAATACACCAAGTTTCTTTATCATCACTTTCAAAATCTGGCGGTACTTAGTGAGACTGGAAATAATGAAATGCAAATTGAACCTAATAGTTTTGATGTGATCTCAAAGCAAGTGGATAAATATTCTATTCCGCCTGAAAACATTAATAAAAGGCAGATTCTAATTTTTGAGGAGGTGGAAGATTTTCTTGAAAATGAAATGGACTATACGGCACCTTTAGATTATGATTTCCCCTCAAATTTGGAAACAAAAACAGGCGATACCTTTGGACCCAAAATTGGAGTTCGAATGGAATGGTTCAAGAATAAGATGGGATATGTTTTTGATGAATTTTATTCAAATGTAGATAAAGCTCCTGAAAACTTAGTTCATGTAACTTGTTCTGGTTATTCGTCGCCCAGCGTTGCCCAGCATGCGGTAATAAGCAGGGCGTGGGATACCACTCAAGTCACACATTCCTACCAGATGGGGTGCTATGGGGCTTTTCCTGCCATTCGTACAGCTAGTAGCTTGATAAGTGGTAGTACAACTAATGGAAGAGCTGATGTGGTTCATACCGAGTTGCTGTCAGCTCATTTAAATTTAACCGAATTTTCTGTAGCAAATACGATGATTTGCTCCCTTTTTGCTGATGGTTTTATTGGGTATTCTTTGTATGAAGAAGGCTCTTTCATGAATGATGAGACTATATTAGAGAAAAAAGGAATGCGCATTTTAGCTGCCCATGAAGTCATTATTCCAGATTCATTGGAAGATATGTCGTGGGAATTAGGAGAATATAACTTTTTAATGACCCTTTCAAAAAGAGTTCCTGTTTTTATTCGTAAAAATATCAAGTCTTTTATAACGACGCTATGCGACAAAGTAGGTATTGATTTTGAAGGAGAAAAATCTACGATGCATTTTGCCATTCATCCCGGTGGTCCAAAAATTATTGATTATGTGGTAGATGCAATTGGAATCACTAAAGAGCAAGCCAGTTGGTCCTATGATATATTGTATCGTCATGGAAACATGTCTTCATCGACTGTTCCTCATATTTTTAATGAAATAATTAACGATCCGAATATACCTGCAGGAACAAAAATTGTAGCAATTGCCTTTGGACCTGGTCTTACGGCTACTGGATTACTACTTGAAAAAATATAAGAAGTTTAAAGATTATAGGCCAATATAAAACCAGATTACTACATTTATTGTAGTATGATTACACAGTAATGAGTTGTAAAAAAACAAGTTAGATATTTATTTAATCTTGCTCATTTTTTATAACTCATTATTTTTTTGACCGTAATAATTCACCATCAAATTCACGAACTTGCTGTAGCTCTCGATACCATCTTTTTGTTGATTCAGTTTTAGAAATTGATCGTAAAATAGATGAAAACCGGTTTCAATAGGAGATCTGTATTCTTTTCTAAAATCAGTGCTCTCTTTATAGTTTTTTAATATTCCAGGATGAACGGTTTTTATCAATTGGTCAAACGATTCCTGACTACTATATTCTAAAATCCCCAAACAATACCGCAAAGCATAACTATAACCGGAATATTTTATATACAAATTATCATTTTTCACCGATGCGAGAAACCCAATAAAATTACATTCGCTTTCGCTTGCATATCCTATTTGGTGTGCCATTTCATGATTGGTCGTCATGGGGAAACTATACATTGGCCCTAGATAATTTACTTGGGCTTCATTAGTAAAAGGGTTCAAATAACCACCAAAACCCATGTAGGTCAACGGTAGGCTGAATAGTGATTTTTTAGTGCTTAAATTTATAAATGGGAAATTTTGATGCTGCTTCGATAAATTCTTATACCCATTTAAAGTCATGGTAAAAACGTGTTCTTGCGAATATGGGAAGACAACTTTTAAACTATCTGATTTTGTGATTTGGACTTGAATTTCGTTTGTTTTTTTTATCAATTTTTTTGTAAAAACAGCTAAATCACTATCTGTGTACTCTCTTTCAATTTCCATTTTTTCGAAAAGCGGTTGGCGGTAATAATTGAGCGCCCATAACATATGGAATAAAAAATAAAAAACGGAAAGAAAACTGAACAGCTGCAAGCTATTGTCTTTCCAATTTTGTTTCCAAGATTTTCTTTTTGTCCAGAACCATTTTAAAACAAGGAAAATTAAGACAAAATAGAGGCAATCGCCTAATGAAAAAGGAATGCTGCCCAATAATGCTCTAGAGAACTGAGAAAGAGTTAAATAGAATCCGTTACTGTAATGTCGCTCCACACTTTCTGGGAAAAACGAAATAATCTGTAGAAGGATTACTTGGAGGATAAGAAAAAAAGGAAGAATGAATTTTTGTTTCACGAAGGGGAAATTTATTTGCGTTGCTGTTTTTGTGTGAATAGTAAATATAGTAACTTTTTGTTTTGTAGAGTGATGCTAGGTGTAAACATAAAAGCCATGTACGTTTTTTATGCAAAGAAGTAATACACGGTGAGGTTCTATGTCTTTTTATCATATAAGTCATATAAGTTTTTGTTTCGCAGAGAATTAAATAGGGGAAATTCAGGGAAATATTAAATCACACAAACAAACTCCAAAGGGTCATTTCGACGAAAGAGAAGCCTCATTATCTAAATCTGATAATTGTTGTGATAGCCTATTGCAAATGGGCTCTCGCCTTATCTTAAATTATATATTATATCCTTGAGCGACCTTTTAACTTATCGGTTAAATAACTTCGAAGCGGGAAATCTAAAAATTTAAATATCAAGTAGGAAAAACTTATAAGTAAAATTACTGAAATAGGAATCACCCACATCAAATCAGAAGTACTTGGTTTTTCTACTATTACATAATTCGCAAAAATCCACATAAACGGGTAGTGTGTCATGTAAAGCGGATAAGAAATATCACCAGAAATTTTGTTGATTTTGTAATGTTTACTTGCTAAGCTTGCGCCCGCACCTAGAGAAACAATTAGTGGAAAATAGAAAACTACTATTATAGGTTCTATCAGCCAGTTCCAATTTTCGTTATAAGGTGTTAAAAAGGCCATCAATAACAAAGCACTCATACCTAGCAAACTTAATTTATTTTTAATTATCCAATTAGAGCGAAAAAGTAGCATTCCCATTAGAAAAGAAAAAGAAATACGAGCTAAGCCATCAAAAAAAGTGGATCCACTCCAACCACCAACTAAATTACCAGAACTCCAACCAACATAAAAAATACCTGTTGCAGCTATTAATACGAGTAGGGTAAGTATTTTTCTAGATGCTTTAAACAATACGGTTGCATATACTAAATTAGCAACGTATTCCCAAAACAACGACCAACTTGGTGCGTTTAAATTAAATAAATTAAAATAGCGTTCTGATACTACAGGATAAGGGATTAATAAAAGCGATGTGATAGAAATCAATGCCGTTTCTTTAAAACCATAAATGGCATATAAATTACTATAAGGATCAAATAGAAAAGTGAGCAAACCTAAAATTGAGCCTACGATAACTAAAGGCTGCAAACGAATTAATCTTAGCTTAATAAAAGTTTTTAGCCCCATACTAGCTATACGGGTATCGTAAGCATAGGTAATAACGAAACCAGATAAACAGAAAAAGAAATCTACTGCTAAAAAACCATGAGAAATAAAATTTTTGCTAAAATCAGTAATAACTATTTCCATAAAATGAAAAATGACTACTACTATGGCTGCTAAGCCTCGTAAGCCATCTAGTATTTCAAAATGTGGCTTACTTTTTAGAAACTTTGATTCCAGATTTTTTTCCCGCATGAGTTTTTATTTTTGTTTGGGTGTTTACAAAAATAGAGTTTTTGTTTCAAATTCAATTTTAATAATTACAGATTCTGTATGGCTTTTACTACATTGTTAACTGTTTGATTACGATTGAATTGAAAGTTTATTGCAGTCCGAGAATCGCAAATAATAAAATAAGATACAAAGCAATTTATGGCCAGTAAGTAGTAATTACATTATAAAAATCATTTGGTATTTTTAGTTATAGTAGTCTTAATAGCAATCGAAAGTAAAAATTACTCCTACTTATTAATTCTGAATTATTTTTTTTTCTATAGATTTTTATTGTGATTTTGGATGTGATTTTCTCCACTAAATTCGAGCACATTTGTCTCCTTGAAAATAATTAATTCCTTTAGCGTCACTAATAGTATTATTTTCTTCAAAGACAAAACAAACTTCTAGTTACTTAGTTTAAATGATTTTCGAAGTCTTGTTCCAGAGATTAGAGTACTAGATGTTCGGCCACGTCCAAAATATTGTGCTAGTTTTCAAGGAGAAATTAATTTCTAAAGCTAAAAACGAATTTAAACTTTGTAACTTTGAGCTTTAAAAATGTTAAACTTCAAACAACAATAAATGAGTCAAGAGATAAGAAATTTAGAACCAAAAGTACTTTGGAATAAGTTTGCCGATTTGAATGCCGTTCCTCGCCCTTCAAAAAAAGAAGAACGCGTGATTGAGTTCATGAAAAACTTTGGTGAAAGCCTTGGATTAGAGACTTTTGAAGATGATATTCGAAATGTGATTATCCGCAAGCCAGCTACGCCAGGAATGGAAAATCGTAAAGCAATCGTGATGCAAGGTCACTTGGATATGGTGCACCAAAAAAATTCAGATACTGTTTTTGATTTCGATACACAGGGAATCGATATGTATGTTGATGAAGACTGGGTGCGTGCTAGAGGAACTACGCTTGGTGCAGATAATGGATTAGGAGTTGCCGCAATTATGGCGATTTTAGAAAGTACTGATATTCCGCATCCTGCGATTGAAGCTTTGTTTACCATCGATGAAGAGACTGGAATGACTGGAGCTTTGAATCTTAAAGGCGGAATCCTGCAAGGACAAATTCTTTTGAATTTAGATACAGAAGAGGATGATGAAATTGACATTGGTTGTGCTGGTGGAATTGACGTTACGGCTACAGCTGAGTATGATGAAGAGGAAACTCCTGAAGGTTCTGTAGGGTATTCAATTACCGTAAAAGGGTTAAAAGGGGGGCATTCAGGAATGGATATTCACAAGGGATTAGGCAACGCTAATAAAATCATGAATCGCCTTTTATTTGATGGTTTTGATAATTTTGGATTGCAAATATCAGAAATTAAAGGAGGAAGTCTTCGTAATGCTATTCCACGTGAAAGTGTTGCCAAAGTAATTATTGCTTCGGTATTTGATGAAGCTTTTGTGTTTGATATGCAACAAGTGGTTAATGATATAAAAACAGAATTAAAAACGACAGAACCTAATTTAGAAGTTGTTTTCGAGAAATTAGATAAAGCTCCAGAAAAAGTAATGCCATCTATTGCTCAGTATTATTTTGTGAGAGCAATGTATACTGCTCACAACGGAGTGTATAGAATGAGCGCTGACTTTGCTGATTTAGTAGAAACGTCAAATAATATAGCTAAAGTGGTTGTAGGTGAAGGAAAGCTTTCTGTGCAATGTTTAACCCGTTCGTCTGTGGAAACGGCTAAATTTGATTTAGCAGCTGCTTTAACATCTGCTTTTGAATTAATGGGATGTGAAGTGGAACTTTCAGGATCTTATCCAGGATGGACTCCAAATGCAGAATCAGAAATTCTAGATGTTTTAGTGCCTATTTATGAGAAACAAACTGGTGAAAAACCGAGTGTAGTAGCTTGCCATGCTGGATTAGAGTGTGGAATCCTTGGAACTAACTACCCAGAGATGGATATGATTTCTTTTGGACCTACTATTCATGGAGCGCATTCTCCTGATGAAAGAGCGAGCATCTCCTCTTCTCAAAAATTCTGGAAATTTTTATTAGAAATTTTGGCTAATATTCCATTGAAATAGTATGTAGTGTTCAGTCGCAGTTTTCAGTGTAGCACTGAGACTTGCGACTGCGACTGAACACTAATTTTTAGTCTCTTTTTGGACTGTTTTTCTTTTCTCTCTTTTCTTCTTTCTTTTCTTTAGCCGTTTTAAGTGGCTCTTTTTTTGCGGTTTTCTTCGCGTCTTGACTTTTTGCCATGATTTTCAGTATTTTAATGTTCGTTTCTAATGTAAGTAAATGTATGCAATATTTTGATGTGTTCTAAATATAAGCATAAAAAAATCCCCAAGAACTGATGTAATTGGAGATAATTTTTATTGGATTGTAATTTTTCGAAATAGATAGTTTAGTTCGGCTTATCTTTTCTTCAAAATTTTATATTCTTCATAACAGCCACTGATTGCGTCCATGATTTGGAGGTCGTTTGCTGTTTTTATAAAGGACTCAGAGTAGTTGCAGCGTTGTAATATTTCGGGGATTTCTTTTTTATCGATTCCGAGAAGCACAGCAATAGTTTCTCTGTCAAACTTTGATTCTAAAAGATTTCGAAGCGTATCATCCTTCTTCATTTCCTTCAGCTTTTTTAGCTCTTTTGGATTCTTACCAAAGAAATTATAAAGCATATCTGTAGGATTAAATATGGATCCAAGTACTCTTCCAAATGCATTTGGAGAATATTCACCAGCTTCATATCCATGAGTTAATCCAGAAATACTATAGCGGTAATTTTCGCTTGTAGGAATTGTTTTTGAATCTACTTCCAGATATCCTGTTAAGTTAAAAGGTCTAATGACTACTTCTTCAAGGGCGATAGCTCGCTCAGTCAAAAAGATCTTAGCCATTTTATTTTTGATCCAGTCATTCGTCACTTTTACTCTAAGCGATTGAAATCCTAAAAGAGAAATGTGCAAGGTATCAGTTGGTTGCACATCAATTTCAAAATATCCACTAGCGTCCGTTCGTGCTCCTCTAACTTTATTAATGTTGATGATATTTGCATTGTTCAATGCTGACTTATTGAAGTCGTTATAGATGTAGCCGGATACTTTTTGGGAGGGAACTATCTCTTGTGCAGATGCAGTTAAGGATAGCGCTAAAAAAAAGAGAACTATAGAATATTTCATAAACTGGTTTAAAACTTTAAAAGTACTAAACAGTATCAAATATCCTATAGTTCTCTACTATAATTATAAGAAAATTAACAGTAAATGTTAGTCTCTTCTTGGTCTTCTTGGTCTAGGTGAGTCACCAAAACTTTCAGAACGTCTAGGAGCTCTGTCTGAAGAACCTTCGCTTCTTGGAGCTGAGCTTCTTCCGCCAAAACCACCTTCTCTAGGAGCTGAGCTTCTTCCACCGAAACCACCTTCTCTTGGAGCAGAGTTTCTATCGCTTCTAAAACCACCACCAGAACCTTCTCTTCTTGGTGCAAAACTACCTTCTCTTCTTGGAGCAGAACTTCTTCCACCGCCAAAACTACTACCACCAGAACTTCTTCCGTTGTGATCACGTCTTCCGCCACCATCATTTTTAGAAATTTCAACATTGATACGACGTCCTTCTAATTGTACGTTGTTCAATACTTCCATAACTTTATCTGTGTGCTCAGGATCTGTGTTAAAGAAAGAGAAACCTTCTTTTACGTCTACTTTGAAAACGTCATCACGACCTAAGTCTAATGTTTCTTTCAAGTAGTCTTTTAATGACATCCAGTCGAAGTTATCTCTAGAACCAATGTTCACAAAATATCTTGTTGCTCCACCGCTACTGTCTCTTTGAGCTCCATCTCTATCATCGCGCTCACGTCTATCTGAACCAGAAGCTTGATTAGAGATATCTCTAGTTTTCTTGTAATAGTTGATAAAACGGTTGAATTCAACTGAAACCATTTTCTTGATTAACTCTTCTTTCGTTAAGTCTTCAAGTACATTATTGATTGCAGGAAGGTAGTTGTCGATTTCGTGATCAACTTCTACATCCTTAATCTTAGTAGCTAAGTGCAATAATTGGATTTCGCAGATTTCGATTCCTGAAGGAATTGTTTTTTCTTCGAATTTTTGTTTGATGATTCTTTCGATAGAAGAAATCTTACGCAATTCGCTTTTAGTTACAATTACAATAGAGGTACCTAATTTACCAGCACGACCAGTACGACCTGAACGGTGATTGTAAGTTTCTATTTCGTCAGGTAATTGATAGTTTACTACGTGAGTAATGTTATCAACGTCAATTCCACGTGCTGCAACATCAGTAGCTACAAGCATTTGGATTTGTCTTCCTCTAAAAGATTTCATTACACCATCACGTTGCGCTTGAGATAAATCTCCGTGCAATGCAGCAGCGCTATATCCATCTTCTACTAATTTCTCAGCAACAGCTTGCGTATCTCTTTTGGTACGACAAAAAACGACAGAGAAGATATCTGGATTAGCATCAGCTAAACGTTTCAAAGCTTCGTAACGATCACGTGCGTTTACAAGGTAAAACTCATGTGATACTGTTGCAGAACCTGAATTCTTAGCTCCTACTGTAATTTCAATAGGATCTTTCATGAATTGTTTTCCAATTCTAGCTACTTCTGCAGGCATTGTAGCCGAGAATAACCATGTGTTTTTTTCGTCTGGCGTAGTCGAAAGGATGTTTACGATATCTTCGTAGAAACCCATGTTCAACATTTCGTCAGCCTCATCTAGAATACAAAAATTAATTTGAGAAATGTTTACCAATCCTCTGTTAATCATATCTTGCATTCTTCCTGGAGTTGCCACAATAATTTGTGCGCCTCTCTTAATGTCTCTCGCTTGGTCTGTAATGCTAGCTCCACCGTAAACTGCTACCACATTAATACCTTTTTCGTATTTAGAGTAGTTTTTAATTTCGTTGGTAATCTGCAAACAAAGCTCGCGTGTTGGAGATAAAATTAATGCTTGTGTGTTTCTGTTGTTAGCATCAATTTTTTGGATAACTGGAAAACCAAAAGCTGCCGTTTTCCCTGTCCCTGTCTGAGCCAACGCAACCATATCTGTATCTTTTTCCAATAATAGGGGAATCGCTTTCTCCTGTACTTCAGTCGGACTTTCAAATCCTAGATCTAAAATCGCCTTCAGTAACGATTCACTCAATCCTAATTGTTCAAATTTATTCATATGTGTTTTTAAAATAGGGTGCAAAAGTACTGTTAATAATCGAGATAAACTAATGCTATTTCAAGTTTCGGTGATTTATTAGTGAGTGATTATCAATATGTTAGATTTTCATTTTCAGATTTGGCGCTTTGAATTTGGAAATAGTTTAGGGAAAAACAGTGAGAGCGGACTCTTTTTGGATTAAAATCAGTGGCTTAGAACGCTTATTTCTCGTTTTTTAAAAAGTCGATTAGTAATTGCGTCGCTTTTCCTCTATGGCTAACCTGATTTTTTATTGTTGAGGACAGTTCAGCAAAAGTTTTGTCATGTCCTTCCAGTCGAAAGATGGGATCATAGCCGAAACCTTTATTTCCGGCTTTAGCCAAAGTGATCCCGCCACGAGCTATTCCAGTAAAAAGATGCTGCTTCCCGTTAAGGTTTAAAGTGATTACTGTTTTAAAATGTGCATTCCGATTCGTTTTGTCAGAAAGTGCTTCTAATAGTTTATCCATATTGTCTTCAGCGCTGCGTTGTTCGCCGGCATACCTGGCAGAATATACTCCTGGAGCTCCATTTAAGACTTCGACTTCTAGACCTGTGTCATCTGCAAAGCAATCGTAGCCGTATTTTTGGGTAACGTAATTGGCTTTTATAATGGCATTCCCTTCAATTGTATCGGCGGTTTCTGGAATTTCCTCATGACAACCAATGTCTTCGAGGCTTATTATTTCAATTGCTGGAGGAAGTAGTTGTTGGATTTCTTTTATTTTGTTTTGATTATTGGAAGCGAAGACGAGTTTCATTTGTTTTTATTTTTGAATAAATCAAAGATATGTATTTTTAAATTATCCTTAAAAAGCGTTATCCTGTATAGTTGTTTCTCTTACTGTCGTAAACGCTCATCTAAATCAGATTGTAGCTATATATCTCTGGTTTATATGAATCATGTTAATATAAAGCTAAAATATTCATTTACAGGTCAATATATATTTAATAGTCGTACATTTGAGTATGGTTTTGGTTTATTATTAAGTATGGCCATCTGAAAAGAGTAGCGTATTTTTTTATTTAGAAGTATCGAAAGATATTTAGTTGATTATGATAAACCAAAATTTAAATTAGAGGCCTGTAAAAAGGCCTCTTTTTTTGTAATCAAATGTACTAATGGGATTGATTTTTTAATTTTTATCTGAAATTGGATTGTAAATTAGGGTAATAGAGGAAATTGTACGGCGAAAATTGTATTTTATTGAATACTGATTGTCAGGTAGTTAAACAATAGTTAAACCGCAAATTGGGGTGTTTTTAGGCGTGTTTTTTTGTATCTTTGATATGTGGTTTTGATTAATTACTTGTTTTTGTTAATCTTCACATAAGAATAACAGCGCAATAGTCAGCTATGCGAGATTTAATGTATGAGTTGATAATGGTAAATCAGAACTAACAATTGGAGGGCTTTAATAGCCCTCCTTTTTTGTGTGGACGTGTTTTCTTTAGGAGTCTCTGACGCTTCCTAATATGTCTGGAAAGTATAAGTCAGACAAATGGGTTAATTCATCACCGCGCATAAATATACTGCCATCAACCTCTTTATAGCTTGATTTTCCTGCAGCGGCAAGTAATTCGTTTGCAGCATGCAAGGTGTTTTTATGGAAATAAAATACGCGTTCTGATTTATCTGCTACCACTAGTCCTTTTATCAGCATTTTATCTTGCGTAGCCACACCAGTCGGGCAGGTGTTGTTATTGCATCGCAGCGCCTGAATGCAACCTAAAGAAAACATAAATCCTCTCGCACTGTTGCATATATCGGCTCCCATCGCTACAGCTCTAAGTATAGAATAGCCTGAGATTATTTTACCGCTGGCTATTATTCTGATTTTGTCTCGAATATTTAACCTGATTAATGTTTTATTTACAAAGATAAGAGCAGGTTCAAATGGCATTCCCACTCCATCGGAGAATTCTAGTGGTGCGGCTCCTGTTCCGCCCTCGGCTCCGTCAACAGTTATGAAGTCTGGAAAGGAATTCTGCAGAATCATTTCTTGGCAAATTAATTCAAACTCACTTGTCTGACCAATGCATAGTTTAAAACCAACGGGTTTTCCATTTGACAATTGGCGTAGATGAGTTATAAACTTTATCAATCCCGCGGCATCATGAAACGCGGAATGGTTGGGTGGGGAAAGTATGGTCGTGTGTGGCAGGACACCTCTTATTTTTGCGATTTGCTCTGTGTTTTTTTTGGCTGGCAATACACCGCCGTGACCTGGTTTTGCTCCTTGTGATAACTTTAATTCGATCATTTTTACTAAAGGATTGTTTGCTTTTTCGGTGAATTTATCAGGATCAAAATTTCCAACTTCATTACGACAACCAAAATATCCGGTTCCAATTTGCCAGGTAACGTCTCCACCTTTTAAGTGAAATTCGGTTAGTCCACCTTCTCCTGTATTATGGTAGAAATTACCTTTTTTGGCTCCATTATTAAGGGCAATAATCGCATTTTCACTCAAAGAACCAAAACTCATCGCGGAAATATTCAATAAAGAAGCCGAATAGGGTTGGCTGCAATCTTGACCGCCCACCATAACTCGGGGTAGCTCGTGGTTGACTTGCGCGGGAAAGACAGAATGTTTTATGCCTTCATAACTGGACTGATTAATATCTAGTTGTGTTCCAAAAGGAGTGGTGGCATCGATATTTTTAGCTCGCTGATAAGCAAGAGCACGTTCGTTTCTTGAAAATGGTTTTCCATTAGTGTTTCTTTCGATAAAATATTGCTGTATTTCTGGGGCGATACTTTCAAACGCATATCTAAAATAGCCCAATATGGGGAAATTCCTTAGAATGGCGTGCTTTGGTTGTATGCTATTGAAAAGGCCTATTACCAAGAGTAATAGTATAAAGACAGGGAAGATAAATCCAGTATTTAAATAGAAATGCGTCGCTACCGATACTATAAAAAGAGCTAATCCATAGATGAAAAATTTCATTCTCATATCAAATCGTTTTTATAGCCTCTAATTTAAGAAGAATATAAGTTCTTTCGCATATAGAATCGATATAAAAAAAAACATTGTACATTTCGAAAATATCTAAATGAGTAAGTAAAACAAACTGAACACCTATTTTCTACGTAGATAGGACTAGTAGGAAGAATAAAATTTAGTAATGAAAAAACGCACCAACACTAGAAATGCTTTAATGACTTTCTTTTTCATGTTCATTTTTATGAATTCGTACGCTCAGTATGTATTTCGTGCAGACGCATTGCCACAGGAGATATCGTTACACCCTTATACTTCAATAACAGATGTTGGTCAGAAAGAACTCGATATCCAATATGTAATTTCGAATTATGAATCATTGAACCCAATATCTTTAAAAACGGCCAACGATGATTTAGGTTTTACCCAAAATAATTTTTGGGCACAATTAGCACTTCATAACCCTACTGATTCCGACTTGCATTATTATTTAGAAACGGCACTTCCTATAACTGATCTCGTGGAGTTGTATACGGTCGATGTTGTTTCGGGTGAAATTTCGAAAGCCGTAAGTGGAGATGCTTTGCCGTTTGCTGAACGAGCTTATGATAACCGTAGGACAATTTTTAAAATTGAAATTCCATCAAAAGCAAGTTTAAAATTATTTCTACATTTAAAAAGTGATGGCGAAGTACTGAAAATCCCTGTAATCTTGCGTACAGCAGATAATTTTATCAAGAAAGTTGCTTTTGAGCAATTAATCTTTGGAGTCTTTTATGGTATTTTGGCAATTGTAGCGATTATTTACTTCTTTTTCTTTTTTGCTTTAGGGAAAATTACCTTTTTATATTATAGTTTGTATGTTATTTTTGTAGGGCTATTGCAATTCGCATTAGATGGATTCTTCTATGAGTTTGTAACTCCACAAGCTGGATGGTTTTCAAACCACGCAATCCTTTTTATTGCGATTATTGCCGTTTTTTTATCTGGAAAATATAGTGAGGTATTTTTGAAAATAAAAAAACATAGTAAAACAATTTACAATTTGTTTAACCTAGCTTATATACTACTTTTTCTGCTATTAGTCTCTGTTGTTTTATTTCCTACATTGTTATTGCTAAACTACCTTTTGATTAACATACTTACACTTGTTTTTCTTGTTTTGATAGTGTACTCAATAGTTTACCTCTACTTTAAAAGGAAACCAGTTGACTCTTTTTTCACCACAGGTATTTTGTTTTTGATTCTAGGATTTACAGTTTTTATACTTCACAATTTTGGGCTACTTCCTAGCAATTTTATAACTCAAAATAGTTCTAAGTTAGGTACTGGTATGGAGGTTATTTTTCTTTCGCTTTCGATGTCTAATCTAATCAGAAGTTTAAAAAACGAAAAAAATGAACTGAACCGTATTGCTTTAGTTCGATCAGAGGAGATGAATGATTTAAAGACTTATTTTTTGTCTAACATCAGTCATGAGTTAAGAACTCCTTTAAATGCTATTATGAATTTAATAGATTCTGTTTCTAATGAAGTAGAAGATGAAAAAATAAGAAAGAATTGCCAAGTCATTAAATATTCGTCCCATAGTTTATTAAGTTCTGTAAATGATATTTTAGATTTTTCGAAAATTGAAAAAAAAGAACTGAAAATCGAAAACATCCTTTTTAGTCCAATGAAAGTTATCGAGAGTTTAAAAAGCAATGCCGAGATTCGAGCAAAAGACAAGGGACTGGATTTTCAATTTTTAATTTCAAATGATATTCCGGAGCTGATTAAGGGCGATGAAACCAGATTAGTGCAAATTATAAATAATGTATTAAGTAATGCTATTAAGTTTACCTCTGAGGGCTGTGTGAGTTTTAATATCCATACACGCATAAAGGACGATAATAAAGTGAGTTTAATAATAAAGGTTTCTGACTCAGGAGTGGGGATACCAAAAGATAAAATGGAAAGTATATTCGATTCTTTTTCTCAAAATAATATAGACAATAAAAGAAAATTTGGAGGGCTTGGTTTAGGTCTGTTTATTGTAAAAACACTTGTGGATATGCAGGATGGGACAATAAAAATGCAAAGTACTCTTGGTGAGGGTACAAGTTGCGAAATTAAGATTGATTATGACATTGTTGAATTAAAAAGAAGGGAAATAGTAGCTTCTGAGCCTGTTGTTTATGATTTAGGCGGGAAAACCATATTAGTAGTCGAAGACAATGCGATGAATCAAATGGTTATTAAAATGATTACTAAAAAATGGTTGAATACTACTGTTTTATTTGCTAATAACGGTCAGGAAGGATTAGAAGCGTTTATAACTGCTAAAATAGACCTTGTTTTAATGGATCTTCAAATGCCGGTTATGGATGGCTATGAAGCTACAATAGCAATAAGAAATGGTGAAGTAGGTCTTGAAAATGCGAACATCCCTATTATTGCTGTTACGGCTGATGTCATGGAAAGTACAAAAGCACGCGTCGCAGAAATAGGAATGAACCATTATTTGTCAAAGCCAATAAAAAAAGAAGATTTATATAAAATCGTAAAAGAATTAGCCTAACTAAAGCGTAACCTTACATAAACATGCTTAATTCCTTTTTTTTCTGATTCTCTTTCGTCGATTTCTAAAATATCAGTCAATGATTTAAGCATGGGTGTCAGTTTAGCAAAACCATAATTTCTTGGGTCAAACTCGGGTTTTTTCTTTACAATTAAGTTTCCTACGTCACCAAGAAAAGCCCATCCACTGTCATCAGCAATGTCATCTATTGAGTCTTCGATTAAATCTATTGTTGGTTCGTCGACCTTACTTAGTGGTTTCCTAATGTTTTTGTCCGGTGTTTTTTCTATGTTCTTCCCGGTAACTTTTTTAGTTTCTGTATTTGATACTCTTTTTGGTGCATTTTTCTTAATTGCTCCATCTAGCACTTCGATAAATACAAATCGATCACATGCACTTATAAAAGGTTTAGGGGTTTTTTGTTCTCCTATTCCAATCACTTTCATGCCTGACTCACGCAAACGAATGGCCAAACGTGTAAAATCACTATCGCTGGAAACGATACAAAAACCATCTAATTTTCCGGAATACAACAAATCCATCGCATCGATTATCAATGCTGAGTCGGACGAGTTTTTTCCAGTAGTATAACTATATTGTTGGATGGGAGTAATGGCGTGCTCTAATAAAACAGCTTTCCAGCCATTTGCATTTGGGCGTGTCCAGTCGGCATAAATACGTTTTGTTGTAGGTGTTCCGTACTTGGTGATTTCTTCCATCATACCTTTTACATTGCTGTATGGTACGTTATCAGCATCAATTAAGACGGCTAATTTTAGTTCTTTAGTATTTTGCGACATAATAGTAATTGCATTTTGTGATTTTTCAAAGATACAAAGTTTATTATAAAAATGACTTCTAGACCAAACAGGAGCAACACCTTTTTTCATCCTAAATATTGTACAGAATCCTGAAATAAATTCAAGAAAAAATAAGATATAAATGATAACAGGATTAGCTAGATAAAAATAAATTTACTTTAAAGACTTTTATAAAATATAAATATTATTTTTGCAACTTCTTAAAATTAAAATTATTACTTAAATATATTATGGTAAAGGATTTATTCGAAAGAATTCAAAACAATAAAGGACCATTAGGAAAATGGGCTTCACAAGCAGAGGGTTACTTTGTATTTCCAAAATTAGAAGGTGATTTAGGACCAAGAATGAAGTTTCAAGGAAAAGAAGTTTTGAACTGGAGTTTGAATGACTATTTAGGTTTAGCTAATCACCCTGAGGTAAGAAAAGCAGATGCAGATGCAGCTTTAGAATACGGTGCAGCTGCCCCAATGGGAGCTCGTATGATGAGTGGACACACTAAGTATCACGAGCAATTGGAGAGTGAATTGGCAGCTTTTGTAATGAAAGAATCTGCTTATTTATTGAATTTTGGTTACCAAGGAATGGTGTCAATTATTGACGCTTTGGTTACTAGAAATGACGTAATTGTGTATGATGTTGATGGTCATGCATGTATTATTGACGGAGTTCGCTTACACAGCGGAAAACGTTTTACATACAAACACAACGACATTGAAAGTATGGAGAAAAACTTGCAACGTGCAACTAAAATTGCTTCGGAAACAGGTGGAGGAATCCTTTTTATTACGGAAGGTGTTTTTGGAATGCGTGGTCAGCAAGGAAAATTGAAAGAAATTGTTGCTATGAAGCAAAAGTACAATTTCCGTTTGTTAGTTGATGATGCACATGGTTTTGGTACACTTGGTGAGACAGGTGCTGGAGCGGGTGAGGAGCAAGGTGTTCAAGACGAAATTGACGTTTACTTCTCTACGTTTGCAAAATCAATGGCTAACATTGGTGCTTTTGTAGCGGCAGATCAAGATGTAATTGATTACTTAAAATATAATTTACGTTCTCAAATGTTTGCAAAAGCATTGCCTATGATTCAAACAATAGGTTCATTGAAACGTTTAGAGTTGTTGCGTAATCACCCAGAACTGAAAGATAAGCTTTGGGAAAACGTGAATGCATTGCAAAACGGATTGAAATCTAAAGGATTTAATATTGGAGATACAAACACTTGTGTTACCCCAGTTTACCTTGAAGGAAGTGTTCCAGAAGCGATGGTGATGGTGAACGATTTGAGAGAAAACTACGGGATTTTTCTTTCGATTGTAATTTATCCAGTGATTCCAAAAGGAATTATTTTATTGCGTGTTATTCCAACTGCTTCACATACTTTGTCTGATATTGACGAAACATTGACTGCGTTTGAAGCGATTCGTGAAAAATTAGTAAACGGTACTTATAAAGAAATTGCATCTAGAACGAAAGTGGACTTAGATGCGTAATTCAACTTTACTTTAAATTTCCCTAGTGGGAATTATATAACAAAATCCATTCATTGTATGAATGGATTTTTTTGTTTTTAGGTAACTTTACCAATCTATTAACAATAAACAAAAAGAATTATGAAAAATGTATATTTATTTTCTACCGTATTATTACTGGCGCTATCTTCCTCTTGTATGAATAATAAAAAAGAAGATGTAAGTGTACCGCAATTAGAAGTGGAAGCGCCATTAGAAACAGCAGCTAATCAATGTTATCAAGCCATAATTGGAAAAGATACCATTACACTAACTTTTATGGTCAATAGTGTAAACCAATTTGAAGGTGAATTAGATTATTCTTATTATCAAAAGGATAAAAGTTTTGGAACGCTTTTAGGGAATGTAAAAGGTGATACTATTTTTGCCGATTATACTTTTCAATCGGAAGGGAAAACATCAGTAAGAGAGCTGGCTTTTCTTAAAAATGATCCCAACACTTTTGTAGAAGGACATGGAGAGGTTGTAGAAGTGAATGGGAAAGCGGTTTTTAAAGATAAAAGCAAAATTAAGTTTGACGGAAACATAATTTACAATAAAATTGAATGTCAAGAATAAGTTCAGAGCAATTCAAAGAAGCAAAAAATCCATTAGTTTGACGCTAATGGATTTTTTGTTTATCAGATTATAAAAACGCATTACTATTTTTAAAGTTCTTTTCTAAAAGTTTTTCTTCTGCAGCACACTTCAGGCTTAAAATGTTTCCATAAATTTTGAACTGCAATATTATCAGCTAATTCAGGAGTTCGGTAACAGTTGATTACCCCTTTTTCTTTAAATGTATGATAATATTCATTAAAGATAATCGCTGTAACCGCTTTATTTTGATAGTCTGGATGCACACCGATTAAGTAGAAAATCATATCCTTACTTTGTTTTTTAGCTTTTAGTAAATGAATAAATCCAAAAGGGAATAATTTTCCTTTTGCCTTTTGTAAAGCTTTAGAAAAAGAAGGCATTACGATACTAAAAGCGACAATATTATGGTCTTTATCCTCCACAAATTTAATATACTCAGGATTGATTAAGCTGATGTATTTTTTCTTAAAATATTCTTTCTGAATATCAGTTATTGCTACAAATGAAGATAAGGAAGCATAAGATTCGTTAAATAAATCAAACATCTTATCTACATGTGGCATCACCTCTTTAGTGGTTTTAAAATTAAGCGGACTCAACTGGTATCTTCTTTTTACCAAATCATTAGCTTTCTCAAAAAACTCCGGTTTTACATTCGAAAAAGGAAACTTACTTTCGATATATTCTTTTTCGGTGACATAACCCAGCTGCTCAAAATGAGTGGCGTAATAAGGATGATTGTACCAGGTAATCATCGTTCCTAATTCATCAAATCCTTCGGTAAGAACACCTACTTTATCTAAATTAGAAAAACCCATCGGGCCTTCGGCATATTCGAGATTGTTTTTTCGTCCTAATTCATATACTTTTTCTAGGAGTGCTTTTGTGACTTCGATATCATCTATTACATCAAACCAACCAAAACGAACTTTCTTTTTTTGTTGGTCATTTACCTCACTCCAATTGATAATTGCCGAAATTCGTCCTACAATTTCATCGTTTTTATAGGCAAGAAAAAAATAAGCTTCGGCATTTTCGAAAGCAGGATTTTTCTCTTTGTCGAATGATTCCAGTTCATCTGCAATGATGGGAGGAACCCAGAATTCGTTGTCTTTATAAAGGGAGAAAGGGAATTTAATATATGCTGTTAATTCACTCTTTGTAATCGCTTCTTTTATAGTAATCATTGTTGTTTATTAATTTGTAGACTCTAGTTGTTCTTTACGTTTTTTATTCTTTTTTTCGACTTTCTTCTGTGTTCTTGACTTGGGACTGCTACCACTGTCAATATTTATTCGAACTTCTTTATAATTTGTATCATAGCGCCATGAAAAACCAACACCTCCATATAATATAGAAGGAGTCGTTTTTAAACTAGAACTTATGGAAGCGTCAATTTGAATGTCTTTATTGACTAAATAAGCAGCGCCACCTCTTACAATAGCATCGCTATAAAAATCACTTTTAAATCCTTGATTCTCAATAAAAGCAGACCATTTGTTACTTATTCCTCTAGTAAGCGTAAGTGCATATCCATAACTCGGATATTCTGTTGAAATATAGTCGGCGATAATATTAGATACTAAAACCCATCTTCCGTCACCAAAATGGTTTTGAGTAATCAACATGATTTTTGGGGAAACCGTTGATTGCGTTGGAAAGGAGTATGGATTATTTGAAAAGTGGAAATTTGCACCGGCATAAACGGAAACAGCGGGAACTAATTGCCGCCAATTAAAGGTCCTATTCGCCTTCCAGCTGTAAATATTAATTTTTTTCTCGTAATTTTTAAAAGGATCATAAATTAAATATTTGGCACCAAGAACAGTTTGCTTTAAAGCGGACTTATCTACGCTACTGAAGGGTGTGGTGAAATTCTCGTTCTGATACTGCAAATCAGCAATTAATTCTAGTCTTTCAAGTAATAGACCATATCTCAAAGTAAGATCTAAACCGAAACCTTTAGCATCGTACTCTAGTAAGCTGTGGTTTTCTTTGATCCCATAAATCCCTGCTTCGGCCTGAAATACAGATTTGCCTACTGAAAATGCAGACATCGTTTCACCAGGTCTATTTGAATTTATTTGATCTGTATGTTGTCCGTAATGGATTATTGGAAACATAAAAATCACAGCAGCAAGTATTATTTTAAGTTTTGACATATTCTTTTTGGATTTAAAAGTAATAACGCTGTTCAAATGTACTATATTTTATCATTTATTTAAGAATGATATTTTAATTTTGTCGCGAGATTGCGGGATTGATTTATTAATTTTGCTAAAAAATATTTGATTATGCAAACGGCCTCCTTTACAGGTTTTATAAAAACACTTTTTTACTTTGTGGCTTTCTATTACATTTTTAAGTTTGTGGCAAAATTACTATTGCCATTACTCGTCAAAAAAGTAGTAAAGAAAGCAGGAGAAAACTTCCAGCAACAACAACAGCAGCAAAGTCAAGATACTTCATGGCAGAAAACGCAATCTAATGACGAAATAATAATAAACACCTCAAATTCTAAGAAACCGAGAGAAACCAAAAAAGTAGGAGATTATGTCGATTACGAAGAAATAGATTAGATTTGCGCTAATTAATGGTCTCATATTTTAAAACATAACTCTGGAAATTTGAAAATTATAAATAAATTTTACCCGCACGCTATAGCCATTCTTGGTTTTGTAATTATATCTTTACTCTATTTTTATCCTGTTTTGCAGGGAAAACAAATTTTCCAATCTGATATTGCTCAATATACGGGTATGGCCAAAGAGCAAAATGACTTTAGAGCCTCTGACCATGTCGAGCCCTTTTGGACAAACAGTGCTTTTGGAGGAATGCCAACTTATCAGTTAGGAGCTAAGTATCCTTATGATTTTATTGGTGCTATTGATGATGTTTTACGGTTTTTGCCTCGTCCGGCTGATTATTTGTTTTTATACTTCTTAGGGTTTTACGGCTTATTATTAGTGCTAAAAACAGACCCGCTAAAGGCGTTTTTTGGTGCTTTAGCTTTTGGTTTTTCTACTTATTTGATCATTATTCTGGGAGTTGGACATAATTCCAAAGCGCATGCGATTGCTTATATGCCGCTTGTGATTGCAGGATTTATTTTAGTTTTTAGAAAAAAATATGTTCTAGGTGGTTTACTGACGATGTTTGCGACAGCATTAGAAATCAATGCGAATCACTTTCAAATGACCTATTATTTATTGATTTTCTTATTGATTCTATCGGGATACTTTATCTATTTAGAAATTAAAGAGAAATCATATAAAACGCTTTTAAATTCACTTGGTGTTCTTGCTGTTGCAGGAGTATTTGCGATAGGTGCCAATGCGACAAATTTATTAGCAACTGCTGAATATGCCGGTTTTAGTACCAGGGGAAAAAGCGAATTGAGTTTTAATCCTGATGGTTCAAAAAACACTTCTTCTACTGCGATGACCAGGAATTATATCACCGAATATAGCTACGGTCTGGCAGAAAGTTTTAATTTGATTGCTCCAAGACTTTTTGGAGGTTCGAATAATGAAGCGCTAGGGAAAGATAGTAAAATGTACGAATTCATGATTGGTCAGGGTGTTCCTGAGGGACAAGCAGCCGATTATGTAAAAGGGATGCCAACCTATTGGGGAGACCAACCGATAGTGGCAGCGCCAGCTTATATTGGTGTTGTTGTTTTCTTTTTGGCAATTATGGCTTTATTTATTGATGATAGAAAAATAAAATATGTTTTTCTTTCGGGAGCCATTGTGGCTTTGATACTTTCATGGGGAAAGAACTTTTCTTTATTGACCGATTTCTTTATCGATTATGTCCCAATGTACAATAAGTTTAGAGCGGTCTCTTCGATACAAGTTATTCTAGAATTATGTCTCCCTGTTTTGGCCATTATGGGATTACAGTCGTTCTTTAAACTGGATAACAAATTACAATGGAAAGCAGTGTATAGTACTTTAGGAGTAGCTTTTGGACTCATAGTGGCTTTGTTTTTAAGTAAAAGCATGTTTGACTTTACAGGTGCTAACGACGGATATTATAGAGAAAGTTACGGTCCTGAATTTGTAGATGCACTTATAGGCGACAGAATGAGTTTGTATAGTGCAGATTTATTGCGATCTGGATTTTTTATACTTTTAGTTGCTGGAGTTTTATGGTTGTTTATAAAAAATAAAATTGCTCAAAATACCGCAATAATTCTTGTAGGTTTATTTATGGTGTCTGATTTATTCTTTGTTGCTAAAAACTATGTTTCGGCAAAAGATTTTGTTAGTGGTCGAGAAGTTGAAGTTCCTTTTCAGGAAACAGCTTCAGATATTGAGATTCTAAAAGATACTTCTCACTACCGTGTTTTTGAGGTGAGCGGAAACTTTTCGAGTGCGAGAGCTTCTTATTTCCATAAATCGATAGGTGGATATCATGCTGCAAAACCGAGAAAAGTACAGCAACTTTTCGATTATCAGATTGCTAAAAACAACATGGAAGTTTTAAACATGTTAAACGTTAAATACATTATACAGACTAATAAAGAAGGAAAAGAATTCCCAACGATTAACCCAAATGCTAACGGGAATGCTTGGTTTGTAAATGATGTTAAATTAGTGAATAAGGCTAATGATGAAATGAAGCTTTTAGAGCAACTGGACACAAAAAGAGCAGCTATTTTCAATATTCACCTTTATGGAGATAAATTTAAAAACGCTCGTTTAAAAAGAAATTTGGACACGACAGGAACAATTAAAGTTGAAGTTTATAAACCCAATTATATAAAATACACTTCGATTAATAAAGGTGAAGGCCTAGCTGTTTTCTCTGAAATCTATTATGAAGACGGATGGAATGCCTACATCGATGATGTAAAAACAGAACATTTCCCTGTTGATTATGTTTTGAGAGCTATGATTGTGCCTGCAGGAGAACATACTATCGAATTTAAATTTGAACCACAAGTAATAAAAACAGGAAGTACCATTACTTTAATTAGTGCTGCTGGAATGTTATTGCTTGTTGTTGGTGGGATTTATTACGAAAGAAAGAAAAAACATAAGAATGTCGATTAATGCGGTAAGAATTTAAATGCAGTAGTTGCTATTTATTAAGCTTAACAATTCAATGTTCATAAATTGGAAAACAAAAAAATCTTAATCATAACCTATTATTGGCCACCGGCAGGAGGACCAGGAGTTCAGCGATGGCTGAAGTTCGTGAAGTATCTTCCGGAATTTGGAATTCAGCCTATAGTGTATGTTCCTGAGAATCCTACTTATCCAATTGTTGATGAAAAATTGGTAAAAGAAGTGTCAGATAAGGCAATTGTATTGAAGCATAAGATCTTTGAGCCTTATCAATTAGCTTCTTTATTTTCGACAACTAAAACAAAAAAAATTAGTTCGGGTATTATTCCAAATAAGAAAAAACAATCCTTTATGGACAAACTTTTTCTTTTAATTAGGGGTAATTTATTTATTCCCGATGCGCGTTTTTTATGGGTAAAGCCTTCGGTAGGGTATTTAGAAAAATACATTGTTGAGAATAATATTGACACTATTGTTACATCGGGACCACCGCATAGCTTACATCTCATCGGACTTCAATTAAAACAAAAGTTAGATTTAAAATGGTTTGCCGACTTTAGAGATCCTTGGACAACCATTGGATACCATAAATCCTTGAGATTATCAAATTACGCCACAGACAAGCATAAGATGTTAGAGCGCAAAGTTTTGACCTCTGCAGATACTATTATAGTGACGAGCAAGACTACGAAAAAGGAGTTTGAAGCCATTACTAAAAAGCCTATTGCGGTGATAACAAATGGTTATGATGTCGAGAAAGTAGAAATACAGCCACTCGATACAAAATTTAGTTTGGCGCATATTGGTTCTTTTCTTTCAGAAAGAAATCCTATGATTTTATGGGATAGTATAGTTGAATTAGTAAATGAAGTTCCAGATTTCAAAGCACATTTAGAGATAAAACTGATAGGAGCTGTAAGTCAGGAAGTACTGGAAACTATTTCGGAATTTGGATTGAATTCTTATTTGAATAATCTAGGATATGTTTCACACGGTGAAGCGATCGCTCATCAACGCAAATCGCAAGTTTTGTTATTGATCGAAATCGATTCTGACGACACAAAAAGTATAATTCCAGGGAAATTATTCGAATATATGGTTTCTAATAGACCTATTATTGCAATTGGCCCCAGAAACTCTGATTTTGCCGAAATAATAACGACGACTAATACGGGAGTATTTTTTAACTATTCGGAGAAAGCCAAGCTAAAAAGTGTAATTTTGGACTTTTACAATCAATTTTTAGAAGGGAAATTACAATCGAATGGAGTAGGATTACAGCAGTATTCTAGAAAAAGTTTAACCAAGGAGTTAGCGCAATTGATTAATTCTAAATTCTAATAAACTACTAAGCTTTCATGGGAATAGTTTTAAATCAGTCGTTAAAAAACACAATAATAACTTATATCGGTTTTGGCATTGGGGCTGTAAATACAATTTATTTATATCCCTTTTTTCTTGGTGCAACCTATTATGCATTAACTAATTATGTGCTGTCAGCATCTAGTATTATTATGCCTTTGTTAGCTTTTGGTATGCAAAATACTTTGGTTAAATTTTACTCACAATGTAAAACAGAACAAGAGCAAGCTAAATTTTTATCATTTACGGTTCTGTTTCCGTTGCTCTTAAGTATTCCTTTGATCTTATTAGGAATGCTCTTTTACACTGATATTTCTGATTTCCTTTCTAGGGAAAACCCAATTGTGAAGGATTATTTATGGCTAATTCCGTTTACGGGTTTATGCATGGCTTATTTCGAAATATTTTATGCCTGGGCTAGAGTACATATGCACTCGGTTTTTGGTAATTTTATTAAAGAAGTAGGTCTTCGTTTTTTTTCCCTACTCGCATTGATTGCAGTGTATTTTAATTGGATTACAGTGATACAATTTGTTTATGTTACTGCTGGTATTTATTTTGTGGCCTGCATAGTGACTATGTTTTATGCATTTTACCTTAAAAAACCAGAATTTCAGTTTTCAGTACCTCATAATGTAAAGGAAATTATGGTGTATACTTTTTTTATTATTTTATCGGGAAGTGTGGCTACATTGCTTTTAGATATTGATAAATTAATGCTGAACCAATATATCAAAATCGAAAACATAGCTTATTATTCAGTGGCGACTTATATTGCATTGGTTATTTCAGTTCCCTCTAGGGCAATGCACCAAATCGTATATCCGATTACTGCAAAATTAATGCATGAGAATAAACATGATGAACTAAATGTTTTATATAAGAAGACTTCTATTAACCTTCAAGTGGTGGGCGGATTTGTGATGTTGTGTATTTTTGTCAATATCAACCAACTTTATGAAATGGTACCTAAAGAGTATGGAGGTGGGATTTTTGTGGTTTTTATGATTGGGATATCGAAGTATTTTGATTTAATTTTAGGAAACAATAATGCGATAATTTTTAATACTAAATATTACCGAGCTGTTTTATTTCTTGGAGTAATCTTGGTTTTTTTAACAGTTGGTTTAAACATGATTTTTATTCCTATTTATGGCATTATAGGCTCTGCTTTTGCTACTTTATTATCCATCACCTTATATAGTTTAGCTAAACTACTTTTTGTCGTTAAAAGGCTGCATTTGTATCCGTTTACAAAACAGACTATTTATTCTATGGGTCTTACTCTTGTTTTATTTCTATTATTTTATTTTTGGGATTTTCCTTTTATTCCAATCGTTGCTATTATATTGAAGTCTATATTGGTTACTGGTGCTTATATAGTAATTAATTATAAGTTTGTTATTTCAACTGAAATAAATGATGTTATCAACACACTAATAAAAAGAGTGGGAATTTAGCCTTTGGCTTAATTTTTAATCTATTTTATCTCTATTACTTGATAGTGGTGTTTTTTCTTAGGCAATTTTTTTTGGTGTTTTTTTATCTTCTAGACTAAATTGTTTTAGGAAGATAAATCAGTAAATTTTATAAACCTTAATGTTTTATGTGTAATAATATTTATACGTTATAACAATATATTTGTACGAATCGTTTAGTGTTTTTCCTGATTAATATTTTTAAAATATCACTAAAAGTGGGTATTGTAACTCTAAACGGAACAATGTAATTTTACAACCCCCATCAAGTACATTGCTTAAAGTGTAATTGATTATATGAAAACATTAAATTATGAATTCGATAAACATTACTCCAGAAGAGAATCTATTTAAACTTAAAAAGATTTTAAATGAAAAAGTTAGTAAAGGCTTCACGATTGAAGAAATAAATAATAAAATGCCTTTTGCAGTTTTGTGTAAAAAAGGCATAAAGGTAAATCATAATATTAATTTTTTATTTTCATGTGTAACTCTTGGTTTGTGGTCTATACCATGGATTTATAAAACATGTATTTCCTCAAAAGATAGAAAAATAGTAGTTGCCATTGATGAAGATGGAAATCCTTTTGTTGACAAATGTTACAGTAATTAACTAAATTGCAGTTTATTTTAAATAATAAATAAATTTTTAGCTAGCAATTATGAAAAAAAAATTACTTTACGCAACTGCAATTATGTTTAATGTTTTTGTGGCTTCATCGCAAACAGATACAGCAACAAATACAATAATAGAAAATAGTTCTATAGCAGTAGATAACGAACAGTTTTTACCAAAAAAAAATAATGTTAAAATCAGTTTAACGAGTCTTGCTTTTAAAAATTTTCAATTTCAATATGAAAGGAGCCTTAGCAAGCGTATCGGTGTTGTAATAGGGTATAGTTTTATTCCAAAAGGGAGTGTGCCTTTTAAATCGCAAATAAATGATTTGGTATCTGATGATCCTGACTCTCAAGATATGTTTGCTAATGCTGAATTAGGGTACAATGCTATTACACCTGAAGTTCGATTTTATTTAGGAGAAGGCTATGGAAAAGGATTTTATATTGCTACTTTTTACAGACACTTACAATATGATATTACGGGAGTTAATTTTACTTACACCAATCAACTAAGTGGAAAAGATGATATTGATATGGGCGGAAAACTTTCTGCAAACACTTTTGGATTACAATTTGGTGCACAGTTTAATTTAGGGAAGCACCTTATTTTAGATTGGTGGATTGCAGGTCCTCATTATGGTACTTCTAAAGGGGATTTTGTAGGAGCATCTGACCGAACCTTAACACAATTTGAGCAGGACGAACTTCAAAAAGAGCTTGATAAAATTGAACTTCCTTTATCCGATGTGAATGCCAAGGCTAATGCAAATGGAGCCACAATCAATATTAGTGGACCTTGGGGAGGAATTCGAAGTGGACTAAGTTTAGGGTATAGATTCTAAAGATTATAAAAAAAGCAGAAAATTCGATTCCGAATTTTCTGCTTTTTTTTATAATTTTAAAGCTGTTTTTAAGTATGCTCCAGTAATTGATTTTTTGTTTTTTACAATTTCTTCGGGTGTTCCTACAGCTAGTAATTGTCCTCCATTTTCCCCGCCTTCAGGACCCAAATCAATAATCCAATCGGCACATTTTATAAGGTCGAGATTGTGTTCAATAACTAATATTGAGTGTCCTTTTTCTATTAGTGCTTCAAAAGAAGCTAAAAGTTTCTTTATGTCATGGAAATGCAATCCAGTTGTAGGCTCATCGAAAACAAATAATGCTTTTTCTTTTGTTGCTCCTTTTACTAAGAAAGAAGCTAGTTTTATCCTTTGGGCTTCACCACCGGACAAGGTAGAAGAGGATTGTCCTAATTGAACATACCCCAATCCAACGTCTTGCAATGGTTTTAGTTTCTGTGTGATTTTATGCTGCTGATTTTCTTCGAAAAAGGCCACAGAATCATCAATAGTCATTGTCAGGATATCATTGATGTTTTTGCCAGCAAAAGCAACTTCGAGCACTTCCTTCTTAAATCGCTTTCCATTACAAGTTTCACATGGCAATTGCACATCGGCCATGAAGACCATTTCTACATTTATAGAACCTTCACCTTTGCAGGTTTCACATCGGCCAGCATCGACGTTAAAAGAAAAGTGCTTTGGTAAATAACCTCTTATTTTAGATAATTTTTCTTTGGCATACAATTCTCTAATGTCATCATAAGCTTTGATATAAGTCACAGGATTAGAGCGAGAGCTTCTCCCAATAGGATTTTGATCTACATATTCAATATGTTTTATATTCGAGAAAGAGCCAGTCATTTCAGTGAACTGACCTGCTTTTTCACCCGCGTTGTCTAATTTTTTTTGCATGGCAGGAAACAATATCTTCTTGATCAGTGTACTTTTTCCACTTCCTGAAACTCCTGTAACGACAGTTAGTACATCCAATGGGAAAGTAACATCAATATTTTGAAGATTGTTTTCTCTAGCTCCTTTTATATCGATGAAATTTTTGAATTTTCTTCGTTTTTTTGGTACCGAAATTTCCAAATCACCATTAAGATACTTCGCAGTAAGTGAAGTTGTTTTTAAAATTTCTTCGAATGTTCCTTGAGCAACTAATTCTCCACCGAAGGAACCCGCTTCTGGACCGATGTCGATAATCATATCGGCCGCTTTCATAATATCTTCATCGTGTTCCACCACTATCACGGTATTGCCTAAATCTCTTAACGAAAACAATACTTTTATCAATCGCTCTGTATCTTTTGGGTGTAACCCAATACTTGGCTCATCCAAAATATACATCGAGCCTACCAAACTACTCCCTAGTGAAGTGGCTAAGTTGATACGCTGCGATTCTCCACCAGAAAGAGTAGCTGAATTTCGATTTAAGGTGAGGTAATCTAAACCCACTTCGGTTAAAAAAGACAATCGGTTGTTGATTTCTAATAGTAAACGCTTTGCAATTTGCTTTTCGTAGAAATCTAATTCGATACTTTGGAAAAAGGAAACCAGATGCTTAATTGGTAAATCAACTAAGTCAGAAACTGTTTTGGAGTTGATTTTTACATAAGACGCTTCAACGCGCAAACGCTTTCCATTACAGGAATAGCATTTAGTTTTACCGCGGTAACGGGAAAGCATGACGCGATTCTGTATCTTATAATTTTTTTCTTCTAATTCTTTAAAAAAGTCGTTGAGACCTTGGAAATATTTGTTTCCTTTCCATACCAACTCTTTTTGTTCGTCAGTTAATTGATAAAACGGTTTGTGAATTGGGAAATCAAACTTGTATGCGTTGTTTACTAGTTCATCACGAAACCAGCTCATACTTTCGCCTCGCCAAGGGAAAATGGCATTCTCGTAAACCGATAATGAAGTATTAGGAGTCACAAGTTCAGCATCAATACCTATAATATTACCATATCCTTCGCATACAGGACAAGCTCCATAAGGATTGTTGAAACTGAATAAGTGAACATTTGGCTCTAAGAAAGTAATACCGTCTAGTTCGAAATTATTCGAATAAGAAAACCTTTTATCCGAATTTAATTCTTGTAAGTGGCAGATTCCTTTTCCTTCATAGAAAGCAGTTTGCACCGCGTCTGCAAGGCGATTAAAGAATTCCTCTTCGTCTTTTACTACAATTCGGTCAATGATTAATAGAATGTCTTTATTATCAAGCGAGTGTTGGTCGATTTCGTCCAAACGAATCATTTGATTGTCAACTAAAATACGTGCAAACCCTTGCTGTAGTAATGCTTTTAACTTGTCTTCAAGCTTCCTGCCTTCTTCGAGATGAATTGGAGCCAGAAGCAGCCATTTGCTGTCTAATTCAAAATTTTTAACGTCAGTAACGACATCAGTAACTGTATTTTTTTTAACTTCTTGTCCAGATATTGGTGAAAATGTTCTGCCTATTCGGGCAAAAAGCAATTTCATATAATCGTAGATCTCAGTAGAAGTTCCCACTGTAGAACGGGCGTTTGTAGTGTTTACTTTTTGTTCAATAGCAATCGCAGGTGCAATTCCTTTAATATATTCTACCTTGGGTTTGTCGAGTCTTCCAAGGAATTGCCTCGCATAAGAAGACAAGCTTTCTACATAACGACGTTGTCCTTCGGCATACAAAGTATCAAACGCTAAACTGGATTTTCCAGAACCGGAAAGACCAGTAATTACAACTAATTTGTTGCGCGGAATTACAACATCCACATTCTTTAGATTGTGAACTTGTGCACCTTTAATAATTATGTTTTTCTTGGGATCTATTTTGGAAAGGTCAACTTGCATAAAAAGAAATGTATTTATGCAAAAGTAATCAATTTTGGATAGAGAAACGGAACTGAACAAATCACAAATTTTAGCTAATTGAAGTATTTTAAATTAAATTTGGTTTTCATGACTTAATTTTAATATTTCCTTTCAGACAATAAATGCTTTTTTAGTTTTATTTTTGAAATGTAATAAAATCCTCTTCCATTGAAAACAAAATTATACATCCTTTTCATTCTAATTTCTTCTTTGGCTTTCTCTCAGGAGTTACCACCAATTGTCAAATATTCACCCAACCTTTATGGTGCAGGAAATCAAAATTGGATGATTTCTCAGGATAAAAATCATTTCTTATTTTTTGCTAACAATGAAGGACTACTCGAATATAATGGTTCTAATTGGGAATTATACCCGTCGCCAAATGAAACTATTATACGTTCTGTAAAAGTAATTGATGATAAAATCTATACGGGTAGTTATATGGAATTTGGTTTTTGGGCAAGAAAATCTAATGGAAAGCTCAGTTATACTTCCTTAAGTCAGACCATTAAAACTAAGCTCCTCGACGACGAACAATTTTGGAACATATTAAATTTTGATCAATGGGTTATTTTTCAATCATTAAATAGAATTTATATTTATGATTCCAAGGCGGCTAATTTTAAGATCATATCGCCTGAAACTGGCGTAAATAAATCTTTTAGAGCGAGTAATTCTATTTATTTTCAAACACCTGATGGTGGGCTTTATGAAATTGAAAGTGGGAAAGGTCGATTAGTTTCTGAGCACCCTATTTTGAAAAAAAATAGGATAATAAATATTTCTGTATCTGATGATGGTCTATTAATCCAAACACAGTTAAATGGATTTTATAAACTGATAGGAAAGGAATTATCTAAGTTTTTAACAGAAGCTGATACCCAACTGTCAGCCAGTAGTGTGTATAGCAGTCAAGTACTTTCTGATGGCAATATTGCCATAGGAACCGTGTCTAATGGAATTTTCATTATAGACAGCGCTGGTAAATTGGTATATCATATCTCGCAAAGTAAGGGATTGAGCAATAATACAGCCTTGTCTTTGTTTGAAGATGCGGATAGAAACCTTTGGGTTGGTTTAGATAATGGTATAAATTGCATTAATCTTCAGTCAGCGATTCATAGTTTTGTTGACAATACAGGTGTTTTAGGAACGGTGTATAATTCTAAAGTATACAAGGGTAATTTATATATAGGAACTAATCAAGGGTTGTTTTATAAAAAGTATCAAAGTAATGATACTTTTAAATTTATTTCAGGGACTAAAGGACAAGTATGGTCTTTGTTTGAATACGACGGAACCTTATTTTGCGGTCATGATTCAGGAACCTTTTTAGTAGGAGAAGGTATTGCAAAAAACATATTCCCTTTTTCTGGGACATGGAAATTCGAAACGGTTCCAAATAAAAAAGAGCTGTTGCTTCAAGGAAATTACTATGGTATTTCGGTATTGGAAAAAGTAAATAATGAATGGACTTTTAGAAACAAAATTGCAGGATTTGATTATTCTTCCAAGTATTTTGAAATTGTAAACACAAATGAATTATATGTAAGTCATGAGTATAAAGGCGTTTTTAGACTACAACTAGACAATCAATTATCGAAAATAAAAACTTTCACCTCATATAAAACTCCTAGAAAAGGAAAAAATGCAGGTTTGATCAAGTTTAATAATGCAATTTATTACGCCTACAAAGAAGGTGTATTTAAGCTAAATAATAAAACAAAGCAATTTGAAAAAGATAAGTTATTAAGCGCTATTTTCGAAAAAGACGAATATACTTCTGGAAAATTAATTGTGGACAATTCCAATAAGATCTGGTTATTCTCGAAAAATTACATTCATTATTTTTCACTGAGTAAAATAAATAACCAGCTGAAGCAAAATGTAATTTCTATTCCTTCGTCGTTGACCAACTCTATGTTAGGTTATGAAAATATATCACAGTTGTCAAACTCTGACTATCTTATAGGTACGACTGATGGTTATTATGTTATGAATATCAATGATTTAAGTTTTAAAAACTATAATGTATCCATCACTAACATTGCTACAAATAAACAAAATGCAGCTAATGTTAGTCAGTCAGTTAAAGAAAATGGGGGATTTAAATACGATGATAATAACATTAGTTTTAGTTATACTGTCCCTGAGTATAATAAATATATAAATGTCGAGTATCAATATTTTCTCGAAGGTGTTCACGAAGAATGGAGTGCGTGGAGTGCAAAATCTACAATAAATTTTAAAAACTTACCGCCCGGCAATTATACATTTAAAGTGAAAGCAAAATTTGCAAATTCAACTTTGGATAATACTGCAACATATTCATTTACTATTTTTAAACCTTGGTATGGAACTAACGTTGCCATCTTTATTTATCTCATTTTAATTCTGATAATGGCATATTATATTCATAAAGCGTACAAAAATTATTATCAAAAACAGAAAGAGAAGTTGATTGAAGAGAATAATCTTTTGCTAGAGATTAAAGAATTAGAGAATGAACAACAAATGATGCGAATTAGAAACGAACAGCTTTCTCAGGATGTGGATTCTAAAAGTAGAGAACTGGCGGTCTCCACGATGAGTCTAAATAGTAAGAATGAGTTACTGGCTTTTATTAAAGAAGATCTGAAAAAAACAAATGAAGATGGAAATAGAAGTGTGAAATCTGTTATATCTACAATTAATAAAAACATCTCCAAAGACGATACTTGGAATGTTTTTAAAGAAGCGTTTGATAGTGCCGACAAAGATTTCTTGAAGAAAATAAAATTAGCTCATCCTTCCTTAACACCAAACGACCTTAGACTTTGTGCCTATCTTAGATTAAACCTTTCTTCTAAAGAAGTAGCTCCATTATTGAATATTTCTGTACGTAGTGTCGAAATAAAAAGATACCGATTAAGGAAGAAAATGGAATTGACTCATGAGCAAGGTCTTGTAGAGTATATTTTGGCTGTATAGTTTTACTGTTTTTAAAGAAAATCACCTATACATTACCACAACATTCACGTTGTAGTTGTTGGTTTTACTGTTTTTCAGTATAAAATTTCATTCGGTATTCCTTAGTAAATACGCGGTTTTTTTTAAGATCATATAAAAAAATGATGTTTTTTTTTACGATGTATATTTTATATAGAGGTACTTTTTAACAGAAACTTATGTTTTGAGTGTATTTTTATAATTCACAAAAAACATAAATTATGAAGTCGAATTATCTATTAATCATTTTTCTATTTCTCTCCTCTTTTGGCTTCGCCCAAAGTTTTGATATTGGAGGGACTGTCACCGAAAAAAGTTCTGGGTTATCAATACCTGGAGTTAATGTTCAAATAAAAAACACCAATAAAGGAGTTTCAACTGATTTTGATGGTAAGTTTTCTCTAAAGGGAATTTCATCAGGTTCTGTTGTTGTATTTACATTTATAGGATATAAAACATTTGAATATAAAGTAACTGCTTCAAATAATAGTTTGAATATCTCGATGCAAGATGACGCTAAAGCTTTAGATGAAGTTGTCGTTATTGGTTATGGTAGCCAAAAAAGAAGAGAAATTACAGGTGCTGTATCTGTAGTAGATAGTAAAACACTAGAAATTTTAAAGCCTGTTAAAATCGAACAAGCTTTGCAAGGTACCGTTTCTGGTGTGAATGTTACTACACAATCAGGTTCGCCAGGTGCTGCCTTAGATATTAGAATTCGTGGTATCGCTACAAATGGAGAAAACCGTCCAACGACTATCATTGATGGTTATGTAGGGGAATTAGGGTTGCTAAATCCTAATGATATTGAGTCAATAACAGTATTGAAAGATGCTCAGGCCGCTATTTATGGAACCATTGGTGCTAACGGGGTTATCTTGGTAACGACAAAATCAGGTAAAAAGAATTCTAAATCTCGAATTTCTTATAATACTTATACTGGTTTTCAAGAAGCTTCTAAAAATTTAAACCTATTAAATGCTACTGAATATGCTTTGTTACTAAACGAAAGCTATGCAAATGGTGGTAAAGCATTGCCATATACTAATGTAAGCGGATTAGGAAAAGGAACCAATTGGCAAAAAGAAGTGATGAGTACTTCTGTGCCGATTATCAATCATGATTTATCTATTTCTGGAGGATCTGATAAGGTGACGTACGCAGTGAGTGGTTCCCATTTAGATCAAGAAGGAATAGTAGGCGAAAAAAAATCTGGATTTTTAAGAAATACTGCCAGAGTAGCATTAAATGCGGATGTTTCTGATAAATTGAAGTTGAAAACTAATGTGATTTATACTTATTTTAATCGCAAAACTTTAAATGAAAACGGATTAGGTTCTGTTTTATTTAACGCTTTGAATATTCCTTCTACATTAAGTCCTTATGACAGTAATAATGAGTTAACATTAGTGCCTAACACTACAGGACTAGGAAATGAAATTATTAATCCATTAGCACAAATAGCCAATACGAATAATGACTATAGTTTCAAAAAACTAAATGGAAACTTTGGATTAGAATATAAACTGATAGATGGATTAGTATTAGCCAGTTCAATGGGATTTAATACCTCTAATAGTAAGTCGAGAGATTTTGCTAAGGAGATCAGTTATGGCGGGAAAGTATTTGATGTCGTTCGTAGTTCTGTAACACAAGGTGCTGTAAATGATAACAATTATTCCTTTGATGCTTTTTCAACTTATACTAAGAAAATTGCTGACCACAATTTTGTAACCACACTTGGTAACACGATTTTTAAAGAATGGGGAAATGGTTTATTTGCTACAGGATATGACGTTCCTAATAATTCATGGGACTATGCTGATATTTCATTAACTACAGGAATATTAGATGCAAAAACGAATAGTGCATATGCCTATGACGAAAGACGTCTTTCTTATTTTGGAAGAATGCAATATGACTTTAAAGGGAAATACCTTGTATCAGCAATGTTAAGACGTGACGCTTCGACCAAATTTGGACCTGGAAATAAAGTAGGGTATTTTCCTTCTTTTACAGCAGGTTGGGTAATTTCTGATGAAGGTTTCTTTGGCGAAGACAAAAAAATTAACTTCATGAAATTAAGAGCGAGTTATGGTACACTAGGAAATGACCAAATACCTAACAATGGATATGTAAGCTTATTATCTGGGGAAGCGACCTATGTTTTTGATGGTTCTTTAGTGAATGGTACGGCAGCGGGTCAAATTGCAAATCCTAATTTGAAATGGGAAGAAGCTAGAAAATTTGATGTTGGTTTAGATCTTAAATTATTTAACGATAAAGTTTCTATCGTAACAGATTACTTTATAGATACTCGTAAGGACTTATTAATCCCGAATATTCCAGTATCAGGAATTACAGGAAATTATGCTCCTGGTGCTTCGGCACCTACAGTTAACGCAGGTACAGTTCGTAATTCAGGTGTTGAATTCTCGATAGATTATAAAAATAAATTCTCAGAAAACTTCAATATGAGTCTTGGCTACAATGTTACGTTCTTAGAAAATGAAGTTTTAGAAGTGAATAACGGTACTGGATTTATTGAAGGTGGTGCTTTTGGAGTAGGTCAACCGTCTCCATCTAGAATGCAAGTAGGATTACCAATTGGTTATTTCTATGGATACAAAACGGATGGTGTTTTTCAAAATCAAGCAGAAGTTGTTGCGCATCCTTCACAAGTAGCATTAGGAGCTAATGCAGCGCCTGGAGATATTCGTTTTGAAGATGTTAATAATGATGGTGTTATTGATTCTAATGATAGAACGAATTTAGGAAATCCAATACCTACAGCGACAATGGGTTTCAATTTACAAATGAATTATAAAAATCTTGATTTTGCCGTATATACTTTCGCTTCTGTAGGAAATGATATGGTGAGAAACTACGAGAGAACATTATCTGATGCTAATCGTTTGAATTATGTTTTAGACAGATGGACTGGCGAAGGGACTTCGACTTCAGCTCCGAGAGTGACTACGGGCGCAACTGCAAACAATGTATTCTCTGACTACTTTGTTGAAGACGCTTCGTACTTAAGAATACAAAATATTCAATTAGGATATACTTTAAACCCTACAATTTCTGAAGTTGCTAAAATCACGAAACTACGTCTTTATGCGGGAGTAAATAATTTATACACCTTCACTAAATACAAAGGTTTTGATCCAGGAGCTTCAAATGGTAATCCTATTGGTGGCGGAATCGATTATGGTTTTTATCCCGTTCCTAGAACCTTTTTGTTAGGTCTAAATATTAATTTTTAATTCCAATTAAGATGAAAAAATACACATATATATCAATCACAGCGGCAGCGCTCTTTTCGTTGCTTACTGTTTCCTGTAACGATGACTTTGTCAATCGCGAGCCAGCTTACTCTATTGATTCTGAAAACTATTTCAATTCAAAAACAGATTATGAAAATGCTTTAGTTGCCGCTTATGATCCACTTCAATCATCCTATGTAAACGTGATTTTAGGAGAAATAGCTTCTGACAATACATTAGCGGGAGGAGAAAGCCAAACAGATGTTATCGGTTTTCAACAAATCGACGATATGATTCATACACCAGTAAATAGTAATATAAGAGATATTTGGAATTGGATGTTTGCAGGCGTAAGTAGAACAAATTACATTCTTGAGTTTCAAAATAAAATAGAATTCGAAGGCAAAAAACAAATCCTTGCTGAAACTCGTTTTTTAAGAGCTTATTATCACTTTGAACTAGTGAAATGGTTTGGTGAGATTCCTTTAAAAGGAGATGCTCGTTTTAAAATTGGAGATGAAAAAACAATTGTGCGCTCTTCTGTGGCCGATGTTTATGCATCAATTGAAGCAGATTTAATTTATGCTTCTGAAAATTTGAATGCTAGTGCATCACAAAATGGACGAGCTACTAAAGGAGCTGCGCTTTCTTTATTAGGAAAAGCATATTTGTTTCAAAATAACTTTGCTAAGGCGGCAACAACTTTTGATCAAGTTATTGCATTACAAAAATATTCATTAGTTGCAGACTATAATTCAATATTTGAAGCTGAAGGAGAAAACGGAGCTGAATCTGTTTTTGAAGTACAGTATACTGATGTGGAAGGTGCCGGATTTGGGTGCTTGCAATGTAGTGAAGGAAATGTAGCAGTTGGGTTTAACGGACCTAGAAATTACACAGGAACGGTTTTCACCTCAGGTTTTAGTTTCAATGTGCCTACCGCCAAAATTGCAAATGCTTTTGAAGTAGGAGACAATCGTAAGGATGTTGCCATATTAGACATTAAAGACTGGGCATTGAAAACTGGAGCTACTTATGGTGAAGGTTATGAGCATACAGGCTTTTTTAATAGAAAATACATCCCAAGAAAAAGAAGTGCCTCTGCGGCAGGGGATTTAAATTTAACTAATCCGAATAATTACAGAGCCATTCGTTATGCTGATGTATTATTAATGGCAGCCGAAGCGAATAGCAAGGGGAATATTGATGAGGCTAAGGCTAGAGGTTATTTGAATCAAGTAAGAAGAAGAGCATTTGGAGATTTGAATCACGATATTACTGCATCTGGTCCTGCATTGACAGATTTTATTTTAGCCGAAAGAAGGTTAGAGTTAGTAGGTGAAGGTCACCGTTTCTTTGATTTAGTTCGAACTGGTAAAGCAGCTCAAGAAATACCGGGATTTACAGCTGGTAAAAATGAAGTTTTTCCTGTACCTATCGAAGAAATTCAATTTTCTAACGGAAACTGGAAGCAAAATCCTAACTACTAAATAGCAAAACGATGAAAAATATAAAATATATAACAAGTCTTATTGTGGCAGCCCTAGTTTTTAGCTGCTCTACAGAGAATGATCTTATTGATTTAGATTCTCTTGCAGCACCATCTAATATTTCGGCATTGACTACAGTGACTCAGGATAATACAGGAAAGGTGACTTTTTTACCAAAGGGAGAAGGGGTTACTCGATATGAAATTCTATTTGGAGACGGAACAATTGCTCCTGCGTATGTAGGTCCAGGAGAATCCGTAGAACATACCTATAAAGAAGGTGTTTATGACGCAAAAATTATAGGAACGACTCTTAACGGTAAAAAAACAGAGGTTACTCAAAAAGTGGTGGTTTCATTTAGAGCACCTGAGAATTTAGTTGTTACTATCGAAAATGATTTGGCTGTTTCTAAAAAAGTAAACGTAAAAGCAACAGCAGATTTTGCTTTGTTTTATGATGTTTATTTTGGTGAAACCGGAAAACCAGACCCAATAAGTGCTAATAATGGAGAATCACTTTCTTATACCTATCAAAATGCTGGAGTTTATACTATTAGAGTGGTTTCTAAAAGTGCTGCTGTTAAAACTACCGAATTTACGCAAGTATTCACGGTAACTGTAGTGAACAAGCCTTTTACCTCTGCACCAACTCCTCCTAATAGACAAGCTGGGGATGTGATTTCTATTTATAGTGCAAAATACACTGACGTTGCTGGAACTAATTATTTTCCAGATTGGGGACAAGGCGGTCAAGGAAGTGCTTGGGCTGAGTTTGATTTGAACGGTGATAAAATGCTGAATTATATTAAGTTGAGTTACCAAGGGATTGCTCTGGCTGACGATAAAACAATTGACGTGTCTGGAATGGAATTCATTCACATGGACGTTTGGACTGCGGATTTACAAAAATTAGAAACCTCTTTAATTAGTAAAACTAGTGGTGAAAAACCTGTCGTAAAAGACTTAGTTGCTAACCAATGGAATAGTATTGATATTCCAATTTCAGCCTTTACAAGTCAAGGATTAACCGTTGCTGATATCTTTCAATTGAAATTTGTTGGGACACCTTGGGCAACTGGAAGTGTTTTTATTGATAATATTTATTTCTATAAAGCACCTGCAGCATTGCTTCAAATACCAATTGATTTTGAATCGACTACATTAACCTATCCATGGGCTGGTTTTGGAGCTTCTGATTTTGGGCCTATTCCAGTTTCAGTAGTAGCTAATCCAGACAAAACAGGGAACAATGTTTCTAATAAAGTGGTTAAAATAGAAAAACCTACTGGTGCTCAAGTTTGGGCGGGAGCTAGTTTAGATTTAGATTCGAAGGTTGATTTTACCAAAGGAACTAAGGTAAAAATTAATGTTTGGTCGCCAAAAGCGGGTGCGAAAATATTATTGAAAATGGAAGTTTCTACATCTCCAAAAGATGGAAATGGAAATCCAACTGTTTTTGTGGAGGTGGAAGCCACTGCTACTGTCGCTAATTCTTGGCAAGTACTCACTTTCGATTTGACTACTTCATCGGCATTTAATTCAGCTAATGCTTATGATAGAGTGATTTTGTTTCCAGATTTTGGAGTAGCTGGTTCCGGCACAAGCTATTATTTTGACGACATTAAACAATCCAACTAAAAATTTACAAGATGAAAAAGATATTAATAAATTCAATAACCATTATCACATTGCTGTTGATGGTGAATTGTTCCAAAGATGATTATTCGTTTGGCTCATTGACGGCACCTTCAAATATAGATGTTCAATATGAGGTAATTGGAAAAACAACTGCTACACCTGATGGTGATGGAACAGGAAAAGTAAAATTTACAGTAAAAGCTGAGGATGCCATATCCTATAAATTTGTTTTTACTGATGGTACTTCTGAAAATGCACCAAACGGTGTTTTTGAAAAGCGTTTCACTAAAGTGGGTGTAAATACATACACCGTTACTGTTATTGCTTCTGGAAAAGGAGGAGTGACTTCTAATACTACCGTTGATGTAAAGGTTTTAAGTACTTTTAGTGATGATGAAGCAGTTGCATTATTAACTGATGGAACATCAAAAAAATGGTATTTCTCCGCTTCAGAAGTAGGACATTTAGGTGTGGGGCCCAACAATTCAGATGCGACTCAAAATTATTATGGGTTTTATTACCAAGCGGCCGCTTTTGAAAAAGCAGGAGCAGCAAGTAGCAGTTGTCTATACGATAATGTACTAACTTTTTCTGTTGTTGGTGATCAGTTGAAATACAATTTAGACAACGGAGGAAAAACATTTTTTAATGCATCTTTCTTAAGTGTTGGCGGTGGTTCAGGAAATGATGATTCTTGTTTGAATTATACTTCTTCTGGAATAAAATCAGTTTCATTAAGCCCTTCGGAATCATTTGTAACTAAAAATCCAGATGCTGCGACTCAAACAAGAGGAACATTAATGACTATCGCTGATGGCGGATTTATGGGGTATTATATAGGTCAAAGTAGTTATGAAATATTGTCCTTAACAGCTAATCGTATGGTGGTAAGAGCAGTTATGGGTGGGGATCCAGCTTTAGTTTGGTATCACACTTTTACCACAACAAAACCAACACAAACTGTAACCGATTACACAACTTTAGCTTGGTCTGACGAATTTAATACTGACGGCGCACCAGATGCTACCAAATGGACTTATGATTTAGGTGCAGGTGGTTGGGGAAACAGCGAATTACAGACCTATACAAGTAATGCCGAAAATGTGATTGTTGCTGGTGGAAACTTGAAAATTACCGCTAAAAAAGAGGGTTCAGGATATACTTCGACTCGATTAAAATCAGAAGGGAAATATAAGTTCACCTATGGTAAAGTTGAGGTGAGAGCTAAATTACCTTCAGGCGGCGGAACATGGCCTGCAATCTGGATGTTGGGTTCAGATTATGCAACCAATACATGGCCAGGTTGCGGTGAGATAGACATTATGGAACACAAAGGAAATGAACCAAATGTAATTCATGGAACCTTGCATTATCCAGGGCGTTCTGGAGGAAATGGAAACACAAGTACCAAAACGATTGCAAATGCTTCTTCTGAATTTCATGTTTACAAAGCGATATGGAGTCCTGCTTCGGTAAAATTGTATATAGATGATGCGTTATTTCACACTGTGGCAAATGATAATACTTTGCCCTTTAACAAAGACTTTTTCATGATTTTGAACGTAGCCATGGGAGGGACTTTTGGAGGAGCAGTAGATCCAGCTTTCACTCAATCTTCGATGGAGATCGACTATGTGCGAGTGTACCAATAATCAGATGAATTAATTAAATACTTAAAAGGTCGATTTTTATCGACCTTTTAAATAAATAAAAATATAGAAGATGAGGAATATAAAGATAGTATCATTAGTTATATCTACCGTTGTTATCCTAAGTTGTAGCCAAAAAATCATTCAACCAAAAGTAGTGTTTTCCAAAAAGGATATTTTGGAAAATAGAGTAGATTCGGTAATGAAACTAATGACATTAGAAGAAAAAATTGGACAATTAAATCAGTACAATGGTTTTTGGGAAATAACGGGGCCTACGCCAAAAGAAGGACAAGCTGCTAAAAAATATGCCGATCTTAAGAACGGATTAGTTGGTTCGATGCTAAATGTAAAAGGAGTCAAAGACGTTAGAGCCTTGCAAAAAATTGCAGTAGAAGAAACCCGATTAGGGATTCCATTAATTTTTGGATTCGATGTGATTCATGGATACAAAACTATAAGCCCTATTCCATTAGCAGAAGCCGCAAGTTGGGATTTAGTAGAAATCAAAAGATCAGCGGCAGTCGCTGCCGAAGAAGCTGCTTCTGTTGGTTTAAACTGGACTTTTGCACCTATGGTAGATATTTCACGGGACGCCCGTTGGGGACGTGTGATGGAAGGTTCAGGCGAAGATCCTTATTTAGGAAGTCAAATAGCAGTTGCTCGAGTGCAAGGTTTTCAAGGAGATAATTTAAATGCCAAGAATACGATTTTGGCTACTGCAAAGCATTTTGCTGGATATGGTTTTTCCGAGTCGGGTAGAGATTACAATACGGTTGATGTAGGTGAATCTACTTTGCAAAACATTATTTTCCCACCTTTTAAAGCAGCGGTAGATGCAGGTGTACGCACATTTATGAACTCGTTTAATGAATTAAACGGAATTCCTGCCACAGGAAATAAATACTTGCAAAGGGATATTTTAAAAGAGGATTGGAAATTTGATGGTTTTGTAGTCTCAGATTGGGGTTCAATTAACGAAATGATGGCTCACGGTTATGCTAAAGACAGTAAACAAGCCGCTGAAATCGCAATCAACGCTGGCTCAGACATGGATATGGAATCTTATGCTTATGTCGAGTATTTATCGGCATTAGTAAAAGAAGGGAAAGTAAAAGAAAGTGTAATAGATGATGCCGCTCGTAGAATATTGAGAGTGAAATTTGAATTGGGCTTATTCGATAATCCTTATTTATATTGTGACGAAAACTATGAGAAAGAAACAGTAGGAAAACCTGCTTTTCAGGAAGCAGTTCTCGAAATGGCTAAGAAGTCAATCGTATTATTGAAAAACGAAAAAGAACTTTTGCCACTTAAAAAATCTGGTCAAAAAATAGTAGTTATTGGTGCATTAGCAAATGATAAAACGAGTCCCCTGGGAAGTTGGAGAATTGCTGCTGACGATGAATCTGCCGTTTCTTTGTTAGAGGGAATGCAAAAATACAAAGGCAACAACTTAACGTATATTAAAGGTGCTGATGTAGCTGTAGGTAGAACTCAGTTTGTTTGGGAAACTAAAATTAACATGACAGACAAAAGCGGATTTGCCGAGGCAATCAAAGCAGCCAAAGGAGCTGATGTGGTAGTTATGTCCTTAGGTGAACACGGATTGCAATCTGGAGAGGGTAGAAGTAGAACAGATCTTGGCTTAGCAGGTGTGCAACAAGAGTTATTAGAGGAAGTTTATAAAGTAAATCCTAATGTTGTCTTGGTACTAAATAATGGACGACCACTAGCGATTCCGTGGGCAGATGAAAATATTCCGGCGATTGTTGAAGCCTGGCATCTGGGAACACAAAGCGGAAATGCAATTGCACAAGTTTTATACGGTGATTACAATCCAAGTGGAAAATTACCTATGACTTTTCCCAGAAGCGTCGGTCAAGTACCTATCTACTATAATTACAAAAACACGGGTCGTCCAGTGATGACGGAGCCTGATAGTGTTTTTTGGTCACATTACATTGATGAGGAAAATACGCCTCTGTATCCTTTTGGATATGGACTAAGTTATTCTAAATTTGAATATTCTAATATAGAATTAAGTCAAAAATCATTTGCAGACAATGGCCAAATCGAAGTATCGGTACTATTAAAAAATACTGGCAAATATAGTGGTAAGGAAGTTGTGCAATTGTACATTCGTGATTTATTTGCCTCGGTAACTCGTCCAGTTTTAGAATTAAAAGGATTTGAAATGATAGAATTGCAGCCAAACGAAACAAAAAAAGTTTCCTTTGTAATTAATAAAAAGACAATCGAATTCTTTTCAGCTAATTCAAAATGGGAAGCTGAAGCAGGTGATTTTAAAGTGTTCGTAGGCGGAAGTTCTACAAAAACATTAGAAGCTGATTTTCAATATAAAAAGAACTAATGATGAATAAATTTTTAATTTTACTGATGGTAGGTTCGATTTCTTTGGCACAGCCAAAAGGAAAGAAACTGGTATGGGAAGAAAATTTTAATGGAACTCAATTAAATGAGGAAACTTGGAACGTTGAACTAGGAGATGGATGCCCCAACTGTGGTTGGGGCAATAATGAACGTCAATTGTATACCAATGATAATCATCAGTTGGTGAACGGGAAATTAGTAATTACTGCTATAAAAGAAGGCGATAAATACTCATCAACCCGAATCACGACCAAAGGGAAAAAAGAATTTCAATACGGTTATTTTGAAGCCAAAGCTAAGCTACCTATAGGTCACGGAGTTTGGCCCGCATTCTGGATGCTCGGAGCTAATATTGATAGCGTAGGTTGGCCAAAATGCGGAGAAATTGATATTTTAGAATATGTAGGCAAAGAACCTGATATTGTTTTTACTTCGCTACATACACAAGACAGTCATGGAAATACTATTAATACTAAGAAAACAAAAATAGAAACCATCGAAGAAGGTTTTCACGTTTATGCAATAGATTGGACGAGGGATAAAATTGATTTTTTTGTCGATAAAAAATTAGTATACACTTTTAATCCAGAGAATAAAACGAACGCAACTTGGCCATTTAATCAACCTTTTTATTTTTTAGTAAATCTGGCAATTGGAGGAAATTTTGGAGGACCAGAAGTTGATGATTCTATTTTTCCGCAAGATTTTTCTGTAGATTACATCAGAGTTTATCAATAAATAGGGATGTTCTCCGTAAGAAAAGTAGCAAGTAAATTTAAACTTGCTACTTTTTTATTTTCAAATAATAGCTAACATCTTTACATTTGATTGCCACACTATTCGATGCTATTAATACGTATTGCAATGTTTGTCATGTCTTATGCTGTTCTGTAAAAATATTTCGAGTGAAAATTAGCTCCTTATTTTTAACACTATAAAACATACGCTGTTAATTTTTCGCAATTTTATTTGCTTGTTAGTGTAAATATTTGTTAAATTTGAATAACAAACTGAATTATAAATAAAGCCAGCCTATAGTATAAAACTACTTTTTAGAAAATTTATTCCAAATTTTAACAAGAACTAAAAGGTATAACTATGGATTGTATACAACCTTCAGACGCTTTATTGGTACAGAATTATGTAGCAGGTAATGAAGAAGCCCTGTCGACATTAATCAAGAGACACGAATCAAGAATTTACGGCTTCATCTACTCTAAAATCTCAGATCGAGATGTTTCAAATGATATTTTTCAAGATACTTTTATCAAAGTAATCAAAACTCTAAAGTCTAACTCCTATAATGAAGAGGGAAAGTTTTTACCTTGGGTAATGCGTATCTCGCACAATCTCATTATTGACCATTTTAGAAAAAACAAGAAAATGCCTCTATTTAGAGAAACTGAGGAGTTTTCTATTTTTTCAATAATGTCTGATGACTCTCCTACAATCGAAAATAAAATCATAGCTGATCAAGTAGAGCTGGATATAAAGAAGCTGATAGAAGAGCTTCCTCTTGATCAAAAAGAAGTGTTAGTAATGCGCATGTATCAGGACATGAGCTTCAAAGAAATTTCAGAAATTACAGGGGTTAGTATTAATACGTCTTTAGGCAGAATGCGTTACGCTTTAATGAATTTGAGGAAAGTTATTGACAAACATCAAATTGTTTTAACGAATTAACAATATATCAATATATGCTGCGTTACTATTATAAACAAACTAATCGCAGCATGGCAAAAATTTACTCTAAAAAATCATTAGCTAATAAGGCAATGAAACCAAGAAAAGAAGTCATTTCTTTTCTGTTAAACTATTCTAAGGCATTATGCATGATAGAAATTGATAATCATAGTTTCGAAATTATTTCTAATTAGAATTATTTTTAATTACAATGCTTAAACTTCAAATTCTATAGGGATTTGGATGTGTAAATTTCACTAGTCTGTAGTTCAAACTAGTGAAATTTATTTTTTATAGTAGCTATCTAAGACCGTTTTTCGCCCTACCGTTTTAGTAATAATGTCTTTTTCTAAGTCCCAACCTCGGGCTGGAGAATATTCCCTTCCATACCATATTATTTGCAGGTGTAAGTCATTCCATATTTCTTCAGGAAAAATACGTTTAGCATCTTTCTCCGTTTGGACTACGTTTTTGCCATTAGTCAAATTCCAACGGTACATCAAGCGATGAATGTGAGTGTCGACAGGGAAAGCTGGAACCCCAAAAGCCTGAGACATAACTACACTAGCAGTTTTATGTCCCACAGCTGGTAATTCTTCGAGATACTCAAAGCTCTGCGGCACTTCTCCGCCGTGTTTGTCGATTAAAATATGGGATAAACCATGAATTCCCTTCGATTTCATTGGTGATAAACCACAAGGTCTAATGATCTCCTTAATTTCTTCAACTGACATTTTTATCATATCATACGGATTATCAGCCTTGGCAAAAAGTAAAGGCGTAATTTGATTCACACGTACATCGGTGCATTGTGCAGAGAGCAGCACCGCAATCAATAAAGTATAAGGATCCTTATGGTCTAGAGGAATGGGAATGGTTGGATATAATTCTTTTAACGTATTTATAACAAATGTTACCCGCTCTTGCTTAGTCATTTTTGTATTTTTATATCTTGTAAAAATAACATAAATTTTAGGATGTGCCTAATCCAGCTGTTCATTGCAAGTCCTCCTTCAAAAAAAACTTTTTTCTAAGTTTATAAAGGAGCTTCCTTACGGTTGCTCTTTATAATCAAGAAAAAATAGTTTTTATTCAGTCCGGGCTTTTCATTACCATCTGGGGCATGGCAAAAAACAATAGCAATATCAAAAACAATAGCAATAGCAATATCAATTGCAATAGAATATTAAAAATAATTAGAAAAGAAGCTTTGTGGCCTTCGTGAAAAATCTTTGTGCACACTGCGATTAAATAGAAGAATATGACAACATTACAAAAAGGGGATAAAGCGCCTGATTTTTCGGGATTAGATCAATATGGGAATTCTCATAAACTAGGAGATTACAAAGGGAAAAAATTAGTGGTTTTCTTTTACCCAAAGGCAAGTACACCAGGTTGTACCGCCGAAGCTTGTGATCTAAGAGATAATTTCGAGCGTTTTAAAGCTAATAATTATGCACTCTTGGGCGTAAGTGCTGACGCGGCAGCAAAGCAAGCTAAATTTAAAGAAAAATATGATTTTCCATTTCCATTATTGGCAGATGAGGATAAATCAGTAATCGAAGCTTTCGGAGTTTGGGGACCTAAAAAATTCATGGGAAAAGAATACGATGGAATTCACAGAACTACTTTTGTAATCGACGAAAACGGAATTATAGATGAGGTAATAGAAAAAGTGAAAACCAAAGCTCATGCTGATCAAATATTGAAGTAAGTCCATTGTTTTATACTACATTTTCGTTTAACTATTACTAGCGCTATTTGTCACGCTGGAAGTTTCTCAGTAAACTTGCTCACTTGTCCATAGACGCTTTCAGCGAGACAAACTAGGAGGTGCAGTGTGTGAAAAATAGAATGCTTTGTTATTGGATAACACGGTATTCATGATTAGTACAAATCTAATCACTTAAAAAATAAAAACCTCGTTTAAAATAGCTTTAAACGAGGTTTTTATGTGTTTTAATAGTTTGAATTAACTATCAGTATTCAAATTAGTATCTATCAAAGTTTTTGTTGGATTGTACCCAAAAAGACTGTGTTCCTTTATTATTTCAGAAATTCCGGGAGGAAGCATTGGTTCCCAGCCAGGTTTGCCGTCGCTAATCATCTTTAATACTTCACGCGAGAATACTTCAAGAATTTCGGGTTCAAAATCATCGATATCAACTACTTTACCGTTGAATTTGAAGAATTTGTATAATTCTTTCATTCTAGGATGTACTTTTAGATTTTCGGAGGTGGTGATATTTCCATCTTCATCCAGCATTGGATATAAAAACACCTTCATATCACGGAAAAATAATTTTCCGAAAGCTTCCAGAATTCCACCACTTAAATGTCGGTAGTATTTTTCATCAAAAATATCAACCAGGTTATTTACTCCCATGGCTAATCCCATTCTTGCTTTGGTATAATTAGCAAAATATTCGACAACTTTGTAATATTCCTGGAAATTAGAAATCATTACTGTTTGTCCAAGTGAACAAAGCAATTCCGCTCTGTCCATGAAATCGCGTTCGTCGATCTCCCCGTCAGAACGCAGGTTAGACAAGGTGATTTCAAAAACAACCAGCGTATTTTCTTTCTCCACTTTGTTTTCTTCAAGAAACATTTTTAGTGATTTCTTGTACATGTCCATATTTACTCTCGTAACAGGACGAAAACTACCTCTTAGAGCAAGTATGTTCTTTTTATATAAGATGGCTGCAGGAAGTATGTTTCTACCTTCAGGATCAAACATAACCGCATCGGTCATTCCGTTTTTTACTAATTGTAAACTCATCAAACGATTGTCTACATCAGCAAAACGTGGGCCTGAGAAATTAATAGTGTCGATCTCTAGTTGGTCTTTGTCTAAATGGTCGTATAAATAACGCAGTAATCGTTTAGGATCATTGTATTTATAAAAGGCACCGTAGATTAAATTCACTCCTAGAATACCAAGGGTTTCTTGTTGTAATCGAGCGTCAGTTTCTTTAAAACGGATGTGGAGTATAATTTCGTTGTAGTCTTCATCTGGTTCGATTTGGTATCGAATTCCTACCCAACCGTGTCCTTTAAATTGTTTGGCAAAATCAATAGTAGCGACCGTATTAGCGTAACTAAAAAACATTTTATTGGGATGTTTTTCTCTGCTCAATCGTTTTTCAATGAGTTCACCTTCCATGGTGATCATTCTTTTAAGTCGGCTTTCAGTTACATAGCGGCCGTCTTTTTCGATACCATATATTGCGTCACTAAAATCTTTGTCATAAGCTGACATTGCCTTCGCGATAGTTCCAGAAGAACCACCAGATCTAAAAAAATGTCTTACAGTTTCTTGTCCAGCACCAATTTCAGCAAAAGTTCCATATATATTTTCATTCAAATTGATACGGAGTGCTTTATCTTTTATTGAGGGTATTTGTGCGATGACTTTGTCACCTTTTAATTTTATTTCTGTGTCCATTTTATTTTAAATATGGCTAATATGTTGCAAAGTTAGTTAAATAGGTTTCTAATGAAAGATAATTAATCCTATTTTTGTAAAAAAATCAAAGAGCAATTGAAGGTATATTTTTTAGGCACTGGTACATCACAAGGGATTCCTGTTATTGGCAGTAATCATCCGGTATGTAATAGCACTGATTTGAAAGACAAAAGGCTTCGCGTTTCTGTTTGGATTAGTTGGGACGATCATTCTTATGTAGTTGATTGTGGTCCCGATTTCAGGCAACAAATGCTTGCCTCTAAGTGTCAAAAAGTAGACGGAATTCTTTTTACTCATGAACATGCAGATCATACCTCAGGTTTAGATGATATTCGTCCATTTAATTTTAGACAAGGAGAGATTCCTATTTACGCACATAATCGTGTTATTGATAATCTTAAGGAGCGCTTTGAGTATATTTTTAGAACCGAAAATCGATATCCTGGTGCGCCTTGCGTCAAAACGATTGAAGTGATCAACGATGAACCCTTTCAAATAGGAAATAAAGTAGCGATTCCTGTAAACGTAATGCATGGTGATCTACAGGTGTTTGGTTATAGAATTGATGATTTTGCCTATCTGACTGATGTAAAAACGATAGACGATATTGAAATACAAAAACTTAAAAACTTAAAAGTATTAGTAATAAATGCTTTGAGGGAAGAGCATCATTTCTCCCATTTAAATCTGGAGGAAGCCTTAGCTTTAATTGAATTGGTTCAACCAGAAAAAACTTATTTAACTCATATTAGTCATGTCTTCGGTTTTCATGAAGAGGTGCAAAAAAAGTTGCCAGAGAATGTCTTTCTGGCTTATGATAATTTAGAAATCACACTATAATAAAATTTAAAATGAAAAAATCCTTTCTTCTCTATGCCTTTATAATTCTTGCTCTAATGCTCGTTTTTACCTATAGTTTTTATAGTAAACAAGTCGCTTATGAACAGGACAGATATGAAAAAACGACTAAAAAATTAAGAGACAGTTTGAATTCGGTTACTACTAAATTGAATGATGCTAATTATTTTTCTTTGGAAAGAAATGAAAAAGCTCAGAATTATTTCGAATCAGGAACTTCAGAAAAAATGATTAAGTACGAAGAATTAATCCCTTATGTGACGGAGAAATTATTAGACTACAATTCGAATCCAAAAGGGAATCCTTATGTAGGTCAAGATCAAATAGGGGCAAATAAGTTTATCATAAACAAGGTGAAAGTGCTTAACCACCGATGGATTATTGCTGATTACAATGATGGAGATATATGGGGTGAAGTATTATTGAAATACTTTGTCAATGAGGATGAAAGCATATCGTTTGAAGTAAATCAAACGCTACTGTATCAGAAATAATAAAAAAAGGTTCCAAATTTTGGAACCTTTTTTTTGCTTTATTTTATAACCAGTTTTTAAAATCTGTAAATATCTGAGGCGATATTCCGTGTCCAATAGGGTATTCTTTGTATATAGAATCGATTCCTAATGCGTCTAAAAATGGCGTTGTATTTCTAGCCCAAGTTACCGGGATTACTTGGTCAACGACACCATGAGAAGCAAATATCTTTAGTTTAGACAGATCGTTATTTCGATAGTTTTCTTCAAAAATTTCGTCATTTACATAACCACTCAATGCAATTACTTTGTTGATTTTTTCAGGATGTGAAAGCGCAATCGCATAACTCAATATTGCACCTTGGCTGAAGCCCAGTAAGGAAACAGCTTTTGCATCAATTGGATATTTAAGAAGCAGTTCGTCAATGAAACCAGCAATTAATTCGCGAGAAGATTTTGCTTGTTCATTATCTGAAAATTTATTTTGATCAGCATCAAAATTGATGGCATACCAAGCATAACTTCCGTATTGTAAGTCATAAGGTGCTTGTGCAGATACGACATAATATTCATCAGGAAGTTCATTTGCAAATGAAAATAAATCTTCGGCGTTGCTGCCGTATCCGTGAAGTAAAAGTAAAAGTGGGTTTTTGTCTAATTTTATTTTTGGCTCTCTAATGAGATATTGTAAAGATGAATTCATTATGGTTTATGTTTAAAAAACCATGTCAAAGCTTTAAACATTGACATAGTTGAGGAATTTTTGAAATTAATATTTAAGAGATATTCGAAAACCATTTTTGGAAAAGCTCACCTACAAGAGGCATTGGTTTTGTTTCTCCTTTTATCGCGCTGAAAATACCATAAGACCACAGTACAGAAACGCAAATCCACATTGGTGCCGAAATAAGTAGGCTATTAAAATTACTGATAATTAAACCCAGTGATATGAATGTAAGAGTAATTCCTAGTCCTTGGCGGATATGAAATGAAGCAAATGTATTTTTATCTTCAGAGTTCATGGACATGGCGATAAAAACCCCTATACCTAAAATATAGCTTGTAATCGCTGCCGTCTTTCCTTTTTCAATTGTATTGTTCATGTTGTATTATTGTGATACTATTAATTTTCCTTGGTTTACAATTCCGTAAACTTTTCCTTTTGTTTCGGTACCTAAAAATGCTGAGTTTTTAGATTTAGATAAGATAGCTGCTTTGGTGAAAACGCCTTTTCCTTCTGGTGTGAATAAACTCAAATTTGCTTTGGCTCCTTCTTCAATAGGATAGCTTTCAATACCAAAAACTACTTTACCTGAAGTCAATTTTTCTACGACTGTTTCTAATGGTAAAACGGTCATCAAAGCGCCAAATGCACTTTCTAAACCTATAGTTCCATTTTTGGCCATATCAAACTCCATTTTCTTATGTTCGATATCGATAGGATTGTGGTCAGAGGTAATCATATCGATGGCGTTATCTTTTACTGCATTGAGCAACGCTTTGCGATCTGTCTCCATGCGTAATGGAGGCGAAACTTTAAATCGGGTGTCAAAACCTTCTAGTTTTTCATCAGTCATTACTAAATGATGTACGGCTACGCTGCAGCTAACCTGCAATCCTTTTGCTTTTGCTTCTTTTATTAATTGAACTGATTTGGCTGTAGAAACAGTAGGAATGTGCAATTTACCGCCAGTATATTCTAATAAAAATAAATTTCTCGCTATTTGTAATTCTTCGGCAAGATTTGGAATTCCTTTTAATCCTAATCGAGTGGAAACGATTCCTTCGTTAACCACACCTTGACCTTTTATTTTTTCATCTTGCGGAAAAGCAATTACCAATCCGTCGAAATCCTGAACATATTGTAAGGCAATTTTTAGCAAATTAGCATTGTCTTGGCTTTTATTATAATCTCCAAAGGCAACTGCTCCGCATTTTTTCATGTCATAGATCTCAGCCATGTCTTTTCCTTCACTTCCTTTTGTTAAAGCTCCAATAGCGAAAAGCTGTGTAGCACTTTCCATCGCTTTATTCTGAACAAAGTTCACTTGCGATTGATTATCAATAATAGGGAAGGAGTTGGGTTGCAAAGCGATAGCTGTAAAACCACTTTTTGCAGCAACATTTAATCCATTCGCAATCGTTTCTCTTTCTTCATAACCGGGTTCGCCCAATGAAACGCTACTGTCAAACCAGCCTTGTGATACATGGAGATTGTCCAATTTTATTTCTTCGGTTTTGTCTGCATTGGGAAGGGAAGTAGCTATTTTTTTTATAAAACCATCTACAATTAAAATATCTACTGTCTTGTTGTGAAAAGGACTGTTTGAATCGATAATTTTGGCGCTTCGGAGGATAAATTTCATATATAGAGACTATTTTTTTGTTTTGTGGAGTCCAAAAACAATTAATTATTTCAGGAATCGGATGATTGCCATTTCAGTGACTAGAAAGAGCAGTGCAAAGATAACAAACCATTTCCAAATTTGATTATCCAATCGGTTGGTTTGTAAAGTATCAAATACTTTTGCTACTGAATCTATTGTTTTGTATCTAGAAAGTACGTTTTCATTGACAGCGCTAAGGTCACTTTCGGTTCTATCGAAGTTAAAACTGATGTTTTCTACAAATTCCTTTTGGTTATAAATTCCGTAATTCCCAGCTTCTTCTGGATAATCATTAAACGTTAATTTCACTTTGCTATTTATGATTTGCTGAATCGGGATGAAATTTTCAGCAGCATTTTTTACCGTAAGAATTGCATCTTTCGATAAAGCTACATCCACTAAATATGGATTTGTATTCCCGATAGTTAGTGCGTTTATTCCTTTTGGCTGATTGTTCATTGCCATTTTATAAAAAGTGGGAACGATAAGCGGAGATTGTTGAAAGTTTGAATTTGTAGTGTTTATAGGTGCTGAAAAAACATAGACACTAGAAATTGCATTGGGCAAAGCCGTTAAAAATGCACTTTGATCGTCATTATAAAGCGCGGCCGGATTTGAATTTGATAATGAAAAGGAACCGCTTGTTTTTGGATATTGAAAATTAGTAATTTTATTTTCAAAAACAGATTTAAACAACGGATGATTGAAATTGATTTTCGTGATTAGTTTCTCTCCAACTTCAAAAGATTTAAATTGGATGCCTCCAAAATCACCTAGAAACTGATTCAAATTTGCTGCAGTATCTTTCTCTGATGGAATAACGATAAGACTGCCGCCTTTTTCTACAAATGACTTTAAAGTTGTCTGGAGCGCTTGCGGAATTGCATCGAGTTCATTTAAAATAATGACATCTTGTTTATCAATACTGTTGTAATCTAATGAGCCAATTGTAGAATTGGTGAAATTAAACTCACCATCCGTATAAATCCGACTTAAAAAGTTGCTTTTTTCGGCGGCGCCAATGCTTATGACATTCGTCTTTTTTATTTTTGAAATAGTGAAATATAAGGTATTGTCATAGCTTAGACCGTTATCAATGATGGAGATATAACCATGAAAAGGCTGTTTAGGGATTGTGAAATTGATGCTTTTTTTGTTGGTTTCGAAGTTAACAGCGGTTTTTGCAACCAGTTTATTTTGGTTGTAAATCGCTATAGGAACCGCATTCAAATCAGCACCATGATGCGATAATTCAACTGCGATATCATAGAAATTATCTGAGATATCATTGATATAAACGCTGTCAATTGAAGTATTATTCTTTTGTTCTGACTTCGGGATTATAAAATAAGGAACATCATTTTTATCCCGGTTTTTGAATTGTTTTTCGGTAAGACCGATGCCATCTGTGATAATGACAATATCTTTCTTAAAAGCAGATTTATGAGCTTTTACTTTTGTCATTATGCGATCTAGTTGAAACGGCGTAGCACTGTATTTCAAGTTTTGGAGTTCCGTACGAATGGATTTAATATCAGTATCCCAAAAGTCTTCAGAATTTGTAAGCAATGAGAAATTAGTGTTTTCGGGAGTATCTTCCAGTAATTCCTGAACGGCGCGCTTTAGTAATTCGCCTTTTTTGCCTTTAGCCTGCATACTAAATGAATTGTCTAAAATAATATACATTTCATTGTTTGCATTTAGCTTGTCTTTGGCTTCAAAAAAGGGTTGAGCAAAAGCTAAAATGATACAGCTAAGTAATAATAATCGGCAACTTAGAAGCAACCATTTTTTTATTTTCGAACTTTTTCTAGTTTGGACAGAAAGGGCTGCGAGGAATTGTACGTTTGTAAAATATTCTTTTTTAAAACGACGAAATTGAAATAAATGAACCAAAATTGGTACAATCAGCAACAAGAGAAAGTATAAAATTTCGGGATGTTTAAATTGCATTCTTTGATCGAGTTAGCTGCATTGGATTATATTCTCAATGAAGATTGAATCAAAAATACAAATTTGTACACAGTTGCATGATGCTATTGTTTAAAATTTTCGGTTAAGATTCACTTTTTCTTTCACTTTTTAACAAATGACATTTTTATTGACTTTATATTCTTGGAACGTAATAAATAGACTGCCATATATTATGTATTTTAGCCTTAAAATATAATTTACAAAAATGAAAAAACAATTTATAACATTACTGATCGTTTTAATTTCCAGTAGTACTCAAGCACAGGATTCTAAATTCAATTTGGTAATAGGAACTTATACGAATAAGTGCGACAGCAAAGGAATATATGTTTATGATTTTGATTCGGATACAGGAAGTTTTAATTTGAAAAACACTTCTGAAAACGTTGTGAATCCAAGTTATTTGACTGTTTCGAATGATAATAATTATGTATATGCTGTAAATGAAAATGGGGCCGAAAGTGGTGTGAGTTCTTTTGGATTCGATCCTTCGAGCGGAAAATTAAATTTTATAAATCAACAAAGTTCTAAGGGAGCTGATCCTTGTTACATTATTAATGACGATAAAAATGTAATCGTTGCTAATTATTCAGGTGGGAATATATCCGTTTTTGGGAAAAATGGTGATGGAAGTCTAACCGAAGCCAAACAAGTAGTTTCGCATTTGAGAAAAGCGAAAGATGGAAAAACCCAGAAAAATCCTCACGCACACATGGTGTATTTTTCTCCAGATAAGAAATATGTTTTGGCTAATGATTTAGGGAATGACATGGTTTATACCTATAAGTACAATCCAAATTCTGTTTCTGAAACTCTAAAAATAAAAGATAGCGTTTCCGTAAAAGCAGGAAGCGGACCACGACATTTAACCTTTAGCAAAAACGGAAAATACGTTTATTTACTGCAAGAATTAGATGGAGCATTGACTGTTTTCAAGTATTCGAATGGAAAATTGAAAAAAATTGATGAAGCTACTGTTGTTGCAAAAGATTTTAAAGGAAAAAATGGTGCAGCTGACATTCATATTTCACCAGATGGTAAATATTTGTATGCCTCTAATCGTGGAACAGCAAATGACATTTCGATTTTTAAAATCCTTAAAAACGGAAAATTAGAATCAAAAGGTCAAACAAGTACTATGGGGAAAGGACCTCGGAATTTTGCGATTGATCCAAGTGGTAATTTTCTTTTGGTTGCGCATCAATATACAAATGATGTTGTAATTTTTAAAAGGGATAAAACTACTGGCGCGCTTACAGACACTGGAAAAAAAATAGAGTTGTGTGCTCCCGTTTGCTTGGTTTTTGTAAAGTAGTTTTCAGTTATCAGTGGTCGGACCAATTGCCTGGCCACTGATAACTAAATACTGGGACTATTTTTTCTTGTCTTTTCGCTTTTTGTCTCTCGTTTTTAGCATGTTACGATTGACAGATCCATGAGTTTTTTTCTTGGTAACTCCAGGTCCACCCAAATTGACTTTCTTATTCTTTTTACTTTTTTCTTGGAAAGCACCATCTCCATCAAGTGTTTTCTTTTTCATTAAGAACTTAACAACTTGACGTTCTTTTTCGGGCTCAATTAACTTAGCCGAAACTTCTACTGCTTCAGGGAATGCCTCAATAGGTAATTCCATGTTCATTAGAACTTCGATTTCCACTTTAGCTTCTTCCTCTCTGGGAGCAACAAAACTAATTGCTTTTCCTGTTTTATCAGCACGTCCCGTTCTACCTATACGGTGCATGTATAATTCTGGCATTGCAGGCATTTCGAAGTTGATAACATGGGTAATATTCGAAATATCTAAACCTCTGGCCATAATATCGGTAGTGATAAGTCCGCGAAGATTTCCTTCTTGGAAAGAAGCCATCGTACTTAGACGATAATTTTGAGATTTGTTTGAGTGAATTACTCCAAATTGATCTGCAAAATCTTCATCGATACGTACGTGAAGCATATCAGATATTTTCTTGTTGTTTACGAAAATCAACACACGACTCATGTCTTCATTTTCTTCTAACAAGTGTTTAAGCAAGTTTACTTTAGTATTAAAGTTAACTGCATGATACGATACTTGTTGAATGTTTTCCAATGGAGTTCCAGATGCCGAAAGAGTAACTTCTTCGGGATAATCGAAGTAGTCATTTAATATAGCGTCTACTTCGTCAGTCATCGTAGCAGAAAATAATATGTTCTGACGTTTTTTAGGCATCATCGCTAAAATAGCAGTCAACTGAGTACGGAATCCTAAATTCAACATTTCGTCGAACTCATCGATAACCAGTTTTTGCATTTCTTCAAAACGAATAACATTGTCTAATGTTAAATCCATTATCCTTCCCGGTGTTCCTACCAGTATGTCGCAACCTTGATAAATTGTTGTTTTTTGAGTGTTGATGTTTACACCACCAAAAATACCAACAGTACGAACTGACATGTATTTCGTTAATTTTTCTACCTCCTCTACTACTTGAACCACAAGTTCACGCGTAGGCACAAGTATCACAATTTTAGGAGTGTGCCCCGGAAGAAATTTGTATAATTTTAATAAGGGTAATAAATAGGCAAATGTTTTACCCGTTCCCGTTTGTGCAATTCCCATCATATCACGACCTGACATTATCACAGAAAAAGTTTTTTCCTGAATAGGAGTAGGCGTTGTAAACCCTAAATCATCTATTGCTTTTTGTACAGATTTAGGAAGGTTGAATTGCTCGAAAGTGGTCATTTGCTTAAATTTTTTGCAAAGGTACGTTATTTTTAAGGATACTCCTATTTACAATGGTAATGGTTTCATTTTGAGCTAATAGATTAATGATAAATTAATTAAAGTGGATATAAAAAAGATTGAGCCCGATATAGTATCGAGCTCAATATTGTCAACTTTTATGATGACTTGACAAAGTATAAAATAGCTTTCAAAATTATATACAAAAGCTTTTTCCTTTTTTTTAATAAATGAATTAAATCTTATTTCTTGATGATCTTGGCAGAGGAGGTTTTTCCGTCTATGATACCTATAAGATAATAGATTCCCGTTGGAAGATTACTTAAATTTATGTTTGCCGTTCGATCGAAATTAGGATATGAATTCATTTTCTTTCCGGTGCTATCAAAAATCATCAACTCATCAAAGTTTGTAGGTGCTTCCACAGTTAAAATATCTGCTACTGGATTTGGATATACATTTATGCGTGTTTTAAAGGAAGTGATACTTAGGTTAGGTTTTTTAACATTTAGTACAACCGTGGTAGGTGTAGATAAACTATAACCGTCATAAATAGCATATTGAAAAGTATCTATTCCAACGAAATTAAGAATAGGAGAATATTCAAAAGAACCATCGGTTTGTAATGTTAAAATTCCGCTTTTAGGATTTTTAAAAACAACTGTCATTTTTTCTGTTCCGTCTAAATCAAAGTCGTTTTTGAGTAAACCGTAAGGAGCATTAATAAAGGCAGGATAACTACCATCATTAAAAGTGTACTCATCACTTACGCTTATGGCACTAGTGTTGAATTTCTGTAAATTGTCCTGCATCACGTAAAAAGAAACTTTTCTTTTCTCTGGAATATTTTTTAAATCAAGCGCATTCCAATCATTCCAAACAAATCTATCGGCGTGCTCAAACCAATTTTGCTTGTAATAGGCATTTATTTTGATTCCATCAGTAACAATTTCTTCTTTCGCTTGGGTTTCTTTGGTGTCGTTTAGTACGGTTTTAGTGTTTGGAGCTACAAAATTAATGTAGTTCCAAGGCAAACGAATGTGGATTGATTTATCGGCAATAGTCACCGCATCTTTAGAGGAATACGGCTGAAAATCATAATTTACCTGTAATTTTCCAATGTATTGGATATCAGCATTAGAATTAGTACCGTTATTTTTAACTCTAACTATATTCCAGGGTTTACCATCAGTAGCTACTGAATGGTACAATTGGTTTGCTGTAGAAACATTATGCCAGTTCCCAAAAGTATCATACGCTTCGGTAACATACAATTCGGCAGAATGATTGGTTATTTTTATGGCAAATTCACTTCTGTTGGGGATGCTGGCTCCATTAGGAAGCAAAGATTCTCCAAGAGTTGTATCATAAGTGTCTAAGGCTACCCAAAGTTCATCGATGGTTTTAAAATTATCTTTTAGCTCTAGCTTGATTTCTAAAAATTTGAGGTTTGCATCTGCACTTATTTTTGTTACGGCATCTGCGCGGTTATCTTTCAAGGTTTTAAATTGAGAGGGCTTTTCGAAGCTTAATAAACCAAAATTTTGTTCAGCAGAATTAAGGTTTTGCCACAGCACTCTGCTTTCAGGAGAATAATCCAAAGGATCTGCTAACCAAGTTCTTTTAAACCATTCGTCTGTAAGTGAAAATTGGATTCCACCACCACATTGGGTGTCAAAAATCGACTGTAAAATTCTCATATCTGTAAGACCTTGATTATATTCATCAAATCCTCCGTGATTCATGCCTGATGATGTGTAATGTGCCGTAGTCCAACTACTAGGAACGCCATATTCAGCAATTATTAATGGGAATTTTGTATAATGCGATTTAAGATCTTGTAAATAGGCTTTGTAGCTATTTGGACCAAAATTATCAGAAGTATTTTGATAAGAAGCCTGATTACCAATGAAGTCGGGGTAATACGGATAGGCATGATAGCTCATGAAAATCCCCGATGGAGCGTTTACGATTTCAATTTTAGACAAATTAATTTGCTGACTGTCTTCTGGATCATTTACTTCACCCGTATGTGTCAATGGGTCTAATGTGGGCCAGCTTGAAAAACTAATAGGTCTTTGTGTATCAAAAATAGTTTGTTCAAAATCAAGCGCGAAATCCATCATTCTTGTTTCCCACTGTTCGGCAGGGGAAGCATTCGCTATTTTAAGATGTTTACCTGTAAATTGCGTGTCATTTGGGTTTGAAAGATTGGTCGTTGCAACTTCTTGCGGCATAACTTCTCTACCGATGATATAAGCCAGACACCATTTTGACACGTCAGATGTATAACTACCGGAAGCTTTTCCAAATCGTTCTGGAATTGTGTTGTCTCCATGCAAAGCTTTTATGTTATCCTGAATTTCTAATTGAAAAGTGTTAGTTAGATAATTTAAGTCGTTATTATATCCCGGGGCCTCTTCGTCAAGCCAAACTCCCTGCATAAAAAGTAAAGGATTGTCAGAATGAAGGTTGTTATAATCACTTAAAGCTTTATAAAAACGTGGATAATGCAAGGTGTAAATTCGGAACGAATTGAAACCCGCCGCTTTCATTTCTTCAAACCAATGATAATATTGCTCATAAGAGGGAGCCAATTCTCCTGGGAATGTTCCGGGAATACCAACTCCTAAATTAGTTCCTTTTATGAAAAAAGGAACGTATGCTTCCCCATTCCAAATAGTTAAAAAATCCTTGTTTGTGGCATAAGGATATTTATTGACAGTCTGTCCAAACGCAGTTGTACAGAATAGGATAAGGTTTAACAATAATACTTTTGTGTAATTTTTTTTCATATTTTTTTTCATTTAACTTATTTGTAAACTCATAAATTTCTTCCTAATTTTTCCAAGGCTATATCCTATTTTTTTTTAATTCTATTTCGTGGCTTCCAGTTCGAATTTCGAACTGGAAGCAAATTTATCTGAAACGCACATCCCAAGTAAAGGCTACGAAATAAACCCAATAATAATCACCAGGACTGGATAGTTCTTCCTGATGCGTTATTCCGAATTGAGTATTGTAAATATTTAGCTGATTGCGAGAAGTAAAATTATAACCTAAATTAATTTTTTGCGATTTCAATCCTATTTTGACGTTATCCACAGCCGTGTAATTGAACTGGTTTAGCTCGGGCGAATATCCCACACCTGCTGAAACACTGAAATAATTATCGGCATCCGATCGGTATTTTCGATAAGTCAAAGCCCCAGAAAAACTGGTTCCCAAATCTCCCGGAGTAAGATAAGGACGAAACGACCAGTAGCTGTTACCCGTGTACCAACTTACAGAAGCAGTGTAGAAATTAGTTGTGGTTGCATAATTCAGCGTACGAAAACCAAGGGAGGCTTCGAGACCGTGAGGTAATGCTTTGAAAAGTTCAGCACCGTATTTTGTTTTAGGGAAAAGTGAAGAATTTGAATATCCTGCATTAATGTAACCATAAAGTCCATTAATAATTTTAGGATACATTTCTATTTCTAGCTGTGTACCGTTAGTATTTAATTTCCTGTTGAAATTCAGTTTAGCAGTTACAAATCCCAGTTTAGTTTGGCGTCCATATTTCAGACTATGATATTGAATAGGTTCGAAAATTTCAGAAAAAAAATCGGCTGACACAATTAAACCGATAGTATTGAGACTTACCTTTTTTCGTAAAATGTATCTAAGTTCTTCTGCTTTTTGGTTATCTGGATTTTCCTGAAGTATCAAATTGACAGTATCCAAAGCATCCGAATTTTTTTCTATCTGTTCCTGGGACTTGGCTTTTAAGAACAATATGTCCGCGTCTTTTGGAAAATGCTCTAAGGCTCTGTCAGACATTTTTAAAGCGATAAAAGGAGCATTTGCCCATAATTCATTTTGAATTATTCCCTGCCAGGCAGGCTTGTTTTTTGGATCTTTTTCTAAAACAACTTCAAATTCCTTTTTTGCTTTTTTATTATCTCCGTCCCATCCATAAGTCGTCGCCAAGTAAATACGAACATCATGATAATCTGGATATTTTGTCAAAATAAAAAGTAAAGTATCCTGTGCTTGTTTACGTTGATTGTTAGTTGCTAAGTCTCGTGCAGTGTTGAAGGCGCCGTCTGGATCTCCGCTGAATTCTTTTTCTTGCCCCAACATTTGAAAGGCACATAAAAAAATCAGTATAACACTTAGTTTTAAAATTATTTTACAGATCATTTTTTTAATCTCCATCTCTTAGATTTATATTTTAAATATTTAAACTTTAGACATTCCAGTTCTAGTCATTTCTCCCCATTTTTTCTTTTTGTTAAAATAGTAGTCCATGTTTCCTCTAAAAGCAGCGTATAATATGAACGGATGAATGACAAATGGTTCTAAGAAGGTGATAAGAATTAATTTAATTCCTGTTCCTTTTTTCTTGTATTGATGATAAGTAAGTTCTTCAGAAATTATGGATATTATCGAAAACAAAACAGTAAATAAATAGGCTACAAGTATAAAAGCAAGGGTGTAATCCCATCTTACTTTTTCGTAAGCAATAAGAACTCCAAAATAGATTAGTCCTAATATCTCGATTATAGGTGCCATTCTTTCGAATAAAAACCAATAGGGATAACTTAGAAGTCCCATCGCTCCGTAATTTTTATTGAAGCCAATTTTTCGGTGTATTTTCAGTGTTTCTATAGTGCCACGAGTCCAGCGATTTCTTTGAGAAATAAATACTTTATAACTATCAGGAGCTTCTGTCCAGCAAAGTGGATCAGGAATATAGGCCACTTTATATTTGGGTTTGCTTTCTAGTTCTTCCATATAGCGTCTCATTCGAACAATAATTTCCATATCTTCTCCTACAGTTTTAGTGTCATAGCCTCCCACACTAATTGCAATCTTTTTATCGAATAGTCCAAAAGCTCCTGAAATAACTAACAATCCATTTAACCTGCTCCAAGCCATTCTTCCAAGTAGAAAAGCTCGTAAATATTCTAGAATTTGCCCTTGGAGCATCAGTTTATTTGGAAGGTTGATTTCAAGCATTTTACCTTCTTTAATAATGCACGAATTTGCAATCCTAATTACACCGCCGGCAGCAATAACTTGCGTGTCTGTAGTTTCGAGAAAAGGTTTGACCAATTTGAGTAATGCGTCTTCGATTAACAGACAATCGACATCGATACAGGCAACATATTTGTTAGCACTAATATTCAATCCCATATTAAGAGCGTCTGCCTTTCCGCCATTTTCTTTATCAACAATTATTAATTTTTCAAAGGCTGGATTGGTTGATTTGTATATCCCGTTTCGAAGTGGTTTTGTAGGTATCTGCTCATTAATTAGGAAGTCTACTTTTACCAAATCGTAGGCTGCGATAAGCTTTTCTAAACTGTCGTCTTTACTACCGTCGTTTACAATTATAACGTCATAATTAGCGTAATGACAGGAAAGTAATGACCGTACATTTTCAATAATATTTAAACTCTCATTATAAGCCGGAGCTATGATGGAGATTGAAGGAGAAATATTAGAAGATAAAATTTTGTTGTAGTTAACAAAACTATTCTTCTTCATATAGGCGATACTCTCAATTATAGAAATAATCCCTAGAACAATGTAAGATCCTATAAGTACAAAACTATAGAGGAAAAATAAAAACCGCATAACGAGGATAAAATTATTCATAGAGGAAGTGCTTAATTTAATTCTAAATGTTTGATAATTTTAACAAAATCAGGATCCACAGACAACACCTTAAAACTATTGAAATCTTCTAGACTTAATTCTTTTAAAATTGTCAGTGCTGAGAATTTAATTTCAAAATTTGGATTTTGGATATTATCCAGAATAAATGGCTTGTCAGTCACTTCATAGGTGTTTTCCATCATTGTAAAAAAGGCAATTTGTTCTTCTATAGCAAGCTCATCAAAATTTCCAATTAATTCTGGTTTAGCTTCTATAATACTCAGGTGGCTGATTACTTCAATTGCTTGAATTCGCACTGCTAACGAAGGGTGTTTTAAAAGTGAAATAAGCTCGTCCTTTGCGCCATAACGATTGTATATTTTGGCCATTTTTAAAGAAAAAATCACTACAGATTCATTAGATGATTTAAGCCAGTTGTTTATACCCGAAATTTCCTGAGTTTTCAGTAACTGCAGCACTTCTAATAATTGGATTTGGTCCCATTCTGATATAGGGGTTTTTATGTCATTCAAAAAATCCAGACCTTTAAAATGAAACAAACTAACAAGGTACAATTGTATTACACTTCGCACTTCACTTTTGGGATGGTTGATATGCTTTTTAACTAAATCTTCAACTTCCTTTACTTCAAACAGCGTAAGTTCTCTGATTCCTTCAGCAATTAAATTCCATTTTTTATTTTTTATTTTCCAAAGGGAATGTTCTAGCAAACTAGTTTCTACATAAAGTTTATTGATCGAATTAGCCATTTCTCCAGAAATTTCATAACTCAACTTTAACATCGTTGCAATAAGAATGTCTTTTCTATACTCTTTAGAAGTTTCTTTTTTTAAATCTTCAATGATTAATTGTTGCTCTGAACTAATTTTATCACTATCCTCATCAGCTGAATATAAATAGGTGATAATTTTAGTTTCAAATTCTTTTCCTAAGGTCTTTTTTGATTTTTCATTTCTGCGTAAGATCGTTCTTAAAAATTTCAAATAGATTAGGACAGCAATAATGGAAGCGATTAGAATTACTATTAGAATCCATACTAATTCAATGACAACAGAAGAGCTTTTAAAAAGATCAATAAAATAATTACTCGAAATCATATCTATTATCGCAAAATTCGTTTTACTCTATTAACCATTTCATTTGGACTAAAAGGTTTTGTCATAAAATCAGTAGCTCCTAATTTAAAGGCTTTTAGTACTATTTCTTCTTGGCCTGATGCCGAAAAAACGATTATAGGAGTGCTGTTTTTTAATGTATTACGTACATGACTTATGATTTCAAGTCCGCTAATAAAAGGCATCATTATGTCTGTTAGAATTAATTCAGGATTGTGTTCCTCAATTAGCGCTATCGTTTCTTTTCCATTTTCGGCAATTAGAAGCTCGTATCCTTCTTTTTCTAACCGGAATTTAAGTAATAAGGATAGCATTGAATTATCTTCGGCTATTAAAATCTTTTTCATATTAATGTCGTATCATAATTTTAGTTCACTCGAACTTGATCTTTTATACTGATGTATACGTATTATTCTTTCTCTGAGTTTTTATTTTATAAATAATTTCCTGTCTATTTTAAAAAAGACTGCCATTTTTTAATATTTATTTAGTGCGAAAATAGTGTAATTTGTTCATGATAAACACGATAAAGTGTTAAATGTACCGATGAATAACATATCTATTTCCTTTTAATATCAAAAATAGGTTGGTAACAATCCCAAAAATCCGTTTTATACAAGAGATATTTTATAAATAGAGCAAATATCTGCTGGAAAACAGTATAATTTGAATATTAAAATCCTTCAAAAACTCCCAATCCAAAGAGTGCAAAATCATATTTAACGGGATCCGTTGAATCTAATTTCCGAAGTTGTAAATCTAATTCCGCTAGTGCTTTGCCATCATTTTGTTTTCGAGTTAGCAGCCCAAGTTTTCGAGCAACATTACCAGAATGGACGTCTAAAGGGCAAGACAAAATAGAAGGAGAGATACTTTTCCAAATTCCTAAATCTACTCCTTTGCTGTCTTGGCGACACATCCATCTTAAATACATATTAATTCGTTTTGCCGCCGATCCATTCATAGGGTCAGAAACGTGTTTTTGAGTACGTTGTGCATGTGGGATTTCGAAAAATATTTTCTTAAACTCAGAGATGCTTTTTTGTATTGAAGGTGTCTCTTGATTTTTAGAAAAAACAGCTTCGAGACCATCGTGATTCGTATAAATATTTTGAAGACTTTTTATAAAAAAGCTAAAATCCTGGCCGTTAAAAGTACGATGTACGAAAGATTCTAATCTTTGTAAATCATCCTCAGTATGAGACATCACAAAGTCAAAAGGAGCATTTCCCATCAAATCGATCATTCGATGCGAATTTTTGATAATCATAGTCCGATTTCCCCAAGCAATGGTTGCGCTAAGAAAACCGGCGATTTCGATATCTTCTTTTCGAGTAAAGAGATGTGGTATTTGCACCGGATCACTTTCTATAAAGTCTAGGGTATTGTATTGAATGACTTTTTCGTCGAGAAATGATTTGAGTTCAGCTTGATTCATTGAATGAGATACGGATAATATGGATTTTTCTGTTTATTCAGAACAGAATACAGAATACTGCGAATGATTACTGTTTGCTAATTTGGCCATCGACCATCACCAGTTTTCTGTCGGCCATGTTCGCTAATTCTTCGTTATGCGTTACAATCACAAAAGTTTGACCAAATTCGTCACGCAATTTAAAAAACAATTGGTGCAAGTTTTCTGCCGATGCGGTGTCAAGGTTACCAGAAGGCTCATCGGCAAATATAATCGCCGGTTTATTTATCAATGCGCGTGCAACCGCCACTCGCTGTTGTTCTCCTCCTGAAAGTTCATTGGGTTTATGATCAAGTCGGTGCGATAATCCTAGAAAGTCCAATAATTTTTTTGCCTCAGTTTCAGTTTCTTGTTTTGATTTATTGGCGATATAAGCAGGAATACACACATTTTCTAATGCTGTAAACTCAGGTAGTAACTGATGAAACTGAAAGATAAAACCAAGATTTAAATTTCGAAATTTAGAAAGGTTTTTATCATTCATTTTCAGAATGTCTTCATTGTTGATGCGAAGCTCTATTTCCTTTTCTTCTGATGGTCTATCCAAAGTTCCAAGGATTTGCAAAAGCGTCGTTTTTCCTGCGCCAGAAGCACCAACAATAGAAACGATTTCACCTTTTTTAATATGTAAATCCACTCCTTTTAAAACATGGAGTTGGTCGTAATATTTATGTAGATTTTTGGCATGTATCATAGGAAGCTCTTTGCTGCAAAGAAACAAAGATTTAAATGAATATTTAATGACGAACAAAATAATTTTGATGGCGTAAACTATAAAATTTAGTTAATTAGAAATAGGAGAGACTTTTTAAAACCCTAAATTTGAATTACAAGAAGGGTGTTACGGATTTAAAGACAATTTTATTTTATTTGTAATGTTGTTAATTTCGAAATGTAAACTGAAAAACAGTAGTATGTACCCTAAATTAAAATACTTAAAAACTATGGAAATAGAAAAAGGAATGGAAGTAGCTACGTTTGCAGGAGGTTGTTTTTGGTGTACAGAAGCAGTGTTTTTAGAATTAGAGGGAGTAAATAGCGTTGTTTCAGGATATATTGGAGGAGAGACGATTAATCCTACATATAAAGAGATTTGCGGTGGCGACACAGGTCATGCTGAAGCGATTCAAATCACTTTTGATCCGGAGGAAATATCATTTGGCGAACTCTTAGAAATATTTTTCGCCACCCATGATCCTACTACATTAAATCGTCAAGGAAATGATGTGGGGACTCAATACCGCAGTGAAATTTTTTATCATAGCGAAGAACAGAAAAAAACAGCTGAAGACTACATTGATTTAATGACGAGAGAAGATACCTTTGGAAAGACTATTGTAACTGCTATTTCCCCAGTATCAAAATTTTATGAAGCGGAGGATTACCATCAAAATTATTATAACGGTAATAAAACGCAAGGCTATTGCTCTTACATCATCACTCCTAAGATAGAAAAATTGAAAAAAGTGTATCACGATAAACTTAAAAAATAATGGAAAAAGTCGGGCTGCAGTTGGATAGAAACACTAAAAAAAGAGATCTATTTCTAGGTCTTTTATTTGATGCTATTGGGATGTTATCTTTTACAGTCCCTATGATTGGTGAGTTTTCAGATGTTATTTGGGCGCCAGTTGCAGCTTATCTCATGACAAGAATGTATAAAGGAACTGCAGGTCGAGTAGGTGGAGTGGTCGCTTTTTTAGAAGAAATACTCCCATTCACTGACTTTATACCTTCTTTTACATTAATGTGGTTCTATAATTATGTTATAAAAAGAGAAAGTAAAAGTTAAGTCTTTTTTATGTTCTAAAAAGAAAACCTAAGCCCATGCTTTTAAGCATTTTTTGCTCAAATGCCCAAAAGAATTTAAATTGGCCCAAAAGAAATCCTACTAAGACCAAAAGCACTTGGTATATCGGAAAAATTATCAGTAAACGAACTGGAGTGTACCACAAACCGAAATCTTCTTTCATAATTCCCAGCCAAAAACAAACGGGTTTTGATAGCCAAGCCGAAGTAGATCCAGTAATTGCAAAGCCGATAAATATAATGGCTAGTTGAAAATTGGACTCAATTTTCCAACGTTTTTTTAATTCCTTCATTTTTATTTATAATGATTACAAATATAGTAACATTATCTCGAAGGAACATAACCAAAAAGTTTTTGTTTGTAGGTATTTTGAAAATAGACCAGGTAGTTATAAAATAAGTAATTCACCTCATATCCATAATCGACATTTTGATCATAGTTTATGGTCATTTCGTATAGATTGGGATTATAGTGAAAAGGTTGCAAAACCCTACTATTCCATTCGCTGATCCACAATTTATTTTTGTTTTCTAAATAAGATTGAGAGTGATAATTCCTAGAGAATGCCCTTGACGCTAACCAAGAACTGTAACCTGGATCAATTATGATTACTTCATATTCCAGTTCCTCGTTAGCAATTCTAACAGTATCATTAGCCGTAGGATTCGGGTTTTCTGCTTTAGAAACGACTGACTTTGAAGTATTACAACTAATTATGACACCTAAAATTAATACTATTATGTAAACCTTATTTTTCATGATAAAAATTTTGACAGATAAAGTTACGGTTTAATTCGTTAATTCGTAAAGTTTTATAAAAAAAAAGGGATTCATTAAACGATGTTAATGAATCCCTTTTGTATGTATAAATTGAAATAACTATTTCAATAAACTGATAATTTGCGAAGCTAATTCAGTGCCTATTCTGTCTTGCGCTTCTCCCGTTGCAGCACCAATATGTGGAGTCAACGAGATTTTAGAATGCATTAAGATTGCCATTTCTGGTTTTGGCTCACTTTCAAAAACATCTAAACCAGCAAACAATACTTTTCCGCTGTCTAAAGCTTTTACTAATGCTACTTCGTCAATTACACCACCACGAGCACAGTTTACAATACCTACACCATCTTTCATCGTTGCTAGTTCTTTTTCTCCAATGATGTAGCCATCTTGAGCAGGAACGTGCAAAGTAATGAAATCAGCCTCTTTAAATAATGATTCTACTGATTGAGAAACAATAGTTGTAGTGATCGATTGTCCGTCAAAGAATTCTACTTTTACGTCAACTTGTGGAATAAAACTATCCGCAGCAATTACTTTCATACCTAATCCAAGAGCCATTTTTGCAGTAGCTTGACCAATACGGCCAATTCCAACTATTCCAAGAGTTTTTCCTCTTAACTCCACTCCGTTAGCGTATGCTTTTTTCAAACCATCAAAGTTTGAATCTCCTTCAAGAGGCATTGTTCTGTTAGAATCGTGTAAGAAACGTACACCAGAAAATAAGTGCGCAAAAACTAATTCAGCTACTGATTCTGATGATGAAGCCGGAGTATTTATTACGTGAATTCCTTTGCTTTTAGCATAATCCACATCAATATTGTCCATTCCTACACCACCACGACCAATAATTTTCAATCCTGGGCAAGCATCAATAATATCTTTACGCACTTTAGTAGCACTTCTTACAAGAACCACATCTACGTTATTTTCGTTTACAAAGTTAGCTACCTGTTCTTGGGCTACTTTAGTTGTAATTACTTCAAATCCACCTTTTTCTAAAGCTAGAATTCCACTTTTTGAAATTCCGTCGTTGGCTAATACTTTCATTTTTTATTGCATTTCGAGGAAAAAATAAATCTAATCCTCCTATTTTATATTATTGTTTTTAGGAGCTATTTCCCGCTATTCGTTTCAATCTTTATATTTTTTTAAAGAAAAAAAATATAAAGGATTTTCACTGCTATCGGGGCTAGGAATCCCACTTATGATATTGTTTACTTATACTTTCGCTTCAAGCGCTTGCATCACATCAACTAGTACTTGAACGCTTTCAATTGGCATTGCATTATACATAGAAGCTCTGTAACCACCTACTGAACGGTGTCCAGGTATTCCAGATATTCCTGCAGCTTTCCACATTGCATCAAAGGTTTCTGTGTGTGCAGCATCATTTAATAAGAAAGTAGCATTCATATTAGAACGGTCTTCAACAGCTGCAGCTCCTTTAAATAATGGGTTTCTGTCAATTTCACCATATAATAATGCCGCTTTTGCGTTGTTTAATTTTTCAACAGCAGCAATTCCTCCAAGGTTTTTTAGCCATTGTAAAGTTAATAAGGAAGAATAAACAGGAAAAACAGGGGGAGTATTGTACATGCTATCTGCTTTAATATGTTTTTCATAATCCAATATGCTTGGAATCGTTCTACCTGATTTACCTAGAATTTCTTCTTTTACGATAACTAAAGTAGTTCCTGCAGGGCCCATATTTTTTTGAGCTCCGGCGTAGATAATGTCAAATTTTGTAAAGTCTAATACTCTAGAAAAAATATCAGAACTCATGTCACATACCATCGGCATGTCTAATGAAGGAAATTCTTTCATTTGAGTTCCAAAAATGGTATTGTTACTAGTACAGTGAAAGTAATCTGCATCTGCAGGTACTGTATATCCTTTTGGAATATTATTGTAATTTTCTTCTTTTGAAGAAGCAACAACAACAGTTTCTCCAAAGAATTTAGCTTCTTTTATCGCTCCGCTAGCCCATGTTCCTGAGTCAAGATAAGCGGCTTTACCGTTTTCTTTCATCAAGTTATAAGGAACCATCAAAAACTCTAAGCTAGCACCTCCTGCAAGGAAAAGTGCTTTATATCCTTTGCCTTCTAAACCTAATAATTCAAGAGCTAGTGCTCTGGCTTCATCCATAACGGCTACAAAGTCTTTACTTCGATGCGAAATTTCTAAAATAGATAATCCTGAATCATTAAAATTTAAAATAGCTTGTGCTGATTTCTCAAATACTTCTTGTGGTAAAATGCATGGTCCTGCGCTGTAGTTGTGTTTTTTCATGGTGTAGTTTAAGTCCAAAAAATTAAAAAGCAAATTTCGGGAATAGGACTTTAAAAAGCGATTAATATTCGATTATTATTGCACATATTTCTATTATGTTGTTAACAAAAACGATATAGTGTCCACATTGTCTGCGTAATCTGATAATTTAGGATGTTGTGTTTGTCCAAAATCAATACTGTTTTCAATTAAATTAGTACTCACCACACATTGTATTTGGTCGCGCTCTTGCTCTAATCGAGTTTGCAATTCATTGAGGTTATCATAGTATTCATAGAACACACTCGAAATTGGAGATGCATGGCTTTTGTCTTCTTTTAAAGTCAAAAAACCATTATCTAACAATTTGAAATTGCTCATTAGGAAAACAGCCTTATTGTAATCATAATTATTGGCATATTTTTCATAATGAATAACATCTTGATATTCGAAAATAGCTTCAAAAAAAGCATCAAAAGAATAGCCTTTTGGTACAAAAAGTTTAGACACATTGCGACAACCCAAACCAAAATAACGGAAGATATCTTCACCTAAAGCGGTCAGTTGTTCTTTTGTCTCTTTCCCAGTTAGAATGGCAACTGAATTTCTACTTTTTCGAATAATAGAAGGTTTGTCCTTAAAATAATATTCAAAATAACGAGCCGTATTGTTGCTTCCGGTAGCTATTACAGCATCAAAATTTTCTAATTTTCCTTCGACAAAAGTAATTTTATCAGCAAATTTTGGCTCTATAGCGATAATATATTTCGCCATAAACGGAAGTAAATGTTGGTCGTTAGAGGATGTTTTAACTAAGACACTATGGCCTGTAATTAATACCGAAAGGAAGTCGTGAAAACCAACTAAAGGAATGTTCCCAGCTAAAATTAAAGCAATGTTTTTAGGCTTTGCATTATCTATAGTGTAAGCGGAAAGCCATTGATTCAAATTGTCTTCAGTAAGTGCGCTAGCCCAAGATTGAATCGAAAAATAAACCTGTTCTGGCGTGTACCAGCCATTATGAGATTGCGATAATTTTATCAGAGCTGTAAAGTCCTCAAAAAATTGATTATTCTTTAAAACTTCAGGGTTTTTAATCGTATTATCTTCAGAAAATTGGCTTAAGAACTTTCCTAATTCAACAAAAACACTTTTTTTTGTTTCTAATGTCATAATGTTTGCTTATGAATTGTTTTGATTGTAATTTTGTACAAAAATAAGCTTTAATATGTCGAAAGTCAAAAGTCTTAAAGTCATAAAATGACTTAGTGAGACTTTTTTATTTCGAATAACCAATACTATAATAAAATGGCAATAATTATAACTGACGAATGTATCAATTGTGGGGCTTGTGAACCGGAGTGCCCAAATACAGCAATATATGAAGGTGCAGACGACTGGAGATATAAAGATGGAACTAAATTAACGGGGAAAGTTATTTTACCAGACGGTACTGAGGTTGATGCTGAAGACGCACAAACTCCAATATCTGACGAGGTATATTACATTGTTCCTGGAAAATGTACGGAATGTAAAGGGTTTCACGATGAGCCACAATGTGCCGCTGTGTGTCCTGTAGACTGTTGTATTCCTGATGATAATCATGTTGAAACAGAAGAGACTTTATTGAACAGACAAGCATTTTTACATAACGAATAGATTAATACTTGTTTTAATAATATAAAAAAATCCTGTTAGCCAAGGCTAACAGGATTTTTCGTTTTTAAGAAATTACTTTCTACTATTTAGTAATAATATAAGTTGTGATCGTTATTGTATCAGTATTTTCATCATAAGTCTCTAATACTAAATTTCCATCAGCGTTAAAATGACCATATGATGTTTTATCTTTTGCTTTGTAGATATAATTGTTGTTAGATGTTTTTCTTAATACAGCTGATTTTTCGCCATTAGGATTAAACATGATGTAACCATTATTGTCACTCGCCACCTTATATTTTTTTCCGTCTAATTCATAATAAGCAGATCGATCCACAGAAATTACTTTCGTTACTCCGTTTTCTGTGATTTTTGTAGTTGCAGTAACTTCTACTGGACTTTCTTTTATGTCTTTGTTTAGTACTTTAGAATCAGCATCTTTCAGTTCAATAGTTTGTACTTCTTCGATTTCCTTAGTTTGAATCACACTTTTTTTTCCGTCAGAGTCTTTTACCGTAGTGATATTAGTCTTAACTTCTGTCTTTACATTTTTTTTCTGAGCTTGAATATTTAAAGAAAATAAAAAAGCTACCATTCCTATCATTATAATTTTCATAATATTTAATTTTAGTAATTTGTATATCACAAATTTAAAAGTAATTGACTTTTAAGCTGTTATAAAATTATCAGTAAAGTTTGTATTATTCACTCCTTAGTTAATAATAAGAATATAGTAATGGACAATTTGACTGTTGGCTTTCTTAAAACAGATTGTTTTTAGAATGGGAAATAAAAAAAGAGCTGTCATCAGACAGCTCTTCCTCGCATTATTAGAAATTTTATAAAATGAATTAATTAGAAATTAAATCCTAATCTTGCATAGTAATAAGCTCCGCTGAATCCCATTTGTACTGAATCCCAGTAGCCACCAGCTTCAGTATTTCCTTGTTCATCTTGCTTGTCTGGATAAATATTAAATAAATTGTTACTTCCTACGCTTAATTTAAGACTTTTAGAAAGCTTATATCCTAGAGTTAAATCAGTAATTGTTTTAGCAGTATAAACATCATCTTCATCATTATAGTCAACTAAGACTACTTTGCTGAAATTAGTGAAAGCCAAACCTGCATCAAATTTATTTTTTGAATAATTAAGGTTTAAACCAAATTTCGATTTTGGTGCAGATGCCAGTAAAAATGCTTTTTCTCTATCTCCAAAGAAAATAGCTTCGTCTAAATTACCGTTTTTGACATTTTCAATTTTCATGTCATTGATATTTCCAACAAGTGTTACTCCGAATTTGGAATCTCCAAATGATTTTTTCCAATTTAAAACTAAATCTAAACCTGTAGTTTTTGTATCCACTCCATTTGTAAAGAACTGAGCTTCTGAAACACCTAAGTTGAATGAACTGGCGTCAAAATATCCAGTTAAAACGATTCTGTCTTTAACTTTAATAGAGTACCCATCAACTGTAGCAGTAAAATCACCAAAATTTGCAGTAAATCCTAAAGAGGCATTAACCGCTTTTTCTTCATTTAGTTTTTGTATTCCAAAGGCATTTGTAACTGGACTGTTATTAGGCGAAAGTATAACTTCTGTCGCTCCAGAAGCATTGAAATTTGTAAAACGTAAATTGTAATAAATTTGAGCTAATGAAGGAGCTCTAAATCCTGTGCTCAAAGATCCTCTAATATTGAAATTTTCTGAAGCTTTAATTCTTGCCGCTATTTTTCCGTTTACAGTGCTTCCAAAATCGCTATAATTCTCATAACGAACTGCTCCACTTATTAAGAGTGAATTTGTAATATCAAATTCGGTATCAGCATATAATGACAAGTTTGTACGGCTTTTGTCAACTTTGTTAGCTGGACTATATCCAGGAAAACCTTGAGATCCACCAGGTCTTAGTTCTCCTGTGATAGGATCCGTTGGCGCTGTTTGAGTTGCAGGGTCGATTATCACTCTTCCATTAGTGTCATAAGTAGAATAAGAACCTTCTTCTCCAGCAAAAATATTGAAGTTTTCTGTTCTAAATTCAGCTCCAAAAGCGATATTCATTCCGTTTAATACAGAGCTATAATTTTTAGAGAAATCAAAATTAGTTGTGTTTTGACTCAAACTATGTCCACCAGCATCAAATTCTGTAGGTGAAGCTCCTTCTAATGAAGCATTAATAGTTCCTTTTATGTAGTAATGAAAAAGGTTTTGACCATAAGCATTACTGATGTCAATTTTCCAACCGCTAGCAGTCTCAGTTCTAAAACCAGCTGCAAATGAATTGTCTAATATGTTTGATGTAATTCTTGGTGAATAACCTCCAGGATAGATTGATTCTACAACTCTTTCTCCATCATTTCTGGTAAAAGCATAAGCATCTGTATCTCTATAGTTTCTTCCTCCAAAAGCATAGAACTCAGTTTTGTCAGATATTGGCATTGCAAAATTTCCAAAAAGGTTAAATCCTTGAATAGCTGCTTCTCCAAATCCTTTTCTGAAATCATATCCAGGACGTAATGTTTTATTTTTGTTTAAATACTCAGTAGTGAAGTTGGCATAACCACCTTTGTCGCCCACTGCAACACCATAATTTGCAGCAACTTTAATGGAGCCACCATCAAAAGATTGATCTTTTCCGTATGAATTTCCATTTCCGTTTTGATCTAAGCGATATCCATCTGTATTTGTTGTTCCGTCAAGGAAATCGCCTTTAGCATTAGTATTAAATGCTCCGTAGGTAATAGATCCAGTAAGTTCATCCACATTATCATTTAATACAATATTAATTACTCCCGCGATAGCGTCAGAACCGTATTGTGCCGCAGCGCCATCTCTCAAGATTTCAATTCTTTTAATAGAAGCCGCTGGAATTGCATTTAAATCGGTTCCTGTGTTTCCACGTCCGCGAGTTCCAAAAAGGTTGATAAGAGACGATTGATGTCTTCTTTTTCCATTAATTAAAACTAGAGTTTGATCTGGACCTAAGCCTCTTAATGAAGCTGGATCCACGTGATCTGCCCCATCTGAACCAGATTGTTTATTAGCATTAAATGAAGGAGCAACATATTGTAGCAATTCATTAATCTCTAATTTTCCACTTTGCGTTGTTACATCTCTTACATTAATAACATCGATAGGGACTGCTGAATTTACTACAGTTCTTTTTGCGTTTCTAGAACCTACAATTTGCACTTCTTGTAATGTCTGCCCACCTTCTTCTGATAAAACAACATCAACTTTCGAACTTGAAGTCCCTTTTTCTACTTTGGTAAAACCAATGTAGCTAAAAACGATTGTAGCTCCTTCTTGAACTTTTATCTTGTAAGTTCCTGCCATATCGGTAGAAACACCATTATTAGTTCCTTTTTCAACGATGTTAACTCCAGGAAGTGGGCTGCCAGAGTCGTCTTTTACTACTCCAGAAATCTCTTTTTGTGCAAAAAGAAACGAGGCGTTTAGCAGTAAAAATAATAATGCAATTTTTTTCATAATAAAGTTAATTTGGTTTTTGTTTAGTGTAAAAGTATTCGCAATTTAATTTTTTTTTAACAAAATAAAGGTAAAATCAATTTTTTTTTATAAAAAATATACATAATTGTATTAATGTAATGTTTTTTCTGCTTGAGCGTTTATTAAATCTTATATTTGCAAAATTTTAAAGTAAACATAGAACTTATAGTAGTACAATACTATACGTAAATATAAATAATATGAAAGCAGGAATTGTAGGGTTACCAAATGTTGGAAAATCAACTTTATTTAATTGTTTATCGAATGCAAAAGCGCAAAGTGCTAACTTTCCTTTTTGTACAATCGAACCTAATATAGGTGTTGTAAACGTGCCAGATCCAAGAATTGAAAAACTAGAAGAACTAGTTAAACCAGAACGCGTTCAAATGGCAACAGTTGACATTGTGGATATTGCAGGTTTAGTTAAAGGAGCTAGTAAAGGAGAAGGTTTAGGAAATCAATTCTTAGGAAACATTAGAGAATGTAACGCTATTATTCACGTTCTACGTTGTTTTGATAATGATAATATCGTTCACGTTGACGGAAATGTAAACCCAATTCGCGACAAAGAAACAATCGACATTGAGCTGCAATTGAAAGATTTAGAAAATGTTGAAAAACGTTTAGAGAAAGTAAATCGCGCAGCCAAAACTGGAAACAAAGAAGCGCAAACTGAGAAAGCACTTTTAGACCGTATCAGAGAGACATTGCTTCAAGCAAAATCAGCTAGAACAATAACTCCTCAAAATAATGATGAAGAGGTTTTGATGGAAGGTTTCCAATTAATTACTGCAAAACCAGTATTGTATGTTTGCAACGTAGATGAAAACTCTGCTGTAAACGGAAATAAATATGTGGACCAAGTTCGCGAATTAGTGAAAGACGAAGATGCTGAGGTTATTATCCTTTCGGTAGGTGCTGAAGCTGATATTACTGAATTAGAAAGCTACGAAGAGCGTCAGGTTTTTCTAGAAGATATGGGTTTAACTGAGCCAGGTGCGTCTGTTTTAATTAGAGCAGCTTATAAATTATTGAAACAACAAACTTATTTTACAGCAGGTGTAAAAGAGGTCAGAGCTTGGACGATCGACGTTGGATCTACTGCACCACAAGCTGCGGGAGTAATTCATACTGATTTCGAAAAAGGATTTATTCGTGCTGAGGTGATTTCTTATGAAGACTTCGTTCATTATGGTTCAGAAGCTAAAGCAAAAGAAGCTGGAAAGTTCAAAGTAGAAGGAAAAGAATATATCGTTAAAGATGGTGATGTAATGCACTTTAGATTTAACGTGTAATTTAAGACAATAGAAGAAAGAAAAAAGAATATAGAAAACCGTAGAAGTGATTTTACGGTTTTTTTTGTGGGATATTGTTTTTTATCGATTACCCACTTAGTTTGTGACCCTGGAAACATCTCACACAAACCGTGAAACAGCTAGCTTGTCCCATTGTAATCGTCTTAGTATAGTTTATTGTAGCTTGAGATTCCTCCGGAATGATAAACTAACTTTTAATTTATACCGCTAAATTTCCATCGGTGTGCTAATTTTACTATTTTTATAAAAAAAGTCATGAAAATTATAGCTTTTGGCGCAAGCCCCAGTAAAAAATCCATTAATAAAAGATTAGCAACCTACGCTTCCAGTTTATTCGAAAATGCCGAAGTGGAAGTGCTTGATTTAAATGCCTACCAGATGCCTATTTTTAGCGTGGATGTCGAAGAAGAAATTGGGAAGCATTCTTTAGCACAAAAGTTTTTAGACAAAATTGCCAGTGCTGATATTTTAGTGGTTTCCTTGGCCGAAAATAACGGTAACTATTCTGCTGCTTTTAAAAATGTTTTTGACTGGTGCACCCGCATTCAGAAAAGGGTTTTTCAAGATAAACCCATGCTTTTGATGGCAACTTCTACAGGTGCAAATGGTGCTACAATTGTATTAGGAATTGCTAAAAATGCTTTCCCGTTTTATGGAGGAAATGTAAAAGCAACTTTCTCGTTACCAAGTTTTGACGCTAATTTTGATAGTGAAAAAGAGGAAATTAGCAACATCGAGTTGCGAGAAGAACTTCAAAAACTAATACAAGATAATTTTTAATCAGTTATGATTTCAGTTCAATTACATTCCATTTTAGATAATGACTTCTATAAATTTACGATGCAGCATGCTGTAATCAAGCTTTTTCCAAAGGCGAAAGTTCGTTATGCATTCATTAACCGAGGTAAACATGAGTTCCCGCCTAATTTTGCTGAATTACTTCGCAATGCTGTCGATGCGATGATTGATTTAAGGTTGTCAGTTGCCGAAAAGAAATTTCTTGCTGATAATTGTCCCTATTTAGACCCAACTTATTTGGATTTTTTACAAGGCTATCAATACGATCCTGCCGAAGTTACAATTGAGCAGCAGGGAAGTGATTTGAAAGTTATTATCGAAGGATATTGGTATCGAACGATTCTTTGGGAAGTTCCCTTGATGGCTTTGATTTCAGAACTTTTTTATACTTCGCAAAACTTAATTCGTGTTGATGATGAAGAAGTAAAACGTATTACAAAATCTAAAATAGAGAATTATAATAATTTAGGTGTTGTGATTTTAGAATTTGGAACCCGCCGTCGTCATTCGTATAAAGTTCAAAAATTAGTTAATGAAACCTTAGACACTTTTGGTGCCAATAGTTTTTTAGGAACTAGCAATGTGCATTTGGCGATGATGCAAAACAGAAAACCGTCGGGAACACATGCTCATGAATGGTTTATGTATCACGCTTCAGAATACGGATTTAAAGTAGCCAATGCCGTAAGTCTCGAAAATTGGACAAAAGTGTACCACGGCGATCTTGGAATTGCTTTAACTGATACGTACACAACCGAAGTCTTTTTCGAACAATTTAATAAAAAATACTCCAAACTTTTTGATGGTGTTCGACACGATAGTGGCGATCCGATTGAGTTTGCCAAAAAAACGATCGAACATTACGAAAAAATGGGCATTGATCCGAAATCGAAAATTATTGTTTTCTCTGATTCTTTGAATTTTGAAAAGGTAAAAGTTATTGCCGATTTTTGTCGAGGAAAAATAAAAATGTCTTTCGGTATTGGAACAAACTTTAGCAATGATGTGGGTTTACCCGCAATGAATATGGTAATTAAACTTACGAATACTAAACCCGAAAATAGTCATTGGGAAGCGGTGGTAAAACTATCAGATGAAAAAAATAAACATACTGGAACTCCAAAAATGATTGCTCTTGCCCAACAAGTTTTAGGAATAGAATCCCAAAATGAATTGATTTTATGATGTCGAAATCATTTTTAATAACTTTGAAGCGAAGCCCTTTTTAAATTTATCGAATTACACTATATTAGCACACTCAAGGTCTATGCTGAAAGCGAAGTCCGAACAGAACGAAGTTAAAATCCACAAAATTTACAATGTCCGATCAAAATCAATATACCGAAGATAATATTCGGTCACTCGACTGGAAAGAGCACATTCGCATGCGTCCCGGAATGTATATCGGGAAACTGGGAGACGGTTCTTCACCAGATGATGGTATTTATATTCTTTTAAAAGAGGTTCTAGACAACTGTATCGATGAATTTGTCATGGGTGCAGGAAAAACGATTGAAGTTACGATCAAGGACAAAACGGTTTCCGTGAGAGATTACGGTCGTGGAATTCCGTTAGGAAAAGTGATTGATGTTGTTTCTAAGATGAATACCGGAGGAAAATACGATTCTTTGGCCTTCAAAAAATCGGTGGGTTTGAACGGAGTAGGAACAAAAGCGGTCAATGCTTTGTCTAATTATTTCCGTGTAGAATCAGTACGTGATGAGAAACAAAAGGCCGCCGAATTTTCAGCTGGAAATTTAATGTTGGAAGAAGATGTTATTGATACGACGAAACGCAAAGGAACTAAAGTTACTTTTATTCCAGACGAATCCATCTTTAAAAACTATAAGTTTAGGTTTGAATATATCATCAAAATGCTTAAAAACTATTGTTACCTAAACAATGGTTTGACCATCATTTTTAATGGTGAAAAATATTTTTCTGAGAATGGACTGAGAGATTTATTAGAAGAAACTATTAATGCTGAAGATTTAGAATACCCAATTATTCACTTGAAAGCAGAGGATATTGAAATTGCTTTAACACACAGTAAAACGCAATATAGTGAAGAATACCATTCGTTTGTAAACGGACAGAATACCACACAGGGTGGAACGCATCTTGCTGCTTATCGCGAAGCTATTGTAAAAACGATTCGGGAGTTTTATAACAAAAGTTTTGAAGCCTCAGATGTTCGAAAGTCTATAGTTACGGCGATTAGCATCAAAGTAATGGAACCTGTTTTTGAGTCGCAAACCAAAACTAAATTAGGTTCGACGGATATGGGGTCTGAACCAGGAATGCCTTCAGTAAGAACTTTTGTAAATGATTTTGTAAAAACAAAATTAGATAATTATTTACACAAGAATCCACGAGCTGCCGATGCTTTGTTGCGTAAAATTTTACAGGCGGAAAGGGAACGTAAAGAACTTTCAGGAATCAGAAAACTTGCCACAGATCGCGCTAAGAAAGCTAATCTACACAATAAAAAACTGAGAGATTGCAGAGCACATCTTCCAGACACAAAAAATCCTAGAAACTTAGAAAGTACTCTTTTTATAACTGAGGGAGATTCGGCTTCAGGATCGATTACCAAATCACGTGATGTCAATACACAAGCCGTTTTTAGTTTACGTGGAAAGCCTTTGAACTCTTACGGAATGAGCAAAAAAATTGTTTATGAAAATGAAGAGTTCAACTTATTGCAATCGGCTTTAGATATCGAGGATGGATTAGAAAAGTTACGTTATAACAATATTGTTATCGCCACAGATGCCGATGTCGATGGAATGCACATTCGTTTATTGATAATTACATTTTTTCTGCAATTTTTTCCCGAATTAATCAAAGAAGGGCATTTGTATATTTTACAAACCCCGCTTTTTAGGGTTAGAAACAAAAAAGAAACCATTTATTGTTATTCTGAAGAAGAAAGAAGAGACGCGATCGAAAAACTAAAACCAAAGCCGGAAATTACCCGATTTAAAGGATTAGGAGAGATTTCACCAGATGAATTCAAAAACTTTATTGGAGAAACCATTCGTTTGGATCCTGTAATGATGGATAAAAATACCTCGATTGAGCAATTACTCTCATTTTATATGGGTAAAAATACGCCAGACAGGCAGGAATTTATCATCAAGAATTTGAAAGTGGAGTTAGATGTAATCGAGAAAGTTTAACTATTTATAAATGCCTACAAAAAAAGCACTATTTTTTATCGCTTTACTATTTGTAATTAGTTTTTCAACTAGCTTTTTTATTATAAGAAGTAATGATCATATAGAATGTGAAACAGCTGTAAAAAAAGAGTTGGATAAAAATGGAAATGAAGTTGCAAAGGAGGAGCATGTTTGTAAAGAAAAATATTCTTTTTAGAATTTTTAGACCAAAATTAGAAGTGATTACGATTCAATAGAATAAATGTAATGAAAGACGAAGACGAAGAAAATATCATACCAAACGAAGACGAATCTCAAAACGAAATCAACGATTCCGGCGAATCAAATGATGAAGGATTTGACGATATAGTAACTTCGGGCGAACACCATTTTTACGATAATCCCGAAGACAGCCACGATACCATTACCAAAGTTACAGGAATGTACAAGGACTGGTTTTTGGATTATGCTTCCTATGTAATTCTGGAGCGCGCTGTTCCTGCGATTGAGGATGGTTTTAAACCGGTGCAACGTCGTATCATGCACTCGCTAAAAGAGTTGGATGACGGTCGTTATAATAAAGTTGCCAATGTTGTAGGGCACACCATGCAGTATCATCCTCACGGGGATCAGAGTATTGGAGATGCGATGGTACAGATTGGTCAGAAAGAATTATTGATAGATTGTCAAGGAAACTGGGGAAATATCTTAACTGGTGATGGTGCTGCGGCTTCTCGTTACATTGAAGCGCGTTTGTCTAAATTTGCTTTGGAGGTTATTTATAGTCCAAAGATTACTGATTGGGGAATGTCTTATGACGGAAGAAGAGCTGAGCCTAACAATCTTCCCGTTAAGTTTCCATTACTTTTGGCACAAGGTGCAGAAGGTATTGCAGTGGGACTTTCGACAAAAGTATTACCTCATAATTTTAATGAGTTAATCGATGCTTCGATAAAAATATTAAAGGGGAAACCTTTTACACTTTATCCCGACTTTATGACTCAGGGTATCGCTGATATCTCGAACTACAATAATGGATTAAGAGGTGGTCGTGTGCGTGTTCGTGCAAAAATTGCACAATTGGACAAAAATACTTTGGTGATTACTCAAATTCCGTTTTCGACAAATACGACTACTTTAATCGACAGTATTTTGAAAGCCAATGATAAAGGTAAAATCAAAATCAAAAAAATTGAAGACAATACCGCCGCCGATGTTGAAATTCTAATTCATCTTTTTCCTGGAGTTTCTCCTGATAAAACCATCGATGCATTATTTGCTTTCACGGCCTGTGAAACTTCTGTTGCGCCTTTAGGATGTGTTATTGAAGATAATAAGCCTTTGTTTATAGGCGTTTCTGATATGTTGAAAATTTCGACTAATAGAACAGTTGGATTGTTGAAAAGCGAACTCGAAATTCAACTGAGTGAACTCGAAGAACAATGGCATTTTCTTTCTTTGGAACGTATTTTTATCGAAAATAAAATCTATCGTGATATTGAGGAAAAAACCACGAGAGAAGATGTTTTACAAGCAGTTGATGATGGTTTAAAACCACACATAAAACATTTAAGAAGAGCTATTACCGAGGAAGATATTCTACGTTTACTAGATATTCGAATCATGCGTATCTCTAAATTCGACAGTAACAAAGCTCAAGATAAAATTGAAGCGCTTGAAGGAAATATAGAGCAAGTAAAGCACGATTTAGAGCACTTGATCGACTTTGCAATTGCTTATTTCACCAAGCTGAAAGAAAAGTACGGTAAAGGTCGCGAACGCCAAACCGAACTTCGTGTTTTTGATGATATTGAGGCTACAAAAGTAGTTTTAAGAAACACAAAATTGTACGTAAATAGAGAGGAAGGATTTGTAGGTACGAGCTTGAAAAAAGACGAATACGTTACAGATTGTTCTGATATTGATGATGTAATTGTTTTTCTACGTGACGGAAGTATGATGGTGACTAAGGTAGACGCTAAGACCTTCGTGGGTAAAGATATTATTCATGTTGCTATTTTTGACAAAAGCGACAAACGCACTACTTACAATATGATTTACCGTGACGGTAAATCGGGGCCTTCTTATATCAAACGATTCAACGTTTCAGCCGTTACGAGAGACAAACTTTATGATTTGACTAATGCAACCAAAGGATCGCAAATCCTGTATTTTACATGCAATCCAAATGGAGAAGCTGAGGTGATAACGGTGATTTTACGTCAGATAGGAAGTATTAAGAAATTAAAATTCGATATCGATTTTGCTAAAATGGCTATTAAAGGACGAAGTTCCAAAGGGAATTTAGCATCTAAATATCCAATTAAGAAAATTGAAATTAAAGAAAAAGGAATATCGACTTTGCTACCAAGAAAAGTATGGTATGACGATACTGTTCAGCGATTAAATGTAGATGAAAGAGGGGAGTTGCTTGGCGAGTTCAGACCTAGCGATAAAATTTTGATTATTCAACAATCAGGGAAACTAAAAGTAATTACGCCAGAATTATCCACTCATTTTGATTCAGATATGGTGGTATTAGAAAAATGGGTTCCTAAAAAACCAATTTCGGCCATTTATTATGATGGTGAAAAAGAGCGCTACTACATCAAGCGTTTCTTGGTTGAAACCGAAAATAAAGAAGAGGTTTTTATCTCAGAACATCCAAATTCGCAATTAGAAATTGTATCAACGGATTATCGTCCGGTGGTTGAGCTTGTTTTTCCAAAGATAAAAGGTGTTCAAAAAGATTCGGTAACAGTAGATATAGAAGACTTTATCGCGGTAAAAGGATTCAAAGCCTTAGGAAATCAATTAACGACTGATAAAATAAAACAGGTCAATATGTTAGAGCCATTGCCTTATGAAGTGCCAGTAGAAATCGTACCGGAACGCCGAATCACAAATGATGATGGAACTGAGGTTCAGCTCGATGATGACGGACAAGTTAACTTGTTCTAACTAAAAAAATAGCTCCTTAATTGGAGCTTTTTTTAGTTTTTTTCAGATTTTAAGGTTCGCTCAAGCATATTATTTAAACAATTGCTCTAAGGTAATTTCTTTTTTGTCTCGTAGTTTTTTCAAAATCTTTAAAAATGCAATCGCAGTGATATAAGCGTCTCCCATTGCGGTATGTCTATCTTTTAAGGGAATGTCAAATTTATCAGCCAGCTCATCTAATGAATAATGGTCCTTATGATTTAATAGATTTGATTTTATTAGTGTTTTCTTGTACAAGACTCCTGTATCTAAAGTTTTGTTTTTTAGAATAGGCAAGCCATTTCGTTCCAGTGCTCTATTGATCATAGTGATGTCAAATAAAGCGTGATGGGCGATTATGATTGAATCTCCTAAGAAATCTAAAAATGCTTGCAAGGACTCTATTTCGGTTTTTGTGTTGCTAACCTGACCTTTTAATATTCCATGGATTTTGGCACTTGAAGAATCATAATGTTCTTGATAAATATAGATTTCTATACTTTCCTGAATTGGAATAACACCATTTTGCAAAACGATGGCTCCTATGCAAAGTATTCGATCTGTGTCATAATTAAAACCGGTAGTTTCAGTATCTAAGACGACAAAACGTGTCGAATCAATTGCACCCGATAATTGTTCGTCTGTACTCTCGTTCGATAATCCCAAAAGATGGAATAAATAATATTTGGCTTTGTTTATAAAATGGATCATAAGACTATTTTGCTGGGATTGAATCGAATGGATATTAATTCCTGAAGTTCTTTAATTGTCTTAAAAGTTCGCTTTAGTTTTATTTTTTCTAATTTAGTTAATGCATCTAAAGCAATAAACTGTCCCGAATCGTTGTGTAAAAGTCCTTGCTTCGTTCTGAATTTCAATAATGCTTTATAGGAATACGAGCAGGCTAAGTAAAGCTCTTTGTTATTGGGTTCTAATTCGGCTAATTTTTCAAACCGCTCTGGAGTATTGCTAATGGATTTCACAGAATGGGAAACAATCAAAACTCTTGCTGCATCTGCCAGCGGCATTAACGCCCGTTTTTTTATATCGAAATGATCTTTGTGAATTCCATTTTGCTCTACTACGAATTGCCTAAAAAATCCGGTGGGAGAAGGACTTTGCAAGGCGCCACTAACTAAATGCACATAGAAAGTTGGATTTGCTTTTATTATTTCGAAAATATATTCTGAAAGTTCATTTACAATTTCGGCATCTCCATAGGAAAGACTGTAATCAAAAAAGATAAAGGAAAGTAGAACTTCTGTTTTTCCAGGATTTGTGACCCATTGATGAACTTGGTTTTTCCATTGATTGAGACTCAAACACCATTTCGGATTGGAAGCCATCATTTCCGCTGGGCAATAATCATAACCAATTTGGAAAAGTCCTTTGTTTATATGAGTCGCCAGTTCTAAAAAGTAAGTATTGGTTTCAGTAGCTAGCTCTTCTGGAACATCTTCATAAACAAGCGCATTGTCTTGGTCTGTGTGAAGAAGTTGTTCTCTCCTTCCTTGGCTGCCTATTGCTAGCCAAGCAAATTTAACGGGAGGTGGTTGCTGCATTTTTGAAAGTACAATTTCTATAACGCGCTCGATGCAGGCATCGTTTAGTTCTGTAATGATGTTACTGGTTAGCGTTATCGGAATGTTTTGATCTAAATAACCTTGCAATAATTGCATTATTCTGGCACGAATAGGCTTGATATTTTTAATTTTTTTAGCACGTTTAATCGCTTTTATCAATACTGCGGGATTATTCCCTAAGGCAACCATGACATCGTGCTTAGATAAAACCCCAACTACTTTAGTATTTACCGTGCCGTCTTTAGTGAGACATAAATGACTTATATTGCTTTTCATCATGGCCATCTGTGCTTGAGTGATGGTCATTTTTTTAGGGTAAGTAATTACAGGAGCAGTCATTATTGAAATAGCAGTCGTGGTGATAGGAAATTCTCCAGTGACAATTTTATTCCTTAAATCTTTATCAGTTATTATTCCTATAGGTAGCATCTCTTCGACTACAATGATTGCTCCTACATTTTTGCTTGTCATTATTTCAGCAATTTCCTTCACTGTTGTTGTTGCTGTACAACTAATTATTTTTTTCGAATATTTAACCGGCTGTAGATCTAACAGTTTAGTTTCAGTTTCTACGCTGCTTTCAACAGTATCTCCATATAATTTTCCTCTGTGATTTTTCGAAAAAGGATTTCGAGTTGTAGAAGCAAAGCTTTCGATTAAAAAATTTCCTACAGCTGGATTTTCTAGTGCATACGGTTTAAAAATGGTTATTGGTATGGCGTAAAGTATGGTTTCTTCATGGGCTGTAGCGTCCATTTTATAGTTTTCATTTGCAAGAAGCGGTCTTAACCCAAAAATATCTCCTTCATCGCACATGTCCAAAATATCATTGTCTGTTGCATTTTTTAGTGTTACAGCACCTTTATGAACTACATAAAAGGAATCATGAACCTCTTCATTTTCGGAAAATATTACTGCATTTTTTTCTTTATAGATTATAGATATATGCTGAGAAAGTCGCTCAATATCCTTTTGATTTAAAAAATTAAATGGAGGGAAGTTCTTTAAAAAGTCGGCAACTCTATGGGAGATGGTATTTTTCATTAGTTGATATTTGAGCCTAAGTTACTACTAAAATCGGTAGATTAAAATCAAAAAATAATTTCTTGTTTTCGAATAAACACTAACGAATGATGCAGTAGGACGGGTACTGATTTAAAGTTAAGAATTTTGCATAAAAAAAGCTCCACAAAGGAGCTTTTCTATAAAACATATTTTTTAATTCTTCTTTCTCATTTTCATATTTAAGAACTCTACTGCCAGTGAAAAAGCTATGGCAAAATACAAGTAGCCCTTTGGAACGGCACCAACATGTTCACCCACTAAAGCTGCATTTGATAAGTGCATACTTTCAGTAATCAACATAAATCCAATCAGGATTAAGAAGGCCAATCCTAAAATTTGAATCGATGGATTTTGGTTTACAAAATTCCCAACAGGAACTGCAAAAAGCATCATCACTCCAACCGAAATTACAACAGCTGTAACCATGATATACAAGGCGCCTTCGACACCATTAGTCATCCCAACGGCAGTTAAAATACTATCGACTGAGAAGATAAGATCAATAAGTAATATCTGGAAAATTACATTGCCAAAAGATTTTGTGGCCGTAGTTTTTAAGGTTTTTTCTTCTTCACCTGTGTGATCTACTTTTTCATGAATCTCTTTAGTACTTTTATATATTAGAAAGAGTCCTCCCAGAAATAAAATGATGGCTTGACCAGTAAAATCAGCACTAAACCATCGCCAGTTTACACTGAAAAATGGTTCTTTCATTGCAATTAAAAGTGTAATTCCAAACAGCAATGCGATACGCATAAACATGGCTAGAAATAAACCAATTTGCGTTGCTTTTTTTCTTTTCTCTTCAGGTAATTTCCCTGTAACTATAGAGATAAAGATGATATTGTCGATTCCTAGAATGATTTCCAGAAAAGTTAAAGTTAATAAGGCAACCCAAGCATCGGGATTTAAAAATACTTCCATCTTTTATAATTATTAGTTTATTGATTTTTTTAACGATTAGTCTTTATTCTCCTAGCTTTGTTACAGTCCCTTTTTGTTTTTGGCCTGAGCCAACTAAACCAAATTCAAATGTATATGAGTTTTCTGAAGTTGTCAAAATTTTCATGCTTATTGACTTTTCTTCTGCCATATTTTTTGGATGTAATTTTTTCAAAATGTACTCACAATCATTAGTCCATCTTATTGATGCCGTATCAGTTTTTCCATTGTAGGTTTCAATTTCTATACTGTCATTTCGTTCAAAAAGTGTTGTTTTAACTACGCCATCCACTTCGTAATCAAAACGAAATTTACCGGTTTTGAAATCTTGGCAGTTGCGTTCCACATTATAGCAGGAAAGAACTAATAGCAGTAATGGAAGTAGGAATAATTTTTTCATTTTATTTGTTTGATTTATTTTTGAGTCTTTTCTACCGGCACTTTTAAATTTCATTACTAGGAACAAAGCAATTTTTTATCTGTGCTGTTTTATGTAACTAAACCTTTTCGATTGTTACTCTATTTTTATATCATATTTTTCCAAAAGCCCAGGAATTCCTTGCGCAGAAAACTTTGCTTTTTTCATGGGGTTGAATTCTGGATCAATTTTATAATTGTAAGCAGTCAAGAAATTCACCTCCTTTAATTGGGTATCATTGAAAATGGCATTGTCTAAATTGCAATTCTCAAAAACCGAATTAGAAAGTGTACTTCCAATAAAGCTAACTTCTTTCATCGAACAAGAATTAAACTTTGTCTTTGGCATTTTCTTATTGGCAAACGAAGAATAATCCAAAACACAGTCTTGAAAACTCACTGTAAATAAGAAATCCATACAGCTATTAAACTGAATTCCTAATAATTTACAATTGCTAAAATGCACTGTTTTTAAACTGCTGCCCATCAAACTTGTCATCGAAAGATTGCAATCGATAAACTCACAGTCCATGAAGGTGTTATTAGAGAAATCACTGTTTGAGAAGTCACAGTTTTTAAAGACACAATCTTCAAATTCCCGATTATTGACTCTTTTATCTATAAAAACAATTTTTTCAAATGTTTTTTGAATGTGGATTAAGTCTTCCATTAGTCGTTAAATAAACTTTTCATAATTGTATTCAATCCTTGAAAAAGTAAATACACTGCCGCACCACAAGTAGCAATTCCGATCATTAGAATAAGATAGTGCCACAGGTTTTCCTTGTTGATAAATGCGTTGTAAATAAGTGATGGGCCTATAAATAGCAAGGGTAAAGCGCCTGCTATATATTTAACTCCTTTAGCTAAAACTTCTTTATTAGTGCCCATTTTTTATTTTAATTTCTAGTCGTACCTAGTTTTTACACAGTACTCCAATTACTAAATTCAGTTTTTATTTATTAAAAAATTCAACCGCTTTTCTCACGCTTCCGTGTTCTTTCAATAAAGCAGCTGCTTCTTCATAGCTAACAGAAATCTCTCCCATAATCATTTTTACCCCTCGATCAACAAGTTTAGTATTGCTAAGTTGCATATCTACCATTTTGTTGCCTTTCACTTTTCCAAGTTGGATCATGGTGGCTGTAGTAATCATATTGAGTACTAATTTTTGAGCTGTACCTGCTTTCATTCTGGAGCTACCTGTTACAAATTCGGGACCCACAACTACGTCTATCGGGAATTGCGCTGTTTGAGAAAGCGGACTTTCGGCATTACAAGAAATACTTCCTGTTATAATATTATTTTTGTTGCATTCTTCTAAACCAGCAATGACATAAGGCGTTGTTCCTGATGCGGCAATACCTACCACGACATCATTCTCATTTATATGGTGACCCTGTAAATCTTTCCAAGCCTGAGTGTCGTTGTCTTCTGCATTTTCTACAGCTTTGCGAATGGCAGTATCGCCACCAGCAATGATTCCTACAACTAAATCAAAAGGAACGCCAAATGTAGGCGGACATTCTGAAGCGTCTAAAACGCCTAAACGACCTGAAGTTCCCGCTCCGATGTAAAAAAGTCTCCCGCCTAATTTCATTTTCGGGATGATTTGTGCTACTAAATTTTCAATTTGTGGTAAAGCCTTTTCCACCGCATTAGGAACTATTTTATCTTCCTGATTGATGTTGATGAGTAATTCCTGCACCGACATTTTTTCTAGGTGTTCGTATTTAGAGGCTTGTTCGGTAGTTTTAGTAAATGCCATTTTTTAAATAATCAAAATTTATATGGAAAACTTTTTTGTTGATTTTATGTGTTTTGCTTAAAGCTTATTAAACGAAGTAAGCTAGGATAATTCCCAAAACAATCATGGAAACTTTGGCGACATTGAATTTATGCCCTTCGCTACTTTCAAAAATAATGGTCGAGGAGATGTGAAATAATATTCCAATTACCACGGCCGTTATTTGGGTATGATATGCATTTAAAACTGGTAAATAATCGGATGCCAATGTCCCCAGCGGAGTCATTAATGCAAAAGTGATCATAAAGGCAAAAATTGCTTTTTTGTTCAAATGTGCATTGATAAAAAACGTTGTTAGTATAATCGCGATAGGCAAATGATGAATAGCAATACCTACAGCTAGATCGTGATGATGTCCTACAGGAAATCCTTCCAAGAAAGCATGAATACAGAGGCTAATAAATAATAGCCAAGGTATATGAGTCATATTTGGCTGCCCGTGTACGTGCCCATGTTCTGCACCTTTCGAAAAAAATTCCAATATAATTTGGAATAAAATACCCAACATGATAAAAATACCAATGTCATGGCTGTGACTTTCATAAACTTCCGGCAATAAATGCATTACCGTCAAAGAAAGTAGAAAGGAGCCGCTAAAAGCCAATAGTAGTTTTAGATTAGTCTTGTTTTTGGGTTTTATTATCAAAGCCAAAATATAACCAAGCAATACGGAGAGTAGAGGTAGTAGGTAATTCATTTATTTAAAAATAAGAATAAGTCTTTCGCTTTCGGTTTTGTGAAAACTTTTCAGTTTATAATCTCCAAAAATATCTAATAGATAAATCCCGGCTTCTTCCATCATGGATTCAAAGTCTTCCAGGGTTAATGCTTTTACTTTTTCAGTAAAATGAAACTTTTGTCCTTTGTCTTCAAAGTCAATTTCTTTATAAATATGACCGTCTTTTAGATAGCGCTTCAAGTGAAAATCAATTCCTTCGACAGTTTTTGTTTCCTCAGGAACCAGAGTTTTAAGTACTTGATTGACATTCATGAAGTCAATTACTGCAAAACCATATTCAGATAAACTTTCTTTGATTGCTTTTAGTGTTGTAAGATTGTCTTCGTCATTTTCGAAATAACCAAAACTGGTAAACAAATTAAAAATGGCATCATATTTTTCTTCGAAGGGCTCTCGCATGTCGTGCACTTTAAAATGCAGAGTGTCATTTGCGTTTTCGTTAGCTTCGGCAATACTGTTTTCTGATAAATCAGCTCCCAAAACATCAAATCCTAATTGGTTCAGATAGATAGAATGACGGCCCTTACCGCAGGCCAAGTCAAGAACTTTAGCGTTTTCTGGCAGATTAAGGTAGTTTGTTATGTTGTCCATAAAAAGTTGTGCCTCAGTGCAGTTTCTCTCTTTGTAAAGGATGTGATAATAAGGTGTATCGAACCAAGAACTGAACCAAGCTTCTGTTGGTTGTTCTGGATTTATATTCGTTGGTTTTTGTTCTTCAGACATTTATTCTTTTTCAATTAATTCAAGTCCCGCAAATTTAGTGTATTTTTGCTGAAAAATAAAGAAACCGTGGAGATACAGAGTGATTCTCGATGAGAAACTTTTAATTTCTATCACGGCCTAAACGTAAAGCAGAAAAAGGTCTGTTTTAATTGATACAAACAAATGGAAAATAATTTTAAGATGGTTGCCAAAACCTTTTTTGGTTTTGAGGAAATTTTAGCAAAAGAATTACAAATGTTAGGCGCACAAGATGTCGAACAGGGCGTAAGAATGGTAAGTTTTAAAGGGGATAAAGGGTTTATGTACAAAGCCAATTTGTCATTGCGTACCGCTTTAAAAATTTTGAAGCCAATTTATTTCTTTAAGGCAAACAACGAACAAGCGTTATATAAAGGGATTTCTGGTGTAAACTGGTCAAGATACATCAATGCTAATCAAACTTTTGTGATTGATGCAACAGTTCATTCTGATAACTTTAATCACTCTGAATTTGTTTCTCAAAAATGTAAAGATGCGATTGTAGATCAATTTAGAGAACGCACAGGACAACGCCCAAGTATCGATAAAATACATCCAGATTTAAGAATTAATATTCATATTGACAAAGACCAAGTTTCGGTAGCATTAGATACATCAGGAAATTCGTTGCATCAACGTGGCTATAGAACAGCAACCAATATTGCTCCTATAAATGAAGTATTGGCAGCAGGTGTTTTATTGCTCTCGGGTTGGGATGGACAAGGTGATTTCTTAGATCCAATGTGTGGTTCTGGAACTTTCTTGGCTGAAGCAGCTATGATTGCTTGTAATATTCCAGCAAACATTAACCGTAAAGAATTTGCATTCGAAAAATGGCATGACTGGGACAATGATTTGTTCGACAATATCACTGACAGTTTATTGAAAAGAGTTAGAGAATTTCATTATACTATAAAAGGTTTCGACAAAGCTCCATCTGCAGTAAGCAAAGCCAAAGACAATATTAAGAACTCCAATTTAGAAGAGTATATCACTATTGAAGAGAGAAATTTCTTCGATACTGAGAAAACGACACAAGGGAAATTGCATATGGTTTTTAATCCTCCTTATGATGAGCGATTGGATATTCACATGGAAGAGTTTTACAAAAACATTGGAGATACTTTAAAGAAAAACTATCCTGGAACTAACGCTTGGTTTATCACAGGAAACCTGGATGCATTAAAATTTGTAGGATTAAAACCTTCGAGAAAAATTAAACTTTTTAACGCTAGTATAGAAGCAAGATTAGTTAAATACGAAATGTACGAAGGAAGTAAGAGAACAAAGTTCCAAGTTAATGTAGAGGAGTAGTCAGTAATCAGTTTACAGTTTACAGTATTCAGTGATTAGCTTATAGAAGAATAAAACACAAAAACATTACCACAATAAAACTCCACAAAGTCGCGCCCTCCGAAGGAGGGAGCGGAGGGAGGATCAAACAGAAATACAATGACAAGATTACAAATAAGAGCATTTTTATACCAGTTAGGCTGTTTTGCCATATTATTCGTCTCAGCGCGTTATCTAGTGGAGCGCTATACGGGATTAACTGATTTATGGATTCCCTTGACGGCATTTGTTGTGGGAACGATTTTATCGCCAAAATTTAAAGCTATTAAAACACAAGATGGCGAGAAGTTGTATATGAAATGGGTTTTCTCAAAGGAGGTTAAAGAAATAGGGTAATAGTTTACCCCAAGTAAAAACATAATAAAAAACCGCCGATTCACAGATTGTAATAATCTTTGAATCGGCGGTTTTTTTTATTTAAGAAATAGCGCAATAAAAGCGATATTTCTATGTGCTATGGAAACAGAAAAGGATATTTATTTTTTCGTAGCGCTTTTTTTATTCACTTCAACTGGCACAACTTTCTTTTTATAGATAGGTATGAAGTATGTAACTGTATAGTTAAATCCTACTCCAAAATCACCATCGTAGGTTCTATTAAAACCTGGTATATAAAGGTTATCGAAATTACCTGGTTTTTTATTGGATACCAATCGGTTCAAGCGAAGGCTGAAACCCGCAAAAACATTATCAAATACTTTTGCTTTTATACCCGCAACCACTTCGATCCAACTGGCTGTTAAGCCATTGAATTTTTCTCCTGATGGAAGGGCTGCTCCTTCTCCAAAATAAGGGTTGGAATTATATATTTTATAGCTGTTCAATTCCTGATTAAAAGTACTGAAACCATAGCGCAATCCAATAGAGAGAATATTCTCCATGTCTAACCAGTTTTCGTAGGCATTGTAATCAAAACCTCCTTTTAGATAAGATCCTTTTGTAGTGAAATTTAGACGGTCATCATCTGTAGTTTTATTTTCATTACCTATCTCTGCTGCCAAAAAATATTTTTTTGTCAATCTGTAATCACCTACAAATTCGATTCCTTTATAATCCTTGTCATACAACGCACGAGTTAATTTATACAAATCAACACCCACACGAAGTCCGTAACGGTCTGTTTTTACGGGAACTAATGTGTCTTGTACCTCCTCGGGCAATTTTACTGTCTTTAAATTTCCATTATCAGGAATAATAGGAGCTGTGCGCGTACTGTCAGCTACATTATTAAGAGTAGTAGTTTCCTGCGCTTGCGCTAAAGAGAGAGATAAAACGAGGCAAATACTAAAAAAATATTTCAAGGTGTGTTTCATTTTCGTTAGCTATAATACTATTTTTCACCGCAATGAATTGAATCCATTTTTGATCTGGAACCGCTGCGTCAGTATGGACATAAGGTGTTTGAGGATCAAGAGTATATTCTGTTTTAAAACCACAGGCACGAGACACAAATAAATTTTCTCGCACATAATTAAATTTCAGGACGTCTTCGTTTATTAATGCTGGATTTGTATTTTCCGCATTCAGAATAAAACGAAAAGTAGTTGCATCTGCATTTGTTTTCAGCGGAATCGAAACAGTGCTTCCGTTGATTAAAGTCGCACCATTAAAATTAACTCCATCAGTCATTCCTTCACCGATTATTTTGAGATCAGTAACATTTTTTTTAACGGACGAATTCGCAACGTCATAAAATGTAATCACTAGTCGAGAAGTTGTAACCGTTTTGGGATCACAGATATCATCCTTCTCACAACTGGAGAAAGAGAAGGTGATAACAAATAGCAACAGTATTAATTTTTTCATATCTATTTTGGTGATTAGTAATTAGTGAAAAGTAATTAGCTCAAAATTGAGACTAATTACTTTTCACTAATTACTAGGGACTACCTATCTTCTTTCTAAAAGAACCACGTTCTCTACGTGATGTGTTTGCGGAAACATATCCACAGGACGCACGCGAGCTACTTTATATTTCTCGTCCATCAAGGCTAAATCACGCGCTTGTGTAGCCGAGTTACAACTTACATACACGATTTTTTCGGGAGCAATTTTCATGATTTGTTCGATTACGTCTTTGTGCATTCCGTCTCTTGGAGGGTCAGTAATGATAACATCAGGATGACCATGCTGCGCAATGAATTCGTCATTAAATACGACTTTCATGTCTCCTACAAAGAACTCACAATTATCAATATTATTACGTACGGCATTTGCTTTAGCATCCTTGATAGCGTCAGGAACACTTTCGACACCTATTACTTTTTTTGCTTTTTTAGAAACAAACTGAGCAATAGTTCCAGTTCCAGTATATAAATCATAAACGATTTCATTTCCAGTTAAACCAGCAAAATCTCTTGTGATTTTGTATAATTCATACGCTTGATCTGAGTTGGTTTGGTAGAATGATTTGGCATTAATGCTAAATTTCAAACCTTCCATTTCTTCAAGTATATAATCTCTTCCTTTATAAAGTTTAATATCGGTGTCGTATAAAGTGTCGTTCGCTTTATTATTCACCACATATTGTAAAGAAGTAATTTGTGGGAACTTCTCATATAAATGATCCAGGATTAATTCTCTATTTGCTTTGTCATTCTCAAAAAACTGAATCAATACCATGATTTCTCCAGTAGAAGAGGTGCGCAACATTAAAGTACGTAGCAAACCTTCGTGTGCTCTTGGATTAAAGAAAGTCAGGCCGTTTGCGTTAGCAAAATCTCTAACCTCATTTCTAATTGCGTTTGATGGATCTTCTTGTAAGTGACATTTATTGATGTCAAGGATTTTATCCCACATTTTTGGGATGTGAAAACCTAAAGCATTTCTGTTTCCTAAATCTTCTGTACTTGCAATTTCAGCTTCTGTCAACCAACGGCTGTTTGAAAACGAAAATTCCATTTTGTTTCTGTAGAAGAACTGTTTTTCTGAACCTAAGATTGGCTCAAATTCAGGAAGTTCAACTTTTCCAATGCGCTGCAAGTGATTCAACACTTCATTTTGTTTATAATACAACTGTTGGCTGTATTTCATATTTTGCCATTTACAACCACCACAAACACCAAAGTGCTCGCAGATAGGCTCTATTCGGTGCTCTGAAAATTCATGAAAATGGATCGCTTTTCCTTCGTAATAGGCCTTGCGCTTCTTGAAAGTTTGCACGTCAACCACATCACCCGGAACCACATTCGGGATAAACACTACTTTACCGTCTGGAGCTTTCGCTACTGATACTCCTTTTGCACCTGCATCGATGACTTTTATCTGGTGAAACACCACCTTATCTGTATTTTTCTTTGCCATGGCGCAAAAATAAGCGTTTGTACCCTAATATTTTCAAAAAGAGGTGATTTTTATTTGTGCCTATTCCCGCTTTTCGCTACAAATCCCCAGTTCTTCAAGCAAGAATACTACCCCAGTAAAGGAGCTTTCTGCGGTCGCTCTTTACCGGCGAGTATTCTAAAGCTTGCAATCCTGCGGGTTTTTCGCTATAATCGGGGGCATCACTACTACGAGACCAGCTGTTTTCATCATTTTCAAAAGCATGGGTTAAACTAGAATAAACGGCAATTATAACTAGAATTTCTTTCTAATTATAACTCGGAATACATATTAGAAACTCGTGCTGGCTGATGTTGGGAATCTACTAAGCTTCTAAAATCTCTACCTGTAGGCTCTTCAAAAACTTCCAGTTGGAATTGAGAGGTAATGGTAAGCAAGTGATCAAAAATATCCGATTTGATTTGCTCGTATTTCTCCCATTCTTTGACTTTACTAAAACAATATATTTCTAAAGGCATTCCTTTAGAAGTCGGATCCAGTTGTCGAACCATATGGGTCATTTCCAAATTTATATTCGCATTGGAACGAATGTAGTTTTCGGCATAAATTCTAAATACACCAATATTTGTTAGGCTTCTGCTATTAACAACATTAGATTCATTGCCAGCTAACGTTAAATTTGATTTCTTAATTTCTGCTTCTTTATCAAGGATATAGTCCTTTATAAGGGCATATTTTTTAAACTGTTCTAGCATTTGCTCATCACAAAAACAAAAACTACTCACCTTTAGATAAATAGATTTCTTGATTCTTCGACCTCCAGAATTACTCATTCCGCGCCAGTTTTTAAAAGAGTCAGTAATAAAAGCATAGGTAGGAATTGTGGTGATTGTCTTATCCCAATTTTGGATTTTAACGGTGCTTAGATTGATGGAAAGTACATCGCCATCGGCATCATATTTTGGCATAGCAATCCAATCACCCACGCGTACCATATCGTAAACTGACATTTGAACGCTGGCTACAAAGCCTAGGATAGTGTCTTTGAAAATCAACAGTAAAATGGCGGTCATAGCACCCATTGCGCCTAGAAAGTAGAACGGACTCTTTCCTAGAAGTACAGACAAAATTAAAATTCCTCCTACGAAATAAACAAAAATATTCATTACTTGAATGTAACTCGTAATGGGTTTGTCTATAAAAGCTGGAGATACAGAAAGGATCTCGTTAAGAACCGCTAGAAAAGCAATAACGGTCCAGACAATAATCAACAAAATTACAATCGTTGCAAGAGTTATTGCATAACTAGAAAGTGCAGGATACTCTGCTAGAATGGAAGGCACTGCAAAAATCACAATAAATGCGGGAATGATGAAAGCAAGTTTGTCAAATATTCTTTTTTCAATTAGGATATCGTCCCAGGTAATTTTAGTTTTTAAAAATATTTTGTGAATCGAATTAACGATTATTTTTTTAGTCAAAATCCAAGCGATAGAACATATAATCAGTAAGCCAAAAAGGAGAATTGGAAGATTGATGTAATAAGCAATTTGACGATCTACATTAAAATAGTCAGTTAACCAGTTAGGATCTATTTGTATAGCGGCATATTGTTTACTAGTTGGAATCATTGTTTTAATTTGTTTTATGCAAAGGTAACATTCACAAACTAAGACAAGAATAGATCCTAGGGATTGGCATTTTCTTAACAGTATAAGGTTGTTTATACTGCAGTTTTACTAGCTTAATTAATGGACTTAAACTGTTTCATTTCTTGCAATGGTTCTATGGCATTGTAATCTTTCCATATCTTTGGATCATAGGATTTGATATTTGTGAATTTAAAGTCAGCCTCTTTTATTTTTTCGATTGCTGCTGCTGTAGTTTTAGAACGCGACATATTTAGAAATTCCGTTTTACTGCTAACATTTACTTCCATTTTTAGATCAAGCGAAAGCACATCTTTTTCGCTGCTGGTCAATTCTATAAATTTTAAAGGCCGGTTTAAATAAAAGTATTGTCCCTGTTCTATTGCGGCATACTGCATATAGTAAGTATCGTCCTCACTTTTTTTCTTGTAGGTTATTGTCCCTTTACTAATATTCTGCGAAGTTTTTATTCCCAATAGAAACTTCATGTTAAAATTATTTAGTTTCTCCCCTTCCTCTAATGTATAGTCAGTTCTAAGGACTGCATAATCCGTTTCTGAAATATATAATTTTCCTAAATATTTTGCCTTGCTTCTTCTAGGTTTAAAACTCAATACATAGGCAAACTCATTGTCATTTGTATAGGTCGCACCTTCGTATTTATAGTCATACAATTCTGTATTATTAATAAAATCTAATTCGTTGCTTTCTAGGAAATTAGAATCTGAGAGAAAAGAATTTAAGCTCGATTTTGTTGAAAGTAATTGGTTAGTTTTTTCTTTGGTTTTATCCTTGTTTCGATTTCGATTAAAATCCTTACGTAGTGAAATGGTATCGCGAGAGCCAAAAAGACCACTTTTAAATCTATAGTATTTAGTTGAATCTAGATGTTGCAGCATGGTATTCATGGCTGCTTTTTGTAATTCCTCTAAAGAAGAGGAACGGCCTTCGTTTTTTAATTTCGTTGCTTTCAAGACCTCCATTTTTGATGATAACTGGAACTTATCATTCTTTTTTGTTTTGGTAGAGTAGTAGTTACATAGGATATCTGTGAATTCCATGGGCGGATTAGAAATTAACTGCGTAGAGAACCTCTTCAAGTCGGAATTTGCTTTTTGAAGTGCTTGTTTTGTAAATCCAGTTGATTTGTCGATCTCCACTTCAATTAGTTTGGGTTTAAAATAATCCGATTTTCGATAAAAAAGCAAATCCTTTGAAGCTGCTGTCTCATTTTTATAATTGCGAGCTAAGTTAGCTTTAACGTTAGCCATAATTTCATATGGGTTTGGTTTTTCATTGGAGACCTTAACATCATTAAGTTGAAAAACACCTGGTGCTAGTTCTATTCTATAATTCAGTCTTTTCAATTCCCCAACGGTTAGTAGTCTCTGAACAAATCCCAAATAAGATACGGCGAGTTCTACTTCGTCCCGACTATTATTCTCAGATAACGTAAAATAGCCTTCGGCATTTGAAACAAGATTTTCAGATTCGCCTACCTTAATATTAGCGTACGGAATACTTTCACCAGTTGCCGAATCAATGATTTTTCCTTTAATATTCTGTGCTATTCCAAACTGGAAATTAAGGAGTGTAAAAAAGGTAATAATAAAAATTGTTCTCATATTATAGTAGGTGCTTGAAAAAGTAAGACGAAGTTAGCGCTGTTTTGTTACAAAATCACAGATTGCTTATTATTAATAATTTACCTCAAGAGCGTTTGAGTTTTGTGGGTTTTTATGGGTAGTGGAATTTATAATCGTTACTAAAAGGCTTTGTAATTTAAAGAGTAGGGATAGGGTTATCAAATCCACATTTAGAACTTTGTTTAAATCCTATCAAACTAAATTTTAATATTGGTTTTATTCTAAATATATTTACCACTCTATAATTAGCAATTACTAAAATGAAAAAACTACTATTTGTTGCGTTTTTGGTGCTTTCGACCAGCTTATTTGCGCAAAACAACAGTCTCTATGCTGTTAGTGAAAATTATACTAAGAAAGAAGTGCACATTAAAATGCGTGATGGAGCTTCGCTTTACACAGTCATTTACACGCCAAAGGATCAATCAAAGAAATACCCAATTATCATGCAACGCACGCCATACAGCTGTGCTCCTTATGGTCCTAACGAGTTCAAGAAAAGCATTGGACCCAGCGAAACCATGATGAAAGAAGGTTACATTGTGGCGTATCAAGATGTACGTGGACGCTGGATGAGTGATGGTTTGTATGATAATATGCGTGCTTTTATTCCAAATAAAAAATCAAAAAACCAAGTTGACGAAGCTTCTGATACCTACGATACAATTGATTGGTTAGTTAAAAATGCAGCGAATAATAATGGGAATGTGGGAACTTGGGGAATTTCATATCCTGGGTTTTATGCAACTTATTCTTTATTAAGCAGGCATCCCGCACTGAAAGCAGTTTCGCCTCAGGCTTGTATTAGTGATTTCTTTTTCGATGATTTTCACCATAATGGAGCCTATTTATTGAGTTATTGGAAAGCAACACCACTTTTTGGAATTCAAAAAAAGGAACGCACCACCACATCTTGGTACACTTTGCCTGACTTAGGGACGAAAGATGATTATCAATTTTTTATGGATGCGGGGCCTTTGTCTAATTTGGATTCGTTTTATGGCAAAGACAATGAGTTTTGGCAACAGCTAAAAGACCATTCTAATTATGATGATTTCTGGCAAAAAAGAGGGATTCTACAACATTTAAAAGATATTAAACCTGCAGTAATGACTGTTGGAGGATGGTTTGATGCTGAGGATTTATACGGTCCTTTGAATACCTACCAAACCATAGAAAAAACTAGCAAGAACTATAATACTATTGTTATGGGACCATGGAGTCATGGTGACTGGGCACGAAGCAGTGCTAAAGCAGTTATCGGAAATATAAACTTTGGAGATAGTATTTCCGGATTTTATCAAAAGAATATTGAAGCTAACTTCTTTCGTCATTTCTTAAAAGAGAATGGAAAAGGGCAAAACAAACTACCGGAAGCCTATGTTTTTGATACGGGAGTTAAAGATTGGAAAACCTATGATGTTTGGCCACCAAAAAATTCAGCGAAAGAAAGCTTTTATTTGGCAAACGATAAACTAATGACTTCAGTACCAACTGAGGTTGGTTTTCAGGAATTTATCAGTGATCCTAAAAAGCCAGTTCCTTTTACTGAAGATATTAATCAAAAAGGAATTACACCAAGAAAATACATGACAGATGATCAGCGTTTTTCGGCACGACGTCCTGATGTGATTGTTTATGAAACCGAAGTTTTAGAGGACAACATGACTTTGGCGGGCGATATTTTGGCACAACTGCAAGTTTCGACATCAGGTACTGATGCGGATTGGATTGTAAAAGTAATAGATGTTTTTCCTAGTGATGAGCCAGAAACTCCTGAAGTAGCTCCTTATTTAAAAATGAGTAACTACCACATGATGGTGCGAAGCGAAGTAATGCGCGGTCGTTTTAGAAATAGTTTTATCACTCCAGAACCTTTTGTGGCTAACCAGAAAACGGCGGTAGATATTAAATTGCAAGATGTGATGCATACTTTTAAGAAAGGACACAAAATCCAAATCCAGATTCAAAGTACCTGGTTTCCATTGATTGACTTGAATCCGCAAACCTTTGTAGATAATATCTTTTATGCCAAACCAGAAGATTTTAAAAAGCAAACGCATCGTGTGTATGACGATTCTAAAATTATATTTACGGTTGTGAAATAAAAGCAGACTTCTTTAAAACTAAAAACCCAATCCTTAAATAGTGATTGGGTTTTTGGTTATGTGAATATGTTTGTAATGTGTATTCGTCTTAAAAAAGTCGCAATAGTAACAATTTAATCAAGAGATAAAGCAATAGCATTTTCTGCTAGCGGTTCCATTACTTGATAACCTCTTTTGTTAGGATGTACACCATCTTCAGAATAATCGGCTTGTAATCCTTTGCGTTCATCCACCATTGCAGTATAATAATCAAGATATACGAGTTTATTTGCAGCGGCATAATTGATCAGTAATTCATTTAAAGCTTTGATTTTGTCGGTTGGTTGTTGATTGGGTTTCCAAGGAAAATCAAAAGCAGGTAAAACGGAGCAGAGCACTACTTTGATTTGATGGGCTTTCGCCAATTCGACCATAGAAAAAATATTGTTGGTGATCATTTCTAAGGTTGAAGGACCTGTGTTTCCGGCTATGTCATTAATTCCAGCCAAAAGGAGAACTACAGTAGGTTTTAAGGCGATGACATCTGCTCTAAAGCGAATAAGCATTTGCGGTGTGGTTTGCCCGCTAATTCCACGATTAATATAAGGCTTTCCTTCAAAGTAAGTTCCGTTAATGGTACTCCAAAACTCTGTTATGGTATCTCCCATAAAAACTATTCTATTTTCTCCCTCCGCAGGAAGGCGCAATCGAGAATTAGCCTTTGCATACTTACTTAAATTAGGCCAGTCTTGTACTTTACTCTTCATAATAGCTTATCGTGTATAATAGTAAACAAATCTATAAAATATTCACGGATTCCTATTTCGACAGCGAATTAATTGTATTCTAAAGTTGAAAAGGCTTCTTGTTTGGTTTACTATTTGCATTGCAGCAATGGTTTACTAACCAAAAAAATTAGAGAGTTTAATTCCGAAAATTGCTTTCGTATCTCTAATTCTTACACCGATTTTTGGCCGAATTTATAACTAATGATACAGTCAACTTATTAGAAAAAATATTAATATGTATATTCTGATAAAGTTGATTTTATTAGTAAATCAGCCCAATTTACTTGGACGTTTTTCTGATTAAAAGAGCTTGTTTTTGAAAATAAGCGGTATACAATTTTTATAAAATCACAATCGGCTGGACTTCTTCTTGAGTGATTATTTTAAAGTCTAAGCTAATTAACGGTAATACGCCTTAAAGTCAATCAAAGCTGGCTTTTAGCTGTTTTACATAAGGCTATTTTAATAGGGAAAACCACTTGTAATTTTTATCCAGTATCTCATGATTATATTATTATTAGCTAATAGTTTCTAGAAAATAAGTTCGAAAAATAATGTATTTTAAGATTCATACTGTTTGTAACTTACTTAAAAATAGATTTTTATGTAGTTTGTAGATTTTTTTAACACTTTCGTCGGAAATGTAAAATAAATCGTAGTAGTATGTTAAAAATAATATAATTTAGTTTAAGATGATGATTTTAGAGTCCTTGTCTGGATGTTTTTCTACCTACAAGAAAACATTTGTTTTGAATTAATAGAGTGCAATAAATCAGGGATAGAAAACCACGTTCTATTCGATTTACCTTTTCGCAGTTAGACAATAAGTATTTTATATATAATAATTTCAATTCAAGTGAGTATGAGAACAATTCTACCTAAATCGGGTTTTTTTACTTTTATTTTTTTACTTTTCAGTTTGTTTTTTGCCAATGTGGTTTTCTCGCAGGCAACTGTCACTACTGATAAGGATGATTATGCTCCTGGTGAGTACGTCATCATTACCGGTACTGGCTGGCAGCCAGGAGAACGGATTGACTTCACTTTTGTTGAGACCCCCAAACCTGCAACCTGTGTGAATTCCCATGATAATTTTGCCATCGCAGATGCGAGCGGGAATATCTATTATGGTGGCTTTTTGATTAAGGACAACCATCTTGGAGTTGCATTTGTTTTGACTGCTACAGGACAATTGTCCGGTAGAGTTGCTGTGACTGAGTTTACGGATGCAGGAATTGGTAGTGTAACCATAACAGCAAGTACATTTTGTGCGGGAAATGCTGTTGCAGTGAATTTTGAGGCTGTTTCTGCAAATCTAGGTGCAACTGGTCAATTCCCGAGTACGGCTGACTTTTATGCCGAATTAAGCAACTCATCTGGAAGTTTTTCGTCACCTATAGTTATCGGGAGTTTAATGAATACCGGTGGAAGTGGATCCCGAACAATAAATGCAACTATTCCTGCGAACACTATTGCTGGTACAGCTTATAGAATACGAGTTCGATCAGAAGCACCTATAACAAATTCACCTAATAATGGAGCTGACCTTATAGTTACTTCTTCCTCACCTGCAACACCAGGAACTATAACTAGACCTTCTAACGAATGTGCTGGTTCAATAAATAATTCTTATAGCGTTTCTACCGTTAGTGGCGCTACATCCTATACATGGAGTGTAACTGGTTCAGGATGGGCTATTACAGCTGGTCAAGGAACTGTTCTAGCAACTATAACGATCGGTACAGGTGTAGGAACAGTTTCTGTTACTGCTAATAATGGGTGTGGTTCCAGTACCGCATCCTCTACTGGGAATATTACACCAACAACTGCGGTCGGTTCACCTTTAGCCATTACGCAACCTTCTAATATATGTCGAAATAGTTCGGGTAATATATTTAGTATTTTATCAGTTGGAGGGGCTACTTCTTATACATGGTCTGTTACAGGAGCCGGTTGGTCAGTCACTAACGGTCAGGGTACACTATCTGCTACTATAGCTATTGGTTCAGGAAATGGGTCAGTCTCAGTAACTGCATCAAACTCATGTGGTACTAGTCCAGCTTCCTCCACAGGAACTATAAGTCCTTCGTTCGCCAATGCATTACTTACAACAGGTAATACAAGTATTTGTCAGGGCGATAGTGTAAATTTATCCATTACTCTAACAGGTACAGGAAATATTTCAGGTACATTAAGTGATGGAACACCATTTAGTGGAACGGCTGCAACCAGTCCAGTGATTTTGTCAGTGTCACCATCTGTGCAAACCATTTATACGATAGCGTCTTTAAATAATGGAACTTCTTGCATCGGTGCTTTTAGTGGTTCAACAGATATTTCATTTAAAGGAAAATACACCGCAGACGCAGGAGCCGACCAAACCATTTGCCCGCAAGGAACTACGTCAATCAGCGGATCTGTAACCGGAAGCCCTACAACTACATTATGGACCACCAGCGGAACGGGATTATTTGCAAATGCAAGTGCACTCTCTACAATTTATACACCTTCTACTTCAGATAAAGCAGCTGGTTCTGTTACACTTACTTTAACTGCCAGCGGCACTGGTGTGTGTGATGGTTTAGATAATTTGAATTTACTGATTGAAGATAATGTTGCAGCAGTAGCCATAGCACAGAACGTAACGGTTCAGTTAGATGCTACAGGCGTTGGTTCAACCACGGCAGCATTAGTTAACAATGGATCAAGTGATGCATGTGGAATCCAGTCATTGGTATTAAGCAAAACAGCATTTGATTGTACGAATGTTGGTGCAAACACAGTTACTTTAACGGTAACGGATAACAATGGAAATGTATCAACAGTTGACGCTACAGTAACAGTAGAAGATAATGTTGCASCAGTAGCCATAGCACAGAACGTAACGGTTCAGTTAGATGCTACAGGCGTTGGTTCAACCRCGGCAGCATTAGTTAACAATGGATCAAGTGATGCATGTGGAATCCAGTCATTGGTATTAAGCAAAACAGCATTTGATTGTACGAATGTTGGTGCAAACACAGTTACTTTAACGGTAAMGGATAGCAATGGAAATGTATCAACAGTAGACGCTACAGTAACAGTAGAAGATAATGTTGCAGCATTAGCCATAGCACAGAATGTAACGGTTCAGTTAGATGCTACAGGGAATGGTTCAACCACGGCAGCATTGGTAGACAATGGATCAAGTGATGCATGTGGAATCCAGTCATTGGTWTTAAGCAAAACAGCATTTGATTGTACGAATGTTGGTGCAAACACAGTTACTTTAACGGTAACGGATGTAAATGGAAATGTATCAACAGCGACAGCAGTAGTAACAGTAGAAGATAATGTTGCAGCATTAGCCATAGCACAGAATGTAACGGTTCAGTTAGATGCTACAGGGAATGGTTCAACCACGGCAGCATTGGTAGACAATGGATCAAGTGATGCATGTGGAATCCAGTCATTGGTATTAAGCAAAACAGCATTTGATTGTACGAATGTTGGTGCAAACACAGTTACTTTAACGGTAACGGATAACAATGGAAATGTATCAACAGTAGACGCTACAGTAACAGTAGAAGATAATGTTGCACCAG
>NZ_SMFO01000004.1 GCF_004349145.1 Flavobacterium hiemivividum | reverse complement strand
TTAGTTCTGGATTACAAAATCCAAGTATTTCCGGAGTAACTCTAGCTACTGCGGGAACATACAATGTTATAGTAACTGTAGCAGGTTGTCCAAGTGCAGAAGGTTCAACCACAGTTGTTGTTAACCCGATACCGGCAACACCAACTGCATCGAATAATGGCCCACTATGTGTTGGTTCAACTTTGAACCTTACAACACCTTTAGTTTCAGGAGCAACATACAGCTGGACCGGACCAAATAGTTTTAGTTCTGGATTACAAAATCCAAGTATTTCCGGAGTAACTCTAGCTACTGCGGGAACATACAATGTTACAGTAACAGTAGCAGGTTGTCCAAGTGCCGCTGGCTCAACCACAGTTGTTGTTAACCCGATACCGGCAACACCAACTGCATCGAATAATGGTCCATTATGTGTTGGTTCAACTTTGAACCTTACAACACCTTTAGTTTCAGGAGCAACATACAGCTGGACCGGACCAAATAGTTTTAGTTCTGGATTACAAAATCCAAGTATTTCCGGAGTAACTCTAGCTACTGCGGGAACATACAATGTTACAGTGACAGTAGCAGGTTGTCCCAGTGCCGCTGGCTCAACCACAGTTGTTGTTAATCCGATACCGGCAACACCAACTGCATCGAATAATGGTCCATTATGTGTTGGTTCAACTTTGAACCTTACAACACCTTTAGTTTCAGGAGCAACATACAGCTGGACTGGACCTAATAGTTTTAGTTCTGGATTACAAAATCCAAGTATTTCCGGAGTAACTCTAGCTACTGCGGGAACATACAATGTTATAGTAACTGTAGCAGGTTGTCCAAGTGCAGAAGGTTCAACCACAGTTGTTGTTAACCCGATACCGGCAACACCAACTGCATCGAATAATGGCCCACTATGTGTTGGTTCAACTTTGAACCTTACAACACCTTTAGTTTCAGGAGCAACATACAGCTGGACCGGACCAAATAGTTTTAGTTCTGGATTACAAAATCCAAGTATTTCTGGAGTAAATCTAGCTACTGCGGGAACATATAATGTTATAGTAACAGTAGCAGGTTGTCCAAGTGCCGCTGGCTCAACCACAGTTGTTGTTAATCCTTTGTTAACTCCTTCGGTAGTAATAACGTCATCATCAACGAGTATTTGTTCAGGTACTTCTGTAACTTTTACAGCTACACCTACAAATGGAGGATCTGCTCCCTCATATCAATGGAAGAACGGAGCAACTCTCGTGGGAACAAATAGCCCCACTTATACAACCACAACTCTCGCTAGCAATGCTGCTATATCAGTTGTTATGACTTCCAATGCTATTTGTCCATCTCCTTCCACAGCTACAAGTAACAATATAGTTATGAATGTTTTTACTGGAACGCCTAGCGGATGGAACGGGAGTACCAATATAACAGTTTCAAACCAATCTATCTGTCCCCCCGCTACTGTTACCTTATCAGTTCCTGCAGCTTCAAATGCTCAATATTACCAGTGGAATTTACCAACAGGTTGGATAATTACCAACGGAAATTTGACTAACTCCATAACTGTGTCTGTTTCTTCATCAGCTGCACTAGGAACTCAGGTCATTGCGGTCAAAGCAATTAATCCATGTGGTGAAAATACCAAAGTATCTACCCCTTCAAATGGTAAAAACCAAATCATTGTAAACTCATTTAATGGCGTAACTATTTCTCCTTCATCTCAGACTGTTTGTGCAAACAGCTCGATTATAGTAACTGGACTACTAACCGGAAACGCAACTTCAGGCAATTGGACTGCAACAAATGGTAATATTACATTACAATCTCAAGTTGGATCAACTATTACTGCTGTCTTTACACCTACAATTTCCGGAGGCTCTGCAACAGCAACCATAACCACTAATACACCAACAGGAAGTTGTCCCAATACTCCAGCCACCGCAACAGTGGCAGTAACGGTAAGTCCTTTACCTATTGCAGCAGGAACAATAAACGGTTCGGCAACAGTATGCCAGGGACAAAACAGTGTAACCTATACGGTTCCCGATATTACCAATGCAACTGGATATACCTGGTCTTTACCTACAGGAGCTACCATAGCGAACGGAGCCAATACAAACAGCATTACTATCAATTATTCTAATTCAGCAACTTCCGGAAATATTGCAGTATATGGAACAAACGCATGTGGTAACGGAACGGTCTCTGCAAACTTTGCTGTAACTGTAAATCCTTTACCTATTGCAGCAGGAACAATAAACGGTTCGGCAACAGTATGCCAGGGACAAAACAGTGTAGCCTATACGGTTCCCGATATTACCAATGCAACTGGATATACCTGGTCTTTACCTACAGGAGCTACCATAGCTAACGGAGCCAATACAAACAGCATTACAATCAATTATTCTAATTCAGCAACTTCCGGAAATATTGCAGTATATGGAACAAACGCATGTGGTAACGGAACGGTCTCTGCAAACTTTGCTGTAACTGTAAATCCTTTACCTATTACAGCAGGAACAATAAACGGTTCGGCAACAGTATGCCAGGGACAAAACAGTGTAGCCTATACGGTTCCCGATATTACCAATGCAACTGGATATACCTGGTCTTTACCTACAGGAGCTACCATAGCTAACGGAGCCAATACAAACAGCATTACTATCAATTATTCTAATTCAGCAACTTCCGGAAATATTGCAGTATATGGAACAAACGCATGTGGTAACGGAACGGTCTCTGCAAACTTTGCTGTAACGGTAAATCCTTTACCTATTGCAGCAGGAACAATAAACGGTTCGGCAACAGTATGCCAGGCACAAAACAGTGTAACCTATGCGGTTCCCGATATTACCAATGCAACTGGATATACCTGGTCTTTACCTACAGGAGCTACCATAGCTAACGGAGCCAATACAAACAGCATTACTATCAATTATTCTAATTCAGCAACTTCCGGAAATATTGCAGTATATGGAACAAACGCATGTGGTAACGGAACGGTCTCTGCAAACTTTGCTGTAACGGTAAATCCTTTACCTATTGCAGCAGGAACAATAAACGGTTCGGCAACAGTATGCCAGGCACAAAACAGTTTAACCTATGCGGTTCCCGATATTACCAATGCAACTGGATATACCTGGTCTTTACCTACAGGAGCTACAATAGCTAACGGAGCCAATACAAACAGCATTACTATCAATTATTCTAATTCAGCAACTTCCGGAAATATTGCAGTATATGGAACAAACGCATGTGGTAACGGAACGGTCTCTGCAAACTTTGCTGTAACGGTAAATCCTTTACCTATTGCAGCAGGAACAATAAACGGTTCGGCAACAGTATGCCAGGGACAAAACAGTGTAACCTATGCGGTTCCCGATATTACCAATGCGACTGGATATACCTGGTCTTTACCTACAGGAGCTACCATAGCTAACGGAGCCAATACAAACAGCATTACTATCAATTATTCTAATTCAGCAACTTCCGGAAATATTGCAGTATATGGAACAAACGCATGTGGTAACGGAACAGTCTCTGCAAACTTTGCTGTAACGGTAAATCCTTTACCTATTGCAGCAGGAACAATAAACGGTTCGGCAACAGTATGCCAGGGACAAAACAGTGTAACCTATGCGGTTCCCGATATTACCAATGCAACTGGATATATCTGGTCTTTACCTACAGGAGCTACCATAGCTAACGGAGCCAATACAAACAGCATTACTGTCAATTATTCTAATTCAGCAACTTCCGGAAATATTGCAGTATATGGAACAAACACATGTGGTAACGGAACGGTCTCTGCAAACTTTGCTGTAACGGTAAATCAGCCACCGGCAATAAATACACAACCAAATCCTTCTCAAACCGTTTGTTCTGGATTTCCTGTTAGTTTTTCAGTAATAACAACAGGAACAGGGTTTACTTATCAATGGAAAAAAGGAGGAGCAAATGTTTTGGGGGCAACATCTAATACGTATTCAATTCCTAATGTGAGTGCTGTGGATGCTGGAACATATACTGTGACTGTTAGTGGAACTTCACCTTGTGCACCAGTCACCTCGGAGAATGCAGTGCTCATTGTAAATCAAGACATCGAGATTACAAGTCAACCTATTGCCCAGATAAATTGTGAAGGTAAAAATACTTCATTTTCAGTTACGGCAACAGGTAATATTTCGAGTTATGTTTGGAGAAAAAATGGAATTCCAATCTCTAATGGTGGAAACATTTCAGGGGCTACGACACCAACTATTACTTTTACTGGACTATTGCTTAGTAACGTAGGAAATTATGATGTTGTAATCAGTAGTCCTGGTGGTAGCTGTTCACAAACTCTCTCCAATCCTGCTTCACTCACAGTAACCCCTGTTCCAACAGCAACAATTAGTTATGCGGGAACTCCATTTTGTAACGATATTACTAGTGCGCAATCAGTTAATTTATCTGGATCAAATGCGTATACTGGCGGATCATACTCAGCTCCTACTGGATTAACTTTAAATGCTTCAACAGGAGCAATAACACCTAGTACCAGTACAGCAGGTAGTTATGCAGTAACTTACACTATAGCAGCGACAGGAGGTTGTAATGCTGTAACAGCAACTACGAATATAACTATCACTGCAAAGCCTACGGCTAACATAAGTTATGCTGGCGCATCATTTTGTAAAACAATAACTGGAGTTCAAGCAGTTACATTAACTGGAACAAATGCTTATATCGGGGGAACATTTTCAGCTCCAGCTGGATTAACTATTAATTCAACTACAGGGGAAATAACGCCAAGTACCAGTACGGCAGGAAATTACACAGTAACCTATTTAGGACCTACAACCGGAGGTTGTGTAGCTGCTACAGCAACAGCAACTGTTACAATTACGGCACTTCCTACAGCAGCATTAAGCTATTCTGGATCTCCTTATTGTAAAGATATTACAACTGCACAAACAGCAAACTTAACAGGAAACACAGGAGGAATATACAGTGCTGCTCCTGCTGGTTTAAGTATAGATACTGGTAGTGGAGCAATAACACCTAGCACCAGTATAGCAGGTAGTTATGTTGTCACCTACACAATTGCTGCAGCAGGAGGCTGTAGTGAAGTAACGGCAACTGCGAATATAACTATCACCGCAATTCCTACCGCTACCATAAGTTATGCTGGCGCACCATTTTGTAAAACAATAGCTGGAGTTCAAACAGTTACATTAAGTGGAACAAATACCTATAGCGGGGGAACATTTACAGCTCCGGCTGGATTAATTATCAATTCCACTACAGGAGAAATAACACCTGCTAGTAGTACGGCAGGAAACTACACAGTAACCTATACAGGGTCTACAAGCGGAGGTTGCGCAGCCGCGATTGCTACAACAAGTATTACAATTACTGGACTTCCAACGGCTACAATTAGCTATTCTGGAACTCCTTACTGTAAGAATACAGCAACTGGACAAGCAGTTACTTTATCTGGAACTAATGCATATACAGGCGGTACATATTCAGCTCCCACTGGATTAACTTTGAATGCTTCATCAGGAGCAATAACACCAAGTACAAGTACAGCAGGAAATTACCTTGTGACCTACACAATTCTTGCCGCAGGAGGCTGCAGTGCAGTAACAGCAACTGCTAATGTAACTATTACTGCAATTCCTACGGCTACTATAAATTATGCTGCGACACAATTTTGCAATACATTAACTGGAGTTCAAGCAGTTACTTTAGCTGGGACAAATGCCTATAGCGGGGGAACATTTACAGCTCCTGCTGGATTAACTATTAATTCCATTACAGGAGGAATAACACCTAGTAGTAGTGCGGCAGGAAACTACACAGTAACCTATTTAGGACCTACAAGCGGAGGGTGTACAGCTGCAACAGCTACGGCAACTGTTACAATTACAGCGCTGCCAACGGCTACAATTAGTTATTCTGGATCGCCTTACTGTAAGAATATAGCAATTGGACAAGCAGTTACTTTATCTGGATCAAATGCCTACACAGGTGGTACGTATACTGTTTCTCCTACTGGATTAACTTTGAATGCTGCCACAGGAGCAATAACACCAAGTACAAGTGCAGCAGGAAATTACCTTGTGACCTACACAATTCTTGCCGCAGGAGGTTGTAATGCAGTTACAGCAACTGCTAATGTAACTATTACTGCAATTCATACAGCTACCATAAGTTATGCTAGTATACCATTTTGTAAAACTATAAGTGGAATTCGAGCAGTCACGTTAAGTGGAACAAATGCATATAGTGGAGGAACTTTTGCTGCTCCTTCAGGATTATCTATTAATTCAACTACAGGGGAAATAACCCCAAGTACAAGTACGGCCGGAACCTATACTGTTACCTATACTGGATCTACAAATGGAGGTTGTGCAGCTGCAATAGCTACAACAAGTATTACAATTACAGGACTTCCAACAGCAACAATTAGTTATACAGTAGCTTCTTTTTGTATTAGTAATTCAACTGGACAAGCAGTTACTTTATCTGGAACTAATGCCTACACAGGTGGTACGTATACTGTTTCTCCTACTGGATTAACTTTGAATGCCTCTACTGGAGCAATAACGCCAAGTTCTAGTACCGCTGGAACGTATACTGTAACCTATACTATTCCTGCAGCGGCTGGATGTACGTCTGTTGCGACGTCGACAACCATAAAAATAGATCCAGTCCCAATTGGAGGAACCTTACTATTCCAAACGCCAGGAACCACACCAAAAGAAAGACTCTTTTTAATTTGTCAAAATCCAAGTTCAGGTTATGCAGTTCCGCTAAGCTTATCTGGTATAGTAGGCACAGTTGTAAAATGGCAGTATAGAACAAGTACTGCAACATCCTGGTCTATAATTCCAGATGGTGTAGGCAATTTTACCGGTAATACACTTACGGCAGCACAAGTAGAAAGTTTAAACATTACACAATCTACAGTAATCAGGGTGGAGATAAGCAGCGGAGCCTGCTCACCAAATGTATTTAGCGAAACCGCAATTATCAGCGTTATCCCGCAAGACATAGCACCAAGTCCAGTTGCGGTTAACAAAAGTGTAATCTGCATCGGTACAGGAATTCAACTAAGTTCAGAAACAGGATACGGTGAATCCTTTGGAAAATTTGAAGGCGGGGCATTTGATAATTCTTCGATAACTAACTCTGGATGGAGAATTACTGACAAAAATGGGATTACTAACTATGATTTCAGTTCCAATGCAGATAATACACGCCCAGATAGATGGCTAAGAACAAATCCTCATGACTTCGCAACTGCAAATATAACTGCCCCTTATACAATCATTGATAAAAGATGGGATACATCACTTAGTTCTGCTGGAAATAAAGGTTTTGCTATTGTTTCGGGAAATAATACCTCAACATTAGAAACAGCAATCTTCTCATTAGCGGCATTGGACGAAGCTATTCTAACTTTTGACCAAGCGTACAACCTTACTTCTGGCGCCGTTATAAAAGTAGAAATTTCTACCAACGGAGGAGCCTCTTATTCCTCTGAACCCATATTGTTTCAACAATCTGGATCAGTAAGTAGCGGAAACTATGATCGTTTTGGTGAAGGAACCCCTGGTATAAACCAAATGCAAATTGATTTAGGTGATTATATTGGTTATAGTAATTTAAGGATTAGATTTAACTATACCGGTAAGCGAGATGGTGATATTTGGACTTTAGACAACATCAAAGTACCTGAAGGCCCAAGGGACGTTACCCTAGTATGGACCGATGATACCGATCCTACCAATCCTATTGTTATTGGAACCACAAATAATGTAACTTGGACTCCATCAAAAATTGGCTGGAATACGTTTGTGGTAAAAACTTCTCTTATTCTTGATAGTGCTGGAAACACTTGTTCGAGTCCAGTAAATGAAAAAGAAATTAAAGTTTTTGCTTTCGATCAATATACTGCAACCACAATGGCAACGGCGGTAGGCTGTGGTACAAAAAATGTACCCCTAAGTGTCAACGTTATTAGCGGGAAACAAGGTCCGATAACGACTTACCCAACAGCTGATGGATACGTAGGAGAATGGAGTATTACGGGGCCTGCAGGATTTGTTCTTACTAATCCCAATCCAAGTAATCCAATTGCACCAATAAACAACCCAAATGCAATCTTCACAGCTGCTGATATTGGGTCATATATTTTCAAATGGATTTTAGCACCTACAACAAAAGATGAAAACGGCCTAACGATTACAAACACCAACTGCGCTCCTAATTATGTCGCACCAACTTTAATAATACAACATTGTACCACTTTAGATTTTGACGGAATTGATGATTATGTTGATTTAGGAACAGGATTTAATGGATCTTATAGTATTGAGGCATGGATAAGACCAAAAACCAATATTGGAACTATTATAAGCGGCCCAACATTTGAAATTAAAATATCAGACCTTCCAGTAACAATTATCCCTAATTCTCGATGGTATCATATAGCAATGTCCAACGGAAAAATATATGTTGATGGAATCGAAATGAAAAATGCAGGGACAGGAATAGGCGGAACTAAAACTATCATTGGTGCTCGATGGAACAATACATCTGGAAAACCTGAAAATTATTTCACTGGTTGGATCGAAGAAGTTCGTATTTGGAATAAAAATATTACTCAAGAGCAAATACGATTTATGATGAACCAACATCTCCAAAACGCCACTAATATTGGTGTTGAAATTCCAATTCCCGTTGAAGGAGGATTAGTTTATTCTGATCTAGCGGGCTATTATCGATTAATTTCGGAATTTCCTGATTCCTCTAATTTACAGACTTATAGTAATACTCTAAAACCTGTTAACGGAATAACACCAAATTTAGCAATTGCCGGAACTCCGGCAGTGTTATATAACATGACTACACATCAACAAAATACAGCTCCAATGCCTTATATTTCTGCAGCTGACGGAAAATGGACCGATATCAATACCTGGTTAAGACCCACAGTTTGGGATATACCAAATAGCAACGGCCTTAATGCTAGCCCTATTGATTGGAATATTGTAATCACAAGAAATAATACCACTTCAGATGCAAAAGACATAACAGTACTAGGTTTAAAATCAGAATCAGGTAAACTAACTATGGCGGACCCAGCTCCCGCACCTCAAAACGAAACTAACGGTGGTCGCATGCTGTGGATCACGCATTATTTAAAATTGGACGGGAATATTGATTTAGTTGGAGAATCACAATTACTGCAAAAACGTTATGGCTCTTATGATTCTGATTTCTACTTTTCCACTGCCCAGGTTAGTGAAAGTATTTTTGATGAAGCTAGCTCAGGTTTTATAAAACGAGATCAACAAGGCAAGAAAAATAGTTTCAATTACAATTACTGGTCATCACCTGTTACGCTGCAAGGAAACCCAAACAATGCACCATATACAATTGCTGGTGTGCTGAGAGATGGAACTGTTTCTGCTATTCCCAAAGCAATTAATTTTCAATATGGAGCTTATGATGCAGATGGCCCCGTTACTAGCCCAATTAAAACAACTTACCGATGGATTTGGTCCTATAATTCTCTTACTCCAGATTCGAATACAGATTGGCAAAATTATTACCAATGGAATTATGTTGGTACAAATGCAATAAAAGTAGGTAATGGATTTACTATGAAAGGATCTGGTGGGACGGCAGCTATCAATGCCACACAAAATTATGCATTTATAGGGAAACCGAATTCAGGTGATGTTGATTTAACCATAGGTTTAAACCAAACCTATTTAATAGGGAATCCTTATCCTTCTGCCCTTGATGCTAATCAGTTTATCAGGGATAACTTAAAAGACTGCGTCGGTTGCCCTGCAGCGGGAGGCTTTAACGGTACTGCAAATACGTTTAGTGGTGCGCTCTATTTTTGGGACCATTTTGGATTATCTAACAATCATATTTTAGCACAATATGAAGGTGGATATGCTACCTATACCTTATTGGGCGGATCTCCTGGAGTTTCAGATTCCCCATTAACAGCGACAGCTAATAATGCTGCACTATTAGCTCCTAAACGCTATATTCCCGTGGGTCAAGGATTTTTTATTAATGCTGCCGCGAATCCAAATAAAGCAGGAACATCAGCTGCTGTACAAGGTGGAACTATAAAAATAAGAAACAATCAACGAGTATATTATAGAGAAACTTCAGCTTCATCACTATTCCTAAAAACAGCGGGGACTAAAAAATCAGCAGCAATCAAAATACCTGAAGACAACCGTTCAAAAATTAGACTTGGTTTTGATGCCCCAAACGGTAAACATCGACAACTCCTTGTGGCAGCAGATCCTAATACTACTAATCAATTTGATATAGGTTACGATGCAGAAATCTTTGATGCGAAAGACAATGATATGTACTGGGAAATAGAAGATAGTCAACTTGTAATTCAAGGGATTCCAAATTTTGATGATAACCAAATAATACCTATTGGAATAAATACAGCAAAAGAGGGGTTAAGCACCATAAAAATTGACGCTTTAGAAAATATACCAGATAGACTGGAAATATATTTATTTGACAACGTGACCGGGCTTTACCACGATATAAAAAATAATAACTTTACTATTTCACTTCCAGTAGGTAAATACAATAAACGTTTCTCATTACAATTTGTCAATAAAACCTTAAGTGTAGATAGCAATACACTAGAAGATGGAATCCTGATTTATTATTCGAATGTCAATCAGACTTTAAACATCCATAATAATTTTATTGATGCAGAAGTCACTAAAGTTGACCTGTTTAATTTATCAGGCCAAAAAATAGCACATTGGGTTATTGAAGAAGTAAAACAAAATAACATTAAAATTCCGATTGCTAACGTAAGTACAGCAGGATACATTGTAAAAGTTACCACTACAAAAGGAGCTTTTAGCAAAAAAATAATTATAAAATAGTATCGTAAATTATGCGTATTAAAACTATTTAAAATACTGAATCGTATTTAAATTATTAATACATTTGACATTGTAAACCATTAAAAACTAAAAAGATGACAAAAATACTCTCCATATTAGCGATTGCTTTATTTACAATTACTGCAAGTGCGCAAGAGGTAAAAACGGCTTCTAAAAAAGAAGTACAAAAAGAAAAAGAATGTTGCTTAAAAGCAGCCGATTCTAAAGCGATGACTGCAGATGAAATTGCTCAACACAAAGCCAAATGTAAAGCAGAAGACAAAAAATGTGATGCTAAAATGACCGGCACTGAAGAAAAAAAGTGTTACTCTAAAAAAGCATAATTAACTTTTAATATAATAAAAATGCCTCCATTCGGAGGCATTTTTATTATAAAATGGGTTTGCGAATGAATTATGGTTTTACTCTCACACTCCATTCAAAATCCATTTCAGAGACTTGAACTCCTTTTTCGTCAGTTCCTATCGCTTTCATCCAGAAGGTTTGCCCCTCGCCTGTTGCTATAGATTCTTGAATAGCGCGCTCTATTAAATGACCGTCTTTGCATACAAATGTTATTCTTCCGGTGGCTTTTTTAGTAAAATTTCCTTTATTGTTTGCTACTAGCATTGATATTTTTCTACCGCTTTTTTGAATTTGATACATCACTAAAGCTCCTGTCGAAAGTTCGGCGGCCATTGCCTGCACTGCAAAATACATCGAGTTAAATGGGTTTTGGTTAATCCATCGGTGCTTCACTGAGGTCACACAGGCTGTTTCATCAAGCTTCTTCACTCGAACTCCGCATATAAATGCCGAAGGCAATTTGAAAAATAAAAATTTATTTAGTTTAGACGCCGTAAGTTTCATTATCAGTGGTTTTTTTGCTAATGTACAAAAAAATACTATGCGTACATATAATCTTTATTTGTTAAAAAAATGTTAACTTTTACTACTATGCGATACAAGATACTGTCTTTTAGACATATATTTGTATAAGAAATTACTAGGTACTCTTATTTAAATTGTCCTGAGGGTTTCGATCATCAATCATCAAAAAAAATAAATCAAAACAATGGAAGCAACAACCGAAAAAAACATCGCCACCTTTACGCACCTAAGTGCACTAACCCAATATTTTATCCCTTTTGGGAATTATATTTTTCCAATAATTCTTTGGAGTTCGAAGAAAGACAAGTCGGAATTTGTAGATCACAGCGGAAAACAAGTTCTAAATTTTCAATTAAGTTTGCTACTATACTCAATAGCTCTTGCGCTTATCGCTATTCCAATTTTAATCTTTACCGTTTTTAATTCAATTCCGTTGAATACAATTATCAACGATGAAAGCGTTGTATTCGATAATTTTAATTTTAGTGAAAATATAGGATTAATCACCCTAGGAATAACAAGCGTATTTGTATTTATCTGTTTAAAAATTGCAGAATTCTTTCTTATTATTTATGCTTCTATAAAAACATCGAATGGAGAAAAATTCAAATACCCTATAACGATTCCATTTATAAAATAGTGAGTCACTAGCCCTGATGGAAGCGGCATCCTTTTTTATCTTGAACTTCTTTCAAGATAAAAAAGATATAGCGGACAGCAGGAAAAAGCTCCAAAAAAAAGAGAATAAGTAATTTAAGATTACTTTGTTACTCACAATGCCAAATCATCCATCAAAAAACGAATAGTTTAATCAACTAAAAAATCAAAAAAAAAGAATTATGAACATTGAAAACACAAAAGCCCAGATGCGCAAAGGTGTTCTCGAGTTTTGCATCTTATCTGTATTGAAAGAAAAAGATGCCTACACATCGGAAATATTAGACACTTTAAAAAACGCAAAATTACTAGTGGTAGAGGGAACTATTTATCCGCTGCTCACCAGACTAAAAAATGACGGATTGTTAAGCTACCGTTGGGAAGAATCAACTTCGGGACCGCCAAGAAAGTACTACGGTTTGACCGAAATAGGACAGACATTTTTAAAAGAACTAAGCAGCACTTGGACAGAATTGTCTGATGCAGTAAATCTAATCACAAACCAAAAATAATAGCCATGAACAAGACTGTAAATATAAACTTAGGCGGAATGTTCTTCCATATAGATGAAGACGCATACCTGAAACTAACACGTTATTTTGAAGCCATAAGACGATCACTATCGCAATCTTCTGGTCAAGAAGAAATCATAAAAGATATCGAAATGCGTGTTTCGGAACTTTTAAGCGAAAATCAAAAAACAGACAAACATGTTATAGGTCTAAATGATGTAGATCAAGTGATTGCTGTAATGGGACAACCGGAAGACTACATTATAGAAGACGATAATCCATCTTCACAAACCTATAATAATACCGCTCCTAGAAGAACAAAAAAATTATACCGAGATACTGAAAAAGGGATGCTTAGCGGAGTTTCAGCTGGATTGGGACACTATTTAGGAATTGACACCGTATGGATTAGAATCATCTTTATCCTATTAGTATGGGGAGCAGGAACGGGAGTTCTATTGTACATTATCCTATGGATCGTTACTCCCGCTGCAATCACAACCTCAGAGAAATTAGAAATGACTGGAGAACCAGTTAATATTTCGAATATCGAAAAAAAAGTTAGAGAAGAATTTGAAAATGTTTCAGAGAAAATAAAAAATGTAGACTACGACAAATATGGCAACCAAATAAAAACAGGTGCCGGTAAAATAGGTAGTTCATTTGCAGATTTTATCATGACAATTTTTAAAATTTTTGCAAAATTTCTTGGGATCCTATTAATTATGACTGGATTAGGTGTCTTGATGGCGTTGTTGATAGGAGTGTTTACTCTAGGGACCACCTCAGTTATAGAATTTCCTTGGCAAGGTTTTGTAGAAGCGGGAAACTTCACTGACTATCCTATCTGGGTTTTTGGACTATTAATGTTCTTTGCCGTAGGTATTCCCTTCTTTTTCTTGACCGTATTGGGTTTCAAACTTTTGGCTCCAAATATGAAATCGATTGGAAATATTGCTAAATACACCTTGCTTGCCTTATGGTTAATTTCAGTTGCATTAGCTATTTCTATAGGAATAAAACAAGCATCTGCTTTTGCCGCAGACGGACGAGTAGTGCAAAAAGAAAATATTATACTGCAGCCAACGGATACGCTTTTTATTAAATTCAAACACAATGATTTTTATGCTAAGAACGTTGATGATCGTGATGATTTTAAAATTGCACAAGATATTTCTGGAACAGATCTCCTATATTCGAATGATGTAAGTTTGAGAATACAAAGTACAGATGAAAAGGTAGCTTATATCCAAATAGAAAAAGAGGCAAAAGGGAAATCGCTTTCAGAAGCTAGACTAAGGGCAGAGCAAATAAAGTACAGCTATAAAATTGAAGGAAATCATTTAATCTTAGACAACTATTTAATTAGTGATTTGAAAAATAAATTTCGTGATCAAGAAATACAAGTCACCTTATATTTACCAAAAGGAACATTATTAAAACCAGATAGTTCTATGCGAAAATATGATCGTACAGATGAGGATTACTTTCTATGGAACCCAGATTCTAGCAATGAAATCTACAGAGTAGAAGACAATAAAATTAGATGTTTAAACTGTACAACCATTGAAGGCGATTACAGTAATGAAGAAGAGGAGAACAAAACAATCAGGATCACAAAAAATGGCATTTCTATCACAAATGATACAATCAATGTATCAAATGACGATCTTAAAGAACTAAAAATAAATAACGATGGTATAATTATTAAAACCAAATAACCATGTTAAAAATCATAACCATAATAACCAAATTCATCCTGATCGCATTAACTGCTTTGTTATTAACATCTTGCAACCATTCGATAAACATAAAATCCATAACAGGAAGTGGCAATGTTACGACGGAGAACAGAACTGTAAGCAGTGATTTTACAAGTATCGAAGTTAGCAATGCTATTGATCTGATAATTGAACAATCAGATAAAACGGAGATTACTGTCGAAGCCGATGATAATTTACAAAAAAGCATTACTACAAAAGTAGAGAACGGCGTACTAATCGTAGCTTGTGACTATAATTCATTTATAAATATCGAATCAAAAAAAGTTACAGTAAAAATGCCCGTTATTGAAGCTTTACGTGCTTCAAGCGCTTCTTCAATCAATAGTGTAAATACTCTCAAGGGCGCAAACATTAGTCTTAGAACATCTAGTGCCGCCTCGATGAACTTAAATATAGCCTCAGACAATATTGATTGCAAATCCAGTAGTGGAAGTTCTATTAGTATCGAAGGAATGGCACTTAGTCTCAAAACTACTGCTTCAAGTGGGAGTGATATTAATGCAAACGACTTACTTGCAAATGAAGTAAACGCTGTAGCCTCAAGCGGCGCGACAATCAACGTGCACCCAATTGTAAGTCTAAAAGCGAAAGCATCCAGTGGCAGTAATATTAACTACAACACTGCACCAAAAACAGTTGAAAAAAGAACTAGCTCAGGCGCAAGTATTGACAAGATCTAACTTCCTAATTCACAATTAATAACTAAATCATCCATCATAAGCGGATGATTTTTTTATATTTGTAATAACTATAACATAAATATAAAATGAAAAAATATACTGTAATCATTCTACTGATATTTTCAACGACTCTAACATTCGCACAGAAAAAGGATAAAATAAAAGGCTCAAAAAAAGTAACTACTGAGCTAAGGGAAGTTGGTAACTTTGAAACGATAATAGTAGAAGATAACATCGAAGTTTATCTAGAAAAAGGAGAAACTACGGGGATAAAAGTTGAAGCTGATTCTAATTTACATGAGTTTATTTCAATGGAATTAAAAGATAAAACGCTTCGTTTTTTTACTACTATAGAACCTATAAAATTTAAAAAACTGGTCGTAAAAATAACTTATACAAGCGATTTAAAAAGTGTGTCTTCAAGAAATGATGCCATTGTAAACGCGATACAAGAAGTACAAATTGACTCTATTGCTTTTAAAAGCATCGATAATTCAAAGCTGTTTCTGAATATCAATACTAAAAATTTTGTTCTGGAAGCTATTGATAAATCACAAGTTGAATTGAATGCCAAATCAGAAAAAATAAAAATTTCTTTGAGTGGTAATGCCGAATTGAAAGCCTTAATAAATGGCCCAGAAATGATTTGCGACTTGTATCAAAAAGCGCAAGCAAACATAGAAGGTGCCGTGCCAACTGCCGTTATTCGCTTGGACAACAACTCTAGTTTTAAAGGCAACAAATTAACCATTAAAGATTTAGAATTAGTTACAGAGAGTGCCTCGAGCGCTATTGTAAACGCAGAAACATCCATAAGCATAAGCGCTAAGTCGAAATCTCAGGTTCAACTTTACGGAAACGCAAAAATTGAAATGAAAAAATTTACTGAAGAAGCTAAATTGTTTAAAAAGGATAAATAAAAAAACAAACACAAATGAAAAGTCCCATTTATCGAGGTAAATGGGACTTTTTTATTGGAAATTGCTTCTAAAATTAGTCTTTAGCAGCTAAATATCTTTCTGCATCAAGTGCTGCCATACAACCTGTACCTGCAGCCGTAATTGCTTGACGATACACATGATCTGCAGCATCTCCAGAAACAAAAACTCCTTCTACATTCGTTTTTGAAGATCCAGGAGTATTAACAATATAACCAGTTTCATCAAGTGTTATAAACTCTTTAAAAATATCTGTGTTGGGTTTATGACCAATGGCTACGAAGAATCCTGTTGCAGGAATCTCAAATTCTTCATTTGTAGTTTTATTCAACGCTTTTACACCTGTTACAACTTGTTCGTCTCCTAAAACTTCAACTGTATCATGATTCATTAGAATCGTAATGTTTTCTGTTTTACGCACACGAGCTTCCATAATTTTTGAAGCTCTAAATTTTTCACTTCGCACTAACATCGTCACTTTTTTACAAAGCTTAGACAAATAATGTGCTTCCTCACAAGCTGAATCTCCAGCTCCAACAATTACCACTTCTTGATTTCTATAGAAAAAACCATCACAAACTGCACAGGCAGAAACGCCACCTCCCATTTTCAAATAGTGTTGTTCTGAAGGCAATCCTAAATATTTAGCTGATGCTCCTGTAGAAATAATTACAGTTTCACAATGCAATTCTTTAGTTTCATTAATCCAAACTTTATGAACATCTCCTGAAAAATCAACTCTTGTTGCCCAACCATCACGTACATCAGTACCAAAACGTTGTGCTTGAGCTTGTAAGCCTACCATCATTTCTGGACCAGTAATTCCCTCAGGATTTCCAGGCCAGTTTTCCACTTCATTAGTTGTTGTTAGTTGGCCTCCAGGTTGCATTCCTTGGTACAAAACTGGATTCATATTTGCTCTGGCTGCATATATTGCTGCAGTATAACCTGCTGGACCAGAACCTATAATAAGACATTTAATTTTTTCGATTGTATCTGACATAATAATTGAAATTTATTTTTTAAAACAGCACAAAAGTAACATTTAATAAATTGGTTAACGAAGGCTATTTATTGTTTTTTGTTATATCCAAATAAAAAAATCCTTTCTGTAGAAACAGAAAGGATTTTTTGTCGGGGTGGCAGAGTTTATTCCGATACCGGAAATTCGAAGCTGCGGTCTTCCCTTAAATCCAGAGTGTGAACTTAAATGCCGACTTAAAGGTTCTACAATTTCCATCGAAGTGCAGCCAACATAATATTTATCAATTAATTTTGAATATAAGATGTAAACGTAAAACATAATTCTTGGGTATAAAAAAACCTTCTTGGTTCACAAGAAGGTTTTTGTCGGGGTGGCAGGATTCGAACCTGCGGCCTCCTGCTCCCAAAGCAGGCGCGATAACCGAGCTACGCTACACCCCGTAGCGAGTGCAAATATAAAACTTTTTTTTCCTTAAACAAGATTATTTCAAGATTTAGAAATAAAAAAAATAATCTTAAAATAACACTTTCATTCTATCAACTACCATTAGCTTCATCTTATGTCATTTACGCTTCCTCACTTTTGATCTATTGCTTTAAAAGAAAACGCTTCGATTTGGAAAGTACTTTATTGATTAAAAAAAAACGAACACAGAAAGCATTACATCGAACCTTAAGAACATTAAATTCAAGCTTCTCAATTCGAATAAAAAAGCCGCACACACAAGCTAGAGCTACCATCTCAAAATTCCTTTAAACGAATTAAGAAACCACCAAAAATAACTAGCAATATGCCCCTAATCAAGCTTTAACGAATGTTAACAAAATAGATTTTTAGAAACCATAATAAATTGTATTTTTACGGTTCAAAATTTATAAAATAAATGGGCAAAATCATTGCGATTGCTAATCAAAAAGGAGGGGTTGGAAAGACTACAACATCTGTAAATCTTGCCGCTTCCCTAGGTGTTTTAGAAAAGAAAGTATTACTAATAGATGCTGATCCACAGGCCAATGCGAGCTCAGGATTAGGAATTGATGTTGAAAGTGTTGAAATTGGGACATACCAAATTCTAGAACATAGCAGTACTCCTAGAGAGGCAATTATCAAATGTTCAGCACCAAATGTAGATGTAATCCCGTCGCATATTGACCTTGTTGCCATCGAAATCGAATTGGTAGATAAAGATAATAGGGAATATATGCTTAAGAAAGCATTAGAAAGTATAAAAGATGACTACGATTATATCATCATCGATTGTGCTCCTTCACTTGGACTACTTACTTTGAATGCATTGACCGCAGCTGACTCCGTAATAATCCCAATTCAATGCGAGTATTTTGCACTGGAAGGTTTGGGTAAATTACTAAATACGATAAAAAGTATTCAAAAAATTCACAATCCAGATCTAGATATTGAAGGACTATTATTAACCATGTTTGACTCCCGACTTCGTTTATCGAATCAAGTTGTTGAAGAAGTGCAAAAGCATTTTAACGATATGGTTTTTGACACTATCATTCAAAGAAATGTAAAGTTGAGCGAAGCGCCTAGTTTTGGCGAAAGCATCATCAACTATGACGCAACCAGTAAAGGAGCGACTAATTATTTACATTTAGCTCAGGAAGTTATAAAGAAAAATAGCAAATAGTTTTATGGCAAAAGCACTAAAAAAACAAGCCCTTGGGAGAGGATTATCTGCATTATTAAAAGATCCAGAAAATGACATTAAATCAGTAGACGATAAAAATGCCGACAAAGTTGTGGGAAATATTATTGAGCTTGAAATAGACGCTATTGAGATAAATCCTTTTCAGCCCAGAAGCAATTTTAACGAGGAATCATTAAAAGAACTTGCTACTTCCATAAAAGAACTAGGGGTTATACAACCTATTACTGTACGAAAATTAGACTACAATAAATACCAGTTGATTTCAGGGGAACGTCGTCTGCGCGCTTCTACCCTAGTGGGATTAACAACCGTTCCAGCATACATCCGTATTGCAAACGACAATGAATCCTTAGTAATGGCCTTGGTTGAAAACATCCAACGTCATGATCTAGATCCTATTGAAATTGCACTTTCCTATCAAAGATTAATTGATGAGATTCAATTGACTCAAGAACAAATGAGTGAGCGCGTAGGAAAAAAACGTTCTACGATTGCCAATTATTTACGTCTTCTAAAACTGGATCCGATTATCCAAACAGGAATTCGTGATGGCTTTATCAGCATGGGTCATGGTCGCGCGATTATAAATATCGAAGATTTAGACATTCAAACTGATATCTATCAAAAAATTGTAAGCCAAAACCTTTCTGTTCGTGATACCGAAGCATTGGTAAAAAACTATCAAGAAAGCCTAAAGCCACAACCGGCAAAAACAGCAAAATCATCAGGATTTGAAATAGAAGAAACTCAGAAAAAAGCATTTACTAACTATTTTGGTAACAAAGTAGATGTAAAAGTAGCTGGAAACGGGAAAGGAAAAATCACAATTCCATTTCAATCAGAGGAAGACTTCAATAGAATCTTGGAATTAATAAAAGGATAGTGAATAAATTTCTTTACATAGGAATGTTCTTTTTTATTGTAGGACACACCACTCTTTTTGCGCAAGGAAAAAAAGAAACGACTCTCGTAGCTAAAGACACGATATTATCAAACAATATCGATCCCTTAACTCCTGCAAAAGCAGCTTTCTATTCTGCCATTTTACCAGGTCTGGGGCAGGCTTACAATAAAAAATATTGGAAAATCCCACTTGTTTATGGAGCCATGGGAACCAGTCTTTATTTCTACTTAGACAATAATAAAAAATACCACCAATATCGAGATGCTTATAAACGTAGACTTGAAGGTTATAATGATGATAATTTCTCTTATCTAGATGACTCTCGATTAATTGCGGGACAAAAATTCTATCAGCGTAATCGTGATTTATCTTCCTTGTTTGTAGTGGCATTCTATGCTTTAAATATTATTGACGCTAACGTCGATGCGGCCTTACTGCAGTTTAACGTTGACGAAAACTTATCAGTACGACCTGTAATTTATCCTAATGATGTAACATTAAAGACAAATGTGGGTCTAACCTTTAATTATAATTTTTAGATTCTAATCGAAATAGCTCGTTTAGAACCTTCTTTTTTAATTTATAAATAAATACCAAATGAAAATTGCGCTTTTAGGATACGGAAAAATGGGTCAAGTAATCGAAAGAATTGCACAGGAAAGAGGTCATGAGATTGTCTTGAAAAAAGATGAAAACAACACCTATGACGGACTCTCTACTGCCGATGTTGCCATCGACTTCAGCGTTCCTACAGCAGCGGTTCCTAATATTTCGAATTGTTTTCTTGCTAATGTACCTGTAATTTCAGGGACAACAGGTTGGTTGGAACATTATGACGAAATGGTCGCACTTTGCACTGAAAAAAACGGTGCTTTCATATCCAGCTCCAACTTTAGTTTAGGAGTTAATATATTTTTCGAAATAAACGAATACCTAGCCAAAATGATGGCTAAACTAGATAATTACAGTATTGATATGGAGGAAATTCACCATACTCAAAAACTGGATGCACCTAGCGGAACTGCTATTTCTTTAGCCAAAGGAGTAATGGAAAATAGCAATTACACTAATTGGACTCTAGATGTGCCCGCAGCAAATGAAATTCATATTGAAGCAAAAAGAATCGGAACGGTTCCTGGAACACATACGGTAACATATAACTCAGTTGTTGACAGTATCGAGATAAAACATACCGCACACAATCGTGAAGGATTTGCTCTTGGAGCTGTAATAGCGGCAGAATGGATTGTGGGAAAACAGGGCGTTTTCACAATGAAAGACGTCTTAGAATTAAAATAAATCAAATCACTTTTTAAGGGAAGTATCTTTTAAACTTCCCGTTCTTTATAACTAAAAAATTAAGCTATGTCTCTATATCAATGGTTTGTGTTTTTCCTACTTGTACAAATAGTTCACTTTTTAGGAACTTGGAAACTATATGAAGCCGCCGGCAGAAAACGTTGGGAAGCAGCAATTCCAGTTTACAACGCTATTGTTTTAATGAAAATCATTGGCCGCCCTACTTGGTGGACACTATTGCTTTTTATTCCAATTATCAACTTGATAATGTTTCCTGTAATCTGGATCGAAACTTTGAGAAGTTTTGGAAAAAAAACAAGCTTAGACACTTTTTTAGGAATAATTACTTGTGGATTGTATATCTATTATGTCAATTACACTCAAAAATTAGAATACATTGCTGACAGAAGCACTCAACCGCACAATAAAACCGCCGATACGATAAGCTCTTTATTGTTTGCAATCATCGTCGCAACAATAGTACATACTTATTTCGTACAACCATACACGATTCCGACATCCTCTTTAGAAAAGTCATTATTAGTGGGAGATTTCCTGTTTGTAAGCAAAGTTAATTATGGAGCCAGAGTGCCTATGACTGCTGTTGCCTTGCCAATGGTTCACGACTCTATACCGATGACTAAATCACCATCGTACCTGAAATGGCCACAAATACCGTACTTAAGGTTACCTGGAATAGAAGATATCAAACGATCAGATATTGTCGTTTTTAACTGGCCTGTAGATACTGTACATTACTTTTTTGAACCAAAGGGAAGACCCGGCGTAATCAAACCAATCGACAAAAAATCGAATTATGTAAAAAGATGTGTAGGAGTTCCTGGAGACAGTTTGTCTATAAAAGATGGTATTGTTTATATCGATGGAAAAGTGCTGCAACTGCCTGAAAGAGCAAAACCTCAGTTTTCATATTCAGTAGCTTTAGACGGAAAAACGCCAATTGATTTCGAATATCTATTAAGAAGCATGGACATCACTGACGCTGTAGGCTATAAGAGTGATTTAAAAGATACATTAATATTTAGAGCACTAACCGCTGATGGAGCCGCTAGACTACGAAACGTACCTGGAATTACTGCTGTAACCCAAGAAATTGCTAAAGGAACAGAAAACGGTATTTTCCCGCACATCAATAACTGGAATCAAGACAATTTAGGTCCCATATATATTCCTGAAAGAGGAAAAACAGTAGCGCTTACTGCAGAGACATTACCTTTTTATCAAAGAATCATCACTGACTATGAGCTGAAAGATAACGGAGAAAAAAACGATCTTAAAGTTACAGGAGGCGAAATAAGACTAAATGGCGAGCTTATTAAAGAGTACACTTTCAAACAAAATTACTATTATATGATGGGTGACAACCGTCACAACTCTGAAGATAGCCGTTACTGGGGATTTGTACCCGAAAATCACGTTGTAGGTAAACCAGTATTCATCTGGTTGAGCTGGGACACGAATGGAAAAGGCCTGAATAAAGTGAGGTGGGATCGAGTTTTCACAACTGTTAATGGCGAAGGGCAACCTGAATCTTATTTTAAATACTTCTTAATTGCATTAGCAGCCTTTTTTGTAGGTGAGTATTTTTGGAAAAAAAGAAAAGCAAAAAATAATATCTAGTTTAAAGTTTTAGGTTTAAAGTTTCATGGATAACATGGAACTTTAAACCTAAAACAAAAAACAATACAATGAATACACTACTTCATCCTACCTATTTCCCATCAATAAGCCATTTTGTCGCCATGTCACAAGCTGACAGTATTATTTATGAAATAGAGGATAATTTCCAGAAACAAACCAACCGCAACCGTACTTATATCTATAGTCCTAATGGAATTCTACTACTGAATATCCCCGTTAAGCACTCTAAAGACAACCATCAAAAGACTAAAGATATTCAGGTTGACACTGATTTTGACTGGCAAAAGCAACATTACAAATCACTAGAAACAGCCTATAAAAGCTCTCCTTTCTTTGAATTTTTTGAAGATGATATCCGTCCTTTTTTCGAAAAAAAGCACAAATTCCTGTTGGATTTAAATTTTGAGACCTTAGAAATTATATCTAAATGTATGCGTGTAAAGTTTGAGTCTACGAAAACCACCGAATACATTCAACAAGATAATACTGATTTAATTTTAGATTATAGGTTTCTAGCTGACGGAAAAAAAGATCCTTCTTCTTTTGAAAGATACATGCAAGTATTTGAGGACAAGCATGGCTTCATCAACAACCTAAGTGTGTTAGACTTAATCTTCAATGAAGGAAAATTTACTTTAGATTATTTAAAAAACCAAAAGTTAGCGCTTAAATAAAAGTCACTGTATTTTTATTCCAATGACAACTTCGCCATAATGGGATAATGGTCGGAATTTTCAAAGTCCGAAAAGCTTTCAAACTTTTTAACAGTCATCTTCTCATCTGCAAAAATATAATCAATTCTGGTGGGGTAATACTTGAACTTATAAGTTGCTCCAAAACCTACTCCTGCTTCTTCAAAACTATCTTTTAAACTGCCTTTAATATTTCGATAAACATAAGAGAATGCGCTGTTATTCATATCGCCACATATGATAATCGGGTAATCAGATTCTTTTTCATGTTTTTTAAAAATCTCTGCTTGTTGCTGTTGAAGCTTAAAAGCCTTACTAATTCGACTCAGCATCATTTGGGATTTATCCTTATTAATCACGTCAATATTCTCCGATATTTCACTAACATCAGGCGAGATCTTTATAGATTGCAAATGCATATTATACACCCTAATGATATCTTTACCTTTTTTTATATCGGCATAAATAACACTGTTATTAGTACTTGGCAAAACAACATTTCCTTGATTTATGATAGGAAACTTCGAAAAAATAGCTTGCCCCGTTTTAATTTTATTCCCCTCCATTAATATGTATTTATGAGGATACACTTTCAGGTCAATAACTGCCGAAGACGAAAATTCCTGAATGCATAAAATATCCGGGTTTTTATCGTTTATAAACTCTAAAATATCCCCAGCGACATCTGGTTTATCTAGCCATTTAAACAGGTTAAACAAGCGCACATTGTAGCTCATAACGGTAAAATTCTTTTCGTCAGAAGGGTATTCTTTGGCAGAAAACTTATAAAATTTATTTATGAATGTAATCCCAATCAGCAGCACCAATCCAGACAAAATCATTCGTTTCTTGAACTGAAAACCCCAATAGATAAAAAACAGACCATTTAGTATGAAAAACAATGGCATCAAAAGGGTCAAAACAGATAATATCGGGAAAATCTTTGGAGCTAAAAACGGTAAAATATAAGCGACAAAAGTGACAATAATAAGAACGACGTTCAAACTATACATTGCTTTATTGAACCAGGAAAGATTTTTCATATTTTTACTTGTTCCATTAACCGCTTAATAAAATAATAACGGGTATTTTCTTAATTTATTTCTAAAGTTGCTATAACGCACTTATTTTCCAGCCTTAAACAAAAATTCTTTCTCTTCTTTAGTCAAACTATCGTAACCTGATTGGCTAATTTTATCCAAGATTTCATCAATTTGCTGTTGCGCTTTGTCTTTTGTAATAATTTTAGAAGCCCTATTTTCTGCAGGTTTAGCATAATTCTTATGCACTTTTCTAAATGGTGTTGAAGGTGATTTTTTAACTAAATTGGTGAAAAACGTAATAAAACCTGTCACGATTTGACTTAAATCAGTTCCGTTTTGAAGTACTCGGATAAAAATAAAACCAAACAAAGCTCCAGCTAGATGAGAGATGTGCCCGCCGGTATTGTCTAAACGGAATTGCATGAGATCTAATAGTAATATCACCGCCGTGATATGCCACAATTTAATATTACCTATCAACAACAACCTAACATTCATCAATGGTTGATAAGTCGTTACAGCTACTAACACAGCCATAATTGCTGCAGAGGCACCTACAATCGAAGCACTTAAATTCAAAACGAAATAACCGGTTACAAACGCTATTCCAGCAAAAATAGCACTCAAAATATACAATCCTAATAACTGCTTTTGGGTGAAAAAAGTTAAAAACAGCGAACTGGCAAAATTAAAAACCACCATATTAAATAGCAAATGCCAAAAACCATCATGAAAAAAGGAATATGTTAAAAATGTCCACGGTTTTAATCCAAAAGCAGAAAGCTCTGTCGACAAAGCAACCCAATCAGGAAAATAAAACGAACCCGACTTAAAGTCATAGAAAAAGACCAATGAAACTAGGAAGCAACCAACATTCCAGTAGATTAATCTATGGGCCACACCACCCATTTTATACTGCATTTTTAAGTCATCTAATATATTCATTCTTTGTTTTTAGGTTGTTTTATAATAGCACATAATTAGAAACTTTTTAGTTCCATCTGTTATCATTAAACTGATTCTTCTTCCAATACCACATAATTAAAAAGCCAAATAAAGCCCCACCTACGTGAGCAAAGTGTGCGATTCCACCACCACCGAAAATAGATTGCCCAGAGACTCCTAAATACAAATCTACTAAAACTAAACCGGGTACAAAATACTTTGCTTTTATGGGCACAGGAATAAACATCAAGGCTAATTCAGCATTAGGAAACATGAATGCAAAGGCCACAATTACACCATAAATAGCGCCAGAAGCTCCAACAACAGTTCCCATATAAGCACTAATAAAATTTTCATATTGTGACGCAGTTAACAGCTCTTGCCATTGAGTGTTTATCTTTCCTTGGTTTAAAATTTGAACAATTTCAGACTTAGGAAAACCATTCGCTTCCAGTGTATTTACCGCATCGATGAAATAGTAATAATTGATTCCTGTATGCAGCATTGCCGCACCTAAACCGCAAGAAATATAGAAGAATAAAAACTTTTTACTTCCCCAAAAACTTTCCAATGCCGACCCAAATGAATACAAAGCAAACATATTGAAAAAAATATGCATATAGCCCCCGTGCATAAACATATGCGAGATAGGCTGCCAAAATTGAAAGCTTGAATTTTCAGGAAAAAACATCGCTAACATCTTATAAGCAGGATCTCCAACGATTAATGTTCCAATAAAAAAAAGAACATTAATTATAATTAACTGTTTTACGGTTTCGGTTACATTTCTCATAGTGCAAATTTTTTGTCTAAATCTTCCACACGCATGGTGATGAAAGTTGGTTTTTGAAAAGGGGAAACATTAGGGTCTTTACAGGCAAAAAGTCCGTTTACCAAGTTTTCTTGTTCTTTAATAGATAAAGAAGTTCCTGTTTTTACAGCTAAACTTTTGGCCATAGATTTTGCAATCGTATCATTTTGACTAAAACTGCTGTCGGGAATTCCGTCTTGTAAATCGCTTAGTAATTGTTCTAAAACTAGAGAAACCTCACTTTCGGTAACATTTACCGGAATTCCCGAAATCACAACATGATCAGGACTAGTCTCTTCAAAAACAAAACCAGTATTTACTAGCGAAAGTTTTAAGTCCTCGATAAGCTCCATTTCATTAGCCGAAAAGAACAAATCCAAAGGAAATAACAATTGCTGACTGGATGCTTGATGCACAGTCATATTTGTCAAAAACTGCTCATACAGCACTCTTTGATGTGCTCGCTGCTGATCCACAATAACCATCCCTGATTTTATGGGAGAAACGATATATTTTTTATGAATTTGGTATGCAGTATTAACGGTCTTTTCGACGTCTTCTTCATTAAACAGCGAACCTGTCACTTCCTCAGTTTCGAATGAAAAATCAGTGGTCCCGGAAATAAAATCAACCTCTTGTTTTAGTCCCACATAAAGACTTTCCCAATTTGCTGTTGGCTCCGGTTTTTTATAATTCGAACTAGCTCCACCAGAATAATGTTTGTTTACTTTATCATCAGAAAAAGGATTGAAAGTACTATCTACTTGTATCGTAGGCGTTGCTCCTTCTAAATCTTTATAACTATAAGGCGTATCTAAATTTGAATCTCTATCAAAATCTAAAACCGGCGCGACGTTAAACTGTCCTAAACTGTGCTTTACAGACGCTCTTAAAATCGCATACAAAGCATGTTCATCATCAAATTTAATCTCTGTTTTAGTAGGATGAATATTAATATCAATAGTATTAGGCGGCACCGTTAAATATAAGAAATAACTAGGTTGCGCACCATCTTTCAAAAGTCCATCGTAAGCAGCCATGATTGCATGATGCAAATAACCGCTTTTAATGAATCGATCATTAACAAAGAAAAACTGCTCACCCCTACTTTTTTTGGCAAACTCAGGTTTACAGGCAAAACCTTGAATTGTCACAATTTCAGTTTCTTCTTGAACAGGAACCAATTTTTCATTGGTTTTACCAGAAAAAACAGCAACAATTCGTTGTCTTATGCTTGAAGGAGGCAAATTGAACATTTCGCTTCCATTATGAAAAAAAGTAAAATAGATATTTGGGTGTGCCAATGCAACACGTTGGAACTCATCAATGATATGACGGTACTCCACTGTATCCGACTTTAAAAAATTACGGCGTGCAGGAATATTGAAAAACAGGTTTTTAACCGCAAATGATGTTCCTTTGGGCAAAACCGCTACTTCCTGCGAGACAAACTTACTGCCTTCAATAATAATTTGGGTTCCTAACTCTTCTTGATCTTGTTTGGTTTTCATCTCCACGTGAGCAATCGCAGCAATGGAAGCTAATGCCTCACCGCGAAACCCTTTTGTATGTAAAGAAAATAAATCCTCAGCCTTACGAATTTTTGAAGTTGCGTGGCGTTCAAAACACAAACGCGCATCAGTAACATTCATTCCCTGTCCATTATCAATCACCTGAACTAACGCTTTCCCGGCATCTTTAATAATTAATTTAATGTCTGTAGCCTTTGCATCGACCGCGTTTTCAAGTAGTTCTTTGACAACAGAAGCAGGTCTTTGTACGACTTCTCCAGCAGCAATTTGGTTAGCGACATGATCAGGAAGCAATTGAATGATACTCGACATTAAAAGGAATTTGTTTAAAGTTTACGTTTAATTTTTAAAACCAAAGTGCACAAATTTAATGAATTTATGTTGGCTTTTATAGCTAAGACAGTCATAAATAAAACAAAAAAACCTATACTATTCACTAAACAGTATAGGTTTTTATTATAATTTATTATTGTTTTATTCCTTCAATTCTAAAGGTGTTCCTTCTTCAATTCGCAAAGGACCAGTTGACAATAAATTTTGATTTCCATTTTGATGTGTCAATGAAGCTTGTTGACGAATAAAAGCCATTTTTATCGCAGCTATTGCAGCCTCAGTCCCTTTGTTTCCATGAATACCACCACTTCTATCGATCGATTGTTGCATGGTATTGTCTGTAAGAACACAAAAGATAACCGGAATATCAGTTTGAACATTCAAATCTTTTATTCCTTGAGTAACGCCTTCGCAAACAAAATCAAAATGTTTAGTTTCGCCTTGAATCACACAACCTATGGCAATAACAGCATCCACGTTTTGTGTTTGCAACATTTTTTTACAGCCATAAATCAGTTCAAAACTTCCTGGAACATTCCATCGAATAATATGCTCAGCTGGAACATTATTTTCTAAAAACGCTTGCTCTGCTCCATTATACAAGCCTTCAGTTATAGCTTCGTTCCACTCAGCAACAACTACTCCGAAACGAAAATTTTTCGCTTTTGGAACAGTGTTCTTGTCATAAACGGATAAATTTTTATTTACAGTTGCCATTTGATATAGATTTTAAAATTCATTTTTAAGATTTTAAAAGTTAAAGATAGAATTTTGAAATCAAAAAACTGCAATCTAAAACTAGAATCTCAAACCCTTTTTTACTATTGAGCTAAACCAATTAAAACATCAATTGAAGCAGCTTCTGGAGATGCGTCATAATTGTCTTTTATATCAGTAAAATATTTCAATGCATCTTCTTTTTTACCTAAAGCTAAAGCAGTTTTTCCTGCTTTCAGCAAATAACGTGGCGTTATAAAATCATTTTTATTTGTTTCAGCAGCTTTAATATAATTTTTCAAAGCTTCTTCTGGCTGATTGTTTTCTGCGTAAGCATCTCCAATTGCACCTTTAGCTAAACCACTCAAAACGATATCTTCTGATTTAAATTTACCTAAGTAATCAATCGCTTCTGTATATTTTCCTGTGTTCAAGAAGGCAATCCCAGCATAATAATTAGCTAAATTTCCAGCATCAGTACCAGAATATTCATCTGCAATTTTGATAAATCCAAACTTACCTTCAGAACCATTTAAAGATAATTTATATAAAGAATCGCTTGCAACACCGTCAGTAGCTTGTTGAAAATTAAATTGTGCAACAAACATTTCATCTGCCGCTTCCAATTGTTTTGGCTCAGCGATAAATTTTTGATATACTAAATAACCTATAGTTACTAAAGCAACAGCTCCTACAACACCGATAATCCAATTCTGGTTTTTAGCTACAAAAGCTTCCGTTTTTCCAGCAGTTTCATCTAATGTAGAAAAAACACCCGCCGTTGTACTGTCTTTTTCAGCAATTACTACATCTTCAGTTGTATCTTTTTCTTCTTTTTCTTTTGGTGCTTTATATCCTCTTTTACTGTAAGTAGCCATTTAATTTATAATTTAGTTAACCGCAAAAATAAAATTTTTATTCAAACCGACGCAAAAAAAATAGGATTTTATGTTTAAATACAAAAAATAACTTTCTCAGCCCTGTCTTTATATAATATATGCCAAAATAATTAGCACAGAAAAGCCTGAAAACGCCTTTATCTCGATATTTTTCAATAATTTGCACCCACTTTAAAAAGCATTCCAAAATAACATACTCCTCAATACCAGCAAGCCTTAAGATGTACCTAAAAAAGATTTCATTATTCAATTACAAGAACTTTTCGGAAGCTAACTTCGAATTTGACGGAAAAATAATTTGTTTTGTAGGTAAAAACGGGATCGGAAAAACAAACGTGCTTGATGCCATCTATCATTTATCCTACGGCAAAAGCTATTTCAACCCTTTAGCAGTCCAAAACATTAAACATGGCGAAGAATTTTTTGTTATTGATGCCGAGTTTATAAAAAATGAAAGAAATGAACAGGTTGTATGTAGTTTAAAGAAAGGTCAAAAAAAAGTATTGAAACGCAATGGCAAAGCCTACGATAAATTTTCAGATCACATAGGTTTCATTCCCTTGGTTATTATTTCTCCAGCAGACCGAGATTTGATTGTAGAAGGCAGTGAAACTCGCAGAAAATTCATGGATAGCGTCATCTCGCAATTAGATTCTCAATATTTACAACAATTGATACAGTACCAAAAAGTACTCAATCAACGCAATGCTTTACTGAAATATTTTGCATTGAACCGTGTTTTTGACAACGACACCCTTTCTATATATAATGAGCAACTGGACGGTTATGGAAAACACATTTTCGAAAAAAGAAAAGAATTCATAGCGCAGTTCATTCCTATTTTCAATACCCATCACCATGCTATAACTGGATCTCAGGAAACGGTACAACTGGTGTATGAAAGTCATTTATTCGAAAATAACTTACTGACTTTATTACAAGAAAACATCAATAAAGATAGAGCCTTGCACTACACTACCGTCGGAACTCACAAAGATGATTTGTCATTCGAAATCGATGGTCACCCCATTAAAAAATTTGGTTCTCAGGGACAACAAAAATCATTCTTGATCGCTTTAAAATTGGCTCAATTTGAATTTCTAAAAAAACAAAGCGGTGTAAAGCCCCTTCTATTATTTGATGATATCTTCGATAAATTAGATGAAAGTAGGGTCGCGAAAATCATTGAGATGGTCAATAGCGATACTTTTGGCCAACTTTTTATTTCAGACACACATCCGGAAAGAACCGAAGCAATTTTAAAATCAACGAATCAATCCTATAAAATATTTAACTTATAGCCAGTGTATTTTATGATTTAAAAATCTTCAACCCTAATAATTTACTTAAATTAGCCTAATCAATTTTTAAAATAAATTCTAATGAAATTTCGCGCACTATTATTCATATTACTATCATTCTTTATAACATCTTGTAACGCACAAGCTTCTAAAAATATAAAGTTAATCGAAGTAAAAGAATTTGCTAAAAAAGTAAAAACAACCCAAAATCCGCAAATCTTAGATGTACGTACTCCAGCCGAATTTACGGCGGCACACATTGAAAATGCTACCAATATAGACTGGCTTGGCGACAGTTTTGTTATTGACGCAGAAAAACTAGACAAAACAAAACCCGTTTATGTTTATTGCAAAAGTGGAGGCCGTAGCAAAAAAGCAACTGCCAAACTTGAAGAACTTGGATTCAAAAACATCTACGAACTCGATGGTGGTTTTATAAAATGGAGCGCTGAAGAGCTAAACAAACCCTAAGCGGAAATTATTCCAATTAGCAACAGAGCTAAGAAAGTCTCATTGAATACAAAACGAATGGTGTGCACATTGTAAAAAAAGCGCCTCATTTTACGAAAAAAAAATCAAGAATACAATTACAACAACCACAACATGCTTTCAAAAGATTCACTACAATTCCTGGACGATTTAAAAGCGAATAACAATAGAGATTGGTTTTTAGACAATAAAAAAAGATACGAAGTTTTCAAAAAAGACTATCATCAATTGGTCGCAGATTTTCTTGACGTCATGAAACCTTTGGACCCTACGTTAGAATTGCTGGAAATAAAAAACTGTACTTTTAGAATCAATAGAGACATACGGTTTTCTAAAGATAAATCACCCTATAAATCACATATCGGGGTATGGATGTCCTCAGGGACAAAAGGGCAAAACCGTTCCGGTTATTATGTTCATATCGAGAAAGGCGCCAGTTTTATCGCCGGTGGATTCTATGCGCCACTTCCTGAAGATTTGAAAAAAGTACGCAAAGAAATCGCTTATTTTCATGATGATTTAGAAGTAATTCTCAATGAGAAAAACTTCAAAAAGGAATTTGGAGACTTTGATCGAAATGAAAAAAGCACACTTAAAAACCCTCCTCGTGGGTATGACAAAGAACATCCCGCAATTGAACTATTAAAACTAAAAAGTTTTGAAGCCAGCGTAGAATTTGACATTATAGAAATCCTTCAAAAAGATTTTGTGTCAAAAATGAGTAAAAAGCTCATCCTTTTAAGACCTTTAAATGAATTCATCAATCGAGCACTGACCACTGATGAGTTTTAAATTATTTCGATGAAAAAAAGAAAAATACTTTTTTTAGGCGAATCTTATAGAGCTGATGCTATTACCTGGCAGAATGGTCTAAAGGAATTTGGTGATTTCGAAATAATCAGTTGGGAGTTAAAAACACCAAGCGATACTTTTTTCAACAGAATAGCACGACTAGTTGAGTTCAGCTTTGCATTACATGAAATTAAGAAATTAATACAGCTGCATCAACCAGATATGGTCATTGCCGAGAGAACCACAAGCTACGGCTTTCTTGCCGCTCTATCTGGTGTAAAACCATTGGCTATTGCACAACAGGGCAAAACTGATTTATGGCCCGAAGGATCTATTTTATTGCCCTTCAAAAAAATAATCCAAAAATATGCTTTCAAAAAAGCAACTCTTATTCATGCTTGGGGGCCAGTAATGACAATCTCTATGGCTGCGGCCAAAGTAGATAGGAGTAAAATCATGGTGCTACCAAAAGGGATTGATTTAGTAAAATTCAATAATAGAAACACGGCAAATCCCGATAAAATTTGCGCAATTGTCAGCCGTTCTCTAATGCCGGAATACCGCCATGACGTTATTTTAAGAGCGTTCGGAATGTTAAATGAAAAAGGAATTGATTTTACTCTTACAATAGTTGGCGACGGAAAACAGCTTAACAACTTAAAAGACTTAGTGAAAATTTTAAATATCGAGAAGAAAGTTATTTTTACGGGCAGAATTGCAAATACTAAGTTACCTATATTACTACAAGAATCTAATTTTTATATCAGCATGCCAGTTACAGAAGGCGTTTCAGCATCATTGTTTGAAGCGATGGCCTGTAATTGTTATCCTATTGTCTCTAATATCGCTGGAAACCAAAGTTGGATCAAACATCGCAAAAACGGACAATTAATTACTGTAGATGATTCAAATATGCTTGCTGAGGAAATATTGTGGGCTTTCGAAAATAGTAATTATAGAACGAAAACCGTGTTGAAAAACAGACAATTTATCGAAGAGCATGCCGATTACAAAATCAACATGAAGATCATCGCCAACAAATACCACGAATTAATAAACAACGTCGAAGTTAAGTAGCATTTTATGATTCTAAGACGATGTTTGCATTTAACGTTCGAGACAAATAAAAAAGCCAACCCAAAACAACTCCTAATATCATAGCAATATTTAAGATGTATATCTGAACGAAAAGCGAGGCAAACAAATTTTAATTCTTACTTTTGAGCTCGGAATACATTTATAAAAAGCACTTTCTTTCATGGAAATACAAACTAACTTTTCTCTAAAAAACTATAATACTTTTGGTATCGAAGCCAAAGCAAAACAATTTATTGCAGTACACAGTACCGCCGAATTGACTACCATTTTAGAACAAAACAAAGCAGAGCGTAAATTCATTCTTGGTGGCGGTAGCAACATGCTTCTTACCAAAGACATTGATGCTTTAGTAGTTCATATTGACCTTAAAGGAAAAAGAATTGTCAATGAAAATGAAGATTATGTATGGGTCGAAAGTCAAGCTGGTGAGAACTGGCATGAATTTGTACTTTGGACCATTGACCAGAATTTTGGCGGACTGGAAAACATGTCGCTTATTCCAGGAAATGTAGGAACAACTCCCGTACAAAATATTGGTGCATACGGAACCGAGATGAAAGATACTTTTGTTTCCTGTGACGCAATAACCATTACAGATCAAGAATTAAAGACATTCACAAAAGAAGAATGCCGTTTTGGATACCGAGAAAGCGTTTTTAAAAATGAAGCAAAAGACCAATACATCATCACCTCAGTGGTTTTCAAACTTACAAAAAAAAACCACAAAATCAATATTTCTTACGGCGATATCACAACCGAATTAGCCAAAAAAAACATTACCAATCCTAACTTGAAAGAAGTAAGCGATGCGGTTATTGCTATTCGAAAAAGCAAATTACCCGATCCTAAAGAATTAGGAAATAGCGGTAGTTTTTTTAAAAATCCGATCCTTTTAAAATCTGATTTCGAAAAAATACATCAGCAATTTCCTGAAATGAAATATTATGATGTCTCCCCAACCGAAGTAAAAGTTCCTGCAGGATGGCTTATCGAACAAGCCGGATTTAAAGGAAAACGATTTGGAGACGCAGGAATCCATAAAAACCAAGCTTTGGTTTTAGTGAATTATGGGAATGCAACGGGACAAGAAATCCTTACGGTTTCAAAGCTTATACAAGAAACGATTTTCACCACTTTTGGTATCCACATTGAAGCCGAAGTGAATGTAATTTAAAATAATTAATCAAACCTATAAGTCAATATCATGTACACTCCTGACCTTTACAAAAATGAAAACCGAGACGATATACATGTATTTTTACAAGAAAATAGCTTTGGTATCCTTATCAATCAAACGCAAGGCAAGTTAACGGCAACCCACATCCCGCTAGAACTTGAGACTGACAAAGAAGGAAATAGTATTTTATACGGACATCTTTCTAAAGAAAATCCACAATGGAAAGGCTTCACTGAGAACGACGAGATATTAGCCGTTTTCTCCGGCCCACATTCCTACATTTCTTCCTCTTGGTACGATCATGAAAATGTTCCTACCTGGAATTATATTGCAGTACATGTCTATGGAAGAATTAAAATTGTCGAAGGAGAAGCAGTCGTTGAATCCCTAAAAAAATTAGTAGACAAATATGAAAAGGCATCTAAAAATCCTGTTCGAGTGGAGGATCTATCCAAAGAAACGATGATGCAAGCCAGTGGAGTTGTCGCTTTTGAAATTGAAATTACCGAAATTCAGGCGACAAAAAAACTATCGCAAAATAGGGATGATAAAAATTATCAAAATATCATCTCAGAGTTAGAAAAAACCAAAGAAAATCAAGCAGTTGCAATGGCAAATGAGATGAAAAAATGCCCTCGGTAATTTTTTTAAAAATCAATAATTTATAATTTCTAAATACTAATTCTATTCATACCTTTGCACCCGATTCAACAACACAAAAACTCAGATGCTTATTATAATTCTTTACTTTTTTATTGCTGTCGTTTTCATTCAGCTTTTTTATTATTTAGGTGTTTTTGGAAAATTTGCTTTCGCGAAAGCACAAAAAGTAACACCCAAAAGACTTTCGATTTCAGTTATTGTTTGTGCTAAAAACGAAGAAGATAACATAGTGGAGTATATTCCGCTACTTGCTGAGCAAAACTACCCTGATTATGAAATTGTCTTAATTGATGACGCTTCTAGTGATGCTACTTTAGAAATATTCGAAGGTTTTGAAAAACAGTACCCAAATATCCGTTTGGTAAAAGTTAAAAACAACGAGGCTTTTTGGGGAAATAAAAAATACGCATTGACTTTAGGAATAAAAGCAGCCAAAAACGAATATTTATTATTTACTGACGCTGATTGCTATCCTACTTCAAAAGAATGGATTACAGCGATGAGTTCCCAATTCACCATGCAGAAAACGATTGTGTTAGGCTATGGCGCATACGAAAAAATCAACAAATCTTTTCTTAACAAATTAATGCGTTTTGAGACTTTACTCACTGCTATGCAATACTTTTCTTGGGCAAAATCAGGACGACCTTATATGGGAGTAGGTCGAAATTTAGCCTACAAGAAAGAAGAGTTTTTTAACGTAAACGGGTTTATAAACCACATTCAGGTACGCTCTGGTGATGACGATTTGTTTATCAATCAAGCCGCAACTTCAAAAAACACTACTATCGCCTACACGCCAGAAAGTTTCACCTATTCGAAATCAAAAACTACTTATAAGGATTGGATTATCCAAAAAAGAAGACATGTTGCTACGGCAAGCTATTATAAAAAATTAGATAAATTTCAATTGGGACTTTTCTACTGTTCCCAATTACTTTTCATTTTACTACCCATTATCTTGTTGTCGTTTCAGTTTTACTGGATTGTGGTATTGAGTTTAATTTTTGTTAGATACGCGGCTGTTTGGACAGTTGTTGGCTTTTCGGCAGCTAAATTAAAAGAGAAAGATTTAAAATACTGGTTTCCTATTGTCGAATTAATACTTATATTCACACAAATCAATATCTTTATTACAAATACTTTCTCAAAACCGGTAAATTGGAAATAAATAATCAAATCGAAAAAGCAAAACAAGGCGATCAAGCGGCCTTTACTTTTCTATTAAATTACTATTGGAATGAAGTTTATGGCTTCATGTTGAAACGTACCGAAAACGAGACTAATGCCGAGGACATTACCATTGAGACGTTCTCAAAAGCGTTTGACAAAATCGCGACTTACAATCCTGAATTCCAGTTTAACACCTGGCTAATTAGTATTGCTAAAAATGTACACATCGATTTACTACGTAAAAAAAAGTCCAGCCTTTTTATCGAAATTACAGATCAAGAAGATCAGAAAGCGTATAATATTGCAGACACCACTCCTTCTAAGGAAGACGAACTGATTACAGAACAGAATCTTTCTCAACTCTTGCGTTACATAAAAGAGCTAAAACCCCATTACCAAGAAGTAATTCAGTTGCGCTATTTTCAGGAAATGAGCTATCAGGAAATTGCTACTAAAATCAATGAGCCTTTAAGCAACGTAAAAATTAAACTCCTTCGTGCTAAAAAATTATTGGCAGAAATCATTAGAGACAAAAGATAAACTACAATCTATTCTGTTAAAAATTAAATAATAAAACTTAATTTTAGTATTTATATAAATTATTTTTCAAATAATTAACGCATTGCACACTAAAACTCTTACTATTGACGTTAGTATTTAAAAATACTACACGCTTATGATTTAACTGATACCTAACCATTAAATTCATAAATTATGTCAAAACTAAGTCTTTACGAGTCCAACTGGATTAATCTAGTTTTCGAAAACAAAAACAAAGAATACGGGGCATATCAACTGCGTCAAGAAAGCGTAAAAACTTCTTTATTTGCACTTTTTATTGGTATATTATTATGTGCTTCTCTGGTAGGTATTCCAAAAATAATAAGTCTACTTAGTCCTACAACAGACATACATGCAGCAAATCCTGGAAGTATCGATCAAATTATTGAGGTGACTAAAATTTTCCCCAATCAAGTTAAACAAATTGAAGCACCCGTTCTACCAAAAGCTATCCAACAAAAACCAAGTGTCGTTATTGAAAAACACCAACTTAAAAACCCTACAATTGTTCAGGCTACGCTCGCGACTCCAGATATTGCAACCAATATTGAAAACCCGCTTACGATAAATAATAATCCTGATGGCAATGGGATTATTGGTACGAATCCAGTCGCATCGCAAGGAACGGGAAATGGAAGCCCTGCAATAGTTGATTATGGGAATACGGTTGTGGCTAGCACCCTTTTGGACAAAATGCCAGAATACCCCGGCGGAATTGCTAAATTCTACGCCTACATTGGTAAAAATTTTGAAAGCCCAGAAATAAACGGAGAAAGAAGCATTCGTGTTTATGTTTCTTTTGTGGTCGAAAAAGACGGAAGCATGACTGATATACAAGTAAAAAACGATCCAGGTTATGGATTGGGGAAAGAAGCGATTCGGGTTCTAAAATCGTTGAGAACCAAATGGGCGCCCGGAATAATCGATTCAAAAGCTGTGCGAACAGCTTACAATTTACCCATTGTTGTTCAACTGAATTAAACTTCGACAGAAAAGCAGAATCACTTGATTCTGCTTTTTTTTTTATGTTTCTCGAAAAAAACAAAACTCCTATACCCCTTTTACTTCTCACGCAGATAGGAATAAATACCTGCAAACCACAGCCACACAGAAAAATCACAGAGAATTGCGCAAATAATTAATATAAATCTCGCTTCAAGCTTCGCGCCCGAAACACCCTATTTTAAATCAACATTCCTTATATTTGCAGTCTTAAAATTGATTTATGGAAACTGTTTTAGAAAATACTTTACCTGTTCAAAAACCAAAATGGTTGAAGGTAAAACTCCCGATAGGACAAAAATACACTGAACTAAGAGGCTTAGTCGATAAATATAGTTTGAATACGATTTGCGCATCAGGAAGCTGCCCTAACATGGGTGAATGCTGGGGTGAAGGTACCGCTACATTTATGATTTTAGGAAATACATGTACCCGTTCTTGTGGTTTTTGTGGTGTAAAAACTGGAAGACCAGAAACAGTAGATTGGGACGAACCTGAAAAAGTAGCACGTTCGATAAAATTAATGAATATCAAACATGCTGTAATTACCAGTGTCGATAGAGATGACTTAAAAGATGGCGGATCTATTATTTGGATCGAAACCGTAAAAGCCATTCGTAGAATGAATCCAACTACGACTCTAGAAACTTTGATTCCTGATTTTCAAGGTATCGAAAGAAATATAGACCGAATTGTAGACGCAAATCCTGAAGTAGTTTCACATAATGTAGAAACAGTACGCAGACTAACTCGTGAAGTACGTATTCAAGCAAAGTATGACCGAAGCTTAGAAGTTTTAAGATACTTGAAAGAAAAAGGAATCAATAGAACAAAATCGGGGATTATGCTTGGTCTTGGCGAACAAGAAGAAGAAGTTTTCCAGACCATGAGAGACCTTCGCGATGCTAATGTGGATGTAGTAACCATCGGTCAATACTTACAACCAAGTAAAAAACACTTGCCAGTTAAAGAATTCATAACTCCTGATCAATTTGCTATCTATGAAAAATACGGATTAGAATTAGGATTCCGTCATGTAGAAAGTGGTCCGTTAGTTCGCTCTTCTTATAAAGCACAAAAGCACATTCTTTAAAAAAAACGTTTCAAGTTTAAGGTTTCAAGTTGAGTGACTTTAAACCTGAAACTTGAAACTTTAAACAAAATCTATTGAAAACAAGAATTGCCATTAACGGTTTTGGAAGAATTGGTCGAAATCTATTTCGATTGCTTTTGAACCATCCCACTATTGAAGTTGTTGCTATAAATGACATTGCCGATACAAAAACGATGGCTCATTTATTAAAATACGACAGTATTCACGGTGTTTTACCATACAAGGTAAGCGCAGATGAAAAAGGTATTCTTGTAGAAGAAGATCACTTTTTATTTTTTCATGAGAAACAAATTTCAAAATTAGACTGGAAAAGTTTTAATATCGATTATGTAATCGAATCAACTGGGAAATACAAAACTTTTGAAGAAATTAATGCGCATATAATCGCAGGAGCTAAGAAAGTAATCCTATCCGCTCCCTCTGAAGTAGATAGTATTAAAACTGTTGTTATTGGTGTAAATGATCATATTCTTGATGGTACCGAAAAAATTATTTCTAACGCCAGTTGCACTACAAATAATGCAGCCCCAATGATGAAGGTAATCGATGAGCTATGTGGCATAGAACAAGCTTATATCACTACCATTCACTCTTATACAACAGACCAAAGCCTGCACGATCAACCCCATAAAGATTTACGCAGAGCCCGTGGCGCGAGTCAATCCATTGTCCCTACAACAACTGGAGCCGCTAAGGCATTAACAAAAATTTTTCCTACATTAGACAACAAAATAGGTGGTTGTGGTATTCGTGTACCCGTTCCTGATGGATCATTAACAGATATTACATTCAATGTAAAGCGTGCCGTTACAATAACTGAAATCAACGAAGCATTTAAGTTCGCTGCCGAAAATAATTTAAAAGGGATCTTAGATTACACCGAAGACCCAATCGTTTCTGTAGACATTATTGGAAACAGAAATTCATGTGTGTTTGACGCACAGCTTACTTCGGTGATTGATAAAATGGTAAAAGTCGTGGGATGGTACGACAATGAAATAGGCTATTCGTCTAGAATAATAGATTTAATAGTGTTGACAAAAGAATAAAAATAGCTTAGAAAAATAAACAACAGATGAGATACCTTTTGGTTTTTATGTTTTTTATTCATTCCTTTCTCTATTCACAAAAAAAAGTGGATACTGATAGCATATCCCATTATACTGAGCAGGCGAATTCTAGCATCAAAGAAAACAATTATAAAAACGCACTTTTTTTTACTCAAAAAGCAATAAATTATTGCGAGGTCCATCTTAAAAAGGAAGCTCAAGCCATCCAAACTTTTAATTTAGGTAAAATTTACTACGACCTCAGTAAATACAGTGATGCAAACGAAAGTTTTACTGAAAGTATCTCATTATTCGAAGGCTTACCTCCTTCAACTCAAGTGGCAAATAGCTACTATTACCTTAGTCTTTCCTCTATTGGCACAAAAAACTACAAAGCAGCTGAAAATTCTCTTAATAAAGCATTATCCATCTATAAAACTTTAAATATTCAACCTAATGAAGACATCGTCAACCTTCAAAAAGGTATTATTTATAAAGCGTATAAGAATTACAATGCGGCATCGTTGTGTTTTAATTTGGTAATTTCTAAACCGGACAGTCCTGAAATTGCAGACATTAAAGCGGAGGCACTTTATCAAATTGGACTAATAGAAGAGATCAATAAGCGAAATAATTTAGCCTTAAACTATTACAATAAAGCCTTAGAATTAAATGCCAAAAACGACAATCTAAAGCAAAAATCGGATATTTTGCTAGCGCTGAGTTCCGTTTATGGTAATATATTAAATAAAAGCACTGCTTACTCCTATCTACAGCAGCACTTGAATCTTAAAGAAAGTATCTCGATTTCGAACAATGAAAAACTTGGAATCGATGATTATGAGAATTTTAAGGAAACGCAACGACTAGAAAAGATAGAGCGAATTAACAAAAAAATCGCGGAAGAGGAAAAAAACATCAAATTCTCTAAGCTGATTAATATCCTTGCCATTGCGTTAATTTTAATTCTATCCCTATTGAGTTTGTCTTTATACAAGAACAATATCATTAGAAATAAATCGAATTTATTACTACACGAAAAGAACACCGAGTTAATAATAGCAAAAGAGAAAGCTGAAAAAGCATCACAGGCAAGATTCGAATTTTTATCTACCGTTAGCCATGAACTCAGAACGCCACTAAATGCTATAAACGGTATCACTCATTTATTACTGGAAGAAAACCCTAAGAAGTCACAGTTACATTATTTATCATCTTTAAAATTTTCTGGAAACTATCTAACCACTTTTATAAATGAAATTCTAGAAATCAATAAAATCGAATCCAATACCGTTGAAGTAGATACTGTTAATTTCAATCTAAAACAGCTGTTAGAAGACATCAGAAATTCTTTGAAGGAAATCGCTTTAAAGAATAATAATACCTTTACATTTAATATTGATGAAACCATCCCAGATCATTTGATAGGAGATCCAACGAAATTGTCGCAAATTTTCATGAATTTAATAAATAATTCTTTAAAGTTTACCAAAAACGGGAACGTCACGATCCAAGCTAAATTACAATCCCATATAGATGACACTGCGGTACTATCATTTGAAATTATTGATACTGGTATTGGGATTTCACGCGATAAATTAGACACTATTTTTGAAAGTTTCGCCCAAGGATCTGTCGAAATAAATCGAAAATATGGAGGGACTGGATTAGGGTTAACAATCGTAAAAAAACTAACTAAAATTCTTGGCGGACAAATTAAAGTCGAAAGTATTTTAGGCAAAGGCTCTGTCTTTTCATTTCAATTAGAATTTACAGTAAACGAGCAGCATTCATCAGATAGTACCGTAATTAAAAATTATGATGAATCAATTTTTGCAAATAAAAACATCTTAGTGGTTGAAGACAATAAGATCAATCAGATGATAGCAAAAAAAATGGTGCTAAATAAAGGCATGAAATGCAAAATTATTGATAACGGAGAAGAGGCAATTGAAAAAGTCAGAAACCATAAGTTTGATTTAATTTTAATGGATGTCCATCTTCCAGGAATAAACGGTACAGTGGCGACTAAGAAAATTAGAGAATTTGATATTTTAACTCCTGTAATAGCAGTAACTGCAATTTCACTGAACGAAAACAGAGAAATGCTATTATCATTTGGCATGAACGATGTTATAACAAAACCATTCGATCCTGAATATTTCTACGCTGTTATTGCGGAACAATTAGACAAAGTTAATACCTAACGATCAACTCCTTAATCAATCTTCTTACATTTGGCTCTGCATTTTGAGCCGCTTCTAAGACTTCGTCATGGGAAATTGAATCAATATTATCCTCGTCTCCAATGTCTGTAATTACAGAGATTCCAAAGGTTTCTAAATCCATGTGACGAGCAACAATAACTTCTGGTACGGTAGACATTCCTACACAATCAGCGCCTAGGATTTTAACCATCTTATATTCGGCCAAGGTTTCAAAACTAGGTCCTTGTAAGCCTAAATAGATTCCATCTTTAACTTCAATATTTAATTCTGTGGCAAGTTCTTTTGCTTTAGCTATCATTTTCCTCGAATAAGGCTCACTCATATTTACAAATCGCGGACCAAAACGTTCGTCATTTACACCACGCAACGGATGCTCTGGCGTAAAATTGATATGATCCTTAATGATTACAATTTCGCCTATTTTATAATTGGGATTTACTCCCCCAGAAGCGTTAGAGACAATTAGTTTTTTAACTCCCAAAAACTTCAAGACACGCACCGGAAAAGTCACTTCTTTCATCGAATATCCCTCGTAGAAATGAAAACGTCCTTGCATGGCCACAACCTTTGTATCGCCAATAGTTCCAAAAACCAGAGCCCCCTTATGTCCCTGAACTGTGGATACAGGGAAATTCGGTATTTCGTTATAGGGCAATGTAAATTCAATCTTAATGTCATCCGTAAAACTTCCTAAACCAGAACCTAATATAATTCCATATTCAGGATTGAAGTGGTTTACTTTATTGATGTAACTTACCGTTTCTTGTACTTGTTCCCACATAATTCATGATTGTTTTTCTAAAGTCATTATCTCTTACAAGAAACTGACTTCGTATTGGTAAATAAAAAAGTTGATCGGCGGGGATTCTTCCCTGCAAGCGCACATAATCCTTCTCAGTCGTTATTATAATCTTATTTAGCGATTTATTTTTAATGTCTATTATATCGCTTTCACTAAAATGATGATGATCTGGAAAACTCATACAAACATCCTTTTCAGTTTTTAAATATTCGAAAAAAGAGCCAGGTTTTGCAATTCCAGCCAAAAGTAACTTATCACTACTCTTGATGTCTTTTACTGCTCGTACTCCCGTTTCTGAGTAAATAAATTCATCGTAAGCAATGGTCGTAAAATATAATTCTTGGTTTACACCAATTTTTAATTTGTTTTTAATGCTAGCCATCTCCACTTCTGATAGATCTGCAGGACATTTTGTTACAACTATAACATTAGCTCTCTTGGCTCCGCTTCTACTTTCTCTTAAGTTTCCTGCAGGAAGTATAAAATCATCACAATACAAGTCGCCATAAGAGCTAAGTAAAATATAATAACCTGCTTTCACTTTTCGATGTTGGTAAGCGTCATCCAACAAAATTACTTCTGGTTTTTGCGGTTGCGAGAGCAATTTTTCAATTCCGTTCTTTCGATTCGCATCAACAGCAACTTGAATATTCTTAAATTTCGTGTAGAATTGAAAAGGTTCGTCCCCTAGTATTTCAGCATTAGAACCTCCATCCGCTAAAATAAAACCCTCCGACTTTCTCTTATATCCCCTACTTAATGTTGCTACTTTGTATTGTTCAGACAGCAGTCTAATCAAGTACTCAATTTGCGGTGTTTTACCAGTACCGCCAACACTGAGGTTTCCCACAGCAATAATAGGCAGATCAAAACTATAAGATTTAAAAATTCCTTGATTAAATAGAAAGTTCCTAATACTCGTAATGAAACCATATAAAATAGCAAAGGGAAAGAGTATTTTGCGCAATAAAATCATTATAGAATTGTAAAAAATTGAACACGAATTTAACGAATTAATTCCTTTCTATTTCCATTTCGAAGCAGAACTTAAGCTTTATCTTCAAGAAGTATTTATTTGAACTCTTTAAAGAATTGAATAAGAAATGTAATTTCGAAAAAGTATTACATTTTAAAATAGTTCGTTACCTTAAAAACCTTCTTTAAAAAACAAAACAAGTTTAAATTCAGAACACTATACTTTGTATTCTGAATTTAAACTTGTTTTTTAATCTTGAAACCCAACTAATCGATCGAATTTGAATCTATGCCTTCATTTCCCCAGCTATTAGTTTTCCTTTAAAGAAAACGCCTTCTCTTTTAGGTAGACGCGCAACTGCTTCTGCAGAACAACTGGCTTTTACCAAAATAAAATTGGCTTCAGCATCCACCGCAGGCCATACCCGAGCACCAGCATCATTAAGTGGCAATATCTCGTTAGTAGTAGCAATATGTAAGGCGCGACTTAGACTATACTCATCTGTCCAACCGTAAAGTTGGGCACATAATTTTGCTTTTTCAAGCATATCACAATTTCCAAAAGGTTGCCAATGATCTACGATACTATCTGTACCAGTCATTAATTTTACACCGTGCTTTTTTAAAGTTGGAATTGGCATTATTGTGCGGCCAATAGGCACTGTAGAAACCACTCCAATACCAAGTGCCCCCATTTGTTCAGCTATTTTTTCTAATTCGTTTGCTTCCATTCTGGCAAGAGCAAAGCCGTGACTTATGTCTGTTTTTCCCTGTAGCTGTTTATTCTCTTCTGTTTTTTTAATGATGTATTCTATGGCGGCTTTACCTGTTGGTAATCCTTCATGCAAGTGAATATCAATTCCTTTATTGTTGTCAATTGCAATTTGAAACATGGCATCAAGAGATTTCTCTAAATTCCCATCGACAGTGGTTGGATCTAGGCCACCAATAAAGTCAACACCCATTTTTGCCGCTTCGCGCAACAGCGATTCTGACTGGGAATACAAAATTCCATGTTGTGGAAAAGCGACAATTTCCCAAGCAAAACTATCCTTATTTTTATCTAATGCTGCTAATAAATGCTCTAAACTTTTTAATCCGCTTACGGGATCAATATTAGTTTGGCAACGGGCAAAATAAGTACCTTGGCTTTTCATTAGTTCTATCGCTTCTTCGGCTTTGTGTTGGGAATCTGTCAATAACTGTGGAATAATCTTTTCCTCCAATACAATCATATCTTTCACTGTATACCCTTTTCTTGGTGCAGCATTCCATTTCCCACCATAAAATGTTTTATCAATATGAATGTGCATATCACGCAATCCCGGAAGCATTAAAAAACCTTTGGCGTCGATTGTCTTCAGCTTTAGATCAAGTTTGCCTTTTACAATCTTTTTGATTTTGCCATCGGAAATATGCAGGTTATATAAGGCTGTATTTGTGGCTATGACTTCCTTTTTTTCGTTGTACTCAAACCCTTCTTCCAGTCTTACATTCGTTAAAATATATTCTTTTAAAGCAGCAGTGTTTATATCCTCTGCTTCCTGTGGTGTCATTGCTGAAGTGCCAATACCTGAGAATAATGCAGCTCCAGTAGCGGCTGCACTCAATCCTAAAAATCTTTTTCTACTAATATGATTCTGTTCCATTTTTATCTTTTAATTATTTTGCTCCCGCTTTTTCTAATAATTTTACCATCTCAGCGTATCCTTGCTTCTTTGCGAGTCTCAAAGGTGTCATTCCGTTTTTATCCGTTATGTTTACATCGCAGCCGCCTTCGATCAAGGCAGCTACTATATCAATATGAACTTGACCCCCATCACTCAACAAAACAGCTTCTAATAAGGCAGTCCATCCAAGATTGTTTATATGATCTTTAGGAAAACCCGCTGTATTTACCAATAGTTTTACAATTTCTAAATGTCCTTTTTCAGCAGCAGGAATTAGTGCCGTACCTCCGTAGCGATTGTATATCTTGAAATTTGCACCATGGTTCAATGCCATTTTTACAATCTCCAAATTACCTTCGGCACCGGCGTATAAAAAAGGACTGTTTTTAATTCCATCCTGAGCATTTACGTCGGCTCCAGCGTTTATAAGCAATATGGCTATTTTGTTATCACTTTTATAAACTGCTTCCATCAGTGCTGTTCTCCCCTTATCATTTTTCAGTTCTAATGATGGCTTATCTTGTAAAATCTTTGCCAGCATTGTTGCATCGCCGCGATCAACAGCTTCAAAAAGCGCTTTATTTAAATCCATATCCTCTAATTTTAATTCTGTTTGTTTTGATGAGCAACCCAAAATTATCACAATGACTAAAATCAACTTGCTTAATAAAACGCTCCTATTTCGTTTGTTTGTCATAACTCATTTCTTTTTGAATTCATAAAACTGATTCTTTACCATAAAAGCAACTTGCACTTTCTTTTATGTGCACACATTTTTAGTAATTTTTATCAATTACAAAAATCGATTAGAAATTCAATATTGAATGGTACTATTAGTGGTAAGGATGGTAAAATTTATAACTTTCTCTAAAATCGCTCGGTGACTCCCCTGAAAGTTTTTTAAACACTTTGCTAAAATAGCCATTGTCATTAAAACCCAGTTGGTATGCGATTTCTTTCATAGATAAGTTAGTACTGGCAAGCAAGCGCTTAGCTTCCAGCATGCTTCTGTCTTTTATAAAATCTCCCGCAGCCGTTTTTAAATATTTTTGAGATAGGATGTTTAGATAGTTAGCTGTGATCTTTAGCTGCGTGGCATAAAACTTTACCGCGGGTTCTTGATGAAAATGCACTTCTACTAACTCAACGAATTTTTGTATTAATTTTTCAGGTCTAACAACACTATCGCGTTCTGGAAATTGAATTAGATAATTTTTTTCCAATAACTTAAGTAACAAATGCAGCTGAAGCACTACAATTTCCTTTGTCACTATATCATTATTGGGAAGTAACCCTTCTATATCGTTAAGCTGTTTTATAAACTCTTGGAAAACTGTTTCTGTTAACGAAATACACGATATAGAACTGGCTTGAAAAAAAGAAAGTGGAGATAAATTATAAAAAATATTTACTATTTCGTTCGAAAGCATCAGTTGAAACCCAGTAGTTCCTTCTTTAAGTGACCAATTGTGTATTTGTCCCGGGCGAACAAAATAAACCTGATTATCAGCGACTGTATACTGTGTGAAGTCGATATCGTGAACTCCAGAGCCACTTTCGACAAAAAAGACAAGATAAAAATCGTGTTTATGGGGCTGCTCAAATTCATTTCGTCCCTTCACACTATGACGGAATAGGCTAATACCCAAATTATCTTCACCAAGTATAGTACTAATAGATAAAGTAGGGAACGAAAGTTTGCTCAACTGAATTTATTTTTAATTATTCACTTCCAAAAATAAAGAATTAAAGGAGACTATACAAATCATAGCCAGTGAGACTATTAAATTTCAATTTGAACTAAGTAGCAAATTTTTAAATCTACTCAGAATAATAAAAGGTGAATCAACTTGAAAACAAGTTTAATTTTACAATTGAAACGGCTCAAAAATGAAAGAACTAAATTTCACATTGATGAACCGTACTATTAAGCTTTATAAATTAAACCAATCTTTGGTTATTTCTTTTTCTATGCTAATATTGTTGTTATGTACGTAGTCATTCTTAACAGCATCATAGCGATAGTCTATTTTCCATTTTTGAAAGTTTTCTGCAACTTCACTGATGGCGTCACATACAAAAATAATTTCGGCATTAGTCATTGTTGGATGAATAGACATGCGGATCCATCCTGGTCTTTCGACCATACAACCTTCTAAGATTTTCTTTTCGATGCTTTTTGAAGTTTGCCGATCTACGTTTAATAAAAAATGACCATAAGTACCAGCGCAAGAGCAACCACCACGAGTTTGAACACCAAATCTGTCATTCAATAATTTCACAATTAAATTAAAATGAGCATCAGTTACATAGAACGAGAAAATCCCTAATCTATCTTTATGTTCTGATGCTAGAATGGTAAGATTTGGTATTTTAGATAATTTATCGAAAATGATTTCATTAAATTCATGTTCACGTTCCAAGATATTTTTAATCCCCATCTTTTCTTTCAATTGAATTGAAAGCGCAATTTTTATAGTTTGCAAAAATCCAGGTGTTCCTCCATCTTCTCTAGTTTCAATATCGTCAACATAATCGTGGTCTCCCCAAGGATTAGTATAACTTACAGTACCTCCTCCTGGATTATCTGGAACTATGTTTTTATATAACTTTTTATTAAAAATTAAAACCCCTGAAGTTCCTGGCCCTCCTAAAAACTTATGTGGCGAAAAGAAAATCGCATCTAAATAAGATTCTTTCTCTTTTGGATGCATATTGATCTCAACATAAGGAGCGGAACAAGCAAAATCAACAAAACAAAGTCCACCATGTCCATGAATGACAGCGGCAATTTTATGATAGTCGGTTCTAATACCAGTTACGTTAGAGCAAGCCGTTACTGATGCAATTTTTATGGGCCTATTTTTATATTGAATTAAAACTTTCTCAAAACTTTCAAAACAAATTAATCCCGAATCGTGGCATGGAATTATCTCAACATCGGCAATGGTTTCTAACCAAGACGTTTGATTAGAATGGTGTTCCATTTGGGTAATAAAAACAATTGGTCTTAACGCATCGGGAATAGTAGTATGCGCCTTCAAATTTTCGGACACTTTTAATCCTAAAATACGTTGCAGTTTATTGACAACTCCTGTCATACCAGAGCCTTCGGTGATCAAGACATCATCTGAATTGGCATTCACATGTTTTTTAATTATTTCTCTTGCATCATGGTAAGCCATCGTCATAACAGAACCCGTTATTGACGTTTCTGTATGCGTATTGGCCACAAATGGACCAAATTGATTCAGCAATTTATCTTCTATAGGGCGGTATAATCTTCCGCTGGCAGTCCAGTCGGCGTAAATAATTTCTTTTTCACCGTAAGGTGATTTAAATTTCTGCTGAATTCCAACAATTTCTTCGCGATATTGTTGAAAATAAAGTTCTAATTCAGAAACCTTGTTCTTTTTTTCAATGGTAATCGGAGCCAACTCTTTTGAAAAAATATTTTTTAAAAAACTCATAATAAATACATTAACTTCAAACTATTCTAAATAAACACTCTAGCTTCTACACTAGAGTGTTCTATAAATAATCTTATTTTATCTCTATTTTAATAATTCAGCCAATAAAGTTTTTAATTCTTTGGACGAAGGTCTAGGAGCATCAGCCGTAACGATGTCCCCTTGTGGATCGACTAAAATAAATCGTGGAATACCGCTGATTCTAAAGTCCTTAACAAATTGAGAAGCCCAGCTTTTATCAGAATACAACTGTACTCCTGTCAATTCTTTTTCTTTCACCATTTGCTTCCACTTATCATGATCTTTCAATTCATCTACTGAAATACTTACAAATTCAATGTTTTTTGAATGATATGCTTTTTCTATTTCCTTCAAAAAAGGGATTTCTCCTTTACACGGACCGCACCAGGTAGCCCATACATCAATATATACGTACTTGCCTTTTAAATCCTCTAACGAGGTTTTGCCTCCATTATAGTTTTCATAATACATGAATTTTGGAGCCTTGGCACCTTTAACCAAAACTGTTTTTAAGTAATGATTGTCATTATAACTTTCTGAATAATAATTTACTATTGCGCTAACATCTTTTTTCTCCTTTTCGATAAAAATAGGGTCTAGTTTTTTTGCATTAGCTAAAGAAGTCGTTAGGATTTGACTTCCTTCATTCACTTTCTTATCAAAACCAATCTTATCTAATTCAAATAAAGAATCTTCATCAAAAAAAGTATTCAATAAAAGGTTCTTTGATGCCAAATAATTATTGGCCTCAGCCCCCATTCCTTGAAAAACAATGGATGCATCAAACTCTTTGGTGTCTAGAGTAAGCTCTAATTCATATCCATTCTTTAAATAAAGATTAAGTGCTTCGCTGCCATCTGACAAGCGATAATAGCCCGCTTCTACTTTTAAAGTATCTGAGAAAGTACCATCCTGTTTAACCTGAATTTTTTTCGAAAATGATCGCGACTGTATCATCAAAAAATCAGAAGTAGGATTCGTGATTTTACCGGTAACTGCTACATAATCCTTTACCGGAACTACATTGAATGCCAACCCTATAAATGCAATACTTAGTATATAAAATATTTTTTTCATTTCTACTTTTCATTAAAGTTAGCTAGTCCTGTTTTTAACCAGTTGTGATATTCTTCAGCGTCTGGAGTGTAACCCACAGGGTCAATTAAATTTTCTCCTTCGTGATCTGTCAACACATAAAATGGCTGAGCATTTGCCTTGTATTTTATGGTTTGGAATTCACTCCATTTTTGTCCCACGTATTTTAATTTTTTTCCTGGTCTTAGCTTAGAATCTATTTCTTCACCCGGAGGAAGCGGTCTTTTGTCATCTACATATAAAGAAATAAGCACTACCTCGTTTTTTAGGATTGCTAAAATCTGGTCTTTTGGCCAAACTTGTTGCTCCATTTTTCTACAGTTTACACAGGCATATCCAGTGAAATCTAGCATAACTGGTTTGTTTACTTTTTTGGCGTAAGCCATCCCTAAATCATAATCATTAAAAGCGATAATATTATGTGGTGCCATTAGATGTGCGCCTTCGGGAATTTCGGCAACGGCGGTTGTACCTCCGCCACCTTGCGAAGAACCTACTCCATAAGGAGATTCACTATAATGCTGGGCCGGGGGAAAAGCACTTATCAAGTTTAGAGGCGCACCCCATAAACCTGGAATCATATAAATAGTAAACGTTAATGTTAGTAAACCTAAACATAGTCTTCCTACTGAAATGTGTGTTAAAGGAGAATCGTGTGGCAATTGTATTTTTCCAAAAAGGTAAAATGACAAAGCTCCAAAAATAGCAATCCAAATCGCTAAGAAAACTTCGCGCTCTATCAAGTGCAATTGTAGAACTAAATCAGCATTCGATAAAAATTTAAATGCCAAAGCCAATTCTAAAAATCCTAATACTACTTTTACGGTATTCAACCATCCGCCTGATTTTGGCAATGAATTCAACCATCCTGGAAAAGCTGCAAATAATGCAAACGGTATGGCTAAGGCCAAAGAAAAACCTAGCATTCCAACGATAGGTCCAACTTGATTTCCGCCCGCTGCTGCTTGAACTAATAAAGTACCAACAATAGGCCCTGTACATGAAAAAGAAACGATTGCTAAGGCCAAAGCCATAAAGAAAATCCCAATTAATCCACCTTTATCTGCTTTTGTATCTACTTTATTCGCCCATGAATTAGGAAGCATGATTTCGAAAGCTCCTAAAAAGGAAACTGCAAAAACAACTAAAAGCACAAAGAAAATAACGTTAAACCATACATTAGTAGAAAGTGCATTCAAAGCATCAGCTCCAAAGACAGCACTGACGATTGAACCTAATAATACATATATAATCACAATTGACAATCCATAAATGATTGCGTTTTTGATTCCTTTAGCTCTAGTTTTACTTTGTTTAGTAAAGAAACTTACCGTCATAGGAATCATAGGAAACACGCAAGGTGTCAATAAGGCTGCAAATCCAGAAAAGAAAGCAATAATAAATATGGCAAGTAAACTTCTATCTGCGGATTTTTTCTCTTTACCATCAACAATTTTGTCCGCAACATCAGCTTTAACTACTGTTTCTGCAATAGTATCAGTCGCAATTTCTTCTTGTATAATCGTGTCAGTTACCACTACTTTTTCTACAAGCGGAGCTACTGTTTTTTCCGTTTTGTCAACTTCGACTGGTATTTCAGCAACCACTATTTTAGTTTCAGGAATCTGAAAGTTAAGATCTACGTAGGTAGGCGGTAAACAATTGGCATCATCGCAAACCATAAACTCTACTTCTCCCGAGATTTTAAAAGCTTTATTTGATAGTACTTTGATACGCTGTTTAAAAACGGCTTTGTTTTCAAAATATTTAATTTTCATATTAAATATAGGGTCATTAACAGTATGTCCTTTTTCTTCTGAAACTTTTCCCACTAATTCAAAACTAGGATTTTTAGGAAAAGTAAAAGCTGTTGGAATCGGACCGCCGTCGGGAACGTTTTGAGAATATAAATGCCAACTAGTTTCAATGGTAGCCTGGATTACTAAGTCATAAGTAGTCCCTGAGACAGCCACAACCGAAGTCGCCCATTTCACGGGCTTGTGTATTTGAGAAAAAGCATTAGCACTTAAGATAAAGGCTAACAGTATTAATAATTTCTTCATTAGATTATAATTTATAAGGATGTATTTAATAAAATAGGGCCATTATTCAATGACCCTAAATTTACTTTCGTTGTTTGTGTACTAATTCAAAATACTTAATAGAAACTAAGTAATAACGAAAGATGCTTTTACTATTACTTTGCGGGTTTAAATACGATTTCAAAACTTTGAGAATCATTCATCATTTGCTTCACAAACTTTTGAATGTCTTTTGGCGTAATTGTATTTATTAGATCTACATTGTTTTTAGTGTCGTTTCTATTATACCCTTCAATAAGGTAATCATAAAGCACGTCCAACTCGTAATTAGTATATTCTTTTTCTTCTTTTAGATCTTTTAGATAACTAGTAAGTGCTTTGTTTAAATCTTCTTTATCGATTGTACCATTTTTAATTTTATCAATTTCTTGATGAACGATAGAAATTAATTTATCTGCTTTCTCAGGATCACAATCAAAATAAACATAAAAACTAGCTAACTCTGTAGGTCTTTTACTTAAAATACTATACACACTCGCTCCATAAGTCCCGCCTTCTTGCTCTCTTAATGTCGCCATTAATCTAAGCTCAAGAATGTCTTGAAAAGCCTTTATGATGTATTTGTTTTTTAAACTGTATTTAAATGGTTTTTTAAAAGCAATACGTACTGTAGCTTTAGGATCTTCCATGGTCATGAAAACATCCTTTTTATTAGTATCTTTTAACCACTCAACTGAATTATCCTGCCATTTTTCCTTTTTCGTAGTGGTAGGCAAACTTGCTATGTACTTTTCCAATAAAGGTTTTAAAGTCTCTTTTGGGACATCTCCAACAATAAGAAATGCAAAATCAGAAGGATTGCTAAAACGATCCAGATATATCGATTTTATTTTTTCAAAAGAAACTTCTTTTAAATATTTTTCATCGAAGAGACGTTTTTTAGGATTGTTATATCCGTACAAAGTTGTGGTAATGCTATCTTCCATTTTATAAGCAATTCCACCTTTTCTTTGAATCAAAGTATTGTCTAGATTGTTTTGTAACACTTTAAAACTATTTTCATCAAAACGTGGTTTTACAAACTGTAAATGCACCATTTGCAACAAGGATTCAATATCCTTAGTTGTGGTCATACCTGAGATGTTTTCTTCTAATTCAGAAATACCTACTCTTGCATTCACATTTTTTCCTGCCAAAACCTTTGCCAAATCGGTTGCGCTGTATTCTCCTAAACCAGACATTCTCACTAAACCACCTACCATTGCTGCTGACGGGAGATCAGCATCTTTTATAACAGAATTTCCTCCAAAACTAACTGCTTCAAAAAGCACATTGTTTTTTTCGACATCACTAAATCTATAATCCACAACTACTCCGTTGCTTAAAACAAATCTCGTTGAACCTAATTCTTTGATATTTTTTTCAGAAACAATTTTCCCCGCTTTGATCTCAAGACCTGAAATCAATGTTTTTCCAACAAATTCATCAGTATATGCAACAAGAGTAGCGTCATTCTCTACTTCGTTAACAATTTTAAGAGCTTCATCTTGAGAAAGATTATTTTCACCCTCTACTCCTGTAACGTCTAAAACGCGATTTTCGGCAGTATAAAGTTTTTTGATGAAGTCTTGTAAATCTGAGGCTTTCAATTGATTAAACATCAGCTTAACAAGCTCATATTCTTTTGCCATATCAGTCATTGCCTCATTTTCTAAATAGTTTTTCTGAATGGTATTAACTATTTCTGCATGTGGTGTCTGATCTATTTTAGTGATTTTAGTTTGGTAAAAATTACTATAAATAGCAATAGTTCTGTCAATTTCAGCTTGGCTGAAGCCAAATTTAACTGCTCTATTTAATTCTTCTAAAGCTACTTTGAAAGCTTGGTGTTGCATATTAGGTTTTGGCGAAATCATCAATCCAAAATTATTTTTTGCTCTAGCAAAACTTTGAAAACTTGCGCTTGCCGAAACAAAAGGCGCATCTGGTTTTTGAGAGATTTCTCTAAGTCTTGAAGACAACATTCTACCCACCATTCCGCTGTACAAAGATTCTCTTAAGTCGGCAACCGTTTCATCTTTCAATGATTTTGGGTGATTAATTGTGAAAGAAATATTCGAAGTTGCAACTTCCTTATCAGTCCCTAAGTTATAAAGCATTGCTTTGTTATCAGGAATTTGTACAATAAACCTTTCCAATGGATTTTTTATTGCAGGAATTGGCGAAAACAATTTTACTATCTTTTGTTCCATTTCGGCAATATCAAAATCACCAACCACCGCTATAGCTTGTAGGTCTGTTCTATACCAATCGTGGTAGAAATCTCTTAGTGTTTTGTATTTAAAAGTATCAATAACACTCATTAAACCTATCGGCATACGATCAGCATATATGCTATTGTTAAACATCGTAGGCAATGAATTTTTAAAAAGTCGCATATATCCATTTTGTCTGGTTCTCCACTCTTCTTTTATCACGCCGCGTTCCGCATCAATTTCAGCATCAGTAAGTAATAAGCCATCTGCCCAATCATGTAAAATCAATAATGACGTATCTACTAGACCAGGAACATTTGTTGGAATATTGTCCATATTATATACTGTTTCGTCAAAAGCAGTATAAGCATTGATATCTTTTGCAAAGACAGCCCCATGTTTTTGAAGTGTATTTAGAACACCTTTACCAGGAAAATTTTTAGTTCCGTTGAAAGCCATATGTTCTAGAAAATGCGCCAGACCTTCTTGTCCATCCTTTTCTAAAACTGAACCTACATTTTGAATGATATAATAGCTCGCTACATTTTTTACTACATCAGTTTTGTAAATATAATACGTCATCCCGTTTTTAAGGACTCCTTTTTTTATTCTAGAATTCTCCGGAAGCGGATCATTCAAATTAAGTTCTTGTGCGTTAACAGTGCATGCGACAAGAAAAAAAGAAAAAATAGTTAATAGATTTTTCATGTTTAATTTAATAGTTATGGTTGTATATCTTATTTATTTAGAAGTTTCCTTCCTTTGGTTGATAAGTGGTTTTGGTAGCGAAACAAGATTTAATTATACAAATGATTCATTTACCGTCTTCTTTTAAAATAAATTTTTAAGAGAAAAGGTATTCGAAACAGTTCAGGGTAACCAATGAAATTTTTTTTGATTTAATTTGAAATGTAATTTAAAACTAGAGAAGCTAAATACTCTAGTTTTAAATCAACATTTTATAAAAGATAGCTTTTCACTTTCGAAAAACTACATGTCTAATGAGTTTAGTAGATCGGTCAATGCAGGTTCAGAAGGTCTTGGCGCATCAGCATTGATGATTTTTCCTTCTTTATCTAAAACTATAAAACGAGGAATTCCTTGAATATAATAACCTGCAGTAAACGCAGACTCTATTTCTTTGTCGGCCAAAAGATGGATTCCTGATAGGCCTTCGGCTTTAATCATATCACGCCATTTTTGTTCGTCTTTCAAACGGTCTACAGATATACTTACAAATTTTATGTTTTTGTCATGGAAAGCTTTCTCCACTTTTCCTATAAAAGGGAACTCATATTTGCAAGGTCCACACCATGTTGCCCAAACATCAATAAAAACATAGCTTCCTCTAAAGTCTGAAAGCGATGATTTTCCACCGTCATAATTGATATAATTTTTAAAATCTGGTGATTGCATGCCTGCTCCTAACTCACTTTTGTTTCTTTGCGCGTCAGCATATTGTTGTGCAATACCCTTTTTTAATTCTTCGATCATTTTAAGTTGAGAACTAACGAAGGAAGTATCAAGCTCTGATTTTTTTTGCTCAAGTGCCGCCTTAAAGTCCGTACTGAATTTATTGATTTTAGTATCAAACACTTCTTTTTCTGCGTTTAAAAAAGCATTATAATCGCCTCCATACAATTCTCCTTCTAGTTTAGCTTTGGTTCTTAAGAAATCATTTTCTTTTTCTCCTTTTCCTTTAATAGTAAGGCTTTTAGAAACATTTTTAGCATCAAAATTAATTTCTAAATCCATATCATTAGCAAGATACAGACTGAAAAATTTGTCATAAAAGGTATTAAAAAAAGTAGGTTTATCTAATTTAATAGTATCTCTATAAGTTCCGTCAGCGGCAACTTTAATCGTAATTGCTTTTGAACTAACTGGATCAAAAAGTCTTACGCCTAGTCCCTCAATTGGATTTTCAATTTTTCCGTGAACGACTACATAGTCTTTTTGTGGTATTACTTCTTGGCAAGAAAGCAAAACAAATAGTAATGCTAACAATGATAAATTTTTCATTTTGTGGTATTTTAAAATTAATAGTTAAAACAGGAACGGTGTACAATTCTTATGAATATTATATAATCACAGCTATATATTACACCGCTCCTTTAAAAATTGTCACTGGCTTAATAGCCTTTATTTTGAATAATTGTATTATTCCCTGTTATAACATCCAGAGGCATAGGTAACACAAACTGATTTTCGGATACTAATGAAGCTTTTACAGCTGAGGCAGTTAGATTTCCTTGTGAATGATAACGAACAATATCAAACCAACCTTCACCGTTTTCGAAGAAAAGTTCCAATAATTTTTCGTTGCGTATGTCTTCTAATAAAGTTGCCTTAGTAGTAAGAACTTTTGCAGTAACTCCCGCACGATCTCTAATTTCGTTAAGTCGTCCCAATGCGTTCCCTAAATCCCCACCAGTTCTACGTGCTTCTGCTTCTGCCTTAACTAAATATATTTCAGCAAGGCGTAAATGATACAATGTATTTCCTTGAGAAGATATTTGATCTAGAAATGGATATTTTCCATTACCGTTAGATTTTTTTGTAGCGTTACTGTAAGCAAACGAGAAACGTGGGTCATAACCGGAGCCAGCACCAGATAAACTACCATTAGTTGAAGTTCCTACTTGAGCATCGGCTAAAGTTCGCAATGACTGACTGTAAGTTGTTCTGTTTACTTGGCTCATTTGTGTTTTTCCCTCGTTATCCGGACCAGTAAATGGTGCGAAAATAACTTCTGACGAGTTAAAACTATTGCTAAAAATATCAGCATAGTTGTCTTCTAAAGCATAACCTTCACTATTGTTGATCACTTCTTCTGCTAATGTTGCTGCCTCAGTAAATTTCTTTTCGTACAAATATACTTTAGACAATAATGCTTTGGCCGCAAGGCTTCCTGAGTAGAAATGCTCCACATAAACAGGTCCATTTGCTGCAGCAAAAATCAAGTCATCTTCGATTTGCTTGTACACCTCTGCAACGGTATTTCTAGGTTTAGCTTCAAGTTTTGTTGAAAATGTTGTTTTTAAAACTATTCCGTAAGTTGAGTTTAAATTATAAAACTCCCCAAAATAACGCAGTAAATTAAAATGTGTAAAAGCACGTTGAAACTTAGCCTCAGCAAGCATCTCTCCTTTTTTGGTTTCAGAAATACCAATAGCCTTACCTGCTTCTAACTCCTGAATCAAAAAATTACAGGAATTGATAATCTTATAGTGACCGTTATACAAATTTCCTAAAAAGACATTATCAACAGGAACTTCATTAACATTGAAGCCTTTACTACCGCTCATAAATCCTGAAATTGTACCTTCATTACCCAAAGCAGCTAAATGCAATGGAAAAAAACTAACATCAAACTCTCTTCCTAAATCGTAAACACCATTAAGAACCATCTGAGCCGAAGCTTCATCTCTTACTGTGTTTTCTGTTGTTAATTTATTTTGTGGTTTTATGTCGTCAATGTTACAGCTAGTAATTGTTGCTGCAATTGCAAAAATTAAAACAGTATTTATTTTTCTTATATGTTGTTTCATCTGTACTTAAATTTAAAATTGAACTTGAATTCCTAACGAGAATGACTTAGCTAATGGATACGGATCTTCATTGTTTATTTGATCTGTAATTGTACCTCTTTCTGAAAAAGTTTCAGGGTCTATTCCAGGCCATTTTGTCCATGTTACTAAATTTGTTCCTGTCAACGTAAGTGTCGCTCTATCAACACCAATTTTATCTAACAATTGTTGTTCAAAATTGTAGCTAAACTGTAGGCTTCTTAAACGCAAGTAAGATGTGTCATATATATATCTATCTGAAACTCTACCATTAGCAGACGGATCTGAATAAAGTGCTTTTGCATAACGAGCATTTGGATTTTCTGGAGTCCAAGTATTTAATGCATACTCACTGTATTTATTTTCACCCAATGAATTGTAAACTCCCGTAGGAATTGCATTCCAAATCGATTTTGCTCCTACTGAATACTGTAACAAAGCATTAAGGCTAAAATTTTTATAAGCAAATGTATTTGAAATTCCACCAAAAAAGTCTGGTTGGATATTCCCGATTATAGCTCTGTCATCAATTGTGATTTGACCGTCTCCATTTACGTCTTCCATCATGAAATCTCCCACACTAGTTGACATTTTATCATAAATCCCTGTTGGCGAAGCATTATTTAACGCATCTACTTCGTCTTGAGTTTGAAAAATCTTAGCCACTTTATATCCTTTAATCGTACCTACTGGCTGACCTTCAATATAGTAGTCCAACTGAAATGGGTTGATACTAGCACCGTTTAATTTCACCAATTTATTTCTGTTAAACGACCAGTTTACATTGGTAGACCAAACAAAGTCTTCACTTCTTACGATATCACCGCCTATGCTTACTTCAACTCCTCTATTAGTTACATCCATAAAGTTTGAATAATAAGTAGCAGGACCTAACTCCTTTGGACTAGGTGTTCTAGTTAAAGCGTCAGTAGTTTTTCTATCGTAAACATCTACACTACCTTTCAAACGGTTATTGAAGAACCCGAAGTCTAGACCTAAATTCACCTCATCAGTCGATTCCCAACCTATAGTAGGATTTGGAAAATTATCCTCAGGGACAACAGCTGAATTACCATTGTAAATATTACCAGATTGAGTTTGAAAAAACTGTAAATAAGCAAAATCAGATACATTTGTAGAACCTACTCTACCAATACTCGCTCTTAATTTCAAAACATTTACTTTCTCACTATCCAATAAAAACTCTTCATTAGAAACATTCCAACTTGCAGATAAGGAGGGGAAATATCCTCTTTTATTACCTGGACCAAATTTTGAAGAAGTGTCTGTTCTAAAATTTAAAGTGGCATTGTATAAGTTTTTATAACCGTAGTTCAAACGAGAAAACAAAGAATACAATCCTGTTTCAACTCTATTACTAGAATAACCTATTACAGTTCTTGCTGCAGAAGCATTGATTAAAACCTCATCATCTGGAAAACCGGCATAAAAATTACTCTTACTATTAAAGTTGGTATTGTCCCAAGCAGCTCCTGCTAATAAACCTATTTTATGATCTGAAATATTAAACTCATAATTAGCAGTAAGATTCGTTGTAACATTTGAAACCAAACCATCATCTTCACTTAAGTAAGAATCGTTAGGAAAAAACAGAAAATCTGTCTCTGAAATTTTTGGAATAAAAGAGCTATTTCTATTGTAAAATACCGAAGCATTTACATCTGTTTTAATCTTTAAATCTTTTAATGGCTCTACTTCTAGGTAAGCACTACTAATTAAGTTATAAGACTTATTGTTTGTCTTGTTGCTTAGACGCATTAATGGATTCGGCTCCATTGTTGGGAAAAAGGCATATTGCCAATCCATTTGCCCTAATAATTTTCCGTTCTCATCTCTCACAGGTAGATCAGGACGAGCACGGGCGATAGAAGTGTTAACTGTGAACTGATTTAAAATATCATTCTCACCTGAATTTGCCTCAGTATGTCCTACATTTATCGAACTTCCTAATCTTACATAGTCACTCAACTCTGTATCTACAGAAAGTCCTAAATTATATTGTTTAAATTCATCATTAACTGTTAAACCTTCCTGGTCAATAAAAGAAGAACTGAAATTGTAATTCGTTTTATCGCTACCACCACTCAAACTTAAATTAGCTTGTCTTGTTATTGCCATACTTCTAAAAACTTCTTTGTTCCAATCCGTATCGGCAGTACCAAAATAATCGTCTTTTATACCATCATAATTTACCATGAAGGTATCCCAGTCAATTGCCACATTAGCAATACCCTCTAAATCAAAAGAAACAAAAGGATCTAATTGACCGCTATTCATAGCTCCTACTGTATTAGATAACAATAAGTTGTAGTAATTTTTATATTGACTAGCATTTAATACTCCAACCGTTTTTACAGGTTGAGCTAAAGTAGTTGCGTATGAAAAATTCACTCTTGGCGCTTGCCCTTTTTTACCTCTTTTTGTTTTGATGATTATTACACCATTGGCTCCGCGTGAACCGTAGATAGCAGTTGCTCCAGCATCTTTCAATACATCAAAGCTTTCAATATCATTAGGATTCAATGTCGACAATGGATTTGCTCCTTGCATTGCATCAATATTAAATGGCACTCCATCAATAACAAATAATGGCTGATTCAATCCTCCAGCAGATAGTGGTGAAGTAATTCCTCTAATATTGATACGAACTGGTGCACCCGGACGACCCGTATTTTGAGATACTTGTAATCCTTTTACTAAACCACCTAAGGCTCTGTCAAATCCTATAGTTCCAGTTGCAGCCTGCACAATATCCTTAGTACTTACAGATGAAACAGCTCCCGAAAACTCAGTACGTTTTTGATTACCATAACCTACTAGCACTACTTCCTCAAGCTCATTAACTTCTGCTTCAAGAACTATATTTACATCCGTTTGATTCGTGATTTTTAAACTTGCTGGCTTATAACCCAAATGTGAAAAGACTAAAATTTTTCCTTTTTCAGTTAGTGCTAATTCAAATTTACCATCAAAGTTTGTAAATGTTCCTTGGGAGGTGCCTCTAACAGCGATAGAAACACCCACTAAAGGAAGTCCCATTTCATCCGTCACTGTTCCTCTTATAACAATATCCGCATTTGCCTTAGAATTGCTAAATTGATTCGAAATCGGTTCTTGTTTTGAAGTTAAAACAATATGCGTTCCAGTTACTTTGTAATCTGTGCTTGTTCCTTTAAATAAAATATTCAAGACTGAATTAATAGTTTCGTCTTTTACTTTAATATCTATTGTACGATCGAGATTAACAGATCTATTGTTAAAAATGAATTTATAGTCAGTTTCACTTTCAATTTTTTCAATGACTTTGGCCACCTCAATATTATTGGCTATTAATGAAACCTTTGTTTTTTGGGAATAAAGTCCAGTGGCATGAACTACGGACAAGGTAGTAAGTAATAATAAAGTGGTTAGTTTCATTTTTAAATCAAATTTAAAAAAAGGTTTATCAAACCTGGTGCTCTTAGATAGTTTTTTCATACTTTCAAATGTTTTTTTTTAATGCGGTTAGTTTAGTTAAATTATTACGCTTATTTACCGGCCAATATTCGAGCATTTACAATCTCTTTTACTTAGCGGTACAAACGACCTTAGTTCTTGGTTTTACATCATAGGCAACAGTATTGGATTTTTATTGAATTATAATTGTATTGTCTTTTATTTTATAATTGATGGCGTAGCTATCATTAAGAAACTTAAGTACTACAGCAATAGGCTCATTATCAAAACGCGCACTAAAAACTTCTTTTCCAAGCGTTTTATTTTTATTAATAAAAGTCACGTTATAATGGCGTTCTAATTTTTTGATAATGGCATCAAAAGGCATGTTCTTGAAAACTAAACTTCCTGTGACCCATGCAGTATAAATATCAGTGTTTACTTTTTCGGTAAAAATATTTTGTTGTCCTTTAGTATTCGAACCTTTTAGACCAGGAGTTAATTTCACTAAGTTATTAGTCGTTTTTTGATCTTTATATAGTCCTACACTTCCCTCTACAAGTACTACATCAGAGGTAAGGTCTTCTGGATAGGTACTCATATTAAATTTAGTACCTAGAACTTCAACATTCATTTCTCGAGTATTTACAGTAAATGGATGTGCTTTGTCTTTGGCAACTTCAAAAAATGCTTCTCCAGTTAGAAAAACTTGTCGGTTTTGATTTTTCAAAAATCGAACAGGATACTTTAATGTAGTTCCAGAATTTAAGTGTACAATAGTCCCATCTGATAATGCAACCTGAAATCGTTTCCCATAAGGGATCTTTATTGTATTGTATGCTAAAACTCCATCAGATTCTTCATCTGAATACATAATCTTACTTTTATCTTGCTTCCCTACGATCTGTCCAAACTTATTAGTAATGCTTGTAGAAATTGCTGGATTAATGACCTGCACTTCGCCGTTATCAGATTGTAGTGTAATCAATTCTTCTTTGGGAATTAAAACTTCGTCATTTTGACTTAAAATACTATTATTTTGATAAAAATAAAATGCACTTAAACCTACTACAAGTACAGCTGCATATTTCAAATAAGATTGAAATCTACGTCTTAGAAATACATTGTTTTCCTCCCTAATTTTTTGCAATAGATCCTTTTTTGTCGCCTTAGAATCAAATGTGTTCATAGCATAGTCAATCGCATAATTTGTTTTTACGAAATCCTTAAACACCATTTGATTATCCATATTCCCGTCGAGCCATTCAGTAAGAGCTTGAATCTCTTCTAAATTTGCTTGATTTGTAATGAATTTTACAATTAGTCGTTCTGCTTTTTTCAATGTCATCATGGACTTTCTTTTTTACTACTACGAAGCCCAAATCCAATACCCTAATTATTAGTTCATCTTTTTTTTATTTCGAATGAATTTTATCTGATAATTTCTTTCCTTTGCTTCCATGAATAGCGCTGATTTTAATAATAATGACTTTCTCATAGAACGCCTGAGCAAAGGCGACGAAAAAGCATATGAGTACTTGATGAATACTTATCATCACAAACTTTGTGTTTATGCAAATAGTCTTATTAGGAATATTTATACCGCCGAAGACATCGTTCAAAATGTTTTTGTTAAAGTATGGGAACAACGCACAAGATTAAAACAGAGCCATTCCATCCAAAGTTTTTTGTATAAACTAGTATATAATGAGTTTATCGATCAATACCGTAAAAACCAATCGCTGTTTACGCTCGAAAAAACTTATTTTGAAGCTTTAAATACAGCCGCTCAAGAAAACAATGCCGAAGACATGGAACGAATAGTGACCGTTCTAAACAAAGAAATTAATAATCTACCTCCAAAATGCAAAGAGGTTTTTATTTTAAGCAAGCAAGAAGGTTTAACCAACGTCGAAATTGCCGAACATCTTGATGTTTCGATTAAAACAGTCGAGGCACAAATAACAAAGGCTTTTTCTTTACTGCGCTTAACTTTACAAGAAAAAGTAAAAACCATTTTATTTTATTTATTTGGCAAAGGAATGTCGATTTTTAAACGAAAGAAAAAATAATAGTACACCTATATATAGTATTCTAATCATAAACTAAATTTCATATCACTTTTCAAAGTTGTACTTTAGTACTGTCTTGCTATAATCAAGCTTGCAGTCTTAGCTTTATAATAAATTTTTTGTTTCTTTTGTTTAAAGTTTAAAGTTATCCACTCATCAAACTTTAAACCTTAAGCTTTAAACTAAAAAATCATGAAAATAAAAGAAATACTATCCGTTCTCGAAGAAATGGCTCCGCTGGCTTATGCCGAAGATTTTGACAATGTTGGTCTATTAGTCGGTGATCAAAACAGCGAAGCGACTGGAGTTCTAGTGTGTCACGACGCCTTAGAAAATGTGATTGACGAGGCAATTGAAAAAAAATGCAATCTAGTCGTTTGTTTTCATCCTATTTTATTCTCAGGTCTAAAGAAAATAACGGGTAAAAATTATGTCGAGCGTTCCATTATAAAAGCCATAAAAAATGACATTGCCATATATGCCGTTCACACTGCCTTAGACAATCATCAGCACGGAGTTAATAAAATATTTTGTGACGCAATTGGCTTAGTTAATACTTCGGTTTTAGTTCCAAAGCAAAATTTTATTCGAAAACTAATTACCTACACCATTCCAGAAAACGCTGAAAAAGTACGCAACGCACTCTTTGAAGCTGGCGCCGGAAACATTGGTAATTATGAAGACTGCAGTTTCAACTCTAAAGGAATTGGAACTTATATGGGCAATGAAAATAGCGATCCACAATTAGGAGAGCGATTTGAATTTGTGGAAACTCCCGAAATTAAAATCGAAGTAACATTCGAAAAACATTTAGAATCCAAAATTCTTAAAGCCCTTTTCAGTAATCATGTGTATGAAGAAGTCGCTTACGAAATTTATGAATTGCAAAACCAACATCAAAATATAGGATTAGGAATGATTGGAGAATTTAACACTCCAATGGAAGAGAACGATTTTTTAGCAGTTGTAAAGGACAAAATGCAATCGGATGGAATTCGTCATTCGGCATTTTTAGGAAAACCAATAAAAAAGGTGGCCGTCTTGGGAGGTTCTGGCAGTTATGCTATAAAAAATGCAATTTTGGCTGGAGCCGATGCTTTTTTAACCGCTGATTTGAAGTATCATCAGTTTTATGAGGCCGAAAATCAGCTTCTTTTGGCGGATATTGGACATTTTGAAAGCGAACGCTATACAAAAAATTATATTGTTGATTATCTTCGGAAAAAAATCCTTAATTTTGCCATCATTTTATCAGAAGAAAATACAAATCCAGTTAAGTACTTATAGAATATGGCGAATACGAAAGAATTAAGTGTTGAGGACAAGTTAAGAGCAATTTACGATTTACAACTTATTGACTCTAGAATTGACGAAATCAGAAATGTAAGAGGAGAACTTCCTTTAGAAGTGGAAGATTTAGAAGATGAAGTTGCAGGCTTGAGCACACGTTCTGAAAAATTGAAAAGCGAACTTGAAGTAATCGAGGACCTTATCAAAGGAAAAAAGAATGCAATTGATGAGCACAAAGAAGCTATCAAAAAGTACACAAAACAACAAGAAAGTGTTCGTAACAATAGAGAATTCAACTCTTTGACAAAAGAAGTTGAGTTTCAAGAACTTGAAATTCAATTAGCTGAAAAGCAAATGAAAGAAATGAAAGCTTCTATTGAGCACAAGAAAGAGGTTATTTCTCAATCGAAAGAAAGATTAGAAGTAAAATCAAATCACTTGAAACATAAAAAATCAGAATTAGACGCTATTATGTCTGAAACTGCTAAGGAAGAGGAATATTTAACAGAGCAATCTGCTGAATACCAAACTCAAATCGACGCTAGATTACTAGCTGCTTACACTAGAATTAGAACAAGTGTTCGTAACGGTTTAGCTGTTGTTTCTATCGAAAGAGGTGCATCTGCAGGATCTTTCTTTACGATTCCACCTCAAACTCAGGTTGAGATTGCTTCTAGAAAGAAAATTATAATCGACGAGCATTCAGGAAGAATTTTAGTTGACAGCGTTTTAGCTGATGAAGAAAAAGAAAAAATGGAAAAATTATTTTCTAAATTCTAAATATATTTAAGTCCCGATTCACATCGGGACTTTTTTTTTATGAAATGAGCATGACCGTAATTTCTTCGCAAACACCAATAATCAAATGCGAATTACACATGACCGATAAAAATCAATAATATCTACATGTGAAAAAATCAATCTACTTCCTTTTTACTAAGTCTGTCGGATTTTACATTAATTTCCTGAGTTTTTTACTCCCCAAAAAAGCGACTCAACTTGCTTATACTTTATTTAGCGAACCTAGAGACGGAAAATTATCTAAGGACAAGCTTCCGGCAATCCTTCAAGAAACAGAGCAAGAAACCTATCATCACAACGGAGCCCATTTTCAAACCTATACTTGGAAAGGCAATAATACAATTGTTCTTTTAGCCCACGGCTGGGAAAGTAATGCCTCGCGCTGGGAAAAAATATTACCTTATTTACAAAAATCCGGTAGTACTATTATCGCTATCGACGCGCCAGCTCACGGACTTTCGAGCGGAAAGGAATTCAACATCCCGCAATATGCCGCCTTTATTGATATTTTAGTGGGTAAATTTAAACCGCAATATCTCATCGGACATTCTCTAGGTGGAAAGACTTGTTTATACTATCAATCCACCTATCAGAATAATAGTATTGAAAAAACGGTATTATTAGGTTCGCCGAGCGATTTCAATATTATACTTAATAATTATATCGCAATGCTTAGTTTAAATTCTATAATCTCCAGAGGCTTAGAAGCGCATTATCTCAATCATTTCAAATTGAAATTAGAGAATTTTTCTGGAAAAGTTTTTGCCGCAGCAATACCAACAAAAGGATTTATCGCCCACGATACGGAGGACAATGTTGTTTTATTCGAAGAAGGAAAAAAAATAGCTAGCACTTGGAAAGACGCTGTTTTTATCGAAACCAGTGGTCTAGGTCACAGCATGCACAGCGACGAATTATACAAGAAAGTCTCGCAGTTTTTATTTGAGTAATTTTAAAAAAAACTATTTCACAAAGCTTCACGAAGAATTTTATAATTTTTTTAAAAAAAACTTTGAGCATCTTTGTGTAACAATACTTTTCAAATCAATTTTAAATAGTATCTAATTATCAAATTCATTACTTTTGCAGTATGGAAGAAAATCTAAAACGCCTCAATAAATTCATAGGAGAAACTGGATATTGCTCCCGTCGAGAAGCTGATAAACTAATCGATGAAGGACGTGTTACGCTTAACGGAGTTATCCCCGAATTAGGCACTAAGGTTGCACCGCATGACGAAGTGCGTATTGACGGTAAATTGATCCGTGAAAAAAATGAGAAACCGGTTTACCTTGCTTTCTACAAACCAGTAGGAATTGAATGTACCACAAACTTGGATGTTCACAACAACATTGTAGATTACATCAACTATCCTACCCGTATTTTCCCTATTGGCCGACTAGATAAAGCCAGTGAAGGATTGATTTTCATGACTAATGACGGTGATATTGTAAATAAGATTTTACGCGCTAGAAACAATCACGAAAAAGAATACACCGTAACGGTAAATAAATTAATTACCGATCGTTTTATTGAAAAAATGGGAAATGGAGTTCCTATTTTGGACACGATTACCAAAAAATGTAAGGTAGAAAAAATCAGTTCTACTACTTTCAAAATCATTTTAACGCAAGGTTTAAATCGCCAAATTCGTCGAATGACTGAATACTTGGGCTATGAAGTTACGGCTTTAAAACGCATTCGAATCATCAATATTTCACTTGATGTTCCCATGGGAAGGTACCGTGATTTAACTGATGCCGAAATTAAAGAAATGAATGAACTTATAGAGCCTTCTAGCAAAACCGAAGAAGCGAGTTTACCAAAACCCGAACCAGTCGTAAAAAGAAGAACGGAATTTATAAAAAGAGACGATCCTAGATTTAAGAAAAGAGGAGATTATTAAAATAGAAACGGTGTGAAATTATTCACGCCGTTTTTTTATGAATAAAGCTTCTTCTTCCGAAAAACAGGAAGCAAACCATTTCTTTCACTTAAAAAAAAATGCAACACCCTTTAAGCTGAATAGTTTGGAGCATTACTATATGTCGATTGAACAATTTGCTATGAAGTAGCACTAAACACTTGAAGACTAAAACCAAGCTTGAGAGTAAACTAAAAATTTATTGTATCCTTCTTCTCCTAGCTTTAACGATTTGTTCGTCAATTAAAATAGCCTCGTTGATTTGTTGCTTTAAAGAAACAACATCAATCTCGTCGATTGAAGAAAATAAGGTTTTCGAACTAAAAGTAGTCGTCTCAAAAGCTTCATCCCTAAACGCGCTGTTTTTACAAAAACCTATAGCAACTCCTTTTTCTACTTTTGTCCAAGGAATCGAAGCAGGCCAAATATAACAAATTCTTGAATGACGGTAATAAAACGGAATATTATGAGCTAATTTCTCTTTGCAATCCGGCATGCATTCTAGAATAATTTTACGAAGAAAAAGGACAATTTCCAGTTCTGCTGCAGGCAAATAATCCAAAAACTCCTCTATAGAATTAAAATCTAATATGTCTGATTCTTCCATAACTAAAAAAGCCTATTCGAAATGGAATAGGCCTTGTTTATATTTTATTTTCTACTTCTAATTTTTCGAGCCAAAAGTGTATTTTTCAATAACATAGCAATGGTCATAGGCCCTACTCCTCCAGGAACCGGAGTAATAAAAGATGATTTTTTACTAACTTCTGCAAAGTCAACATCACCTGTGATAATGTATCCTTTTGGGTGGCTAGCATCTTCTACTCTTGTAATACCTACATCAATTACCACAACACCATCCTTCACCATATCAGCTTTCAAATAATTTGGAACTCCAAGTGCTGTAATGATAATGTCGGCTGTCTTTGTGTATTCTTCAATATTTTTGGTTCTACTGTGCGTCAATGTAACCGTTGAATCTCCAGGATATCCTTTTCGACTCATTAAAATACTCATAGGACGACCTACAATATGACTACGTCCAATAACAACGGTATGTTTACCGGCTGTTTCTACTTTGTAACGCTCTAACAACTCCATAATTCCATAAGGAGTAGCAGGTAAAAAAGTATCCATTTCTAATGCCATTTTTCCAAAATTTGCAGGATGAAAACCATCTACATCTTTATCAGGATCAATTGCCATCAAGATTTTTTGCTCATCGATATGTTTAGGCAAAGGCAACTGAACAATATAACCATCTAAATTATCATTGTCGTTCAATTCTTTGATTTTGTCTAACAATTCAGCCTCGGTAATCGTTTCTGGCAAAGCAACCAGGGTTGATTCGAAACCAATTTGCTCACAAGAGCGAACTTTACTTCCAACATAAGTTAAACTTGCGCCATTGCTACCAACTATAACAGCTGCTAAATGAGGTACTTTTTCCCCATTGTCTTTCATCATTTGTACTTCGGCTGCGATTTCATTTTTAATATCCGCTGCTGTCTTGTTTCCGTCTAGTAGTTGCATTTTAAAAAAAGTTTAAAGTTTAAAGCTTAAAGTTTCAGACTCCAACAACTTGAAACCTGAAACTTAAAACAAAATATTATCTCATTCCGGGCATACCTCCAGGCATTCCGCCTTTCATTCCACCCATCATTTTCATTAAGTTTTTACCGCCTGGGCCTTGCATCATTTTCATCATTTTACTCATTTGCTCAAACTGCTTCATCAATTGATTTACTTGCTCGATTTTTGTTCCCGAACCTTTTGATATTCTAGCTTTTCTCTTCACATCTATTAGGGAAGGTTTGCTACGCTCTGCTGGAGTCATAGAGTGAATAATAGCTTCAATATGCTTGAATGCATCGTCTTCTATCTCCACATCTTTCATGGCTTTTGAAGCTCCTGGTATCATTCCAACCAAGTCTTTCATATTACCCATTTTCTTTACTTGTTGAATTTGAGTTAGGAAATCGTCAAAACCAAATTCGTTTTTGGCAATTTTCTTCTGAATTTTTCTAGCTTCTTCTTCGTCAAACTGCTCTTGTGCTCTTTCTACCAAAGACACAACATCTCCCATTCCAAGGATACGTTCTGCCATACGAATAGGATAGAAAACATCAATCGCTTCCATTTTCTCCCCTGTACCTACAAACTTAATTGGCTTATTAACTACAGATTTTATCGAAAGTGCTGCTCCTCCACGAGTATCACCATCTAATTTGGTTAAGATAACTCCGTCGAAGTTTAATATATCATTAAATGCTTTTGCTGTGTTTACGGCATCTTGTCCAGTCATTGCATCCACAACAAACAAAGTCTCTTGCGGCTGAATTGCTTTATGAACTCGGGATATTTCATCCATCATTTCAGTATCAACTGCTAGACGACCTGCGGTATCCACAATCACCACATTAAAACCATTTTCCTTAGCGTGTTTAATTGCATTTTGAGCAATTTCAACTGGGTTTTTATTTTCTGGCTCTGAATATACCTCAACACCTATAGAATCTCCAACAACGTATAATTGTTGAATCGCTGCTGGACGGTAAATATCACAAGCAACCAAAAGCGGTTTTTTGTTCTTTTTGTTCAAAAGATAATTTGCTAGTTTTCCAGAAAAGGTAGTCTTACCTGAACCTTGTAAACCGGACATCAATATAACAGTAGGATTTCCAGAAAGATTGACTCCTGCAACATCACCACCCATTAATTCTGTCAGTTCATCTTTTACCAACTTTACTAAAAGTTGTCCCGGTTGAAGCGTAGTTAAAACGTCTTGTCCAAGTGCTTTTTCTTTAACTCTAGTAGTAAAGTCTTTGGCAATTTTAAAGTTCACATCGGCATCAAGTAAGGCACGACGAACTTCTTTTAAAGTTTCGGCTACGTTTACTTCGGTGATTTTTCCGTGCCCTTTTAATATATGAAAGGCTTTATCTAGTTTATCGCTTAAATTATCGAACATGATTTTTTCTTTTATTGAAGTGCAAATATAAACTAAGTTAGATTATTAGGCAATTAGATTATTATATAATTGGCAGGCATTTTTGACACTAATTTCACAACTTGACATTAATTTCAGTGATGTTAAAAACTAATTTCATCAATTTTTATAATTATTCAGAAATCTATGCAATTTTAGATTATCCAAATTCGCGATTTTCGTGTAATAGGTGGCTAATTTTAAATCTTTTCAAAACTTAATCGTTTATAATGAGATAATTGATAGCTTATTAATCCTATTCTTTTAACCAAAAAAAACGACCCCAAATTGAGGTCGTTTTTAGTATAATTTTCGAGAAATATTACATTCTCTCTGGCACATTAATCCCTAACAAACTAAAAGAAGAGGCTATCACATCAGCTACTTTTTTGGATAACTGCACTCTGAATATTTTCTTTTCTAAATCTTCTTCTCCTAAAATCGGAACTGCTTGATAGAACGAATTGTACTCACGTACTAAATCATAAGTAAAGTTAGCAAGCAATGCTGGACTATGATGTTGCGCTGCATTTTGAATCACTTCTGGAAACAACTCTAGTTGTTTTACCAATTCTTTTTCTTTTGCATGAAGCTCCACCATTCCTGATTTATTCGAAAAGTCAAAATTCGATTTTCTAATAATAGATTGGATTCTCGCATAGGTATATTGAATAAACGGCCCTGTATTCCCAGCAAAATCAACCGATTCCTCTGGATTAAACAAGATGCGTTTTTTAGGATCTACCTTAAGTATATAATATTTTAAAGCACCTAAACCTATCGTATTGTATAATTTAGCTTTTTCTTCATTAGAATACGTATCTAGTTTCCCTAAATCCTCGGCGATTTTTTGAGCCGTATCTGTCATTTCTTGCATCAAATCATCTGCATCCACAACTGTTCCTTCACGGCTTTTCATTTTCCCAGAAGGTAAATCTACCATTCCGTATGATAAATGATATAAGTTTTTAGACCAGTCAAATCCTAATTTTTTCAATATTAGAAACAATACTTTAAAATGGTAATCTTGTTCGTTCCCCACCGTGTAGACCATTCCACCCACATCTGGAAAATCTTTCACCCGTTGAATTGCCGTTCCAATATCCTGCGTCATATATACCGCAGTTCCATCTGAACGCAATACGATTTTTCGATCTAATCCTTCATCAGTCAAGTCAATCCAAACAGAACCGTCAGGATCTTTTTCGAAAATCCCTTTTTCGAGTCCAATATTTACAACATCTTTACCTAACAAATAGGTATTACTTTCATAATAATAAGTATCAAAATCAACTCCAAGATTTTTGTAGCTAATGGCAAAACCATCATAAACCCATTGGTTCATTTTTTTCCAAAGCCCAATTACCTCTTCATCACCAGCCTCCCATTTCAACAACATTTCTTGGGCTTCTAGAATGATTGGCGCTTGCTTTTTAGCCTCATCTTCCGTTTTACCGTCGCTCATTAACTGAGCAATCTCAACTTTATAAGCTTTATCGAAAGCAACATAGTAGTTACCAACTAATTTATCGCCTTTTAAACCCGTACTTTCAGGCGTTTCTCCGTTGCCAAACTTCTGCCAAGCCAGCATCGATTTGCAAATATGAATTCCTCTATCGTTTATGATTTGAGTTTTGTATACTTTTTTACCCGAAGCCTTAATAATTTCAGCTACAGAATAGCCCAATAGATTATTACGAACGTGACCTAAATGCAAAGGTTTATTAGTGTTTGGCGAAGAATATTCTACCATTACCGCTTTCTCTTCTGGATTAGGAGTTACGAAACCATATTTAACCTCATCCTTTATTCCATCAAAGAAATTCAAATAATATTCATCAGAGATTACGATATTCAAAAAACCAGAAACCACATTAAATCGGCTCACTTCGGCTAGATTTTCCACTAAATAGTTTCCAATTTTATTTCCTAATTCAACAGGATTGCTTTTTACCAATTTCAACAATGGAAAAATTACCATAGTAATATCTCCTTCAAATTCCTTCCGCGTAGTTTGAAATTCCACTTTGTCAATAGCAATATTAAATAAGGCTTGGACCGCTTTTTCAATTGAAGGGGTAAGGATTTGTGATAATGTCATTTTGAGTATTTATTTTAAGCTTGCAAATATAGTTATAATGTGACAATTTGTAAATTGGAATACAAGATAATTTCCTATTTAAAAATAAGAACCTTCCTCTTAAAAACTCAAAATGCTACGTTTTTTTATAAAAACTGTAACATTTTGAAAACTTGATAGTCTATTAAGCACCCCTTAATTTTTCTATTTTAATTTATGTATAAAACAGTACTATGTATTGCATATATTGAAATAAATACTATACCTTTACATCATCAATCAAATTTTTAATCAAAAATCATCAATCATGAAAATCAAATTAATCTTAGCATGCCTATTCGGGACCTTAGTTTCGATGCAAGCACAAACTTCAGTCAAAACACCTCTTCTAGAAAACCCTGGAAGTATTACCGGAAAAGTAGTCGATAAAAACAGTAACGAAACCCTTCCCTATGTCAATGTTATTGTAAAAGAAGGCGACAAATTTGTTACTGGTGGAATCACCTCTGAAAAAGGAATTTTTTATATCAAAAACCTAGACTTAAAAAATTACACTGTCGAAATACAATTTATGGGATACAAGACCATTTCAACAGCGGTCACATTATCTACTGACAAAAAGAACGCAGATTTGGGGACATTTGCACTAAAAGAAGATGCTATCGAACTTAAAGGTGTTGATGTCGTTAGTGAGAAATCGACAATTGAACAGAAAATCGATAGAAAAATAATCAACGTTGGCAAAGATTTAATCTCGGCAGGAGCCACGGCGAGTGAAATAATGAATAACATTCCCTCAGTAAGTGTTGATCCTCAAACCAACGCAATAAGTTTAAGGGGAAATTCTAATGTTCGTGTTCTCATTGATGGCAAGCCATCAAATATTGACGCTTCCCAGTTATTGCAGCAAATTCCATCTTCCTCTATCAAACAAATTGAATTAATCACAAATCCGTCAGCAAAGTACAATCCAGAAGGAATGAGTGGTATCATCAACATTGTATTGAACAAAAACAGTAAAATAGGCCTTAACGGAAGCATCAACAACGGAGTTACATTTGGAAAAACACCTAAAATCAATTCTGCCTTCGACTTAAATTACCGAAATGGAAAATTTAATTTTTATGGGAATTATGGTTTAAAGCACGGTAAAAACAATAATTATGGTTTTATAAAAAGCGAACAAGAAAACAAACAAAACACGCAACTCTTTCAATTCAATAATCTCACCACCTCGCATTTAGCTAAAGTTGGAGTAGATTACTACATCAATGACAACAATACGGTGTCTTTTTACACCAATCAAAGCTTCTTTAACGGAAAAGGATATGGAAGTACTGATGTGGACTATGTAAATACCGCTTCTACTGACTTGCTGCAGCTTTTTACTAGTGATAGTAAGAATCATTCCCAAACCTACAATTTCGACTATAAAATTAAATTCAAAAAAGAAGGTCATAGTCTTGAATTAGAAGCGAATTACAATGAAAATGACGATCCCGAAAACGCAAGTTATACCAATTTAAACAGAGACAATAAATCGCTAATCAACTCCTTTACAAATGATGTAGCTACTCTTGGTAAAAACACGATCATCAATCTTGATTATGTAAATCCGCTGACTGAAACTACCAAGTTAGAGCTAGGATTAGAGGCACGAGAGGAATCTACAGCTAATAATTTATTTAGAGATAATGCATACAGTTCTGACTTTACTTATGATCGAACAATTTACTCAGCTTACGCAACTCTTGGTAAACAATGGAAAAAATGGAGTTTCCAAGCGGGAGCCCGCCTAGAACAATACAATGTTGAAGCACTATTTAAACAAGCATCTTCAGCCGACGGACAATTTAAAGATGACATTTTAAGTATTTATCCTTCTACGTTTTTGAATTATAATCCAAGTGAAAATAACTCCTTTAACCTTAGCTTTTCAAGAAGAGTCGACAGACCAAGTATTGGCCAAGTAAATCCTATTAGAGAATGGAGCACTGCTACTATAGATTCAGAAGGAAATCCAAATCTTATTCCGCAATTCACGAACTCATTTGAATTAAATTATACCAGAAAAACAAAAATAGGTTCTATCACTTCCGGTATTTTTTACAGAAGAATTGAAGATGAAATCACAAGAGTGATTTTTACCAATCCTGAAAATCCAAACAAACAAGTTTTATCCTTTGCTAATTTTGAAAATAACAATGCTTACGGCCTTGAACTATCGAGTAATTTAGACTTTAAGAAATGGTGGAGCGCTAATATTAGCGTAGACGCTTATCAGAAAAAAGTTAAAGGAACGGTAGAAACAGCACCTAGTACTTATGAATTTATCGAAGTTAATGCCACCACTTTCAACGCTAGAATCAATAATACGTTTAAAGCTACTAAAGATTTAGGTTTTCAATTATTTGGTATGTACCAAGGAAGGGACCAAAGCCTTCAATTTGACAGAGCTACGATGTGGAAAATGGATATTGGCAGCAGCTACAATATTTTAAAAGGTAGTGGAACAATTAGTGCACGTTTCAGTGATATTTTTAACTCGATGAATTTTGCTTTTGCCGGAGATAGACCTTACAAATCAAACGGGCAGTTCAACTGGGAAAGTCAATCTGTTTATTTAGGATTCAATTATAAATTTGGAAGCGGTAAAAACAAAGCCATTCAAAGAAAAGAAAGAGATAAGAATGAAACCCAAAGTGGCGGTGGACTTTTATAAGAATTAGTTTTAAATTTTGTTACCAAAGAAAAACCCGGAGTATGCCAACTCCGGGTTTTTTGATATAAATAAAAATAGTAGTTTCTAAAAAAATTTTACCACTTAATAATAGCGCTTCCCCAAGTAAAACCACTTCCAAAAGCGGCTAAAACAACAGTATCACCACTTTTAATCTTACCTTTTTCCCAAGCCTCAGTCAAAGCAATTGGAATAGAAGCGGCTGTAGTATTTCCGTATTTTTGAATATTATTATAAACTTGGTCATCATTCAGTCCAAATTTCTTTTGTATGAATTGTGAAATCCTAAGATTTGCTTGATGCGGAATCAGCATGTCTATATTAGAAACTGATAAATTATTGGCTTCAAGCCCTTCATTAATTACCTCAGCAAAACGAACAACTGCATTCTTAAATACAAATTGTCCATTCATATGAGGAAAGTAACTTTCATCATTAGGATCATTATCTGCAATAATATCACTTACCCATCTTGCTCCCATACCTGGCGCAATAAGTGCTAGTTCTTCAGCGTGCTGTCCTTCTGAATGTAGGTGCGTAGAAAGAATTCCTTTGGTCAAGTCTTCTTCTCTGCTTAAAACAGCAGCTCCAGCTCCATCGCCAAAAATCACCGATACACCACGTCCACGAGTGGTCATATCTAATCCAGTAGAATGAACTTCGGAACCAATCACCAAAACGTTTTTATACATTCCGGTTTTAATATATTGATCAGCAACAGACAAGGCATAAATAAATCCTGAACACTGATTTCTAACATCTAATGCACCTACAGTTCTCAAACCTAAATCACGCTGCACTAAAACTCCTGGACCAGGAAAATAATAATCTGGACTTAATGTTGCAAAAACAACAAAATCAATATCTTCTTTGGCAACACCAGAGCGTTCAATCGCAATTTTGGCAGCTTTAACTCCCATAGAAGTTGTTGTATCTTCTCCTCTTATAATGTGTCTCCTTTCCTGAATTCCAGTTCGTTCTTGAATCCACTCGTCGTTTGTATCGATGAGTTTTGACAAATCATCGTTAGTCACCACATTTGAAGGAACATAATATCCTAATCCTGCTATTTTTGAATGATACATATATTACTGTTATATTAAAAATAAGAAAGCAAATTTAAACATAGTTTAACTTCTATTTCACAAATAAATGCTTTTTTATCTATTTATCATTTTAATAATTGCTTTTAATTTTCCCTTTCTAAAGAATAGCACAATCCTAAAATGACTGAAAAGTAAACCACTATAGACTGAAAGACCATAGCTTTAATGTGGCAGACTGAAAAGTTGGAAGATTAGATTATGGGTATTGACCACAAATTCGCAAATTATTCAAATTATAATTATTTTAAAAATTCCGAATTTGCGGTGTGAAAGTTTTTAGAAGCTCAAGCGAAATACACCAATAAGACATCGTTTTAAGCTCTTTTTGTGACTAATAAAAATATTTCCTAGCCATGTAACTATTTTAATATACTTTAGTCTAATTATAATTCAAATCAATTTACAAAAACTAAAACCAAATTAACTATGAAAATAAATGGGTATATAATTTTATTTTTATGCTTCGGATTCACTGCTTTTGCGCAAGAAAACCTGAGCTATCAAAAACCCTCCAAGTCAATTCTTGATTTAGTAGACTACGAGAGAGCGCCGTCTGTTAGCATGGATACAAAAAAGGAATACATGCTGTTAACCTACAGAAACACTTATAAATCTTTAGACGATTTAAATCAAGATGAAATGCGATTGGGTGGTTTAAGGATTAATCCAACCACTAATATTTCCAGTACGGTTACCTACACTAACAACATCAAACTTCGCAAAATAAAAGATAAAAACGAAATTCAAGTTAGCGGATTGCCTGCTAACCCACAAATTTCTAATATCTCTTGGTCCCCTAGTGAGAAGAAAATCGCTTTTTCAAACACCACAAATTCAGGTGTTGCCTTATGGGTTATTGATATCGCTTCCGCGAAAGCGACTCAGCTAACAGAAGATAATGTTAATGCTAATCTTGGAAATCCATTTAGCTGGTATAGCGACAACGAAAATATTCTAGTAAAAATGCTCCCAAAAAACAGAGCCGCTTTATTAAACGACAAGAAAGATTTACCAACAGGTCCGATTGTTTCAAATGCAAGTGGTTCGATTTCTCAAAACAGAACCTATCAGGATTTATTAAAAAACAAAACGGACGAAGCTAATTTTGAAAATATAGTAACTGCTGAATTGTACAAAGTAAGCTTAAACGGAACTAAAACTTTATTCAAATCGGCTGACATGTATGCCGGCGAGAATTTTTCTCCTGACGGAAACTACCTAATGATAAGCACGATTCAAAAACCATTTTCATACATCGTTCCTCTAAATCGTTTCCCTTCGAAAACGGTAATTTATGACAAAAACGGCAACGAAATTAAAGTGGTGAACGAAGTCGCATTAAACGAAATCATGCCAAAAGGTTTTATGGCAACCCGAACTGGTAAAAGAAATATGAACTGGAGAAACGACGAAGCTGCGACATTGTACTTTGTGGAAGCATTGGACGGAGGAAATCCAGAAAACAAAGTCGACTTTAGAGATCAAGTGTCTCAGTGGAAAGCTCCTTTCGATAAAAACCCAACCCTTATTTTAAAAACAAAACAACGTTATGGGGGAATTATTTGGGGGAATGAAAATACAGCAATCGCATTCGATCAATGGTACGACACTCGTAATACTAAAACCTATTTATTCAACCCGTCAGACGCTACTCAAACTCCAAAAGTAATTAGCGATAGAAACTCTCAAGATATCTACTCTGATCCAGGGAATTTTGAAACGATTAAAAATGCCTACGGAAAACAAGTGCTAGCGATGGAGAATAATAATCTTTATTTGTTAGGAAGTGGTTTCACTAAAAGTGGACAGTTTCCTTTTATAGATGAGTTTAATCTTAAAAGCTTAAAAACGAATAGACTTTATACTTCAACATTTAAAGATAAAAAAGAAGATTTGCTTTCTATTGAGGATTATAAAAAAGGAGAAGTTCTAGTTCGCATACAATCTAAGAATGAGTATCCTAATTATTACTTTAGAAACATCAAGAAAAAAGGACAATTAACTCCAATCACCACTTTCAAAAGTCCTTTTGAAAGCATTAAAAATGTGTATAAAGAAGTAATTAAATACAAAAGAAAAGATGGCGTTGAATTATCAGGAACTTTATACTTACCTGCCGGTTATGACAAAGTAAAAAAAGAAAAATTGCCCTTACTAATTTGGGCTTACCCAGCGGAATTTAAAGACCGAAATTCAGCGGGACAAAGTGATCAAAACCCAAATGAGTTTACTTTTCCTTCTTATGGTTCATTCGTGTATTGGGTAACTAAAGGATATGTTGTACTTGACGATGCTGCTTTCCCAATTATTGGTGAAGGAACAACGGAGCCAAATGATAATTTTATTACACAATTAGTAGATAATGCTGAGGCTGCAATTAATGCTGTAGATGCTTTAGGATATATCAATAGAAAAAAAGTAGCCGTGGGAGGACATTCATATGGAGCGTTTATGACAGCTAACTTATTGACACATTCTGATCTTTTTGCCTGTGGTATCGCTAGAAGCGGCGCATATAACAGAACATTAACTCCTTTTGGTTTCCAGTCAGAACAACGTAATTACTGGGAAGCACCTGAAGTTTACAATGCGATGTCTCCATTCATGAATGCTAAGAAAATGAAGACTCCAATGTTATTAGTACATGGTGAAGCCGATAATAATCCAGGAACTTTTACCCTACAAACAGAGCGTTATTTCCAAGCGTTAAAAGGTTTAGGAGCACCGGCAAGAATGGTAATCTTACCGAAGGAATCACATGGCTATGCGGCCAAAGAAAATATCTTACACCTGCTATGGGAACAAGATCAATTCCTAGAAAAGCATTTGAAAAACTAACAAAAAAACAAAGTCCCGAAATTTAAACTTTCGGGACTTTATTTTTTATGAAATCATTAAACTTACTTCTTGATTTAATTCTAAAGGAGTTTCGTGCTCAAAGAAAATTACTTTTCGAGCAAAAACAGCTTTAATTAAATAATGACTCCCTTTAAAATAAGATTGTTTCACGATGGCTAATAACATTCCGTTGTCGACCACTTTTAATTGATGTGGATATAATAAAATAATCTGGTCTTCGTCATCTTCTTCCATCGAAATTAGATTTGATAATTTCAACTCATTTACTTCCCCAAAGAGTGAGGCCACATATTTATTGATAGGATTGCTATACAACGTCATTGACTCCGCTTTATCAACCAATTGTCCTAATTGAAGCACAATAGTCTCATCTGCAAACGAAAGCGCGTCTGTGCTATCGTGTGTCGCAACAAGACAAGTAACCCCATTTGCTTTTAGATAGGCAAACAAATTTCGGCGAAGCGCATTTTTCCTAAAATTATCAATATGACTAAACGGCTCATCGAGCAATAAAATTTCAGGCTCTAATGCCAGCACCCGCGCCAAAGCTACACGCTGCTGCTGACCTCCGCTTAAGTATTTTGCTTTCACGTTTGCAAATTCAGTCATCTCAACGATTTCTAGTAATTCGTTTATTCGCTCCTTCTTTCTTTCTGGAAAAGTATTCGAAAGAAACTTACCTACATTTTCGGCAACTGTAGTATAAGGCATCAAGTCAAAATCCTGAGATAAATACTTTATAAAAGGCATTCCTGGCACTAAATTGAATTTTGGTCCTAAAACTTCTGTTTCATTCCAGAAAATCTGCCCTTGATCCAAATCATGCAAACCGTAAATTAGTTTTAACAGCGTACTTTTCCCGCAGCCACTTTCTCCAATTATGGCAATATTCTGGCCTTTTTCAATTGTGAAATCTATATTTTGAATAACGGTTTTTTCTGTATAACCGAATGTAATGTTTTTAACTTGAAGCATTTTTTATGGACTGAAATTTTGAGACTGCAAAGATAGATTTCTTTGTCAAAAAGATTTTAATGAAAGTAAAATTTATGAAAAAAAAGAAAGCCGTTTCGTTGTTAAAACGAAACGGCTTTCAATATATTTAAAACTATTTTGTTTTAGTTTCCTGATTCTTTTTTAGCATCTTCACGCATTTTATCATTTGCAGTAATAGCAAACTCAACACGACGGTTTTGCGTTCTTCCTTCGGGAGTTGCATTAGTAGCAATTGGGTCAGCAATACCTAAACCAGTAACATTAAATCTAGCAGAAGCTACCCCTCTACTTACTAAGTAATTTTTAACTGAAGCGGCTCTTTCTTTAGAAAGCTTTAAGTTATAAGCAGCAGCGCCTGTGCTATCTGTATATCCAAAAATAGTAATATCAGTATCAGGATATTCTGCAAACACAGGAACTAATTTATCTAAGTTCGCTTTTGCCGCAACAGTCAATGATGATTTGTTAGTGTCAAAACGTACTGCATTTTCATTTAATACTAATTGAATACCTTCACCTACTCTTTTTACTTCAGCTCCTGGGATTGCTTCATCGATTTGTCTAGCTTGCTTGTCCATTTTATTACCGATAACTCCACCGGCAACGCCACCAACAACACCACCAAGAACAGCTCCCATCGCACCTTTACCACCTTTACCGATATTATTCCCAAGAATACCTCCAATTATTGCACCACTAGCTGCTCCAATTCCAGCACCTCTTTGTGTATTATTTGTATTTTTTAACGCTTCACAACTTGTGAATAACGTTCCCATTGCCATTATTAAGCCTAATGTAAGTATAGAAATCTTTTTCATAATTCTTGTTTTTTAAAATTTATTTAGTTTTAGTTTACTTTTTGAAATTGGTAAACTACACTGATGCTTTTACCTTCAACATTTCCTTTATCTACTAATTGAAACGATGTTTCTGTTTGATTTTCAACAGCTAAAACATAACCTTCTCTTACTCTTTTCGCTTTAATATCAGCATCTAAAACTTTCAAAACAAACTCTCCACTTTTATTTACAAACCAAGTAATTGGAGAACTAAATGCTGCACATTTACTATTTGTTAAAGTCATATTCCCTTTGTTATTATTCGAAACTAATTTCCAAGTACTCCCCACAAAACATTGCGAGTCTGCAATTTCAAAAGAGTTCACTTTAATATATTCTTGTCCAGGATAAGAAACAGAGCTTATTACCCAGTTCCCTTTCATTGCCACCTGAGACCCTTTATTTAATTTTGTGTCTGTAGCAGAAGTCGATTTACACGAAAATAACACTAAGGTTATTGCTGTTAAAAATAATATTTTTTTCATTTTGTTTTTGGTTTTACAATTAAACTCTTACAAAGGTACAATCCATTTCGGGAGATTTAGTTGCAACATTTATATAATTTGTTTCAAAATTAACTGTTGCGACAATTTGTCACGATTAAAACTATTGGTATCTTATTTGAAAGATTGACCTAAGATTGTAAAACCATTATAAAATATTTAAATATGACAACAGGAAAAATTAATGTTTCGGTAGAAAACATCTTCCCTTTAATCAAAAAGTTCCTATACAGCGATCACGAAATATTTTTACGTGAATTGATTTCAAATGGGACTGACGCAACATTAAAATTAAAACATCTTACTAATATTGGTGAAGCTAAAGTAGAATATGGCAACCCAACTATTGAAGTAAAAATAGACAAGGAAGGAAAAAAACTTCACTTGATCGATCAAGGAATTGGTATGACCGCTGCCGAAGTAGAGAAATACATCAACCAACTAGCTTTTTCTGGTGCTGAAGAATTCCTAGAAAAATACAAAGACTCTGCTAAAGATTCTGGAATTATTGGACATTTTGGTCTTGGTTTCTACTCTGCCTTTATGGTCGCTTCCAAAGTGGAGATTATCACGAAGTCATACAAAGACGAGCCAGCAGCTCATTGGACCTGTGACGGAAGCCCTGAGTTTACCTTAGAGCCTGCTGACAAAACTTCACGTGGTACTGAAATCATTTTGCATATCGCCGAAGATTCATTAGAATTCCTTGAAGAATCTAAAATCAAAGAATTACTGAACAAGTACAATAAGTTTATGCCTATTCCAATTAAATTTGGAACAAAAACAGAGACACTTCCAAAACCAGAAGATGCTCCCGAAGATTACAAAGCAGAAACTGTTGAAGTAGATAATTTCATCAACAACCCAAATCCAGCTTGGACAAAAGCACCTACAGATTTAACTGATGAAGACTATAAAAAGTTCTATCATGAATTGTATCCTATGCAATTTGAAGAGCCATTATTTCACATTCATTTAAATGTAGATTATCCGTTTAACCTAACTGGTATTTTATATTTCCCTAAATTAGGTTCTGACTTACAAATTCAGAAAGATAAAATTCAGTTGTACCAAAATCAGGTTTATGTAACTGATAATGTAGAAGGAATTGTTCCTGAATTTTTAATGATGCTAAAAGGTGTTGTTGATTCACCAGATATTCCTTTAAATGTTTCTCGTTCTGGATTACAGGCAGATGCAGCGGTTAAGAAAATTTCAAACTACATCACTCGTAAAGTAGCTGATAAATTGAAATCATTATTCACTGAAAACCGTGAAGATTTCGAGAAAAAATGGAATGACATTAAAATCGTACTAGAATACGGAATGCTTTCTGAGGATAAATTCTACGAAAAAGCAGGTGCTTTTGTATTGTACCCAACCGTGGATAACAAATACTATACGCTTGAAGAATTAAAAGAAAACCTTAAAGAGAAACAAACGAACAAAGACGGAAAACTAGTTGTTTTATATGCAGGAAATAACGATGCACAGCACTCTTACATCGAAACTGCGCAAGAAAAGGGATATGAAGTGCTATTATTAGATTCTCCTATTATCTCGCATTTGATTCAAAAAATCGAAGGTGATAATAGCGATCTAACTTTTGTACGTGTGGATTCAGACCATATTGATAATCTTATCAAGAAAGACGAAGACGCAATTTCTAAATTATCTGAAGAAGAGCAAACTAGTCTAAAAACAGTTCTTGAAACTATCGTTCCTAAGCAAACTTACACCGTTCAACTGGATGCTTTAGACAGCCAAGCGGCTCCATTTATCATCACGCAACCAGAATTCATGCGTAGAATGAAAGAAATGAGTCAGTCTGGTGGTGGTGGAATGTTCGGAATGGGCAACATGCCAGAAATGTACAACCTTGTGGTAAATACTAATTCACCACTAGCAACAACTATTCTAAACACTACTGATAAAACAGCTCAAGAACACCTTGTAAAACAAGCGCTTGACTTAGCTAAACTATCTCAAAACTTATTAAAAGGAGAAGCATTAACTGCTTTTGTTAAGAGAAGTTTCGAAATGATAAAATAATATTAGCATAACCCCTCCAAAGGAATGGGCACTAAAGACCTGCAAGTACAAACTTGCGGGTCTTTTTTTTTGGAGCAGAATGATTGATTTTCATAAGAAGTTTTGACCCGTTTTTCACTTTATCTTTTACTTTTTAAAGAAAAAAGTAAAAGGATTTCTCCCGAGGCTTCGGGACAATCGGGGCTAATTAGAACATTTTGTTAATTAAAAGTATATTTAGAAAAAGAAGTCTACAACGATATGACGGATTTCTATATCACAGTATCGGGAATTTTAACGTAAAAAAGACACTGCATCTCTCAGAGTTTCCTCCGAGAATCTTTGCGATACAAAACTGAGATGCACTTTCATAAATAAACAATTTCAATGAAAATATATAGAACAAAAACTTAAATGGCTTATATGTTAAAGAAAACGCTCTACTTCCTCCCCATATCACTGTAAAACAAAAACTATTTCAGTAACAAAGTAAATTTAATTGTAATTTTGAAGTTCATTGATTAGATATATAAAATTAGCACTACTTGTTTAATTAACTTATCAATAAAATTCCAAGCAAATGTGGTGGCAATATCTATTAGTTTTTTTTGGTGCGGTATTATTTGACATCGTACCTTTTCCTTTTGCTCCAGCATTTACAATAATGATGTTTTTTCAAATTTTATTTGATCTAAATGTTTGGGCAGTAATTGTCATTGGAGTGTTAGGATCCGTATTTGGTAGATACATTCTTCTTTTGTATGCTCCATTATTGGCTAACAAATATTTAAAAGCATCAAAAAATGAAGACATTAAGTTTCTGGGAGACAAAATGAACGAAAATAAATGGAAAGGTGTTTTAGTGGTACTTGCATATTCTTTGTTACCGCTTCCTACCACACCTCTTTTCTTAGGCGCGGGTATTTCAAAGATAAAGCCCATTTATATCATAGCTCCTTTTTTGGCAGGGAAATTTACTAGTGATTCCATCGCCTTGCATTTAGGAAAATTTGCCGCCGAAAACCAACAGAGCATTATTGATAACATTTTTTCGTGGCAGTCAATCGCTAGTTTTATATTGGGTTTTGCAATGTTATTTTGTTTGTTTTTTATCAATTGGCGCACCTTAATTCATACTAAAAAATTAGCCTTTGATTTTAAAATCTTAAATTAAGCTCTTCTACCTTAAAGGATTGATCACTTCAAATTAAAATAATTCACGACAACGATATCATAGATTTGCAAACGATAGTTTCAGTGCTTAGAAGATAAAAAAACTCTAAGATTCTTTGTGTTTCCTCTGTGAATCTTTGCGAAACATAACTGCGATGTACTTCCACAAATAAACAATTTCAACAAAAATATATAGCGCTAAAACTTATATGACTTATATGTTTAAAAAATAAGCCTAAAACGGTAGGGCCGATTTGCATATCGTAGTTTAGAGCTTTTTAATCTAAAAAAACTTTGCATCTCTCTGCGTATACTCTGTGAATCTTTGCGAAACAAAACTGATATGTGCTTTCATAAATAAACATATTCAGCCAATCTACACAGCACAAAAACGTATATGACTTATATGTTTAAAAAAACGCTCTACTCCATAACGTTGAAACAATAACCTATTCAAGCTAACATTCCTAAAATAGATATTATCTTTGCCTAATTACATTCCTAAAAACAGATCTAATGACTCCAGAACTTCCTAACTATTATACAAATAAAAAGAAGTGAAAAAGCTAGAAAACACAACCACTAGCTGGACTATTTGTCCTGAATGTAAAGGACGTGGTAAAAAAAGTCGGAGAATCAACAAAAAAGTGCGACTCCAATACCAGAAAGCACTAGAACAATTTGAAAATTCGAATAGTAAAGGCCTAGCTCCTGTCCAGCCAAAGGCACATCTAGATTCTTGCTTGAATTGCTCTGGCTCTGGCTTAATTCCTGCCAGAAATCCTCCCGAAGCAGACACAGAAAACTACCCACACCTTGCTATTATTGGTGGCGGAATAGGCGGCGTTGCCCTAGCTGTAGCTTGCCTACACCGTGGAATTCCTTTCACATTATATGAACGCGACAGCAGCTTCGAGGCTCGATCTCAAGGCTACGGACTTACTTTACAACAAGCGAGTAAAGCGATCGAGGGTTTAGGTATTTTTTCTTTAGAAGAAGGGGTGATTTCCACCAGACATCTGGTTCATACTACTGACGGAAAAGTGATTGGGGAATGGGGAATGAGAAAATGGATGCAGAACGATGCAAAGAAATCTCCCAAGCGTACCAATGTGCATATCGCGCGACAGTCTTTGCGTTTAGCACTGCTGAAACAGCTCGGCGGACATGAGGCTGTGCAATGGGGACACCAATTAGTAGATATTCATAAAACTAAGGACAACGTTGCAAATCTAACATTCGAAGTAAACGGAAAAATAAAAAACGCCAAAGCAGATCTGGTTGTTGGCGCCGACGGGATTAGGAGTTCAGTACGGAAATTAATTATTGGTGACGACACAGCTCCTTTGCGTTATCTCGATTGTATAGTGATTTTAGGAATTTGTCCTTTGGCAGCGCTCGAAAGTCTTGAAAGCCCTTTGCTGGACTCGGCCACAGTATTCCAAACCGCCAATGGTAATGAGCGAATCTATATCATGCCGTACGATTCAGAGTCGGTAATGTGGCAATTGAGTTTCCCAATGTCAGAAGAACAGGCTAAGGCATTAAGTGCCCAAGGTCCTAAAGCACTTAAAGAGGAAGCCTGCTGCAGAACGCAATGGCATGATCCCATTCCGCAAATTTTAACTGCGACCTTAGAATCACAAGTTTCTGGCTATCCCGTGTATGACCGAGAATTACTCGATAAAGAATTATTAGAAAAGAACGAACATATAACGCTGATTGGCGATGCAGCTCACCCAATGAGTCCATTCAAAGGACAAGGAGCAAATCAAGCACTCCTAGATGCACTGGCGCTAGCTCGAGCAATCACAAGAGAATGCCGACCTTTATCTAATTGGCGTGAAGCTGGATTGAGAGAAAGCGTTTTAAATCAGTTTGAATCAGAAATGCTAAAACGTAGTGCTATTAAAGTGAAACATTCAGCAGAAGCTGCTCAGTTCCTACATTCTGAGATTGTGCTCCATGCGGGCGACGAACCTCGAGGACGCTGCCTAACGAGAAAGAAGGAATAGTAATGAATGCAGAAAATCGATTAAATGAATAAAAAATCAGTTTTCGAAAAAAATTATCGAAATTTGGTTATTCAACCGTATCAATAAATTAATAGATGATCCTAAACATAGAAACTCCAGCCTTATTATTCTCAGCAACTTCACTTATACTTTTAGCGTACACCAATCGTTTTCTTACTATTGCGACTATCATTAGAAGTTTAAAGAAAACCTATGACGAAAATGAAAACAAGAGTATTTTAATCGAAATTAAAAACCTCAACTTGCGACTAACACTAATTCGTTACATGCAACTTTTTGGGGTACTTAGCTTATTTCTTTCGGTTTTTGCAATGCTACTGTTGTTTTTTAATATCCAATTAGCCGGTCTGTACTTTTTCGGTTTTAGCTTATTAAGCCTTCTGGTTTCGTTAGCGCTATCTTTCTGGGAAATAAGTATATCTGTAAAAGCATTACAAGTACATTTAAGTGACTTGGTTCAAAAATAGTATAATTAACAAACAAAAAAGAGCTGTGAAATAAATTTTCACAGCTCTTTTTTATTCTAGTCAAACCAACTATTGAGTTAAAATCCCAGCGTCTTCTTTCTTATCGGTATTTAATAAGTTAGGATTTTCTTTGGCCAACTTATTTTTGGTTGGAATCTTATAATTCAGGCTAAAGCCAAATTTCCTCGTATCCATTTTATTGCTGATTAACAACGGAGTTTCATACGAATTAAATGCAGTTTCACTCGTATTCAACACATCATCCGCAAAGATTGACAATGTCAGTTGGTCTTTTAAAAACTTTTTTGATAAGTTTAAATCCAATGCATTTCTGAATGGCTTTACCGCAATGAAGTAAAAATAATTCCCCTTCGGGATACTATAACTATAATTAGCTACGAATTTTATCTTTTGCGGAAGCACAAGTTGCGACATCAAGTTAAATATCCAGAAACCATTTGTGTCTACCTGAGGAATTTGGTGGTATTGATAACCCGCATATACATACATAAAGTTCATGGTATCTGGATTAACATTCATTTTCAATGTTTCTTCCAGCCCTTTGGTAAACAACATATAAGGAATTGGCATCCCAATGTTAAAATTATGAATTTTTATCTCTGGAATATTCTCGTTACTATTAATCACTAAATCATTATTAAGCGTCACTCTATTGATAACTTGATTCTTAGCCGAACTAATATTATAACTGATAAAAGCATAATCAAAGGCGCTTAACTTCACCTCATAATTATCAAAAATAGTAGGCTGCAGGTTTGGATTACCGGAGTAGTCAATGTTGGGGTTTTGATAATTTGTGTTATTAGGGTTCAAGGCTGATGTACTAGGCAGCGTGATCTTTTTATTATAATTCAAATTAAAATTAACCGATTTACTAAAATTATACTGCGCACTTGCATTTGGAAAAAAGCGAAATTGCTTGAATGCAGTTAGTTCAGCGGTGTCTGTTTTGCCTGAAATATTGTAATCTTCGGCGCGACCGCCCACAATAAAACTAAATTTGTCAAATGTAGTTTGCAGTTCTACATAAGACGCCGCAGTTCTTCGTTTATAATCTAAATTCGTAATTCCCTTACTTTCTGCATCGAAAAGTAATTCTTCATACAAACTCCCAAAACTTAACTTCCCTTCGTCCGATAACGGAACGGGCTGCGAATAGTCAAATTTAAAATTATACAAACTTTGGTTTGATCCATTCTCTAAGGTCAAAGCCGAACTATTAATCGGACTTAGTTCAAAATCATTACTATTGTTGTTGTAATTAAATTTAAACTCTAATTTTTTAGCCGCATTATCAAATTTTTTCTGGTAAGTAACTACTGCATCTTGGCGCAAGCCAGTGCTTACGGAAGCATCATTAGTACTAAAACCGGGACCGTTTCCTAGAGTATAACTGTCATTATTATTGTGAGTTATATCATAATTCAATAACAAACGGTCTTTACCGATATCAAATGTTAATGCCGATTTCACAAAATTATTTCTCCCTATACGATCAGCATTTGTTCTTGACAGCAAGGTAGTTGTACCGTTCTCTTCTTTCTCAAGCGAAGTCCAGACAGCACTTTCTCTATAATTCTGACCTAGATTTAATTGCCATCCAAAATACTTATTCTTAGCGCTCAATAACAGACTGTTGTTCATTCTCCAGCGCAGGTCATCATAATTCGTAAAACTTGTACTGTTAGTATACGTAGCACTCAAATAATTCTTTGCGTTTTTATTAGTGATAATATTCAAAATTGCACCTCCAGAAGTAGCGGGGAATTCGGCACCTGGTTGCGTAATAATTTCAATTTTTTCAATAGCATTGGCAGGCATTCCCTCCAGGAAAGCATTCAGCTCCGTAGTAGAAATATTCAACGGCCTTCCGTCCATAAAAACGTCCAATTGCTTTCCTTGATACATCATTCCAGCAATGTCTGAAGCAATTAAACCCGGTAGTTTTTTTATTCCTTCTAAAACCGAACCCGTATTCAAACTGGCTTGGCCCGCAAAATCAAAGATGGTGCGATCTGCTTTTTGCTCTACTGCTTTCTTGGTTTTTATAATTGCAACCTCATTTAATTCTGTTGTCTTTTCGGGTGCCGTCTCAGTAGTCGTTTGAGCAGAAAGTGTAGAAAAACTTCCTAATCCCATCAAAGCAATCAAATATATTCTTTTCATTTTTTTTGTATCAGATATTCCATAAGTCAACGTTATCCTTTAGTTGTTACATTCTTACTGAAAATAGTTTTAATCAATTGGAATTAAACCTTTTTAGATTTGGAATATCTAAACAAATACCCAGCTCATAAAAGTCATTTATTATGGATCAAAACGCATTATGGTCACTACGATTAGGTTTTTCGAATAAGGAAAATAGCAAAATTTCGCAAAAAGGAATCCCTTCTTTTTTAGAAGATTCCTTCAAAGTTTCTTTTGATACTAGTATTCCTGATTTTTTAAAAAACAGTCCAAAAACGGCGACCGAATTAAAGCAATTGCGACAGCTGTATAAAAATGCTACTCCAGAAGAAAAAAAAGAAGCTAGACAAAAAGAAAACCAAACTTCGGAAGCCATGAAACAATGGTGGATAGAGCGAATTATCGATGCCGAATATCCACTCCAAGAAAAGATGACCTTACTGCTGCACAATCATTTTGTATCTACTTTTCAGAAAGTAAAAGTGAATTATTGGATGTTTCAACACAACCAAATATTACGTAAAAATGCTTTTGGAAACTTCAAGACGCTAACCAAGGAAATACTAAAGAGCAACGCCATGGTGCGATATCTTGATAATACTGATAACAAAAGAGGGAAGATAAACGAGAATCTCAGCCGCGAACTACTGGAATTATTCACCCTTGGCATAGGAAACTACACTGAAGATGATGTGAAAAATGGCGCAAAAGGACTTGCAGGCTTAAATCTTGGCGAAGAAGGAGCCCAATATCGAAAAGCATTTGAAGACAACTCAACGATAACCTATCTCGGGAAAACCGGTGTTTTTAAATCGGATGCTTTGGTGGATATTATTTTCGAACAAAAAAATATTCCCTACCTCATGACACGCAAAATACTAGAATGGTTCATTTACGACAATCCAAAAGAAGAGTTGGTGCAGTATTATGGTGATTATTTTAGAAAAGTTGATTTTGAATTCAAACCTTTACTAGTAAAAATATTCACCGAAGAAGCACTTAAAAATACCGCAGGTTCCAAAATTAAAAATCCATTAGAATACAGCTTACAACTACTAACTGAATTGCAGTTAGAAAATGCGAAAAAGACGGTAATTACCAACTTTTTAAAGCAGCAAAGTATGGATTTGTTCAATCAGCCTAATGTGAAAGGCTGGGAAGGAGGCAAATCTTGGTTGACTACACAAATCTATTTGCAGCGCAGCATTGTCGCGGATGCTTTTTGTCAAGGCCGTATAAACATTAACAGAAAAATGGACGGGAAAAATCGACCTCTTCAAAATAAAATAGTATCATTAAACTGGCAAAAGGGCACAAACAAAACCATCATAAAAGAACTTACGGACCGCTTGTTATTTGGCGTAAGCCCAGAAATACAGAAAGACCTTGAAACCGTTTTAAAATATGATTTTGATGCCAATGCACCCAATGCTGATCAAGCCGTTTTAAGATTATTTAATACAATAATCAAAGAACCTGAGTTTCAATTAATCTAATAACGACTCCTAATATCACTAATTATGAACAGAAGAAATTTTTTATCCTTAACAGGCACTTTTACTGCAGGATCGTTGTTATTACCTGATTTTTTATTCTCTTTTAGCAAGCAAGAAAGTCTAGTCATAGGCGAGCAATGCGTTTTATTTATTCAGCTAAATGGTGGTAACGACGGCTTGAATACTTTTATTCCTTACCTCGACCCATTGTATTATGAAATGCGTCCAAAAATTGCACTTTCTAAAGATGATGTCATCGCTGGAAATAAAGAAATGGCATTTCATCCTGCTCTAAAAGGATTTGCACAAATACAACAAAACGGCGATTTAGCAGTGATTCAAAACGTAGGGTATCCCGAGCCGAATCGCTCCCATTTTAGAAGTCAAGAAATTTGGCAAACCGCTTCGGATTCTAAGGAATATATTAACGAAGGATGGCTGGGTCGCTATCTGGATTTACAATGCGCCACCCACACTCCTACTGCTGGAATTAATATAGATAACATTGACAACTTGTCTTTAAAAGGCGAAGTGCCGAATGCCATTACTATCAAAGATCCTGAAAGATTTAAAGTGAAAAATAATACAACTGAGCCTAATGCATTATCGGAAAACCCCGAATTAGATTTTGTTCGAAAAATAGCCAACTCAGCGGTAGAAGGTTCAGAGCAAATCCAGAAAGCATTAACAAATACAACTCAAGAAAATTCTTATCCGAAGACAGGATTAGGAAAAAACCTTGCGTGGATAGGTCGATTAATAAAAGGAAATCTGAATTCGAAAGTATATTATACTTCTCTTAATGGATTTGACACACATGATAACCAATTAGCCATTCATAGAAATAAACTATCCGAATTAAACGATGCCGTATTTAGTTTTTACACCGACATGAAAAATGCGAAACTACTTCAAAACGTTACAATTGTTGTTTTTTCTGAATTTGGACGAAGAGTGAAAGACAATGGAAATGGCACAGATCACGGAACAGCAGCTCCAATGTTTGTCATTGGCGGAAGCAATAAAGGAAAAGTAATAGGTGAGAATCCCAATTTATCCGACTTACTTCAAGGGGATTTAAAACATCAAATTGACTTTAGGAGCGTGTACGCTACCTTGTTACAAGACAAGTTAAATTTTGCACCAAGCTCCATTGGCATTAAGAATCCACTAATCAAAAATCTATTTTAAAAAATCATCCACTATCTAAAGTTGCGTTGCACTTGAAAGCTTACCTTTGCCCTTCAAAAAAAATATTGAATGTCAAATAATCAGGTTTTAAAAGGAGTATTTCTAGTTGCATTTGGCGCTACGAGTTACGGTATGCTTGCTACTTTTGTAAAGATGGCGTATGATGAAGGTTATACAACTGCCGAAGTTACTACCTCACAATTTGTGTTGGGAATCATAGGGATACTGTTAATCAACTTATTCCAAAAAACAAAAAATAAAAATACAGCTGTAAAGGCTTCAAAACGAAATATATTTCACCTAATGCTGGCCGGAACTTCATTAGGAATGACGAGTCTTTTCTATTATTTGGCAGTAAAATACATTCCTGTTTCCATTGGAATTGTATTACTGATGCAAACGGTATGGATGGGAGTTTTACTAGAAATGATTCTTGAAAAGAAACTTCCTTCTAAGCAGAAGATAGTTTCCGTAGCTATTGTTTTATTCGGAACCGTTTTAGCGACTAACTTAATAAACAATGAAGTTCAACTGGACTGGCGCGGTCTAATGTGGGGTTTTTTGGCTGCAGCCTCATTTACCACCACAATGTTTACCGCAAATCGTGTTGCAACTAATATTTCTTCAGCTCAACGCAGCTTATATATGCTGTTGGGCGGTGCAATAATTGTTTTTACATTTTCGATTATCACTCAAGTAACACCGTTTAATTTTGAAATTTTTCTAAAGTGGGGAATTGTATTGTCTCTTTTTGGGACTATTATTCCACCAATGCTTATGACTGCCGGCTTTCCACTTACGGGAATTGGACTAGGAAGTATTGTTTCTGCAATTGAGCTACCGGTTTCTGTGACAATGGCCTATTTCCTTTTGAACGAGACTGTAACTATGACACAATGGTTTGGCATAAGTTTAATACTATTAGCGATAATATTAATGAATATTAATAGCAATGGCAAAATAGCATAATTCTGTTTTTATATAAAATTATGAAATTCGACACCAAAAAGAATAATTAGTTGTAAATTCGCATCAAAATTCTATTTAATTTCCTTTATTATGAATTTACCTTGGCATCTTTACCTAATGGCTTTGATTTATACCGTTGCAGGATTCAACCATTTTAGATCGCCTCGACTATACAAGAAAATTATACCTCCTTATTTCCCCAATCCTAAATTATTAAATATCCTAAGCGGTGTTGCCGAAATAATTTTAGGAATATCATTATGTATTCCGATGCTTTCCACATATGCAGCCTGGGGAATTATTGCACTGTTAATAGCAGTTTTTCCAACACATATCTATATGTACCAAGACGAAAAAGCAAGAATGGGACTTCCCAAATGGGCTTTATTACTGAGAATGCCAATGCAACTATTGTTGATCTACTGGGCTTATCTGTACACTTAAGACTTCTAATAAAAAGGACTTGACTATTAATGAATTAGGATGTCATCGTATCTGAAAAATCACTATTTTTGATACATACCCTACTAGCATGAATGAAATTGTTTCTTATTTTTCTACCATACCTTCTTCCCACAGAAGTTTGATTCTAGTTAGTGGTATTACTATTTTTTGGTTGATCGAAAACGCATTTCCACTTTTTAACTTTACTTATAAAAAATGGCATCACGCTGGAATTAATATATTCCTAACACTGACCACAATTATAATTAATTTTTTATTGGCTTTCGTATTACTAATAGCTGCTGATTGGACTATTACAAATGATTTTGGAATTCTTCAATGGCTACCTGAAATACCATTATGGCTTTATGTACTAATTGGTTTGTTATTACTGGATCTTATCGGAGCCTATCTAGTTCACCTTATCGAACACAAAACTAAATTCCTTTGGCGGTTTCACATCATCCACCATACTGATAATTGGATAGACACCACAACCGCTAACAGACATCATCCTGGTGAAAGCATCATTCGGTTTGCATTTACAACTTTGGGAGTTTTAATCGTGGGAAGCCCTATGTGGATGGTATTCCTGTACCAAACGCTATCTGTAATTGCTACTCAATTTAACCACGCCAATATTGCTTTACCAAAAAAGTGGGACACTATTATGAGCTATTTCATTGTATCACCAGACATGCATAAGGTACATCATCATTATAAATTGCCTTATACGGACAGCAATTACGGAAATATATTCTCAGTTTGGGATCGTCTTTTTGGAACATTTAGAACATTGCCCAAAGAAGAAATTGTATATGGAATTGATACGCACATGAATATGGAAGAACATAATAAACTAAATAATTTATTGAAAATTCCTTTTCAAAAACAACGATCACCAGAAAAGAATTATACCCCATGAAAAAAAAATGCTTTTATGGTTATAACTAATTATATTTTTATTAATATTGTTCTATCTAATTTAGAATCAATTATATTAATCATTAAAAACAAATTGAATTAATTTTCAAGTGATGAAAAAGAGTAACCGCAAAGAATTAAACTGGGAACAAACAGAAAAACTTGTTACAATGGCCTTAGAGGAAAAAAACCCTTTTGAAATTATTAAAAAGGAATTTGGTCTGGTCGAAAAAGAAGTTTTGGAAATAATGAAAAAGAAGATGCCGGCAGAGAAATTTGAGATGTGGAAAAAGAAAGCTACTGCAAATAAACCAAAACCAAAACCCGTTAAAATCGATGATTTTGATGAAGACTTGGATGGTAAATATTATATCAAAAACAAATTGGATTAACCAATAAGAAAAACACTCTCCCGAAGAGTGTTTTTTTTTATGAAAATTTTAAATTAGTTGGTGCTGAATAAATTTAAAATCCTCAATCAGAGTATTATTTATGTGCAAATCCCTTCCACTTTCGAGAAACAAATTACCTCGGAGCAGAGCCCCAGCGGTATTAGCGAAATAACAGCCACAGATTCACAGATTTTCAATAATCTTTTTTAATCTGTGACTCGAGACCAAAGGTCGAACAGGCTAAGTAATCTGTGACAAAAAAAATCGAAGCAGAGCTTCTAGGAATTAAACCTAAAGAGATTAAACCAGAAATCCCTATATAAAAATAGATTGCGATTTTTTTTTAGAAAATTACCTCAAACTAGCGACTAATCTTTCCAACTATTTTCTTTATTTTGCAGCAAAATATTTAACCAATGAAAAAATCAATCCTTGCATTCGTTTCTCTGTTGCTTTTGGCATCCTGCGCTAAAAACGAATCAAAAACCAACTTGCACATTACAGGAAATATTAAGGGACTAAAAAAGGGAACCTTATATATTCAAAGAGTCGTAGATAGCGCTCTTGTAGCAATAGACACCATTGCAATCGACGGCAGCTCTGCGTTTGAGAGTAATATCGATTTAAAATCACCTGAGATGCTTTATCTGTTTCTAGACAGAGGAGTCAGCAATTCATTAGACAATAATTTATTGTTTTTTGCTGAACCTGGAAACATCAACATAGACACCAACCTAGACTCTTTCCTTTCGGGAGCTAAAATAACAGGATCTAAAAATCAAGAATTATACGAAGAGTATAAAAAAATAAGCAGTCGTTTTAGAGACGATAACTTAACTTTATTAGAACAAAAATTCAATGCTCTTAAAAGAAATAATACAAAAGCGGTAGACAGCCTGAGTGCAAGACAAGATTCTAACACAAAAAGAAGGTACTTGTATGTAACGAACTTTGCCATCAACCATAAAGATTACGAAATAGCGCCTTACATCACTTTATCTGACATCTACGACATCAATCTTAAGTATCTAGACACTATTCAAAAATCGATGACTCCAAAAGTCGCAGAGTCTCTTTACGGGAAGAAACTAACTGAATACGTAACTGCGGTTAAAGCTCAAGAACAAATCGATTAGAGATTCCGCAATTCAATTTATATTAAATAGGCTCCTTCAATTAAGGCAGCCTATTTTTTTTACCTTATAATTAAATTGTTCTCGATTCCTGTGGTAAAACAAAAAACCACCTAACAAAAGTTAGATGGTTTTCACAAAGAGCCGGCGGAGGGACTCGAACCCACGACCTGCTGATTACAAATCAGCTGCTCTAGCCAACTGAGCTACGCTGGCATTATTCTGGCTGCAAATATAGTTCTGAATTTCTATTATCCAAATAAAAAAAAGCACTATTTATAATTATTTTTTATTTAAAGAGATCAAAAACTATTCGCTCTTTGTTCTCTTTTTATAAAAAAACCACCTAACAAAGTTAGATGGTTTTACGATGAGCCGGCGGAGGGACTCGAACCCACGACCTGCTGATTACAAATCAGCTGCTCTAGCCAACTGAGCTACGCTGGCGTCTCATTACGGGTGCAAAGATACAGATGAATTCGTGTTTTCCAAAATAAATCTGTACTTTTTTATCGTTTTTTTTGACTACAATTCGTTGATTTTAGCAATCAATTGATTTGCAGTTTGTTCCAATTCAATATTGATTTGTTTGAAGTGTGCTTTTTTATCTTCTACTTTTTTAGCGTTCACTTTTGTGATCAAAGTATCAAATGCAGCAATAGCCTCATCAATTAAATTATTAGTTTCTGTTGTAGCTTTTCCTGTAGTTGAAATTTCAAACAAGTAAACTGCTTCAATAATATCTCCTAATACGTAGTTGATGTCTTTTTTTAAATTCTTAATATTTGCCATTTTATTTTTAATTTTAATTTGCGTCTGCAAAAGTACATATAATCTTTCTATTACCGACTATGAAATGTAAATTTCTAAAATAGAAGCTTTTCCAATACCCAGCTATTCATTTCTCGGAACTGTAATCACCACTACATTTTATTTTTTGTTTTCGAAATATGAATTCTCTTTCAATATCTCAAATTCTACATCTATAATCATTTACACTCTAAAAGATAAGCAATTATGTCTAATGATTATTACTTTAAAAAGATGCTGTTTTTCACAGCTTCCAGCGCTTTTGGAATATGATTCCCAGCCTTAATACTATCAAAAATCATTATTATTTTTCCTTCTTTATCAGCCACATAGGTGACTCTTCCCGGAATCAATCCAAAAACATAGGATGGAACTCCAAAAAGCTTTCTGATTTTTTTATCGCCATCCGATAAAAGCACAAAGGGCAATTTATAGTGGGAAGCAAATTTCTGATGAGAAGCGACACTATCACTGCTTATTCCGATTACTTCAGCACCTAGGTCTTTAAAATCTTCATATTGATCCCTAAAGCTGCAGGCCTGAGCAGTACATCCCGGCGTATTGTCTTTTGGATAGAAATAAATCACCAATGGTTTATGACCTACTAGGTTTTGACTGTCGAAATCATTCCCATCAGTATCTTTCGCTTTAAAATTTGGAATCTTATCTCCTACTTTTAACTCCATTACTCTCCTCTATAAGTTACAAAATTACGAGGCGTTTCATACAGCACAACTTCCAAATCAAATTCTACATTAATCCTCTTTCTTATTTTATTCCAAATCACCACTACGATATTTTCGGCGGTAGGATTGAGATTTTCAAACTCAGGAACGTCAACATTAAGATTTTTATGATCAAACTGATCCTCTACTTCTTCCTTTATTATATCCGACAAAATTTTTATATCCATCACATAACCCGTTTCGGGATCAATCGCACCGGTAACACCTACAATTAAATCATAATTGTGTCCGTGGTAATTCGGGTTATTGCATTTTCCAAAAACAGCATCGTTTTTCTCGAAAGTCCAATCCTTGCGATACAATCGATGCGCCGCGTTAAAATGCGCCTTTCTACTTATAGTTACTCTCATGTTGTGATTTTAGAATTAGGATTCTACTTCTTAAATTTTATGTTCTTCTAAGAAATGATAGAATTCGTCGAAAATTATTTTAAACCAAACCGTATAGATTTCAGGATGTACTTGCATGTCATTTTTGACGGCATCAATCCCCATCCATTTCCAACCTTCTACTTCCTCTGGATTTATAACTGGACTTTCATTTGAATAGCCGATCATAACATGATCTAATTCATGTTCTGTTAATCCATTATCAAATGGAGCTTTGTATATAAAATGAAAAAGTTCTTTGAGCTCAGTTTTAAAGCCCATTTCCTCAAACAACCTTCTACTCCCCGCCTCAATATTAGTCTCGCCCTCTCTTTGATGACTACAACAAGTGTTAGTCCACAACAACGGCGAGTGATATTTATGATGCGCACGCTGTTGCAGCATGATCTCATTTTTACTATTCAAAACAAAAACCGAGAAAGCACGATGTAACAAAGCTTTTTCATGTGCTTCTAGCTTAGGCATCAACCCAATTTGCTCATCGTTCTCATTAACTAATATTACATTTTCTTCTATCATAATTATTTTTAGCATCACAAAAATACAAAAAAGTTAAACAATAGTAACTCCTTTAACGTTCTGTTTCGAATTGTCGAAGATACTAGAATACCTTGACATTTAACCCACATTCGACGAAAACAAACACTTAATTCTTTCTTACATTTGATATTCTAAAATCGATATCATAATGAACGAAATAAATACCCGTAGCGCCAAAATGGAAGACTTGAGTACACTTCTCGAATTCGAACAAGGAATCATAACTGCCGAACGTCCCTTTGACCCTACTTTAAAGGAAGATCCAATTTCCTATTATGATATTAAAAAAATGATTACTGCAACCGAAATTAAAATTGTAGTTGCCGAAATTGAGTCCCTTATTGTAGGCTCTGGTTATGCGCGAATCGAAGCTGCAAAACCGTATTTGAAGCACAGCAACTATGCTTATCTAGGATTTATGTACACGGACCCAAAACACCGAGGAAAGGGAGTAAACGCAAAAATTATTGAAGCTCTAAAAGAATGGTGTCGTTCCCATGATATAACAGAACTCCGATTAGACGTTTATAGCGACAATCCATCAGCAATAAGAGCCTATGAGAAGGTAGGTTTTAAAAAACACTTGCTAAATATGAGAATTGGACTTTAGCGATTTATTCGTAAAAATAACAATTAAACAAGGCATTATTTCTATCGAAAAAAAACATCAAATACACGCTGTTTTCTTTATGAATAATAAATGTGCACCGCATCGTTTTTTATATACCTTTACCTGATTTTTCTTCAAAAAAAGAATCATAAATTATTTCGATTTAAAACCCTACAAATATCCAAGTCTTTAATTTAGCATTCTATGGAAAGTCACGATTACATTAGTCTATTTGAGCAATCTCCAGCATTATTATTAGTGCTAGACCCCCATTTTAATATCGTCACTATATCTGACGCTTATTTAAAAACAACAATGACCGAAAGGGAAAATGTGATAAACAGAAACATTTTCGATGTCTTTCCTGACAACCCAAAATACAAAACATCGGGTGCGCTTGCTGCTCTACGAATTTCTTTAAATCGCGTTTTAGAGCAGCAAGTTGCCGATAAAATGGAAATTCAAAGACATGCCATTAAAAAACCACAATCAGAAGGAGGCGAATTTGTAGAACGTTATTGGAGTGTTGTCAACTCACCAATATTAGATGACAATAAAAAAGTGAGGTACATTATTCAGCTTATCGAAGATGTGACTGAAAATAAAGAATTGATCTCGAACAACCTTAAACTGAAAACCCACATTGAATTGCTAGCTGAATCATACGAGTATGCTGAAGAAATTATTGCAACTATCAACGAACCTTTCTTGATACTCAATGGAGAATTAGAAATCAAATCCGCCAGTAAATCTTTTTGTAAAAAATACAACATCACTAAAGACGAAGCCGAAGGAATCGCTCTATTTAACTTAAATAACAAGCAATGGGACATCCCAAGCTTACGTTCACATATAGAAAACATTCTCACCTATGAAACAGCACCTGAGGACCTAGAAGTTACCCATCTTTTTTATGGCATAGGCAACCAAACAATATTGTTTAATGCCAAGAGCATTTTTCAAAAAACACATGGCGAGCAATTAATCCTACTCGCTATAAAAGATATTTCTGAAGTGCGCCGATTATCAAACGAACTTCAATTAAAAGAAAAAAAGGCATTAGAGAGACAACTTGAGACCGAAAAAATAGCACTGAAAAAAATTGAAGATAGCGAGAAGCGCTACAATTTAATGCTTACTAAATCCCCTTATTCCATAGCAATATTGAAAGGCGAAAACATGGTGGTCAGCCTAGCAAATGAAAGTATCGTAGAAATGTGGGGAAAAGGAAATGACGTAGTAGGAAAAGAATTCACCACTATATTACCTGAAATTAAAGACACGCAGTTCCCCGCACTACTGAATGAAGTTTACACAACAGGAGTTCCATTTTATGGCAATGAACTATTAGCGCCTTTGCTTCGCAATGGTAAATTAGAAGATGCTTATTTTAATTTTGTCTACCAGCCTTATCACGAAGCTGACAATACTATTTTGGGAGTCACCATCATTGCTTATGAAGTTACCGAACAAGTAATTGCAAAAAACGAATTAATCATATCTAAAATCAATGCCGAGCAAAAGACTTTAATTGCAGAAGAAGCCGTAAGGTCAAAACAGCAATTTTTGTCAAACATGAGCCACGAGATTAGAACTCCAATGAATGCAATTATTGGCTTCACTAATATCATTTTAAAAACAGAGCTGAATAATTCACAAAGAGAGTATATCACGGCAATTAAAGAATCAGGAGATGCATTAATTATCCTAATTAATGATATTTTAGATATTGCAAAAGTCGATGCTGGAATGATAACCTTTGAGACAACCATATTCAGACTTACAAAGTCAATATCGACCACACTGCATCTTTTTGAACAAAAGATTTTAGAAAAAAACATAGCACTAGTACATAACTACGATCCAGCAATCCCTAAATATTTGATTGGTGACCCAATGCGTTTGCGCCAGATTATCTTAAATTTAATGAGCAACGCGATTAAATTTACTTCAAAAGGCGAAATAGGTGTAAATGTACGTCAGCTAAGTCACGACAGCGAATCGGTTACAATTGAATTTATAATTACCGATACCGGAATTGGTATTGCCAAAGATAGACTCGAACATATTTTTAAAAATTTCGAACAAGCTACCAAAACAACCAGCACTTCCTATGGCGGAACTGGACTAGGTCTTGCTATCGTTAAACAATTAGTGGAACGCCAAGGCGGGACAATAATCGCATCTAGCGAGCATGGCGTAGGATCCTCTTTTGGTTTTAGAATGAACTTCAAAAAATCAAACCGACAAGAATTAGTAGCTAATGACGAACTGGGAACAAGCTCTTTCGACACTTATAAAGAAGCAATTACCAAAGGAACAAAAGTACTCGTTGTTGAAGACGTAGTATTAAACCAATTGTTAATAAAAATAATATTACTGGATTTCGGATTTGAAATCGAAATGGCCGACAATGGCAAAATCGCGGTTGAGTTGCTCGAAAAAAATGAATATGACATTATTTTAATGGACCTACAAATGCCAGAAATGAATGGATTTGAAGCTACAGCACACATACGGAATGTTTTAAATTCTCAAATTCCTATTATCGCTCTTACTGCTGATGTCACTAATGCCGATGTTGAAAAATGCATCTCTATTGGTATGAATGATTATATTTCGAAACCAATTGACGAACAATTATTGTTTGAAAAAATCAGCAAGCATCTTGTTAAAGTTTAAGCAAGTTTATGAATTTAGGATAATCGAAAATTTGAACGATTGTACGCTATCGCAAAAGTTAAGAACAACTCACTCCTAAAATAGCATACCTCCGCAATAAAATAAAAACAACAAAAAAACCTCGATTTAAGACTAAATCGAGGTTTTTTTGTTTAAATTTTCTCCAATCATCAGGGCACATTTCTCACCATCAATAGCTGCCGAAATGATTCCGCCCGCATAACCAGCTCCTTCGCCACAAGGATACAATCCTTTTATTTGCAGGTGCTCATAAGAAATTGGGTCTCTTGGAATTCGTACTGGCGACGATGTTCTTGATTCCGGTGCGTGTAATATCGCATCATTAGTCAAATAGCCACGCATCGATTTCCCAAATTCAGAAAATCCTTCTCTTAATATCTGAGTTAAAAATCCTGGAAAAACTTCACCCATTTCTACTGATGTAGTTCCGGGAACATAAGATGTTTTCGGAATTTCTGAAGAAACTTTACTTTGCGTAAAATCGATCATTCTTTGCGCTGGTACTTTTTGAGATTCCCCAGCCAGCTGCCATGCTTTTTGTTCGATGCTTTTTTGAAACTCCATTCCAGCAAGAGCGCCAAATTTAGCAAATGGCTTAAAATCTTCTAATTTTAATTCAACTACAATTCCTGAGTTTGCTGTCGCCTGATCCCTTTTTGATGGAGACCAACCGTTAGTGACTACTTCTCCAGGACTCGTCGCACAAGGTGCAATCACGCCTCCAGGACACATGCAGAAAGAATACATTCCTCTACCGCCCACTTGCTTTACAATACTATAAGGAGCCGGTGGCAATAGCGCGCCACGATAATCACAGCTGTATTGAATACTATCAATTAAGGATTGAGGATGCTCGGCTCTAACACCTAAAGCAAAAGCTTTGGCCTCTATAAATATTTTTTTTCTATCTAATAATTCGAAAATATCTCTGGCAGAATGTCCAGTGGCCAAAATCATTTTATTTGCTAAAATCGTATCTCCTTTTTGAGTTACGATCCCCTCCACTTCATTATTTTTTATTAAAATATCAGTAACTCGAGTTTCAAATAAAACTTCGCCGCCACATTCAATGATTTTCTCCCGAATATCCTGAATAATTTGGGGTAATTTATTAGTTCCAATGTGCGGATGTGCTTCCACTAAAATATCTGGAGTAGCACCATAAGCCACAAATAACTCTAAAATACGGAGTACATCTCCTCTTTTTTTGGATCTCGTGTATAATTTTCCATCAGAATAAGTTCCTGCTCCACCTTCACCAAAACAATAATTAGAATCGTCGTTTACAAGATGATCAACATTGATTGCCTTCAAGTCACGACGACGGCCACGCACGTCTTTTCCTCTTTCGATTACTATTGGCTTTAAGCCCAATTCAATAAGCTGTAAAGCAGCAAAAAGTCCTGCTGGTCCAGCACCTACAACAATTACTTCTTGAGAAGTGGCCACATTTCCATAATCAGGAAGTTGAATTTTATTTTCTTCCAAAGGCTCTCCTTTCAAATACACCTTTACTTTCAGATTGATTTTAATGGCTTTTTGACGCGCATCAATAGAACGCTTTAAAATGAAAACATGCTGAATCTCTTTCGGAGAATTCTTTAATAATTTTCCAAGGTGCTCTTTTAGCAACATTTCATTTGCGGCAATTTCTGGAGATACTTGTAATAGGTGTTCTTGAGGCATTTCTTAAGTGATAAAACGGTGATTTTTTTACTTGCTTTTCATCGAAAAACAAAGTGCAAAAATAGTATTTTGAAGTGGATTTGAATGTTTGTTTTGGCGGTATTTGTTTTTCGTCTTCTAAACTTTGTAACTTTGCTTCATTAAACTTACACAAACGAGGCATGTCGAGACAAATAAAATTAATATGGGACTTTCGTGGACCTGCTTCCGCAAAAACAGCGGAGCATCACGAAATTCACTTAAAAGAATACATCGCGATTAAAAAATTACCACTAAACATCACGGGGTTTGAAATTCAAGGCGAAATGCAAGCGATTGCCTTTATGGTCGTTACTGATGAAAACATGATTCAAGTTCGTGATGCCCTGAAACCGCACCGCGGACAAGTCTATGAGGAAAGTGAGCAGTAAACAGTGGTCAGTATCTCTGCAAACTGAACACTAAAACCTAGTTTGTCATTCTGAGGAACGAAGAATCTCATCAAACTACTCATGTAAATAAGATTCTTTCTCTGTCAGAAGAACAAGTTTACGAATCTATTTTATCAGTATTTTCAAAAGTCAAATAGTAGCAATATTTCAGATACCAATATCTCTCAATACTGAACACTGCAAACCGAACACTGAACACTAAAACCTAGTTTGTCATTCTGAGGAACGAAGAATCTCATCAAACTACTTACCTACGCTGTGATTCCTCCATCGTCAGAAGGACAAGTTTACGAATTTATTTTATCAGTATTCTCAAAAGTCAAATAGTAGCAGTATTTCAGATACCAATAGCTCTCAATACTGAACATTGCAAACCGAACACTGAATACTAAAACCCAGTTTGTCATTCTGAGGAACGAAGAATCTCATCAAACTACTCACGTAAATAAAACTCTTCCTCCGTCAGAAGGACAAGCTTACTAATCTATTTTATCAGTATTCTCAAAAGTCAAATAGTAACAGTATTTCAGATACCAATATCTCTCAATACTGAACACTGCAAAACGAACACTGAACACTAAAACCTAGTTTGTCATTCTGAGGAACGAAGAATCTCATCAAACTACTCACTTAACGGTGATTCTTCCTCCGTCAGAAGGACAAGTTTGCGGATCTATTTTATCAGTATTTTTAAAAGTCAAATAGTAGCAGTATTTCAGACACCAATATCTCTCAATTCTGAACATTGCAAACCGAACACTGAACACTAAAACCTAGTTTGTCATTCTGAGGAACGAAGAATCTCATCAAACAACTCATGTAAATAAGATTCTTCCTCCGTCAGAAGGACAAGTTTACGAATCTATTTTATCAGTATTTTCAAAAGTAAAATAGTAGCAGTATTTCAGACACCAATATCTCTCAATACTGAACACTGCAAACTGAACACTAAAACCTAGTTTGTCATTCTGAGGAACGAAGAATCTCATCAAACTACTTACCTACGCTGTGATTCCTCCGTCAGAAAGACAAGTTTGCGAATCTATTTTATCAGTATTCTCAAAAGTCAAATAGTAGCAGTATTTCAGATACCAATATCTCTCAATTCTGAACATTGCAAACTGAACACTGAACACTAAAACCTAGTTTGTCATTCTAAGGAACGAAGAATCTCATCAAACTACTTGCCTACGCTGTGATTCCTCCATCGTCAGAAGGACAAGCTTACGAATCTATTTTATCAGTATTCTCAAAAGTCAAATAGTAACAGTATTTCAGATACCAATATCTCTCAATACTGAATACTAAAACCTAGTTTGTCATTCTGAGGAACGAAGAATCTCATCAAACTACTTGCCTACGCTGTGATTCCTCCATCGTCAGAAAGAGAAGTTTGCGGATCTATTTTATCAGTATTTTTAAAAGTTAAATAGTAGCAGCATTTCAGACAGCTAAATCTCTCAATACTGAACACTGCAAACTGAACACTGAATACTAAAACCTAGTTTGTCATTCTGAGGAACGAAGAATCTCATCAAATTACTTACCTACGCTGTGATTCCTCCATCGTCAGAAGGACAAGTTTACGAATCTATTTTATCAGTATTCTCAAAAGTCAAATAGTAGCAGTATTTCAGATACCAAAATCTCTCAATACTGAACACTGAACACTAAAACCTAGTTTGTCATTCTGAGGAACGAAGAATCTCATCAAGCTACTTACCTACGCTGTGATTCCTCCATCGTCAGAAGGACAAGTTTGCGGATCTATTTTATCAGTATTTTCAAAAGTCAAATAGTAGCAGTATTTCAAACACTAAAATCTCTGAAAACTGAAAACCGATAACTTCCTAATTAGCCACTTCACTAATGAATTTAATTCGCATCAAGCGCAATTCATCAATATCATAGTCACCTTCAAATTCTTTCAAGGCATCTTCAATTTTATCGGTTTTTGATTCCATAAAATAATCATGAATTTCCTCTTGTTGGTCCTCATCAAGCATATCGTCAATCCAATATGCGATATTCAACTTGGTGCCTGAATACACAATTTGCTCCATTTCCTTAAGTAAGGCTTCCATCGTCAACCCTTTCGCCTTAGCGATATCATCCAAAGATAATTTTCTGTCAACGTTTTGTATTATATATAATTTATTGGCTGAATTAAGCCCAGTCGATTTCACAACCAAATCATCTGGACGCACAATTTCATTATCTATTACGTAGCGATTTATTAATTCGACAAATTCACTACCGTATTTCTTCGCTTTTCCTTCTCCTACTCCATGAATGTTAATCAACTCCTGCACCGAAATAGGATATTTTAAAGCCATATCTTCTAAAGAAGGATCTTGGAAAATAACAAATGGCGGCACTCCCAACTTCTTAGATGCTTTTTTACGCAAATCACGTAGCATTCCCATCAAAACTTCGTCAATAGCTCCAGCAGATTTTGACGCACTTACAATTGCTTCGTCTCCAGCTTCATTGTATTCATGATCTTCAGACATCATAAAGGAGCTTGGACTCTCAATAAAAGCCAATCCTTTCTCGGTGATTTTTACAATACCATAAGTTTCTATATCTTTCGATAAATAACCCTCTACGAGAACTTGTCTCAATAAAGCCATCCAATATTTTTCGTCAAACGCTACACCGCATCCAAAAAATGATTGCGAGTCGGTTCTATGCGCTTTTATGACCGCATTGACTCTACCGATTAGCGTAAAAACAATTTCTTTAGATTTATATAAATGCTTGGTATCTCTTACTACTTGCAGCAATTTCACTGCCTGGTCTTTGGCTTCTACTTTTACTTTTGGATTTCTTATATTATCATCCATATCAGCACCTTCACCTGTAGCACTGTCGAATTCTTCACCAAAATAATGGAGTAAAAATTTTCTTCTCGACATCGAAGTCTCTGCATAAGCAACAACTTCCTGTAATAAAGCAAAACCAATTTCCTGTTCAGCCACAGGTTTACCAGACATAAATTTTTCTAGTTTCTCTACATCTTTATACGAATAGTAAGCAAGACAATGTCCTTCTCCACCATCCCTACCGGCACGTCCTGTTTCCTGATAATAACTTTCGAGTGATTTTGGAATATCATGATGAATCACAAAACGAACATCCGGTTTATCGATTCCCATTCCAAACGCGATTGTCGCCACAACCACATCTACATCTTCCATAAGAAACATATCCTGATGTTTTGCCCGCGTTTTAGCATCTAATCCAGCATGGTATGGCACAGCACTAATACCGTTTACCTGCAATACTTGAGCCACTGCCTCCACTTTCTTACGGCTAAGACAATAGATGATTCCTGATTTTCCTTTGTGCTGTTTTATAAATCGAATGATATCTGATTCTATATTTTTTGTCTTTGTGCGTACCTCATAATAAAGATTAGGCCTGTTGAATGACGCTTTAAAAGTCGTGGCATCACACATATCTAAGTTTTTCAGAATATCTTCTTGCACCTTTGGAGTAGCCGTAGCGGTAAGACCAATAACGGGCACGTCTCCTATTTGCTTGATTATATTCTTTAGATTCCTGTATTCCGGCCTAAAATCATGCCCCCATTCAGAGATGCAATGAGCTTCATCAATGGCTACAAAAGATATAGTTACGTTTTTAAGGAAATTGACATTTTCCTCTTTCGTCAACGATTCTGGAGCAACATACAACAGCTTCGTCAAACCCGAAGTAATATCCTTTTTAACTTGAGCGATCTCGGTTTTTGTAAGGGATGAATTTAAAACATGAGCAATACCTTTTTCTGAAGATAAACTTCTAATGGCATCAACTTGGTTTTTCATCAAAGCAATTAAAGGAGAAACAACAATAGCGGTTCCTTCTTGAACTAAAGCGGGCAGTTGATAACAGAGCGATTTCCCACCGCCTGTAGGCATAATTACAAATGTATTCTGCTTATTGAGTAAACTTTTAATAACCTGTTCCTGCAGCCCCTTAAATTGGCTAAAGCCAAAATATTTCTTTAATTCTTTATGGATATCAATTTCGTTTGAATTCATTCTTTATTATATGGTATTTTGTATAAATTTGCACCATATAAAGATACAACTTTCTTTTACACTCACAAATTTTAAACATTCTGTTTTGATATCTAAAGAAAACATATTGGCTCTAGCCAAAAAAACCATTTTATCTGAAAGCGAGTCAATTACAAAACTAACTGATTTTCTAGACGAAAATTTCGCAGATGCAACGCAGGCAATCTATAATTCTAAAGGCAGATTAATCGTAACTGGGATCGGAAAAAGTGCAATCATTGCTCAAAAAATGGTCGCCACATTTAATTCTACCGGTACACCATCCATGTTTCTTCATGCCTCCGAAGCCATTCACGGTGACTTAGGAATGCTTCAAAATGACGATATTATTATCTGTATTTCAAAAAGCGGAAACAGTCCAGAGATAAAGGCCGTTGTCCCGTTTCTAAAACGTTTTGGAAATACACTAATCGCCATCACCGGAAACATGACTTCATTTCTTGCCAGAGGATCTGATTTTGTTTTAAACACTACTGTTGACGCCGAATCCTGTCCTAATAATCTCGCTCCTACAAATAGCACTACCGCACAATTAGTAATGGGCGATGCTGTTGCAGTTTGCTTAATGGAAATGCGAAACTTCAAACCGGAAGATTTTGCCGTTTATCATCCTGGCGGTGCTTTGGGCAAAAAGCTATTACTCCGAGTGCAAGACATGCTGGAACACACTTTAAAACCAATGGTTTCTCCTGATGCGCCAATTAAAAAAGTAATTTTCGAAATCTCCGAAAAACGCCTAGGTGTTACTGCCGTTATTGAAAATGATATTGTAATCGGAATTATAACTGACGGTGATATTCGAAGAATGTTGAATGAAAGAGATTCTTTTGCCGAGTTGACAGCGAAGGACATTATGACCAAAAATCCAAAAGTAATTCAATCCACAGATATGGTTGTTGACGCATTGAATATTCTCGAAGATTTTTCCATCACACAATTAGTGGTAGTTGATCAAGGCGAGTACAAAGGCGTTTTACATTTACACGATATTTTAAAAGAAGGAATAGTATAATGGCAAAAAAAAATCAAAACGAAATGTCGTTTTTAGATCATCTTGAAGATTTAAGATGGTTACTAGTACGCAGCACGATCGCAATAATTATTATGGCTATCGCCACTTATTTTTTTAGTGGCTTTTTGTTCGATACTATAATATTTGGACCTACAAGACCTACATTTTTTACCTATCAATTTTTCTGCGAGCTATCGCATTCTTTGGGCTTCGCAGACAATATTTGCATCACCGAAATGCCCTTCATCATTCAGAATACCTCAATGGAAGGACAGGTAAATGTATTTATTTGGGTTTGTATTCTTGCAGGATTTATTTTAAGCTTCCCTTATATCTTATACGAAATCTGGAAGTTTATTAGTCCGGCCTTATATATGAACGAGAAGAAAAATGCCAAAGTATTTATCTTTTTCTCTTCGCTACTTTTCTTTTTCGGAGTCATATTTGGCTATTTTGTGGTTATTCCCATGTCAATAAACTTTGTTTCGACCTTTACAGTCAGTGACATTGTACTAAATCAGTTTACACTAGAATCTTATATCGGAATGGTAAAAACATCCGTGTTGGCGAGCGGACTGTTTTTCGAACTTCCCATTATCATCTATTTCTTAACAAAACTAGGTTTAGTAAGCCCAGCTTTCCTAAGAACATATAGAAAATATGCAATTGTACTTGTACTTATTATCGCCGCGATCGTAACACCTCCAGATGTAGTAAGTCAAACTATTGTTGCAATCCCAATGCTACTAATCTACGAAGCAAGTATCTTTATCTCAGTATTTGTATCTAAAAATAAAAAAGAATAATTATGGCTGATATTATCGAAGAATTTAATGAATATCGTTCTCGAATGAACGAAAAATTACTGGCTGACAACAACAAAATAGTGAAACGTATTTTCAACCTAGACACTAATGCGTATGCTGCCGGTGCTCTTGATGTAAAAACCAAAGAACTACTAGGTTTAGTGGCTTCGGCTGTACTTCGTTGTGACGATTGTGTAAAATACCATTTAGAAACCAGTCATAAAATTGGGGTAACCAAAGAAGAAATGATGGAAGCAATGGGAATCGCAACCTTAGTGGGCGGAACTATCGTAGTACCACATTTACGTAGAGCCTATGAGTTCTGGGAAGCGCTTGATGAAAATTAGCATAATTTAGTCCCGATAGCTATCGGGATCAGAAGTTAAAATCCAAAATTGAAGTTAAAAGCTAAAGCCAAATAAACGAAATTCGTTTCTTTGCAAGGATTAAAAATAGTTCTCGATGTATCTCATAAAAAAGCGATACACTTAAACTGTCGATCACCTAATTAAACGCTTAACGTTTAAACCAAAGCACATGATATTAAGAGCCGAGAATTTAATAAAAACATACAAAGGACGAAGCGTCGTAAAAGGCATTTCGGTAGAAGTAAATCAAGGTGAAATCGTTGGACTTTTAGGTCCAAATGGTGCCGGAAAAACAACTTCTTTTTATATGATTGTAGGATTGGTAAAACCCAATTCGGGCAATATCTATCTTGACGATTTGAATATCACCGATTATCCAATGTACAAACGCGCACAGCACGGAATTGGATATTTAGCGCAAGAAGCCTCTGTTTTTAGAAAACTAAGCATCGAAGACAATATCTTGAGCGTTTTACAACTTACTAAACTATCCAAAGAAGAGCAAGTTGCCAAAATGGAAAGTCTGATTGCCGAGTTTAGCTTAGAACACATCCGTACAAATCGTGGCGATTTACTCTCTGGAGGTGAACGCCGTCGTACTGAAATAGCACGATGCCTAGCAACCGACCCAAAGTTTATCTTACTTGACGAACCTTTTGCTGGAGTCGACCCCGTAGCTGTAGAAGACATTCAGAGGATTGTAGCGCAATTAAAAAATAAAAACATCGGAATACTAATCACGGACCATAACGTTCAGGAAACCTTAGCTATTACAGATAAAACCTACCTTATGTTTGAAGGCGGAATCTTAAAAGCTGGAATTCCAGAGGAATTAGTGGAAGATGAAATGGTACGTCGCGTATATCTGGGACAAAATTTTGAATTGAGAAAGAAGAAGATCGAGTTTTAAAAGTCCTCCCCCCAGCCCCCTCCAAAGGAGGGGGTGACTGGATGTGAAAAAACATTTCATTAATGATTGTGCTAGGAAGGTTCTCGATACTCTCGTTCCTTCATTCCGATAGCTGTCAGAAAAAGAATGCTAGTTGGAGTGAAAAAAATATTTCAAGAATGATTGTGCAATGAAAGTTCTCGATACTCTCGTACCTTCAGTCCAATATCTACCAGAAAGAGGGTGATAGTTATAGTAAAAAAACCACGTCAGTTCGAGTGATTTTTTAAGCTGCGCAGAGCTCTTTTTATAAAATCAACGTTCTGCTTAAAAAATTTTATCGAGAACATTTTATAATCCGCACGAAGTCTAGAAACTAGTTGACGCACATATACACAAGTCAAGGAATTTGACAATCTTAATCTATTAGCTAACCAAAATGACTCCAAAAGAAAAACCAAGTAAAGAAACTTTAGAAAAATGGCACAAAGACCCTAACAATTGGATTGGCGGAATATTCTATTTTAACAAAGAGGACAAACGTATCCTTCCGCCTAAAAGAATTGCCTGGATGGGTTGGACAGTCAATTTTGCTAACACTATTTCAGTGGCAATATTTGTACTACTGCTAATGCTTATAATCGGGGTTCTTATCTTCTCCCCAAAGAAATAGTAGCAATTTCTTCTAGCTCTAAAAATTATTCGATAGTAATAAACTGCAGCTGTTGCAAATCGCCGTTGTAGATATTTACATCTACATTCCCTTTTATTCCTGGCACGCTTGCTTTTTCAGTAAACTGCCAAAACAACCAATCTTCCTCCATACTTTCGCGGTAAAAATTATAATTAGCGATCCAAAAAAGATAATCACTAAACTCTTCTTTTAAAAAATCATCATAGTAACTTTCGCCGGTATAAATAATCGGTTTCACTTTATAATGCTCTTCTACCCTTTTCAACCATCTTTTTAAGCCGATTTTTAATCGCTCGACAGACTGATTTTTAGGTAGTTTTTCAATATCTAAAACAGGCGGTAAATCCCCTTTCCTTAAAGACACCGTTTTAATAAAAAGATCGGCTTGCTCTATGGAATTCTCATTGGGGCGATAGTAATGATAAGCCCCTCGAATCAATTTGTTTTCTTTGGCGCCAAGCCAATTCTTCTCAAACTTCCGGTCCAAGCGGTCTTTTCCAACCGTAGCTCGAATAAATACAAATCGCACAGCATATTTGCTTTCTATAGTATCAACATCGGCCCATTTAATTCTCCCTTGGTACTCAGAAACATCTATTCCCACCGCCTTTCCTAGATGATTGTCTAGAACTTGGTAATTTCGAACATCAGAAATACGCTTATCTTCTGCCTCTTGCCTTAAAACTTTATCTGATTTAAAACTAAAATAATAAGCCAGGCCATTTCGATAATGATACCCAACGCCAACAAGAAGAAGTATAAAAAATGAAACTATTGCAAAGCGTGAAACCTTACCAGAAAAAAAAGAAGCTTTCTTTTTAGCCTTGCGCCTTACCGGCGGCTTCCTTTTAACGTTTGCTTTTCTCATCTAACGAAAATTTATTGCTCACTACTGACAGTAATACATATCCAATGATAACCATTGGGATTCCTGCAAATTGGAAAAAAACCAGCAATAAAAACGATAGGAACAAAAAGACAATTTGAAGTGCATTGTCCTTGAGGTTGAATTTTTTAATCTTTAGAGAAAACAACGGAATCTCGGCATTCAAAATGTAAGCACTAAAGAGTGTAACACATAATAAAACCCATTGACTTGTTAGGATTTCGAGAACCAGCAAAGAATCTGAATATTTTAAAACTAGGGGTAAACTTAATATAAAAAGAGCATTGGCAGGCGTTGGCAATCCAATGAAGGAATTTGTCTGACGGGTATCGATATTAAACACAGCGAGACGGTAACAAGAACCCATGGTGATAATAAAACCAAGATAAGGCAACATATAGTGCCCCGAAATATCTTGCTGACTTTCCGACAGCATACGAAACATAACGAATCCCGGTACAAAACCGCTCGTAACCATATCAGCTAATGAATCTAATTGTAATCCTAGCGGACCTGAAACTTTGAATAATCGAGCAAAAAAGCCATCAAAAAAATCTAAAAAGATTCCAAGACATACAAAATAAAAAGCCATTTCAAAATCGGATTTCGTCACAAAGACCATCGCAATGCAGCCACAAAGTAGATTAAGTAATGTTATTGAATTAGGGATGTGTTTTTTAATGTTCATTGCGTATCGAATTTTAGAGTCTTATCGGACAAATTTAATATAATAAGTGAATGCAGCAGCCGTTTTTTATAGAGATTATCAACAGTAAAATTTGCAAGACGGTTTATTTAATAAAAGAACGAACTAAGCTCAGCAAAATATTATATTTTTGGTAAAAATTAAATTCCGCTTTGGCTTCATAAAAAACAGCACGATTGAAAAAAATTCAATTCTTTTTATTGCTTTTGGTTTGTACCGCTAATTATGGTCAAGCGGTTAGAAAATATTCCAATGAGTTTATGAATATTGGTGTCGATGCGGCAGCCTTAGGAATGGCAAATGCCGTGACAGCTTCAACTGCCGACGTAAATTCTGGCTACTGGAATCCCGCAGGATTAACCAAATTAGAAGATAGTCAACTGGCTTTAATGCACGCGAGTTACTTTGCAAATATTGCCCAGTACGATTACATTGGCTATGCAAGCCCCATTGACGACCGCAGTGCTTACGGTATTTCGTTAATCCGTTTTGGTGTCGATGATATTTTGAACACTACAGAATTAATAGACAGCGACGGAAATATTGATTACAATAGAATTAGCCTTTTCTCTACAGCTGATTATGGTTTTACTTTTTCTTATGCTCGAAAATTAACCGTTCCCGGATTTCAATACGGTGTAAATGCTAAAATAATAAGAAGAATAATCGGGAAGTTTGCCGATTCTTGGGGATTTGGATTTGACGTCGGACTCCAATTCGAAAAAAACGACTGGCAATTTGGCTTAATGGTTCGCGATATTACAACAACATACAATGTTTGGAATATAGACGAAAAAGAATATCAAAAAATTGCTGATGCTATACCGGGACAGAATCAAGAACTTCCTGAAAGTACAGAGATCACAGCTCCAAAAGCACAGCTAGGACTTTCCAAAAAATTCATTATTCGCTACGATTACAGTATCATGGCTGCCGCCAATGTCAATATGCGTTTTGCCAAAACCAATGATGTTTTTTCCTCTGATTTTGTGAGTGTAGATCCAGCATTAGGACTCGAATTTGGATATACCAATCTTGTTTTTGTACGGGCGGGTGCGGGTAATTTTCAAAATATAGAACAATTAGACAACACCGAAAAAGTAAGTTTCCAGCCTAATATCGGCCTGGGTTTTAAATACAAAGGCATCCAAGTGGATTATGCCTTAACTGATTTAGGAAATCAAAGTGCAGCTTTGTATTCGAATATCTTTTCACTAAAAGTGGATTTATCGCTTTTTAGGAATTAAGCGATTAAAAAAAAACTGTTACGCAAAGATGCGCAAAGGAAATGAAGAGATGCGCAAAGTAATGTATTTTTAAGAGTCGTATAAAAGAGAGAACATTATTTTAAAAACGTCTGTTCGAGTGTCACGCTTTTTTGCCTGATATATCGAGTACTGTTTTAAAAACGTCTGTTCGATGTATCGATTTTTAGAAATTAAGGAATTTTTAAAAAAAATGTTACGCAAAGATGCGCAAAGGAAATAAAGAGATGCGCAAAGTAATTTATTAATAAGAGCATTATAGTTGAGAGAGCACTATTTTAAATACGTCCGTTCGAGTGTCACGCTTTTTTTGCCTGATGTATCGAGAATTGTTTAAAAACGTCTGTTCGAGTGTCACGCTTTGTTGCCTGATGTATCGAGAACCGTTTAAAAACGTCTGTTCGAGTGTCATGCTTTTTTGCGTGATGTATCGAGAACCGTTTTAAAAACGTCTGTTCGATGTATCGATTTTTAGGAATTGAGCAATTTTAAAAAACTGTAACGCAAAGATGCGCAAAGGAAATGAAGAGATGCGCAAAATAAATAATTTATGAAAGCATTATAAAAAAGAGAATATTGTTTTAAAAACGTCCGTTGGAGTGTCACGCTTTTTTGCGTGATGTATCGAGAACCGTTTTAAAAACGTCTATTCGAGTGTCACTTATTTTGGTGATGTATCGAGAATCGTTTTAAAATCCATGATTGAGTTAAAAAAAATATGAAAATTATCAAAACACCAAACCCAATGAATAATTCATTATTTCAAAAAATAGTATGTGCAGTTCTGCTAATAGCAACAATGAACTACGGCTTTGCACAAACCCCGATATTATCAGAAAATGCGCGTGTTAGTGTTTTAACCTGCGGCACCGGAAATGAGTCCTATTCTCTTTTTGGACATACCGCCATTCGCATTAACGATACAAACCAATCTATCGATTTGGTTTATAATTATGGCGCTTTTGACTTTAACACACCTAATTTCGTCGCTAAATTCACAAAAGGAGACCTACAGTATTTTGCCGTTACACATCCCTACACTGATTTTATAAACCAATACGACTACGAAAAAAGGTCTGTCTATGAGCAAGAATTAAATATTCCCGATAGCCTAAAACAAAAACTGTTTGAGAATCTGAATACTTCATTAGCTTCTGGAGACAGCTACTACACCTATAAATTTATTGATAAAAACTGCACCTCCATGGTCGTCGATATTATCAATAAAACCCTCGGCAGCGACGTTATTGAAAAAAACACCGACACGGATATTAGCTACAGAAGTATTCTATACCCCTATTTTGACGGTCATTTTTATGAAAAACTAGGAACTAGTATTATTTTTGGAAAAAAAGTAGATAAGCTAGGTACTCACATCTTTTTGCCTTTCGAATTGAACAAAAACCTAAAAACGGCGCAGTTCAACAATCAGCTGCTTAGCAAGGAGAATAAAACGCTTCTTGAGTTTAATGAATCCCCGCCCACTTCCTGGTGGAACAATTGCTATACCTACTTGATCCTTCTGGGATTTATTATCCTTATGAATTCAAAAATAATAAACCAAGTGTACCTTTTATTTATAGGTATTTTAGGTATCTTCTTTTTGTTTGTTGGTTTCTATTCAAACCATCACGAACTGGCCTACAATTACAATATCTTATTATTCAATCCCGCCTTACTCGTTCTAATTTATTTTTGGCATACAGACAACAAGAAATGGATCTACAATATCACTTTATTCAACTTGCTTTCTTTGGTAATCTATTTATTTATAATGATCAACAAAGCTCACTTATTAATTGTGTCACCTCTAATTATTACCAGTGGAATAATATTGGTCAAATTAGCACTAAAAAACAAAAAGCCGACACCAATTATCATCTAGATAAAGCTATCCATCATACAAATTAAATACATCAATGAGTTTTGAAATTGCCATTTGCTATTGCCATTGATATTGAAATTATATGGATCAAATTGGCACGCAGATTTTGCAGATTATCACAGATAAAAGTAAAGCAAATCCGTCAAATCAGCGTCATCCGTGGTCCATTTTTATTTTTCAAATCGTCTCGAGAGCATTTCAAATGATTTTTAAAGTAATAGCAAAGCTTGTTTTCGAATTTAATAAGCCGCTTTATAAACAATTGATATTGACATTGAAACTGCCATTGATATTATATGGATATTATATTGATCAAATTGACACGCAGATTTTGCAGATTTCCAAAGATAAAAGTAAAGCAAATCCGTTTAAATCCGTCAAATCAGCGTCATCCGTGGTCCATTTTATTTTTTCAAATCGCCTCGAGAGCATTTAATTGATTTTTAATGTAATAGCAAAGTCTTATTTTCGAAGTAAATAAGCCCCTTTATAAACAATTGATATTGATATTGACATTGAAACTGCCATTGCCATTGCCATTAAACTTTCCCTACTGCCCTCTATAAAACAAAACCGTAGTAATCGTACGCAGAGCAATATTCAGATCCAGATAAAAACTCCGATGTTTAATATAATAAAGATCGTATTGCAACTTAATCAGACTGTCATCAATCGATTCCCCATAAGAGTAGTTCACCTGTGCCCATCCAGTAAGCCCTGGTTTTATGATATGTCTCGTCTCGTAAAAAGGCATGATTTCCGAAATTTCTTTTACAAAAAAAGGACGTTCCGGGCGCGGACCTACTAAACCCATATCACCTCTCAAGATATTAAGAAACTGCGGAAACTCATCGAGACGAGTTTTGCGCATAAAATTTCCAAATACGGTTTTTCTAGGATCTGTAACTGTCGAAAAAACCGCCTTATCAGCTTCAGAAGTATTCTTCATACTTCTAAATTTTAAAATTGAGAAAACAACTCCGTCTTTACCGATACGTTCTTGAGTATAAAACAACTCCCCCCTATTACCGATGGCATTCCCCAGTATAATAAAGGGTATAAACACCACGCATAAAAGAAGTCCTACAATTGAAATAATTATTTCAAAAAATCGAACAATGGACAAATAAAATTTATTTTGATTGTTGCGGCTAAATGGAAAAAAACGATAAAAATCCCTTTCGATATACTGTACCGGAACGCGATGTGTCTTACTCTCATAAACCTGAGTGTACTCCCGGACGATTTTCCCCGACTCTAACAGCTCTATCAATTGCTGGTACAATTCTGAAGTTATCCCTGCTGTATCTTTCGAAGCAATCACGACTTCAGAAACGGCATTTTTTTTAACATAGGCAGCCAAATCCTTTTTGTGTATCGCCTCCACATCTTGATAGGGTCTAATATCACTATTTTCCGTAGCATCAGCACTTACATATCCAATAATCCGATAATGCGGATCAATATTTTGCAGTCCTAAGATCAATTCTTCCAATTGTTCCTGCTCACAAATCAACACCGCGTTTTGAAGAAACCGATTGCTAGCCAGAAAGCGAACATAAAACAACCGCCACAAAATCAAAGTGCTAAAAATAACGGCGTAAAAAACTAAAATCTGGATTCGGTTTGAGGGAAGTTCCGGCGAAAAAACAGGAGTCAATAAATAGACCAAGGCTGTAGTAGATGCTGTTAAAAACGTACTTTTCAAGACGGCCAATTGGTTGCTGGCAACCTGAAGATTATACATTTCGAAAATAGCGCCAAATATACTGAGGTACAATGCCAAAAAAATAATCCAATATCGGTTAGTCACTGCCGCTTCCAAATAGTTCAGCTCAAAAAAAGTCCCAACCAAATACACGGCGACTAAAACAAAAACAACATCAAAAAGACGAAGAATTAACTTCCGCTCTGATATTTCAAAATGCATCTTGGACTTGGACATTACTTTATGTAGATATGCCTGCAATTTAGCAATTTTATTGAGTAATCTACATAAAACGACTCATTTCTACAAACAAAATAACGCTGATTAGCTTCCAAGCAAAACACCACCTCTTTTCAGTAAAATTGGACTCGTTAAACAGTTTCCTATAAACCTCAACGACATATAAACCATTGACTTACAAACACCAACTCATTTAAAGTACCACCACATAGCAGTGAAAGAGAAAGGGTGTAATTCTTGATCCGCAACGCCTGTCAAAAATTAACAATATCGATGTAATAGTGGAGAAATAGCTACAGTATCGAACAAAAAATGAAGAATGCATGCTGCATTTTAGCTCCTTTGGGCACTAATAAAACTGATCACTAAATAATGACCACTTCTCACTTCTCACTTCTCACTTCTCACTATCCTAACAATCCCGTACTGCTGCAAGTGTTGAAAATGGAACACGGATAAAAACAATTTAAACTGGTAAAAACGGATTTCTATATAAAAAATCAGCGAACATCCCCCGATCTGTGTCCCAATATTGAATTACTAGTCCGCTAAACCGACATTCTCATATAATTTTAAATACCTCTGAACTATTCTTCCCGAAACTATTGCACTAATTGAGATCACCGATCACTGAATTCAGATCACTGATCACTGCTTCTCACTTTCATATTGGCTTTATCACACATCCAATCATAACTCATAACTCAATACCGACATCTGAAAACTCCTCCCCTCGCCCTTAAATTAAAAACGGCGAAAAACAACGAAAAAACGGCGTGGCAGCAGTCCGCGAGTTGAGCCTAAAAGGCGAACGGCTCGGGCTGTGGAACAGAGTTTTGAGGTAGTTTTTAAGTTTTTAATTTTCAGGCTTGATCTTTTGTTTCTTTTGCATCAAGGCAAAAGAAAAAATCCCTTCATGAAAACCTACTCCCCCGTTAACGCAAATTTGCAATCCGTGCCTAAAAAAAAAAAAATCAAAACAACCAACTTCCTACTGAGACAATATGAAAATTTCACATTCACACATAACTGAAAACTCCTACTCCCCACCGCCAACTTTAAACCTTAAACTCTTTTCGATTTTAAACTGCAATTTACTGACCACTGCTCACTCCTCACTATTCTTTTTTGGAATTAGGTACTAGCTGAACATTCAGCAGCGACAAGGAATACACAAAAGCAGGTATAGCCGTTCGCATCGCAGCATGATTTATAGTCAAAAACCAGAAGGCCACAAAACACAATAAAAACATATTGAACTTATTTTCCAGGTACAAGACCAAAGGCGTGATAACCAAAATTAACAGACCAACAATTCCAAATGATCCGTGCTCCGCTAGCATCCGTGTAATTTCATCATGAGATGTTGAAAAACTCCCAGTTACCACTTCGCGAACTTCAGCTCCTTTGGCAACGCCAACCCCAAAAATAGGATTGTCCAGAAACATATCAATTTCAGTCGCGGCTATATCCCCTCTTCCAGTAAATTGGTTTTTTTTCTCCCTTCCCTGAGCATCTTGATTGGCATACCTGTTTTTGATTAAGCCACCGGTTTGAATAGAAGTATAGGTCCAAGTCACCATCATCGCTAAGCCGATTACTACTATAATATAATTCAGTTTTACCTTCCCTCTAAAATTAGATTTAAAATACAGGAAGCACAACAATAATACAATCATCAAGAAACCGGTAATCATCCCACCACGGGAGAAGGTAACCATCCCTCTATAGCTGATATTTAAAGCGATAATTAAATTGAGCACCAGCATAAATTTCGATCTAGATTCTAATATAATCCTCGAAAAAAAAATAAACATACCCAACCCTAAAAAAGTAGCCACCTGATTAGGACCAAATCCTCCTGAGGTCTCAAAATTAGATTGGGTACCTGTAATTACATCCCTAACATTTGGAGTATATAAAGTCAAATACGCCGCACAACTGACTATGGGAAGACCTATGCATAACAACATCGAATTCATCTGCTCCAGTGTAATTTTTCGTCTATAAGTATACAATGAAGCCACTGCCAAGCAGACCGGCCCAGAAATATTAAACGCAATAGTTTTCCTGATATTGGTATCAAAGTTTAAAACAAAGGTGGAAATAACTACGCTAGGAACCAACAATAATAAGAAAAGCCAATAGGGAGTAGCTCCTTTAGAGAAACCGCTAAAATACATCCCCATTAAAACAAATATCATCACCCCGTATTTAGAAAATTCATAGCTGATATTTCCGCCTGTCATTCGCAATAATACTTCAGCTCCAGCTATATAAGCCGCCGCCATTAAGGCTTCATTATTGCGATTTTGGGTTTTTATTACAAAATAAGCCCCAACCAATATCATAGAGTAGCCATATAGTTTAGCAGCAAAAGGAAGTACGAAAATCCCAATACCAATAGCCACATGGGATAAAATTAAATACAAATAGAATTGTTCTTCTTTTTTCATTTACTTTGCTGTTGCACCCACTTTAAATATTGTTTTATAATCACTTCTTCTGAATAGCTATTTAAAACTGTGTTATAAATCGCTGCCCCAAAATCATCCCTAAGAGCCTCATTTTCTATCAATTCAACTATCGCTGCACAAAACAACTCCGCATTGTGTGGGACGACAAAACCATTCTTTCCATTTTGAACCACCTCAGGCATATTCCCAACATCAGTAACTACTACCGGTTTTTCACCCCTAGCATATTCTAGCAATGCAACGGGCAAGCCCTCTGATTTAGAAGTTAAAACACAAATAGATGCTTGCTGAACTATATTTTCAACATCATTTTTACTACCATAAACAAAGACCTGATCTTTCAGATCATATTCGACAATCAACTTCTTTATTTCCGACGAATAATTATCTTCAAAATCTTTTCCGACCAAATGAAACGTCCATTCGGGATGTGTTTCTCTAAGTATCTTCGCTACTTCCAATAAAAGAAAATGATTTTTTTGCGGTCTTAAATTAGCCAAAGATACAATCCGTTTTCCAGTCACCCCTTTCAAAACGGTTTTCCCTTTAAACTCATTTTCCGTAGATGCGAAATTGGCTAAATAAATAGCATTCTTACAATGTATCTTTTGCTCTACCCATTGTTTTAGTTTTTGATTGACACTAATCACGCCCTTAAAAAAAGGAAGCGTCATTCTAAAAACAAATGTAGGCCTTGAATTCAAAAATTCACTTTCCCCATAATGGTCATGCCATAAAATTCTTATCGACGGGTAAACCAACTTTAGTAAAAATGCCAAAAAGAAAGAACTGCTGTGTGCATGAACGACAGACACTTTGTTTTCCACAACATAACTTCGTAATACGAATAGTGCTTTCAAATCAAAACTTCTTTTCTTTTTCAAAAAAAGATAGTTCACTTTAGAATCTAAATCCGACAACAAAGTTCCTTCCTTTCGGGTTGCTATCAGTCCGGAAAAATCAATTTGACTCGCCAAGACATTCGCGTAATTAACTGCCATTCGCTCCGCTCCACCTGCTTCAAGAGAGTCAATGATTTGAATAATGCGCATAGACTATTTTTTTTTCAAAAGAATATTAATACTACCTGCCATTAGTTCTTCTTCATTAAACTTGCTGAAATCTTCATGAATGGCTAATTCTCTAAATTTTTGATACGCTTCAGAATTAGTATTCAATGTACTATGTTCAAGAGAAATAATTTCAAAATCAATCATGAAAATTTCTAAATATTGAGGTAGTCTTAATCTATTATGGTAGTCAAATTTTGTTTGAATATCATCCCACTCTTCCTGACTGTATTTTAAAAAATCTTGTAACGAAAGCGACGAGTCACTATAAGAACGATGATCATTGGGCGAAATTAAATGCAGTATATAACTTCCCTTCCTCAAAGTGGAATTAAAAAATTTATGCATTTCGATAATGTTTTTTACTGGCACATGCTCCAAAACAAATCGAGATACCACTAAATCAATATTATCCAATTTACATTCACATATACTTGTTTTAGGAAGATAGGTTAATGACTTATGTGTTTTGTAATTTCCTTTACTTTCTAAATCAATAGTATGATGTTTGCTATAATAATCATTTAACTGTTTTATTTCTTTTGCATTATAATGTTCATTGATATCATAAGAATCAACGGATTTAGCATTCCCTTCAAAAATTAATTGATAGGGTAAGATAGGACTCCAACCCGAACCCAATTCAACTATTTTTAACCCTTTCAAATTAACATTGCTATTTTGTAAAATTCTTACCATTGAATTATAGCTGTTTTTTGTTGATTGAAATTTACTCTCAAAGGTATGCTGACTCGCAATCTCTTGTAATAAATTGTATAGTGAGTATCCTATGGAATTAGGTAGCAACGCAATTGTTTTAAGTATCCTAGTTTTTAAACGATGATTCATTTTTCATTATTATTTTAATTTGTTGTTGAAAAAGTTCTACTGTATATTTTCTCGACCAATTAGACGCTTCTACACTTTTATTTTTGAAATCCTTTTCATTTTGTATAAGTCCTTCTATTTGTGAAATATCCTTTTCAAAATCCATATTTAACAAAATCCCTCGATTACCATTATTTAACATGTAAGGAACACAAGAAACTTTTGTAGCTATTGGAACGCAACCCCAGAACATTCCCTCAGCAATTACTTTCGGCCAACCTTCACTAACTGATGGCAGAACTACAAAATGACTATCTTGATAGGCTTTTTGAACTATTTCCGTAGTTTGATTTCCTTTTAGAACTATTCTATTCTCTAACTTATTTGCAGTACAATATTGTTCTAATTTATTTCGCTCTACTCCATCTCCATAAAAAGTTAAGCTAACTTCGTATCCTTTTTGAATAATTCGCTCCACTAATTGAATCGCATACAAAGGATTCTTTCCCGCTACCAAAGCACCAACGAAAACAAAACGAATTACTCCTTTTACATTCCTATTGACAATAGCTAATTTATCATCCTCTGAGTACGTTGCCGTAAAAAAAGACTTTACATTATTAGTTTTCTCAGGCCATTCACCATAGACTAAAACCTGCATGTTCCGCGTTAAAAAAGTATTAGACAAAATCCATTTTTGTAATCGATAACTCCACGGTTGCGTTGATTTCGGATCCCAATTACCCGCGTATTTAGCGGTTTTGGGTTTAGAAGGGAATGCGATCTGAAGCACGCATCCTAACAAACCTATATTGCCAGGACAGCGCAAATGTATATGCTCTGCTTTATTCATGGCATTATATATCTGCCAACTAATTTTAGGGAATTTAAAAACAGTCTTCAAAGTAGAACTCCAACCCAAAACATCAAAGCCGTCTATAGCCACGAATTTAATATTTTGATGTTCATAGGCGCAGTCAATAGCAGTTTTAAAACGATCTGTTTTAGGCGCCACAATTATTAATTCATCCACATACTTCCCCCAGATATTCATTTCACGAACATAAGGTGCATAAGCAAAGAATTGATTTTGCTCAATTATGTGTGGCACATGGGTGATGATGACAAACTTCATTAATTTCTGAATTTGGGTTTATCAAAGAACAAGCTCCACCAACCCGCGGTTCTCCCCATGAATTCTGTAAAGGCTTGCTTGCTATTAGAGTTTGTAAATGTATTGCTAAATCGAATAAATGTCAAAAGTATAGTAATGGAATGCCATTTTAGTTGATCTTTAAATAAGGGATTTGGGTTCTTAGTTCGCCAAACGTACCAGCCATTTCGCACCACCATTTTTCCATATTGGTATTGATTGGGTCGGCCCGAGGCATCGTGGTAATGATACAATTGAGCTGCAGTATTCAGATACAGCTTTCCATGCCTAGCTACTCTCAAACTAAAATCAGCATCTTCATACAAGCCATAGCCTTCAAAATAAGTAGAAAATTTCAAGGTGTTAAACACTTCTTTTCTAAATGAAGAAACACCTCCCATCAACATTTCGACTTCATAAGTTTTACCGCTGGGGGGTAAAAAACCAACACTTCGTCCGTGAGAATACAAGGATGAATATCCCGGTGGACAATTGCTATCTAACCCTATTTTTTTTCTCAATACAAATCTACTACCGTCTTTGCGTTTCCATCCATCAAAATAAAACTCATCCATTTTAGGCTGGTAATGATAGCCTACAAATTCGCATTTTGATTCACCAACAATATATCCTCCTACACCGAGTGCTTCGGGATAAAGCGCATAGGTTTTTAATAATTGCTCAAAATAATCAAGTTCCAAAACCGTATCGTCATCAAGAAAACAACATATACTGATATCATTTCCCACTCTCTCAATCCCATAATTTCTTTGTTTAGTTAATCCCCGAGACTCATTAGGAACTAGTAAATACCTAAGGTTTTTTAAATTATTCTCTTTAAGAGTATTTTCGGTTTCACTGTTTGTGGAAGCATCAATAATTAAAATTTCATCAGGATACAGCGTTTGCTTCTCAACTGATTGCAATAATTTCAGCAAAGGCAAAGGACGCATATAAGTGCATACAATTAAAGAAAACTTCATCATCTTGTTTTTAATTGATTAGCCCAAAATACACTTCGATTCCACTGTTTTCTAAAATGAACAAAATAGTGATACGGATTTGTAATCTTTTGATGCGTATAATACTTAAAAAACAAAGTTGTTTTATAGCCTCTAATTTGCTCTATTGTATTGTTGGAAATCTGGTACAACATAACAGTTGGCGAAGGTTTGGGTTGTACTTTATCATCATGCCATTCTAAAACAGGCTTTGTCCTAAACCCACCAATAGGCGCTTTTAAATGTAAAATTTCGGGCGCAGGTAAATACAAAACATCACAACCTTGATTTCGCAATTGCATGCCAAAATCACTATCTTCCCCATAACCGAATTCGTACCCAATATTAAATCTACAGTTTTTTATGGATTCCGTTTTCACGATACTACATCCGGAACCAAAACTTCCCCACTGTAAAATAGTTTTAAACGTCTGATTATCTTCTTTTTGCAAACAACTTAAAGATACCGAATTCGCACCTAATTTAGTAATGTTCTCAAATGCTTTTTGGATAAAGTTTTGAGAAACTCTTATATCATCATCTGCAAGAAAAATCCATTCGCTTTCAATTACCTTTAAAGCAATATTACGCGCATTACAGGCGCCTGGTAGATGGGTAAAAATATGTTTTACTGTAAATGGCCATTCTTCTTTATGCAAATAATCCAATTCCGAAACACTATCTAGTATGGTATTTTGTTCAACAATGATTACATTTTTAGGTAAATTAGTTTGACTTCTTAAATCACACAAGACATCATATAAATATTTTTTCCTTCCAATCGTTGGTATAATTACATCTACTGTTCCTTTGTCCAGCACAATCCTAGATGATTTGACCGTTACAGCATCTAAGTTTATCTTTTTATTATTCCTATTCTTATAAAATAAAGAATAGACCATTGGAACTAAAGGAAATTTATTTTCGTAAATAATTAAATTTAATAACAATAGAAAAATCCATCTTGTTTTGTAATGTTGCCGTACAAACCTAAAAAGAGTATAGCTTGATGTTAGATGTGGAGCAACTGTTGGAAGCTGTTTTAAAAGCCTAGGTTCTGAATAACACAATAGTCCCGCTTGCACACCTAATTTAGCAAAAGAATTCAAATAATAATCAAAATTACCGCCCCTTACAATTATACCTTGCATTGCATTAACGACAGCCGCATGTACGACACCTATATCACTGCTCATTTGCCAGGTGGGATAAGTTACTTTTTTATTTACATTAATAAATAAAGACTCGTCAATGTATCCTATCTTCCTTTCCAAAAAATTAAAAGCGGAAACTGAAAAAGACAATATCAATTTATGGTGATGCAACAAACTTGGAATTAACTCACAATTCAATTGTTCTTTTAAAGCTGTGTTACACCACACAAGTACTTCATCTGGAAATTGTTGAGCTAAAACATGAAGCCCTTCGGCAATACTTCCTTTAAAATCAAATTCTATGGTTTGGCTACCCGCTGTTTCTACTGCAGTAATTTTAGAATTTAAATGATACACTACAATCAAAACTTACCTTATTAACGATTTATAAAATGATAAACTTTGTCTCGCTACTATTTCGATGCTAAATTTTTCGATCACTTTTTTTCTAGCAGAAGTCCCAAATTCCATTTGTAAATGAGTATTTTCAAGTAGCTCAACAATTCTATTTGCGTATTCGATATGATGAGTAGGGTGCACTAAAAAACCATTAATTCCATCATCAATTACTTCTGTGGACCAACCTATATTGGAAGCCACAATAGCTTTTTGCATTGCCATGGCCTCAATCCAGGAAACAGGTAAGGCTTCAGCAAATGATGGAAATACACAGACGGTTGCTTCGTGGATGTGCTTCTTAATATCCTGATAGGACACACTGCCTAAATAATTGACATTGACTAATGCCTCCTTAGTAAACAGCGTCTGCATCATTTTCCAGGTCGAAGGATTTCCTGATATAATATCAGGAACATCTCTTCCTACCAAAAATAATTTAGCATTTGGATTATTTTTAACCACTTCATTAAAAATCAAAGGCAACTCCAGCAATCCTTTTTTACGAATAAGACTTCCGAAATATAAGATTGAAGAATTGCACATCTCACTACTATTTCCATTGACATTGCTATTGCCATTGGCATTGCTATTGTTATTAAATAAATCAATATTTATAGAGTTTGGAATAATTATAATTTTTTTTTTAAATCCAAAAACTTCATTCGTCATTTCGGCAGTAAACTGGCTCACGGATAGCAATCCATCTGCATTTTCAAGTGCTCTTCGTTCGTGAAATTTATTAACCCATTTTACAGGACGTTGATCCAAATGACAAAAATAAGTATCCGAACCATTTAGTCGAATGACAACGGGGCATTTTTTAGGACTAATAAAAGAAGTAATTCCTGTCCAGTCTGCTGCTTCTACGATATCAATATGATGTTCCTTATAAAGTTGGTCTATTATTTTCTCTAGTTTTTTTCTAGTAAAATACCAAGACAACCCCTTAAATTTTACATTTTTTATTTGCTGAACACAAATACCATTATCGTCAAATATAAGTTCTTCATTTTGACCATAGACTAAAACACGAACCGAACATCCTTCTGCCATAAGTCCGATAGCAAGATTTTTAATACTAGTTCCAATTCCTCCAGAGCTTCCTGTTCTAGCATGAGGATATTCAGGTGTTAGGAAGGCTATTTTCATTATTGGTTAATTATTTATAAATAAAGCGAATCAAAGTTAAAAAATGTATTTAATTGATTACGTATCTAAACCTGACAGGTTTTTGAAACCTGTCAAGTGTAAAAGCTTAAAAATATACTTTTAATTCTACTCCTTTGATTCAAATCATTAAAAGTTTTTCATTTTAAATTTAGAAGGATTCTAATTATTCCTCTTTATTTTTTAATGAAAAAATCTTTTACGATTCTCGCTGTAAATATTCTTGCGTACTTGCCCGTCATATTTAGAAGTTCCACAAAACCCATATACTTTATAGAAATAAAAATATGAAAAAATGAAATACGTAATCTATTTTAAAATTTTATCAATAGTATTCCAGATTTTCTCAGAAGCTTTGGTAGGTTCTTTGCCTACAACGACTTCAAACCATTTTTTACCCTCGCTAACATTGGACAAATTCCCTTCTAAAATTTGTTTCACTAGATTTTCTAAATCATTTTTATTGGTACAAAAAACCGCTGCATTAGAACTTGGCATACTTCTAAAGTGAACATAATTATAATTTTGCCCTATATCCCGAATTCCTTTTTTCAATTGTGGTTGTTCATAATTGAAATAAATACAGGATTTATCATGTGCAACGAAATCAAAAACCGTGGACGAACATACATTAGTCACAAACTCTGAATGTTTACATACGTTGTACAGCATTTTCAAATCAGCTTTGGTAGGCAAGATCTCATTCCATTTTTCACCCATTGGTTTCCATAGAGGATCTAAAGTGACAATAATATCTTTATTGGATTCAAGAACGGCATCATATCTAGTAGTGGTATCAATGGGAGATTTTCTGTATATAATTCCTAGATTATCTCCTTTTCTATTTAAACTCCTAACGGCTTTCGCTAAATCCTCTAAATAGTATTGATCCAATGGCGAGGTAGTTTCATCATCTCCTGAATAACAAATGTATTTTTTATTAATATCTAAATCATATTGCGCAAAAAATTCTTCCCGAGATTGAGATAAACTCTCGTCAAAATGCGATTCAAACTGGGGTGTTCCTGTAATAATGACTTGAGAATCTTTAACAAATGGATAGTACTTTAAAACTTCTTCTTTCATTAAATCACTCCACACGCAATAATAATCCGTTTCAACTACTTGCATTGCTTTAGGGACATTATCCCAGGAATACACAAAAGCAACAGTTGGAATTCCCAAATCTTGAGCGGCTAACAAGCCACTAATTGATTGTGTTGCTCGCTGTGTCGTACAAAAAACCAAATCTGGTTTGTGTTCTTCTAATTGTGCTTTGCAATAACGGTATTTATCTGTGGATCTTTCCAATGAATTGATTCGCTTTCTAATACGAATAATCCCTTTTTCGGATGAATTCAGTCCAATGAGTACCTTAGTTAATAAGGTCATTAAACTATTTTTGAGCCCTTTATAGTTAAAAGGAAACTTATACTTTGGATAAACATTATCATTGAATTTTTTCTCAGAAACATTTAGCTCTATATGTTTTCGAACTCTCGAATAAATAGAAGTTAATGGGTGAGTCTTATGATTTTCAATTTTTACTTCCTCATAACCCAATTCCTCTTTTAAGGAAAAAACTGTATTGTTCCAATACACAATTTCATAGCCTTTTTGTTCTCCAATTTCCTTAAATTGAGTAAAAGCGAAATTACGTAAGCCTACACCATCAGGAAAAAAAACAAATATTTTTTTATTCATTAATTTCGATTTTAATTTATTAGAATATTCTTCTTGGAAAGTTTTTTTATAACTTTATTTAAAAAAGCGAACCTACTGCTTTTTATCCTTTTAAAATCTAGATTTATTCTAAAGGTAAATAGTTGGAATATAGACTTCTAGATACATTTTTTTTCTCCGCTGCGCTACGTAAAAAACACTCGAAATGACGGAAATATTGACCACTATACTACACTTTCTGATTCTTCAATTTATCCCTTTGCACTTGTTCAATTAGTAAAATATCGGTGGATTTAAAAGTCAAAGCGGCGTGAACAGCATTCAAATCACGAGATAATTTACGCAACCCCATAGGTTCTAATGAAGCCGCATGATCTGTTCCTTTCCAAGTACGATCTATAGTGTAGTGTCTTTCGATAATATTTGCCCCTAAAGTGTAGGCTGCAATGTCAACAGAAATACCTAAGTGATGTCCCGAAAATCCAATATGCTTAACTTTACTTTCGTATTTCTCCTTCAGCAAATTAATATCCAACAAACAAACGTCCTCGAATGGAACAGGATAACCTGAAGTACAATTGTATAAAACCAAATCTTGATTTCTTCCTTTTGTAATAAAGAAATTCACCAAATCATCGGTTTCGTTTTTGGTTGTCATCCCTGTTGAAATATGTATTTCTCCTTTGTAATTCTCGCACAACCACGATAACATTTCATAATTGTTATTACAAGCCGAGGGTATTTTAATAAATTCAGGCTGTAAGGAAGTTATTTCTTTCGCTGAGGTCGTATCCCAAACAGACGTAGAATACACAATCGCTATGGATTCACAATAGTTTTTCAATTCTGCGTGTTGATTGACGTCAAACTCTAAATATTCTCGATGTGCTCCGTAAGTCGCTCCATATGCATTAGACTCATTTGGATGAGGCGCATTATACTGTGCCTGCGTTAATAACTCTTTATTGTTTCTTTTTTGAAACTTGACGGCATCAACATTACAAAATATTTTAGCGATCTTGATTAGTTCCTTGGCAATATCCATTTCCCCTTTGTGGTTACATCCAATTTCGGCGATGACATAGGGTTTTTTATATTTATTCATTATCTATAGTTTTGTATAACAAATAAAGTATTTATCACTTTATTTTTGCACTTAATATTTAGCTTTATCTATGTGATTCAACTCTATTTAAAAATATTATCTTAAAATATAAAACAGAACACTCTACTAGTCCTAGCTCCCCTCTTGAGAGGGGTTGGGGGTGTGTTTTTCAAATTCTTCTATAAAAAACTCAATTGTCTTAATAACATTTTGCATATCTTTCGAAACTTGATCATCAGTAAATCTTAAAACTGATACACCAAGTTCATTCATTCGTTTTTCTTTTATAGTATCCTTATTGTAAATTTCCAAAAATTGATGTGAATATCCATCCACTTCTATAGCCAACATTAACTCTTGACAAAAAAAATCTAAAATATAATTATCAATTGGTTTTTGTCTGTGAAAATCGTAACCATACATTTGTTTCCCTTTTAACTTTATCCAAAGAAATATTTCTGCTTGAGTAGAATTATTTCTAAGTTCTCGAGCATATTCCTTGAGTTTAGGATTATAAGGGATAAATTTTCGTTTTGCCATGATAACTTATTTTGAACATACAGTAAAATTCAATGGTAGTAGTTAATCAACACAATATTTACACACCCCTAACCCCTCTCAAGAGGGGAATACGATGGTTCAAACTATTATAATTAAAATTACCCAATAATTCAGCTTGACAAAACTTATTCATATCGTTTATTATACTTCATTATAATTTCACAAGCTTCTCTAATCGCTCCAGCAGCTGAATTTTGAGTCAACACATAATCTGCATGGCGTTTTACAACCTCCGTTCCGTCGGCAGGACAAAAAGACCAGCCTACACTGCAAATATTCGCCAAATCATTAACATCGTCGCCAACGTAGGCTACATCCGCAAAACTAGCTTTTCTGACTTCAAGAAATTGGGTTAGAAATGCATATTTGTCTTTGACCCCTAAAAAAACGGACTCTATTTGTAATTTCTTCATTCTTTGCCCAACTAAAACAGAATTCTCCGAAGTCATCACCACAATCTCAACATTGTTTTGTCTAAGAATTTCTAATCCCATTCCGTCACGCATATCAAAACGTTTCATCATTTCACCCTCAGCACCAAAAAACACAGACCCATCCGTAAACACGCCATCGACATCTAGCACCAAATATTGTATTTTACTTTGAACTTTTGCTTTTTGAAAACGGCTAGCTAACAATTGTTCCACAATATCCCAATCGGTCAAACTATCTATTTCAGTATAACTAGCTTCATCCATTTCAACAAGACCAACTATACCACTTACACGATTTTTAGATTGTAAAAATGCTGTTTTTGTAGTCGCATAAACAGCCCCATTTTCGACCAAAAGACCTTCAAAATCTTGACGTCTAGGTCTATTGAATGGATCATAGTTTTGAGGTGTTCCATCGGCATTCCAAGTAAAACGGTGTGTTTTAACTACTGTAAGTGCCGAATCATATTGATAATCTATTTTTTCTAATACTGCATTAATATCTTCCGAAGTTGTCATGGGAGAAGTTGCTTGTAACAAACACAAAACCGAATAATTTTCTTTTAACTGAGAAGTAAAAGCCAACATGGCTTCCTCAGTACTTGAAGTATCTATGGCTGTACTTGCTTCACGAGGAACCGCCTTTACTTTGGCACACCAACCATATTCTTTTTCAATATAAGTAATAATTTCCTCATCATCAGTATAGACATAAATAGCATCCAAATTAGAAAATATTGCAGCACCAATAGTCCAACTAAATAAAGGTCTCCCTAACATTTTCTTTTTATTTTTCCCAGGAATTCCTTTGGAACCTTTTCGAAGTGGTAAAACTGCTATTTTCATTTTTTATTTTTTATCGCCCAATCAAATATACTGATTTGAGTTTATTATGACTCTTTTTGAGTAATCGTTTTAAATTAAAACTTAGGATCTAATTTCCATATTCTGTGACAAGCCCAGACTACCCACTCATATTATTCTAGCAAATTAATATCTAGGTGGTGGTAATTGACATATTCTTTTTAAAATTTGACTATCAATTGGTTTTCTATGGCTAAGTATTTTTGGTAAAGTGGTAACTGCTGAAAAAAGGGATTGAAAATAGATGTGAAAATACCGCCTATCGCTGCAAGCATATTTTTTAAAATTATGCCACAGCAATTTCGCAATTTTCATCAATGGAAAAGGATAATACACTAAATAATAAAAAACAGTATTTTTCAACTGTTTATCAAATCGATAATAATTTTTCCCGGTTTTTAAGCGTTCTTCTCTATTCACTCTATGATTTACTGCAATACGGTTAGTATAAAGAATATCGTATCCGTTTGCCAAAACTTCAATAGAAACACACGATTCTTCTCCGTAAATATCCATCCAAACTGGAAATCCACTAGTAGCTTCATAAACTACTTTTCGAATAGCAAAACCGCAACCTACAAATTCATGGCACAAATACTCATCAACCAACTCTTTTTTATGTGTTAAAGCTTCAACATTAGAATTGAATACTCCCTTTATCTCTTGGAATGCAAGGACTCCAACTTTAGGATATTCCGAAAAAATTTGAGTTACTATTGCTATAAAATCAGCTTGCAATGGATGTGCATCATCATCTAACCCTATAAAAAAACTTCCTTTTGCATGAGGATACAAAATGGCTCTTGAACCTGACGCTCCAATAGTTGTATTGGAACCAAACCATTTCACCCAACTAAATTCGTTTTTTAAATCTTCTGATCCATCCGTACATCCATCCAAAAAAACCAATACTTCATGTATAGAAAAATCAAGTAATCCCTTGATTTTCAATAAAGTTTTTGAGAGCTCTTCTTTCCTATTTTTGGAAACAATTAAAATGGATGTTTGCATTCTAAATTATCGTATTAGACTTTTTAATAACCAAGCTTTATTCATGAATTGAACTTTTCGAACCATTAAAAACCAAATTGATAGATTTTTTCTACTCACTCCCGAACGTTTCCAGTAACTCAATAATTTTCGAGCTAATAAATAACTGAAATTCTTTTGGTCTTCTCTGGACAACTCACTTTTACTAATTAAAAAAACCGAATTGAAAGCGTCGATGAATTGTTCCAATTTAATCTTAAATTCCGAATCTAGTACTTTTTGAGTTGAATAATAAAAATCATTAATTTCTTTTTCAGAAAAAACAACCCCAAAATCTCCCCAATAATTAGCAATTATCTTAGAACGATTTTGATAATGTATTTTTTGTTTTTCTGTAGCACGGTGATTACTATTTTCAAGTATTCGATACTTCATTAAGAAATCAGGTAAATTAACTAATTTCCCAACTCTTAACATTCGAACCCACAATTCCCAATCTTGACAATTTATTTTCGTTTCATCGTATCTTAAATTATTTGCAATCATCGTTTGGCTTCTCATAATGACTGAAGAATGTCCGAAAGTAGCTCCAAAAAGCAAATAGTATTTTATATACTTTGGATCTGTGGGATAGGTCCAGCCTTCATTAGGCTGTATTTTTAAATCTTTCAGCCAATATCCTTGGGTACCACATAAAATTATTTCTGGTTGTTTTTCTAAAACCTCTAATTGTTTCTCAAAACGTTTTGCAAAACACCAATCATCAGCATCCATCCGAGCAATGAATTCATATTTTGGTAATAGAAAATCCAAGCCTTTATTTAGTGTTTTGGTTACTCCAATATTTGTCCCGTTTTGAATATAAAAAACTCGTAAATCTTGGTAGCTTTTTATGATTTTGGCTGTTTCATCGGTCGAACAATCGTCATAGACATACAAATCAAAATCTACAAAAGTCTGATTCAAAACCGAATTGATACTTTCTTTAATATAAGAGGCTGCGTTATATGCAGGAAGTAAAACCGCCAGTTTTTTCAATCTAAATTTACTTTGTTTAAAATATTAAGAACATTTACCTTAAAATTTTCGTCACTAAAATAATCTCCAAATGGCTGTACCGCTTCGTTAGATTCCAACCTTTCACTAATCAAGTATTCTAATTTAGATTTTATCTGATTCAAGTTGTCACAATCGGCAATATACTTTTCATCTTGGATTAACGATCTTAATTCACTGATTTTGGGTGACAGACACAATATTGGTTTTTGTAAACTCGCAACAAACGGCACTTTCCCAACCAAAATATTGCTTCTTAAAGGTCCATTTTCTAAAATGATGATAATATCTGTTTCTTTGGATTGCTCATTGGATGCATTAGAAAAATTGGAATGCCCCAAAAAAATAATATTAGTACAATCGCCATATTTTTCCTTTAATTTTTCCGCTTGGTTGCCTTTTAATCGGAGTACAAATTCTGTATGCTGTTTATAGGTTGCATTGGATTCAATAATTTCCTTATACGCATCCAAAAGAATTTCAATATTTCTTCCAAATTGAATAATTCCGTGATAGGAAAGTGTTACTTTTTTCCCTTTAGTTCTAACCTTAGCAAAATCAGAAAAGTCAAATACTAATGGACAAAACTGATGTGGTAAAACATAAAATTTATTTCTGTGCCCGTAAATCAATTCAAAATCCGCTGATAAAATAGTAGCTGGACTTATACATGCTTTAGCCTGACTAACTACCCTTGCCATTTTTTTCAACCTAAAGAGTTCTAAATTAGTCAACTTATTTTGAGAACCTGAACACCAAAACACAGGATAGGGGTCATGAAAATTTAATATCGTTTTTTGTAAAATAGGTAAATCTATCGCTCCCAGAATAGCTTCGTAATCTAAACCACAACTTCTAATAAAAACAGTATCGTATTTTTGATAATCAATCTTTCGAATAATAGAAGTATATTTTTTTTGAATATACCATTCATTCAAGGAAACATGAAAGATACGCCAGTACATCCAGTTCAACCACTTGATATAAAAAGGTATTTTTCGGTTGATAAAATGACTTTTTAAATCATTAACAGGCAGTAGATCTAATTGGTCTTGGTACTGTTCATGCCTTAAATAAACAACATCAATTACAGCATTAGGAAAAACTTTTCGTAATTGCCCAATAAACGATCTGGAAACCACACCTTCGCTAGTTCCTGACACTCTTAAATCTTGAGCTATGATTAGAAATTTCATCTGTAATTATTTACTAGAAAATTAACTATCTGTAAAGATGCAGTTCCATCCCCATAAGGGTTTATATTATCGTCAAACACAACAAAATCATCCAATAAGCTACAAATACTATTTTCAATTTCATTTTGATTGATTCCCACAATTTTTGAAAAACCTGCGGCAACTCCTTCTGGCCTTTCTGAAACAGTACGTGTTACTAAAACTGGCTTACCTAAAGTGGGAGCTTCTTCTTGAATACCACCTGAATCAGTCAGAATTAAAAAGGACTGCTGCATTAACCACACAAATGCGGGATAAGAAACAGGAGGAATAAGATAAATATTATCTTGATGCGCTAATCTTTCATTGACAACATCTTGCACGTTGGGGTTTAAATGGACTGGATACACCACACACACATCATCCCGTGTTGCAATTGTTAACAATGCGTTACAAACATTGATGAATCCAATTCCATAATTTTCTCTTCTATGCCCTGTCACTAAGATTACTTTTTTATCTTTTGGAAGTGTCTTTTTTAAAGATGCAATTTCAGGATGAAGAAATCCTTCCTTACTTATTTTTTCAATAGTCCAAAGTAAGGCGTCAATTACGGTATTTCCTGTTTCTTGAATATCATCCCGCAATACACCTTCGTTTAATAAATTTTGAGTTGCCCCTACGGTTGGAGAAAAATGAAAGTCAGCTAATTTACTAGTAAATTGTCTATTGATTTCTTCAGGAAAAGGAGCTTGTTTATTATAACTACGCAATCCTGCTTCTACATGTCCTACTTTTATTCCTAAATGAAATGCCGCTAAAGCAACCATTGAAGAAGTAGTTGTATCTCCATGAACCAAAACCAAATCAGGTTGTACGATTTCAAGAACCTCATCTATTTTATTTAAAATAGTAGCACTCAACTTATTTAATGTTTGATTGGGTTGCATGATATCCAAATCAAAATCAGGCATAATTTCAAAAAAATCCAACACCTGATCCAGCATTTCTCGATGTTGCGCAGTAACACATACTACCACCTCAAAACCTTTTTCTTTTTTTAATTCATGAAATAAAGGTGCCATTTTTATGGCTTCAGGGCGTGTACCAAAACAAAGTAAAATTTTCAATATAATTTATTTTAAATATCGTTTATACCAAGGTTTTATGATTTTATATAATTTATATCTTAATTTATAAAAATATGCATAGTCTAAATTAATACCAATTTCTTTAAAAAAATAATACTGCTTCTTTAATACCTCCGGATAAACCTTCCAATAATCATAAAAAACATTCAATAATTTCCATTTAAAAAAAGCATCTTGTTTAATATTACTAGACAGCAAATAAGCCCTCATTAAGCGTAAACTTATTAAATAAGATTCAAGTGCATCAATATCTCGTCTATTACTTATTCTATAATTAGGATATGTATTATGTTCTCGATAATAAGCAAAACAATTATCTGTATGTATAATATAATTGCTTTCAATCACCATTCGACACATAAATTCAGCATCATCATTTAATGACAATAAAACATTCCAATTTCCACCTTTTAAAATTAAACTTCTAGGTATTAGAAAAACATGTATTGGACAATAAGTCAACTGCTTTCTTAACTCATAAAAATATTGGTTTGCAGTTAATTTACTTTTATCTTTAAATATATAATCTCTTTTAAAATATTCTCTTTCTGACAAAAAGTCCCAATTGCAACAAGCAATTGCCTTTTTATTTTCTAATTGAAATAGTTCCTTTAGTTGTAACTCAATTTTATTCTCAGAAATAATATCATCATCATCTAGCCATTGAATAAAATTCCCTTTACTTAATTCCAAACCAAAATTTCTAGAACTAGCAGCTCCTCGAGGAAGAACTTCAGGTTTAGCAACATATTGAATACGACAATCTTCTAGTATAATTTTATCAACTTCTATCTTTGTATTATCTGTGGAGCCATCATCAACAATTATACACTCCCAATCTTTGTAGGTCTGTTTTCTTATTGATGAAATTGCTTCAACCAATAATTCAGATCTATTGAAAGTTGGAATTATAACAGAAACTACCGGTGATTTCATAAAAATATTAGATATTATAAAAGACTAAATTAAAGATGCTAATTTAGTAATTGTCTTGCTGTGAAATTTAGATATTAAAAGACCAATCCTTAAAAACAAAATAAGCTTCATTGAATAACCTTTTGCTTCATTGGTATAACCAATCAATTTTTTCACTTCATTAGGATTATAATAATAAATGAAAAATGTTTTAGCAAAAAAAAGAATACTTTTTTTTGTGTGTAATTTGTTTTCAGTTAAATAGTCCGATAATTTCACTCTTATTATAGCGGCAGTTTTCCTTTTCTCAAAATCCAAATCCTTCCCTAATGTTAAAGAATTTGAATGTTTTCTATAAATAAAAAGATACTCGTCTACAATTCCAAAATCATTAGGGTACTTATAAGTGATTCTAGTATACAATTCCCATTCCTCTGCATACTTTAAACTTTCATCAAATCTAAACTCTAGTAAAATATTTTTCTTCCAAAGTGTACTTAAACTATTAATTTTAATGTCTCCTAACAATATTGAGTCTCCAACATGCTTGTATGAAAAATCAAACTTTTGACGAATTATTTCCACACTTCCATCTTCTTTCTCTATTAAAAACTCATATTTACATACTGTAAAATATATATTTTTATTGGAATAAAATGGTGACAATTGTAACTCTATTTTTTTTGGATGCATTAAATCATCATCATCAAAAAACTGAATAAACTGACCGTTAGCTATATCAAGTCCATAATTACGACATCCTGACAATCCTTTTTGATATCCGTTCGGTCTTTTATAATATTTAAAACGATCATCCTTTAACAAGAAAGGTGTGATTACTTCAATAGTATTATCTGTCCCTCCATCATCTACAATGAGGCATTCCCAATCCAAAAAAGTTTGCGATTGAATTGACTTTAAAGTTTCTACAATAAAATGAGCTCTATTGTAGGTCGCCATGATAATGGATACTTTTACACTCATTATTAAATAATAGTTAATATATGTTTAATCATTGCTTTTATCCCCTTCCCATTCAACACACTACTATATTTTCTTATTATAAAAAGCGCATTTAAAAACCTGGAATTATTAGAAACATCCTGTCTTAATGCCTCAATCGTTTTGTTAAAAAATGCTTTCTCAATTAAGGTATTGTCACTAATAAAATTGACATTACATTTAAGTTTATTCTTAAACTTAGAGATAAGCTTGTGATTTTGTACCCACCAATCAAACGGAATTTGCTGGTAAGACATTCTTTTAGCTAAAAAACTAGCTATTTCCTCATTTTCATTTCCTTCAATTAAAACACAATAATTTGCAAACATTTTTTTCAGATTATCTTTCCAAAGCCGCTTTGCATCCTTTGTAAATTTAATTTGGTGGGTGAGACTGTCCTCATGTTTTCTATAAAAATATAATTTTTCATTTACCTGATAAAATTTACTATGAATCATAGCTCTCAACCAAAAGTCATAATCTTCTACCAAATACAATTTTTCATTAAAACCTTTATTTCTTTGAAACACTTCTTTTTTATATAAAAATGAAGCGCCCACAAAGTTTCCAAAAACAATATTCTCAAAACCTACGTAGTTTACTTCCCCTATCAACTCCCCATTTTCATCTATAGAGATTAAATCACTGTAAGCAACATCTACTTGTTTTTCTAAAATGATATTAATCAGCGTTTCTAAGGCAGCTGTTTTATAATAATTATCATCGCTTGTCCATGTTAAAAAATCTCCCTTAGCAGCGCGATGACCAACATTTAAACTAACGGGTAGTTTTAAATTTATATCATTATTGATGAGCTTTATCCTATCATCTTTTTTTACATAGGAATGGCAAATTTCTAAAGTCCTATCTGTTGAACAATCATTAACGATAATTAATTCAATATTGCTATAAGTTTGACTAAGGCAACTCTCTATCGCCTCTTCTATATATTTCTCGCCATTATAGACGGGAAGAATAATTGAAATTAGTGGTTTGATTTCCATTTTATCTTCTAGCATATTTCATAATTTTATACCCTTTCTTAAAATGGAAACCTAAAAATAATGCAATTAAAAAAGCCATACTTTTACTAAATGAAAAATATTGTCTAATCAGCTTCATTGCTTCTTTTTGGTTCGGTATTTCCTTTTTTGCAACTGCTATATCAAAAGCACTTTTCATATAACCTGACATAAACCACCTTACTAATTTGGCATTATTATAAACTAATAAATCATTTGCGGTTTGATATTTTATATTAGCTATTTTGGTTATATAACTAATATTCTTAATTCCATGGATTTTTGTTAAGGTACTGTTATGTACTCGCCTATGGGTTAAAATTTGATCTATTAAAAGTCCTTTTGTCGACAGGTTTAACAACCTAACAAAAAAATTATACTCATCACCATCAGTGGTAATGTTCTCATTAAAACGAAGGTTTTCGACTAGCTTTCGTCCTACAAAAAAATCATCTGTAATCCACCCTAATTTGTTAGATGCAAAATTCATAGCCGATATTTTTGCTGCTTTTCTATCAAAATCATAGGGTTTATCAAGTAATACACCTGTTTCATGATTAAAGTTGATGGTGTCAGTAATAACAAAATCGAAATCATCCCGAATTAGTGCATTGTACCCTACCTCTAAATGATTTGGCAACATAATATCATCGCTATCAAACCATTTGATGTAGTACCCCATAGATTTTGTAAAACCAAAATTACGGCAGGCATTTGCGCCTTTTTTCAGTTCATTGGGGCGTTTATATATTTTGAATCGATTGTCTTTTTCTTGATAGGATTCCATTACCTCATATGAATCATCAGAACTTTGATCATCTACCAATATACATTCCCAGTCATTAAAGGTTTGCCCCAGGATACTGTCTAATGTATATCCTAACAAATCTTCACGATTATACACTGGAATTATAATAGAAATTTTAGGTGGTTGTTGCATTTTTATTCAAATGAATCAAATATCTTCTGGAAAATTTAATTGCTTGTGTCAAATTTATATTTTTTAAAATCAGGAGAAAAAGGGAAAACCAAAATCTAAATGTAGCTTTTCTTATTTTATAAACCATTAGCTCGTATTCCAAAAGAAAATATTTTTTCTGTTCTTTATCAAATTTTTCTAGGAAACTAAAAATCAAAAAATTGAAAAACTGGAATTTAACATCTTGTTTCTCTTTTTGTTTATAACCTCCTCGGGAAATATTTTCATTACTTATTCTAAAATTTACCACGGCTGAATTTATTGTATAAATACTATGCGATTCTGAAAATTCTAACCATGCCCTATCATCAGCATACCAAGCTAAACCGTAGTTAAAAAAACCATGCTTATCATACGCCTTCCTTTTAAATATTTGTTCCGAAAGAGAACCTCTGGATTTTTTGAAAAATTTTCTATATAAAGAATCTGTAGCTTTTTCAAGTTTTGGATGTGTATATTCCTTTGAAATGATTTTACTATCTCCATCAATCTCGATGGTTGCAAACCGGATGACATTACAATTGTTTTTTTTAATTTCTTCTTGATTCTTGTAAAATTCCTCAATACAATGAGAAGACAATACATCATCATCCCCTAATATCATTAACCATTCTTCATCCGCAGACAAAGCAATGCAACGATCCCATTGTTGTACTAAAGAAATCCCTCCTAAATTTGTCTCAAAACGTTGATAGATTAAGTCTAATTGCCCATTATACTTGTCTAATAAGGCGGCAGGATTTTCTGGACTGGCATCATCACCAATATATACTTTGAATCGCTTGTCAGTTTGATTTACTAACGATTGTAAGGTTTCTTCAAAAAAAGTGAATTTATAAAATGGGATAATAATCGAAATCATATGGAATAATAGGCAAAATAATTATTCATTTTAAAATAAATATTCTATTAGGAAAACTAAGTTTTATTTTCTTATCTACTCTCTTGTAAAAAATCAAAAAACTCATTTTGAATCCCTTATAATATAATTTCAAGCAATGGATTTCACTCCAAAATCCAATTGCTATTGGCTTTTTTTTACTTTGAATTATTTTTATTAAAATTTGTAAAACTTCAATATGTTCTTGTTCATGAGTTATTTTTTTTTCTGAAAAAGGTGGTTGTAAAATCATATCAATAGCCAATTCATCATTCTCATCAATTTCAATTAATCTACTAATTAATTTTTCTTCCGTTTCATAATCATCGTAATCTATATATCTCTTATCATTAAAGTCGTTACTTACCAATGGATTTCCCCAATAAACTGGAATACAATCTTTATAAATTGGGTCTAAAATTTTCTCAGTAGTATACCTAATATAACTGCTATTCTCAAATGACAATACAAACTTATAATCTTTAATAAAATCATATTTATCTTCAACTGGACCTCCAACATTATTAAAGATTTTACCTCCTGAATCGACTTTTTTAAATTTCGATAAATTTTTAAAAAAATCTAATCTTTTCTGACATTTTGCATTGGAAACCACCATACAACAAAACTTAGATTTTGATTCCCATTTTTTTTGAGCTTCTAATCTTGTTTTTTCATATGTCAACTGTTCTAACATTTTGTGATGATCAATATACAAAGAATACAATGGTAATCTAAAATGGTTTTTTCGAGTCTTATAATCAAACGAAAAAGCAAAATCACAAGCTGTAAAATCGGGTCTTACATTTTCTCCAGTGAAAAAGATGCGTATACATTTATATCTGAGATATTCTTCACTGTAACAAGAGTAAATTAATAGATCTGGATTTATTTCATCTATAATTACCTTATAATTTTGAATTAATAAATTGTAGAAATAATTATTCGTTTTAATAAAATCTGGCCAAAAATCAGTAAAATTAATTCTAATTTCTCTCATATACTTTATAGTTTAAAGCTTTTATTAAAAACAGTAAAACCTAAAAATGTTTTACAAAACAAATCAATTACAAACTTCTCACTCTTCAATTGATAATCCAACTCCTCTTCTTTTTTGGCTAGTTCAGTCTTTAGTTGTTGAAAAGAACCATAGTGTGACACAAAAAAATCGGCATGTTTTACACTCAAATATTCAAATAATTCCTTAAAATGGGAATTAGTAATTTTTGTTTGTCTCGATTCTGTTTTTATTCTATAATAAAATCCAGTGGTCTGGATACAATTTACATCGCCGCCATTTTTTAAAATGGCTATCCAAAATTCCCAATCTTCTAAGCCATGTACCATATTTACATCATAGCCTCCTACACTTGCCCAATCTTCTTTTCTAAACAGGGCGTTGCAAAAAATCATATTTTCTCTACTTAAATTAAATAATGAAAACGGCGGCAATATTGAAACACCTGTTTCAGCACCAAACTTTTCCGACTTGCAATAAACAACCTTCAACGAACGGTTTTCATGAAGTGCTTTATGTGCTAATGCTACATAATCTGCTGCCATTTTATCATCTGCATCTAATGGTAAAATAAAAATTCCTTTAGCATGGCTGATACCTAAATTACGGGCACTACTCACACCCGAATTTTCTTGATACAAATATTTAAACCGACTGTCTTTTGCGATCCATCTTTGTGCTACTTCTTCCGTATTATCTGGACTTCCATCACTTACGACAATACACTCCCAATCAGAATAAGTTTGCGCTGCAACAGATTGCAAAGCTTCATCTAGATATTGTGCTTGATTATAGCAAGGTACAATTATAGATACCGTATTATTCATAGTTGAAAAAAATTAATGTGTATTTAGTACTTCTTTGACTTTCTTTTTCGAAAAAAATACGATCAAAATTCTGAATAAATAAGACAGAAATTTTCTGCCAAATGTTGTTTTTTCGATTTCAATCAGCATCTTCAGTCTATTAGAATTCATATAATCTTGCATATTACTTAACTTTTTTCGATTTTCAAACAGTTCATCATAATCCGAAAGGTACTCAGTAAATAGCAATTCTAAAACAACTCTTCTTTCTTGCGAAAAATCATTAGTAGAACTTAAACCATCCAAATAGAAGTTGGACAAAACGGCATCAACATGCTTATACGTAGCTTCTTTTTTAGTGAGGGCAATAATAAAAAATTTCCAATCAGCGACTATCTTTAAACTTTCATCATAATACCCAACTCTATCAAATAATTCTTTCTTGATAAAAGTAGATTGATGTGGCAATGTTTCCTTGAACAGATAGGAAAACGATAAAAAATCAGGACAATTTTTTACATAAAAAGCATTTTCCCCAATCACATTGATATCAAAATAAACTAGTTCTTTATCTACCAATTTTGAATTTGCAGTTTTCAAAATATCATTATCTATTAAATCATCACCACTATTCAAAAACAACAAATATTGACCATTAGCAACTTTTATTCCTTTGTTCATGGCATTATAAATCCCTGAATCTTTCTCACTAATCCAATAATTAATTTTCGAACTCTGACTTTCTATATACTCTTTGCTACCATCAGTTGAACCACCATCAATAACAATATATTCAAACTCATTCCATGTTTGATTTATCACACTTTCGACCGTTTTTTTCAAACCGTCAAAATTGTTATAATTTATGGTTATTATGGAAAGTACCATTGTATTAATTTAATTTTTAGTTATTTGTATTCGCTAATATAGTCTCAAATATTTTTTTATACTCCAATGCTTGTACTTTTAAATCGTATTTTTTTACTGCATTTATTCTGATTTGACTTGAGTCAAATACACTATCACTTTTTAAAAATTCTTGTAAACTTTCTAATAAAGACTTTACACTAATATCTTTGGTCAACATACCGTTTTCACCATGTTGAACCATATCAACAATACCTCCAACTGGAAAACCTATAACTGGTGTACCGCACATTAATGATTCTAAAACCGTATTAGGTAAATTATCCATTAACGAAGGTATCACAAAAACATCGGCTGCAGAATAGACAATACTCATTAGTCTTTCGTCATAAATAGGCCCTAATTCAATAATATTGTTTACAGACTCTAATTCACTATTTTTATTACCAATAGCACACAACACAACATTTTGCATTTCCAATTGTTCAAATGCTTTTTTAAGAAATACAAAACCTTTACGATTGTTGCTTATAGAATCTGCTACAAACAAAATGACTTTTTTATCCAAAGGGATATTTAGTAAATTTCGGGAATATTGTTTATCCCTAGGTGCAAAAATATCCGAATCAAGACCATACGGAATACAGACAACTTCTCGTGATTTAAACAATTCACTTTTTTTAGCTTCATTTGCCAACCATTGGGATGGTGCAACAATGGTCAGATTAGTGCAATTCAACAGCGCCTTTTTCTTAATATATTGATTTTTGTCTGAATTTTGTAATTCTTCTACTGATAAAATACGTTTTTGGGGAAATCCCTCTTCATCAATACCCAAATATTTCTCTAAATAATGCTCTCCTCCTGTAAAAGGATTCATATCATGAAGTGTCCAAACGACTGGCTTGGTGTTTCTTTCAAAGAATGTTCTATAATCTAAAAAATTAGCTACCCAATGTAGGTTTATAATATCTGCATCTTGATACTCTTTACATTCAGTAATATCAAATGGCGAATTAGGAAAACTGAACATTTCTAATCCATTTCTTCTACTGGCTATAAACTTATTTTCGGGAGTACTAGTATTGGTTTTTAAAATTTTAAGTTGTTTTAAAATCCTAACTATTTTCTTTTGAATTTTCTCTATAAGTGAAAACTGGACTGGTGGTTGATTAAACGGAATAGTTTGATTGATTCTTTTTGTCTTGTCTCTCAATAGCACTTTTGAATCAGTCACTGACTCTAGCAATGCTCTATGCAACCTAAGACAAGAATTAGCGGCTCCTCCTCTATCAAAAGTATTTACTATAAGTACTTTCATTTAAACCTTTGTGTAAATAATCATAATAGTGTGACCTTTAATTTTTATTCGGATTTTATTTACTATTCTGACATATAATTTTCTTAATTTAAAAAAATTAAAAATCCATTTAAGAAATTTACTTCTATAAATAATTTCGTTAATCGTAGATTGAATAAACCAATCCAAATGATATTTCTGTAGTGGCTCATACAATACCTTATCTACTTTAACATCAAATACATTAACCAGATTCCGCAATGATCTCTCATTCCACAACCCCATATGATGGGGTGGAAAATTAAGTAAACCACCTTTAGAATATTTTATAAATGAATTATTATTGGGTACTGCTATGATTAATTTACCTCCCTTTTTTAGACAATCAATTTGCGCTTTGATAAACGAACTAACCTCAGAAATATGTTCTAATACCTGATAAGAACAAACTACATCATAATTTTCAAAATTATGTACAGCATGAATCTGAATAGACTCATTTAAAACTTTTAACCCTAATTTAGATGCTTTTTCAATACTATCTTCATTCAATTCTAAACCTGTAATGTCAAATCCAGATTTGGCAAGATTCTCAACAAAACCTAATCCACCACTACCTATTTCAAGTACTTTTTCATTACCTAATAGTATTTTTTTACTACATTCATGTTCCCATTTCCATGGCATATAATACCAATCGAATTTTTGTAGTTTTTCATAAAAACAACTATCTCCATCAATATGATAAGGAAAAAAAAACTGATAGCCAGTATTTTCACATTCGAATATTTTAACTTCTGAAACATTTTTTAGGTAGTTTTTAATATCAATATCAAATTGATTTTTATATCCTACAATTAGTTTCTTTACAGGAATGGTTTCTTTTAGAAAAGCTTTACTATTAAGATCAACTGTAGATTGTATCATACTATTAAAATCTTTACACATCAATATAATTTATTTTATTCCAATCACAATCAACAATTACACAACCGTTATCTGTATTTCCATATTTATGAAAATCTGACCCAGTTTCAACAATTTCAAATGAAAGACAATCATTCAAACAATCAATAAAAGTAACATTCGGGATATGTAGTGCAAAAGTGATTTTAAATCGATTAGGCAACAAAGTTTTTACTGGTATTTCAATGAAAAATTCGTAAATACCACTCTTATTTATCGCAGTTCCCAATTCAATCTCAGATGTAAAAATATTTCGCTCATTGTTATCTGTTACTCTAAATCCAAGAAAAGAGTTCAAGTGCTTATCAGCAACTTTAATCTTAATTTTAATTGCAATTTGTTCATCAAACCCATATTCGGTTCTTACTTGATTTTTATTATCAACAAGTTGAATATTTAATATTCCTGATGTTTCAACGGATTCATTTATATATTCACTACAATAACCTTCGAATTGATTGGTTTTTAAATATTCTTCGATCCCTTCATTAGTATTCCCTTCAAAAACAACCGTACCATATTCCATCACCATAATTTTGGTACAGAGCTGATTGATAGCCGCCATATTATGACTCACAAACAATACGGTTCTTCCTTCTCCTCTCGATATATCTTGCATCTTGCCAATTGCTTTTTTCTGAAATTCGGCATCACCTACCGCCAAAACCTCATCAATAATCAAAATTTCAGGTTCTAAAAAAGCGGCTACTGCAAATGCCAAACGTACTGTCATTCCGCTACTATATCTTTTTACAGGAGTATCAATATAACGCTCACAACCAGAAAAATCTATTATTTCATCAATCTTAGAAGTAATTTCTTTTTTTGTCATGCCCAAAATAGCACCATTGAAATAGATATTTTCCCTACCTGTCATTTCACCATTAAAGCCAGTACCTACTTCTAACAAGGATGCTACGCGTCCTCCAAATTTGATACTACCTGTGGTAGGAGCCGTCACACGAGATAAAATTTTTAATAATGTAGATTTACCCGCTCCGTTCTTGCCTATAATACCTAAAACCTCTCCTCTTTGAACTTCAAAGTTAATATCTTTTAATGCCCACACATACTCACTATCCCCTTTAGTACTTCTATCATTGATGTCGCCTACTTTTAAATACGGATCCTCTTTCCCCCTAATACTGTGCCACCATCGATTCACATCATGGCTCAAAGTACCAGTGCCAACTAATCCGAGACGGTATTGTTTGGAAATATTTTCGGCTTTTAATATGATATTTTTATTTACGCTCATAATTGTCAACAAACTGGAACAGCTAAAAAAAACCTAAAAACCTTGATTTTATAATTTAAATTAACCGCTACAATTACTATTTTCATTTAATATTGTAATCTACGAATGAAATTCAATTCAATCTTCTTAAAACTCTCTTTTTATTAATAATATAGTACTCTTTCAATAAATGTATATACTTCCACGGTTGTTGCGCTATGGGTTTTCCAACACTTTCAAAAATTTGATTTAATACTGCAAGCACTTGTTGTCTTTCCTCTTCATAACTGACCCTATCCAAACTAAAAACAGGCTGCATTAACATTTGAATCGCTAATTCATCGTTTTGATCTATTTCGACTATTCTGTCAATCAATTCTTTTTCAGACTTAAATTGACTGTAATTAAGTATTCTATTTGGATTAAAATCTACCTCTACAAGTTTATTCCCCCAATAAATGGGTATGCAGTCTTTGAAAATAGGCTCAATCAACTTCTCAGTAGTGTAGCCATCATACTGACTATTTTCAAATGCAATAACAAATTTATAATCCTTTATAAAATCTAATTTATCATAAACTGGTCCTCCTACATTATTTAGAACAGTTCCTCCTGAATCAACCTGTTTAACTTTAGATAGATTTTTAAAAAATTTCAATCTTTTAGTTGCTTTAGGATTGGACACCAGCATGCAACAGAATTTAGTTTTGGCCCTCCATTTCTTTTCGGCCTCGACCCTAGTTAGAACTGACTCAATTGTTTCCTGCATGTTACGCTTTTCTACGTACAGTGAATACAATGGAAGTCTAAAGTGATTATTACGATTATTATAATCAAACGAAAAAGCAAAATCACAAGCAGAGAAATCGGGTCTTAAATTTTCGGCCGAATAAAATATCCGAATACATTTATAGTTTAAATAATCTTTACCATAGCAAGAGTAAAATAAAAAATCTGGTTTATCGTCTATAATGACTTTATATTTTTCAATTAATATATTATAAAAATAATTATTAGTCTTATCGAATCCAGGCCAAAAATCCACAAAATCAATTTTTATTTCCTTCATACAATAATAACTATTAAATTTACTTGACTTTAAAAAAAATCATAGACTTTACGAATAATTTCAATTGATCAGTAAAATTCAATTTATAACTTAAATCATTTTTTACCTGTAAATATTGTAGAAAAGTGATTGGGTAAAAATCTTTCTTATCCAAAAAACAGCGTTTTATAATAAACTTATCCAAATATAAAATTTCTGCTTTAAAACTTTTTGGTTCAAAGACATTTTTACTATTGGAAGCTAACAATTTCAACTGCATCTTTTTAAAAACGGGAACATCTTTAAATATTATTCCATTCCCATGATTTAGCATTTTTTCAAAAACGACGGATTCAACGGGTAAAAAATTAAAATCCAACACACTATATAAATTTCGTTTTATTTCAAAATCATTTTGTTTTTGTTTTTCACCTTGCTTATTTGATACTTGATTATTGTGAATCCTATAATCTAATAACACTTCTTGCAAATTATGCAATTTCCCTATTAAGGCTAAACGTGTCCAAAGGTCGTAATCTTCAGCTGGTTCTCTATTTGCATCATAAACTGCGGAAAGTCTATTCAATGATTCTTTCCTAATCATCACAGAAGGATGTGCAATGCAATTCCCTCTTAATAAATGACTTTTAATTAAATCCGCATTCTCAGGAAGTTGTATCACCTTTCCAGACCCAATCACTCGAAACCAGGATCCACATACAATCACTTCATGATTTACTTCTAAAAAAGAAACTTGTTTAGCAAAGCGGTTCAACATACTAATGTCATCCCCATCCATTCGTGCTATATATTTCCCTTTTGCAATTTGAATTCCATAATTTAAACTATTAGTGTACCCTGAATTCAATGGTTTTAAAATAAGTTGAATTCTATTATCAGTATAGCTATTAATTATTTTAACTGTTTCATCAGTAGAAGCATCATCAATGATTAATAACTCAAAATCACGAAAGGTTTGGTTTAAAATACTTTGAATTGCTTGTTTTACATAATTCTCACAGTTATAAACAGGTAGTACAACTGATACTATTGGTTCATTAATCATTAAATAAAATTTTATTGATCCCGATTGTCAATTCTCCTGATTCGAACAAAAAGAAGCCTTTTCTTCTGAGTATGTTTTCAATTTCTATTCTGCAATTATATTCATCGTGAATTTCAATTGCCACTATCTTCGTGTTTTTTAAAAAAGATAAGTCATTATTATTTGTAAACAAGAATCGTTCTGCTCCTTCTACATCAATTTTTAGCAGAGAAATATATTCTAAACTATTTTCCTTTAAAATATCATCAATCGTAATTCCTTTTACCTCACCTTTTACATCTTCTTTAGTAGTAATTGACCAATCTTTCCTGTCTCGAAAATTACGTTCCACTGTAAAAGTCAAACTTGATTTATGCGATAGAGCTCTATGGTATAATTTTGTAGCTGTATTATTCTTAAAAAAGTTTATGTTTTGTCTATAAATTTCCACATTAGAAAATGAAGGCTCAATGGCAAATATTCTTAGATCTTTAAAATAATTAGAAAAAAAAAGTGACGTATATCCAACATTTGCCCCTGCGTCAATTATGACAGGGCTTTTTAGATGCTCAAAATTTAATAACATCATTTTTAAAACAACATCATATTCTCTAAAATTAAAAATTTGTTCTAAAACCTCATAATCACTAAAGTTATAATCTCTTAAAATTAAATTATACTGATTGGAAATCTCCACCAAGTAATTAGAATCCTTTTTTTCAAAATGAGTAACTAATTTATTTTTTTTAATTTAACCTCAAACAATTCAGATTGGGAATATTTTTTCGGAAATAAAAATCTATAAATTCGTTTTATTTTTTCAACATTCATAAAAAAAAATCTTATAATCGAAAATTCATCGATTGATTGTGAACTCAGCTCCCCCTTTTTATTCTAATTAATTTATCAATATACTGTTTTTATATTGTGTCAAATCGATCGAAGTCGAGATTCGCTATTTCATTAACTCTATTTTCATAAATCAACGATAAGAATATTTGACTCACTTTCCGCTATCTACAAAAACTTCTGTAAATAAACTTTCTGTATTCCTTCTCTCAGTGAGATCGAATGTTTCCATCCTAAAGCATGAAGCTTTGTCATATCCATTAATTTCCTAGCTGTTCCATCTGGCTTTGAAGTATCAAAAATAATTTCTCCTTGAAAATCTACTATCTCTTTAACCATATTGGCCAAGTCGCCAATACTTATTTCGCAGCCAGAACCAACATTTACAAAACCACCATCGTCATAACTTTGCATTAAATACACGCAGGCATCCGCCATATCTGAGGCATGAAGAAATTCCCTAAAAGGAGTTCCTGTTCCCCACACAACAACTTCTGGAGATTCACTGCTTTTTGCCTCATGAAATTTTCTAAGTAAGGCCGGAATCACATGCGAATTTTGCAAATTGTAATTATCATTAAAGCCATATAAATTTGTGGGCATAGCCGCTATAAACGAGCATCCATATTGTTTTCGATAAGCTTCGCACATCTTAATGCCCGCTATTTTTGCGATAGCATAAGACTCATTTGTCTCTTCCAACTTACCAGTTAAAAGGTATTCTTCTTTTAAAGGCTGCGGTGCTACTTTTGGATAGATACAGGAGGAACCTAAAAAAAGCAGTTTTTTGACCTTGTTTTTATAACTTTCATGAATTACATGCGTCTGAATGAGTATGTTTTCATATATAAAATCGGCACTATAGGTATCATTGGCGACGATTCCTCCTACTTTGGCTGCAGCCAAAAAAACATACTCTGGCTTTTCAACTTCAAAAAACGTTTTCACAGCCAGTTGATTGGTTAAATCCAATTCCTCTGAAGTTCTTGTAATAATATTTACATAGCCTTTTTCTTCAAGGTTCTGAACAATGGCACTACCCACCATTCCGCGATGTCCTGCCACATATATTTTTGAGTCAAATAGCATCACTTCTTCTTTATTTATAGTCTTGTAGGTATTTTTCTTTTCTAAAAAGTTCTAAATCGGCAGCTACCATTTCCTTAATTAACATTGCTAATGTATATTTTGGTTGCCAACCCAATTTAGCATTTGCTTTGGTATTATCACCCCTTAGTACATCCACCTCTGTAGGACGAAAATAGTTAGGATCGATTTGAATTACCTTCTGACCAATTTCAAATGAAAAATCAACATTCGAAGACGAAACAACAACAGCAACCTCATCAATCCCCTCCCCACTAAAAGCAAGAGTTACCCCCAGCTCATTGAATGCCATTATAATAAAGTCTCTAACCTTTGTGGTAATTCCTGTAGCGATCACAAAATCATCTGGCTCGTCTTGTTGCAACATTAACCACATGGCCTCAATATAATCTTTAGCGTGTCCCCAGTCTCGCTGAGAATCAATATTCCCCATATAAAGAGTCTTCTCTAGTCCAAGAGCCATTTGAGCGATTCCGCGTGTGATTTTTCTTGTCACAAATGTCTCTCCTCGCAAAGGACTTTCATGATTAAATAAAATTCCGTTGCAAGCAAACATACCATAAGCTTCCCGATAATTAACCGTTATCCAATAGGCGTACATCTTTGCAACAGCATAAGGAGACCTTGGATAAAAAGGCGTCGTTTCTGATTGCGGGACTTCTTGAACCAGACCATACATCTCAGAAGTAGAAGCTTGATATATTTTAGTTTTTTTCTCTAAGCCAAGAACTCGAACAGCATCCAGTAAACGTAGTGCTCCTAAGCCATCGGTGTTAGCAGTATATTCTGGAATATCAAAACTAACTTTTACATGGCTCATTGCCCCGAGATTATATATTTCATCGGGCTGAGACTCTTGAATAATCCGAATTAAATTAGTAGCATCACTCAAATCACCGTAATACAAAATAAAATTCTGATTTTCTGAGTGTGGGTCTTGATAAAGATGGTCTATCCTATCAGTATTAAATGAAGAAGCTCTTCTTTTAATACCGTGAACTTTATATCCTTTCGAAAGTAAAAATTCTGCGAGATAAGAACCGTCTTGTCCTGTTACTCCTGTTATTAATGCTGTTTTCATTTTTTTTCTTTAATCCTCCCAAGTCGTCGGAACCGCCTGAAGACACAGGAGACCATACCTATTAAGAATGCTTCAAACCTTTTAATGAGAATAGACAAAATGAATCTCCCCGCTTCTTTCTCACTTCTCACTTCTCTTCTCACTTCTCTTCTCACTTTTAACTTCTCACTCTTCACTTCTCACTCTTCACTCTTCACTTCTTACTATCTATATAGTTTCTAAAGCCTAAAAGTGATTTTTTAACCTCATTGAGTAGGTTCTCAATAGAGTCCTTTTTCTCAGTAAAATTCAGTCTTACTGCAATTAAATACTGAGTTTCTAACTCAGCAAAAGATCCCAGTGCTATATGCAGAAAATGAATTAATTCTTTATCGCCTTTTCTCGCAGCTCCTTCGGCTATATTGGAAGGGATCGAAACAGCACATCTTCTCATTTGACTTGCTAATCCAAACTTTTCAGACTCAGGAAATTGTTGGGTCAATTTATAGATAACCTCTACTAAGTCCATACTTTTTTTCCAAACATCTAAATCCTTGTGGTTCATTTTTTCTTGCTTTTTACTAAGAGGATTGTAGTTATATATGATAATTGTTCGTCAACAGTTTTAAATCTTAATCTATCCAATATATTTTCTCACTTCTCACTTCTCACTTCTCACTCTTCACTTCTCACTCTTCACTTCTCACAACTACCTAAAACCCGTCCACCGCTTCGCATCCTGAGTCACATTATTACGGACATCAGCTACACAATTAAATTTCCCAGCCACATATCAATATCACAAACCTCACATCTCGACACCCCCTCCTTCGGAGGGGGGCCGGGGGGAGGATCCTACACCGTATCTATAAAACTCTTCTCCGTCTTATTAAAAATCAATACTCCTACTAAGAAAACGCTTACTGTTATCGCGAAAGTATACAGCAACCCAAAAACAGAAATATGACCTACATTCAACAACATATATCTTGCGGTTTCTATGACGTAAGCTAAGGGATTATATTGAACCAACCATCCATAACTCGGAATTTTTTCTTTTATCAAAGCCATAGGATACATCACCGCAGATAAGTACATCAGTAATTGCACTCCAAAACCAATTAGATAACTAAAATCCCTGTATTTAGTCACCAAAGACGAAATAATCATTCCCAATCCCAACCCTAAAACGCCCATTAAGACAATCAACAAAGGGAAGAAGGCCGCAGCAGCATTCAAACTCACCAATGCTCCTTGACTGTAGTAATAGATATAAAAAGCGATAAAAATAAAGAACTGAATTCCAAATTTAATCAAATTCGAAATCACGATAGAAATAGGCACAATCAGCCTTGGAAAATAAACCTTCCCAAAAATTCCCGCATTAGCACCAAATGTATTAGATGTACCCGTAAGACAGGCCGTGAAATAATTCCAAACGGTGATTCCCGCCAGATTAAACAAAAACGGAGGCACGGCGCCAGTACTAATCCCTGCCAGGTTATTAAATATAATTGTAAAAGTAATCGAGGTAAATAAAGGCTGGATCAAATACCAAAGCGGCCCTAAAACAGTTTGCTTATAAACAGTTACCACATCTCTTTTTACAAAAAGAAGCAGTAAATCTCTGTATTGCCATACTTCCTTGAGATTTAGGGAGAAAAACTTATTTTTAGGTGTTATTTCAAATAACCAATCCGTATTTGAACTCTCTAAGTTATTCATTAGTAGTGCTGTGGTATTGTGGTTAGTAATAATTAAACATTGCTACATTACAAATATAACATTTTGCTTAAATTATCGTTCATTATTTCCAATTTCTGTCTTTAAATATTTACGTACTTTGCAACATAATATATAAACAGTCGCTAGTGTTTTTCTTTTCCAAAAATAAGCCAGTTCTAAAAGACCTCATCCCCGAAGGTCATATCGACATTCATTCCCACTTACTACCGGGAATTGATGATGGTGCACAAACTTTTGAAGACACCCTAAGACTTACCAAAGCACTGCAAGGATTTGGAGTAACCGAGTTCATCACCACTCCACATATCATCCAACATGTTTGGGAGAATACCCACGAAGGCATCCTGTCCAAAAAAACTGCTACCGTTTTAGAATTAGAACAAAGCAATATTAAGGTTCCTTTCAAAGCTGCTGCTGAGTACTTGATGGACGATCAATTTTTACGACTTTTTCAGTCTCATGATCTACTAACCTTAAAAGACAATTATGTCTTGGTCGAAATGTCATACATAAATGCGCCCATTCAGCTATACTCCATCCTTTTCGACTTGCAGGTAGCTGGTTATATTCCGGTACTAGCGCATCCCGAGCGCTACTTATTTTACCACAATAATTTTAATGAGTACGCCAAACTAAAAAGAGCCGGCTGCCTATTCCAACTCAATTTACTATCCGTCGTAGGTTATTACGGTCCACAAATCACTACCATAGCAGAACAACTACTATCAAAAGGAATGTACACCTACGTAGGCTCAGATGTCCATCATGACCGGCACATAGCCGCTTTTGACCAAGAAGTAAAACTAAAAGACGTAGCAACACTAAAAGAAGCGATTGGCAATAATCAATTTTTTAAGACAGAAGTTAAAGAGTAGAGGTTAGAATAAAGAGAATAGAAGTTAGAATACTGAAAACCGAAAACGGATAACAGATAACAGATAACCGAATACTCATAAATCTCCTGTAACCCAGAAAGCTTTTGGGTGATAAAAATCCAAGAACTGAAAACCGATAACAGAAAACGGATAACAGATAACCGAATACTCATAAATCTCCTTTGGCCCAGAAAGCTTTTGTGTGATAAAAATCCAAGAACTGAAAACCGATAACAGAAAACGGATAACAGATAACTGAACGCAAACTATACGGAGATTACTTCGTCCCTCGCAATGACTCTGTGCCCCGCCCTACTATTTTTATCTCTAAAATCACGATAATAATTATAGAATCCCAGCGTAGGTAGTAGTTTGATGAGATTCTTCGTTCCTCAGAATTACAAACTGGTGTTCAGTGTTCAGCATTCAAATATTCTGGTGTCTGAAATCCTACTAGTACTATTGGACCTTTGAAAATACTGATAAAACATATCCGCAAACTTGTCATTCTGACGGAGGAAGAATCACAGCGTAGCTGAGTGGTTTGATAAGATTGCTTCGCCTGTTAGGGTAAACCCTTGAGTCCTCCCAAATGATAAACTATTTGCCGAACTAACTAATAACAGACAACCTATAACAAAACGCAAACTATGTGGCGATCCCTCCTCTGTCGGGATGACAAACTGTGTGTCGAACTAGCTCATAATAGAAAATCGATAACAGCACTGACAAGCTAGAACCCGCTACTGCGAAAATAATTTCCTATACCAGCATACAATACCGAACACCTTATCATTAGCAATCTTAACCCCGCCCTTAAATTGAAAACATTTGAAATTAAAAACAGGACTGCCAGTGGCAGTCTGGTAGCACAGTCTACCCACCCAGTTTGTCACGCTGGAAGCTTCTCAAACAAACCATGAAACATCTAGTTTGTTTCCATTAAACCGTCTCAGCAATTTGCTTATTGTAGCCTGAGATTCCTCCGGAATGACAAACTACACGTTAATTTGTAACGTTTGAATTCAAAATTATCCTCCCAAGTTTACCCACCAAGTTTGTCACGCTGGAAGCGTCTCACACAAACCATGAAACACAACGTTTAGCTTCAAACCTATCCACCCAGCTTACCCCGCTCCTTGTCACGCTGGAAGCGTCTCAAACAAACCATGAAACACAACGTTCGACTTCAAAATTACCCTCACGGTTTACCCACCCAGTTTGTCACGCTGGAAGCGTCTCACACAAACCATGAAACACCTAGTTTATCACATGGAACGATAAAAGTAATTACCTTATTGTCGCTAGAGATTGCTTCGCAATTACAAACTATGTGCCGAACTAACTGATAACACATCCCACTAGCCATCGGGACTGATAACAAAAAAAGTCCACAGAGAATACTCCCTATGAACTTTTTAAAAACTATCGCTAAAACAGTCCTTATTTCACATCCAACAATTCATAACTAGAATTCATACTTATAAATTCGGGAACGATTTTCTTCATTCTCATTACAATTTCATCATTGTCCAAATAATGCGCTTTCTCAATTAACTCTTCGATATCCGCATGCAAACCCTCAAATTCATCCTGAATTTCCTCTGCAATCATTATTTTCTCATGATAGGTAGCAATTGTCTTTGAAGTGTCATTAAGTAATTCCTCATACAATTTCTCACCAGGTCTCAATCCCACAATTTGTATTTTAATATCTTTATCTGGAACAAATCCTGCCAACTTAATCATCTTTCTTGCCAGATCGATAATCTTAACCGGTTTCCCCATATCGAAGATGTAAATCTCACCGCCTTTACCCATCGCTCCAGCCTCTAGAACTAGCTGACAAGCTTCAGGAATAGTCATGAAATACCGAATAATATCGGGGTGCGTAATGGTGATTGGTCCACCTGCGGCAATTTGCTTGGTGAATAACGGCACTACAGAACCATTCGATCCTAAAACATTACCAAAACGAGTCGTAATAAACTTCGTTGCGTTTTTCTTGCCTAATTCCTGAGTTTTTAATTGCAAGGACTGTACATATTTTTCCGAAATACGCTTACTCGCCCCCATAACATTACTAGGGTTCACCGCTTTGTCAGTAGAAACCATTACAAATTTCTTAACCTTGTACAAACAGGCCAGGTCAGCAAGGTTCTTAGTTCCGCCAATATTAGTAAGAATAGCTTGAGAAGGGTTCTCTTCCATTAAAGGCACATGCTTATAGGCCGCAGCATGAAAAACTACCTCTGGTTTATATAATCTAAAGACTTTTTCCATCGCCTCTCTATTCCTTATATCAGCTACAACGGTTCTAATTTTTGTATTTGTAGAAAACGTTTCTGTCTCTAAGTTCAAATGATGCAGTGGTGTTTCGGCTTGATCGAGGATAATAATCTTCTTTGGATTAAACTGTATTACCTGACGTACAATTTCGCTTCCTATAGAACCAGCTGCACCTGATATTAAAATAGTATTGTCTTTTATTTGTTTGGAAATGGACTTGTTATCCAAGACAATCGGTTTTCTCTCCAGCAAATCTTCAATCTGGATCGTTTTTACCTTTTGAGAAATCTCTTTTTGATTTTCCCAGTCGGTGATTAATGGTACGATATACACTTTATAATTGTACTCTAAACACTGATCAACAATGATTAAACGCTCTTCTTTTGACAGACTTTTATCAGCGATAATGACTCCTTCAGCACCTACAGAACGCATTAAAGTGGGTAGTTTTTTCTTTAAAATTAAAATAGGTAAATCCAGCATTCGTTTAGATGAATTTTGAGCATTCCTGTCCACAAAAGCTACAATTTTAAAACGAGCAGGAGTTTCCATCTTTAGCGCATTAGCTACTGATATGGCATTAGCGTCGGTACCGTAAATAATTGTTCTGGGTAAGGTTATGTTGCTTTTTTCAGAAAAATAATATTCGAAAGTTTGCTTTACAATAACCCTGTATAGAAATAACCCACAAAAGGAAAACACCATATTAATAAAAAGTGCAGTGTTCAAAAACACCTTAAATCCATAGACTACTTCAAAAATAAAATTGAATAGTAAAAAGATAGTTAAAACGGCCATTTGCGAAAACAGTAGCTTAATGGCATCGATATAAGAAGAATGCCTTATAATTCCAGAGTAGGTTCGAAACAACCAAAAAAAGAATAAATTAACCCCAAACAGCGAGCCAACAAACAGTACGCTATGCGGTGTCCTGATATAGTTTACTCCGGTTCCCCTAAACAATAAATAGCTAAAAAAGAAGGCCAGTATTAAAACGGCACAGTCCAGCATCACTATGATCCATCTTGGTAAATAGCCCAGACTATGAAGATTAAATTTTAGATTAGTCCTAGAAAAAATTTCTCCGTCTATAGAGCTACTGTCTGGTTTTGTATTGTTTTTCAAACTATATGATATTTTACTTTTTTTTTAAACATCTCAAAAATACTATTAATTATTTTGAAAATAAATTTTTATATTTTATTTGTTGAATAAATTTAAAATTACCGCCCGGATTCTATTTCGATCCGCCATTGTAAGATTAGAACCAGAAGGCAAACAAAGTCCGTTGATAAAAAGTGTTTCGGCAACATAGTTGCCATAATAGGGGTATTTATCAAAAACCGGTTGCAAATGCATTGGTTTCCATAAAGGTCGTGACTCTATATTAGCTTCTTCCAGTTTCAATCGTATTGTTTCTCTACTAATACCTAAGGTCTTTGTTGGTTCAACTAAAATAGTACTTAACCAATAATTCGAAACGTAACCATCATTGGGCGCGGTAAACACCGTTACTCCTTTAATATCCTTGAATAAATCCAAATAAAATTCATGCATTTCTGTTCTCAGTAATAGATGCTTCTGTAAAACCTCCATTTGTCCTCTACCTATTCCTGCACAAATATTGCTCATTCGATAGTTATACCCAATTTCGACATGCTGATAATGCGGTGCATCTTCTTTTGCTTGGGTTGCTAAAAATATCGCTTTTTCCTTTAACGCTACTGAATTGGTTACTATTGCACCACCACCCGAAGTCGTTATAATTTTACTTCCATTAAAAGATAAAATACTAATATCTCCAAAAGTACCACACCGTCGTCCTTTATAGCAACTCCCCAGTGCTTCAGCGCTGTCTTCTAAAATGGGTATAGAATAGTGATTCGCAATTGCTCTTATTTCCTTAATTTTATAGGGAACTCCATATAAATCTACGGCTATTATTACTTTTGGCTTTTTGCCTTTAGCAATCCTATCTACAATCGCACTTTCCAGTGCAATGGGACACAAATTCCAAGTTTCGGGTTCACTATCAATAAAAACAGGAATTGCACCCAAGTAAATTATAGGGTTGACAGAAGCTGAAAAAGTCATGCTCTGACAAAGTACCTCATCTCCAGACTTAACGCCTAAAAGAATTAATGCTAGATGAATGGCGGCGGTACCCGAATTTAAGACCGCAACATGCCCTAAACCAAGATATTTTTCTAAATTTTCTTCGAAAATAGCCAAATTTGGCCCCATTGGAGCAATCCAATTAGAGTCAAAAGCCTCTTGAATGTACTTTTGCTCGTTTCCACCCATATGCGGAGTCGAAAGCCAAATTTTTTCTTGAGCCATTTCTTAAAAATTAATATCTATGGATTGAATTTAAAATTAAATATTTTTTTTGAACTTTCTAAGTTAATTTTATAGCTTATGATCACAATGTTAATGAGATTGCTTCCCAATGACAAACTAGACCTTAAATTATAACGTTTCACTTCAAAATCACCCTCACAAGCTTACCCACCCAGTTTGTCACGCTGGAAGCATCTCAAACAAAGCAGGAAACACCTAGCGTGTCACAGGAAACCGTCTCAAAAATTATCCTCACAAGCTTACCCTCCCAGTTTGTCACGCTGGAAGCGTCTCAAACAAACTAGGAAACACCCGGTTTATCACAGGAAACCGTCTCAAAAATTATCCTCACAAGCTTACCCTCCCAGTTTGTCACGCTGGAAGCGTCTCAAACAAACCAGGAAACACCCGGTTTATCACAGGAAACCGTCTCAAAAATTATCCTCACAAGCTTACCCTCCCAGTTTGTCACGCTGGAAGCGTCTCAAACAAACCAGGAAACATCTAGTTTGTTTCCATTTAAACGTCTCAGAAATTTGCTTATTGTCGCTTGAAATTGATTCGCCTGTTCGGGTAAACCCTCGAGTCCTGCGGATGACTCTACATCCCGATAATGCGGCAATATTTTCCTATACCGACAAACAAAACCGACACCTTATCATTAGCAATCCTAACCCCGCCCTACTATTTTTATCCCGATAGCTATCGGGACAAAAATCACGATAAGAATTTTAGCGTTGGTAGGCGGGAGTGACACCCGAGTCGAGGAGGAACGACGAGCGGCTGGGGTCACGATAGGAAAAACCGAAACGAAGTGAGGTTCATCGAACACCAATTAAAATAAGAGTTAGGTGAGATAAATTTGTTCGATGATTTTTAGATAAAAATAGTCAGGCAGTGAAATCGAAGATTCACGAATACAAAAAAAAACAATATTAAAGCATGAGTAATTTTTTGTTTCTTTTTTCATCAAGACAAATCGAAGATTCATCGAACACCGCTTAAAATAAAAGTTAAGTGAGATAAAAAAGAAAAAATAAGAATTAAAAACAATTCGTCATTGTAAATAACAACTTCAAATCAATCTCACAATATGATAATCGGATGATAAAGCAAACACCTATTAAAATAAAAGTTACCTGAGATAAAAAAGAAAAAATCATTTGCTAGTGGCAAGAAAAGTCCAAGATTCCGCAACCTAGACTTAACGAATAGCTTAAGCAAAAACGGCTTTAAATAAAACTTTATCAATTTAAAGAATTACACTCTACTTTCTTTAAGCTGCACTTGACGTAGAACAAATGTTCTAACCCCTAAATAAACAAGAGTCATCATCAGTAAAAATCCTCCGGCAGAATAAAGCGACAAGCTATCGCTGGCATCACTATAAATGACAATCGCATTAATAACTAACTGAAGTCCCGCATAGAATATCGCAACAGCAACGTGAGAATACCCCATTTCATTGGCTAGGTATTGATACAAATGAGAACGATGTGGTTGAAATATGTTTTCTTTCTTTATCAATCTACTTATAATGGTTACAACAGCATCGATGCCATAAACGGAAAAGAAAAGAATATAGGCCAGTTGGTCCGACTCTACAATTGTCTTAATCATAAAATACCCGAGAAAAAGTGCCATACTTATACTTCCTACATCGCCCGCAAAAGTTTTAGCTTTTCTCCTAACGTTAAATATACCGAAAACAACACATGATAATCCCATTGTAATTAGTAAGGGTAGACTGGTTTCGTTTAATGGTAAATATGCAAAACTTATTATAGCAATTAAGGCATAAAGTACGGTTATACCGTTGATGCCGTCCATGAAATTAAAAGCATTTACCCAACCTATCATCAGGATAAATACAATGGGCAGCAACCATATAGCCTCTGAAAATAAATCTAAATCATAAAACACCAAAAGTACAGCTACTACATGAGCTGCAAATCGCGGCAACTGTGACAGCGGTCTAATGTCATCAATGAAACTTATTAAGCCAACTAGTACTACAGCTACTGTAAGTTCCCAAGAAACATATCCCCGAAAAAAAGCAATGATTATTGCAATTGGAAAAATAATCCCACCACCACGTAAAGTGATTGATGTATGGGAGGACCTACTGTTCGGTTTATCAATTATATTGTATTTATCGGCTACTTTGAAATAAAAAAGTTCAACACCCATCAATAAAAAAAATAACGCTATATATATCATAAATTTATTACATTCTCGGCTATTAAATAATAGCATTTAAATTAAACCACTACAACCCGAAAGTCATAATTTTGGTTTGGCAGTCAAAAAGTCTGCAAGCTTGGATTACGGAAATTAACCGCAAATTTGTGATGTTAAAATTTTTAGAGGCAAAACTAAGAATTACTTAGCGTACTAATTTTTATACTCTTTTTGGAAATTAAAAATTTCAGCCATTATCGCATCAAGAATATCTCTATTCTCTAACAACTGACCACTGAATACCAATCACTAAAAACTGCTCACTGATCCCGATAGCTATCGGGACTAATCACTTATTACTTGTGTTTCAACAATCCCAATAAATACTCACCATAACCTGATTTTTTCAAGGGCTCGGCCAAATCTCTTAGTTCTTGTTCCGTAATGAAACCTTGACTCCAGGCAATCTCTTCGATACAGCCCACTTTCAGTCCTTGACGTTCTTCAATTACCTGAACAAACTGACCGGCTTGCATCAGGCTATTGAAAGTCCCAGTATCTAGCCAAGCAGTTCCCCTGCTTAAGATCCCCACTTTTAAGGCTCCCTTCTCTAAATATACTTTATTAACATCGGTGATTTCATATTCTCCACGCGCACTTGGTTTAATATTCTTGGCTATCTCAACCACTGAATTATCATAAAAGTACAAACCTGGTACTGCATAATTAGACTTTGGCTCCAAAGGTTTCTCCTCTATCGAAAGCGCTTTTAGATCCTTATCAAACTCTACCACTCCATAACGCTCTGGATCCGAAACGTGATACGCAAAAACAACTCCTCCTTCTGGGTTTTTATTGGACTGCAACAATTCATCCATATTAGACCCAAAGAAAATATTATCTCCCAGCACCAAAGCCACACTGTCTTTACCGATAAACTCTTCACCTATAACAAAAGCCTGGGCCAATCCATTAGGAATAGACTGCTCAGCATAACTAAACTTACAACCAATAGCCGAACCATCACCCAATAATTTTCTAAAATTAGGTAAATCATGGGGCGTCGAAATAATTAATATCTCATTAATCCCTGCCGTCATCAAAGTCGACAACGGATAATAAATCATCGGCTTATCATAAACTGGCATCATTTGCTTGCTCATTGCCAACGTTAACGGGTGCAATCGGGTACCGGATCCTCCTGCTAATATTATTCCTTTCATTTTGTGCGAATTTTGCGAATTAAAACGAATTTTTCGAATTATTTCAAATTAATCATTCTTTTATAAATTAATCACGATGTACCAAAGTTAATAAGGAGTCCTAATTCCAAATTGGCACATCGTAGATAGTTTTGTAACTGTGCATAAAACGCAGTAGCTATTAGTGATACTTCTTTTATTTCTACCATAATTGTTTCGTAATAGAAATTAACGTTTTGGGACCTTGGATGCCTTAATAAATTACTAAGCAAATCGCTATTAATTAAGCTAACCCACCGTCCTTAGCATCCGCAGTCGAGCGTCAAATATTTGAAGAATGCGTAAAAAGAAAAGCTGTCCGAGGCCTTTCGCCGAGTTCTTTTCTTTTAGCTTTCGAAAATAAATTTGACCGACGAGGATGCGGAGACTTGAAATCGAAGATTCACGGAATCCATAATTAAATTGTAATGGTGAGTAATTTTTTGTTTCTTTTTTGATCAAGCAAAAAAGAAAATTATAAATCTTGAGAACAAATAGCACTCACTCTTAGAAAAACGTCAGTGGAGACGTCTTACTAATAACATCCATTAGTATCGATTCGTTTTCAATTCTTCTGAACACTAATCCCGATAGATATCGGGACTGAATACTGAACACTTTTTTTGAATATGCAGCGCCATATTTCCAATAGTAGACTTACTATATAATATTTGACCCTAAGAATACTGTTTATCGTAATACGAAGCATATGCTCCCGAAGTCACATTTTCCAACCAAGTCTCATTTTCCAAATACCAATTCACTGTTCTCTCCAGTCCTTCTTCAAAAGTAACCGAAGGCTTCCACCCCAATTCTTTATTAATCTTAGTCGCATCAATCGCATAACGCAAATCATGACCTGGACGATCTTTAACATAAGAAATCAATTGCTCTGATGTTCCTAGCTCACGACCTAACTTCTCATCCATGATTTTACAAAGCAACTTAACCAAATCAATATTTTGCCATTCGTTAAAACCGCCAATGTTATACGTGTCATGGTTAACACCTTCGTGAAAAACCAAATCAATAGCTACCGCATGATCCTCTACAAATAACCAATCACGGGTATACTTCCCATCCCCATAAACGGGTAAAGGCTTGTTTTGGATAATATTATTAATAAAAAGCGGAATCAGCTTTTCCGGGAAATGAAAAGGCCCATAATTATTCGAACAATTAGTCAACACATAAGGCAAGCCATAGGTCTCACCATACGCACGTACAAAGTGGTCTGAACTTGCTTTAGATGCTGAATAAGGCGAATTAGGATCATAAGCCGTTGTTTCTGTAAACAACCCTTCAGCACCCAGACTTCCATAAACCTCATCAGTGCTAATGTGATAAAAACGCTTTCCATCCTTATTGTCTTTCCAAATCGTTTTTGCTGCATTCAACAAATTCATGGTACCTATAACGTTTGTTTTCACAAAAGCTACGGGGTCTGTTATCGACCGATCCACATGCGATTCGGCAGCTAAATGTAAAACTCCATCAAATTGATGCTCCGCAAAAAGCGCATCAATAAAATCAGCATCTACAATATCTCCTTTTATAAAAGTATAATTTGGAGCTGTCTCTATATCTGTTATATTCTCTAAGTTCCCCGCATAAGTCAAGGCATCCAAATTGAATATTTGATACTCCGGATATTTATTCACAAACCGTCTTACCACATGCGAACCAATAAAACCAGCTCCTCCTGTTATTAGTATTTTTTTCATTTCTATTTCTATATTTTGATATTTGTCAGTTCAAGGGATAATTAATTTTAAAAAAACATTATAATCATTTATAAATTAAATTTCATTATTTCTGAGATTCAACCGTCCTTAGCTTCCGCAGTCGAGCGTCAAATGTTTGAAGAAGTCGTAAAAACAAAAACTGTTTGAGTCCCGAAAGCTTTCGGGACGAGTTTTTTTGTTTTAGACTTCGAAAACTAATTTGACCGACGAGGGAGCGAAGACTTGATTTTTTTGTTTCTTTTTTGATCAAGCAAAAAAGAAAATAACTTCACCTTTGATAAAACCTAATTAGTAGTTGATGACTAATTCACATTAAAAAATAAGTCCGTAATATCGATAACCATGAACCTACTATTTCCGCAACTTTCTAATCTCTATTTCTCAATACCCAACAACCCCATACATTTCCTTAAACTTTCCTTATATTCCGGCACTTCAACGCCAAAAGTAGCTTTAATTTTACTTTTATCCAATAAGGAATAGGCAGGACGTTTTGCCGGTGTAGGATAATTAGATGCTGGAATACCGCCAACTTCACACTCAAAACCTCCAATTTCTTGTATCGCCAAAGCAAACTCATACCAACTTATTTCACCTTCATTAGAAAAATTATAAATACCCGCCTGCCAATTCTTATGCTCTATTATAGTAATAATAGCTAGCGCTAAGTCGGCGGCATAGGTTGGAGACCCAATTTGGTCATTAACCACATTAAGGCTATCTCTTTCTTGCATCAATCGAGACATGGTTTTTACAAAATTATTCCCGAAGCTAGAATACACCCAGGAAGTACGAATGATTATTGCGTTTGGATTTAATTCTAAACAAGCCTTTTCTCCAGCCAGTTTTGTAACCCCATACACATTAATCGGACTCGTTTCTGCAGTTTCTGTCAAAGCCACCGCCGAATCCCCATCAAAAACGTAATCAGTAGAAACATGTATCAATTTGCATTTATTCGCCTGACTCCATTTGGCCATAACTGCCACCGCCTGATGATTCAACACATCTGACAACTCAATTTCAGTTTCTGCTTTATCAACGGCTGTATGCGCTGCACAATTAATAAGTATTTGCGGATTAATTTCTGATAATTTGCCTTCTAAACCCGCCAAATCGCACAAATCTAATTCCTGATAATCGGTAAAAACCCACTCGAATTGGGTTTTATCTACAGCTATTTCTCTAAGCTCTGAACCCAATTGGCCATTCGCTCCCGTTACTAGTATTTTTTTCAATTGATCTCTTTCTTCTTTATTATAAAATCTAACTTTTTCTATTCTATTTACTCTTTATTCTTTTCTCTTCACTACATTCACTCTCGCACCAAATAGTCGTATTGTGTATAGTACACTATGCAAAAAAGTATAAATTTAACATAGACCGCTATATAAAACCAGACCAACTACTGAATAATACTAATTGTATCTGTTATGTCCAAAACTCAAAAAGTAACCCTAAAACCGACAACTTTAAACTTTAAACTCTTTTCAAAACTCCCAATCAATAGCATCAAATCCAAGCAAAAAACCTTTGCGTTCTTCGCGAATCCTTTGCTAACTTTGCGGTTAAAAAAATAAGTCGTCCTCAGTTAAAAACCACTTCTCGAACCCACAACCGATCCCGATAGCTATCGGGACTCACAACTGATAACTGACAACCGATAACCTTAACATCCAATCACGTACACTCTAGCATCTACTGTCAAAAACCGAAAACCGAAAACTGACAACAGCTAACCTGCCACTAAAACTCCCAATCAATATCCTCAAATCCAGGCAATACCAAATCCTTCTCTGAAACAATCACTTCACTCGGATTTATCTGCCAATCAATTGCCAAAGTAGCATCATCATACCGAATCCCTCTTTCGCTATCTTTATTATAGACTTGATCTACCTTATATAGAACTGAAGCTGTTTCACTCAACACCGAAAAACCGTGAGCAAAACCATGCGGCACCATTAATTGTTTTTTGTTCTCAGCACTTAGCACTACTGAAAAATGCTGTCCATAAGTAGCCGAGTTTTTTCGTAAATCTACTGCTACATCAAGAATTTCTCCTTGCAACACTCGAACCAACTTCGCTTGTGCAAAAGGATTAATTTGTAAATGCAATCCTCGAATCACCCCTCTTTTTGAGAACGACTGATTGTCTTGGATGAAATTATATTTAATTCCATTTTCATGAAACTTGGCCTGGTTATAAGCCTCAAAAAAGAAACCCCTCTCATCATTAAAAACGGCAGGGGTTATAAGTACTAAATCTTTAATAAATGTTTTTTCAATGATCATTGTATAATTTTATATTTTCTTGTCTAAATATCTATTTCTTCCTCATTCTCATAATTTGGTATGACTTTAGAACTTAAGCCAATTATGATTATTAAATAATTTCAAACTTTTTAACAGTCAACCGATAACTCATAACCCATAAAGCAGAAAACCAACAACTATAAGTATTCCTCTCCATAACTAGACACCATCTTACCTGCAACAGTCTTTATCTCTTGCTCACTCCCTTTTGGGTAAATCAACAATACCTTACCGTCATCAACCACTATAAAATCTTCTAATCCTTTTATTATAGCAGCTTTCTTTTTAGGCAACTGGATAATACAATTATTGGTGTTCTCTAAATGAAAATGATCCACACTTAAAGCATTATTATTTTCATCTTTTTCTACTACTTCATGCAAAGAAGCCCAAGTACCCAAGTCACTCCAACCTATATCTGAAGGAATAGTATAAACATTATCAGCTTTTTCTAAGATAGCATAATCAATGGAAATGTTTGGACTTTTAGGATAATTCTCTTTTATAAAAGCGGCCTCCGCACTAGTGTTGTACACCTCATTCCCTTGGACAAACAAATTAGCTATTTCACTAGCATGTCTTTCAAAAGCCTTTATAATGCTTTGAGCACGCCAGACGAAAATCCCTGCATTCCACAAATAATCCCCACTAGCTAAATATTCTTTTGCTCTTTCCAAAACTGGTTTTTCCATAAAACGAGCTACTTGATGTACTCCATCAACTCCTTCTTTTTGGAAATTGATATAGCCATAACCAGTATCCGGTCTGCTTGGATTAATACCCAAAGTAAGTAGCGCATCATTGGATGCAGTATAATCCAATGCCTGACTGATTCTGTCCAAAAACTCGCCTTCTTTCAATATCAAATGATCCGATGGAGCCACCACAATATTGGCATCAGGATTACTTTTCAAAATTTTATAAGACGCATAAGCGATACAAGGTGCCGTATTATTGCGACTAGGCTCCAATAAAATATTAGCTACCGCAATACCATCCAACTGCTGCTGGATCAAATCCAAATACTGCTGGTTACTCAATATAAAAATGTGCTCCGCGGGACAAATTTTCAAAAACCTTTCGTAGGTTAATTGCAACAGCGATTGTCCTATTCCCAATATGTCAATAAACTGTTTCGGAAACTGATTGCGACTCTTTGGCCAAAATCGACTCCCTACTCCGCCCGCCATAATGAGGACGTAGTTATTATTTATATTTGATTTCATTTTTTATCTCTCTTGTTATTAGCATTTTTCACCACAATTACCTCTTTCTATCGAAGCAAACTGATAAAGTAGTTTTGTCATGCTGCCGTCCCGAAAGCTTTCGGGAGAAGTATCTCATTAACTGATGTAATCCTTATATTCAAACTCAGTTTACTCACAATCTTGTCATGCTGATATAGCAACCATCTCACAAAGTAATAGCCTTGCAACACTTAAAAAACATATATGCTAATCTGTCTACTAAATACTAAACAGACATCCCATAACCGATAACTGACAACCAAAAACTATTCCCAAACCTTGTCTTTAATCTCCTGATAAACCTTTTGAATCCCTTCCTCCAAAGTAATTTTTGCCTTCCAACCCAATCCATTAAGTTTCGAAACATCCATCAATTTGCGGGGAGTACCATCTGGCTTAGAAGGATCTGTAAGTATTTCCCCTTCAAATCCAACTGTTTTCTTAACCAATAAGGCCAAATCTAAAATCGAAATATCTTCTCCTATCCCAATATTCACTATTCCATCTTCATTGTAATTTTCCATCAAAAACAAACAAGCTTCTGCTAAATCATCTGCATGTAAAAATTCTCTCTGAGGACTTCCTGTTCCCCAGATTGTTACTGAAGCATCTCCATGACGCTTAGCTATAATAAACTTACGAAGCATTGCAGGTAAAACGTGAGAATTTTTTAAATCATAATTATCGTTAGGTCCATACAAATTGGTAGGCATAACCGAAATAAAATTACAACCAAATTGATCTCTGTATGCATCACACATTTTGATACCAGCAATTTTTGCAATTGCATAAGGTTCATTAGTTGGTTCTAGTTCACCTGTTAACATGTATTCTTCTTTCAAAGGCTGAGGGGCCATTTTTGGGTAAATACAGGAAGATCCTAGAAACATTAGTTTCTTCACTTTATTGACATAAGCTTGATGAATCACATTATTCTGAATCATCAAATTCTCGTATATAAAATCTGCTCTATAGGTATTGTTTGCTATAATTCCACCTACTTTTGCAGCTGCCAAAAAAATATAATCTGGTTTTTCCTGAGCAAAAAAATCAGCGACTGCTTGTTGATTTCTTAAATCCAACTCAGACGAAGTACGTAGCAAAAAGTTATCGTAACCTTGTACCTCTAAAGCCCTTAAAATAGCAGAACCTACCATTCCGCGGTGACCTGCAATATATATTTTATCTTGTTTTTTCATCATATTTTAAAATATTCGCTTTTGATTATTTTCTCCTGTTGTTGTTAGAAACCGTCAGTCTGAGTGATTTTTGTGCAATGAAAATGAAACAAAAATTATATCGAGAGCTAACTTTCCCTAAATTTTTACAGAAGCGTCAGTTCGAGTGATTTTAAATAGTAATGCGACAGCTTTACTATTCAAAATTGTATCGAGAACGAGAACTACTCTAACTGATTCTTAACACTTATGCCCCGCTGCTCTCAACATTCGCTGTTTCTGAACGAGTTGCACATCACAAGCCATCATTTCTGCTACCAATCCTTTTAAATCATATTTTGGTACCCACCCAAGTTGCGTTTTAGACTTTGTAGGATCTCCAATCAACAAATCCACTTCTGTTGGACGGAAATATTGAGGATCTACAGCAATCACTTGTTTACCAATTTCTAATTGATAATCTGGATTAGAACAAGAGGCAACATAGCCTTTCTCCTCTACACCTTCGCCATTGAACTCAATAGCAATTCCTACTTCTGCAAATGACATTTTAACAAAATCACGCACATAGGTAGTTTCTCCCATAGCGATTACATAATCTTCAGCTACGTCTTGTTGCAAAATACGCCACATTGCCTCCACATAATCTTTGGCGTGTCCCCAGTCTCGTTGTGCATCTAGATTCCCTAAATAAAGGCAATCCTGTTCTCCTAAAGCGATGGCTGCAGTAGCCATAGTTATCTTACGGGTTACAAAAGTTTCTCCTCTACGCGGAGATTCGTGATTAAAAAGAATCCCATTAGTCGCAAACATACCGTAAGCTTCTCTATAGTTTTTGGTAATCCAGAAACCATAAATTTTAGCTGCTCCATAAGGCGAACGAGGATAAAAAGGAGAATGCTCATCATACAATCCCTTCTCATTTTTATTCTCCGCCAAACCACCATACAATTCAGAAGTGGAAGCTTGGTAAATACGGCATTTCTTTTCTAAACTTAAAATACGAACCGCTTCTAAAATTCTTAGAGTTCCAATCCCATCTACATTAGCCACATATTCCGGTGAATCAAAAGAGACTTTTACATGGCTCATCGCTCCTAAATTATAGATTTCATCAGGCTGCACTTCCTGAATGATTCGAATGATATTAGTCGAATCAGTTAAATCGCCATAGTGCAACTTAAAATTTATATGGTCTTGATGTAAATCTTGGTATATGTGATCGATTCTTTGGGTATTAAAAGAAGAGGCTCTTCTTTTAACTCCATGAACCATATATCCTTTTTCTAATAATAATTCTGCCAAGTATGAACCGTCTTGTCCTGTGATTCCTGTGATAAGGGCTATTTTCATTATCTTCTATATATTTATAATTTATTTTAAAAATTGAGCTAATTTTCTCAAAACTCTCAGTGGCATTAAATAAAAAGGCTTATTTAAATTATTTTTTTTCCAAGCATTTAAAACTTCTTTATTTTGTTTAATTACACTTGACAAACCGGCATTTGAAGCTCCTCCAAGTCTCATTCTAACTATTAGCTTATTAAAATATTTTGAATTAAAATTATGTTTTTTAAATATTCGCAACATAAACTCATAATCAGCAGCTATTTTGTAATCTAGATCAAATAATCCTGCTTCATCATATACTTTCTTTTTCACAAACAATGACGGGTGAGGTGGTACATTTGCATTTTCAAAAAATTGATTATAATACGCTTTCGATTTCCAATTCCTAATTACTTTATTGGTATCATCACTTTTCACATAAACCAAGTCACCATATAATATATCTAAATCCAAATCAATGTTAAATTGCTCCATAACAGCGGCTATAACACCTGAATCCTCATACAAATCATCTGAATTTAAAATTCCTACAACATCTCCCGTAGCTGCACGAATACCTTTATTCATCGCATCATAAATACCGCTGTCTTTTTCAGAAATAAAATAAGCTAATCTATCTTTGAAATCAGTTATCAAATTTACCGTATTGTCTGTAGATTTTCCATCTATGACAATATATTCTATATTTTTATAATCCTGTGAAAGAACTGACTGCAAAGCATCCTTTATAGTCCTATCATTATTATACACTACTGTTATTATTGATATTTTCATGATCTATATAAATCTTTATAAACTTGTATCGTTTCTTGATAGCATTTTTCCCAGGAAAAATTCTTCACTTGCTCAAAACCCATTTTTATTATTTCTTCTCTTTTTTTATCAATATTCAATACTGCTTCATTAAAAACTGCGATTTCTAATTTATCAATCAAAACACCTGCTTTTCCTGCAACTTCAGGAATTGAAGAACTATTCAGGGCAATAAAGGGACAACCCGTTTTCATGGCCTCCAACAATGGTATTCCAAAACCTTCATAAGAAGAAGGATAAATTAATGCGTAAGCTTGATTATAAAGTTCATTTAACTTTGCATTTTCAATATTATTAAATAATTCCCAACGACCTGGAATCAATCTATTAAGTATTTCAACCTCCTCTTTTCTTAAAACACAGCCTACAATATTTAACTTGAAACGATCTGTTTGAGCTATGGCTTTAACAGCAAAATCAAAATTTTTATATTTTTCTCTGGAGCCAATAAACAAAAAATCATTCTTTAGAGCTTCTTTTTTTAGGGGGTAAAAGTCCTTTGAAACACCGTTATAAATAACATAAATTTTATTTGAATTAATATTAGGAAAAAAAGTCAACAAATCCTTTTTTGTGTTTTCGGAAATTGTAATAATAGCATCTGCCTTATTAATAGCTTTTCCTTTTTGATAACTATGTAAAAATCTCCTCACTCCTGAATAATACTTTTCATGTACGAAGTCATGAACGGTAAGAACTTGTTTTGCCTTTTTATTTGATGTGATGCGGTTATAGCTTGAATGAAAAATAAATTTTTCATTCACTTTTCTAAGAGAAACATTTACAAACCTATCTACCAACAAATTAGAAACCTCAGTTGATAAAATCTTTTCCTTACCTATTACATGTTGTTTTGCGACTATATTATCATTTTCTCTCTCAACAAAATAAACCTCATCATAATCCCGTATAACCCTTGAATATAATTCAAACCAATAAGTAGAAATGCCGCCCGCTTTTTGGAGGGAAAAAACAATATTATCAAGTATTATTTTTAAATTATTTTTCATTAAATAGAATAAGTTTGACTTAAAAATTATATCAGGCTGTAAATAATAAATATATGAAAGAGATTTCTGACCTTTAAATAACAACACTTTTTCTTCCAAATAATTCCCTATTAATCATAGGAATAATTATAATAAATAAAGCTACAAACCAAAATTGATAGAAAAAACTGCTAAATTCCCCCCTACAAAAATCAGGTATCATAGTAAAAAAAACGAATATAAATCTTTGATCTCTAAATTCTTGCAATTTAGAAATAAGTGACCCCAAAAGAAAAAACACAACACTAGGGCCAAATAATCCAAAATTAACAAATGACTCAGCTACGGGGGAATAAGCGTAACCCATACCACCACCAAAATTATCCATTACAAATTGAACCGCTAATGAATTCGGTTTTGATGTATAAATTGATCTAGGTATGAAATTTAAAAAAGAATCTATGAAAATAGTTTTACCATAGAAGAAATCAATTGTGCCATTTAAATAGTTATATACAGCTAACTTTAAGGTGTAAAATGGGTAAACAAATTCATTATTAGATAAAGTGTCAATAGCAACTTGTAAATAATTAAATCCTTCGTCTGATCCCGCTTCTGCTCGCAAAGACCCTAAAAACAAAAATAAAAATATAGATACTAACATTAATAAGAACCAACCTAAAGTAAATTTAATTTTTTTAAAATTTATAAAGACCCAAAAAACCCCAATCAACATCGGTACAAAATCTCTTCTATTACCAACGCTTGATTGTAAAGCTATATAATATAACAAACATCCAAAAACAATCAATTTAACTCTTGATGGTAATAACTTATAATAAAATGTAAAATACAGAAAAATACTAGTTATCATTAAACCAGTAACAATTCCCAATTGGCTAATACCTTCCGTTAACTCTAATCTACTAACAGTCTTTAATAAAGATGGATTAAAAAACATCCCTCTGCTATAAAAAGAATATGATTTATATAATAGAAATACAATTAACATTATCAATAAAAACACACTGTATAGTTTACTATATTTTTTATTTTCAATTGTTTTTGTATAGGTGACATCATAATTTGTAGACTTTATAGATCCTGAGCCAATTACATATGAAGGTACAGTAGTTGCATAAATGATTGTTGCATAATATCCAGCTTCTGTAATTTCCCCTAACAAAAAAAATTCTATAACAGAATTGAAAAAACCGTACAGAAAAATAAAAACTAATAAAATAGCTAATGAATTATTAAGCAGGAGCTGATTAGCTCTACTTTTTATTGTTAAAAACCCAACTAATAAAGAATAGACAAAAGAAATGATAAGTATAATATCATTTTTAATTAAAAACAATATAGCATACAGCATTAATAAAAAAAAACACTGACTATAACCGACAAACAAAGAAATTCTTTTTATGTTTTGAATTCTTTTTTTCATCATTTAATAATTGCACCAGAGAATAATCCTAATAGCTCTGCCGAATAATAGCGTAATTTTTTTTGATCGAAAAAAGCAAAAAATGGCAAAGAAAAACTCACCAAGACCACTCTTTTAAAGAATTTAAAATAAAATTCATGTTTAAAGCAAAGCTTTGCAAAACCGCATCTGTACGTAAAAACACGTTTTATCGACGCTTGATCACCTTTGACAGAAATAATTTGAGGGTGATAAAATAAAATTAAAGGATTAAATATAACTTTATATTTACTGTTTTTTAAAATTCTGAATAACCAATCGTATCCTTCTTCGGCACCATGAAAACACCCAGCGCCCATTGATTCATCAAACTTATACTGACTAAAAACCTCTTTTTTTACAAACCCAGTAGCTTCAACAAACCCTCCTGACATTGTTTCGACAGTCAAAGTAAAGTCTTGATTTTTAAAATTCATTACACTGTCATTAGCATTTCGATCTATACATTTGCCAAATATAATATCTGCCTTAGATTCATTTAAAAAATGAAGAGCTAACTTAATTGTATCATAAAAGAACTCGCAATCATCATCTGGAAAGCATAGCCATTTACCATTTGCTAAAGCGGCGCCATAATTCTTTGCTTTGGACAGACCTTTAAAGTCAACATTTTCAAACCTAACAGATTCAAATTTCAATCGTACCTCTTTTAGAAATGAAATATTATTTTGGTCAATAACAATTATCTCAATTTGAGAGTGATCTGTATCACAGCTATAAATACTTTCTAACAAAGAAATTAATTCCTCTATTCTGCCTATTGTTGGAATAATAATCGACAATAGTGATTTTTGAAAATTTTCCATTTTTCTAGATTGCTCTTAGATATTTATAAAATTTATATGAGAATAAATTAATTTGATAAAATAAATCAGAATAAAGGTACATCCAAAATAAATTTGCTTTTTTATTTTTTTTTATTTTTTTTAAGTTAGGTTTAATATGTTTTTTTTCTTCAGAAAAATAGTAAGGCACTGAATTCCTTAGGATAAAATAATCAATAAATTGATTTAGGTGCATAATTTCAGTAGATCTATAATCATCAATTTTCGATAACAAATGATTTTCATATTTACATCTGGACAACATTGCTCGGTTCTCACCAAATAAATCATAAACAACAGTAGAAGTTTTTTTTACGACCCCTTTTTTATTAATCATAATTCTAAACCACATGTCTAAATCTTCACCGTGTTTAAGATTGGTATCAAAACCACCTACATTCATTAGTGCTTCTTTACTTATACAAACTGAAGATGAGTGAAAAATAGTGCCATAAGGAGCATGTATAAAATAATCATCTATATAACCTTCAAAACCATCGGCCAATGAATTTGCAATATAATTTATCCCTTTGTCTGAATTTTCACTAATCAGCGTAGAGTACATATCGGCATCTGGATATTTCTGTAGTAATTCTAAAATAGTTTCTAAGTGATTACTCTTCCAATAGTCATCCCCATCTAAAAAAAGAATCCATTCAAATAATGCTATATCAATCCCGACATTTCGAGCACTAGAAACACCTTCGTTAGTTTTATTAACTACTTTAATTCTTCCGTCTTTAATATTTTCAACAACAGTCAAACTGTTATCTGAAGATCCGTCATTTACAATTATCAATTCAAAGTCTTTATACGATTGAGTTAAAACAGAATTAACAGCACGACTTATAGACTTTTCTTTATTATATAATGGAATTACAATACTGAATTTCATAAAAAATTTAAATTAAACAAAGGTTACCTTGTAAAAACAAATCATTTTTTTATTTGTCTTTTTAGAGCTTCTAAGTATTTCCTTCCCCAACGCATATCTGGCTCCATATAGTTACCCTCTGCCCATTCATTCCAAGATTTAATAAAAATTATTTTGTGTTCTGGTTCTTTATTTTCTATAAGACTAACCGTTTGTTTTACATGTTTTTCAAATAAATCTGGTGTAGAGTTCGTCATTACCATTCCTTCACGACCACTTCTTGGGGTATGATCCCAATTTGGAACAATACTAGGAAAAACATCTTCCTGTTTGTCTTCTTCAGCAACTACAAAATATTTAGAAACTTTCTCATATGGATATGCTAATGGAACATTCATTACTGTCTTACGTAATTTTGTGAATACTCTTTGAAAAAAGGACCTATGATTTACTATGTAGTTATTTAATCGAATTGTGTTTATTGCATCTACTCCTGCTTCCCTAAATCTATCTAAATTATTCTCCAAATAATTCTTTTGTCCAACAAAATATATTCCTTTTAAACCGTTCTCTGATGCTAATTTTCTCCAAGTTTCTATAAAAATCGGAACCTCGGAATTAGCTAAAGGCCTAAATATCATAAAGAGTGGTTTCCCATCAACAGTTATATATCTTTCATCTTTGAATGCGGGTAAAACCTCATAAAAATGAGCTCGATAATCGTCTATACCTGGATACAACTGTTCAATTAGAATATTCCTATTTTTCATACCATGATCAAAACCTTTCCAGGTCTCGTTTGCCCAAGCTAAACAAAATGGAAAATCCGGCTCCCCGGAAGCCACAACTTCATTAAAAGGACGTTCGATTAATCTTTTTCCATTACCAAACCAATAATGCCAATAACAAAAGCCTTCTATACCATACTCTCTGGCCATATCTGCTTGTGCTTTACGAGTTTCGGGCACACGCAAATCATAATAACCCAAATCAGCGGGAACTCTTGGCTGATAATGCCCTTTAAAAAGTTTTTTTGCTTTACCTACATTGGTCCATTCAGTAAAACCTTTACCCCACCATGTATCGTTCTCAGGTATTGGATGGAATTGCGGCAGATACATCGCTATTACTCTTGCTTTTAAATTATTAATTGACATCTTATAATTTTATTTATACTTTTATATTATAATCCTCCCTAGGGATAACTAAACATTTATAATAAAATGAATACAAGTTAGAGATCTAACTTTTCCAATAGTACTAAAATGTTTCGAAACCCCACATAATTGGCTATTTATAAAGGATTTATACTTTTTTATCTCTTGTTTTATCTTCTCTAATTTTTTTATAATATTAAACCATTACAGAATAAATTATTAATCTAAACTATACTTTCTAAAAAGTATAAATCATTAAAAAAAGAATTTAAAAATAATTATCAGCAGTTTTTATAGCTTACATTTAATTAAATCCTATAATAACTTAAAAAATATAATCAATTAAAAAATATTGCTTTATAACCTTCATTATATTCAAACCATTCTGCAACTTCCAAAACAGTTGGTGTTAAATTATTATCAATAAATTGATATCTATAATACCCTACAACTCCTTTTTGTGGTTCAACGACATGTCCTCCCGATTCAATCTCCCGCAGATTTAAATTACCACCACGCTTTTGCATGGCATCAACAAACTCTTTGGTAATAGAAAAACTCACAGCCCAATCGTCTTTGGTTTGAAAAATTTTATATGGGTAGGGATAGTCATTATTGTCCTTCAACATTAAGAAATCAAAAGGATCATAATCCCCCACTTTGTCTTTTTCATACACTGCATCATTCAATTCAGCTTGGTTTTTAACTTCCTTCATCCCATAAAGTCGAATAATATTTGCCCTATTCTGAAAAGAGCTGAACTCCCCACCTGCTGAACTTTGTGCTCCTGCTTTATAATTCCATAAGTTTCTCTCAATACTTAACATTGGATTAATTCCAGCCTGAGCGATAATTGGAATTGATGTCAAATTTCCCAGATTCATACTAATTAAACCACCATTAGAATTAGCAAATACATAACAACCTCTTAAATCAATATTAAAATTACTCATTACATATTCATAACCAGCAACATAAGAACGCATGGCGATGAAATTCCCAACGGTTCTGCCTCGGTCTATTTTCAAGCTGGTCGCTAACAACTGCGGGATACCATTCATATCTAAAACCGCATATCCTAATGACGCTAGGTATTTACAATAATTATCAGATTCAGATTCCGAAAAATCGTTACTAACATAGCCACTACCACCATGACAATAAATCACTAATTTTACGGGGAGACCATTTTGAGAATACCCTTTGGGAAGAATAATGAGTCCCTTATCTACTAAATCCATTCCTTTACTCCCTAATATATTGGGATTAGCGGTATTAACTACTACATCAAATCGATATACAAATTCTTTTTCAAGAGGAGTCACTTGTTCATGAGGATGTAGTACTATTACATCTTGATCTGATGAACAAGAAATCAGAAAAAAAGTACAAATAAGTACTAAAAAAAAACTACTTATTTCTCTTGTGATTATATTAATATTGTTCATGATTTTGAGTAAAATTAAATAATAAAATTATTATTTATTCTAAAAGTAAAATGCGCTTATGTATGCGTTCATTTATAATATATTAATTTTTTATTAAATGGAATAAAATTTAATTAATTATAATTGAAATAGAATTCTAACAGTCTATTATTAAATCTAAGCAATGACGATATTACAAAATATACGAAATAATAATAGTATAGAACTATCAGACAAGTTAAAATTAACGACTGTTTAATATAGTTTAAACAAATCAGGAGTATATGATGGCTCTTGATGTATCCCTACGTCGACCTGATACTCATTTAAATCAGGATTTTTATAAAAGAACTCCTTCAATCGCTTTTCTTCCTCATTATCAAAAATTCGCTGTACATTACTTGCTAATGCCTTGGCCGGTGAACCTGCTAAGAAGGTATTAGGCTGACAAATTTTTGAATAATCTTTATTCAAAAATGTATTTTGAGCGGTTATACAATAATCAGGTAAGACTACCCCTTTAGTAACAATTGTTCCGGAATTTAACCAACAATTGTTACCAATAGAAATCGGAGCAAATGATCTTTTAATTATTCCAGTTTTTATATCTTTAACAAAGTGAAAATTTGTATCTGTAATAGTACTCATCGCCACTACTCGTGTAAATGAACCAATACTTATTTTATCCTCACATTTAATCTGAACTCCACTTCCCAAAGTCACATATTTACCAATTTTAAATTCGCCATTCCACACTGATATACTGCAGCCTCCCATAATAATAGCAGGCCCCTCGAAAATAATACAACTTCCACTATTTATTGTTAGTTTTATTGGATTAAGTGAAACAGGAAAAAAATCAATCTCTTTACCTAAATGAATCATTCCCATCGATATAGGAGAACTAATTTTTATATTACCTAGTAAAGTATAAATTTTTAATTTACCATAAATAATTATTGGAAATTTAAATGCAATATTAAAAGGCTGAGTTTTAAAATTTATATAAACTGTTTTTACCCAATTAATTTTGAAAATTAAGAGAATAAAATAATATATCGGTCTTACTTTATCTTTAACAGAAGTCATCATTATATTTTAAATTTTGACCTTGTCATTTCAACAATATTTATATTCATGATTTTATTTATTTTTCTTATTGAGTAGCATAAACTAGATATAAAGATTATAGTTCCTAAACCATAACGAAGATATACATATGTAAAATCCTTAATAAAAAATGATATTAAACTAAAAATTATTGTGACGAATAGGATTTCTAAAAGTTCTTTTTTAAAAGTAATTTCAAATAATTTATACATAATCAATTGCATCAGAAGCATATGTATAACCGCCATAATTATTGAAGATATGCCTAAACCCATCAAACCAAAATACTTAAAACTAAATATGCTTAAGACAACACCTATCACTTTAGAAAAGGTTACAGAATAAATGAAAACACTTGATTTTTGTTTTGCCAGTAGAATCATTCCCATCGCAGTTGAACATACTAAAATGAGGGTGCCAAAAACAGCATAACTGATGTAATCAATGACTTCTAAAAATTTATCCGTATAAAGAATTTTAATTAACAATGGCATTACAAACAAAAACAAAACTACTAAAGGACCAATTAAAACAAGACCTACTTCAGATTGCTTATTTACTTCGTCAGTAAGTTTTAAATTATTTTTATTTATAGCCGATATCCGTGGATAATAATCTGTGGACATTGCCGTTATTACAATCCCAAAATAACTTGATACGATCGTCGAACCTGCCGCAAATAATCCTACCATTTGTAAACCAGAAACACCTTCAATATAAATTCGTATAATATAATCCGTAATGAGACCTAATAAAGTAACGTACATTAATGCAATTCCCATTTTCACCATGCCTGTACCTTCGTGCACCAATTCTCTAAAAGTAATATTAACAGTTTCAATTTTAATCTTTTTAACGTACAACCATAAAAAAAAAACACTTGAGAATACTGTTATGATAAGAGAAGGCACAATGCCATCATAACCTAAATAATAGTAAATTGGAACAGCTGTAATAAGTCCAAAAATAGAGCCAAATACACCTGCTTTGGCAATTGCTTTTAATTGACGAAGTCCTTTAAGTATGGCCAATTGACCCTCACATAAAATATTAAGAAAAACAACAATCGAAAGCCACATAAATGATATTGCGTAATTATCATTTCCAAATGTCAATATGCTCAAATATTTTGATAATAACAGAGTTATTAACGAACCTAAAAGAGCAGTTATCCAAATAAATCTATTGGTTATATTTATAGTTCTTGAAAACTGAACCCTATCCCCAACTCCATTTACCTCTGATATATCTCGAATTGCACTCTGCGAAATACCTAAACCAGATGCTGTAGTAATTAAATTTATTGTTGATTGATAGAGATTAACTAGACCCAAACCTTCTGCACCCAAAAATACAGCAACAGCTTTATTTACTCCAACACGGGCAAGAATATTGAAAACTTGTACAAATCCGAAAAGGAAAGTAGATTTGAAAATTGTTTTATATGATTGTCCATTATCACTCATTTATCACTACTATTTTTAAATTTGTTTTTGTTCTAAGAAAATAAACGCGGTTAATTATATTAAATTCTAATTCCTGAATAATAACAAATTCAACTTTTAAATATTTTAAATTAATTTTCATACAAGTTTATCTATAACTTACTGAACATCAACCCTATAGCTACCAATAAAACATCTAAAATAATTCCTTTAGCGTTTCCACATTTCTCTTTCATTAGGGGTAAAATAGGTCTGTCAATAATCTGAATTAAAGATGTTTCCTTTCGTAAAGTAACTTTAGCCAATTCCGTTTGTTTAACCAAGTCAGTATAGCTTTATTGGCTTGCACATCCAATTGTCTCTTTGCCGAAGGCGCCCTACGCGCATTCATAGCTGGATTTAATCCAAAAGTATTGCCATTGGCAGGCTACACCAGTAATCGCTCCGTTCAGCTCACGTCGAATGGAATCAGTTTGACGCTCTAAAATCAAGATATTTTCTCGATACTTCTTACTTTTTGTATCGATCTAAAAATCAAAAACTTTTTTTGCTAAGGCCTCACAAAAATATCTGGCAAACAATTCATTAGTCGAACTGACATCAATGTTAATAATTGCTATTTTTTAATCTTTTTGTCCCACAGCCAATCCGGTATTAGACAAATTTTGATAAATCAAGCCCAAAATACTGTAATGAACTCTTGTGAAATTTTTTCGATCTACTTCGGGTAAAAACTGAAGTGTTAAATATTGCCACGCTTGGCATTTAAATTTTTTAAAACCTGGTTGATTAAAATATAAAGTAACTGTATCCTCAGTTTCTCTTCTATCTTCTTGAACTTTTAAAGTATAATATTTCATGCTTTATTTATCCATCTGCATACCTCAAAGTACCAAAGATCATAATTTATAAAAAAATATTTTCTTATTTCTTATCCAACTCTTTCTGATGCACCTCTTTTCTCAAACCACTACTTGAAAAACGATGATCTCTTCTATTAAAATACAAGTCTATCAGTTCTTCCTCGCAATATGTCCTTCCTGTAAAATTTTTCTCTTTATATTCATCTCCAACAATACGAACGTCAATTTTAAATGCACGCAAAATATCTTCTAAATCTTGTTCAGTAGAATAAGGAACTATCTCATCAACAAAGCGACAACCTTTCAATTGTATGTAACGTTCAACAACCGTTTGAGCTGGTTTATTTTTTTCTGGACGGTCAATTGTAGGATCTGTCTGCAAGCCAACAATAAGATAATCACATTGTCTTTTCGCTTCTTCGAGCATTTTAATATGTCCCGCATGTAATAAATCGAAAGTACTAAACGTTATTCCTACTCTCAAATTAACTCTTTCCATAATTACGCTAATTGCTTTAATATTCTTCTAAAAATCAAAACAAAAACCGTTAAGAAACCAGCAAGAAATCCTCCCATCAAAATTCCTTTCGACTTTCCAAATTTTTCTTTTTTCAAAGGCAAAATCGGTTGGTCTATAACTTGAATTAAAGGCGTTTCTTTGCGCAAAGTTACCTTAGCCATTTCAGTTTGCTTTACTAGTTCCGTTAAAATAGCGGTATTGGCCTGAACATCGACCTGTCTGCGAGCAGAAGGCGCACGACGCACATTCATGGCTGGGTTTAAGCCAAAAGTATTGTCATTAGCGACAGCTACTCCAGTTATCGCCCCGTTCAATTCCCTACGAATAGAATCCGTTTGACGTTCTAAAATCAACATATTCTCTCTAGACTTCTTGCTCTTAGTCTCAATATAGAAATCAGAAACTTCTTTAACTAAGGCTTCTGTAAAATATTTAGCAAACAATTCGTTTGTAGAGTTTACATCAATCGTGATAATGGCGATTTTTTTATCCTTTTGACCAACAGTTAAACCATTTGTAGATAAATTAGTGTACATCGCACCTAGAATACTATCGTGTACCCTTGTATAATTCTTTCGGTCAGCATTCGGTAAAAATTGAATGCCTTTATGTTGAGCTTTCTTTTCCCAGCTTTCACGCCATTTATTTTCTTGAATGTACATTTCGGCGAGTGAAATGCGCTTGTCTTTATAGACTACAGGAGTCAATAAAGTTTGTTCTACCATCGAGCGGGACTTAAACAATTCTGTTAGATTTGATCCTGTAAAGATGCTTCCACCTCCGCCACCAAGATCCATACCTAATGAACTAGCTAGTCCTAAAGCTCCACCTAAACCTCCACTTTTTTCATCTTCTAATACAAAGGATAAGCTTGCAGTGTATATTGGTTTTTTAGTAAAAGAATACGCTAGGCCAAGTGCTGCTCCTATAATTCCTGCTAGTACAATTATTTTCCATTGTGAAAGAAGGTAACTAAACCACTCTTTCCCTTTCTCTATTAATTCCTTTAACGATATTTCGTCATTCTGTACTTCCATCAATACTATATTTTAATAACTTCCAGCTAATATTTTTTTCGTTTCCCGTTCTCTCGATCATCGTAGCCAGAACACTCTTCGCACCACTCCTCTACCCGCCCTTCTATTTTTAAACTAGAAAATCGCGGCATGAATTTCAGCCTTGGCCGAAGGGAGTGACCCCCGAGTCGAGTGCGCAGCACGAGCGGCTGGGGTCACGATAGGGAAATACATCCGATGATTTTCAGGATAAAAATAGTCAGGCAGTGATTTTTTTGTTTCTTTTTTGATCAAGCAAAAAAGAAAATATATCCTTCAAAAAACCACTTAATATTCACTACTCACGAATCAGAACTCAAAACCCTTCATACCATACTTCTCGATACAATTTTATAAAAACGCTATCACTATTTATAAAATCACTCGAAGTGACGACAACCCACAACCCACAACCGAGAACCGACAACTCACGATTCACTACTTAAACGCCGTTATTATCAATAACGCCAAACTCGAAATAACACTCCCAATTCCTACCCATTCTCCCGTACTCATCTTCTTAACTTCCGGCTTCTCAGGAACTATGATTTGCGAACCTGGCTTAACCTTAGGATAGGATCTAAAGAATAGGAACGAACTTGCGACTGCAGCTTTTCCGTTCGGGTAAATGATATAGGATTTTTTCTTCCATCCTTTGGCATCTACACCTCCTACAGCATTTAGATAATACTTGAAAGAGCGCCCTTTATCATAAGGGATCTCTGAAGTCAACAGCACATTTCCTGCTACTTTGACTCCTTCATTGTATGTAGCAACTTCAATCTCATCACCTTCAAATAAAGTCACATTAGCCGCATTATTCTGATTTTTAAGAATGGCTTTCCAGTCTAAGGGAATGGTGGCAAACTTAAGTTCTTCCTTAAGTTTTATCTCTAATTTATTTTGAATACTGTCTTTTTTACCCAAATTCACATTCACGTTTTCTAGATCTTCAATTTGCTTCGCTTGAATAGGTCTTTTGATTTTAACTCCTTCAATATCTGCCAAGGATGTCAAACCACCTGCTCTTTGAATTATCTCGTACACCCTTGATTTTTTATTGACCAAGGCGTATTTACCGGCATAATGAACAGCACCACTTACAGTAACCTGTTCTGGTTTATCATAGACTGCCATTTTTCGAATACTCACCACATCAAAGGGTCTTAGTTCGAAATTTTTTGCTTGTTCGTTGTTATCTGGACTGATTTCGATTGCAAACAACTCGGCCTTAGTAGGGTTATTCTCATCTATTTCTTCCGAAGTAACCATACGCGCCACCTCAACTCTTTTGGAAGCCGAACCTGTTAAGCCACCCACCTGAACAATTAGATCGTTTAGGGTTAGATTATCATAATAATCATAGGTACCTGGGTTTCTTACTTCACCATCGATAGTTATTTTATATTCTTCTCTAAAGTCTAAAATAGAGTATATGGTAACCACATCCTCCCTCTTCAAGAGTATATCTTCGTTTGCCTCTCCAGCCAACGCTTTTGCAACATCAAAATTGACGATCTCTGTTGTCAGATCTGATTGTAAACGAACAATTGTTCCTCTTTGACTATAGGCATCTTCTTTTATTCCCTCTGCTTGCGCTATTAGGTCGGAAACATGCATTCCTTCTGTAAACGAATAAAAATCAGGTCTGAAAACCGCTCCTTCAATTTTGATTCTGTTTTCAAATCGGTTTAAAATTTTAGAGACTTTTATAAGATCACCTGATTTTGGCTGGTAACTATTAAATTCGCTTTCCTTAACATCACGAACTTTAAACTCCTTACCCGTTTTTTGCAAAATATTAACTGAGGCCGCGTAGGCAAACTCATTGAATCCCGAAGCAAACGTTAATAGGTCTGCAAAAGTCTCTCCTTTTTTCATTTCGAAAATACCGGGACGTTTTACCTCGCCTTCTACCGTAACCCTTTGGCTATAAGCCGGAATACGAATTACGTCATTATCCTTCAAGCCTACATTGTCAGACTGATCACCGTTTACTAAAAAATGATAGATGTCAATCGTTCGATACACTTTATTATCACGTAATAACTCAATATTTCTATAACTGCCATTAACTCCTGGTCCACCACCTAAGAATAATGCATTATACACCGTTGCTAGAGAAGAAATGGAGTAATTTCCAGGTTGCGCACTTCCAATAATCGTTACTTTGATGGTACGAATGCGGCTTAAACTAACGCTTACTTGAGATAGTCCTGAACTAACAGTGCTATATACTCTAGCCATAGCATTTCTAATTTTTTGGGTTGCTGCTTCAATGCTAATCCCCGAAACCGCAATTTCCCCTACATATTGTATGGCAACTTTTCCCTCAACGCTTACTGGAATACTGGCATTAAATTCCTGAACACCATAAACACTCACCTGCAGTTCATCACCGGGGCCTAAAACATAATTAACGGGAGTCGCTAATTTAAGATTTGGCTCAAAATTTAATGTTGGGTTATCAAACAGTTCCGAACCAAAAACCAAAGGATTTACCTTGTCTTTATTTTTGGCATTGACTATTTCTTCCTGCTTTCTACCCGAGTCTTTCTTGTCTGCAGCAGCGGCATTATTCTCACTACTATTCCCAGTACTGGCAATTCGCGTTTTTAATTTTGCAAATTCGCTAGCCGACATTCCTTTAGCTAAAGCCATTGGTTCTGCTTGCTGAATTGTCATATTATTTGATTGTAGCTGTGCCTTGATTTTCAAAACATCACTATCTGATAAATTATCTACTTGCAGAGTACTTAAATCACTACTTTTTAATAGATCCTGAGCCATGATCGTTAAGGGCTGAAAAAGAGCTACAAAGAGTATAACAACGGTAATAATTTTTTTCATAGGTATGTATTTGAAGAAAAATAGCACTGGAAAATTGGTGCTGTTTCATACTTGTTTTTTTATGCTTTACTAGAACTAAAAAGTTAGTCTTGTAAATGGCTTCGCCCTTGTGACTCCCATTGCTGGCTCACTAACTTTGAATTTTAATTAGATTCTATTCCTTTGTGGTTAAAAACACAAATTCATTTAAATTCCATTTTTGCAAATGTAGTCTTAAAATTTTAAAATTGAAACTTTGTTTTTGCAATCGCTTGATACTGTATTTACACCTCAATAAAGTCTAAAAATAAATCACTAATAACCAATACATTAGATCCTCGGAAGTGAAAACATAGCCAAGTGAATATCACTAAATTTAGTGAGGGATTTTCTTGAGTCGTCAGCCTGCAGTGTTTACGCTGCACATTTCAGTCCCAATAGCTGTCGGGATCAGTGGTCAGTGATCAGAAAACAGACAAAAGATAACCCATAACCCATAACAGATAACCGATAACTCATAACAGATAACAGAACACAAACTATACGGAGATCCCTCCTCTGTCGGGATGACAAACTGTGTGTCGAAGGCAGCCGACTTCTAACACATAACGGATAATCCATAACACTAAACCGATAACAGACAACTCCTAAGAGATAACCACCCAGTCTGTCACGCTGGAAGCGTCTCCCACAAACCATGAAACACAACGTTTGAATTCAAAATTATCCACCCTGCTTACCCACCAGTCTGTCACGCTGGAAGCGTCTCAAACAAACCATGAAACACATCATTTGGCTTCAAAAATTATCCACAAAAGTTTAACCACCCACTTTGTCACGCTGGAAGCGTCTCAAACAAACCTTAAAACATTTAGTTTGTCACAGAGAACCGCCTCTGCAATTTACTTATTGGAGTTCGATATTACTTCTCGTGTTCGTGCAAACCCTCGAGTCCTCCGAAATAACACGCTGTGTCTCGAACTAACTCACAACAGAGTCCAGTGATCAAAAAACGGTAACTCATAACAGACAACCGATAGCAGACAACCGACAACAGAGAACAGAGAACAGAGAACAGAACTCAAACCATACGGAGATCCCTCCTTTGTCGGGATGACAAACTGTGTATCGACGGCAGCCGACTTCTAACGCATAACGGATAACTCACAACAGTAAACCGATAAAAGACAACTCCTAAAAGATATCCACCCACTTTGTCACGCTGGAAGCGTCTCACACAAACCTTAAAACATCTAGTTTGTCACAAAGAACTGTCTCAGCAATTTGCTTATTGGAGTTTAAGATTGCTTCGCCTGTTCAGGTAAACCCTCGAGTCCTCCGAAATAACACGCTGTGTGTCGAACTAACTCACAACAGATAACAGAAAACCGAAAACTCATAACAGACAACCGATAACACAAACTATACGAAGATTGCTTCGCCTGTTCGGGTAAACCCTCAAATCCTCCGGAATGACAAACTAATAGAAAGGGTTTGTGTTTTTAAAACCGAATTATTAATTTTGATAAAAGCAAAAACCAATGATTGAATATACAGAAGGTATTTATAACTTTTATGTTTATATTTTAACCAATAGAAGTAGAACTGTCTTATACACCGGTGTGACTAATGATCTTAGACGTAGGTTGAAAGAACATAAAGATAAGATTAATCAAAACAGTTTTACGGCTCGTTACAATTTAGATTTTTTGATTTATTATGAACATTTTGGATGGATTCAACTTGCGATTGCTAGAGAAAAAGAAATTAAAGACTTGCGAAGAGAATTGAAACTAGATTTAATAAAAGATTTTAATCCAGAAATGGTATTTTTAAATTCTCAATTTGAGTAGTTCTTCTAATTTCGTTTTGATTCCTTCTGAATGAAAAGCAGGTTGTTGAAGCAAAACTTTTATCCTCACATTTTTCCGAGCAGTTTGTCACGCTGGAAGCGTCTCACACAAACCATGAAACACGATGTTTAACTTCAAAATTATCCACCCAGCTTACCCCTAGTCTGTCACGCTGGAAGCGTCTCAACAAAGGTAGACACTCCACAGGAAACCGTCTCAAAAATAGGTTTGTAGGGATTTGAGATCGCTTCGCCTGTTCAGGTAAACCCTCGAGTCCTCCGCAATAACACGCTGTGTGTCGAACTAACTCACAACAGCGTTCAGTGATCAAAAAAACGGTAGCTCATAACAGAGAACAGAACACAAACTATACGGAGATCCCTCCTTTGTCGGGATGACAAACTGTGTGTCCAAGGCAGCCGACTTCTAACGCATAACGGATAATCCACACTAAACCGATAACAGACAACTCCTAAGAGATAACCACCCAGTTTGTCACGCTGGAAGCGTCTCACAAAAACCTTAAAACATCTAGTTTGTCACAAAGAACTGTCTCAGCAATTTGCTTATTGGAGTTTAAGATTGCTTCGCCTGTTCGGGTAAACCCTCGAGTCCTCCGGAATAACACGCTGTGTGTCGAACTAACTCATAACAGATAACAGAAAACCGATAACTCATAACAGACAACCGATAACAGAGAACAATCAACAGAAAACTGCGTTCAGTGGTCAGTAATCGGATAGAAGTGTTCAGAAAACAGAAAAACCGACAACAGATAACCGATAACAGCAAACCTATTCCAACAACCCCGGATTCCTTCTTTCTAATTCATTATACACACTCTTTACATCCTGAGAAAATTCCTTTTTTAGAATTAAGTTGGCTGTTGGTGTATAAACAAAAATGGTGTCTTTTACTCCAATGAAAGCAGTGTAATTAGTAGTTCCAATCACCATATTGCCATTTTCATCTACTGGATGACCAATGGTAATTAAATAATCATAGACTGATTCAAATGACCCTAAATCAGACCAATCAAAATGCGAGGCCACCACTTTTATTTTTTTAGATCGTTCCATTATAGCATAATCTACACTAATTGAAGGAATGCTAAGTGATAGTGCCAAATCCAAATTTCCGTTGCTGTTATTATCCCAGGCCCGTTTTGATGTTTCATACACTACTGGAGCATAGACTTGCAACTCTTCCAAAAATACCGAAGCTTTAAAACAAAACATACCGCTGTTCCACAGAAAATTTCCTTTGGCGATAAAATCTCGAGCTGATACTTGGTTTGGTTTTTCTCTAAAAGAAAGAACATTATCGCCGTTCCGCTCAATATATCCGTATCCCGTTTCTGGTTTAGTAGGAACAATTCCAAAAGTAACAATCGATCCTTGGGCTGCTTTATCTACTGCTTCCTGAATCGCTTCTTCATAGCGGTCCATTTTTCCAATAATATGATCCGAAGGTGTGACGATCAATATATCATCTGGCTCAGAGGCAAAAGCTGCAAAGGCAATCGCAGCGGCAGTATTCCTAGGCGTAGATTCTATGATGTCTATATAAGATGTATTTGATTTCTCTAATACTTTTTTACTCAAATGACAATTATCGATATTACCAACTACCATTACTTTATCAGCAATATCGCGGTTACGATCGACTGTCATTTCGAACAACGACTTTCCATCAAAAATATCCAAATATTGTTTGGGTTGACTTTTACGTGATAATGGCCACAAACGGCTACCAACACCTCCAGTTAGTATGACATGGGTAACCGAAATTTTATTTTCCATAGTATTCAATATTCTTCTTCTAATGCAAATCTACTGATAAAATCCATTAAGTCATAATTGAGAGTTTGAGAAGTGAGTGAGCAGTGGTCAGGGTACAGTCTAATATCCCCGGAATTTTTTCCATACCACCAATCAAAACGGAAAACCTTATCATTAGCAGTCTTAACCCCGCCCTACTATTTTTATATGTAAAATTACGGCGTGAATTTTAGCGTTGGCAGGCGGGAGTGTGCAGATTATTTCGTCCCTCGGATGACAAAGCATCTGTTAATTTGTAACGTTCATTCTCAAAGTTTGTCACGCTGGAAGCGTCTCACACAAACCAGGAAACACACAGTTTACACTACACCGTTTACCAAGTTGTAATCGTCTTTGCAATTGGCTTATTGGAGCGTGAGATTCCTCCGGAATGACAAACTAGATGTTAATTTGTAACGTTTAACTTCAAAATCACCCACACAAGTTTAACCACCCAGTCTGTCACGCTGGAAGCGTCTCAGCAATTTGATTATTGGAGTTTAAGATCGCTTCGCCTGTTGCGGTAAACCCTCGAGTCCTCCGGAATGACACGCTGTGTGTCGAACTAACTCACAACAGATAACAGAAAACCGACAACCGATAACAGAACTAAAACTATGTGGAGATTGCTTCTCCTGTTCGGGTAAACCCTCGAGTCCTCCTCTGTCGGGATGACAAACTGTGTGTCGAACTAACTCACAACAGATAACGGAAAACCGACAACAGATAACAGATAACAGACAACCGATAACCCATAACTTACAACCTCCCATCAACCTCATCCCCCAAAACCCCTTTCACATCATACAACACACTTTTTGTATTCTGCAATTGTGACAAGTCCAACTTTAAAAATGCGGTATGCGCGACACCCAGAACAATGGCATCAAATTTTTGATTGGGTACTACCGCAATAGTTTTTAATTTATATTCGTGGTATACGGAATCCGGATTAGCCAAAGGATCATAAATCGTAAATGTAATTCCATAATCAGCTAAGGCTGAAATCACATCTACAATTTTAGTATTGCGAACATCAGGACAATTTTCTTTAAAAGTAATTCCTAGCATTAAAAGCGTAGCGCCATTAACCGAAATTCCTTTTTTAATCATCAATTTCACGATTTGAGAAGCAACATAATCCCCCATACTGTCATTCAAGCGTCTGCCCGCTAGAATAATTTCTGGGTGATACCCTAATTCTTGCGCTTTTTGAGCCAAGTAGTAAGGGTCGACACCAATACAATGTCCGCCAACCAGTCCTGGTTTAAAAGGTAGAAAATTCCATTTGGTTCCAGCAGCTTTTAATACTTCTTGAGTATCAATATCCATTAAGTTGAAGATTTTAGCCAACTCATTAACAAACGCTATATTTATATCCCGCTGTGAGTTCTCAATCACTTTAGCAGCTTCGGCTATTTTTATCGAAGGCGCCAAGTAGGTACCTGCGGTAATCACAGACCGGTACAATTGATCTACCTTTTGACCGGTTTCAGCTGTGGAGCCCGCAGTAACTTTCAATATTTTATCAACAGTATGTTCTTTATCTCCAGGATTAATTCGTTCTGGCGAATAGCCCGCAAAAAAATCAACATTAAATCGCAATCCCGAAATTCTTTCTAATACAGGCACACATTCCTCCTCGGTAACTCCGGGATAAACAGTTGACTCATAAATAACAATATCTCCTTTTTTCAAGACCTTAGCAACCGTTTCAGATGATTTATACAAAGGAGTTAAGTCAGGACGGTTATTTTTATCTACTGGCGTAGGAACCGTAACAATGTAATAATTGCAATCTTTGATATCGACAATGTCCGAAGAACAAAACAAACCATTTGCTTCTGAAGGATTCGAAACCAAAACTTGTTTCAGCACCGAATCAGAAACTTCTAAGGTATGATCTATACCGCAACGTAATCCATCAATTCTGCTTTGGTTGATATCAAAACCTACAACAGCATAGTTTGTTGCAAATAAACGTGCCAAAGGCAATCCTACATAACCCAACCCAATAACTGCTATTTTTATTCTAGAACTCATATTTTTTCTATTAGTTGCAACCTATAATTACATTCCAAATTATTACGATTACTTGATCTTCATTTTCAAAACACAACCCAAAGACTCCAAGACTAATATATAATGCGTTTTATTCACTTCCTGAACAACAGCTTCTTGCGTAGAAAACGGCCCCGATTCTAAAGTAATTTTATCTCCAACTTGTATTGCATCTATCGAAATATCATATACATCAGGCGTATCCAACCATTTTTTAATAGTTGCAATCTCTTCATCACGAACAATAGCAGCTTTCCCCAACCAAAACAAATACCGCACCGCCCCCGCTGATTGGAATACTAAATTCCGCTCGGAATCTTCCAACTGCACAAAAATATAGGAGTTAAAAAGAGGTACCGTTACCTTCTTTTTTCGGTCAGACCATTGTCGTACCTGCGTTATCATAGGACAATAACACTCAAGTCCAAACTTTGTTAGTTGCTCCGCTACTTTTTTCTCCCATTTGGGTTTTGTATAGACTACGTACCAGTTCATTTTGTATTTTATTTTCGAATAAAAATCCAGTTCTTATTCCTTTATTTCGAATATTTAATTGATGAAGCTTATTTTTTTTACCACAAATTACACTAATTAGCACTAATCTTATGCATCATTAAGCTGCCCGACTAAGATATCGGTTATATATCCAGAAGTTTAATCAATCATTTATATGTCAGTTCGACTATTTTTATAAAGTAGCGATAGCTTTTTTTTTTACTATCTTATTAGCATCCGTCAGTTCGAATGTTTTAATAAAATAGCGACAGCTTTTTTATTACTATCTAATTAACACACCTCAGTTCGAGTATTTAATAAAATAGCGACAGCTTTTTTATTAAAATACAGCAAAAAACTCACCCGTAGTTATCCTCAACAAACGTTTAATTTGCCTAAATTATATCATATACACACAACACTTTTCACCACTTCGTCTCCCTCTCCTCCCGATAATTATCGGGAGGAGAGGGCCGGGGTGAGGATTTCACGAACCTATCCCCTGATAAATAAACCCAATTTTCTCTAAAACAGCACCCTCTAATACATTTCTACCATCGAAAACAAATGCCGGCTTTTGCATCGAATCATAAATACGCTGCCAGTCGTACTGAGCAAACTCATCCCATTCCGTAAGCACCGCTATGGCATGCGCCTCTTTGCAGGCTTCATAAGGATCTTCAAATGACAGAATTGCATTTGCATTATTCTCTGCTTTTCTAGATTCCAAATAATCCAAATCAGCTAAGATTTTCTTTCTGGAAACCTTAGGATCGTATACCGCAATTTTTGCGTTTTCATTAATCAGATCGTCAGCTACATAAATAGCAGCCGACTCTCTAGTGTCGTTTGTGTCTTTTTTGAAAGCCCAACCTAAGAACGTAATTTTTTTATCAGAAACTGTGTTGTAAAGCGTTTGTACGATATTACTCGAAAAACGTCTTTTTTGATGATCGTTCATGATAATCACCTGTTCCCAATAATCGGCCACTTCATTCAATCCGTAGGATTTAGCGATATAAACCAAATTCAGAATGTCTTTTTGGAAACAAGAACCACCAAAACCTACAGATGCTTTCAGAAATTTTGGCCCTATACGACTATCCATTCCAATGGCTCTGGCAACTTCATTTACATCAGCCCCTGTTTTCTCACAAAGCTCCGACATCGCATTTATAGACGAAATCCTTTGTGCCAAAAACGCATTTGCAGTCAACTTCGACAATTCAGACGACCACACATTAGTAGTCAATATCTTGTCGACCGGCACCCAATTAGCGTAAACATCAACAAGAGTTTGAATCGCTTCTTGACCTTCGGCAGTGGTGTCTCCACCAATCAATATTCGGTCTGGATTTAATAAATCCTGCACCGCAGTTCCCTCCGCCAGAAACTCTGGATTAGATAAAATTTGGAATTGCACCCCATTTCCGGTATTGTCTAGAATACTTTTAATCGCTTCAGCAGTTCGCACCGGAAGCGTCGATTTCTCCACCACTATTTTATCATCCTTGGCAATTTTAGCAATTTGTCTGGCGCATAACTCAATGTATTTCAAGTCGGCTGCCATACCTTTTCCTTTACCGTAAGTTTTGGTAGGAGTATTCACCGAGATAAAAATGATTTGCGCCTCGTCAATTGCTTTTTCAACCTCAGTCGAAAAGAATAAGTTTCTTCCTCTTGCTTCCCCCACAATTGCATCTAGTCCCGGCTCGTAAATTGGAATATTATTTAAATCTTCATCATTCCATGCCGCAATACGCTCTGCATTCAAGTCCACTACTGTAACTTGAATATGCGGGCATTTTTGTGCTATCACTGCCATTGTTGGCCCACCAACATATCCCGCTCCAATGCAACAAATTTTTGTAATTTTCATTTCTTCTATTTTCGGTTTTCGGTTTTCGGTTTTCGGTTTTCGGTTTTCGGTTTTCGGGGTTTTCGGTTTTCGGTTTTCGGTTTTCGGTTTTCGGTTTTCGGTTTTCGGTTTTCGGTTTTCGGTTTTCGGTTTTCGGTTTTCGGTTTTCGGTTTTCGGTTTTCGGTTTTCGGTTTTCGGTTTTCGGTTTTCGGTTTTCGGTTTTCGGTTTTCGGTTTTCGGCACTTCGTGCCTCACTCTCTATAGCAATCAATTCTCAATCGGATAACTCAAATCCAATAACGGATAACAGATAACAGACAACACATAACTAACAACAGACAACTCTCTATTCAAATTTATTCCAATTATTTTCAACATAACGTAAAAATGAAAATAATTTCGCCCCCAAGATATCATACTCTTTTTGAAGCAAAATCAGATCCACTGATAAGTATGGATAAAGTATTATTAATTTTTACAGATGGCAAATTGTTTCTAAATTACTCGCGTGAGAATATGTTAAAAACTTGATAAAATCCATCTTATATCGTTTTCTTCCGTAACCTTCAACAATATTAGTTGCAACAGAATCAGAAGACCTCCTGATTTGGCTCCCTAGTTCGTATAATTCATACTTTGGCAAAGTTAAAGAAAGTCTATGTGTTCTGTAAAACAAAGACAACGCTAAATTGTAAACATCTAAATCTTTATAGCTTTTCATATTTTCGGTTTTCGTGCCTCATTCTCAATCGGATAACAGACAACACATAACCATAACGGATAACTACTAACGGATAACAGATAACTGACAACAGAAAACTACCTCAAATTACCCCAATACCACTCAACCGCTTCTTTCAAACCTTCTTGCAACGAATACCTCGGCTCATAACCCAACAACTCTTTTGCTTTAGCGATACTAGCCAAAGAATGCGGAATATCTCCCGCTCTGTTAGGACCATGCGAAACTTCTACTTCTGCTATTTCAGGATCATATTCCGATAAATATTCTTTTAAATAGTTTACCAAATCATTTAATGTATTTCTATCTCCATAGGCTGTATTATACACCGTATTCACAGCACCTGAATTTTCTGTGGTCATCGCCAATTCATTCATCTGAATGACATTCTCAATATAAGTAAAATCACGGGAATGATTTCCGTCTCCATTGATGGTGATCGTTTCATGATTCATTAATTGCATCACAAACTTCGGAATTACGGCCGCATACGCGCCATTAGGATCCTGCTTCCGACCGAAAACATTAAAATAACGCAATCCTATTGTTTCTAAACCATATGTTTTACTAAAAATATCAGCATAGAGTTCGTTTACATATTTTGTTATCGCATAAGGAGAAAGCGGCTTTCCTATGACATCCTCCACTTTTGGCAACCCCACAGAGTCTCCATAAGTAGAAGAGCTAGCTGCATAAATAAAGCGTTTCACTTTAGCATCTGTAGCTGCTACCAGCATATTCAAAAAACCAGATACATTGACATCATTGGTAGTAACCGGATCATTAATAGATCGCGGCACAGATCCCAAAGCTGCCTGATGCATCACATAATCAATTCCTATTACTGCATTCTGGCAATCAACAGCATCCCGAATATCACCTTCAATCAACTGAAAATTTGGATTATCGATACAGTCTTTCAAATTATGCCTGTGTCCCGTAGCAAAATTATCCAAACAAACTACGCGATGCCCTTTCGATAAAAAATACTCACAAAGATTAGAACCGATAAACCCAGCTCCACCGGTAATTAATATCTTACTTTTTATTCCCTCTTTCATTTATATTAATTTAAAATCCTGCTTTTATTTTTTTCGTTTTACCCTCAATTTTCTTCGAATTACTTCAAATAAGTTTCTTGGCTTATCTTCTTCGTTGTATCCATTGGAGTAGGCACCATAGCCATAGCCGTAACCGTAGCCATAACCGTAACCATAACCCGCACCATATTTAGCCTTGTTTTCAAAACCATTAAAAATAATACTGGCATTGTCTAGTTCCCCACGTTTTACCCTATTGTTTAACAAAGTGATCATTTCTTTTTTAGAAAAATTCTGCCTTACAATATATAGCGTAACATCTGAATATTGAGATAATTCTAAAGCGTCAGAAACCAATCCCACTGGCGGAGTATCTAAAATGATATAATCATAAGTTTTCTTTAATTCCTCAATCAACTCTCCAAAACTATCACTCATTATCAATTCTGAAGGATTAGGAGGGACAGGTCCTGAAAGAATCACATCAAGATAAGGAATCTGAGTGTGATTGATAATATCGTCTACAGTTTTTTGCTTGATTAAATAGTTTACGATTCCAACCTCATTAGACAAATTAAACTCTTCAAATAATTTGGGTTTTCTTAAATCACAACCTATGATAACTGTCTTTTTTTCGCTTAAAGCAAAAACAGTAGCGATATTTATAGAACAGAATGTCTTTCCTTCTCCACTGACTGATGATGTAATCATCAATGTCTTACCACCATCTACATTTTGTTTTTTATACAAATACTGAAGTGAAGAGCGTATCGCTCTAAAAGATTCAGATAATGCAGATTTAGGCCTGTCATAGACCGCCAAATCTGAAGTTTCTTTATTCAAACCTACTACTCCAATCAATGGAATACTTGTAAGTTTCCCTATATCGTCTGTATTTTGAATGGAATTGTTAATAAAGAAAATAAAAAACACAAACAACAAGGGGAACAGAATTCCAAGAAAAAGTGCTAAAACATAATTAGCGGAAGTTCGTGGACCAATTTGGCCGCCACCTACATCTTTTGCTGGATCAATAAAATGAATATCTGATAAATTTGCCGCTTTTACAATATCAGCCTCGCTTCTTTTTTGAAGAAAAGTATTGTAAATATTATCGCTTAAATCATACTTTCTTTTTATTTTTATCAATTCCTGTTGGTCATCTGGAAGTGTTTTAATGGTACTTTCGGTTTGACCAATTTTATTATTAATCAATGCCAGATCATATTGTAACGAAGCTTTAGCCGATGCAATATTTTCTAGCAATACGTTCTTAATCGCCGCCATCTGGTTGTCAAAATCTTTAAATATCTTATCACTTTTTACAGCATAAGCCATTTCGGATCGTTGGCCTGAAAGTGAAATCAATTTAGAAACATTGGTCACCACATTTGGATCGTCAATACCCGCGACTGAGGGAGCAGGAAGTTTTGAGTAATCAACGCTATTCTTTAGATACGACTTTAAGCTATTATAGTAGGATATTTTGCGGGTTACTTCATCTCTTTTGACATCAAATTCGAGCATTTTATCAGAAAACTTAGCTCCACCATCTTCAATATCGTAGATGTTCTTGCCTTGTCTAAATGATTTTAGCTCATTTCCGGTTTCTTTCAACTGCGACTCCATCGCAATTAAGGTACTGTCAATAAAAGCGATTGTATTTGTGGCAAACTGGTTCTTACTGTCGAGCTGTCTTTTGATCAACATTTTTACGGTCGAATTCAGGTATTCTACCATTCGTGCCTTATTCCCGCCTTGCATCCCAAGTGTAATTATGGAACCACCTTTATCATCTGAACGAACATTTATTCCCTTATAAGCCGCAACAGTGCCATCAAAATCACTAAATGAAACGAAATACTCATTGCCTTTATAGAAGCCTGGGTTGTCATTTATTTGTAATTTCCAATTCAGAAACGGTAAAGACACGCGTTCTCCTACTTTATATCGCTTGACGAAATCCCCTGTTGCAACGGCGGTATTATTATATGAATTATCAGAATACGTAATTAATGAGGCATTTTGACTTTCAAAAGGGATTCTAATTTCATAGACACTTTCACTCAAAAAGGTAATCCCGATTAGACTTCCTGCCAGCTGCCCTTTTGTCTTATCGATTTCGACATAAAAAGGAACAGCGCCATAAGCGTCCTCGAGCGCATATTCTCCCTGAACTAAGTAATTGATATAATACTGTAGTTTATCAACCACTAATTCATTATGTGATCTGGACTGTATTGTGGTTGAAATGGTTTGAACCTGGTCAGATGTGCCGCCCCAATTAAAAACAAGACTGGTATTAGAAGTAAACAAAGGATTGCTTTCTTCTTTTACAGAAATAAGTGTCTCCATACTATACACCTTCCCTTTACGAATATTCACCTGATAGGCTATAGTAAAAGTGATGATTAAACTTACTAAAAACCATTTCCAGTAACTCCCGATTTTTATCAAAAACCCTTTAAAGTCAAAACTAAGCTCGTTTTCAAAAATCGAAAAATCTTTTATATCTAACATTTTTTGATTTCTGTTTTAGTTTTTAAATAACAAGAAAAAAGTCGTTGTTGCCAATGATAATACTGTAATAAAAGTTCCCAGCGATTCTATTCCAGTCTTTCCTGTTCCCCAAGTTTTTTGCTTGAGTGGTTTGACATATATATAATCATTAGGCTGTAAATAAAAATAAGGAGAATTCATCACCTTGATATCTGTAAGATCGAGATCGTGCATTTCCACTCCCGTTGGTGATTTTCTAATAATGGTAACGGCCTTTCTGTTTCCTGTAATAGTGATATCTCCCGCGTTTGCAATCGCTTCCATAATAGTCACGTTTTCCTGAAACAAGGTTTTTGTTCCCGTACTCCCTATTTCTCCATTAATGGTGTACTTGAAGCCCGCTAATTTTACAATTACAAAAATATTAGCTTCTTTTTTAAAATAGTCCTCCAGCAATTGCTTTTCGATTCTAACTCTTACTTCATCCAAAGTATAACCAATAACATTTAATTCTCCTAAAACAGGCATTCTAATATTTCCGTGATCATCAACTGTAAAACCATCAAAATACAATCCAGATTCTGATTTCCCAGCTTCTCCCTGATTTGTAGTACTGAAAATAGCAACTAATTTTGGATCAATCGCCTTAATACTAATACTTAGCACATCGTTAGTTTGCAATCGATAGGGCTTAGCAACAACAGCTGAAATGCCAGTTTCTAAATCCGAAGTACTCTTTTTTTGTAAATAAATTAAATCCTGCGTAGGAATACAAGACGTAAACAACATACTTATAATTAGTAACAAATAGAATATATGCTTGCTCATATTTATATTTTATTTAACAAATATAGCTTTTCATTTACTATATCAAAAGTTTAGTTATTTATTAGCGCAATTAATTATTTTTGAAAGACTTTTCGAAAGGAACGCGCTGAAGTATGCTCCTTCCTAAAGTCACTTCATCTGCATATTCTAACTCGTCCCCAACTGCAATTCCGCGTGCAATTGTCGAAATTACAATTTCGGTATCAGCGATCTGCTTATAAATATAAAAATTAGTGGTATCGCCTTCCATTGTTGAGCTTAAAGCAAAAATAACTTCGTTTACACTTCCCGCTTTTACTTTTTCGACCAAGGTACCAATTCGCAACTGACTTGGCCCAACGCCGTCAATTGGCGATATTTTTCCTCCTAAAACATGATAAACTCCTCTAAATTGCCCTGTGTTTTCGATTGCCATGACATCACGTATGTCTTCTACGACGCACACAATCTGATGATTCCGACTTTTATTAGCGCAAATTTCGCAAATCTCACTATCCGAAATATTGTGACAATTTGTACAATACTTAATATCTTCACGCATATTAAGCAATGCCTGAGCTAGAAAACCAGTTTGTTCTTTGGGCTGTTTCAATAAATGCAGCACTAACCGCAAGGCAGTTCTCTTGCCAATTCCTGGCAATTGAGAAATTTCGTTAACCGCTTTTTCTATTAATTTTGATGAAAATTCCATAACTACAAATGTAGTAATTTGTTTATTTCTTTAAATGCTTATTTAAATAATCGCTGTTACAAATTCTTATGCTTTCAAATAAAATAACGGCCAAATAACGGATTAGCTAAAAAATTGGCTTTTGCTTTCTAATGTTCTTGGTGATTGTTTTTTTCAACTCTGTCAACGACAGCTCAGTGGTAGGAATGATTTTCAGAATTGCTTCTTATACCTACGGTCCATTACTAGGATTGTATGGATTCGGTTTATTTATGAAAACAAAAACGGTGAAAGATCAATTTGTACCGCTCATTTGCTTGCTTTCTCCAGCACTAACATTGCTGCTAAGTGAAAATTCAAAAGTATTATTTTTTGGATATGTATTCGATAATGAACTGATTATCATAAACGGACTAATAACCTTCATAGGACTACTACTGATTAGCAAACCCGCAGTAGAAGAAACTCGGTTTTAATTTTGATTTAAACCACGCAAGACAAAAGGTTATAATTGCATTTCGTCTCGGTTTTAAAACGGAGACGAAATCAATATCTTATTAAGTTATTCAGCTACTTAATACCTATTTGTAGTCAATAAAACCAATGTACAAGCTACTTCTGACTTAATGTTATTTAGCTCTAATAGTTGGTACAATTCTGGGTTCTCTGTTCCTGGATTAAAAAGCACCCGTTTTGGTTTCGTTTCAACTATGTAGTTGTAATAATCTTTTTGACGGGTCGGATTTAGATATAAAGTAATTGTGTCAATATTTTTTAAAGGAATCGCTTTAGTATTAATCTTGATACCGGCTACTTCTCCTGCATTTTGTCCAATGGCAAGAACTGAATGTCCTTTATCAACTAACATAGTAATCGCTTTGTATGCATATTTCTCTGGTTTTGTCGATGCACCAAGGACTAAAGTCTTCTTATTTTTCATTATTTTATTATTTTTCTGTAAAAGTACTAAAATACTATAGTCCGTTTTAATATAAATTAATATCTTTCGTTTTCTTATGCTTTATAATTATGATGCGACTCCGTCTATTATAATCTTTTCTTAGTCTAAAAATTGCTTCGAGAGGCACGAACACTAACTAATTTCGAGAAAAACCATGGAACTTTTTATATATTTATTTGCTGCTCTTTTTTCGGTCTTAAATCCCATTGGAACTGTCCCTATATTTGTTGGGCTAACCCAAGATGACAGCAAAAAAGAACGTTCGCGCATATCTTTATGGACAGCTATTAATGTATTTATTATTCTTATCGTATCCTTTTTTATTGGACAATATGTTTTGGTATTTTTCGGAATTAGTATCGATGCGCTTAGAATTGCCGGTGGAATAATTATTGTAAGTTCAGGATTCTCGTTGCTTTCCGGAGAATTTTCTAAGAAAAGAGGTATCACTAAACAAGCAGAATCTGATGCACAAGGCCGAAATGATATTGCTTTAACGCCGCTTGCTATCCCTATGCTTGCTGGTCCTGGATCGATTTCTCTATTAATTGCGTTTTACCAAGAACATCATTCTACAAGTGAAATAATTATTTCTTCGCTAGCCATTCTTGCCATTGCGATTGCCATTTTTATAATTTTAAAAAGTGCTCACTATTTAGCTAAAATACTAGGTGCGTCAGGAATTGTTGCTATATCGAGAATCGTGGGATTTATTGTAATTGCGATTGGAATTCAATATATAGTAAGTGCGATCATCAATATTATCAAAACAAATCTTTTATAACTAAAAAAAAATCTGACTTCGAATATTCTGAGTCAGATTTTTTTTTAGAATTAGTTAATTTTTAGGTAGAAATATTTCTGCCATCATGCATCTGGCGCTTCCACCGCCACAAGCTTCGATAGTATCTAAACTTGAGCTAAGAATCGCAGCATGTTTTTCTAACTGTTCTATTTGCTTTGGCGTTAGACTTTGATGTGCCGCCGAACTCATTACGATATATCTTTTATCATCGGCGCCGCGTACTTCCAGCATGTTTCCAGCAAAATTATTTACTTGTGCTTCTGTGATTGTGATTACTTCTTTATTGTCTTTCTTAAGGTTATCCAGAACCATTTTGCGTTCTTTTTTGTCATCGATACTGTCTGTACAAATAACAGCAAATGTTTCTCCCAAACACATCATAACGTTCGTATGGTAAATCAATTTACGTTCTCCATCTACAGTATGAAAAGCTTCGAAAACAACAGGTGCATAGTCAAAATCCTCACAGAACTCAATAAATAGTTCTTCATCAGCTCGAGAAGACAAGGCGCAATATGCTTTTTCATTCACTCGATCAAGAAGCAAGCTTCCGGTTCCTTCTAAGAAAAAACCATCCTCTTCGGCAGAAGTATAATCTACAATATTTTCGATTTTAAAACCTTTTTCTTCTAAGGTGTCCAAAATTTCCTCACGGCGTTCCTCACGGCGATTCACCGCAAACATTGGATACAGCGCCACATCTCCATTTTCATGAAAAGAAACCCAGTTATTCGGAAAAATACTATCTGGAGTATCTGGATTTAAAGTATCATCGACCACGATTACGTCAACACCCACAGCACGCAATTTTTCGACAAAAACATCAAATTCTTGTTGCGCTTTTGCATTTACTGTTGCTGGTAAAAGTCCCTCAATTACTTTTTGATAATAATTATTAACTGCCGTTTGTTCGTTCATTCTAAACGCCACCGGGCGAATCATCAATATCGAATTTGTAGTTTGTCTCATAATATTTATTTTTTTTTAAAGTTTAAGATTTAAAGATGCGAACTGCTATTAGAAACCTTAAACTTTGAATGTTTTTTTTTAATCTCTAATTAAAGGTAATGTGGAACAGCGTAATAATCCTTCTTGCTTAGAAATCTCCGCATAAGGAATTTCCTCTACTGTAAATCCAGAAGATCGCAACCAGTTATTTAACCGAGTGAAGTTTTTTTCAGAAACCACCACATTCGAATCAATAGAAAACACATTTGAATTCATATTGTACATCTCTTCTCTTGTGACATGAAACAAGTTATCTTTGCCAAAGAGCTTAACAAGGTACATATAATCCGCTTCTTCACGGAACCCCCTTTTGTATATAATTCCTTTATTAGGACCTACCGGTTGAAAACAGCAATCAAGGTGCAACGCATTATCGCGAGCTTCAATTTTAGATTTAACTAAATCGAATTCCTTAACGGTTTTATGAGGAAACAAGTCTTTTATAAACTGCACTCCTTCCTTATTTGTTCTTGCGGTAATATACTCTTTATAATCACTTCCTTTATAAGTACCAATAAAAATATGATCATCCCAAAGCATCACATCTCCGCCTTCGATATGTACTTCTTCAGGAGGACGCACCACTTTTATGGGGTCTATCTGATCAATAATATATTGAATCGCGTCTAATTCTCTTTCACGCTCAGGCAAAATATTCGACTTAATAAAAATGTCGTCAATTACAAAACCGATATCTCTTGTAAATATCTGATTGTAATCAGTCATTAATTCGGGTCTATATATGGTGACATTGTATTTTTGAAGCACTTTATTAAAAACCTCCATTTCGTTTACCATATCACTTTCCAGCGGATAAGTTCCTGCCAATATATGCTCTAACGATTTTGGGTCATAGGCTTCGGCTACCGTTGGCGTTGGTCCATTACTCGCTGCAGTTCCTAGAACCACTGCTCGCAATCTTGAAGTCTCATTCTTAACATTTAATTTTAACATATAGCCAATCAATTTGGACAAAGATAAAAAAAAGCCTCACTAGTTAGTGAAGCTTTTTAAAATTGAATTTATCGTTTATCAACAGTCTTAAAATCTCTTAAAGGAGATCCTGTGTATATTTGTCTTGGTCTTCCAATAGGCTCTTTGTTCTCACGCATTTCTTTCCATTGTGCGATCCAACCCGGTAAACGTCCTATTGCAAACATTACTGTAAACATATCAGTAGGAATTCCTAATGCTCTGTAAATAATTCCAGAATAGAAATCTACATTTGGATATAAGCTTCTAGATTTGAAATATTCATCTTCCAGCGCTAATGCTTCCAATTTTTTTGCAATAGCAAGAATAGGATCGTCAACACCTAAAGTTTCTAAAACTTCATCTGCCGCTTTTTTAATGATTTTAGCACGTGGATCAAAGTTTTTATATACTCTGTGACCAAATCCCATCAAACGGAAAGGATCGTTTTTGTCTTTGGCCTTAGCCATATATTTATCTGTATCCCCACCATTTTTATGGATTTCTTCGAGCATTTCAAGCACTGCTTGATTTGCTCCACCGTGCAGTGGTCCCCAAAGTGCAGAAACACCTGCCGAAATAGATGCAAATAATCCCGCATGAGAGGAACCCACCATTCTTACCGTAGAGGTAGAACAGTTTTGCTCGTGATCACCGTGAAGGATGAACAATTTATCCAATGCATCAATAACAATCGGATTTGCTTTATAAGGCTCCGTTGGTACTTCAAACATTAATCTCATGAAATTCTCAACATATCCTTTAGTATTATCGTAATAATTCAAAGGATAACCCATACTTTTTCTGTACGTCCAAGTTGCTATAACTAGGAACTTACCCATAGTCTTACAAACGGCTTGATACATTTCTTTTTCATTTTCAACATTCACCGACTTAGGGTTAAATGCAGTTAATGCACTAGTTAATGCCGCCAATACACCCATTGGATGTGCTGTTCTTGGAAAACCATCAATGATGTTTTTCATCTCCTCATTAACTAAAGTATGCTTTCTAATATCATCTTCAAATTGTTTCAACTGCTCTACAGTAGGCAACTCTCCAAAGATTAAAAGAAAGGAAACTTCTAGAAAATCAGCTTTGTCAGCCAAGTCTTCAATTGAATATCCTCTATAACGCAATATTCCTAGTTCTCCATCTAAGAAAGTAATTTTACTAGTACAAGAACCTGAATTTTTATACCCTGGATCAAGTGTAATGATCCCAGTTAAATCACGTAATTTGTTAATATCGATCGCTTGTTCGTTTTCAGTTCCCTCTACAACTGGAAGTTCAAACCTCTTGCCATCAATTTCTATTATAGCTGTTTTTGACATAATATTTTGAAAATAAAACTTTATATTTAATAATTTACCAAATCTAAGAATAATAACAGGAAATAAAAAGAGAAATTGACAATGATATTGTTAAAACCAACAAAAAAAAGCCATCCGAATAAATCGAATGGCCTTTGGAATTATAAAAATAAGCCTTATTTTATCTTGAATGCATTTTTACCAGGAAAATAAGCAGTATCTCCAAGTTCTTCTTCGATTCTTAATAGCTGATTGTATTTAGCCATACGATCAGAACGAGATGCAGAACCAGTCTTAATTTGACCGCAATTCAAGGCAACTGCTAAATCAGCAATTGTATTGTCTTCTGTTTCTCCAGAACGGTGAGACATTACAGAAGTATAACCTGCATTTTTAGCCATGTTTACCGCTGCAATTGTTTCAGTTAAAGTACCAATTTGGTTTACTTTAATAAGTATTGAGTTAGCGATTCCTCTTTCGATTCCTGTAGACAAACGCTCTACGTTAGTAACAAACAAATCATCACCTACTAATTGTACTTTATCTCCAATCTTCTCTGTAAGCAATTTCCAACCATCCCAGTCATTTTCATCCATACCATCTTCGATAGAAATAATTGGATACTTAGCCACTAATTCAGCTAAATAATCGACTTGCTCCGCTGAAGATCTTACTTTTCCAGTTTCACCTTCAAATTTAGAGTAATCGTATTTTCCGTTTACATAAAATTCTGCGGCAGCACAGTCTAAAGCAACCATGATCTCATCACCAAAGGTATACCCAGCATTTTCAACTGCTTTTTTGATTGTATCTAAAGCATCTTCCGTTCCTCCAGCTAATGTTGGAGCAAAACCACCTTCGTCACCTACAGCGGTAGAAAGACCTCTATCGTGTAATACCTTTTTTAGGCTATGGAAAATTTCAGTTCCCATTTGCATAGCATGTGTAAAAGATGTTGCTTTTACAGGGAAAATCATGAATTCTTGAAATGCGATAGGCGCATCAGAATGCGAACCTCCATTGATGATATTCATCATAGGAACTGGTAACGTATTAGCCGAAACTCCACCTACATATCTATATAATGGCAAACCTAGTTCGTTAGCAGCTGCTTTTGCAACAGCAAGCGAAACACCCAATATAGCATTTGCACCTAATTTCGATTTATTTGGCGTACCATCTAAATCAATCATCATTTGATCAATTACATTTTGTTCAAAAACTGAAGTTCCTAAAAGCTCTTCTGCAATAAGTGTATTAACATTTTTCACTGCATTCAAAACTCCCTTTCCTAAATAAGCTTTTCCTCCGTCACGTAACTCAACTGCTTCGTGTTCTCCAGTTGAAGCTCCAGATGGAACTGCCGCTCTACCTAAAACACCATGTTCAGTAACTACATCTACTTCTATTGTTGGATTCCCTCTTGAATCGAAAATTTGTCTTGCGTGAATTTTGATAATAATACTCATATTACTTTATTTTAAATTATAAAATACAAATATATCCTATCTTTTGTAATGATAATATGAAAATATTTAATCTTATTAACGAAAACGTTATAATTATGCATAATTAAAAAACTTTTTCACATTTTTAGAAAAATCATCTTAATATTCACCGATTTACCTAAATCAGAACTTCCATTTCTAGCGACATTACTATTTTCGAATAGTATAAATAAAAAAAAGATGCTGACTTTAATTAAAAAGAAAGCATCTGATTTGTGTTCTAAAAAATAAGAAATAGATTCCTATTTTTTAATATTTTCAATAAATTGATCGAATAAATAAGACGAATCGTGAGGTCCTGGACTTGCTTCTGGATGATATTGAACTGAAAAACAATTTTTATCCTTCATTCTCATTCCCGCAACAGTTCCATCATTTAAATGAACGTGCGTGATTTCTAAATCAGCATTTGCTTCTAACTCTTCTTTGTTAACTGCAAAACCGTGATTCTGCGAAGTAATCTCACCTTTACCGGAAATTAAATTCTTAACCGGGTGATTTATCCCTCGGTGACCGTTAAACATTTTATAAGTCGAAATTCCATTTGCTAACCCAATAACCTGATGTCCTAAACAGATTCCAAATAAAGGTTTATTGTTTTCAAGAATCTCTTTTGCTACTTGAATTGCTCCCGCAAGTGGCTCTGGATCTCCAGGTCCATTAGACAAGAAAAAACCATCTGGATTAAAAGAAGCTAAATCATTGTAAGTTGAATCGAAAGGAAAAACTTTAATGTAACAATCTCTTTTGGCAAGGTTGCGAAGTATATTTGTTTTGATCCCTAAATCTAAGGCTGCTATTTTATACGTTGCATTTTCATCGCCGTAAAAATAAGGCTCTTTAGTAGATACCTTAGAAGCTAACTCAAGTCCTTTCATGTCAGGAACATTAGCTAAAGAAGCCTTTAATTCTTCAACAGAAGTTCCATCAGTACAAATAACCGCATTCATAGCGCCATTGTCTCTAATATAACTTACAAGCGCTCTAGTATCTACATCTGAAATACAAATCAGGTTTTGCTTAATGAAGTATTCTTCTAAGCTTTCTGAAGCATCAGCTCTTGAATAGTTAAAACTAAAATTTTTACATACCAAACCAGAAATCTTAATCCCATCTGATTCTACTTCGTTTTCATTCACACCATAATTCCCAATATGAGCATTAGTAGCGACCATTATTTGTCCAAAATAAGAAGGATCTGTAAAGATTTCTTGATAACCAGTCATTCCGGTGTTAAAGCACACTTCTCCAAAAGTAGTTCCGCTAATACCTATTGATTTTCCGTGAAAAATGGTGCCGTCACTTAGTAAAAGTATGGCGCTTTGTCGTGTTGTATATTTCATGTGTAGTTAAATATTGTGCAAATTTAATTTATTAATACAATGGATGCAAACTTTTAAAATTTATTATGAAACAAAATGTGGCGAGACTAACCCTTTTACTTCTACTAGAGTATGAATAATACAGTATTTTAAAACCAAAACATAAACAGCCAATCTCCCAATTTTACTCCTAAAAAAGCAAAAAAAAAGGATAAACTACTAATAGTTTATCCTTATCTTTTATTGAATGGTTATCTTCATAACTATTCAGCAGCTGTTGTAGTTGTGTCAGCATCAGCGGCTGGAGCTTCAGTAGCTTCATCTGCTTTTTTAGCTTTTCCACCACGACGGCTTTTTGCTTTTTTAACTTCTTTCTTACCACCATTGTAAAGTTCGTTGAAATCTACAAGTTCGATCATTGCCATATCAGCATTATCTCCCAAACGATTTCCAACTTTAATGATACGAGTGTATCCACCTGGACGGTCTCCTACTTTAGCAGCTACGTCTCTGAACAAGTCAGTTACCGCATATTTGCTACGTAAGTAAGCGAAACAAATACGACGGTTGTGAGTCGTATCCGTTTTTGATTTTGTTATTAAAGGCTCAACAAATTGTTTAAGCGCTTTCGCTTTAGCCACAGTAGTGTTAATACGTTTGTGCTCAATAAGAGAACAAGCCATATTAGCTAACATAGATTTTCTATGTGCTGTCTGTCTGCTTAAGTGGTTGAATTTTTTTCCGTGTCTCATGACGTGTTTTTTTATACTTTCATCTTGATACTATCCGTTTTGGAGATCAAAATATGAAGTAATTTATTCTTTATCTAGTTTGTATTTCGCTAAATCCATTCCGAAGTTCAAATTTTTAATAGCTACTAGTTCATCTAGTTCTGTTAAAGATTTTTTACCAAAATTACGGAATTTCATTAGGTCATTTTTATTGAACGATACTAAATCTCCAAGTGTATCAACTTCAGCCGCTTTCAAACAATTTAATGCTCTTACAGATAAGTCCATATCAACAAGCTTAGTTTTAAGCAATTGTCTCATATGTAATGATTCCTCATCATACGATTCTGTTTGTGCGATCTCATCAGCCTCGAGTGTAATTCTTTCGTCAGAAAACAACATGAAATGGTGAATTAAAACTTTGGCTGCTTCAGTAAGGGCATCTTTTGGATTGATAGAACCATCAGTTTTTATTTCGAAAACTAATTTTTCATAATCTGTTTTTTGCTCAACACGGAAGTTTTCAATTGAATACTTTACGTTTTTTACCGGAGTAAAAATAGAATCCGTAAAAATGGTTCCAATTGCTGCGTTCTGTTTTTTGTTCTCTTCTGCAGGAACATATCCTCTACCTTTTTCGATTGTTAAATCGAAGTTCAATTTGATTTTTGGATCTAAATTACAGATAACTAGTTCTGGATTCAAAACTTGGAAACCTGAAATAAATTTTTGAAAATCACCAGCTGTTAATTGATCTTTACCTGACACAGAAATAGTAACTGCTTCATTATCTACATCTTCAATTTGACGTTTAAAACGTACTTGTTTAAGATTAAGAATGATTTCGGTAACATCTTCAACAACTCCTGAGATAGTAGAAAACTCATGATCTACACCTTCTATACGAACGGATGTAATTGCATAACCTTCTAATGCTGAAAGCAAAACTCTTCTAAGTGCATTACCAACGGTCAATCCGTATCCCGGTTCTAAAGGTCTAAATTCAAATTTACCTTCAAAATCGGTTGAATCGATCATGATAACTTTATCGGGCTTCTGAAAATTAAATATTGCCATAAATTTCGACTAAGTCAATTATTATTTGTTGTACAACTCTACGATTAATTGTTCTTTAATGTTTTCTGGAATTTGAAGTCTAGCTGGTACAGAAACAAAAGTACCTTCTTTAACATCATTGTTCCAAGTAATCCATTCATAAACATGACTTGAATTAGATAAAGAACGTTCGATAGCCTCTAATGATTTAGATTTTTCACGAACAGCAACTTTGTCACCAGGTTTAAGGTGGTAAGAAGCAATATTTACTACATCACCGTTAACTGTGATATGTCTGTGAGATACAAGTTGTCTAGCGCCTCTTCTAGAAGGAGCAATACCCATTCTAAATACAACGTTATCTAATCTTGCTTCACATAATTGTAAAAGAACTTCACCAGTAACACCTTTAGTAGCTGATGCTTTTTTGAATAAACCTCTGAATTGTTTTTCTAATATTCCGTAAGAATATTTAGCTTTTTGCTTCTCCATTAACTGGATTGCATACTCAGATTTTTTTCCTCTTTTTTTAGCCATCCCGTGTTGTCCAGGTGGGTAACTTCTTCTTTCGAATGCTTTGTCATCTCCGAATATTGCTTCGCCAAATTTACGAGCAATTCTAGTTTTAGGACCAGTATATCTTGCCATTTTAAATTGTTTAAGATTGAGATTATGAATTCAGGTCTGATCCTTCAATAATCGAAATTCAATCTAGGTTATACTATAATTTTGTTTTATAAAAAATACTGATTCGCCGAGGCGAACACAGTATAAATTAAACTCTACGTCTCTTAGGAGGACGACATCCGTTGTGAGGCATTGGGGTAACGTCGATAATCTCAGTCACTTCAATTCCACCGTTATGCAAAGAACGAATCGCAGACTCACGTCCATTTCCTGGTCCTTTAACATAAACTTTCACTTTTTTAAGTCCTGCTTCAATAGCTACTTTACTACAATCTTCTGCTGCCATTTGGGCTGCGTATGGAGTATTCTTTTTAGAACCTCTAAAACCCATTTTACCAGCTGAAGACCAAGAAATAACTTCACCTTTTTTGTTTGTCAAAGAAATGATGATGTTATTGAAGGTAGCAGAAATATGAGCTTCTCCCGTTGATTCAACGATAACTTTACGTTTTTTTGCAGTTGCTTTAGCCATATTACTTATTATTTAGTTGCTTTTTTCTTGTTGGCAACAGTTTTTCTTTTACCTTTTCTTGTTCTAGAATTGTTTTTAGTTCTTTGTCCTCTTAAAGGAAGACCAGTTCTATGACGGATACCTCTATAACAACCAATATCCATTAAACGTTTGATGTTCAAAGAAACCTCAGAACGCAATTCTCCTTCAATTTTGAATTCTGATACTGCTTCACGAATTGCTCCGATCTCATCATCATTCCAGTCTTGAACTTTTTTATCTTGGCTAACTTGAGCTTTTTCTAAAATCTCAATAGCTCTACTGCTTCCTAATCCAAAGATATAGGTAAGTGCTATAACACCTCTCTTATTTTTTGGGATATCTACCCCTGCTATTCTTGCCATAATTATCCTTGTCTTTGTTTAAATCTAGGATTCTTTTTGTTTATAACGTACAATATCCCTTTTCTACGCACAATCTTGCACTCGGGACTTCTCTTTTTTACTGATGCTCTAACTTTCATTGTGAATATCCTTTAATATCTATAAGTAATTCTTGCTTTTGACAAATCGTACGGGCTCATTTCTAGTTTCACTTTATCACCAGGTAATAATTTGATGTAATGCATGCGCATTTTTCCAGATATATGAGCAATTACGATATGTCCATTTTCTAACTCTACACGGAACATAGCATTTGATAATGCTTCAATTATTGATCCGTCTTGTTCTATTGCTGATTGTTTTGCCATAAGATTAAGCTACTGCTTTTCTATTTTTTCCACTCTTCATTAAACCGTCATAATGCTTGTTTAACAAGTATGAATTAATTTGTTGAATTGTATCTATTGCAACACCAACCATAATTATTAATGAGGTACCTCCGAAAAACATTGCCCAAGATTGTTGAACATCCATAAGACTTACAATAATCGCTGGGAACACAGCTATTAAAGCTAGAAATAAAGATCCTGGGAAAGTTATCAATGACATCACTTTATCAAGAAAATCAGAAGTTTCTACACCCGGTCTAATACCTGGAATAAATCCTCCACTTCTCTTCAAATCATCTGACATCTTATTAGTAGGAACTGTAATTGCTGTATAAAAGAATGTAAATACAATTATTAAAGTTGCAAATACAAGATTATACCAAAAACCGAACATGTCACTAAAAGCGCCAACAATTGATTGTGATGCATCTGACTTAGACAACCCAGCTAAAGCAGCAGGAATGAACATGATCGCCTGAGCAAAGATAATAGGCATAACTCCAGAAGCGTTAAGCTTCAAAGGAATCCATTGTCTATTACCACCCATCATATCTTGCTCAAAATCACCTGAAGTCGTACGACGAGCGTACTGAACTGGTATCTTTCTAATTGCCATAGTTAATAAAACACAGGCAACAATAACTAAAAGCCATATAATAATTTCGATAACCAATACCATTGGTCCACCGTTGTTATTTGTAACTCTAGTAGTAAACTCCTGTATAAATGCTTGAGGAAATCTAGCAAGTATACCTACCATGATTAAAAGTGAAATACCATTTCCAATTCCTTTATCAGTTATTTTTTCACCTAACCACATGGCAAATATTGTACCTGTAACTAAGATAATCACTGAAGAAAACAAGAATTCAAAAGAATTAAACCCTAATAAAAATGCACTACTAGGTAAAGTTCTATATAGATTGTAGATGTAAGTTGGTCCTTGCACTAGTGTAATAACAATAGTTAACCAACGTGTTATCTGATTAATCTTTTTTCTACCACTTTCACCATCACTTTGAAGTTTCTGCAAATAAGGAATCGCAATTCCCATAAGCTGCACCACAATAGAAGCCGAAATGTAAGGCATAATTCCTAAAGCAAAAACTGACGCTTTAGAGAATGCACCACCAGTAAACATATCTAGTATAGATCCGATACCACTTTGGGTCTGACCTGCTAAACCATTCAATTGTGTTGCATCGATTCCCGGAAGCGTAACATGTGCTCCAAAACGATAAACTAAAAGCAGACCTAATGTCATTAGGATTCTGTTTCTTAGCTCCTCGATTTTCCAAACATTACTTAATGATTCTATAAATTTCTTCATATAATTTGAAAAATTACATTGTTACAGCTTCTCCACCAGCAGCTTCAATAGCAGCTTTTGCAGTAGCAGTAAATTTGTGAGCAGTTACTTTTAATTTTGCTTTCAATTCTCCTCTTCCTAAAATCTTAACGATTTCATTCTTAGTTGCCAAACGATTTGATACATACACAGTCATATCGACAGTATCTGTAATCACACCATTATCAACTAATAATTGAAGTGTATCAAGATTCACACCTTCGTATTCTTTACGATTGATGTTTGTAAAACCAAACTTAGGCACACGTCTTTGAAGTGGCATTTGCCCTCCTTCAAAACCAATCTTTTTAGAATATCCAGAACGAGATTTTTGTCCGTTGTGTCCTCTTGCCGAAGTACCACCTTTTCCAGAACCTTCTCCTCTACCTAATCTTTTATTTTGACTGTGTGTTGAACCCTCAGCTGGTTGTAAGTTACTTAAATTCATAACAGTATTTGTTATTTAGTTTCCTCTACAGAAACTAAGTGTTTAACTTTGTTTATCATCCCAAGGATTGTAGGGTTTGAATCATGCTCTACAATTTGTCCCATTTTACGCAGACCTAAAGCTTCCAATCCTCTTTTTTGATCAAGTGGACAGTTGATTTTACTTCTAACTTGTTTTACTAATAATTTAGCCATAATTTCCTTGAATTAACCTTTAAAAACTTTTTCTAAAGAAACTCCTCTTTGTTTTGCAACACTATAGGCGCTTCTCATTTGTAACAACGCGTCAAAAGTTGCTTTAACAACGTTGTGAGGATTTGATGATCCTTGAGATTTCGATAATACATCGTGAATCCCAACAGACTCAAGAACTGAACGAACAGCTCCTCCTGCAATAACTCCTGTACCATGAGAGGCAGGAATCAAGAATACACGTGCTCCACCAAATTTTCCTTTTTGTTCGTGTGGCACTGATTTTCCATTCAAAGGAATCTTTACTAAATTTTTCTTAGCATCTTCTACTGCTTTCGCAATTGCTTCAGAAACATCTTTAGATTTCCCTAATCCATGACCTACAACACCATTCTCATCACCTACAACTACAATAGCAGAAAAACCGAAAGCTCTACCACCCTTTGTAACTTTAGTAACACGATTAACACTAACCAAACGATCTTTTAATTCAAGACCACTTGGTTTTACCAACTCTACATTCTTGTATTTATTAGACATAATATATTAGAATTTAAGTCCAGCAGCTCTCGCGCCTTCTGCTAATGATTTAATACGACCGTGATACAAGTAACCTCCTCTATCGAATGTTACTACTTCTATCCCAGCTTTTAACGCTTTCTCTGCTACAAGTTTTCCAACTGCAATAGCAACATCTACATTAGTACCTTTTTCTATTTCTTTTTCTCTTGAAGAAGCAGCCAAAATAGTAACTCCGTTTACGTCATCAATAAGTTGAGCATAAATTTCTTTGTTACTTCTAAATACAGATAGTCTTGGATTTGTAGCAGTACCACTAATCGTCTTTCTAATTCTGAATCTAATTCTCTGTCTTCTTTCAGGTTTTGATAATGACATAATCTTATTTTTTAAGCTGATTTACCTGCTTTTCTTCTTAATACTTCACCCACAAATTTAACACCTTTTCCTTTGTACGGCTCAGGCTTACGGAAAGCTCTAATTTTTGCCGCAACTTGACCTAAAAGTTGTTTGTCAAACGATGTAAGTTTAACAATTGGGTTTTTACCTTTTTCAGATATAGTCTCTAAAGTTACTTCAGGAGCAACTTGCAAAACGATATTGTGAGAGTATCCAAGAGCTAAATCTAATTTTTGTCCTTGATTAGAAGCTCTGTAACCTACTCCTACCAATTCTAATGATTTTGTAAAACCTTCAGTCACACCGATAATCATGTTATTGATTAAAGATCTGTACAAACCGTGTTTTGCTCTTTCGTCTTTGTGATCAGACAATCTGTCCACTTGAACTTGACCGTCTTCAACTGTTACAGTTACGTCCGAAAACTCCTGTGTAAGTTGACCATTTTTTCCCTTTACTGTAATAATACCGTCTTTAACTTCTACAGTTACACCAGCAGGGATTACAATTGGACTTTTACCTATTCTTGACATCTTATAGTCTATTTATTAGTATACGTAACAAATTACTTCACCACCAACATTTAATTGTTTCGCTTTCTTTCCAGTCATAAGACCTTTAGATGTAGAAACAATCGCAATACCTAATCCGTTAAGGATTCTTGGTATAGTAGAAGAACTTGAATATTTACGTAAACCTGGTTTACTAATTCTTTGGATATCTTTAATTACTGACTCTTTAGTATCTTTATCATACTTCAAAGCAATTTTGATTGAACCCTGAACAGCGTTGTCTTCAAATTTGTAACTTAAGATATAACCTTGATCAAATAAGATCTTAGTTATTTCTTTTTTTAGATTAGATGCAGGAATTTCGACAACTTTGTGGTTTGCAGCCACAGCGTTTCTAACCCTTGTTAAATAATCTGCAATAGGATCTGTATACATATGTATAAATTTGCGGTTATGGTTTTCGTCAGACCATCTGAAGAACCTTTAACCAATTAAAATTATTATTTTACCAACTGGCTTTTTTAACCCCTGGTATCAATCCGTTATTTGCCATTTCACGAAAAGTAACACGTGAAACACCAAATTGACGCATGTAACCTCTAGGTCTACCTGTTATTTTACATCTATTGTGCAAACGAACAGGTGAAGCGTTTTTAGGTAATTTTTGCAAACCTACGAAATCTCCAGCTTCTAACAAAGCTTTTCTTTTCTCAGCATACTTAGCTACCGTTTTTTCTCTCTTCACCTCACGGGCTTTCATTGATTCTTTAGCCATATCTTAATTCTTTTTAAAAGGTAATCCTAATTCAGTCAATAATGACTTTGCTTCCTTATCTGTTTTTGCAGTAGTTACAAAAGAGATATCCATACCTGATATTTTGTTTACTTTATCAATGTCAATTTCTGGGAAAATGATTTGCTCTAAAACCCCAAGGTTATAGTTTCCTCTTCCGTCAAAACCTGTAGCTTTAATACCACTGAAATCTCTAACACGTGGTAAAGAAGATGTGATAAGTCTATCTAAAAACTCATACATTCTTTCTCCACGTAAAGTAACTTTAGCACCAATCGGCATTCCTTTTCTCAATTTGAAAGATGCAACATCTTTCTTTGAAATTGTAGATATTGCTTTTTGTCCAGTTATCTTTGTCAATTCATCAACCGCATAGTCAATTAATTTTTTATCAGATACTGCTGCTCCAACTCCACGGCTCAAAACGATTTTTTCCAATTTTGGAACTTGCATTACGTTTGTGTATCCGTACTCCTCTTTAAGAGCAGATATTACTCTGTTCTTGTATTCCTCTTTTAGTCTAGGTATATACGCCATTACTATAGTACTTGATTAGATTTTTTTGAAAATCTTACTTTCTTATCTCCTTCAACTCTAACTCCAGTTCTAGTTGCTTCCTTTGTTTTAGGATCAATTAGAGAGATGTTAGAAATTTGAATAGAAGCTTCTTTTTTTACAATACCACCTTGAGGGCTTTTTGCACTTGGTTTCGTGTGTTTTGAAACCATGTTTACACCTTCAACGATCGCTTTGTTTTTCTCACGGTCAACTCGCAATACTTTACCTTCAGCACCTTTATGGTCTCCAGTAATTACTCTTACAATGTCGCCTGTTTTTATTTTTAGCTTTATCATCTTATAACGAATTAAAGCACTTCTGGTGCTAATGATACAATTTTCATGAATTGTTTTTCACGAAGTTCTCTTGCTACCGGTCCAAAAACACGAGTTCCTCTCATTTCCCCTGCAGCGTTCAAAAGAACACATGCATTGTCATCGAAACGGATATAAGAACCATCAGCTCTTCTCACTTCTTTTCTGGTACGTATAACAACTGCAGTTGAAACAGCTCCCTTTTTAACGCTTCCGTTAGGAGTTGTATCTTTGATAGAAACTACAATCTTGTCACCAACTGAAGCATACCTTCTTTTGGTACCTCCTAAAACACGGATAGTTAAAACTTCTTTAGCTCCAGTGTTATCTGCTACTTTTAATCTTGATTCTTGTTGTACCATAATTATTTAGCTCTTTCTAAGATTTCAACTAACCTCCAACATTTTGTCTTACTTAAAGGACGCGTTTCGCTAATCCTTACCGTATCTCCAATGTTACAGTCGTTCATTTCGTCGTGTGCATGATACTTTTTAGTTTTCAACACGAACTTACCGTATAATGGGTGTTTTACTTTACGCACTTCGGCAACAACAATAGACTTGTCCATTTTGTCCGAAGTTACAACACCAACTCTCTCTTTTCTTAAATTTCTTTTTTCTTCCATCTTTCGGCAGATTACAATGATTGCAACTCTCTTTTTGTAAGCTCTGTAGCTATTCTCGCAATTACTCTTCTTACACTTCTAATTTGAAGTGGGTTCTCAATTGGTGATATAGCATGAGCCATTTTTAGGTCAGCATATGTTTTCTTAGTCAAACTAAGCTTCTCTTGCAACTCCGCTGCAGAAAGATCTTTTATTTCTGATTGTTTCATAATATAATATAGATTATGCTTCGAAATCTCTAGCAACAACGAATTTAGTTTTTACTGGAAGCTTTTGAGCCGCAAGACGTAACGCCTCTTTTGCAACTGACAAAGGAACTCCTCCAACTTCAAACATAATTCTTCCGGGTTTAACAACGGCAGCCCAATACTCAACTGCACCTTTACCTTTACCCATACGTACCTCAAGAGGCTTCTTAGTAATTGGTTTGTCTGGAAATATTTTGATCCATAATTGTCCCTCTCTTTTCATGAAACGAGTTGCAGCGATACGCGCAGCTTCAATTTGACGAGAAGTTAGAAACATTCCATCTTCATGTACAGATTTAATACCAAACATCCCATTAGAAAGTTCATGTCCTCTTCCAGAGTTCCCTTTCATTTTACCTTTTTGTACCTTACGGTATTTTGTTCTTTTAGGCTGTAACATTTTTCTTTAATTTAAAAATTACTTTCTTTTACGAGCGTCTGGTTTTCCACCTTTATTAAAGTTAGATTTACCACGAGGAGCATCTCCACCTTTTCCGCCAGATTGTTTTTTGTCCATTCCAGCAAGCGGAGAAAGATCTCTCTTTCCGTAAACTTCACCTTTCATGATCCACACTTTGATACCCATTCTACCATAAGTAGTATGCGCTTCAGCTAATGCATAATCAATATCGGCTCTGAAAGTTGATAAAGGAACTCTTCCTTCTTTGAAACCTTCTGAACGTGCCATCTCAGCACCATTCAAACGACCAGAAATCAAAACTTTGATACCTTCAGCGTTCATACGCATAGAAGCAGCAATAGCCATTTTGATTGCACGTCTGTAAGAAATACGGCTTTCGATTTGACGACAGATGCTTGTAGCAACTAGATACGCGTCAAGCTCCGGTCTTTTGATTTCAAAGATGTTGATTTGAACCTCTTTGTCAGTAATTTTCTTAAGTTCTTCTTTCAGCTTGTCTACCTCTTGCCCACCTTTTCCGATAATGATACCAGGTCTAGCTGTAGTGATAGTAACGGTTACAAGCTTCAAAGTTCTCTCGATGATTACTTTTGATACACTAGCTTTTGATAAACGAGCATGGATATACTTTCTGATTTTGTGATCTTCGGCAAGTTTATCACCATAATCATTTCCACCATACCAGTTTGAGTCCCATCCTCTGATGATACCAAGTCTATTTCCAATTGGATTTGTCTTTTGTCCCATCTTGTATTAAATTGCTTGTGTGTTATTAATAGATCCTAATACGATTGTAACGTGATTAGAACGTTTTCTTATTCTGTGTGCACGACCTTGTGGTGCTGGACGAAGTCTTTTCAACATCATTCCACCATCAACTGTAATCGTTTTAACAAATAAACCTGCTTCTTCCATATTAGCGTCAGGGTTTTTTGCTTGCCAGTTAGCAATAACAGATAAAACCAATTTTTCTAATTTTCTTGAAGCTTCTTTAGAACTAAATCTTAAGATGTTTAATGCTCTCTCTACCTTCTGACCTCTTACCAAGTCCGCTACTAAGCGCATTTTTCTAGGTGAAGTAGGGCAGTTATTCAATTTCGCGAAAGCAATAGACTTATTAGCCTCTTTTCTCGCATCTGCTGTTTCTCTTTTACGAACTCCCATTGCTTCTTATTTTTTACCTTTATTTTTTGCTCCAGCATGACCTCTAAAAGATCTAGTTGGTGAAAATTCTCCTAATTTGTGACCTACCATGTTTTCAGTTACGTAAACTGGTACAAATTGACGACCGTTATGAACTGCGATAGTTTGCCCAACAAAGTCTGGAGTAATCATAGAAGCTCTAGACCATGTCTTTACAACTCCTTTGTTTCCACCTGCTATGTTTTCTTGAACTTTCTTGTCTAACTTATAATGAACGAAAGGTCCTTTTTTTAATGAACGTGCCATATCTTAATTATTTCTTTCTACGTTCTACGATATACTTGTTACTCGGGTTTTTCTTAGAACGAGTTCTATAACCTTTTGCTGGTATTCCATTTCTTGAACGTGGATGTCCACCAGAAGAACGTCCTTCACCACCACCCATTGGGTGATCGACAGGGTTCATTGCAACAGGTCTTGTTCTAGGTCTTCTACCTAACCATCTTGTTCTACCTGCTTTACCAGATACAACTAATTGGTGGTCTGAATTAGAAACAGCTCCAATAGTAGCAGCACAAGTTAACAAGATTAATCTTGTTTCACCTGAAGGCATTTTGATTGTTGCGTATTTCCCGTCTCTTGCCATTAATTGAGCAAATGTTCCAGCTGAACGAGCAATTACTGCTCCTTGACCTGGTCTTAACTCAATACAAGAAATAACAGTTCCTAATGGAATTCTGCTTAACGGCATTGCATTACCTATTTCCGGTTGAGATTCTGGACCAGAAACTAATTTCTGACCTACTTTCAATCCGTTTTGAGCAATAACATATGTTTTCTCACCATCAGCATAAGCTAACAATGCTATAAATGCAGTACGATTTGGATCATATTCAATTGATTTCACTGTCGCAGGAATTCCTTCCTTACTTCTTTTGAAATCAATAATACGATATCTCTGCTTGTGACCACCACCCGTATAACGCATGGTCATCTTTCCTTGACTATTTCTACCTCCAGAGTTTTTTATCGGCGCTATCAAAGAGCGTTCCGGCTTATCAGTTGTAATGGCGTCATAACCATTCACAACTCTAAATCGCTGACCTGGGGTAATAGGTTTTAATTTTCTTACTGACATTTTTCTATCTTAGATATTGTTGTAAAAATCAATTGTTTCTCCTTCTTGTACTTGAACAATTGCTTTTTTAATTGCATTAGTCTTTCCACTGATCAAACCACTTTTAGTGTATTTTGTAGTTCTATCCGGTCTTACGTTCATCGTGTTAACACTCAAAATAGTCACACCATAAGCAGCTTCAATAGCTTTCTTAATCTCAACTTTATTTGCTTTTTTGTTAACAACGAATCCGAAGCGGTTTAAAACTTCACTTTCTTTGGTTACTTTTTCCGTTACTATAGGTTTAATTATGATGCTCATATCCTATTATTTACTTAAGTTTTCTTCAATTATCTCCAAAGAGCTTTCTAAAAGAACTAGGTTATTAGCATTTAGTATAGCATAAGTGCTTAATTCTAAGCTACTTACAACGCTAGATGCCTTTAAATTGCGTGACGACAAATATACATTTTTATTCGTATCGCCCAACACAAATAGAGATTTTTTATTTTCTAACTCTAAAGCCTTCAAAACATTAATGAAATTTTTAGTGTTTGGAGTTTCAAAATTAAAGTCTTCAAGAACGATAATGTTTGACTCTTTTGCTTTCATTGAGAATGCAGATTTTCTTGCCAAACGTTTCAAGCTTTTATTCAGTTTAAATGAATAACTTCTTGGTCTAGGTCCAAAAACTGTTCCCCCACCTTTAAACAATGGATTTTTTGCACTACCCGCACGAGCAGTACCAGTTCCTTTTTGTTTTTTAATCTTACGTGTACTTCCCGCTACTTCAGCTCTTTCTTTTGCTTTGTGCGTTCCTTGTCTTTGATTAGCTAAATACTGCTTAACATCAAGATATACTGCGTGATTATTTGGTTCAATTGCGAATACTGAATCAGAAAGTTCAACCTTTCTTCCAGTATCTTTTCCGTTGAAATCTAATACTTTTACTTCCATTACTTGTGAATGATTACATAAGAGTTGTTATGACCAGGAACACATCCTTTTATAACAAGTAGGTTCTTTTCAGTAACTACTTTTAATACTCTAAGGTTTTGAACGTTTACATTTTCTCCTCCCATTCTTCCAGCCATACGCATTCCTTTGAATACTCTAGATGGATAAGAAGAAGCTCCTACAGAACCTGGCGCTCTTAAACGGTTATGTTGACCATGAGTTGCTTGACCAACACCACCAAAACCGTGACGTTTTACAACCCCTTGAAAACCTTTACCTTTAGATACACCTTGTACATCTACAAATTCTCCTTCTACAAACATAGAAACATCGATAAGATCTCCTAGTTTTTGTTCTGTTGCAAAATTCTGAAATTCAACGACTTTTTTCTTAGCTACAGTTCCCGCTTTCTTAAAGTGACCTAAAGCCGCTTTTGTGGAATGTTTCTCGTTTTTGTCATCGAAACCCAGTTGCAACGCTTCGTACCCGTCAACACCAATGGTTCTGACTTGGGTAACAACACATGGACCAGCTTCAATTACTGTACAAGGAATGTTCTTCCCGTTTTCATCGAAAATACTAGTCATGCCGATTTTTCTACCAATTAACCCAGACATAAATATTAATTATTAATTATTAAATATAAAAATAGAACACATCATTTAAGTGGAGCTTATTTTTAAAGTGGTGCAAAAGTATAACTTATTTACACACAATCCAAAAAAAACTTCCACTTAAACAAAGTGCCCTTTTTACTCTTAAGTAAATCCTTAAACTTTGATCTCTACTTCAACTCCACTAGGCAATTCTAATTTCATTAAAGCATCAATAGTTTTAGATGAAGATGAATAAATATCAATCAATCTCTTGTATGACATTACTTCAAATTGCTCTCTCGCTTTTTTGTTAACGTGCGGAGAACGTAGTACTGTAAAAAGTTTCTTGTGAGTAGGCAATGGAATTGGTCCTGTTACTACTGCACCGGTACTCTTAACCGTTTTTACAATCTTTTCAGCAGACTTGTCTACTAGCATGTGATCGTAAGATTTTAGTTTTATTCTGATTTTTTGACTCATTTTCTTTAAGATTAAGCGTTTCCTTTTGCTTTTTTGATTACTGCTTCCGAAATATTAGAAGGAGTTTCCGCGTAATGTGAAAATTCCATAGTAGATGTTGCTCTACCAGATGATAACGTTCTTAATGTTGTCACATAACCAAACATTTCTGATAATGGCACATCTGCCTTAATAGTCTTCGCGCCATTTCTATCTCCCATGTCATTAACCTGACCTCTACGACGGTTAATATCACCTACGATATCTCCCATGTTTTCTTCTGGTGTAATAACTTCCATTTTCATGATCGGCTCAAGAATAACAGCACCCGCAGCTTTAGCAACTTCTCTATACCCCATTCTTGCAGCTAATTCAAAAGAAAGAGCATCAGAATCGACAGGGTGAAAAGATCCGTCAGTTAAAGTTACTTTCAAACTATCTACCTGATAACCAGCTAGTGGTCCAGTTTTCATAGCTTCACGGAAACCTTTTTCTACAGATGGAATATATTCTTTAGGAACGTTACCACCCTTAACAGCGTTAACAAATTGTAATCCATTAGGCACTTTTCCATCAACTTCATCCGCTGGCTCTAATTTAAATACGATATCACCGAATTTACCACGACCACCTGATTGTTTTTTGTATGTCTCTCTATGTACTGCTGATTTAGTAAAAGCTTCTTTGTACTCAACTTGAGGCTCACCTTGGTTCACTTCAACTTTGAATTCACGCTTCATACGATCTACTAAGATATCTAAGTGAAGCTCACCCATTCCTGAGATAATAGTCTGCCCTGAAGCTTCATCAGTTCTAACAGTAAATGTTGGATCTTCTTCTGCTAATTTAGCCAAAGCCATACCCATTTTATCAACGTCAGCTTTAGTTTTAGGCTCAATTGCAATACCAATTACTGGTGCAGGAAATTTCATTGACTCAAGAATAATTGGGTGTTTTTCATCACACAATGTATCTCCAGTTTTGATATCCTTAAATCCTACTGCAGCTCCAATATCACCTGCTTCGATAAAATCGATTGGGTTTTGCTTGTTAGCATGCATTTGGTATATACGAGAGATTCTTTCTTTGTTTCCTGAACGAGTGTTCAGAACATAAGAACCTGCATCTAGACGTCCTGAATAAGCACGGAAGAAAGCCAAACGACCTACGAATGGGTCAGTAGCAATCTTAAACGCTAAAGCAGCAAAAGGCTCTTTAACATCTGGCTTACGCAAGATTTTAGTTTGATCTTCTTCTAACAATTCAACATCATCAGGATGAATTCCTTCGATACCTTCTTTATCCATTGGAGATGGCAAGTACTTACATACTGCATCTAACATGAATTGCACTCCTTTGTTTTTGAAAGAAGAACCAGCAACCATAGGAATGATAGCCATATCCATAGTAGCAGCTCTTAAAGCTATGTTGATTTCTTCCTCAGTAATTGAGTCTTCATCTTCCATAAACTTCTCTAATAAATTCTCATCGTAGTCAGCAACTGCTTCAATAAGAATAGATCTATACTCTTTAACATCAGCAATCATATCCTCAGGAATAGGCACAATCTCGTAAGTTGCTCCCATACCTGCGTCATCCCAAACGATAGCTTGGTTTCTTACTAAATCCACAACACCTTTAAAATCATTTTCCTCACCAATTGGCAAAGTGATCGCAACAGCATTCGATTTTAGCATATCTCTAACTTGTTGACACACGTTCAAAAAGTTAGCCCCTTGTCTGTCCATTTTATTAACAAACCCAATACGCGGTACTCTATATTGATCAGCAAGTCTCCAGTTAGTTTCTGATTGAGGCTCAACACCATCAACAGCACTAAACAAGAAAACCAACCCATCAAGTACACGCAAAGAACGATTTACTTCAACAGTAAAATCAACGTGTCCTGGGGTATCGATAATATTAAAGTGGTACGGTAATGTTTCTGGCAAAAGCTTCCCTTGTGTCGTTGGAAAATTCCACTCACAAGTAGTAGCTGCAGAAGTAATTGTAATACCTCTTTCCGCTTCTTGTTCCATCCAGTCCATTGTTGAAGCACCATTGTGCACCTCACCAATTTTGTGTGTTTTACCCGTGTAAAAAAGGATACGCTCAGTTGTTGTTGTTTTACCAGCATCAATATGAGCAGCAATTCCTATATTTCTTGTATATCTTAAATCTCTAGCCATTTTTCTATGAATTAAAATCTAAAGTGAGAGAAAGCTTTATTAGCTTCTGCCATTTTGTGAGTATCCATTCTTTTCTTAACAGCCGCTCCTTCTTCTTTAGCCGCAGCTAAACATTCTGAAGCTAACCTTTGAGCCATAGATTTTTCATTTCTTCTTCTAGAATAAAGTATCAACCACTTCATTGCCATAGAAATTTTTCTATCTGGTCTAATTTGCATCGGAATTTGGAATGTAGCTCCACCCACTCTACGACTACGTACTTCTACGTGTGGCATAACGTTTGTCAAAGCATCTTTCCAGATTTCTAATGATGGTTTTTCTGCATCTTGCTTTTTAGATTCTATAATGTCAATTGCATCATAAAAAACTTTAAAAGCTGTTGATTTCTTACCGTCCCACATTAAGTTGTTCACAAAACGCGTTACCAATTGGTCATTAAACCTTGGATCTGGTAAAAGTGGTCTTTTCTTTGCCGCTCTTTTTCTCATGTCTTTTTTTTAATAAAATGCTACACCTATACCATCACGAAAAATTCGCAACACTATAAGAATAACGCTTTAAATTACTTTTTTGCTTCTTTTGGGCGTTTAGCACCATACTTAGATCTCCTTTGCGTTCTTCCTGCTACTCCTGATGTATCAAGTGCACCACGAACGATGTGATATCTAACTCCTGGTAAATCTTTTACCCTTCCACCCCTAACTAATACTATCGAGTGCTCTTGTAAATTGTGTCCTTCACCAGGGATGTAGGCATTTACTTCATTACCATTTGTCAAACGTACACGCGCTACTTTACGCATTGCAGAGTTTGGTTTTTTTGGTGTTGTAGTGTAAACACGCGTACAAACCCCTCTTCTTTGAGGACAAGAATCTAAAGCAACCGATTTACTCTTCTTAGTTATCTGAGTTCTTCCTGTTCTTACTAATTGTTGAATTGTTGGCATAATTAATACTAAAAATTTATTATGTATATTTAATTCCCGCTTTTTACGGGGTTGCAAATGTAGATTTTTTTTTTCACTCTACAAACGTTAATTCATTATTTTTTTTCCGAAGTAAACAATTGTTATTTAATGGTATATAGAATCACCCATCTATCAACGAACAGGAACAATTTCTCAATTCCATAGTGATTTTTTGACAATCAGAAAGCAGCTTGACTTTTACTACAAACTTTCGATATTTACATTACTTTTATAAAAACTTAAACACAAATTGAAAAACTTCCTAATTTATATTTCTCTACTTGCATACACCGCAACTTGCTATTCGCAAAATTTTAAACTGCAACTAACAGGCATTTCCAGACAGGAAACTCAAACAATAGACTCTCTAAACTACATTTCGAAACATAAAAATGCACTCTCAATAAAATCAGAGCTTGAAACCACCTCTCAAAGACTGTCACAATTAGGATTTATCGAAAATAAAATTACCAACCAACTTAAAGAAAATGATTCTACCTATACAACACAAATTAGCTTAGGCATAAAAATAAAACATATACATATAAATATAGGTACAAATAATGCGTTTACTAAAACACTATTTAATAACACGACACAAGACAGCATTTTTATACCATACCTCGAAATAGAAAAATTTCTAAACCAAAATACCATTGCCCTAGAAAGAAAAGGATTCCCTCTAGCAAAACTGAAGCTAACAAATATTCAACGAAAAGAAAACATACTATTTGCCAATCTACAATTCGAAACAGAAAATCAAAGACAACTAAACACTATTGTAATAAAACAAACAGACAACCCGACTAAAAACAGTTTTCCCAGTAACTATTTAACCCAAATAAACAGAAAATACAAAAACAAAACCTTCAACCAAGAACTCTTAACGAAAATTCATGAGGAATTTCGAAAAATTAGTTTCGTAAGCCAACCCAAACAACCCGAAATATTATTCACAAAAGACAGTACCAAAGTGTACGTTTACCTCGAAAAAAGAAAATCGAATACTTTTGACGGCTTCCTTGGATTCAGCAACAATGAAAATAAAAAAATCGTCCTCAATGGATACCTTGATCTTACTCTAGAAAACACCTTAAAAGTAGGAGAACAATTTTCACTTTATTGGAAAAGCGACGGCGACCAACAAAAAACATTCAACACCTCCTTAGAACTTCCCTATTTATTCAAAACTCCGATTGGACTAAAAGCACAGTTAAACATTTTCAAGCAAGACAGCACCTATCAAAACACAAAGACTCAGATCGACCTGAGTTATTTTATCAATTACAACACCCGTTTCTATTTGGGATATCAATCAACAGCATCGAGCGACATTCAAAACACAAACAGCACCACACTAGCCGACTACAATAACACCTTTATAACTTCAAAACTAAACTTTTCACAATTTGATTATTCCAAGACGCTTTTTCTAAAAAAATCCTCCCTTGATATAACTGCTGGATCCGGAAAAAGAGAAACAAACAATCAATCAGAATTAAACACAAAATACAAGCAGTTTTTTATCGAACTACAGGCGATGCACACCTTTTATTTAAACACAAAGAACAATATTAACATAAAAAGTTATAATTATTTCCTTTACAGCTCGAACTATCTTGACAACGAATTATACCGTTTTGGAGGAATTAACTCTATCAGGGGATTTAGCGAAAATAGTTTGCAAGCAAATCTCATGACTACTATCATTACCGAATACCGCTACATCATCTCACCGAGCGTATACTTCAATACAATCCTTGATTACTGCAGCTTCCGAAGCCCTAGCTCAATCAAAAACAAAACAGATCTACTCGGTTTCGGACTTGGATTTGGAGTCCAAACTGCAAACGGTTTACTCAAAATATCCCTCGCTAATGGTAGCGAAAAAAGCACAAAAATTGATTTTTATAACACAATTATCCATATTAGTTATAATGTTAAATTTTAGATGCGTGCATAAAAAAGCCTTATTTTAATTAGGAATCTTAACAAATTATTAAGAATTTTGTGAGACTAATTCAAAATAATTAAAAATGAAACTAAAGTTCAATGGAATCTTAGTACTACTTGTAGTACTGATGGCGCAACTAACTTTTGCGCAAGAGAGAGTTGTGACGGGGGTTGTTTCTGACGATGCAGGCATGCCAATACCAGGCGTGAATGTATTGGTTAAAGGAACCAATTCTGGCACACAAACTGATTTTGACGGGAAATATGCTATTAAAGCTACCCCAACTCAAATTCTAGTTTTTAACTACATCGGGATGAAAACCCAATCTGTAGTCGCTTCTAAATCTAACGTAAACATCTCAATGATGTCATCTACCGTAGAACTAGAAGGGGTAGTAGTAACTGCCTTAGGAATTAAAAGAGAGAAAAAAGCACTTGGATACGCAACGCAACAAGTAGGCGGTGAAGAAGTTTCAAATGTAAAAAGCTCGAATTTTGTAAACTCACTTTCAGGTAAGGTTGCAGGTTTAGAGATTAAAACTTCTGGAAACTTCGGTGGATCTACTAACGTTGTTATTAGAGGGAATAGTTCTATCGCTGGTAATAACCAGGCTTTATTTGTTGTTGATGGTGTTCCAATTGATAATGGAAACTCAAACACAGGAACGCAAAAAGCAGGTGGAGGTGGTTACGATTACGGTAATGCTGCATCTGACATTAATCCTGATGACATCGAATCTATCAACGTTCTAAAAGGAGCAGCTGCGACTGCACTTTACGGATCACGTGCATCTAACGGTGTTGTAATGATTGTAACTAAAAAAGGAAAAAGCAGAAAAGGCCTTGGAGTTACAATAAATTCTAGTATCACTGTAGGGAATGCTGACAGCACTACTTTACCAAGATACCAGAACAAATATGGAGCAGGTTACGGTCCTTATTACGGTCCGAATGAAGATCAATACTTCAACGAAGCCGACATCAACGGAGATGGAATTGACGATTTAACAACTCCATTTACTGAAGATGCTTCTTACGGTGCAGCATTTGATCCAAATTTAATGATTTACCAATGGAACTCACTTTACCCACAATTGACAGCAACTTACCAAAAAGCAACTCCATGGGTAGCAGGTAAGAACAATCCAAACTCAGTTTGGGGAACAAGTAGTACTGCAGTAAACTCTGTATCCTTAGATGGAGGTACTGAAACTAGTGCATTTAGATTAGGTTTTACTAATTTATTAGCTGAAGGTAACTTACCAAACAGTAACATTAGAAGAAATACAATAGCTTTTTCAGGATCTCAAGATCTTACTGATAAATTAACCGCTTCTGCTAACTTCAATTATGTAAAAACAGACGGTAAAGGTAGAAATGGAACAGGATATTCTTCTGGAAATGTGATGCAACAATTTAGACAATGGAATCAAATGAACGTTGACTACGGTGCACAAAAAGACGCATACTTTCTTACGGGTGATAATATCACTTGGAATCCCAATGGTCCGGACAACACAAAACCTATCTATTCTGACAATCCATATTGGACATTTTACGAAAATTATCAAACCGATACAAGATCAAGATATTTTGGTAATGTTACTTTAGACAACAAAATTAATGATTGGCTTAGTGTAATGGCAAGGTTCTCATTTGACACTTACGCTGCATTACAAGAAGAAAGAATTAACGTAGGTAGTGCTGATGTATCTAGCTATTCAAGATTTAACAATAACGTTTCTGAGTACAACTATGATTTGATGTTAAACTTCAACAAAGATATAACTGAAAAATTAAACTTAGAAGGAAACGTTGGTTTCAACTTAAGAAACAACGTAGCTAACAGCATCTTTGCAGCGACAAATGGAGGATTAAATTTAAGAGGTTTATACGCATTATCTAATAGTGTAAACCCTATTAACGCTCCGACAGAATACGACGCAAGTAGCATGGTAGATGGTGAATATGTTAGAGCAAGTTTAGGATATGATGACTTCGCTTACTTAGAAGGATCATTTAGAACTGACCGTTCTTCTACATTACCAAAAGATAACAATAGATTTGATTATTTTTCAGTTTCTGGAAGTTTAATCTTCTCTCAATTTATTGACACCCCTTGGTTGTCATTTGGTAAAGCAAGAGCGAATTACGCTGAAGTAGGTAGTGCAACTGATCCATACAGAGTTTTCAATACATTTGCAATTGGAACTCCATTTAATGGGAATGGTATTGCATCAAACCCAGGAACTCAAGCAAACAGAGAGCTTCTACCTGAGAGACAAAACAGTTATGAATTTGGAGTAGAAATGTCGTTTCTAAACAGACGCGTTGGTTTTGATGTGTCTTACTATAACAATCAAAACATCAACCAAATTACAGCTATTCCATTATCTACATCTACTGGATATAGTTCAGCTATTCTAAACGCTGGAACAATTGAAAACAAAGGTGTGGAGGTACAATTTAATGCTACTCCATTTAAAACTACTGATTTCAGATGGGATTTAAACTTAAACTGGTCACAAAACAAAAGTTTAGTTGTTGAATTGTTAAACGGAATTGAAAACTTACAATTAGCAAGTTTACAAGGTGGTATCTCAATAAACGCAACTCCAGGACAACCTTACGGAACGATTAGAGGTAGTGATTTTATTTACGCTGCAAATGGACAACCTATTGTCAACCAAACAGGAAGTGCTAGTAGAATTGGTACATATCAAAGAACTGCTGCAAGTAACGAAGTAATTGGAGACATTAATGCAGACTGGAAAGCAGGTCTAAACAATAGTTTTACTTATAAAAACTTAAATTTAAGTTTCTTAATTGACATGCAAAAAGGTGGAGATGTATTCTCTCTAGATACTTGGTACGGTTACGCTACTGGTATGTATGATTTCTCTGCAGCAAACAATGAATTAGGAAACCCTGTTAGAGATGCAGTTGTAGGAACTCCTGGTAACTATGGCGCTAACTCTGGTGGTGTAATAGTAGATGGTGTTGCTCCTGATGGATCAAAAAATACAGTTAGAGCTAATGCTAATGTTTACACAACTCCTTGGGGTTACGCAAGAGCTCCTAACAAACTACATGTTTATGACGCTGGTTATATTAAGTTACGTGAAGCAAGTTTAACATACAATTTTGGTGAGAAAACATTAGCTCAATTGCCTTTCACTAGTGCTTCTTTTTCAATCATTGGAAGAAACTTATGGATTATTGACAAAAACACTCCATATGCAGATCCTGAAGCTGGTTTAAGTTCTGGAAATGTTCAAGGTTACCAATCTGGTGCTTACCCTTCTATTAGAGAAATTGGAGCGAGTCTTAAATTACAGTTTTAAAAAATAAAATTATGAAAAAAATCATATTAACAGCGTTATCTATTTTCACTCTAGTATCGTGTCAAACTAATGACGCATACGAAGATTTAAATAGAGACCCAAAGAATCCAACTCAAGTTGATGCATCTTTTTTATTTACAAGTGCAACGAAAAGCTTAGTTGATCAAATGACAAGCACCAATGTAAATACTAATATTTTTAGAATGTTAGGACAACACTGGACTGAGACTACGTATGTTGACGAAGCCAATTACGACTTTAATACACGTAACATCACTAACGCGCATTGGTCAGAAATGTACAGAGACGTAATTCTAGATTTAGCTACTGCTAAAGAAAACACGGAGGCAACTCCCGTAACTGCTAGTTTTACTCAAGAAACTAAAGACACGAGAAAAGCTCAAATAGAGATTTTAAGTGTTTATGCTTGGGCTAATTTAGTTGAGACATTCGGAGATGTACCCTATTCTCAAGCATTAGACCCAGGGAAATACGTTTTACCTGTATACGACGATGCAGCTACAGTTTATGCTGATCTATTTACACGTTTAAATGCTGCGATTCCAGCTATAACTAATGACGGTTTCGGTGCAGCAGATCCAATTTATGGCGGAACAGCTAGTGCTTGGAAAAAATTTGGTAACTCATTAAAATTAAGAATGGGTATTCGCGTGATCGATGTTGCTGCAATGTCTGCAACAGCACAAGCTGCGATTACAACTGCTATTAGTGGTGGTGTATTTACTTCAAATGCAGACAACGCTTCAATGGCATACTCAAATGCATCTCCTAATACTAACCCTGTATGGGTAGATTTAGTACAATCAGGAAGATCTGATTTCGTTGCTGCTAATACATTAGTTGATTTCATGAACAATCTTGCTGACCCTAGAAGAGCGGTTTTCTTTAAACAAAATTTAGGCGCAGGAGTATACAAAGGTGGAACCTATGGCGCAGTAAGTAGTTTTACTACTAACACGCAACTAGGAGATAAAGTATATGACCCTACAAATCCAGCATCTTTGATTGACTATGCAGAAGTAAGTTTTTACCTAGCAGATGCTGCCGAACGTTCTATTTCAGGAACTCCAGCATTAGCAGCTGGATTTTACAACAATGGTGTTACAGCTTCATTCGACGATTGGGGAGCTACTGGAGTTATCGCTTACTTAGCTAATCCTAACGTAAACTATCTTACAGCACCTGGATCATGGAAAGTAAAAATTGGTAATCAACTTTGGTTAGCTATGCACAATAGAGGTTACGAGGCTTGGACAGCTTGGAGAACTTATGACATGCCAGGTTTTAACCTACCGGCTGTATCTGGACTTCCAGTTCCTACAAGATATACGTATCCTATTAGTGAGCAAAACTTGAACAAAACCAACTATACTGCAGCTTCTACTGCAATAGGTGGTGACAAGCAAACAACTAAAGTTTTCTGGGATAAATTCTAGAAATCCAATAAATATTATTAAAACCACCACCTTTAAAAGTGGTGGTTTTTTTTTATATCTTTGCACCATGGAAAAAGAACATCAAATATTTGGGATTAGAGCTATAATAGAAGCGATTCAAGCTGGTACAACAGTAGATAAAGTCTATATTCAAAAAGAAGCGAGCAGCGAACTGATGAAAGACTTAATGAAAGTGATGAAGCGTGCCAATGTAAACTTCTCTTACGTTCCTGTAGAAAAACTAAACAGATTAACTCCTAACAATCACCAAGGTGCTGTAGCGAGCATCTCCCCTATTTCCTTTTTTGACTTAGAAACCTTGATTGACACTGTTGTTGAAAACGGAAAAAAACCATTATTCCTTATACTAGATCAAATTTCTGACGCCCGTAACTTTGGAGCTATCATCAGAACTGCCGAATGTACTGGAGTAAATGGAATAATCGTTCAAAAAGCTGGTTCAGCGCCTGTAAATGGTGACACAGTAAAAACATCAGCAGGAGCAGTATTTAATATCCCTATTTGTAAAGTAGAACATATTAAGGATGCAATCTTTCTTTTGCAAGCAAGCGGAATTAAAACAATTGCTGCAACAGAAAAAACAGAACAAACCATTTATGATATTTCTCTAAATGAAGGAGTAGCCATCATTATGGGATCTGAAGATCGTGGAGTAAACCCATCGGTTTTGAAGATCGTCGATGAAAAAGCAAAACTACCTATGTTTGGAACTATCGGTTCCCTAAATGTGTCGGTTGCTTGTGGTGCTTTTTTATATGAAGCGTTGAGACAAAGAATATAATTCCCCCTACCCCCGAAGGGAGAACTAACATATAGCGGAATAAAAAACGAATCAAGACTCAGGTCTTGATTCGTTTTTTTCGTTTACTACGATATCATAATCGACAGTGTAATTTGAAGTGAAATAACTTGACAGTGGCTCAACTTCCTCTTCGTCTATTTCTACAACTGGTAAATTCACAAAATTACCATTCTCATCAAACCGTTCCATGAACTTATCTTCCGCGGGATCAAATTCAGGCCGTTCCCACTCATATTTAATCGGTTTCTTAAATTCTGGAGTCTTATACATTATAGATAGCACCAACCCGCTAATCAATCCTGCCAAATGTCCTTCCCAAGAAATAGTATCATCTACTTCTGGAAAAATATACCACAGCATTCCTCCATATAACATTATAACAGCGAGTGATAATGCTACCAAACGATAGTAGCGCGTCAATATTCCTTTAATAAAGATAAACGACACTAAAACATAAATCAAACCGCTCGCTCCAATATGGTAACTAGATCTTCCTATAAACCAAGTCAAAATCCCCGACATTAAAATTCCAAATCCTATTACCGCATAAGACTGTTTTGCATAAAAGAATTGCAAAGCAGCTAACAGGACTAATAAAGGCAAGGAGTTATTATAGAGATGCTTCAAATCAGAATGGATAAACGGACTAAATAACACGCCTTGCAATCCTGAAAATGTTCTTGGATAAATTCCATTTCGAACAAAATCAAAACCAAAACGAATTTCCAACCAATAGATGAACCAAAGCAACAACACAAAGAAAAGTGGCACTCCTAAAACAGCATTAGTAAATTTAAATTGATTATCCATCTAGTCATTTTTATTTTAAAAGCTAAATCAAATATTTATCCAAAAGCAATTTAATGCTATTTTGTCAGATAAACGAGAATCCAATCTAAAAATGAAGCATAGAAATTCCTAAAGTCAAGAATTCGAAAAGAAGCATAGAACCAATTAGCGCCTAAGAAATGGAGAAAAAAGCGAACTTACCGCATGGTTTCCTTTCGAAACAAAAGATATAATACAGACCCAGAATAGCTAAAATAAAAATAGTAATTTTGTAAAATGGAAGCACCACTTGCAGAACGCATTCGACCTCAAAAACTAGAAGACTACATCAGTCAATCCCACCTTATAGGAGAAAACGGATCGTTGACTCAACAAATAGCCAAAGGAATTATTCCCTCCTTAATTTTATGGGGACCACCAGGAACAGGTAAAACTTCCTTAGCACAAATTATTGCTCAGGAATCAAAACGTCCTTTTTATATATTAAGCGCCATCAATTCGGGTGTGAAAGACATTCGGGATGTTATCGAAAAAGCCAAACAAAGCGGCGGTCTATTTACCACTAAGAATCCTATTTTGTTTATAGATGAAATTCATCGTTTTAGCAAATCACAACAGGATTCCTTGCTTGCTGCAGTCGAAAAAGGATGGATCACTTTAATAGGCGCCACTACAGAAAACCCAAGTTTTGAAGTTATTCCCGCCTTATTGTCCCGTTGCCAAGTTTACATATTAAACGCTTTTACAAAAGACGATTTAGAATCTCTATTACAACGCGCTTTGACAACCGATACCTATATGGCATCTAAAAACATCGAGCTGCGAGAAACAGAAGCGCTATTGCGACTTTCTGGGGGGGATGGACGAAAGCTATTGAATATATTTGAATTGGTCGTAAACGCATCCGCTGAAGACCAAATAATCATCACTAACGACCGTGTGTTTGAACTAGTACAGCAAAACACCGTTTTGTATGACAAAAGTGGCGAACAGCATTATGACATCGTTTCTGCATTTATAAAATCGATTCGTGGAAGCGATCCTAATGGAGCCGTTTATTGGTTGGCTCGAATGATTGAAGGTGGAGAAGATGTGAAATTTATCGCCAGACGAATGCTCATTCTATCGAGTGAAGATATAGGAAATGCAAACCCTACAGCTTTTATAATGGCCAACAATACATTTCAAGCCGTGGCAACCATTGGCTATCCAGAAAGCCGAATCATACTAAGTCAATGTGCGATTTATCTAGCAACTTCTCCAAAAAGCAATGCTTCTTATCTTGCCATTGGAACTGCACAGCAACTTGTAAAACAAACTGGAGATCTCCCCGTTCCTATTCATTTGCGAAATGCTCCAACTAAATTAATGAAGGAATTAGGTTATGGAGACGAATATAAATATTCACATAATTACGCCAACAATTTTGCCGATCAGGAGTTTCTACCTGATGCAGTAAAAAATACTCCTTTATATGTTCCCGGAACGAACTCCAGAGAAACAACAACCAGAGAATTCTTGAAAAACCGCTGGAAAGGCAAATACGGTTATTAAACAAAAAGGTTCTAAAAAGCATCATTTAACTGTACTTCTTAGAACCTTTTTATTTTATCATAAATTGTATTAAAACTTAACCGCTATTTTTTCTGAAATAAGATTTTCGTTTTTATAGTATTGAAAAATCCAACCTTCTTCAGTCCCAAGTAAAACACCCTCGTTATCTCCTTTTATTGCGATAAAACAACTAGGACTGGCCGTTTTAAACACTTTCATCACTACTTTTGGCGTTGTATCGATCAATTGAAATCCATTAGCAACTGGCTGCGCATATAAGTATTTAACTGATGTATCTGTATTACTTACTGCATTAACTACAGCAGCTTTCTCAACTGCAACCGCTCGTACTTCAATTACTTCCTGCTTGACCGGTACTTCCTGCTTAACCGGCTTAGCGTCCACTTTAGCTTCAGCATTTGCACCACTGTATTTGTAATTTAAAGCGTCTATGGAAGCAAAAGCCTGATTTAGACATTCATTATAAGCAGTTTCATAGTCTTTCTCCTTACTTTTCCCAGTAACCGATTGATAGATGATTTTCCCATTACAATCTTTTAAGGTTATGAAAAGCTTAGTGATCAAAAAACCGTTTTCTTTTTGCAAATCAAAATACAATAAATCGCACCTCTCGCTAAAACCTTTTGGAGTCGTTTCATTGCTGTAGAAAGCTTCAAAACCAGCTTTTTTCAAATTGAATTTGGACAAGGTAGTAAGGCGGTATTGATTTTCCTCTTTTTGGAAATCAAATTTCACGGGAACAATTACTGCTTTGTAATCATTTACAGACTGTGCATAACTCTTTCCTGCAAGAACTAATAGGAATAATAAAATATATTTTTTCATAATTTAAAGGTAATTTTTAAGTTCTAATAAATGATTTATTTGTTTAATTTTATTGCCCACTGGGGTCTTGTTTTCATTAAAATATATTGCATCTAATCCCATGTCTAACGCTCCTTGAACGTCAGCATCTAGAGAATCACCAATCATAATACTGTTTTCTTTTTTGGCTTTGGCCAAATCTAAAGCATATTCAAAAATAATAGGATTGGGTTTCTTCACACCTGCCATTTCTGAATTAGTAATGGTATGAAAATAATCATGCAACTTCGAATTTTCAATTTTTCTTTTTTGAACATCAGCGAAACCATTGGTGATAATGTGCAGCTTATAGTTTTTATTTAAATAATCTAAAATCTCAAATGTCCCATCAAAAAGATGATTATTATCTGGCAACAAATGAATATACTCATTAGAAATACTATCAATCTGTTCATCAGAAACAGCATAATTAATAGCATCAAAGGAATCTTTTAATCTGTTGTATCGCAACTCTTCATGTGTAATCTTATCGTACTGATACAACTTCCAGCAAGCCTGATTGATAGGCACGTACTTTTCGATAAACATTTTAACTTCTATCTCGGGGTGATTTCTTTGAAAGATACGCTCAAAGGTCATCTCTGAATTTTTATCAAAGTCCCAAAGTGTGTGATCTAAATCAAAAAAAACGTCTGTTATATTGGTAATCTTCATTATAATTTTCTTTTAAAATATTCCTTCGTCAACAAAACTAAAATAACCAAATTCGGTCACAATTAAATGATCTAATACTTTTACTTCTAAGCTGTCTCCAGCCGTTTTTAACTTCTTGGTGATTTGTTTGTCGGCATCACTTGGTACTAAGGTTCCCGAAGGATGATTGTGACATAGAATCAAAGCAGTAGCACCTATTTCAAGCGCGTTTTTAAACACGATTCGTACATCTACTAAAGTTCCCGTTATACCACCTTTGCTCAATTGCAATTTGGATAGAATCTTATTCGAATTATTCAAATAAATAATCCAAAATTCTTCATGTGGCAATTCGCCAATCATGGGTTGCATAATTTCAAAAATCATTTTACTAGAAGTAATTTTAATCAATTCGACTGCATCTTCAGATCTTCTTCGTCTTCCTAATTCTAAAGCTGCAATAATAGAAATCGCTTTGGCTTCTCCTATGCCTTTGAAATTCATCAACTGAGAAATCGACAACTTACCTAAAGCATTTAGGTTATTGTCCACGCTTTTCAAGATCCTTCTACTCAAATCCACTGCCGATTCACTTCGACTACCTGAACCAATTAAAATAGCGATTAGCTCGGCATCACTCAAAGCACTTTTACCTTTCAGCATTAGTTTTTCTCGCGGCTTATCGTCTTCGGACCAATTGGTAATAGGAAAAAAAGCATTTTCATCCATACTGTCGTCTTAAAATTAGTCCATCTTAAAAATATTTATTTCTCAATCATTCCTTTTACCTCATCAAAATTTAATCCACCATAATTTCCTGAACTCATCAACAGTAACGCCGAATTATCCAAATTTAAATTAAACAAATACTCTTTGAAGTCTTTTGGATTGGTGTAAATAACCAAGTCTTTTCTATTAAAAGCAGTTGCAATTTGGTCGTATGTAACTTCTTCTAGTTGCTTAATTTTTACCGCGTCTGGCGAATAGAAAACTACAGCAACATCTGCATGTTCTAAGGCGCCTTCGTATTCTTTCAAAAACTCTGAATTTAAACTACTATAAGTATGCAATTCTAAACAGGCCACGAGTGTTCTGTTCGGATATTGTTCTTTTACTGCCTTTGTGGTAGCAGCCACCTTACTTGGGGAATGCGCAAAATCTTTGTAAGCTACTGTAGTTTTACTTTCAGCAATTTTTTCTAATCGTTTAGAGGCTCCTTTAAAACTAGCAATCGCTTCATAAAAATCAGCTTCGTCCACGCCCATGTTTTGGCAGATCCATTTGGCTCCAGCCAAATTATTTAGATTATGAGCACCAAAAACTTCGATAGGCATATCACCTTCTGGAGTTTCTAATAGAGTCATTCCGTTTTCTACTTTATAATTGGGAGTTGTATAGCCTAATTTACGTGTTGGGTTTACAGCCGCTTCCGATACACGTTTCACTTCGGCATCGTCTTCATTATACACTAGAATTCCGCCACGCGTGATTTTCTCAACGAAAATCTCAAATTGTTCTACATAATTTTCATAGGTAGGAAAAACATTGATATGGTCCCAAGCAATTCCTGATATCAAAGCAATATTTGGTTGGTATAAATGGAATTTTGGCCTTCTGTCAATTGGCGAAGACAAGTATTCATCTCCTTCTAAAACAATAAAATCATTTTCCTCCGTAAGATGCACCATGGTATCAAAACCTTCTAACTGCGCTCCCACCATATAATCCACAGCGATATCATTATAGTGCATCACATGTAAAATCATCGAGGTGATGGTCGTTTTCCCATGAGATCCGCCTATTACAACACGCGTTTTGTTTTTAGACTGCTCATATAAAAATTCAGGATACGAATATATTTTAAGTCCTAATTCTTGCGCTTTTAAGAGCTCTGGATTATCCGCCTTAGCATGCATCCCTAAAATTACAGCCTCAATATCATTTGTGATTTTTTCTGGAAACCAGCCTAATTCTGCAGGTAAAATTCCTTTTTTGTCCAGTCTTGATTTAGAAGGTTCAAAGATTGCATCGTCACTTCCTGTTACCTTGTATCCTTTATTATGTAATGCTAATGCAAGGTTGTGCATAGCACTTCCTCCTATTGCGATGAAATGTGTTCTCATTTATGTATATTCAATTGTGCGTTTGTACGTTTTTTTAATCAAATTAATTATCAGTTAATCTCTTGACTTCGTTTCTTGTATTCGGCTAAGGTGATTCTCGCTCTTTCAGGATCATTCATCTTGTTTTTATATAATTCAGCAAGCTTTTGATAACTCTTGGCTGAATTACCTATTTCAATTGCTTTCTTATATTGGATCTCTGCTGCTTTATATCTTTTATAATATTCTTCGATACGCGCTCTTGACATATAACCATCAACAGGAGATAACTTTAGCAATTCATTAGAATATCGTATCGCTTTCCCCTCACTTCCCCCTACAATCCTTGGCAACTGAATATTTAGCTCCACCAAAGCCCACCTAGCATCAACATGTTTTGGGTCTAATTGAATTGCTTTTTCGAATGAAGTTCTTATATCATCAATCATTCCAAGCGCTTTGAACTTATTTACCTCCAAAGCTCGCATACCTGTTGCCCCTCCATATTTATAAAAATAATCAGCTTCCGAAGGTTTTAGATTTTTCAGTTTTTCATAGTAGTCTATCGCTTGTTCCCATGACTTACGACTGCCTGCAATGTCACCTAAATATTCGATTACTTCAATATTAGACGGATTGGTTTTTAGAAGTGCTTCAAAAATAGGTTGCGCCTGATCGTACTTTTCAGCTTTGAAGAGTTTTTCAGCTTTTTCGAAATTAGATTGCGACCAAATCATCATTGGTAAAAATAAAAAGAGGATTACAATGTTTTTCATTCTTCAAAAATAAGGAATTTCTAATTGTAAACTATTTTCTCATCAAAAAGCTTTCACAATAAAAAACCTCTTAACTTGATTTGAACACAAGATAAGAGGTTTTTCTAATTATTTAATGCAGTATGTTATTTCACTATTGTCATTTCATCAACAATATGCTTAGCACCAGCATACTTGTCAATTATCCAAAGTACATAACGAATATCTACACTAATAGTTCTTTGCAATTTGGCATCAAAAATAACATCACCAGCCATCGCTTCAATGTTCCCATCAAATGCGATACCAACTAGCTCTCCTTTACCATTCAATACCGGAGAACCAGAATTTCCACCTGTAATATCATTGTCAGTTAAAAAATTAACTGGCATATATCCATTTTTATCAGCATATTGTCCAAAATCCTTTGCCTCGTTCAATTCCAATACTCGAGCTGGCAAATCAAATTCTGGATCACCTGCTTTATACTTTTTAACCAAACCGGTCATAGTCGTATAATTATTTACTTTTGCATCATTGCGCTTATCAACAGGTAAAGCACGCACTTTTCCGTAAGTCAATCTCAAAGTTGAATTTGCATCAGGATACTTTATCGAATTCATCTTAGATTCACGTAAACCTTCTACTAATGAACGGAATGCTTTAGCAAAATCATCATCTGCTTTTAATTGCGCATCTGATTTAGCTCTAATTTTTGTCATTAAATCATTCGACACTACATACAAAGGATCGTTTGCAATATTTTCTGGTTTTGGATCTTTCATGAAAGCAAAAACACTTTCTTTAGTGGCAAAAATACTTTTGGCAACAGCGTCATTCACATAAGAAGTAAAATCACCTTTATTTTCCTCTTTTAATTTCGCAACACTTTCAGGAAGTCCGTAAGCAGCCGCTTTTGAAGAGTATAAATTTAATTGTGCCGTAAAAACATCTTTCTCTAAAGGAGCGTGAAATTTCCCGTAAACACCATCAATATATTGGGTAACTCGAGGTAACATCTCTTGTCTCTTAGCTTCATTCTCTTTGTAATAAGCGATCAAGGTATTTCCTATATTAGCAGGAGCAGCTCCATAAGTAGCTGTTCTTATTAATTGAGTTAAATAATTATCATGCGTTGTTTTTAAGTTATTTTGAGAATAGTAGTTGTTGATCGTAGCGATTACATTACCATATTTTGCTTTGTTTGCTCTCTTGTTAGCCCAAGCATTGAATTTAGTTTCTTCTTTTGCCTTAGTAGCTGCAGTTCCCGCTTTTGTCAAAGCATCAATCATTCCTTGGCGGTTTTTCCAGTAGTTAGCAGTTGAAGCGTACTTAGAAGCATAATCTAAATTAACTTTTTCATTCGCATCCATATACACCTTCATTCTATCCATTCCGGTTTTTGCACCTTCAACCCAAGCAGGATAAGCAAACTTTACGTTTTGTTCAATTCCACCCGCTGGCATCCAACGATTTGTACGCCCTGGATAACCTAAAATCATGGCGAAATCATTTTCCTCCACTCCTTTTAAACTTACAGGCAAATGATGTTTTGGTTGCAATGGCACATTATCTTTAGAATATTCTGCTGGATTTCCATTTGCATCAGCATAAACTCTAAACATAGAGAAATCTGCGGTATGTCTTGGCCATTCCCAGTTATCAGTATCACCACCAAATTTCCCTAAACTTTCAGGTGGTGTTCCCACTAGACGAACATCTTTGTAGTCTTGGTAAACAAAATAGTAATATTCATTTCCTTCAAAGAAAGGTCGAACAGAAACAGTATATTTTCCACCTTCGTTATTCTCTTTTTCGATCAAAGCCATTTCTTGCTGAATCGCTTTGTTACGTTCAGTTTCTGTCATTTTATCATTTACTTTCGATAAAATTCTTTTAGAAACGTCATCCATGCGCACAAAAAAGCGAACGTATAACGATTTTGGTTTCATCTCTTCACTTTTGTCTTTTGCCCAAAAACCATTTTTTAAATAATTTTGTTCTTCAGACGAAAGCTCAGCGATCGCACCGTAACCACAATGATGATTTGTTAAAACAAGTCCTTCTCTTGAAACGATTTCGGCAGTACACCCACCGTTAAATTGAACAACTGCGTCTTTCAAACTGTGGTTGTTAATGCTATAGATTTCCTCAGCTGTAAGTTGCAATCCCATTTTCTCCATATCTCTATGGTTCAATCTTTCGATAAACATCAAAAACCACATTCCTTCGTCTGCTTTCACTGGGAAAGTCATCAGACACATGGTCAAGAATAAAATTATTTTTTTCATAATTTAACTATTTTTTTTGTGCTGCGAATATAAATCATTTTCGCAATTTTAAGTACTATCTGTCTTAAAAAACAACAACTACGCATCTGGTTTTAACTTAATTTTATGGATTTAATAATTGTTTAAATAAAAAACCGTTTCAATTGCTTGAAACGGTTTTTCTTATATCAGTAAAATGATTACTTAATCATTCAACATTTTCCATAATTTGTCTTTCAACTCTGTCAATCCTTGTTGAGCAACCGAAGAGATAAACATATAAGGAATCCCTTTGAAGGAAACATCTAATTCTGCTTTCAGTTCTGCTTTTAGATCATCATCTAGCATATCACATTTAGAAATAACAACCATACGCTCCTTATCAAGCATTTCTGGGTTGTATTTTGTCAATTCGTTTACCAAAATATCATATTCTCCTTTAATATCTGGCGTGTCAACAGGAACTAAGAATAGTAAGGTTGAATTTCTTTCGATATGTCTCAAGAAATAATGACCTAGGCCTTTTCCTTCTGCTGCACCTTCTATAATTCCAGGAATATCTGCTATTACAAAAGATTGAAAATCTCTGTAAGCTACAATTCCAAGGTTTGGCTTTAAAGTTGTAAACGGATAATCTGCAATTTTTGGCTTAGCCGATGTTAAAACAGACAATAGTGTTGATTTTCCAGCATTTGGAAAACCTACTAAACCTACATCTGCTAAAACTTTAAGTTCTAAAATAACATCCATCTCCGTTCCAGGTAATCCCGGTTGCGAGTATCTAGGAGTTTGGTTTGTAGAACTTCTAAAGTGCCAGTTTCCTAAACCTCCTTTACCACCTCTAGACAATACTTGTTTTTCACCGTCTTCGGTGATTTCAAACAAGGTTTCACCAGTTTCTTTATCTTTCACAACAGTTCCTAAAGGAACTTCGATAAACTTGTCATCACCATCGGCGCCAGTGCTTCTATCTCCACTACCGTCACCACCGTTTCCAGCTTTGATGTGACGAGCAAATTTAAGGTGAAATAAAGTCCAAAGCCCTTTGTTCCCTACAAGATAAACATGACCTCCACGTCCTCCATCACCCCCATCAGGTCCACCCTTTTCAATAAATTTTTCTCTATGCAAATGCGTAGATCCTTTTCCACCTTTACCCGATGAAACAAATATTTTTACATAATCTACGAAATTCCCTTCAGTCATAACTTTTAGTATTCAGTGGTCAGCAATTATTTTTTCAAGTACTCAGTGTAATTACTTTGTACTAAAATCAATCCTTTGCACTATTATTTTAAGGCTCTCACCATTACTTTATCAATCTTCACTCCATCCATATCAATCACTTCCAATTCGAATTTACGCCAAATCAATTTTTCCCCTTGTTTTGGAATATGCGAAAGTTCCGTCATTATTAAACCACCAACGGTTGTCACGTCATAGTCATTTATTAATTCGTCCAAATCAAAGTACGTTAGAAAATCATGTAGCGAATAATGTCCGTCTACCATCCATGTTCCATCTTCTCTTTTAACCAATTGGAATTCTTCTCTATAAAAATCAGACACATTTCCCACTAAGGCTTCCAGAATATCATTTAAGGTGATCACTCCTTGAAAAATACCATATTCATCAGCGACCATGGTATAATGAACACCTGTTTTCTTAAATCGCTCCAATGCCTTGTAAGCAGTCGTTTGTTCCATCATGAACGGAGCTTCAGTCATTAAATTTGCCAAATTGAAATTCTCATCATCAATATGTGCAAAAATATTTTTCAAATTTACCACTCCCACAATATCGTCGTAATTCTGATTGTAAACTGGGTAAACAGAATGCAACTCATGTCTCATTAACGTCTTCACCTCTTCTTTATTCGAATGTAACGGCAAATAAACCACAGATTTTCTATGGGTCATTAACGAATTTATTTTCCTGTCTCCAATGTAAAAAACGCGCTCTACAATATCTTGTTCAATCTCTTGAACTTCTCCAGTTTCTGTACCCTCTTTTATAATCGCCTTAATTTCTTCTTCGGTAATTTTTCCGTCAGATGAAGGTCTAATTTGAAGAATATCTAATAAAAACTCTGTAGAAGTTGTCAGTAACCAAATAAATGGAGCAGTTACCACAGAAATTATTTTCATGGGCATCGCAAAAGTTTTTGCGATCGCTTCAGGATGATTTAAACCAATTCTTTTGGGCAGTAACTCTCCTAAAACCAAGGAGAAAAAAGTCAATATTACGACAACAATACCTACTGCAATCGTCTCAGCATAAGGTTTTAAAATCTCGAATCCCACAACGAATGTTTCAACATCAGTCGTGATCTTATCCCCACTGTAAATACCAGTAAGAATACCTATCAAGGTAATTCCTATTTGAACTGTAGACAGGAATTTATTTGGCGAATTAGCCAAATTAAGTGCAATTTGAGCACTTTTATTCCCCTTCTTCGCCGAAGACTCTAATCTGCTTTTTCTAGCCGAAATTAATGCGATTTCAGACATGGAGAAAACTCCATTTAATAAAATCAGAAAAAGTATTATTAATATTTCCATTTACACTATTTAAAGCCAAAAGTCAATTGATACTATACCTAACTTCGACTTTTAAAAAAACCGAATTTCACTATAAATTATCGATAACTGCACTTAAACGCTCGGTAATTTCTTGAACACTTCCTATTCCGTTTACAGCGTGAAATTTCCCTTGATCGTTATAATACTGCATTAAAGGAGCCGTTTTTTCATTGTATTCGTCGTACCTGTTTCTAATTTTATCTTCATCTTGATCATCAATTCTACCACTTGTTTTTCCTCTTTCAAGTAAGCGTTTAATCAAAATTTCATCATCAGCTTCTAAGGCTACTGTAGCAGTCACTTTAGAACCAATCGACGACAAAAACGCATCTAAAGCAACCGCTTGTGAAATCGTTCTTGGATAGCCGTCAAATAAAACACCGTTAGTATCTGTATGTTTATTTACCTCATCAATAAGCATCTTAGTAGTCAATTCATCAGGCACTAAATCTCCAGCATCCATATAAACCCTCACTTGTTTACCTAGCTCTGTATCGTTTTTTAGATTAAAACGAAAAACATCACCTGTAGATATGTGTGTTAATTTATATTTTTCTTTCAAAAATTCTGCTTGAGTTCCTTTTCCTGCTCCTGGTTTTCCAAATAAAACAATGTTGATCATAATGTGTGTTGCCTAGTTATTCTTTTAGTTTATATACTTCTGGTAAGTTTCTTCCTAACCCGTCATAATCAAGACCAAAACCGACTATGAATTTATTTGGAATCCTGATTCCTACATAATCTATTTTAATGTCTTTTTGATATGCTTCTGGCTTAAAGAAGAGGGTAGCTATTTTAAAATGCTTTACGTTTTGCGCTTTGAATAATTGTTTCAATTCAACCAATGTATTTCCGGTATCAATGATATCTTCGATAACAATAACGGAGCGCCCGGTTAAATCCTGATTCAATCCTATCAATTGTCTTACTTCATTTGTAGAAGAAGTTCCTTCATAGGAAGACATTTTTATAAAACTTACTTCACATGGCTTTTTATACGCTTTCATAAAGTCAGAAACGACCATAAAAGCACCATTTAAAACTCCCACAAACACAGGAATATCATCAGCAAAATCGGCTTCTATCTGTTCGGCCATTTTTGTTATTGCAAACTGTATTTCTTTAGCAGAAATAAACGGAACAAATTCTTTATCGTGAAGTTGAATCATGATTATTCTATTTAAAATAATTCGCAAATATAGGAATTTCTGAATTGAGAACTCCGTTTTAAACCCATAAGAATACCGTACATTTGAAAATAATATGTTTTTTTAACCTTAGATGAATAACGACCTTTATAAAAATATCGCGAACAGCACTGCATATAGATCTAGTAGAGACGAAAATGCCCAGCATATTTTAACCAATTCCAACTTATTTCCTGATTTACTGCAAATTGCTTTAACAATCGAGGATAAAAACCACCACAAAGCCTGTTGGATCCTAGAATTAGTTCTAGAAAAACAACTCCATTTACTTACAAATCATCTTCCAGTCTTCTGTAGTAGTCTTTCAACATTTACAAACGAAAGCGCCTTGCGTTCTATTTCGAAAATTTGTATGTTCTTAAGCCAACACCTCAGCTTAACCAACATACAAGAACAACAAATTACCGAAAGCTGCTTTGATTGGCTCATTAACGAAAACGGAAAAGTAGCCACAAAAGCCTACGCCATTCGAGCTTTGTATGAATTGGGTAAAAAATACGATTGGATATATCCTGAATTGAAGCGTATTCTTAGCGATGATTACCATAAACATTCGGCAGCTTACAAAGCCGTTGCAAGAGAAATATTGAAGAAAATAAAATAGCATTTTCCTATTCAATCATTATAAAGTATCTTTGTCCTGAACAAACTTTCAATACAATGAATTATTTTTCTTCCGATTTTAAACTAGGAATATTAGGTGGCGGACAACTGGGTAAAATGCTTTTGTTTGACACTAGAAAATTTGACATACAAACCTATGTTCTGGATCCAAGTGATGAAGCACCTTGCAAAATCGCCTGCGATCAGTTCTTCAAAGGAGATTTGATGGATTTTGACACCGTTTACAATTTTGGAAAAAAAGTCGATGTTTTGACTTTCGAAATTGAACTTGTCAATTTGAGCGCCTTAGAAAAATTAGAAAACGAAGGTGTAAAAGTTTTTCCTTCGCCAAAAACACTAAAACTAATTCAGAATAAAGGAATTCAGAAAGATTTTTATACAAAACATAATTTACCAACAGCAGCTTACAAGCGTTTTAACGACTTAAAAAGTTTAGTAGTTCAAATATTAGATTCTAAATTAAGAATGCCTTTTGTATGGAAATGCACTGAATTTGGTTATGACGGAAATGGGGTAAAAGTTATTAGAGACATTTCAGATTTAGAGAATCTCCCAAACGTTGAATGCATTGCAGAGGAAATGGTACCATTCAAAAATGAATTGGCAGTTATCGTTTGTCGTAATCCTTCTGGCGAAATTAGAACCTATCCTGTAGTCGAAATGGAATTTCATCCAGAGGCTAACCAAGTAGAATATGTAATTTGTCCTGCAAGAATTGATAATCTAGTTGCCGAAAAAGCGAGAGCCATCGCATTACAAGTTTCTGAAAAATTCAATCACGTAGGATTATTGGCTGTTGAAATGTTCCAAACAGAAGACGATGAAATATTAATAAACGAAGTAGCACCAAGACCACATAACTCAGGACATTACTCTATTGAAAGTAGTTATACTTCACAATTTGAAAACCACCTTAGAGCCATTCTAAACTTACCTTTGGGAAACACAGATAGTAAAGCAGCTGGGATTATGGTTAATTTAGTAGGTGCTGAAGGTTTTTCTGGTGATGTTATTTACGAAAATATCGAAAAAATATTAGGCTGGAATGGTGTTACGCCACATATTTACGGAAAAAAACAAACACGTCCATTTAGAAAAATGGGACATGTTACTATTGTAAACACCGACATTAAAGAAGCACGAAGAATCGCCGAAGAAGTTAAAAACACGATTAGAGTAATCAGTTTACAGTAATAAATTAATTAAAAGATTGAAAAATTGAAGGATTTAGAAGATTCATTCTATTTAACCTTTATACCAATCTTTAAATACTTTAAATAAAAAACAATGAGCAAAGTAGCTATAATAATGGGAAGCATCTCAGACATGCCTGTAATGCAAGAAGCCATAGAAGTATTGAAAGGCTTCGGAATAGAGATCGAAGTGGATATCGTTTCGGCACATAGAACTCCTGAAAAATTATTCGATTTTAGTCAAAACGCACATACTCGCGGAATTTCGGTAGTTATTGCTGGTGCTGGCGGAGCAGCTCATTTACCAGGAATGGTCGCTTCCATGTCTCCACTTCCAGTAATTGGAGTTCCTGTAAAATCAAGTAATTCAATCGATGGCTGGGATAGTATTTTATCAATCTTACAAATGCCAGGCGGAGTTCCTGTAGCCACTGTCGCTTTAAACGGTGCTAAAAACGCAGGAATCTTGGCCGCTCAAATTATTGGAAGTCACGATAAAAACATATTAGACAAAGTGATCCAATATAAATTAGGTCTTAAAGAGTCTGTAATTATCGCTTCTGAAAGTCTTTTGAAACAATAATAAAACCAAAAAAAGCTTCTCATCACGAGAAGCTTTTTTTGGTTTTATTAAATTCTAATTTTAAAGAAAACAGCTTTTGAATTACAGTTCTCCTATCAATTCTTCCAAAACTCCTTCAAATTCAAAACTTATAAAATCTTCTTTATTTATCCAGTTCTCAGAAGTTACTAAAGTATAATTCACATTATCGGCAGTATTCAACTCCCAAATTATTCCTTCTGCTTCTGGAAATGGAATATTCTGAGTCATTTGATCATCAAATAATCGCTTGATTAAATTCCTGTCAGACAATCCATTATTAAATAATTTTAGTACATTTTCTCTTGTCAATATCTTAGTTTCATCTACTTCGTTAGCTGTTATTGAAAAATGAACAACCGAGGCTTTTGCATTTGGAAATTTCCCATTATACGCTTTAAAAAGCAATTGATTTACATTAAAAAGCCTTCCTTGCATGTGAATTTCAGGATACTCCTCACATACTTTATCAATTAACATATTATGCGAGATTTGCTCAATTTGCCCTTCATTTAAATCTTCTCCTAATTGATAAGCAAGCACAATTTCGGCTGCCTCACTGGGTCCATAATCAGATATTGCCATTTCCAATAACTCTGGCAAATTCTTTTTTTCTGCTGTTGCTCCATCAGGATAGTTAAATTTTTCTAATAATTGAATATAATCATCATCTGACCAATATCCTTCTACTTCATTTACAGTATCAATACGTTTTATTATAATTTGATAATTCATTTTGTTTATTTTAAAATTGTTTACGATTAGCTCTTCTATAAAACTCTAATCGGATTTTTTACAATTTAAGACTTTTAAACACTACCACGAAATAAATAACATTTAAATAACAGAATCATTCACACTCCTATACAAAGTGAATCAATTCTATATGAGTTGCTAAATTTTTATAAATTACTACCTTTACACATCTAAAAAAAAATTGATTTCTAACACTGAAAATAATTATATACTAATGAATGTTCTAACTTCAAAGTTTGCCACAAAACACGATACCGCTCCTTTTTCGAAAATAAAAAACGAGGATTTCCTTCCTGCTTTCATCGAAGGAATAGCATTGGCAAAAGCCGAAATTGACGTGATTGTAAAAAATGAAGCTGCTCCCACTTTCGAAAACACCATTGAAGCTTTAGATTTTAGCGGTTACACACTAGATCGTATTTCGAGCATTTTCTTCAATTTAAATTCAGCAGAAACTAACGACGAAATTCAAAAAATTGCTCAAGAAGTTTCTCCTTTGCTATCTGAGTTTGGAAACGATGTACGTTTGAACACTGAATTATTTGCAAAAGTTAAAGCAGTATATGAGCAAAAATCAACTTTGAACCTCAACGCAGAGCAAACTACTTTATTAGACGAAAAATACAAGAGTTTTTCTCGAAATGGAGCAAATCTCGCAGAAGACAAAAAGATTACACTACGCGAAATCGACAAAGAATTATCAAAGACCAGCTTACTTTTTGGCGAAAATGTATTGGCCGAAACTCAAGCTTTTGAACTGCATCTTACGAATGAAAAAGACTTATCTGGCTTACCGGAAGGCACAATAGAAGCCGCTCGCTCTTTGGCAAAAAGCCAAGAAAAAGAAGGTTGGATTTTTACTTTAGATCACCCAAGCTATGTTCCGTTTGTGACTTATGCTGACAATCGCGAACTGCGCAAGAAGATGGCAATTGCTTTTGGAGCCAAAGGTTTTCAGAACAATGAATTAGACAACCAACAAAATGTTTTTAAAATAGCCAAACTGCGTTTTGAAAGAGCGCAACTTTTAGGATATGCAACTCATGCGCATTTTGTGCTGGAAGAAAGAATGGCTGAGAGTCCAGAAAAGGTTCTGACATTCGCAAAAAATTTATTGGAAAAAGCAAAACCAGCTGCCCTAAAAGAATTTGCTGATTTAACGGCTTTCGCCAAAAAACTAGACGGCTTGGATCAACTAGAAAAATGGGATGGCGCCTATTACTCAGAAAAATTGAAACAAGAATTATTCAATTTAGACGACGAGAAATTAAAACCTTATTTTCAACTAGAAAAAGTATTAGAAGGTGCATTTAATATCGCTGGTAAACTATACGGCTTGACTTTTACCGAAGTTTTTGATATTGACAAGTACCATGAAGAAGTGACTACTTATGAAGTAAAAGATAATAACAACGAATTAGTTTCTATTTTTTATGCCGATTTTTTCCCTCGACAAGGAAAACGCAATGGCGCTTGGATGACTTCGTACAAATCACAATTTGTAAAAAACGGAATTAACGAAAGACCGCACATCTCTAACGTATGTAATTTCACTAAACCTACAGAGACAAAACCTTCCTTATTAACTTTTAATGAGGTGCTCACTTTGTTCCATGAATTCGGACATGGATTACATGGTATGCTTGCAAACACTAAGTACCCAAGTTTGTCTGGAACTTCGGTATATTGGGATTTTGTAGAATTACCAAGCCAGATTATGGAAAACTGGTGTTACGAGCCAGAGGCTTTAGCATTGTTTGCGACGCATTACAAGACGGGCGAAATCATACCAATTGAATTTGTTCAAAAAATTAAAGAAAGCTCTAATTTTCAAGAAGGAATGGCAACCATGCGTCAGTTAAGTTTTGGAATGTTAGACATGGGATGGCACGGACAGGATCCTTCTACTATCAAGGACATAAAAACATTTGAAACAGAGCAATTTGCCGAAACACAATTGTATCCTGATGTGAAAGAAAATGCTATGAGTACCGCTTTCTCTCATATTTTCCAAGGTGGATATTCAGCCGGTTATTACAGCTACAAATGGGCCGAAGTATTAGATGCAGATGCTTTCGAGTTTTTCCAAGAAAAAGGAATTTTCAATAAAGAAGTCGCTGATAAATTTAAAGACAATATTCTTTCTAAAGGTGGAACCGAACATCCGATGACATTATACAAACGTTTTAGAGGACACGAACCAAGTCCAGATGCTTTATTAAAAAGAGCCGGATTGTTGTAGATAACTGAAAAAACCGAAGTAGCAATGCTTCGGTTTTTTTTATGAAATTTTTCACTTCAAAAATTCCCTGAAATTTTCTTTAGTAACGACTAAAAATTCTGGATGGTAAGCTTCTTCAAATGATTTAGGAATTTTTACTTTTTTCAAAGGCGACCACTTAAATTCAAATGCACTTACAACATCAGCATTTGTTTCAATGTAATCAATTTCTTGTTGGGAAGTCGTTCTCCAAAAATATGGCTTTGCTAAACTATTAGTATAAGAAAGTTTTTTAATTCGTTCCGAAACTAAAAAATTCTCCCACAAAGCACCTTTATCTTGCCTAAATTCTAAAGTATTGAAATTTCCAATCAACATATTACGAACACCATTATCATAAAAATAAATTTTACGATTAGCTTTGATTTCGTTCCGAATATTTTTATTAAAACTATTGAGTCTAAAAATCACAAATGCTTTTTCGAGCAAATCGATATAATTGCTAACCGTATTCTTATCTACACCTACTAATTGCGCTATTTCATTATAACTCACTTCACTCCCTACTTGTAAAGCCAAAGCTTGTAGAATTTTCTCCAGCACTTCTGATTTTCGGATACCTGCTAAACTCAAAACATCTTTATACAAGTAACTCGAAACTAAATTTTTAAGAATCTCATACTCATTCCCAAAATTAGTAATCACATCAGGATACATACCATACAATAATCTTAACTCCAACTGTTGTTGCGCCTTGATATACCCAACATTTCCCTCAAACTCATTCCAGGAAACAGGAAATAAATGGTATTCAAATTTGCGACCTGTAAATGGCTCTTGAGTTACATGATTAATATCAAAAGCTGACGAACCACTCACGATTGCTTGAACCTCTTTAATTTGGTCAACAATAATTTTCAACTTCAGATCAATGTTTGGAATCCGTTGCACCTCGTCTATAAATACGTACTTATAATTACCTATTATACTTTTTAAAGTTTCAGTATTCGCGTTTGCCAAAGTATCGACTACTACAGCGTCATCCCCATCAAGGAAGAGAAATGGAGTGTCCTTTAGTAAGGAATTACTCAATGTCGATTTACCCACTTGGCGTGGCCCTATGAATACGATTACTTTTCCTTTATCTATTTTTTTTTTTATAACTGGCGTTAAATCTCTTATAATCATAACAGTGAACTTTAAAAAAAGTTATGAATTTATATCCTATTCACCAATTTTATAGTGTTTTTGGTGAACGTATTCACCAAAATTATAGTGTTTTCGATGAACGTATTCACCAAAATTGACTTTTTTACAAGAAAACCACCATCAACCACCAAAAAATAGGAATACTTTCGACCCAAAAAGAAGTATAATACCTGGATCTTTTTTCATTGGCGAAGATTAAAAATAGTGAAAGAGCCGCAACTAAAATCAAGTTTATTATCAATTGCTTTTCGATAAAGTTGGTCTTCAAAAACTCTAAAAAATAGAATGGAATCAATAATAACAGCCCAACTATCTTAGTATTTTTTACTCCTATTTGTTGCGGTACCGTTTGAAGATGCGGATCATCATTAGCCAAATCAAGAATTTCGAAAATAAGAATCAGCACAAAAACAAGAATAAAACGCTGTATACATTTGAGATAAAAATCGAGTCCCAAATCAACATGGGCATTTACCAAAGGCAACACCAATGTCACTCCTACCCAACACAAAGCGACAATATAAATCTTTACACCAGCCCAATTTCTAGCATTCTTTCTATTTGGAAAAAACGGCAACGTATAAAGTAATGTCAATGCTAAAACACCAACGGAAACTAGTTGTGTAATTGACTGCAATTGGAAAAAATAATAACCTACGCCCACTAATGCAAAGAGACTCAGCACCGAAATAACTTTTAATTCATTTCGCATTTGATTTTTTTGGGCCCTTGCCAAAGCATCATACTTCACAAAATTATAACCTACTATTGTTCCAAAAAAGGCAAAATTAGCCATGACTTGCTCGTCAGAAATGTTGAACATAAAATGCGTCATTCGAACCAGCGCATACACTGACAAAGCCACATGAATGCTACTTCTAATATAAAAATCAAATACTTTTTTAAAACTAACCATTAAACAAAATTAATCAATTGTGAGTAATTACATCCTCTTGCTGAAAATTTGATAAAAAATCAATCGAAAAACACGAAATAGATTGTTTATAATACTTATTTTTGCACCACTAAAAAAACACAACATTACTAAACATACATGAAAACAGACTCATTTGCTTTAAGACACTTAGGACCAAGAGATAATGATTTACCGAAAATGCTTGAAACTATAGGTGTTGAAACTTTAGATCAACTAATAGACGAAACAATTCCAACTGATATTCGCTTGAAAAAACCGTTGGAATTAGAGCATATAATGACAGAATACGAATATGCAAATCACATTCGAATATTAGGTCGTACTAACAAAGTTTTTAAATCTTACATAGGATTGGGTTATCACCCAACAATTGTACCACCAGCAATTCAAAGAAATATTTTTGAAAACCCAGGATGGTACACTGCTTACACACCATACCAAGCAGAAATTGCTCAAGGTCGTTTAGAAGCAATATTGAATTTCCAAACAACAGTTATCGAGTTAACTGGAATGGAAATTGCCAATGCCTCACTATTAGACGAAAGTACTGCTGCTGCTGAAGCAATGGCTTTATTGTTTGATGTTCGAACTAGAGATCAAAAGAAAAACAATGTGAATAAATTCTTCGTTTCTGAAGAAATATTACCACAAACCTTATCTGTTCTACAAACGCGCTCTACTCCAGTGGGTATCGAATTAGTTGTAGGAAACCACCAAGAATTTGATTTTTCGAATGAATATTACGGAGCAATACTGCAATATCCTGGAAAATACGGTCAGGTTTACGATTATGCTGACTTTATAAAACAAGCTGCAGACAACGATATAAAAGTAGCTGTAGCCGCTGACATTTTATCATTAGTAAAATTAACGCCTCCAGGAGAAATGGGAGCTGCAGTAGTTGTGGGAACTACACAACGTTTTGGGATCCCAATGGGTTACGGTGGTCCACACGCTGCTTATTTTGCTACAAAAGAAGAATACAAACGTTCTATGCCAGGAAGAATCATTGGAGTCTCACAAGACGCTAATGGAAATCGTGCCTTGCGTATGGCTTTACAAACACGTGAGCAACATATTAAGCGTGAAAAAGCAACGTCTAACATCTGTACTGCTCAGGTTTTACTATCTGTAATGGCAGGAATGTATGCCGTTTATCACGGTCCAAAAGGATTGCGATACATTGCAAATAAAGTACACTCGATGGCAGCGACTTTAGCAGATGCCTTGAATAAATTAGGAGTTCAGCAAACAAACACCTCTTTCTTCGATACCATTGTAGTAAAAGCTGACGCTAAAAAAGTGAGAGCGATTGCAGAGAAAAACGAAATCAATTTCTTTTATATCGATGACGAAACTATTTCAATTTCGCTCAACGAAACTATTTTGTTTAAAGATGTGAACGAAGTAATTTCAGTTTTTGCTGAAGTAGTAGGAAAAGAAGCTTTTGAAGTAAGTGAATATACTTTGGAAAATAACTACCCAACGACTTTAAACAGAACAACTGAGTTTTTAACGCACGACGTATTTAACAACTATCATTCTGAAACTAGTTTGATGCGTTACATCAAGAAATTAGAGCGTAAAGATTTATCATTAAACCATTCGATGATTGCCTTAGGTTCTTGTACAATGAAATTAAATGCAGCAGCTGAAATGTTACCTCTAAGCATGCCTTATTGGAATACTATCCACCCATTTGCTCCTTTAGACCAAGTACAAGGATACACTACAATGCTTAAAAAATTAGAGCATCAGTTAAACGTAATTACTGGTTTTGCCGGAACAACATTACAACCAAACTCTGGTGCACAAGGAGAATATGCTGGTTTAATGACTATTCGTGCTTATCACCAATCAAGAGGGGACGACCAAAGAACGGTATGTTTAATTCCTGCTTCGGCACACGGAACAAATCCTGCTTCGGCGGCGATGGCTGGAATGAAAATTATCGTGACCAAAACAATGGAAAACGGTAATATCGATGTGGAAGATGTAAGAGAGAAAGCCCTTCAATATAAAGATGAATTGTCATGTTTAATGGTAACTTACCCATCTACACATGGTGTTTTTGAAAGTGCTATTAGAGAAATTACTCAAATCATTCACGATAATGGTGGATTAGTTTATATGGATGGTGCAAATATGAATGCTCAAGTAGGATTAACAAATCCAGCAACCATTGGCGCTGACGTATGTCACTTAAACCTACATAAAACATTCGCTATCCCTCATGGTGGTGGTGGACCAGGTGTAGGACCAATTTGTGTAAACGAAAAATTAGTTCCGTTTTTACCAAGTAATCCACTAGTTCAAGTAGGTGGTGAAAAAGCAATAACAGCTATTTCAGGCGCTCCTTATGGATCAGCTTTAGTGTGCTTAATTTCTTACGGATACATTTGCATGCTAGGATCGGAAGGAATTACAAACGCAACTAAATATGCTATCCTAAATGCAAACTACATGAAAGCGCGTTTAGAAGCTCATTATCCAATTTTATATTCTGGAGAAAAAGGAAGAGCAGCTCACGAAATGATCTTAGACTGTAGAGGTTTTAAAGAAAAAGGAATTGAAGTATCTGATATTGCAAAACGTTTAATGGATTATGGCTTCCATGCTCCAACAGTTTCTTTCCCAGTAGCAGGAACTTTAATGATTGAGCCTACAGAATCTGAAGATGTTGCTGAATTAGACCGTTTTTGTGACGCTATGATTTCGATTCGACAAGAAATTGAAGAATCATCAATTGACGAGCCAAACAACATATTAAAAAATGCACCTCATACTTTGGCGATGCTAACTGACGATTTCTGGGCATTACCTTATTCAAGAGAAAAAGCAGCGTATCCATTAGACTATGTTGCTGACAATAAATTCTGGCCAAGCGTTCGTCGTGTAGATGAAACCTATGGTGACAGAAATTTAATATGCAGCTGTGCTCCTATTGAAGCTTACATGTAATATTTACTATTACAATTATATAAAATGCCTCGAAACTATCGAGGCATTTTTTTTGTAATCAACTCCCAAGACCTAACACTTTGTAAAATAGGAATAGATAAAAGAAATAGGTTTCTACTGACACAAAAACACACTGAAAAAACTATCGCTTTTTCGAATAATTATTAAAAAATCATCAGTAAATTAGCCAAATAATTATTATTCTATAATTATATGCACGCATAGTAAATAACATGGCTATAATTATTATTTTATCATTAAATTAGCCTAAATTTTTTGGAAAACAAACCGATGAAAATAAAAATAACTGGAATAGGAAGTTACATTCCTGAGAAAAAAGTAAGTAATACAGACTTTAGCAATCACGTTTTTTTGAATGAAGATGGTACAACCTTTGGCTATCCGAATGATGTGGTCATCAAAAAATTTAAAAGCATAACCGGAATTGAGCAAAGGCGCTACGCTGACGACAATTTAAACTCATCTGACTTAGCCTTTATGGCATCAAAAAAAGCGATCGAAAACGCTAATATTGATCCAGAGACTATCGATTATATCATTTTTGCGCATAATTTTGGAGATGTTAAATGTGGAACTACACAATCTGACATGCTTCCTAGTTTAGCTACCCGCGTCAAAAACAAATTACAAATAAAGAACCCAAAGTGTGTTGCCTATGATATCCTTTTTGGATGTCCCGGATGGATTGAAGGAGTACTTCAAGCAAATGCTTATATCAAATCTGGAATGGCTAAACGCTGTTTAGTTATTGGCTCTGAAACTTTATCAAGAGTCGTGGACGATCACGATAGAGATTCAATGATCTACTCAGATGGAGCTGGCGCTTCTATTATTGAAGCTTCTGATGACGAAACAGGCTTGCTCTCTTATGAAAGTGGTACATATGCCATGGATGAAGCTAACTATTTATTTTTTGGAAAATCATACAATCCAGACTTAGATCCTGATACACGCTATATAAAAATGCACGGTCGTAAAATATACGAATTTGCATTAACTACCGTTCCTGTGGCAATGAAAAGCTGTTTAGACAAAAGTGGGATTAACATAGATGATGTCAAAAAAATCCTTATCCATCAGGCCAATGAGAAAATGGATGAGGCGATTATACAACGTTTTTACAAATTACACGACAGACCCGTTCCTCAGGATATTATGCCAATGAGTATTCATGAATTAGGAAACAGCAGTGTAGCAACCGTACCTACTTTATTTGATTTATTAATAAGAGGAGAAATAAAAGATCAAGAAATTAATAAAGGAGACATTCTACTTTTTGCTTCTGTAGGAGCAGGAATGAATGTTAATGCCTTTATTTACAGATATTAGTAGTAAATCTCTAAACTATACAAAACAAAACCACGGTCTAAAAATCAACTTTTTAAATCGTGGTTTTTTCGTTTCCATCTACACTAAAAATCTGCAAAATAAGAAACATATGTTTGTATCTTTGCACCATTATCAACTCTAACGAACGAAATATTACTTCGTTCCGCACAATGACTATGTACGAAAAAACGTTTCCCAATAAAAGATTCAAACACACTTTAGAATTTTTAAATAAACACATTACCACTTCTCAAACTATTTTAGATTTAGGTGTTGAAAATCCATTTTCTAAAATCATGAAAGAAGAAGGTTTTTCGGTTACTAATACAACTGGTGAAGATTTAGACCTCAATCAAAGTGTTTTTTCTACAACGCAAACTGATGTAGTTACTGCTTTTGAAATCTTCGAACACTTATTGAATCCCTACACTATTTTAAGCGAAATAAAATCGGATAAACTTTTTATTTCTATACCAATGCGCTTGTGGTTCTCTCCTGCTTATCGCAGTAAAACAGACATGTGGGACAGACATTATCATGAATTTGAAGATTGGCAACTAGACTGGTTACTGGAAAAAACAGGTTGGAAAATTATAGATCGCCAAAAATGGACAAATCCTGTAAAGAAATTTGGATTCCGCCCTTTATTACGCTATTTTACCAATCGATATTATATCGTTTATGCTGAGAGATTGAAAGAGTAAATAATTTATTTCAGCAAATTATGATATTGCACTTAACAATTTATAATTCATAATTACTATCATGAACTACTACATAGTTATTCCGGCACACAACGAGGAAGCATTTATTGCTTTAACCTTACAGTCCTTGATTTCGCAGACTCACTTACCTTCAAAAGTAGTGGTAGTCAACGATAATTCTACTGATGAAACTGCCGAAATTGTTCTGGCTTTCGCCAAAGACAATCCGTATATCTCATTAGTAGAAAAAAAATCAAGTGCCATTCATTTGCCAGGAAGCAAGGTCATTCAGGCTTTCCAAAAAGGATTTGAAACACTAGATGACAATTATGATATCATTGTAAAACTAGACGCTGATTTAATCCTACCCAAGAATTATTTTGAAACGATTGTTAAGCATTTCGAAGAAAATCCCACAACAGGAATGGCCGGCGGATTTGCTTATATCGAAAAAAACGGAGGTTGGATCTTAGAAAACTTAACCGATAAAGACCATATTCGTGGCGCTTTTAAAGCATATCGCAAAGCTTGTTTCAAACAAATGGGCGGCTTAAAAGCAGCAATGGGCTGGGATACCGTAGACGAATTATTGTCTAAATTCTACGGCTGGAAAGTAGTTACCGATGATTCTCTTATCGTAAAACACCTAAAACCAACGGGAGCTAATTACAATAAAACAGCACGATACAAACAAGGCGAAGCCTTTTACACCCTTGGCTACGGTTTTACTATTACGGCGATAGCTTCGGCTAAGTTGTCTTTCATGAAAAAGAAACCACTTTTGTTTTTTGACTATATCCAAGGTTTTCTAAAAGCTAAATCAGCCAAAACACCTTTATTAGTTACTGAATCACAAGCTAAATTTATAAGGGATTATCGCATTGAAAAAATGAAAGAGAAGATTTTTAAATAATGTGATTTTTTGTTTTTCTTAAAAAACTACAAACTCTAAACCGTAAACTGGCTACTAATTATTAATTTAGCCCATATTTGAAAATATATGATGCTCATTAGATACATATCGCAGATAGGAAGATACTTTCTAATGCTTAGAGAAGTCTTTATCAAACAAACCAAATGGTCTGTGATGAAAAATTTGATCTTTAAAGAAATTGACGACTTAATCATCAATTCCCTAGGAATTGTAGCCTTCATTTCTTTCTTCGTTGGTGGAGTTGTTGCTATTCAAACTGCACTTAACTTGACCAATCCATTAATCCCGAAATACCTTATTGGTTTCGCCACAAGACAATCAGTAATCTTAGAGTTTGCCCCTACTTTTATCTCGGTGATTATGGCCGGAAAAATGGGCTCCTTTATCACATCAAGCATTGGTACAATGCGTGTAACAGAGCAAATTGATGCTCTAGAAGTGATGGGTGTTAACTCAGTAAATTACTTAGTTTTTCCAAAAATCATTGCCTTATTATTGTATCCGTTTGTAATTGGTATAAGTATGTTTCTAGGGATTTTAGGAGGATGGATGGCTGGTGTTTACGGAGGATTTACTTCGAGCACTGAATTTATCACAGGTGCACAAATGGATTTTATTCCTTTTCATATTGCTTACGCATTTTTAAAGACCTTAATTTTTGCAATGCTATTAGCAACTATACCTTCTTTTCATGGCTACTACATGAAAGGTGGTGCTCTAGAAGTGGGTAAAGCTAGTACCGTTGCCTTTGTTTGGACATCGGTTTCTATAATATTATTCAATTATATATTAACGCAATTGTTACTGGGATCATGATAGAAATAAAAAACATAGAAAAATCATTTGGAGACGCGATGATTCTCAAAGGCATTTCAACTGTTTTTGAAACTGGAAAAACCAATCTGATCATTGGCCAAAGTGGTTCCGGTAAAACGGTCTTACTAAAAAGCCTTTTAGGAATCCACACTCCAGAGTCGGGAAAAATTTGCTTTGATGGCAGAGTTTATTCGGAACTCGAAGCGGATGAAAAAAGAGAGCTGCGAACAGAAATCGGAATGGTTTTTCAAGGCAGCGCATTATTCGATTCGATGACCGTAGCCGAAAACGTGGCATTCCCATTAAAGATGTTCACCAGAGACAACAGAGCTAAAATTAAGGAGCGTGTTGACTTTGTATTAGAAAGAGTTGCTCTAACTGATGCGCATGACAAACTTCCTTCTGAGATTTCGGGAGGAATGCAAAAACGTGTCGCTATTGCCCGCGCCATTGTTAACAAACCAAAATACTTGTTTTGTGATGAGCCAAATTCTGGTTTAGATCCAAATACTGCTATATTGATTGACAACTTAATTAAAGAAATCACAGAAGAGTACGATATAACGACCGTAATTAACACCCACGATATGAACTCCGTAATGGAAATTGGGGAACGTATTTTATTTCTTAAAGACGGATTAAAAGCTTGGGAAGGAACTAAAGAAGAGATTTTTATAACTGACAATGAAGCCGTAGTAGATTTTGTTTATTCTTCTAATTTATTCAAGAAAGTAAGAGAAGCGTATTTGAAGGGATAATTTTTAGGAGTAGAAAAAGCTGTTTTAACACTTACTATTCCTGCCGATGCTTCGGGATTATACCATATCAGCATCGAAATTAATGTAAAATTTTTACACCCTAAATCTACTATTTAGTTTGTCCTTCCCACGGGGGAGGAACCTCAACAAACTACTTCCGCAACTGGGATTCCTCCTTCGTAGGATGACAAGTTTGTGGCTATGTTTTATTGTAGTATTATCAAAATCAAATAGCATTATCAAGAAATAAAATTCATTTACAAAAGGATACAAAAAGCACAGTCTGTTAAAAATGACTGTGCTTTTTTTTACGTTTTACAAGAATATATTTTTGTGAGCACAAGCAAGATACTTGCGCTCGAAGTGAGAAATATTTTATATTTAATTCAGCAGCAATTCTACCTCAGCATTTGGATTAAATAGATACAATTTTCCAGAGCTTACTTCGAGACATTCAAAACGCTTGGTTCTAATAGCAATTTTTTTGAAAATCTTTCCGTTTTCGATTCTGAAAACGCTGCCGTAAGGAATCTCAAACACATAATTTTTATCATTTTGAGCGTCGAACTGTTTTAGCGCCAGCGACAAAGTCGCATCAGTATCACTGCTGGCGGTCGGATTTTTGAAATGCCGAGCTAATAATGGCAACAATTGACTTGGGAAGATCTCTGGACGAATAAAAGGAATCATCAAACGTTGAAAGGAATATTTCCATTCCGTACCGTGGGGCTTTATTTTTCGACCAAATTTCTCAAAAGCTACTAAATGAGAAATCTCATGAATCAAAGTAATCAAAAACTTATACTTATTGAGACTAGAATTGACCGTTATTTCATGTTTTCCGTTGAGTCCTTTTCGATAATCACCATGACGGGTTTGCCTCTCATTGACAATCTTAAGATGGACTTGATTGACAACAATGAGTTCAAAAACTGGTTTTACCGCATGTTCTGGGATGTATCTTGCTAAGGTTTCGCTCAATTCTCTTTGGTTTTTAGAATTTGGAGATTGTTTTTAAATTACGGATTCGTAGAAGAAACTTGCATTACTTTTCCATTGTAATATTTACTCGCCGTTAACGTAAAATCGTAGATATAATCAGCCATTTCATTTGCTTTAACTGGCGCTTGATACCCTGGAAAAGCCTCTTCTAACATTTCTGTCTGAACTGCTCCTAATGCCAATACATTAAACGAGATGCCTCTTTCTTTGTATTCTTCGGCTAACAACTCTGACAAAGTGATTACGGCTCCTTTACTCGAACTATAAGCTGCGAGTCCAGGGAATTTCAAGCTTCCTTGAATTCCTCCCATAGAGCTTATAGTAACTACATGACTTCCTTTTTGTAAAAACGGTAAACAGATTCGCGTTAGATTAGCAACAGCAAAAACATTCACTTTATAGACATTTTCAAAATCTTCTTGCGTAGTTTCTGCAAATGGCTTCGACAAGAAACTTCCTGCATTGTGCACAATTGCATCTACTGATTTCCAGGAAGCAGAAAGCACCTTCTCCACTTTCGCTAAATCTGATTCGCTTGACAAATCGACAGCGATGCAAGTTATATTTTCATGCTCAATAAGTATTCTTGGCGTTTTTCTAGAAATGGCCAGCACTTGATGTCCAGCATTAGCAAACTTCAATGCTAACTCATATCCTATTCCGCGACTTGTTCCTGTAATAATAATCTTTTTCATATAGCAAAAATAAACAAAACCTTTAAAACATCCGTTTGGATCCTCCAAAAAACAATTTAATTCATGCGAATTTCTTGACTAGAAGAATTGGTCATTTTTGTCATCGCAGGCAACATTTCTTGAATAAATTGGGTCATATGCACTATGTCCATTTTTTCAAATTCATCTGAAACATGATGGTAATAGTCAAAATTCTCAAAGTCAAACGTACTAACAGACTGACAAGGAACCTTGAAAATATCATAAAATGGATAATTATCTGATCTGTAAAATAACTTGTATTCTTCGGCTTTTGGCAAAAAGCCAATACTATTCTTTCCAGTATATTCGTTTATTTTTGATGCCATATTCGATTTTTCAAAACCGGTCAGGTACGCCAGATAATCTCTTTTCATTGGCAGGCCTATCATCTCAATATTGAATTGTGCGTAGAGATTAAAGTTTTGCTGTTTTAGCTTTTTGGCCAAATGCTTAGAGCCTAGCAATCCTTTTTCTTCGGCTACAAAGAGAACAAAAAGAATACTTCTTTTATTTGACTTAGAAATGCTAAAGTACTTAGCCATTTCGGCAACTGCAGTAGTTCCCGAGGCATCATCATTAGCTCCATTATTTATGAAATCGCCATTAACAGCCTCTTTTGATAAACCAATGTGATCATAATGCGCACTAATTATTAAAAACTCATTCTTTAGAACAGGATCAGTTCCCTCAAGATAACCCACAACATTGTAAGCTGTCCCTTTAAAGTTAGATAATGTGTCTTTATAAGAATTAAAATATGGCTTTACATTATTAGTCTTAAAAAATTCCTCTAAATAATCTGCGGCTTTTTCCATTCCTTTCGTCCCACTATCTCGTCCTTCTAATTCATCTGAAGCAAGATATTTCAAGGTCGCAGCAACTTCGTTTTCTTTTACCTTATACAGCGTTTCAATTGGTTTGTCTACTGTCGCGGTTTTTGGCTTTGAAACCAAATCTACATTGGATTTACATCCTAATAGAACAAAAGGAAGCAGCATCAGTATTTTCTTCATGTTTTAAGTTTATGGTTATTTAATGTGTTTTTTAAAGACTTAGCATCCTTGAAGGCAAGCCAAAACTATGAAAAATAACGGAATTATTATAGCGAATCGGTATTTTGAAAAACATTATCCTGAATAAACAGGAAATTAAGAATTCAATTCTCGAAACAAAAAAATCCCGACTCAATATTTTGAGCCGGGATTTATATCTAATCGTAAACTTAGTGGATTATGAAACTAACGTTCTCGAAATTACAATTCTTTGTATCTCTGAAGTTCCCTCATATATTTGAGTGATTTTAGCATCACGCATCATGCGTTCTACATGATATTCTGCAACGTACCCATTTCCACCGTGAATTTGAACCGCTTCAATTGTGGTATCCATCGCTGTTTGAGACGCAAATAATTTTGCCATAGCACCAGATTGAGAAATATCCATTCCTTGATCTTTTTCAGATGCCGCTTTCAAAACCAGCATTTTTGCTGCCATGATTTGCGTCGCCATATCCGCTAATTTAAATGCAATAGCTTGGTGTTTGAAAATTTCTTTTCCAAAAGCTTTACGCTCTTGCGAATATTTCAATGACAATTCATAAGACCCGGTTGCTATTCCTAAAGCCTGTGAAGCAATACCAATTCTACCGCCGTTTAATACTGCCATAGCAAATGCAAAACCAAAACCGTCAGCTCCAATTCTATTTTCCTTTGGCACTTTTACATCAGAAAACATTAAAGAATGCGTATCTGATCCACGAATTCCCATTTTCTTTTCTTTTATACCAATATCAAAACCAGCCCAACCTTTTTCAACTATAAAAGCATTAATTCCTTTATGCCCTTTTTCAACATCCGTTTGTGCAATTACAATATAAGTAGATGCTGACGAACCATTAGTGATCCAGTTTTTTGTACCGTTTAATAAATAATGGTCTCCTTTATCGATCGCAGTCGTTTTTTGAGAAGTTGCATCAGATCCTGCTTCTGGTTCTGACAAACAGAATGCACCTATGACATCACCTTTTGCAAGCGGCACTAAATATTTTAGTTTTTGCTCTTCATTGCAATATTTTTCTATTCCTGCACAAACTAATGAATTGTTTACAGACATAATCACAGCAGCAGAAGCATCCACTTTAGCTATTTCAGTTATTGCTAACACATAAGAAACACTATCTAATCCAGAACCTCCATATTTAGGATCAACCATCATCCCCATAAACCCAAGTTCAGCCATTTTTTTGACTTGCTCTGTAGGGAATTTTGAAAATTCATCTCTTTCAATTACCCCTGGCAACAATTCACTTTGAGCAAAATCTCTAGCGGCTTGTTGAATCATTAATTGTTCTTCTGTTAGATTAAAATCCATAACTGTATTTCTTTTTATTAATTTTTTTAATTCTAGAAACAAAACAAAATGTATAAAGCATTGTCTTTAAAACTAAAATTAGCTTTGTTTTTACACTACTTCTGAGTTTAGAATTGAATATTATTACACGTTGTTTAATTTACCCTGCTTTTTATTTAAAAAAAGTAGTCAAAGATACTTTTTTCTTGTGAAATTATCAATTTTGATTTGTAATTTTGGATTATGAAATTAGAAAACTATAACGTTATCGGTGTGATGTCAGGAACTTCATTAGACGGAGTTGATTTGGCACATATTCAATTTCGAATAAAAGACAAGAAATGGGACTTTACTATCCTTGAAAGTGAGACTATTCCATACGATTTAACTTGGGTACAAACTTTAAAAACAGCAGTAGATTTTTCACAAATTGAGCTTGAAAAATTAAATCAGGAATATACTTCGCTACTTGCTTCCATTATTTCTGATTTTATAACACGCCATAAAATTGAAAATCTCGATGCCATTTGTTCACATGGACACACGATATTGCACCAACCTCATAACGGATTTACACTCCAAATTGGGAATTTACCGGAGATTGCAGATTTAGTACAGCAAACCGTAGTCTGTGATTTTAGAGTACAAGATGTTCAGTTAGGAGGACAAGGTGCTCCTTTAGTCCCTATCGGTGATCGCATCCTATTTCCAGAGTATGATTATTGCATGAATCTAGGTGGTTTTTCGAATGTATCATTCGAAGAAAACGGCACTAGAATTGCCTTTGACATTTCGCCAGTCAACACCGTTCTGAATTTCTACGCAAATCAGTTCGGATTCGATTATGATGATAAAGGCCAAATTTCGGCAAGCGGTGAAATTAACGAAGCATTATTCAATGAATTAAATAATTTGGATTTCTACCAACAAAATTACCCGAAATCTCTTGGTTTCGAATTTGTAAAAGAAACGGTCCTACCTATTATAGAAAGCTTCGAAATAGACATTACGGATAAAATGAGAACCTTTACGGAACATGTAGCGTTACAAATTGCCCAAGCTTTACCTAATAAAAATGGAAGACTTCTTATAACTGGTGGCGGTGCTTACAACGATTTTCTTATCGAGCGCATACAATTTCACTTACCGTCTATCCAAATCATCATTCCGGACAACAAAATTCTGGAATTTAAAGAAGCAATTATATTTGCTCTTCTGGGAGTGCTGAAATTACGCGGAGAAATTAACGTACTATCAAGTGTAACGGGAGCGGAAACAGATCATAGTAGCGGAAATATCTATCAACCAAAATAATACCTCAAATACACAATTCACATTATTCTATTTTTTACATTTGTCAAAATTAAACATATCGCAGTAAATGAAAGATTTATTAAAGAAATTCGAAAATAAAGAGCCTGAAATAATTTTTAACTGGAAAGATGCTGAAACTGAAGCAGAAGGCTGGACAGTTATCAACTCTCTTCGAGGTGGTGCTGCAGGTGGCGGAACAAGAATGAGAAAAGGCCTAGATAGTAATGAAGTTTTGTCATTGGCAAAAACAATGGAAGTAAAATTTACGGTTTCTGGACCAGCCATTGGTGGTGCAAAATCAGGTATTAATTTCGATCCAAATGATCCTAGAAAAAAAGGCGTTTTACAACGTTGGTACAAAGCGGTATCACCATTATTGAAAAGTTATTATGGAACGGGTGGCGATTTAAACGTTGATGAAATCCATGAAGTGATCCCTATGACAGAAGAATGTGGTGTTTGGCATCCACAAGAAGGAGTTTTTAATGGTCATTTCAAACCTACTGAAGCTGACAAAATCAACAGAATTGGTCAGTTGCGTCAAGGTGTGGTTAAAGTAATCGAAAACCCAAAATTCTCTCCAGATGTTTCTAGAAAATATACCATTGCAGATATGATTACCGGTTATGGTGTTGCAGAAGCGGTGCGTCATTACTACGCAACTTATGGAGGTGATGTAAAAGGTAAGAAAGCTATTGTACAAGGTTTTGGAAATGTAGGTTCGGCTGCTGCTTTCTATTTAGCCGAAATGGGTGCAAAAGTTATAGGAATAATCGACAGAGATGGAGGTTTAATCAATGAGAATGGTTTTACTTTCGAAGAAATAAAAACTTTATTCCTTAAAAAAGACGGAAACAAATTAGTTGCTGAAAAAATGATTCCTTTTGAAGAAATCAATGAAAAAATATGGACTATAGGTGCTGAAATTTTCACTCCTTGTGCCGCATCAAGATTAGTTGCTCAGTCTCAAATTGATAGTTTAATTGCTAATGGACTTGAAGTAATTTCTTGTGGTGCCAATGTTCCTTTTGCTGACAAAGAAATATTCTTTGGCCCTATTATGGAAGATGTAGATCACAAAGTAAGTTTGATTCCAGATTTTATATCTAATTGCGGAATGGCTCGTGTGTTTGCTTATTTCATGGAGAAAAAAGTACAAATGACCGATGAAGCTATTTTTCTTGACACCTCAGAAACCATTAAAAACGCAATTGAAAAAGCGCACGCTTTAAACAGCGGTAAAACTAACATTAGTGCTACTGCCTTTGAAATTGCCTTAAAACAACTAGTGTAGATTTACTATAAATTTGCAAGCTTTCATTCTAACTAGTTTGAAATTGCATAATTTAATCAGTTCCACAATCTCACTCAAAAAGTGAATTTGTCGAACTGATTTTTTTTACCCAGTATTAAATACTTCTTTTTAGTATCGAATTACTGTCTTCCGTTTTTAATATATTAATCGAAAAAAATAACAATTTTTATAATATATTAGCGTTTCCATAATAAAGAAAATTTCTATGAGTATATTGTTACAAGCAGATACCCTATCTGTTGCACAAGAAAGTTTAGCCGATGCGGTTCCAGTTGAAAAAACATTATCTATTATCGAATTACTAACAAGCGGAGGATTAGCGGGTCAGATCATAATGACGGCACTATTTCTAATGTTTTTTGTAGCGCTGTATCTTTACTTCGAACGTTTGATGGCGATCAATGAAGCATCAAAAATTGATGGTAATTTCATGGGACAAATTAGAGATAATATTAGAAATGGACGCATAGATAACGCTAAAATGGCTTGCGCCCATTCAAAATCTCCTGTTGCACGATTAATTGAGAAAGGAATTTCAAGAATTGGCAAGCCTCTTGATGATATCAATACGGCAATTGAAAACGCCGGAAAACTAGAAATTTACAAACTTGAAAAAAATGTAAGTATGCTAGCTACCATTTCTGGAGCTGGACCTATGACTGGTTTCTTAGGAACAGTAGTCGGGATGATTCAAGCTTTTCATAAAATGGCAAGTTCTGGCGGACAAATAGAAGTTGGCGCACTTTCAGAAGGAATTTACACCGCAATGACAACAACCGTTGTTGGTCTGGTCGTTGGAATTATAGCTTACGTAGGCTACAATCATTTAGTTGTAAAAACTGACAAAATTGTTCATCAGATGGAAGCAAATGCAGTTGACTTTTTGGACTTATTAAACGACCCAGCATAATTATGAATTTAAGAGGAAGAAATAAAGTTAGTGCTGAATTCAATATGTCATCTATGACTGATATTGTTTTTCTATTGCTGATATTCTTTATGCTAACATCAACCATGGTAACCACCAACGCTTTAGACTTGGTGCTTCCAAAAGCAAAAGGAAAAACCGACAGTAATAAAAATATCGCGGTGAGTATCAATAAGAAACTAGAGTTTTTTATTGACAAAGAACCCGTTTCAGAAACCGAATTAGAGGCAAAATTATTATCACTGTTTACTGCAGATAAGGATAGAGCAATCATTTTAAGAGCTGAAGAAGGAGTGCCGATTGAAAAAGCAGTGAATGTTTTGGATATTGCAAACCGAAACCAAATCAAAGTTGTTTTAGCAGTAAGACCTAAATAACGGTAGCTAGCCTTCAATAAAAGATTTATTCTACATGAAATATTTAGAAACAAAAGAAGAACAAAAATCATTTGCAATCACATCAATTATTTTTGTGATTCTCTTAGTATTGTTCTTTTATTTAGGATTGACTTCACTGGACCCACCTCCTGAAAACGGGATTGCCATCAACTTTGGAACAACCGAATTTGGATCTGGAACCGTTCAACCCACAGAACCAATCCAATCTGCACCAAAAGCTACAGCGGCAAAACAAGCAGCATCGAGCGATGAAGATATTCTCTCACAAGATATTGAAGAAGCAGTTGTGATGAAGCAAACAAAAAAAATCCAACCTTCTAAGCAAATAGCAAAAGAAGAGGTCAAACCAAAACCGAAAGAAAATCCGACACCTTCAAAAAGCACATCTGATGCACTTTCAAGCATTTTAAACGGGCCAAAGTCTGACGGCAAAGCTAAAGGCGGAGAAGGAAATGATAAAGTTGCTGGCGATAAAGGTAGTTTAAATGGCGATCCTTATGCAAACAGTTACTATGGATCCGGAAGCGGCACTGGTAATGGAAGCGGATGGGGTTTAAACGGACGAAGCATCGCCTCAAGAGGGAAAGAAGTGCAGAAATGCAATGAATTTGGTACTGTCGTTGTACAAATAACAGTAAACAGAAGCGGGAATGTTATTGCGGCCAAATACACTAAAGGAACAACAAACACAAACCCTTGCCTAGTCGAACCTGCATTAGCAACAGCCAGAAAATACAGATGGCAACCAGACTCAAATGCACCGGAAACGCAAATTGGTTTTATTACCGTAAATTTCAAATTAGGAGAATAATTTCATTTCGCAACTTGCTACCCTTAAGTACGAAAAACAATATACACTACAAACAAAATGAATTATCAAGAAACTACGGATTGGATGTTTAACCAACTCCCTATGTATCAGCTTCAGGGCGCCTCTGCCTATAAAAAAGACTTGACAAACACGCACTTGCTGACTAATCATCTTGACAATCCACATAAAAAGGTACGTTGCCTTCATGTTGCCGGAACTAACGGCAAAGGATCTACATCCCACATGTTAGCCTCAATAATTCAAGCGGCTGGATACAAAGTAGGCTTATACACTTCTCCGCATCTAAAAGATTTCAGAGAACGCATTAAAATAAATGGTATTGATATCACAGAAGAATTTGTATGTGCTTTTATCAATGAAAACAAACCATTTTTTGAATCGAATGACATCAGTTTTTTCGAAATGAGCGTAGGTATGGCCTTCGATTACTTTGCCAAAGAAAAAGTAGATATCGCTATTATCGAAGTTGGTATGGGCGGTCGCTTAGACGCAACAAATATCATCACTCCGCTAGTATCAGTAATTACAAATATTGGCTTAGATCACACTCAGTTTCTCGGAAACACTATCGAAGCTATCGCTGGCGAGAAAGCCGGTATAATCAAACCACATATTCCTGTCGTCATTGGAGAATATACTCCAGAAACGAAAGCTGTTTTTTGGGCTACAGCCAAAGAAAACAACTCAGAAATCTATTTCGCTTCCGACTTAATTTCAGAAAATCACCCTTCAGATTTAATAGGTGACTACCAAGTACACAATAAAAAAGCCGTTTTACAGACGATCGAGATTCTAAACTCACAAGCAGAATTTAAAATTACCGAAGAGATAATAAGAATCGGCCTTCAAAATGTGGTAAAAAATACCGGACTTCAAGGAAGATGGCAGCAACTAGGTGATAATCCAAAAGTAATTTGCGACACTGCGCACAATAAAAACGGACTGGAGATTGTCTTGAATCAAATTCAAAAAGAGACATTTAAAAAACTACATATTGTTTTAGGAGTGGTTAATGACAAAGACTTAGATCAAATCCTGCCACTTTTCCCGCAAAATGCAATTTACTATTTCTCAAAGCCAAATAATCCACGCGGTTTAGACGCAACAATTTTAGCAACTAAAGCAAGTGAACACGGTTTAACAGGAACAGTATTTAATTCAATTACAACAGCTTACGAAAAAGCACTGGAAGCAGCCGAAGACACTGACTTTATATACATTGGCGGAAGTACATTTGTGGTTGCAGAAATTTTATAATTTTTTCTCTTTTTTGCTTGCGTATTCAAAAAACAGCCTTATATTTGCACTCGCAATAAGGAAATGAAAATTATCGAATTGCACTGAGGGCGATTAGCTCAGCTGGTTCAGAGCACCTCGTTTACACCGAGGGGGTCGGGGGTTCGAACCCCTCATCGCCCACCATAAGAGACAAAACAGAAATATTCTGGTTTGTCTCTTTTTTATTTGACCCTAATTGCTTGTTAATCAAGTAGATTAGCTGCACTGCTTCATTGACTCTTTTGGTTCGAAATCCAGTGGATAATAACGAAAACCTGTGGAGCAGTAAAAATTAGGCCTAAAAAGTAGTGCGTCTAAAAAGGAAAAATTCTATCTTTCTCACTCCTCTAAACTGAGTTCTAAATGCTTTTATTTTTGCATTGAAAGATTCTGCAGAGGCATTGGCACTTCTATTATCAAAATAGTTCAATATGGTTTGATAATCATTGCTAATTGTACCAGAGATTGTACCGAAAGACTTATACCAGATTAATCTAATTTTTGATGCCATTTGGCTAATTTTGCAAACCAATGACTATTATCAATAAAAAAACTGCTGAAATAATTTTGCTCAGCAGTTTTCTTCATTTTAAATTAAAGACCTTATTAATAGATTTATTGATTGTTCTTCAACCATTCTAGTCGTCTTTGGTCGGGCAGGTGTGTAATTTTGAAATCTTCAAATGCTGCAGTAAAACCTTTTCCGTCTGGGCTTGCAGCCATCATGCCAACTTGAACCGTTTTAAATTCTGGAAAATAGACCGTGTTGGTCATCGTAAAATTCTTTCCATCTGTAGAGTAGAAAATTTCAACTGCATCTAATCTTCTTACGGCTTTCATCCAAACATTTTTTGGCTGTTCTTTTAAACCTAAAACACTCCAGGAACTTTTATCAATGGTGTGCACCGTACTTATGTTATAGATTCCATCAACATATTCAACACCGGTTTTGATATAATTCTTTTCATCTATTCGCAGCATTAGACACACTTGGTCAAATCTGGTTTTGTAAGCGCCGCTCATTTTAAGCACTACCTCAAATTCGCCACTTCGTTCGGTGTAAAGAAATGGGCCATCATGTACTGTAAAACCATAGTGGCTTTTTGTCCAGTAGTCAGATTGAGGTGTCACCTGCATTGTAAGCTTATTGTCTTTTATTTCCCAATTTTCCGGTTCGTTTAACCAGTTCATTGAATTCAATTTTTGGGCATTAGTTTTTATAGCGGTCATACTTAAAACGATTAATATTAAATAGATTCTCTTCATTATTTTTTAATTTTTTATTAGCCTACAAAGTTTAAAAATCTTAATTTATGTGACAATAGTTATTTATAACCATTTTACTGTCAAGATACTCATATTTATTAACTTTGTAATCTTAATTGTTTTTTAAAAACAAAAAATACAATCTCGCATGAGTGTTATTACAAACATGGAAAATAAATTTTCTTCAGAATCAATTGATAGCGTAGACAAACGCAGAGAATCTATTGACGAAGTTATAGAAATGATGAAGGGATATGTGCAAATAGAACATTCTGTAGCAGTAATATCAGACCTTGCAGAAAAAAAGAGTTATATTTTATCAGGAAATTTTCGAAATTTTCTTGAGATGGATTCTTCTGAATATTTTACCATTGATTCAATTTGGGAAGATGATATTTACCAAAGAATTCACCCGGATGATCTTTTCGAAAGGCATCTTTTAGAATTAGATTTTTTTAATTTTTTAAAGGCTTTAGCGCCGGAAGAACGCTTGAACTATACAACCAATTGTAAAATTAGAGCTATAAATAGTAATAAGGAATATCAGCATATTATGCATCGTAATTTCTATCTAAAGAACAGTTCTAAAGGAGGCTTGTGGCTTGCTGTTTGTCTTTACAACTATTCCTACGAGATGCCAGAATCTTTTAGCGGAATCGACGGAAAAATAATAAATACAAAAACGGGTGCTTTTTTTCATGTTGAAACATACGATAATTGTATCGGGTTGTTGTCAGTGAGGGAAAAAGAAATTTTAGTATTAATCAGTAAAGGAATAATCAGTAAAGAAATTGCAAATAAATTGACTATCAGTATCAATACTGTAAATAGGCACAGGCAAAATATTTTAGAAAAATTAAATGTTAGTAATTCGATAGAGGCTGTAAGAACTGCAAATGCGCTGCATTTGTTAAAATGATTTTAGTGAAAGATAATTATAACTAAGTATCGAACAAAGAAAAATAATGTCGTTGCCCATCAAATAGCATTATTTGCCTTTGAATTTATATTATTTTAATATTTCAAAAAAGGTTAAAATAGGTATAAGGTGTTCGATTGTAACCCCTGATAGCCCACAGAAAGACAAACAACGCCATTGGAAGATAATGGCGTTTTTGTTTTCAGATTTATACTATTTTAGGTTTTTGAAAAACGTCAAAATTGGTATCAAGTGTTCGGTTGCTGTCCCTGACAGCCCACAAAACTCCTTAAGAAATTAAGGAGTTTTTTTTATAACCATAAAAAATACACCATCTGATCTAATCTGGATGATGTATTTTTGTTTTATAACATTCACTAAACTATAAAAAATCCAATGTTCGTTCTAAAGCCATTCCACGGGAACCTTTTATAAGAATAGTATAGTTTTCAATACCAACATCCTTTAACGAAGTAGAGAAAGAGTCAAATGATTCATAAAATTTAAACTGAGGATTATCAACTCTACTTAAATAAAACGCCTCACCTACAAAATAGCATTGTAGTTCTTTTTCTTTCAAAAGCGAAGCAACAATTTCCTGATGTTCTTTCTTACTTTCGGCACCTAATTCAAACATATCACCCAAGATCATTATTTTATTTAGACTATCTAGCTGAAGGAAGTTTTCAATTGCTACAGCCATACTACTGGGATTAGCGTTGTAAGCATCAAGGATAATCTGATTTGTTCCTTTCGTCAACATTTGCGATCTGTTATTCTCAGGAATATAACTCTCTAAAGCTGCTTCTATAGATAAATCACCTACTTCAAAGAACTTTCCTATCGAGATTGCCGCATTTAGATTATTGGCGTTGTAAAGCCCTATTAAATGAGAAGAAATCACAACGTCTGAATAACAAATAACCACAAAAGGATTCGCCTTAATAGATGTAATACATACATCCGTATTAATCCTATTTACACCAAAAGAAAATATTTTTAGACCTTTAGTCCTCTCCACTTGAATTGGATCTTCTAAGTTTACAAAGGCTAACTTATCATTTTGTGATAAATACTTGTACATTTCGCTTTTACCCTCTATAACACCTGCAACACCTCCAAATCCTTCTAAATGTGCTTTACCAAAATTCGTAATATATCCATAATCAGGTTTTGCAATTTCACAAAGAAATTCAATTTCCTTTTTATGATTAGCTCCCATTTCGACAATACCTATTTCCGTTTCTTTATTAAAAGACAACAAAGTCAAAGGAACCCCAATATGATTGTTAAGGTTGCCAACAGTCGCTTTTGTTCTATATTTTTTGGCCAAAACGACCTGAATTAACTCTTTAGTAGTTGTTTTCCCGTTACTTCCCGTAAGTGCTATAATAGGCAGATTTAGATACGTCCTATGGAATTTTGCTAATTCTTGCAAAGTAACCAAGCTATCTTTTACCAGAATAGTTCTTTCATCAATATAATAACTTTCATTATCAATTATCACGTAAGACGCACCCTTTGCCAAAGCTTCAACAGCAAATGTATTGGCATCAAATCGATCTCCTTTTATGGCAACAAATAATGAATTTGACTTTATTTTACGAGTGTCTATTGAAACTGATTTACAATTCAAAAATAAACTATGAATTTTAGCTATATCCATTTTAAAAACGATTAAAAAAAAAGCCCTAATGAAAGGGCTTTTATTATTATTTTATATTTTATTTAAATTAATTTCTTGCAGATTTTCTCTTTTCTGCTTTTGGACCAACTCTTGACATCGCGCATCTAAATCCGATGTAATCAGTAGCCATATCTTGTGGGAAATACCTTCTTTGAGCAGGGTCTAACCAATATGCTCTATCTCTCCAAGAACCACCTTTATAAACTCGTACATCATCATTTATCAAAGTAGTTCTCTTACTTGATTTATCGTATTTTCTAACCATCAAACCTAAACTATCTGTTGTCACATTGTGTTTAGGTGAATTATACATTGCTTTATCCTCTTTCAAATTATCTGTTTCAGATGATCCAAAATCATAATATATAGAAGACTGCTTATCACCATCTCTATAATTTATATTATTACTCTTGTCAAAATTTTGTCTTAAGTAAGTTTCATTTTCGTCAACCGGAACCTGTGCAATTTCTCCTGGGAAACTTCTTACAATAATTTTACCATTACTTAAGGTGTCTTTCTTCATCGTCTCTAAAGTGACTATTTCTACTTTACCGTCCTCACCAATTTTATTTTTCGTGTAACGGTTTCCTCTAAAGTAATTGAAATCATTTGCTTCCTTATCTACAATAGGTCTATAAACATCAGCTACCCATTCAGCCACATTTCCAGCCATATCATACAAGCCAAAATCATTTGCTGGATATTTTTTAACAGCATTCGTTATATCAGCTCCATCATCAGACCAACCTGCTATACCACCGTAATCTCCATTACCCTGCTTAAAGTTAGCCAACTGATCTCCCCTGTTCTGTCTCTTCCCAGAACGGGTATAACTACCAGACCAAGGATATTTTTTCTGTCCTTTATAAATATTATATTCTCTTTGCCCCACATCGGCTGCAGCTGCATACTCCCATTCTGCCTCAGTAGGAAGCCTATACTCGGGTAAAATAATCCCTGAAGAACGTTGCGCATAAACATTCTTTTGTTCCGCCCCTTTGGCTTGTCGTCCATTTGACTTTTTAAGCACTACAGTCTCATTCTTACCTCCGTAAGAACTTGTAGGGGAATTAATATAAGTTTCTGTATCGAAAACACTTTCAGCATCAACCTCATCCGTTTTGGCATTCTTTTTCAAATATCCGTTTTTCTCTAAGATTGCTTCGTTTACTCGGTTTGTTCTCCATTTACTAAACTCTTGAGCTTGAATCCAGTTTACACCAACCACAGGGTAATCAGCATAAGAAGGGTGTCTCAAATAATTATTAGTCATAGTTTCATTATAACCCAATCTGTTTCTCCACACTAAAGTATCTGGAGAAGCACCTTCATAGATATGCTTATAATTATCTTCACTTGGAGGAAACACACTTTTTAACCAATCCAAATACTCCAAATACATAAAGTTAGTCACCTCGGTTTCATCCATATAAAAGGATTGCACGTGCTGTTGCGTTGGAGTATTGTTCCAATCATGCATGACATCGTCCTGTACTTTACCCATAGTAAAAGTTCCACCTTCAACAAAAACTAATCCAGGTCCAGCGATTTGCTTTTTACCATCCGAAGCTTTTTTACGATCTACGTTCCAACCAGTAGCTCTTGATGAATTTTTCGAACTTGATTTTTTACTACAACTCGCCAAACCAATAATCATTGTTATTGACAGCATCAATCGTAAGGCTGTAATTTTATTTACTTTCATACTCTTTTAAAGGTAATAATTTAGGTCTTGCAATATAATAATTAACAATTAACTCACAACGCCGTTTGAAATAATTTTATCCAGATGATTTGTATCAAACGTATTATACAAATCAAACGCAAATTTATACTATTTATTATTTGTTTTTATACTAAAAGATATATTTTTACTTTAGACATCTACTAACCTTTTATGCAATTTAAGCAAAAAATGCAAAAACTACTACTTTATAGTTTATTACTACTTTCTTATATAACCTTTGGACAGGCCGCTGGTGACGTGACTATTGAATGGACAGAAAAAAGAGCAACTTCTTTTGAAACGTATACAATCAATATCCCACAATTTAATGGTAGCAGTTATCAGTATGATGCAGCTGAAAAAAAACTTATATATACCTTAGAATTAACAGCACCGATACTTTCTCCCAACGCTGATATCCAAATCAGCAATTTAATTTTCGAATCTATCACCGCAGCTCAAATTGGAGACTTATCAGCTGAAAATATTCCGAAAAAAATATCATATTCACTAAGAAATACGGAGTCTAGAGGCATTACACAATCCTTCCTCAGCGTATCTCCTATAATTAATGACGAAAATGGCTATAAAAGGATTAAATCTTTTTCGTACAAGATAAACAACACCACTACAGCAACAGCAAAAACGTCAAACTCAAATAAAGTAACAAACTCAATCTCCAATTCTGTATTAGCTTCCGGAGATTGGTATCGCTTTTATGTTGAAAAATCTGGCGTTTATAAAATATCAAAAAGCTTCCTGCAAGAATTAGGCATAGACTTGAACACAGTCAATCCTAAAAAACTTAAAATCTTTGGAAACGGCGGGAGAATGCTACCCATGTCAAACGCCATTGATTACCCTTCTGATTTAACCGAAAACGCAATTCAACTTATTGGAGAGAACGACGGCAAATTCGATAATGAAGATTATATTTTATTTTATGCTGAAGGCGTTGACACCTATAATACAGAAAGCCAAACTAACATTAATCTCTATGACACTAAATCGTATTACTACATCACCACTTCAAGTGAGGATGGAAAAAGAATTAAGGAAATAGATCAACCTTCTGGCAACAGCACGATAAACATAAACACTTTTGATGATCACCAGTTCCATGAATTGGATTTAGTAAATATTGCAAAACTAGGCCGACAATGGTTTGGCGAAGCTTTTGACATTAACCAAGATCAGGAATTTGAATTTAATTTTCCAAACATAGACCTTTCGACACCAATAAAAATTAAAACGACTGCAGCTTCTGCAGCTTACACTCCAACATCTTTTAAAATTACTTCCGATGAACAACTCATCAATATGATATTCTTTCCAGCATTAAACACCAATTCCGACGTTGAATTTAATGTTGGTTCTTTACCGAATAACACTACTCTTACTGCATCAGAAAATGTGAAAATAAAATTAAGTTATAATAATAACGGTGTACCTGGCTCAAAAGGTTTTTTAGACAACATTCAATTAATAGCCAAAAGGAAACTTCAAGGTTATGGCAAACAATTTCACTTTCAATACGACGCCTCAATTGCTAGTCTGGGAATAGCAAACTACAACTTTTCTAACTCAGCAGCGATTAACCAAGTTTGGGATGTTACAGACCTATATAATGTAACGACAATTACAAACAACAATCAGCAAGACTTTTCCTTTAAAGCAACTCTAGGAGAACTCCGTAAATATATAGCAATTGACGCTGCTGACTATTACCTTCCTTTAAAAGACAATAGACCTAAAGTCCAAAATCAAAACATTAAGGGTACTGTCTTCAAAAGCAATCAAGGTCAATTTGAAGATATTGATTATGTAATTATCACTCCAAATTCTTTACTATCACAAGCCGAAAAACTAGCTGTTTTCCATCGAAACTATTCTAAGCTGAACGTAAAAGTCATTACAACGGAGTCAATATATCCTGAATTTTCCTCAGGAAAACAAGATATAGCAGCAATTAGAAACTGTATCAAATATATTTATGACAACGCCTCGACTCCTGCAAAAAGGATAAAGTACGTCAATCTTTTTGGAGACGCTTCCTTTGATTATAAAAACCGAACCATCAACAATACAAACATCGTACCTATATTTCATGCGCTTAACAGCAACACAACGGGAGAACGCTCTTTTTCATCTGATGATTTTTTCGGCTTGATGGATAGTAATGAAGGAAATATAGTTTCTTTTTTTGGCGGTATTGATATTGCTGTTGGACGAATGATTGTAAACAACCCACAGCAGGCCGAGGAAATGGTCAATAAAGTAATCGAGTACCATGACGCGAAATCATACGGAAGCTGGAGAAACAATTTTGTAATGATTAGCGATGACTCAGATGCAACTTCGGACGCCTCTTTGCAAAGCAGGCAAAATAAATTGGCCGAAAAAATCACATCCGAAAAGTCCTTTTTCAACATCAATAAGATTTTTTTGGATTCCTATACTCAAGAAGCATCTGCAGGAGGTTTTAGGTATCCAAAAGCAAGAACAGATATATTTAATGCATTCGAAAAAGGAGCATTAGTATTCAATTATTTAGGCCATGGAGGAGAAGACGGATTAGCTGCAGAAAGAATTTGGGAGAAATCTGACGGGCAAAATTTAAGCAACCAATACAAATACCCGCTATTCATAACGCTTACGTGTGAATTCTCCCGTTTTGACAATCCATTAAGACCCACAGCTGGCGAATATACTTACTGGAATCCAAAAGGTGGAGCCATCGCAATGATCACCACCGTTCGTGCTATCGGACAATTTAGCGCTGAAAATTTCAACGATGTACTTTCTGAAAAACTATTCTCTTTTGGCTCCAGCCAATACACCTCAATTGCTGAAGCCTTACGAATTGCAAAAAACAGCAATCCAAACAGTGCCACAAATGTGGTTTTTTATTTAGGTGATCCCGCATTAATCCTAGCAATACCGAAGCCAAAAATAAAACTCACAAAAGTAAATGATGTTCCTATTACACAAAGTACAGACGACTTTAAATCGTTAGCCCGCATGAAAGTGAGCGGAGAAATCACTGACGAAAAGGACCAACTGCTAAGCAATTATAATGGCGAAGTTTCCACTACAATATTTGACAAAACAATTCAAAGGGCTACATTTAATAATGACAACAATAGTCCTCCTATGAATTTTAATACACTAGGCGAAACGATTTTCAGAGGAAATGCTTCCGTTACAAATGGATTATTTGAATTTGATTTCGTAGTACCTAGAGACATTCGCATTCCTTTAGGTAATGGAAAAATCAGTTTTTATGCTAAAAAAGGTCAGGCGTTAGAAAATGAAAGTGGATTTGAAACCAGTATCAAGATAGGAGGCGTTAATGAAAATGCCATCGAAGACAATAATAGTCCAAAAGTTAAGTTATATATGAATGACGAAACTTTTGTTTCTGGCGGTATAACAAACGCATCCCCATTCCTACTGGCTTTTCTCGAAGATGAAAATGGTATCAATACTGCTAGTGGTATTGGACATGATATTGTGGCTATTTTAGACGGAGACGTTAGTAATCCTTATTTATTAAATGATTATTATCAAACGAATCTGGATGATTATACAAAAGGAAGTTTACGGTTTCCGCTGCGCAATTTAGCGATCGGTTTACATACTATTACATTCAAGGCTTGGGACGTATACAATAATCCCATAACTACTGAAATCCAGTTTGTAGTAGTTGGAGATGAAACGATAACTTTGACACATGTATTAAATTATCCAAATCCATTTGTTAATTACACACAGTTTTGGTTTACCCATAACAGGCCATACGAACCATTGATGGTACAAGTACAAGTAATGACAATAACGGGAAAGGTGGTCTGGACAACAAACCAAATTATTTCGACCGAAGGTTTTTTATCGAAAGAGATTACATGGGATGGTAAAGATGATTTTGGTAATAAGATAGGAAAAGGAGTATATATCTACAAACTAACTGTCAAATCAACCTTAACCAATAAAAGAGCAGAAAAGTTTGAAAAGCTTGTACTGCTTTAATAAAACACTATATTTGTTTAATGAATTTTTATAAAAAAATGAGGAAATTAATACTCTTTACAAGCTGTATACTCGCCGTTTCTTTTGCAAGCGCACAAGATAGAGTAATCACCACTGCAGTTCCTTTCTTATTAGTTTCTGCAGACGCCAGAGCTGCGGGTATGGCAGACATAGGAGTCGCTACATCAGCAGATGCTTTTTCACAACAATGGAATCCTGCAAAATATGCTTTTTCAATTGACAAGCAAGGATTCTCCATGAGTTACACTCCCTATCTTACGGATTTAGCTAATGATATTTCTTTGGGGCAATTAACCTATTACAATAAAATAAGCGAGCGCAGTGCTTTTGCCACTAGCATTCGATACTTCGGTTTTGGTGAAATCGAATTGCGCGAAACCGGAGATCAGAACGAAGTACCAAGAAAAGTAGCTCCAAATGAGTTTGCTCTTGACGGCTCTTACTCGTTAAAATTAAGCGAACAATTCTCTATGGCTGTTGCCGGCCGATATATTCATTCGAATTTAAAAGTAGTTACTGATAATGGAGATGCATCTGCAGCTAATTCATTTGCAATCGATGTTGCAGGGTTCTACCAATCAGAAGAAATAGCATACAATGAATTTAACGGAAGATGGAGAGCGGGATTTAATATTCAGAACTTAGGGCCAAAAATCAGTTATGACAACGACGAAATAAGCACCAACTTTTTACCTGCAAATTTAAAACTAGGAACAGGGTTTGATTTTATTTTGGACGATTATAATAAAATTGCATTAAATGTCGAGTTCAATAAACTACTAGTACCAACTCCTCAAGATCCTGATTTAAATGGCGACGGTACAATTACAACCGAAGAAAGAGCGCAAAATTTAGACAATTACCGATCTATTGGTTGGGTATCTGGTGTATTTAAATCATTTGGTGATGCCCCAGATGGCTTTGGCGAAGAAGCAAAAGAAGTAACTTACTCTATAGGAGCTGAATATTCATACCAAGAGTCCTTTGCCTTGCGCTTGGGATACTTTAATGAAAGCTCTCAGAAAGGCGCTAGAAAATTCTTCACTATGGGAGCAGGATTTAAATACAATATCGTTAAAGTAGACCTCTCCTATTTATTTTCGGCTTCGAAAGTTAAAAATCCTTTAGAGAACACCTTACGTTTCTCTCTTACTTTTAATTTTGGTGACAAATATGATGTATATTAGCCAACTGTAAAATCTAATTTACAATCCAAATTTCCATCCCGCAAATGCGGACATGAAATTTGGATTTTTTTTGTTTAAAAACAATTCTATAACTATGAAGGAAATATCTATTGTTAACACATTCTCTGTCTATAATTCAATATCGGAATTACCAACTGACATTCAGGATTTAATGTCTCAAGCGGCTGAAGTTCGAAAAAATGCATACGCTCCCTATTCTAAATTTAGAGTAGGCGTGGCTCTATTTTTAGACAACGGAAAAGTGGTAGTGGGCTCAAACCAAGAAAATGCAGCATATCCGTCAGGACTTTGTGCTGAGCGCGTGGCAATTTTTTATGCAGGCGCCGCTTATCCTGAAGCAAAGATTTTAAAAATGGCTATCACAGCAGCTTCTGACTCTAATAAAACTATGGCTCCTATTCCGCCATGCGGCGCTTGCAGGCAATCAATAGCCGAATATGAAATCCGACAAGAGGCTCCAATCGAAATTTATTTTATGGGAGAAATAGGCGATATCTACAAATCAGATTCCCTAAAAAATTTACTGCCATTTATGTTCGACAAAAAATTCTTGTAAAAATTCTAAAAATTACCTATTAAATTTTACTGCTTAGATGGAATGTCTTATTTTTGCCATTCGCAAATTTGTGTGAGGAGACTATTTTGCGGTATAGGTACTAGTTGACAACACAATAAAACTTTAGCAAAAGAACAATTGAGATGAAAGAAGTTACAAAAGAGGTATACTTAAAGTGGTATGAAGACATGCTACTTTGGAGAAAGTTTGAAGACAAACTTGCAGCATTATACATTCAACAAAAAGTCCGAGGATTTTTACATTTATACAATGGTCAAGAAGCTGTACTTGCAGGTGCTCTGCATGCGATGGACTTGTCTAAAGATAAAATGATTACTGCTTATAGAAATCACGTTCAACCTATAGGAATGGGTGTAGACCCAAGACGAGTTATGGCTGAGCTTTTAGGAAAAGTTACCGGAACTTCTAAAGGAATGGGGGGCTCTATGCATATCTTCTCTAAAGAACACCGTTTTTATGGTGGACACGGGATTGTAGGTGGACAAATTCCTGTAGGAGCTGGACTGGCTTTTGCGGATAAATATTTTGAAACAGGGGGAGTAACTATGACCTATTTTGGTGATGGTGCAGCCCGTCAAGGTTCCTTACACGAAGCTTTTAATATGGCTATGTTATGGAAATTACCAGTTGTTTTTATCGTTGAAAATAACGGCTATGCAATGGGAACTTCTGTAGAAAGAACAGCCAACCACACAGATATATGGAAACTAGGTTTAGGCTACGAAATGCCTTGCGGACCTGTTGATGGAATGAATCCTGTAAAAGTAGCAGAAGCTATGACAGAGGCTATCGATAGAGCAAGACGTGGAGACGGACCAACATTCCTAGAAATGAAAACGTATCGTTACAGAGGACACTCAATGTCTGACGCACAACTATACCGTTCTAAAGAAGAAGTAGAAGAGTACAAAAAAATAGATCCTATTACTCAAGTTTTAGACTTGATAAAAGATCAAAATTATGCTACCGAAGAAGAAATTGCAGCGATTGATCAAAGAGTAAAAGATTTAGTTCAAGAATGTGTAGACTTTGCTGAAGAATCTGATTACCCACCAGTGCAACAACTTTACGACGTAGTATACGATCAAGAAAACTATCCATTCATACCTCATAAACTATAAATCAATTATGGCAACAATTATTACAATGCCTCGTTTGAGCGATACTATGACGGAAGGAACGGTAGCGACTTGGCTTAAAAAAGTAGGAGACAAAATTAGCGAAGGAGATATTCTAGCTGAAATTGAAACTGACAAAGCAACAATGGAATTTGAGTCTTTCAATGAAGGGACTCTATTACATATAGGAATTCCAGAAGGAGAAACTGCAGCAGTAGATTCTTTACTTGCTATTATTGGAGAAGAAGGTGAAGATATTGCTGCTTTGATAGCAGGAAAGTCCTCAACGACTACAGAAGCAGCTGAAACTGCTCCTACTCCATCTGAAACCACAAAAGAAGAAAAAGCAACACCAGCTGCAGCAGCCACTTTACCAAAAGGAGTTGTTGTAGTTACTATGCCACGTTTAAGCGATACCATGACAGAAGGTACAGTAGCGACTTGGTTAAAAAAGGTAGGTGATAAAATTAGTGAAGGTGATATCCTAGCTGAAATCGAAACTGATAAAGCAACTATGGAATTTGAGTCTTTTAACGAAGGAACTTTATTATACATAGGAATTGAAGAAGGAAACGCAGCTCCTGTTGATAGCTTATTAGCTATTATAGGCCCAGCAGGAACAGACATTTCAGGTATTGCAGAAAATCACGGTACTGATGGTTCAGCAAAACCTACTGGATCAACTGAAGAAACTAAATCAGCACCAGCTGAAGCAGCAGCAACAGTAACTCAAGAAGCTGCCGCTGACGGAAAACGAATTTTAGCTTCTCCACTAGCAAAGAAAATTGCAAGTGACAAGGGAATTCAATTGACACAAGTAAAAGGTTCAGGCGAAAATGGACGTATTGTAAAAAGCGATATTGAAAATTTCACTCCTGCAACTGCTGCTCCACAACAAGCAGCTACTACACCAGCAACAAAAACCGACGCTGCCGCCGCTCCTGCTGCCGCACCAAAAGTATTTGTTCCTGCTGGAGAAGTATTTACAGAAGAAATCAAAAATTCGCAAATGCGTAAAATCATTGCGAAAAGATTGGCAGAATCTTTATTCACTGCACCTCATTACAACTTAACTATAGAAGTTACGATGGATGACGCAATGAAATCTAGAACTATAATCAACAGCGTTCCTGATACAAAAGTTTCTTTTAATGATATGGTCATCAAAGCATGTGCTATGGCATTAAAGAAACATCCAAAAATTAACTCTCAGTGGAAAGAAGATGCAATTACGATCAATCATCATGTTAATATTGGTGTTGCTGTAGCTGTAGAAGATGGATTAGTTGTACCTGTATTGAAATTTACAGATGCAATGAGTTTATCTCAAATTGGAGGAAGTGTGAGAGATCTTGCGGGAAGAGCTAAAAACAAAAAACTACTACCAACAGAAATGGAAGGAAGTACGTTTACAGTTTCTAACCTAGGAATGTTTGGTATCGTAGAATTTAATTCTATCATCAACCAACCTAACTCTGCAATCCTATCTGTAGGAGCAATTGTAGAGAAACCAGTGGTTAAAAATGGCCAAATTGTTGTAGGAAACACTATGATGTTATCTCTTGCATGCGACCACCGTACTATCGATGGAGCAACTGGAGCTCAGTTCTTACAAACATTAAAACAATACATTGAAAACCCAGTAACGATGCTTGCATAATTACTGATTCCGTATAAAAGTAAAACCCGTCTTGAGTAATCTTGGCGGGTTTTTTATTTGGGCATGACCCCGCTTCCACTAAAGTTTCAGCGGTGTCGGGCTGTTCGCTATATCTTTTATTCCTCTCGTTAAAAAACGAGATCCATAAAAGGATGCCGCTTCCATCCCTCATGCAAAAAAACATAATACTAAACAGAAAAATCCAATAATTAAGATTACTCTATCCTTAATGATTGGCATTTCAGCATCAACTAACGCGGAGAACAGAATTCCAATTATATTAAAAATTTTCAACTAATTTTACAAAAATTAAATTTTTCATTTCATGATTGAAAAACAATATATCGAACCTAATGAAGGTTTTTCTCAAACAGTTGTTGTAAAAACGGGAACTTACAAAACAATTTATATTTCGGGCCAAATTGGACTTGGCGGTACTTTAGAATTACAAACTATTGCTACCTTCCAAAATTTAGAAAAGCAACTGCACAATTGTGGCGCAACATTTAAAGATGTCGTTAAAATGACTACCTATATAGTGAATTTTAATCCAGAAATTGATTTACCCGTTTTTAGAAAAATTAGAAATGCTTTTCTAGGAAATGAAAATTATCCCGCTAGTACCTTAGTCGGTGTCACGATACTAGGAAACAGAGGCTGGTTAATAGAGATTGAGGCAATTGCCATAGTTCTATAAAGCAAAAACTCCACCCTAGGACAGATGCTAAACATATTATTAAATTAGCACAAATTGAAAGCAACTACACTTTATTCTTCCCCTCAATCCACATAGACATATACTTTGTACTTTTCAGAGTATGATGTTGCAGTAACGATCCCATAAAATTATTCAAACGATGCTGTTCCAAATTAGCTTGCAAATATTTTATTTTTTCCTTAAAATCAGCATCAAATAATCGTTTTAAATATCGGTGATTAATTATTTCAATTCCGTTTTCTTGCGCTTTCAGCCAAAGCGCTTCAACTTGATACAATTGTACGGCGTGCTTTGCAAAAGCTTCCACATCATCAGATATAAAACCATTCCAGTCCAAATTCCCATGCATCGATTCTGCACCAATAGTAGTTGTAACACTAGGCGTTCCACAATACATAGCTTCTAATAGTTTACCTTTAATTCCGGCGCCAAAACGCAAAGGCGCTAAAACCACACGCGCTTGCTCAACTACTTCATTAGCATTAGCGGCACGACCACGTATCAAGAAACCTTCCTTGACATTATTCAATTGTAAAACCTTTTGAGACGGATAAGCACCATAAACATTTAAAACCGCCTCTGGTAATTGCTTTTTTATTTTCGACCACATGGTTTCTTTCAAATATTGAACAGCATTCCAATTAGGTTCATGCAGAAAATTACCTATGAAAACAAAATTCTTTCTTTCTTCGAATGAAGGCAATAAATCTAAATCCGCATTAGTTAAAGGTTCCAATAAAAAAGGCAAATAAAACAACAAACAACTATCAATTTTAAAAGTATCTGTAAGTAATTCCATTTCATATTCTGAAATCATCAAAGATAAATCGCAACGTAAAAGACTTGCAATTTCTCTTTTAGCGACTTCTTCCATCAACAAATCAGCGATTTTAAACTGCCTTTTCTCCTTAAATGCCTTTTGACGTGCTAATCGCAAACAGTGTAAATCTTCGGTGTCTAGCAATCTTAATGCATCTGGACAATTTTCGCTAACCCGCCATCCAAATTGTTCTTCCATCATAAAACGATCAAACAATACTATTGATGGATCCAATTCTTTGACGAATGCATCGAAACTTGAGCAATTTAAAACAATCGTTTTTTTCACTACATCTATCTCTTCTAAATCAAACATAAAATCACTATCCGTAGCGGGGCTGGCCAATGTAATCCCGAATCCTTCCTCTTTAAATAGAGAAATTAACTGTAGCATTCTGCTTCCCGCAGCCGAAGAATTAGGTTCTGGCCAGACGCTACCAATTATTAAAAGCTTTTTTAACTGATTCATATTGATATTTAAATTCGATTACAAAATAATACAATTTAAACCTCTAAACCATCATTAAAACTAAAAATCAGAAAGAAAACACTAATTTTGCTATAATTAAATAAAATGACATGTTAGGATTAAAATTAGTCACAGACCCAAGATGGGTAAATATAGTTGAATCAAATATTGAAGAAATTTTGACAGACCATGCCTGGTGTGAACAAAAAGCGGCGTCGAATGCTATAAGTCTTATCACGCAAAATTCGGAAAAAGAAGAATTAGTAACTGAATTGATGATTGTTGCCCGAGAAGAATTAGAACACCTACAAATGGTCCACGATTTAATAAAAAGCAAAGGACTGACTTTGGGCCGTGAACGAAAGGATCACTATGTAAATGAACTTTTTAAATTCATGAAAAAAGATGGTAGCCGCAATGACGCTTTGTGTGAGCGTTTACTGTTTTCTGCTATGATTGAAGCTCGCAGCTGTGAACGATTTAAGGTGCTATCAGAAAACATTAAAGATCCAGTATTGGCTAAATTCTATCGCGACCTTATGATTTCCGAAGCTGGACATTATACGATGTTTTTAGGCTTTGCCAGAAAATATGCAGACAATGTTGATGTCGACAAAAGATGGCAAGAATGGATTGAATTTGAAACTTCCATCATCGTCAACTACGGAAAAAACGAAACAATTCACGGTTAATAAATCTATTATATAAAAAAGGGATATCTTTCGATCATCCCTTCTTTATTTTTATTTAATTATCATAAATTCTGATCGTCTATTTACTGCGTGATCTTCATCACTACATTTCGAATGACAATCAATTTTTAATTCAGATTTTCCAAAACCTTTTCCTGAAATATTTTCAGGACTTACTCCCTTATAAACTAAATAGTTGACAGTTGACTTAGCTCTTCTCTCCGAAAGTTTCATGTTATAATCATCAGTACCTCTGCTATCAGTATGCGATTTAACATATATTTTTAAACTACTATTTTGTGACATCATATAAACCAATTTGTCTAACTCAGTAGCAGCTAATGTGGTAATATCACTTTTATCATAATCGAAATAAATTGGATTTAAAATAATCTCGCTTTCTGTTACAACAACATTAATAGGATCAAGTTTAGCTTCAACTACAAACTCACCACCATTGATAACAGTTACGGGAAGTGATTTTGACACGTATCCATCTTTTCCGACCTCTACAAGATAAGACCTATCATTTTTCGCACTATAAATCACCTCCCCTTTTGGATTACTTAATTGCCTATCCAATTGTTTTTTATCAGCATCGAAAATAGCTACTCTGGCATTGTCTAAAATATTTCCGTTAACAGAATTACTAACGATTGCACGTATTTGCCCATTTCCAATTACAACAACTGAAGAATAAATCTGATCTCTACCAGAACGGTTACTGGAAATATATCCCTTTTTATCTTTCTTATTAAAAGTGAAAGCAAAATCATCTTTTTCAGAATTGACTGGCTTTCCTAAGTTACTTGCTAGCTGCATTATATCTGGATTAAACGAAAATACATCAAAACCACCTAAACCAGTTAGTCCTTTCGATGAAAAATACAATACGCCTTCATCAGAAATAAATGGAAAACTCTCGTCTTCGGTAGTGTTAACTTTATCACCTAAATTCATAGGCGTCCCAAAGCTTCCATCTGCATTAACACTTGCTCTCCATATATCTAAACCACCGATTGATCCAGGCATATTAGAAGCAAAATAAAGCGTACTTCCATCTTTTGAAATCGAAGGATTACTAACTGAATAGCTTTTTCCATTAAATGGCAATGGCATAATATTTATCCATTTCCCATTATCATTACTCGCCTTAAACAAGTTTACTTGTCCGTATTTTACTTTTCTAGCCTTATTTTTCTCGAACATCTTTTCGTTAAAACTTTCACTGGAAAAATAAACTGTTTTTCCATCCCTGGTCATTGTTAAAGGCCCTTCATGATAAACTGAATTAAGCCCAGACATAAGAGTAGGCTTTGAATAAGTCGCCCCTTCTTCCTCAAAATTTGATTGATATATATCTAAGAAAGGCTCGTTGTTCCAACCGTAAATTTTTCGACTTTCATTCCTCGAACTCGCAAAATAAACAACATTGTTATATTGTATAGCACCAAAATCAGATTTATCTGAATTAAATTCTAATTTATTTAGATCGAATAATTTCTCTTGCGCTGATAACTTAGATAAATAATCTGGATTCTTAATAAATTCAATTGCCCTTGGATCGTTTGGTCTCATAGCGGCAAATACTTTCATCTCGCGATCAGACTCTGCATACTTCCCATTTGACTTCAACAGTTGCGCATACCTGTAATAAGTATCTGCATCCTCTTTAGAGGTAAAGGCTTGCGCATACCACTTTTCAGCTTCAGCTGTATTATTCATGTAATAATAACAGGCTCCAAGTTGTTTTAAAACGTAAGAATCATTGTTCCCTTTTTCGACTAACAACTTATAAGCATCCGCCGCTTTAACATAATCGTAACTATCAAACAAATTATCCGCAGATCTAGTTTGTTTACTTTGTGCCAAAATAGCCATGCTACTAAAAACAAAAAATAAAATGGTAGTATATTTTTTCATTAATTAATTTTTTGTATTAGAAAAATCGAGGTGAACGTGAAGCTTTTTTTGCTGTAAACAAATCATATAAGATTATAAACTCGTGCGATGATGGCGTCGAAATTTTTAAATTCGAAACAATATGATCATAGGCATATCCAATTCTTAATTCAGGAGTAATGGCAAAATTTACCATAGCGCCAAAACTATCTTCTAATCGGTATGTCGCTCCAAGCTCTATTTTCTCCATGTATAAAAAATTCGCAGATGCATCTAGAGACGGCGTAACATTAAACGCAGATTTCAACATGAAAGAAGGCTTGAACTTTAATTCATAACTAAGGTCAAAAACATATCCTCCTGTTAAAAAATAATGAGAAACATCTGAACCATACTCACGTCCATTGTAATCCAAATGAGCCGATTTGGCCATATTAGGTACTGACAAAGCCACATAATATTTATCAGAGTAATAAAAAATACCCGCTCCTATATTTAAAGTAGCATCATTTATATCCTCTCCAAAAACTCCATCAGAAGGATCAGGTAAAGTAGATTGAATATCTCTTAAACCAACTTGATGAAACGACACACCCGCTTTTATTCCGAATGCCAATCGGTGCGTCTCATTTAATTTTAATGTATACGAAAAATCCCCGAAAACATTTTGCTCTGTTACTGGTCCAATTTTATCTGAAATAACAGACAATCCAAGTCCAACATTACTCCCTACAGGAGCGTGTCCCGAAAAAGTAAAAGTTGTAGGAGCATCATCGATATTGACCCACTGCTTTCTATACAGCGCTCCAAAAGAAATACTTTCTTTTGAACCTGCGTAAGCAGGATTAACAACATTCATATTATACATATACTGAGTATAATGGGGGTTCTGTTGTGCATATGAATCCATATAGGCAATAAGAACTATAATAGAGGTCAAAAATATTTTATTCATATCTATTTGTTTTTTGTTTTGTTCGTCCAAATCGTAATTGTGGAGTTACAAAATAAATTAATCTATTATTTTTCTCTGATTAAATAAATCCAACCTGTTTTTATTTCGCCTTTATCAAGTTCCATTACATAGTAATACGTTGCGCTAGGAAGATTTTCGCCTTTATTTGACTGTCCTTTCCATTGGTCCGCATAATTTGCTTGCTCATAAACTTTAATTCCATATCTATTAAATATTTCCAGTTTTTTCACATCCATTAATGTTAAATCAAAATAGTCATTTACCCCATTACCATCTGGCGAAATTCCTTTTTGTATATTACAATAAATGGTCTCCACTGTAATCGTTTTGTTTGTTGCACAACCCGTTGCTGTTGATGTTACCGTTAAACTATAGTTTAAAGGAAATACTTCCTTTGCAGGAGTTGAAGCTATCAGATCTGAAACATTTAAAATATTTGAATTTGTTCCAACTGGAAAACCGGAACTATCTTTCCATTGGTAATCTACATTATTGGGGTCATATGAACTAGACAATGGATTAGCTGTAATAACATAATCTTTATCTATACAGTCACCGATGATTTCAAATTGAATTTGTGGAGGTATTGGATTAACTGTAATACTTGCTGAAGCAGAACATGTTCCAAAAGTGGCTGTCACAACATAATTCCCTGAAGGCGCAGTTACTAAATCCACGGACCTTACAACCCCTGTTGATGGACTTATCGTGTATGAATAAGCAGCATTATAATTGGAAATCTTAAAGCTTCCCGAAGAAGAAATACAACTTGGCTGGGCATTAATACTTAATATAGGTTGAACTGGTAATGAAAGCACTGAATTAGTGATTCCTGAGCTTGTAGTTATACAACCTGAAGCATTAGTAACAACCACATCTACATTTTGACCATTTATTAAACTTGATGTTACATAAGTTGCCGAAGTTCCATTTTGAACACTTGAATTATTTACTCTAAAATTATAATTAACACCACCCCCTGCAGTGAAGGTTACTGAAGTACCTGAGCAAAATGAATTATCAGAATCATTACTTGACAAAGTAGCGATTGGCAAAGGATTTACAGTAAAAGTTTGTGTTATTTCACATCCATTACTATTGGTATAGGTTATTAAACTAGTACCAATTGCAACCCCAGTCAAAACCCCAGTACTATTTATCGTAGCAATACTCGGGGAAGCGGATACCCATGGATTTGTAGCGTTTGGTGTAGCTGAGCCTATTAATGTTGTTGTTAACCCAATACAAACGTTTAGAGTACCAGTGATGGTTGGTAAAGAATTTACAGTTACTGTTTGAGTAACGTTACAACCATTACTATTTGTATATGTTATTACACTTGTACCAGCTGAAACTCCTGTTACAACTCCAGAATTACTAACCGTTGCTATAGATGGACTAGCAGAAACCCAAGGATTGGTAGCATTAGGAGTAGTCGAAGCTGTTAATATTGTTGTAGAACCAACACAAAGAGTCGAAGTACCTGTTATCGTTGGCAAAGGATTTACAGTTATTGTTTGCGTAATTGTACAACTATTAATATCAGTATATGTTATCAAACTAGTACCAGCTGAAACTCCTGTTACAACTCCAAAACTACTAATAGTAGCTACACTTGGAGTAGCAGACGTCCATGGATTTGTAGCATTTGGTGTTCCTGAACCTGTTAATGAAGTTGTTAAACCAACACAAACAGTTGGACTACCTGAAATAGTAGGCGTCGCATAAACAGTAAAAATTTGATTTATTGTACATCCATTACTATTTGTGTACGTAATTATACTTGTACCACCTGAAACTCCTGTCACAACTCCGGAATTATTTACGGTAGCGACACTTGGAGTAGCAGATATCCAAGGATTGGAAGTATTTGGCGTAGCTGAACCTGTTAGAGTCGTTGAAAAACCAATACACACATTTGGAGTACCAGTTATCGTTGGTAATGGATTTACTGTTATTGTTTGAGTAACAGAACAACCATTACTATTTGTATATGTAATTACACTTGTACCAGCTGAAACTCCTGTTACAACTCCAGAACTACTAACTGTAGCTACACTTGGAGTAGCAGATACCCAAGCATTGGTAGCATTTGGTGTAGCTGATCCTGTTAAAGTAGTTGTTAAACCAACACAAACAGTCGTAGCTCCAGAAATCGTTGGTAAAGCATTTACAGTAAATGTTTGTGTTATTTCACATCCATTACTATTGGTATAGGTTATTAAGCTCGTACCAACTGCAACTCCCGTTACAACTCCAGAACTATTTATCGTAGCAACACTCGGGGAAGCGGATACCCATGGATTTGTAGTATTTTGTGTAGCTGAGCCTGTTAATGTTGTCGTTAAGCCAACACAAACGTTTAGAGTACCAGTTATTGTTGGCAATGGATTTACAACTACTGTTTGAGTAACTGTACAACCATTACTATTTGTATATGTAATTACACTCGTACCATCTGAAACTCCTGTTACAACTCCAGAATTACTAACCGTAGCTACACTTGGAGTAGCAGATACCCAAGGATTGGTAGCATTTGGCGTAGCCGAACCTGTTAATGTTGTTGTAGAACCAACACAAACAATTGGAGTACCTGTTATCCTTGCCAAAGAATTTACAGTTACTGTCTGTGTACTGGTACAACCATTTACATCAGTATATCTTATCACACTAGTACCAGCAGAAACTCCTGTTACAACACCAGAATTATTTACTGTAGCAACACTAGGAGATTCAGACGTCCATGGGTTTGTAGCACTTGGTGCTCCTGAACCTGTTAATGCAGTTGTTAAACCAACACATACAGTTGAATCACCAGATATTGTTGGTAAAGGAGCAATAGTAATTGTCTTTGAATCCTCTTTATAACATGGCTTTAAAGCATCTCCAGACACAACGACAGCATTAGGGTTTTCATTATTATAATCCACAAATCCAGCACCAAAATCAATTGTTTTTACTGTCTCTGGGCTTAAAAATGAATTAGTTACAATATTATCTTGCATTGTAAGCGCAAAAAATTTAATATCTCCAACACTGTACCCAAGAAGTGCCTTGAAAACTCCAACTTCGAAACCTAAATTATAATCATTAATTCCAGAATTTCCAGAATTAATTCCCATGGAAGCAGAGGGGGAGCCAGTAGAGGCGCTTCCCAAATTAATTTTAGTAGATGTACCCGATTTTAATTCTATAACATCCGCAAAATAAGTAATTCCACCATCACTAGATTGTATTGCTAAACAATAATCTGGAAAAAAATACGAATCAAAAATATTATATGGATTGTTATTATTGAAATAATTAAATCCTTTTACTAACTGAGGTGTAATTGGTTCATCTCCATAATTAGCAATATTAAAACCTCCAGGTTTTGTATCTAAAAACAGCAACAAACTTTTATCACCACTTAACCTACTTGAGATACCAAAAACCAATTGATCCTCAGTAGAACTCATTTTGATAGAATTAATATGACCATCAACTGCATTAGGGGACAGAGCTGCCGACATCAAATTATCTTCCAAAGCCCCAGTGCCCCATACGGTTTCAGTAATTACACCATCATAGATAACACCATACCTAGAACGAACTTTAACTGTTTGACCATCCGTTAAACCGCTTGCAGAAAAAGTATTACTAGTTGACATCGCTTGCTTAATACTTCCATCAACTAAAAATTCATACAAATTGCCACCACCAGTCGCTGTAAAAACAATTGACTCACCCTGGCAAATACCATTTCCAGAAGGCGACATAGATAAAATTAAAGTAGGAGGGTTGATATAAACCGAAGCAACAACCGGAACCCGGATACTAAAATCAGTACCAGAACGAGTCCGCACATAATAAGTAGTCGTAGAACCGATTAAAGGTGCATAAATAGACCCAGTATGTAAAATAGATGATGATGATTGACTACCATACCACTCTAAAACATCTCCACTACCACCAGAAGCATTAAGAAAAACTTGCACTGTAGCTTGAGAAGCATCTTTACAAGCACTACCAGCAGTAGTTAATGGTGGAGGAATTATCGCCTTTGTTCCAACTGTTTTTGAGGCGAGAATCTTCTTTTTAACAGTATCGTTTAAACTTACAGATGCCTTTAGCTGTAAATTTTGCTTATAATTATTTATAATATGCTCGAAATTTTTGGCTTCAACTTTACTTCCGAAAAATGAAAAAAACAATAAAAATAAAAGTAATTTATTTTTCATATAATATTTTTTATTAAATTAAAACTTAAGAGCAAGACTCCACAGAACTATCCGTTGAATTAAAAAAATAAAAGTAAAGTTTTATTTTGGCAAAGCCAATGAAATTTTAATATATAATTAACAAAATAATAAACAATATTTTAAATTTTGGTACAACTATACAACGAGCTAAGTTAAATATTACACCGTCCTACACTACAAAAAAAACACAAACAAACGGAAAGGCTTGCAATAAATCCAAATAGTTTTCGTTATCATCCACAGCTTTTCGTTATGATCCCTAATTTTTGCTACTCCACAGCTTTTCGTTATGATCCTATATATGAACTCTGCTTCCAAGTTTGAATCCGATTAAAAACAAAAAAGCCTATCTTTTCAGATAGGCTTTTCAAAGAAAGGCGACGACATACTCTCCCACATAACTGCAGTACCATCTGCGCAGGCGGGCTTAACTACTCTGTTCGGGATGGGAAGAGGTGAGCCCCGCCGCAATAACCACCTTAAGAGGTTATAATTGCTTTGGGCAATTATTGTAATGTTGTTTATTGTTTTATAA
>NZ_SMFO01000033.1 GCF_004349145.1 Flavobacterium hiemivividum | reverse complement strand
CGGAACTCCGGTCACTCCAAGTGATGTTGTTTTAACTTCAACACCAAACGGATCATTAACGGTAAATCCTAATGGTTCTGTAGATGTAATACCAAACACTCCTGCAGGAACTTATACCGTAAATTATACTATTTGTGAGATACTAAATCCAAGCAATTGTGATACGGCTACGGTAACTGTTACTGTAATTGCTCCTGCAATTGTTGCCAATGATGATGCTGGTAGTGCTAATGGATATACTGGCGGAGTAGCTGTAGCTGATGTTTTAGTAAATGAYACACTCAACGGACAACCGGTTAGGGCCTCAGAGGTAAATACGACTTTTGTTTCTTCAACTTATGCAGGTATAACACTAATTGGAACTACGGTTAATGTAGCACCAAATACACCGGCAGGAAGTTATACCCTGACATATCAGATTTGTGAGATATTAAATCCGACTAATTGTGACCAGGCAGTGGTAATTGTAACGGTATCAGGTGCAGCAATTGATGCAGGACCCGATACAGCAGGACCGATTAATGGAAGTACAGGAGGAACCAATGTATTTAATGTATTGACAAACGATACCTTGAACGGAACTCCGGTCACTCCAAGTGATGTTGTTATAACTTCAACACCAAACGGATCATTAATAGTAAATCCTAATGGTTCTGTAGATGTAATACCAAACACTCCTGCAGGAACTTATACCGTAAATTATACTATTTGTGAGATACTAAATCCAAGCAATTGTGATACGGCTACGGTAACTGTTACTGTAATTGCTCCTGCAATTGTTGCCAATGATGATGCTGGTAGTGCTAATGGATATACTGGCGGAGTAGCGGTAGCTGATGTTTTAGTAAATGATACACTCAACGGACAACCGGTTACGGCCTCAGAAGTAAATACGACTTTTGTTTCTTCAACTCATGCAGGTATAACACTAATTGGAACTACGGTTAATGTAGTACCAAATACACCGGCAGGAAGTTATACCCTGACATATCAGATTTGTGAGATTTTAAATCCGACTAATTGTGACCAGGCAGTGGTAATTGTAACGGTATCAGGTGCAGCAATTGATGCAGGACCCGATACAGTAGGACCGATTAATGGAAGTACAGGAGGAATCAATGTAGTTAATGTATTGACAAACGATACCTTGAACGGAACTCCGGTCACTCCAAGTGATGTTGTTATAACTTCAACACCAAACGGATCATTAATAGTAAATCCTAATGGTTC
>NZ_SMFO01000032.1 GCF_004349145.1 Flavobacterium hiemivividum | reverse complement strand
TGGGTATTTCGGTGGGACCGTGCCACCCATTTCGGTTGAAATGGTGCCACTTTGAAAGATATTACAATAATACAAAAAGTTTGTTCAGTTTAAAAATTTGCTTTTCTCATAGACTCACCTGTTAGTTCTATTCTATGAGAGGAATTTACAATCCTATCTAGCACTGCATCGGCAATAGTACAGTTCCCAATTATGTCATGGTATGCAGATACCGGTATTTGAGAAGATAGTATTATTGATCCTTGATTGTGTCTTTGATCAACAATATCTAATAAAGCTTCCCTAGACTGATTATCAAATGGTTGTAGACCAAAGTCATCTAAAATAAGTAGATCTGACTTTAGTATCTTTTTAATTTCTCTTAGGTAGGTCCCGTCTAATTTGCTTATTTTTAATAAATTAAAAAGATTAGCGGTGTTATAATACAAGACTTTATAATCCATTAAACATGCTTGATGTCCTAGAGCCTGAGCAAGATAACTCTTTCCAACTCCGCAAGATCCAGTTAAGATTACATTCTGTTTTTTGAGAATAAAATCCAATGTTCCTAGGCGAGTGAACATATTCTTATCAAGGTCTCTATTTTGAGTATAATTTATATCTGGCATGCTTGCACTTTGTCTAAACTGAGCCTGCTTAATTAGTCTTTCGATTTTGCGGTTTTGCCTATTCTCATACTCGTGATCTGTTAGTAAACCAATGTACTCGTCAATGGTAAATGACATCATTGTATTGTTTTTAATATGACTGTGATGAAGCTGTGCCATGTCGTTAAGCCTCATTGCTTTTAGCTTTTCGATAGTTTGATTATTATCCATATTATTATATTTAAGATTACTATTTATTGGTACGCAGAGGCTCCTCTGATGTTTTGATGTACTGGTATATGATTAGTATTAGCGTCCAGTTCTTGGAGCAGAGTTTCTTTGAGATCCATATTGTGACGCAGGATGTTTTTGATATGGGTATAGGCCGCAATATTAGCATTTAAGGCAATCTCACAAGCTTTATCAAGTCTTTGTGATCCATAACTCTTATGTAGTTGTATTAAGCCAATAACCCTTTTGTATCCAATCTCAGGATATTCTACATTACACAGAATCTTCTCTACGCATTTCACTAAATGAGCACCGTGTGGAGCTGCTTGATTTTTAAAATACTCAGGACTCCAACTGGTATAGCTTTGATGCGTACTAGATAGGTGCTCCTTAATTGTATTGTAATTCCCTTTTTTTGGATTTCGCTTATGTGTGGCAATACGTAAATGATTATAGTAAACTTCTACGGAAGTA
>NZ_SMFO01000031.1 GCF_004349145.1 Flavobacterium hiemivividum | reverse complement strand
TAGACTGAACCCAAAAAGTTAGACAAATTTATAATTAATTTTGATAATAATGAGCTCGATATTGGATCGGGCTCATTTTGTTTAAATTAGATTTAATTCTCTCGTTATTGTAATAGTTTATGTATTCCTTTATTTCTTCTTTTAATTGGTTTATAGAGCTGTATTTCTTTAGATAAAATAATTCTGATTTAAGTATTCCAAAAAAGTTTTCGATAATAGCATTATCTAAACAGTTCCCTTTTCTTGACATACTTTGTATAATTCCTTTTTCTTTCAATAGAAATTGATACTGTTTCATCTGATATTGCCAGCCCTGATCAGTGTGTAAAGTTAAATTAGTGTTGTTTGGTATTTTTTTAAATGCTTTTTTAAGCATCAATACTACTTGGTTAAACATTGGTCTTTCTGCTAGTTCATAGCTTATTATTTCTTGGTTAAACAAGTCAATTATAGGAGATAGATATAGTTTCTTACCTGACACATTGAACTCGGTTATATCGGTTGCCCATTTTTGATTAGGAGCTGATGCTTTAAAATTACGTTCTAATATATTAGGAGCTATTTTGCCTTGTTCTCCTTTATAAGATTTATATTTTTTAATCCTTATAACACTTTTTAATCCTAATGATTTCATCAACTTTAAAATTGTTTTATGATTAATAATCATCCCCATATTGTTAACTTCATCAGTTATTCTTCTGTAACCATAACGACCTTTGTGTTTATAATAAATTGACTTAATTAGTTCTTTAACTTCTTTATATTTATCAGCAACTTTACTTTGTTGTTGATAATAATAAAAACTACTACGTGCCATCTTTGTATGATTTAAAAGTAGATTTAAATCAAATTGATGCCTTAATTCCATTATGGCTTGCGCTTTCTGCTTTTCTCTTCGGCTTGAATTAAGGCTTGTAACTTTTTTAGCAACTCATTCTCACATCGTAATGATTCGTTTTCTAAAAGAAGTTCTTCTTCCCTTGTTAAGGGTTTGTCTGTTTTTCGTTGTTTTCTTTTAAAATTCATAACTACTGGTCTGCCTTTAGTTTTAAGTTTTAATCCTGCTATACCTTCTTTTGAATATCTTCCTTGCCAGCGTCTTATTGTTGAACCTGACGGAATATTGAATATTAAACAAGCTTTACTCAAAGATAATGACTTACTTTCAATCGTTTTTAGAACTTTTAACTTAAAGGCTTCACTATAATTTTTGTTTTTTTGTATTGGTAAAAGACCTTCAATTCCAAATTCATGATAACACCTAATCCAATCTTTAAGGCTGGTTTTTCCTATGCCATTTTCTTTAGATATAGAAGTTATTGATTGATTTTTTTTTAAAACTTCATTTACACAGCGAAGTTTAAATTCATAACTGTACTTAACTTTTCTTTCCATAAAAATGCCCCCAAATAGTGTCTAACTTTTTGGGGGCAGTGTA
>NZ_SMFO01000030.1 GCF_004349145.1 Flavobacterium hiemivividum | reverse complement strand
CAATCTCACAAGCTTTATCAAGTCTTTGTGATCCATAACTCTTATGTAGTTGTATTAAGCCAATAACCCTTTTGTATCCAATCTCAGGATATTCTACATTACACAGAATCTTCTCTACGCATTTCACTAAATGAGCACCGTGTGGAGCTGCTTGATTTTTAAAATACTCAGGACTCCAACTGGTATAGCTTTGATGCGTACTAGATAGGTGCTCCTTAATTGTATTGTAATTCCCTTTTTTTGGATTTCGCTTATGTGTGGCAATACGTAAATGATTATAGTAAACTTCTACGGAAGTATTTGTGTAGTGAATCATTGTATGATGGCCTATATAGCGATAAGGAACACTATAATAGCTCTTATCAGGCGAAAAATATACATATCCTATTTTCTGTACCTTCGCTCTTTTATAATCTTTTATTTGATAAGTACTGCCGGGTAATGCTTTTAAGTATTGTCTTTCCACAGATTGAAAGAGCTCTACACGACTTGCTTCTTTACGCTGAAAAAGCAATTGGTTATAAGTGGTCAACATACGTCTTAGCTCTGCATTGAGTTCTTCCAAAGAAAAGAAAGTTATCTCTCTAATGGGATAGTAAATTCTTTGATAGACAAGGTGTACAGCGTTTTCCACTAAGGCTTTGTCTTGGGGAGCATAAGTACGAGTTGGATTAACTATGCAATTATAATGGCTAGCAAAGTCTTTAAAGCTTCTGTTTATTTGTGATTCATACTTACTTGCACGAGATACAGCTGATTTTAAGTTGTCTGAGACTATTGCCAAAGGAACACCTCCATAAAAGTTTAGTGCATTAACACAGCATATTATAAGATCTTCTTTCTTCTGACTCTGGCAGGCTTGCACATAGGTATATTGGCTATTGGGAAGTATAGCTACAAAGACTTCTACGGGTATAATTTCCCCTGTGTTTTGATTAACATAAGAGAGTTTTTTACCAGCAAAATCAATGTACATCTCTTTGCCTGGCTCATGCTCTAACTTCATAGAACCTTTTACCTCTTTATATTTTCGGTTATAATGCTCCATAAACTGTGTGTAGCTGTAAGGATTAGCCATAGTTTGAGCATATTGTGTATAATGATATAGAAAAGTAAATCCAGGATGGTTACGAGCTTTATTAACCGTCTCGAAATAAAGCATTAAATCGTTATGCCGCTGCGTGTCAACAGTTGTAAAGCTAGAAAAGAGCTCTGATAGTTGTTCGACATCGAACGAGAGTAATTGTTGTAAAGAGTATTTACAGCCTTCAAATAGCTGCATATAGGTATTTACAGTATTGCGAGAAATACCTAATGTACTTCCTATTTTACGATTGCTATAACCGTCCAAATGTAAAGTAATGATTTGTTTTAAGTCCATAGGATCAAGTTTATTAGCCATATCGTACTGTTTTAGATAACAACAAGATAGTAGCTGATTTTGATCTTTCAAAGTGGCACAAATCGAACCGGAATACCATGATTTATTAGTCAAGTGACACAAATTGAACCAAAATAGTGGCACAAATCGAACCGGAATACTGTGACTTTTTAGTCAAGTGGCACAAATCGAACCGAAATAGTGGCACAAATTGACCGAAATGGGTGGCACGGTCTAACCGAAATCAGTGGCACAAATCGAACCGAGATATCCA
>NZ_SMFO01000003.1 GCF_004349145.1 Flavobacterium hiemivividum | reverse complement strand
CTTTACTCAAAGATAATGACTTACTTTCAATCGTTTTTAGAACTTTTAACTTAAAGGCTTCACTATAATTTTTGTTTTTTTGTATTGGTAAAAGACCTTCAATTCCAAATTCATGATAACACCTAATCCAATCTTTAAGGCTGGTTTTTCCTATGCCATTTTCTTTAGATATAGAAGTTATTGATTGATTTTTTTTTAAAACTTCATTTACACAGCGAAGTTTAAATTCATAACTGTACTTAACTTTTCTTTCCATAAAAATGCCCCCAAATAGTGTCTAACTTTTTGGGGGCAGTGTACTCGGGGCAGCTTTTCTTTTTAGTACATTTGAAGAAAGTTATTTCGCAAAGACAAGCAAAGGAAATCACGAAGTCACGCCAAATATTAAACAGTAAAATAATTTTGAGATTCTCTACGATTAATTAGCACGTCCAAGCTATACTATAATTCCTAAGAATAAAACTCTGCGGATCTCTGTGATCCCTTAGCGCATTCTTTGAGAAACAATTATTCAAATAAAGCATTCTTGATATTTTCATAATAGTTTTCGCTCTAAACGGATTATACCAAATAAAAAAGGTGTCAATTTACATTGACACCTTTTTATATAGTTGTAGAAAAAAATATTAATATCCTCCTCTGTTTCCACCACCACGGTTATCTCCACCACGGCTGTTTCCACCACCATAACCACCGCGTGAATCTCCACCACGACTGTTATTGTTAAAACTTCTTCTTTCTCCTTCTGGTTTTGGCTCAGATTTGTTAACTACAATTGCACGTCCTTGAACAGTTGCACCGTTCAATTCATCAATCGCTTTTTGAGCTTCATCATCATTTGTCATTTCAACAAAACCGAATCCTTTACTTCTTCCAGTAAATTTATCAGTAATAATTTTTACAGAATCAACTGCACCGTAAGCCTCGAAAGACTCTCTTAAATCTGCTTCCTCAATACTGAATGGAAGGCTTCCAACAAAAATATTCATATGTACTTATTTATAATATGCAACAAATATAGTTATATTAATTTATAACACACTATAAATTAGCTTATTTCTGTTTTTATTACGATTTAAAAAACAAAAAGATTCTCCTAAAACATTCCACGCAAGTGGTTAACACCAAGATACTTTCGATTTAAGTAAGAATGACTTTATTGGTGACAAACTAAAACAAACCCTACTTATGGAGCAGTTAGTTCCACTGGAACCTTATAAAAAACCCCATGCTGAAAATTCAAAACAGGCTCCCCCGCCGAGTTACTATCTGTATTTTCGGCATTAAATTTAAAAGTTCCTGATATCGTTTTATTCACATCATCATAGTCAGTGATTATAATTTCACCGTCTCCTATAGTAATACCAGTTGTATACGTAATTTTACCAGTATCTTCTGTTATTTCAAAAACAGCAGTTTTCGAATTACTATTGCCCAAAGAGTAACTTTGCACTGTTGTAGAAGTTGTTTTTAAAGTCAATATATCATAACCAGTATAAGCCTCAATTACTACAGATCCATTAGACCCTAATGTCGCTTTGGAATCTAAAGCTCTCCAAAAAACATTATTTTTCGTTACCTGAACGGAAGGATTATTAAAACTAACATCTTCCTCACACGAGAGAATAGAAAAAAGCACCACTATGCATAGGACAAAATTTTTCATAAAACCTTCTTTTAGACAAACAAAAATAAGCTATTAATGATTAATACACAGCACTTCACACAAAAAATGGACTCAAAAATTATGCTTACATCGTTACCCTTCATTAAAATACAATTCGAATTAGTACTTATCAATAAAAAATGTATCTTTGCACCCTTAATTAACAGAGGTCGAGTACCTCAAAATTTAATCACACGATTATGTCAGTAAAAATTAGATTACAAAGACACGGTAAAAAAGGAAAACCTTTTTACTGGGTTGTAGCAGCTGATGCTCGCTCAAAAAGAGACGGTAAATACTTAGAGAAAATCGGTACTTACAATCCTAACACTAACCCAGCAACTATCGATTTAAACCTTGATAGTGCAGTTAAATGGTTGCACAATGGTGCTCAACCAACTGAAACTGCTAAAGCAATTCTTTCTTACAAAGGAGCTTTATTGAAACATCACCTTGATGGTGGTATTCGTAAAGGTGCCTTAACTCAAGAGCAAGCTGATGCAAAATTAGCTACTTGGTTAGAAGCTAAAACTGGAACAGTTGACGCTAAGAAAGACGGTTTAACTAAAGCGCAAGCTGATGTTAAAGCTAAAGCTTTCAAAGCAGAACAAGATGTAAACGCAAAACGTTTAGCTGCTGCAGCTAAAGCTGAAGCGGATGCTATTGCTGCTGCTGCTCCTGCTGAAGAAGTTGCTGAAGTTGAAGCTTCAACTGAAGAAACTCCTGCTGCAGAAGAAAACAACGAAGAAACTCAAGCATAAATTTAGAAGCGAAGATGCGTAAAGAAGATTGTTTCTATTTAGGTAAAATCGCCAAAAAATTTAGTTTTAAAGGGGAAGTCCTTGCCTATTTAGACACCGACGAACCAGAGCTATACGAAAACTTGGAATCAGTGTTTGTTGAATGCAACAAACACTTGATTCCTTTTTTTATTGAAAATAGCTCCTTGCATAAAAACGATTTCCTAAGAATTCGTTTTGAAGACATGAATACCGAAGAAGAAGCAGATGCCATTATGGGCAACGACATCTATCTTCCATTAAAGATGTTACCAAAACTTACAGGTAACAAATTCTACTATCACGAAGTTATTGGTTTTGAAGTTGAAGACAAACGCCTAGGTGTTGTTGGTAAAATCGAATCCATAAATGATACCACCGCACAACCTCTTTTTGAAGTATTAAACGGTGAAGTAGAAATCCTTATTCCAATGATTGATCATTTCCTTGTCAAAATTGACCGCGAAAATAAAAAAGTGATCATGGATTTACCGGAAGGTTTAATCGAAATGTACCTATAAAGAAAGTATTCAGTGATCAGTTTTCAGTGATCAGTTTCCTTCCATCCACAATTTGTTAAACTACAATCATTTTGTTTCAATTTAAAAAATTCCTCATAAAACAAGATCGGTGTGCCATGAAAGTTGGAACAGATGGTGTATTATTAGGCGCTTGGACTTCTATTGAGAACAATCCCTTTAGCATACTTGACATTGGCGCTGGAACGGGAATAATTGCATTAATGCTAGCACAACGTAGTAATGCCGAACAAATTGACGCCTTAGAAATTGACGAAAACGCTTATGAACAAGCGGTTGACAATTTTGAAAACTCCCCTTGGAGCGATCGTTTATTTTGCTTTCATGCCAGCTTAGATGAATTTGTTGAAGAACCGGAAGACAAATACGATCTTATCGTTTCTAACCCTCCGTTTTATTCTGAAGATTATAAAACAGATTGCGACCAAAGAGATTTAGCTCGCTTTCAAGACGCTATGCCATTTGAAGATTTGATCGAAGCTGCGGCTTTATTACTTTCTGAAAACGGTGTTTTCTCTGTAATTATTCCATTCAAAGAGGAAGAAAAATTCTTAGCGCTAGCTTTTGACTACGAATTATATCCCATAAAAATTACACGAGTAAAAGGAACACCAACTACGGAAATCAAGCGCAGTCTATTGGCTTTTAGCCGAAATGCAATTGAAATAGTCCCTACGGATGTCTTAATCATCGAAATCGCAAGACACCTCTACACTCCCGATTACATTGCTTTGACAAAAGACTTCTATTTGAAAATGTAAACTGAAATGCGTTTTCGACAAGAAGACTGCACATTAGAATACTTATCCTCTTCGCAGAATTTCTTTCTTCAAAATCAAATTGAAGCTCAAATTACTTATCGCACCAAAAACGCATCGCACTCACTATTTCTACAAATATTTTAAAATTATAACATTTACTATTGGTTTTGTTATATTTCTTTGTTTAAATTTGTGATGTAAAAACAACCAATCAAGCAATTAACCTTAATTTTATTCTCCTAGAAGAATACAAATTCTTTCCTACTGCGATACTATTATAAAAAGACTCAATATGAAACCAGATTTATTTCAATCACCTGATTATTACAACCTAGACGATTTACTAACAGACGAACATAAATTAGTTCGCGATTCTGCTCGTGCATGGGTAAAACGTGAAGTATCTCCTATCATAGAAGAATATGCTCAACGAGCCGAATTCCCGAAACAAATTATTAAAGGTTTGGCTGAAATTGGTGGTTTTGGCCCCTATATTCCAGAACAATATGGTGGAGCAGGATTAGACCAAATCTCATACGGCTTAATCATGCAAGAAATTGAGCGCGGAGATTCTGGCGTACGTTCTACTTCTTCTGTTCAATCTTCTTTGGTTATGTACCCTATTTGGAAATACGGAAACGAAGATCAACGCATGAAATATTTACCAAAACTTGCAACGGGAGAATTCATTGGATGCTTTGGATTGACAGAACCTAACTATGGTTCTGACCCTGGAAGCATGATTACCAACTTTAAAGATATGGGCGACCATTATTTACTGAATGGTGCCAAAATGTGGATCTCAAACGCTCCTTTTGCAGATATAGCGGTGGTGTGGGCAAAAAATGAAGACGGAAGAATTCACGGACTTATAGTAGAACGCGGAATGGAAGGTTTCACCACTCCAGAAACACATAACAAATGGTCACTGCGTGCTTCATCAACAGGAGAATTAATCTTTGACAATGTAAAAGTCCCAAAAGAAAATTTATTACCTAACAAATCTGGTCTTGGAGCACCACTTGGATGCTTAGATTCGGCACGTTATGGAATTGCTTGGGGAGCAATAGGAGCTGCAATGGACTGTTATGACACTGCACTTCGCTATGCCAAAGAACGAATTCAGTTTGACAAACCAATCGCAGGAACACAATTGCAACAAAAGAAATTAGCTGAAATGATCACAGAGATCACTAAAGCACAATTACTGACTTGGAGACTAGGTGTATTGAGAAACGAAGGAAGAGCAACAACGGCTCAGATTTCTATGGCCAAAAGAAACAATGTAGACATGGCTATTAACATCGCTCGTGAAGCGAGACAAATATTAGGAGCAATGGGAATAATCGGTGATTACTCTATCATGCGTCATATGATGAATTTAGAGTCCGTAATCACTTATGAAGGAACCCACGACATCCATTTATTAATTACAGGAATGGATATTACAGGAATTCCTGCTTTTAAATAGAATTAAACGACTATTAAAGTATCTATAAAATTGATTGCAAAAGCTTCTTGGAAACAAGAAGCTTTTTTATATTTACCACAAAAACAAATCTGATGAACATTCAAAACATAAACAACGCGATCGACCCACAAAAAAAGATCTTGTTGCAGCATCCCTTATATGCCAAAGTAAAAACTATCGAAGATTTACAGTCTTTCTTAGAAAGCCATGTATTTGCCGTTTGGGATTTTATGTCTTTACTAAAAGCGTTACAATCTAAGCTAACCTGTACTATAACTCCTTGGTTTGCCACTGCAAATCCAGAAACAAGGTACTTAATCAACGAAATTGTATTAGCAGAAGAATCTGATTTGACACTTGATGGCCGCAGACAAAGTCACTACGAAATGTACATCGAAGCCATGAAAGACTGTGGCGCAAGCACCCTAGAGATTGAAAATTTCATCGCCCAAATAAATTCGTTACAAAATATCTTTGTTGCTATCAAGACCAGCAATTTACATTCTAACATTAAAGCATTTCTAGATTTTACTTTTAGAGTTATCGAACAAGGGAAACCACATGAAATTGCAGCTGCATTCACCTTTGGAAGAGAAGACCTAATTCCGAGTATGTTTACAGCAATTCTAAAAAATTTCGAAGCTAATTTTCCTGATACTGATTTAAGTAAATTAATTTATTACTTCGAAAGACATATCGAATTAGATGCTGATGAGCACGGACCAATGGCCATGAAGATGATTACTGAGCTATGTGGCGAGGATGCTCAAAAGTGGACAGAGGTCGAAGAAATATCGGTGATGGCTTTAGACAAAAGAATAGGTCTTTGGGATGCTATCGAAGAAATCATTACGATGAAAGTCGAGATGGCGTAATCCTTTTCAATCCAATGCTTCCGGATTTTCGTACGTATTATTACAATTGATTACCAATAATATATCGATATGAAAAACCAAATCAAAATCACAATAGTTGCTATTTTAGGAGTATTTATTGTTAGTTGTAGTACCGAAAGTCCAGTTACTGCAACTGTAGTCCCACCAACTAGCCAGCAAAGCACTACCGATTCTGCTCCCGAAGCGATTCCGATGATACAAACCAGAGACAACCAAATACGCTATTTAGCGCTTGGCGACAGCTATACTATTGGACAAAGTGTTTGCCAAAGCTGTCGGTTTCCAGTGCAGTTGCAACAAAGTTTAGAAAACACGAATACAAAAAATAGTTTCTCCCTAAAAATTATTGCACAAACAGGATGGACAACTAGTGATTTAATTTCGGCGATTAACAGTCAGAATTTAATATCAGACTATGATTTAGTTACCCTATTAATTGGGGTTAACAATCAATACCAACGTAGACCTTTTTCTTTATTCGAAAAAGAATTCCCTGAATTAGTCAATAAAAGTATTGCACTTGCAAAAGGAAATAAAACAAACCTCATCGTAGTTTCGATTCCGGATTATGCTTATACACCGTTTGGCCAAGGTTCCAGTTCTCCTGCTACTATTTCAGCAGAAATCGATAACTATAATACTTTCGCCAAAAACTACTGCGAAGCGCGTAATATTCGATTTATAAATATCACCGATATCACACGAAAAGGACTTACAAATAAGAGTTTAGTAACAAATGATGGCTTGCATCCTTCTGAAGAGGCCTATCGCTTATTTGTGGAAAGAATCGCTCCCAAAGCTGCTGCATCGCTTAATAAATAAAAAAGCGCCACATTTAATTGTGACGCTTTGTATTTAATTCTCTGGAGCCAGTTCTAACTCTAATCCTTCTAAACTTTCAGTAATTGGGATTTGGCATCCCAAACGACTATTTGTCTTAACATAAAATGCCTCTGAGAGCATCGCCTCTTCATCGTCTCCCATTTCAGGTAACGACACATCATTAAGAACATAACATTGACAAGAAGCGCACATTGCCATTCCACCGCATGTTCCTTCCACAGGAAGTTCATACGCTTTACACAGCTCCATGATGTTCATGGCCATATCTGTGGGCGCTTGCAGTTCATGTACTACTCCTTCTCTGTCCTTAATTTTTATTAATACGTCCATTTCAGTTTTCAGTTTTCAGCACACATAGTACAACCTACCGTTGTAATCTTTGAGATACTTTATTAACAATTAATGTTTTTTGAAATTGCCTTTTGATATTGCCTTTTGATATTGATTTTTAATTGACCGCGTTTTAAAATTAAAAAGAGCACAGCCATTGGCTACATGTTAAAAAAAACAATCCTCAATTTATCTTATAAAAGTCACACCAAAAGTATTTACAAGATGTTCACAACAGTTTCTATTTGTGGAGCAAACTTTTTAATAGTCGTTTCCACTCCAGCTCTCAATGTCATTTGGTTCACACTACAACTGGTGCAAGCGCCCTCCAGCCTCACTTTGACATGCTTCCCTTCTTCAATTGAAATTAAAGTAATATCTCCACCGTCTGACTTCAAAAAAGGTCTGATTTCCTCAAGTGCTTTTTGAACTTCTGTTGTTAATTCTTCTATTGTCATTTTACTTTATTTAAAAATATAAAAAGCAGTATATTTAATCTAATGTTATTTTTTAACTGCTGAACAGCCTGCCATTGTAGTGATCTTAACGACCTCTGAAGCAGGTAAATTTTCATTTCGTTTTACCGTTTCCTGTACAACATTGCGGGTAACTTCATCAAAAACGTTCTCCACTGCAGATGCGGTTTGCATAGCTGCTGGACGTCCGTAATCTCCTGCTTCACGAATTGATTGCACAATTGGAATTTCACCTAAGAATGGCACATCTAAGTCTGCCGCTAAGTTTTTAGCTCCTTCTTTTCCGAAAAGGTAATACTTGTTCTCAGGTAACTCTTCAGGTGTAAAGTAGGCCATGTTTTCGATTATTCCTAAAACAGGAACATTTATAGCCTCCGACATGAACATAGAAACTCCTTTCTTGGCATCAGCTAACGCTACGGCTTGCGGCGTACTTACAACGACAACTCCCGTTATTGGCAATGATTGAACGATAGAAAGGTGAATATCTCCAGTTCCTGGAGGTAAATCGATTAACATAAAATCTAGTTCTCCCCAATCAGCATCAAAAATCATTTGGTTCAATGCTTTTGAAGCCATTGGCCCTCTCCAGATTACAGCCTGACTTGGCGCAGTAAAGAAACCAATCGATAGTATTTTCACTTCGTAGCTCTCCACCGGTTTCATTTTAGATTTACCGTCAATAACTACAGAAATAGGTTTTTCATTTTCGACATCAAACATAATTGGCATTGAAGGACCGTAGATATCGGCGTCTAAAATACCAACACTGAATCCCATCTTAGCCAATGTTACCGCTAGATTTGCAGTAACTGTAGATTTCCCTACTCCCCCTTTACCTGAGGCAACAGCGATTATATTTTTTATTCCAGGAATAGCTTTTCCTTTAATTTGATTTGGATTTTCAGCTACAGCAGCTTCCACTTTAGTATTTACTTTAACTTTAGCTTCTGGAGAAACCAATTCGTGAATCGTTTTCTTGATATCGTCTTCTGCTCGTTTCTTGATGTGCATCGCCGGTGTATGCAATACTAAATCAACTACAACCTCATCTCCAAAAGTGACTACATTTGCAACCGCTCCGCTTTCCACCATATTCTTTCCTTCTCCAGCAATAGTAATTGTTTCTAAAGCTTTAAGAATTTCTTTTCTATCTAATTTCATTATAATTATCCTGTTTTCGATTGCTATTTACAGTTGAAACCTTATTTTTATTTAGACTGATTTCAGTCCATAAGTTTCGGGAGTAAAGATACTATGAAAAGTTCTTATTCTAAAGGAATTGGATTGGATTTATTGATATCGAAATTAATCATTGTTATTCTATTTAAAAGAGTATCAATTTTGAAAGCATCTAGCTAATAGAAAATTAACTCTCCACTTCTGGCTGCCAAAAAATTTTATCGAAATCAATAATCTGATTATCCACTACAACTATACCTTCACTTTCTAATAATTGCTGCATGAGATTAGTACCGTCAAAATGGAATTTTCCAGTTAGCAATCCTTTTCTGTTTACTACACGATGTGCGGGAACGTCATCCATACTGTGAGATGCATTCATTGCCCAACCCACCATTCTCGCTGAGCGTGCTGCGCCTAAAGCTTTTGCAATAGCGCCATAAGAAGTTACTCTCCCGTAAGGAATTTGTCTTGCGACCGCATAAACCCTTTCGAAAAAATTCTCGTTTGACATCATTTTAATTTAAAAATGGAAAAGCAATCCAACAACTACACGACGAACTATCGCAAATAATACTTAATAATATTAAATAGCGTAACAATCGAAATTAACCCTGTAATACTACCAATGATGCGGTTCATATTCTTCAAAAGATAATCGGCTTTGTTTTCTATTTTTTGAAAAAAGGCAATATAAAAGTAAAACACAAGCGTGGATCCTAAAACCGATCCAATGACAAAACTAAGAATCGAGCTTGAACTAAAAGAAAAAATTTGGTAGGATGACAATGTAATACTTACAAAAACGTAGTAAGGAATTGGGAAGAAATTAAGCGACGAGAGCAGCATTCCTAAGAAAAAACGTTTCTTTTTGCTGATTTTTTTAATTTTGGCTTTCTTGATTTTAGGTTCTTTGGCAATCCACAAAAAATAAACCGTCAAAGCTCCAAATAAAGCGAAGCCTATTTCCCGCAACAAAACGACTATATCTGGCCTGATATCGATTACTCGAGCAAAAAGTATCGCCAAATAGACTTGGCAAAAAATAATTATTATTGCACCAAAAACAAACCAGAAAGCATTTCTCCTCCCTTCTTTTAAGTTCACTTTGGCTGCTGTCATGTTGAGTAATCCTGGCGGAGTAATCCCTATTAAAGCAGTTATAAAACCGGAAAGTAAAGAAATAATTAGATTCATAATCAGTGCGTCAGCATTCACAAAAGACAATCAATTCAAACTTAAAAAAATAATTATTCTTTAATTTTGAATCTAATATACGTAATTGCTTTGTTAACTTCCAAATATTGCTTCTCGTAGAACGTCTGAAAAGCAGTCACTTCCTCTGGACTTCCTTCGTTAACATATACATTGTGGTTTGCATATAAAACTTCATGGCCTTCACCGTGAAGCAAACCTAGTGTGTACCCATGCATGAACTCACTGTCGGTTTTCAAATTAACAACACCGTCTTTTTTTAGGATTTTTTTATACAATTGTAAAAACTCAGAATTTGTCATTCTGTGCTTTGTACGCTTGTATTTTATTTGAGGATCTGGAAAAGTAATCCAGATTTCATCCACTTCATTTTCGGCAAAAATATGATTGATTAATTCGATTTGAGTTCGAATAAAGGCAACATTGTGCAATCCTGATTCCACGGCAGTTTTAGCACCTCGCCAAAAACGAGCTCCTTTAATGTCAATTCCGATGAAATTTTTATTAGGATATCTTTCAGCAAGTCCAACAGAATATTCCCCTTTACCACAACCTAACTCCAAGACTACTGGATTGTCATTCTTAAAGAAATCTGTGTTCCATTTCCCTTTTAAAGGAAATAAATCACCCACTACTTCTTCTCTTGTTGGTTGAAAAACATTGGTAAATGTTTCGTTTTCCCTGAACCTCTTTAATTTATTTTTGCTTCCCACGATTTTTGAAATATTTTTGCAAAATTAAGGAAATATATAAGACCGAAGACGCATCCAAAGAAAAATTAATCCTAAACCAAGTGTACCCTTGATAAAACCGTTCTTTTGCCTAAAAAATTTGGCTATTCATTTGACTTCTTATAACCTAAAATCAACTGGTCTTCTATGGGAGCCTTGATTTCGATTACTGCTTTTACATTATCATTAGGGATCGTCATTGATAAAACATAGTGCTTAATTTTCCATTCGCCATCTATCTTTACTAATACTCCAGAACCTCTACAAACCTTCATTTGTGTATTAAGAAGTTCATCAAACCATGCGGTTTTTTTAGTTTTATCGAAATATACATGACGTTCTAATGCTGTAAAACTCCATGCTTTCCCTTTATCAAAATGAGGTTTAGCATAAGCCTGAAAAGCGGGTTTTTTCCAATTTTCAGTTGCATCAGTACCAATGAAAATGGCATCGTCCGTCATCATGTTAAAATAAGCATTAAACTGCGCTTCCGCTGCGGCTTTATGCCAAGAATCCATTAGCGTATTAATCTTGGTTTCATCTGAAGCAATCGTTTCTTTAGTCGATTTACAGGAAACGACAGCTAGAATGAGGACAAGGAGTAATTTTTTCATAAGATTCCTTTTTCGATAAAAATATAAAATCTTTTGCTCTTTCGAAGAAAAAACTGAAAAAGCGAATTGAACAACTCAAAAACAAACCAATACACACTACTACATCTCCAATAATTTTCTAAAAAGAACGAAATTTTTTATCTTTATAGAAATGATTGTGCCGTGAAAAACTCTTTTTTATCCCTTGTCGTTGTTTTATGGAGTTGTTCCATTTTCGCTTACAATAATTACGGAAATGATACTATTACTGCAAAGGTATTTTCTACTACCCGAATTTTTCAAAAAACTCCTGGCGGAAAATCAATAATTCCCATTGACATAGCAGCTATTAATGCTTTTTTCTCGAAATATCCCGCTTTAAAAAACTACCAATCTGAGGTTATGGCATTATATAAATACAAAGACTACAATTCAATTTGGCATAATGAAAAAGGGCTTATTGGATTTGCAGAACTACTGTATTCTAAAGCAAACGCCTTAGAGGAAGAAGGCTTGAACTACAACATTCCATATGCTCCCATAATCGATGGAATATTCGAAAGAAAGAATACACTTTCTAAAACTGACACAGACATCCTACTGAGCACACTATATGTTTTTTATGCCAAAAAGGTATTCTACGGAATAGACGTTGCTAAAACCAATGAAATAGGATGGTTTTTACCTAGAAAAAGTATTTCTTATGAAAAACTTTTAGATTCTCTTATAACAGAACCGCACTTAATACAAAAGAACGAAAAACAACTATTTGATCAATATTACAAACTTCGAGAAGCCTTAAAGAAATATAGAGCCATAGAGCAAATTGGTGATTGGGGAATTATCGAAATTGACCCTACAAGAGAATACTACAACCACAACGACAGCTCAAAAACCATTGCACAAATAAGACATCGCCTTGCAGTAATGGGCGATTTAAAACAAGATTCTAAAAGCAATATTTATGACCAGGAATTAATGGCGGGCATCATGAAATTCAAAAAAAGAAATGGTTACAAAGCCAATACAATACTTTCTAAATGGCAGTTGGAAAGAATGAACACGCCAATAGAAAAACACATAAATACCATTATGGTAAATATGGAACGCTGTCGATGGATTGACCCGAAGCTCCCTGCAGTCCCTGAATATCTATTTATTAACATACCCGCCTTTAAACTCTACTATAGTAGGAACGGCAATACCGAACTTGAGTCGAATCTTTTAGTGGGGAAAAACATGACCGAAACTGTGGTTTTTAGTGGCGAAATCAGTTCCATTGTTTTTAGCCCATACTGGAACGTTCCACGTAGCATCATCGATGATGAAATTAAGCAGGCTATTTTTCTAGATCCAAATTATCTTGAATCTCATGACATGGAATGGAACAATGGAAATGTTATACAAATGCCTGGCCTAAAAAACCCAATGGGGCTGGTTAAATTCATGTTCCCAAATTCGAATGATATTTATTTACACGACACCCCTTTTAAAAGCTTGTTTGAATTTGACTATCGCGCTTTCAGCCATGGCTGTATCAATATGGAAAAGGCGAAAGAACTTGCAATATTAATTTTAGAGGATGATCCAAATTGGACTGTCGCCAATATCAATGCCGCCATGAAAGGAGAGAAACAAACCATCCACATGCTGAAAAACAAGATTCCTGTATATATTGGCTATTTCACTGCCTGGGTTGATGATGAGGGTGCGATTAATTTTTATAATGATTTATACCAAAGAGATGATCGCTTAGCGGAGCTATTATTTTCTGATGATTTGAAATGAAAAATATAGAAAAGACCAAAATTTTTTTCTTCCCCTTGATTATCAATTAAGAATCGTAATGAATTTTATAATATTAATATTTAATCCGTTGGGTGCAATTAATAAAAAGACAAAGTTGACACCTAGAAACATAGTAAAAAAGAAGTATATACACCAATTCTTAGGCTCACATAGCTATGTTTAACTTCAATAAATAGAAATACCTTTCTAAATTTAGAAAATCTATATTTCGAGCTTACACTGAGTTTGCCGAAGTGTGCTGAATATTAAATAAATTGAATTACACCCAACGGCTTATTATTTAATGTATTTTAGCATTAGTAATCAATTAAAAGCACAATCCTACTACTATGAAAAAGTTGTCCAAATCGATTGCATTTTTTTGTTTTCTGTTTTTGCTTATAAATGTATCGTGCAAGAAGAAAGACATTGCGCCAGAAGTCATTCCAGATATAATCAATACGACTTTTGATAGTACGCTAGTACAAACTTTTTTCGCTGAACATCCAAAGCTAGCAAAATACCAATCGGAAGTGGAGCAACTGTACCGCCAACGTAAATTTCACTACATATGGTATGAAAATCACAGAGTCAACGAGTTTGGTAATGTACTGCATAACAAACTGAACAACCTTGCCGAAGAAGGCATTCAAGATACTGTTCCCTACAAAGAAAAACTAGATCGCCTTTATGAATATCTTGACCTAAATCAGAGACCAAAAATTGAAACCGAATTGCTACATTCAGCACTTTATTTTTTTTACGCAGACAAGGTATATCATGGTTTAGACCCAAAAAAATCGACCGAAATGGAATGGTATCTTCCGCGAAATAAGCAATCGTATGTTAATTATCTCGATTCGCTTTTAGTCAACCCATCCTTAATAAATAAACGAGAAACAGGGGTACTTAGCCAATATTTTTTACTAAAAAAAGTACTAAAAGAATACCGTCAAATAGAAAAAAAAGGAGGCTGGAAAACGATCAATATTGATCCTAAAGTTAAGGCCTACAAACTTGGTGACAGCTCGGCTACAATTGCCCAAATTAGAGAACGCTTATTCATCTCGGGCGATTTGTCTAAGGATTCTAAAAGTGCAATCTATGATAAGGATCTGGCGAAAGGCGTTTTAAAATACCAAAAAAGAAGTGGCACAAATCCTAGTACCGACATTCTACCAAAACATATCTCAGACATGAACGTCACTGTTGGGGAACGCATAAAAACTCTTATTGTCAATATGGAACGCTGCCGATGGGTTTCCAATGATATTACCAAAGCAAAAGAACTAATTGCTATTAACATTCCCGCTTATCAATTAACGTTTTTCAGAGACGGAAAACCAGAACTTAGGTCGAATGTGGTAGTGGGAAAAGTCATGAATAAAACCGTGATTTTCAGCGCACCAATGAAATACATTGTGTTTAGCCCCTACTGGAATATCCCGAAGAGTATCTTGGAAAACGAAATCCTTCCCAGTATAGCAAAAAATGCAAATTATTTAGAAGAACACGACATGGAATGGCACGATGATTATGTGCGACAAAGACCAGGTCCCACAAATTCATTGGGTTTGATCAAGTTTTTATTCCCAAATTCAAATGCGATTTATTTACACGACACTCCAGCAAAAAGTCTATTCAATAGAGAAGACAGAGCCTTTAGTCACGGTTGCATTCGAGTAGAAAAACCAGTAGAATTGGCAACTCTAATAATGAAGAATGACAGAAATTGGGACGAAGAAAGGGTTAGGGAAGCTATGAACAAAGGAGAAGAAAAATGGTACACACTCAAAAATAAAATCCCGGTTTACATTGGTTACTTTACCGCTTGGGTCGATGATCAAGGAGAAATACATTTTTATGAAGACGTTTATAAAAGAGACGATCAATTAGCTTCTTTATTATTTGTAAAATAATTTTCAACTCTTCATAACCAGCAAACTTTCTAATTATTAATCGTTAGCAATAAATAGTTTTTCGAAAAAAAATAAAGTTTTATACCATTAATTACGAAGCGTTCAAAGTTTTTTCGACTATCGTCACTTCGATTTTGAAACCTATAAAGAAGATTTATCTTAAAATAATAATTGATAAAAACATTTCTAAAGTAGTTCTCTCCACTATTGCAAATACAAAACGCCAATCTCCCGATTGGCGTTTTGGTTAAAATAAAGAAGTCGTTTTTTATTAAATCTAAATTACTTCACTTCTGGTAAACTTTTTACACCCATATTATACAAAGTAAAAGCTTGAATATCCACGTTTTCCTGAATAGTCGCCGCTACAGATTTTCCTGCACCGTGACCTGCTTTTACGTCGATACGAATTAAAACAGGATTAGTACCCGCTTGTTTTTCCTGCAATTCAGCTGCAAATTTAAAACTGTGCGCTGGCACTACTCTATCGTCATGATCACCAGTAGTTACCATTGTTGCTGGATATTTCGTTCCTTTTTTAACATTGTGCACTGGAGAATATCCTTTTAAATATTCGAACATTTCTTTGTTGTCCTGAGCCGTTCCATAATCATAAGCCCATCCTGCTCCTGCAGTAAAGGTATGGTAACGCAACATATCCATCACGCCCACGGCTGGCAAAGCCACTTTCATCAGCTCTGGACGCTGAGTCATGGTAGCACCTACTAACAAACCTCCGTTTGACCCACCGCGAATGGCAAGAAAATCAGAAGAAGTATATTTTTGAGCAATCAAATATTCAGCTGCGGCGATGAAATCATCAAATACATTTTGCTTTTGCATTTTAGTTCCTGCATCATGCCATTTTTTACCGTATTCACCACCACCACGCAAGTTAGGAACGGCATACACACCTCCGTTTTCCATCCAAACCGCATTAGCGATACTAAAGCTCGGTGTCAAACTCACATTAAAACCTCCGTAAGCGTAAAGAATCGTTGGGTTTTTCCCGTCTAACTTCACTCCTTTTTTGTGAGTAATCATCATCGGCACTTTGGTTCCATCTTTAGACGTATAAAACACTTGCTTTGATTCATATTCAGCACTTTTGAAATCTACTTTTGGTTGTTGGTAAACCGTAGACTTTCCTGCTTTTGGTTCGAATGAATAAATAGTCCCTGGCGTAATATAATTGGTAAAAGAATAATACAAGGTCTTATCTTTTTTCTTTCCTCCAAAACCACCAGCTGTTCCCAGTCCTGGTAACTTAATTTCACGAAGCATTTTTCCATTATAATCGTACTGTTTCACTACTGAAACCGCATCTTTCATGTAATTTGCAAAAATATAACCACCACCTGTTGATGGAGACAATACATTTTCTGTTTCAGCGATAAAATCTTTCCAGTTCGCTGGCTTTGGATTACTCAAATCTACCGTAACAACACGTTTGTTAGGCGCATTTAAGTCCGTTTGTATAAACAACTTCGTTCCTTCACTGTCAATAATATTATTGTCGCTATTGAAATTATCCACGATCGTAACAATTGCGCTATTAGGCTTTTTTAGATCTTTGATGTACAACTCATTTCCGTAGGTTGAAGTAGCCGCAGTAATCACTAAATAGTTATCATCTTCAGTTACGTAACCACCCACATATCTTCTTTTTTGGTCTGCGCCAAAGATCACTTTGTCTGCTTTTTGGGAAGTTCCTAGTTTGTGGAAATACAATTTATGCTGGTCCGTTTTTGCAGATAATTCACTTCCTTTTGGCTTCTCATAGCTGGAATAATAGAAACCTTCGTTTCCTCTCCAAGACAATCCGCTGAACTTTACATCAATTAAAGTGTCTTCTATTATTTTTTTAGATAGAGCATCCATAATGATTACTTTTCTCCAGTCGCTTCCCCCTTCTGAAATGGCATAAGCAACTTTAGAACCATCTTTAGAAAAATCTAATCCACCTAAAGAAGTCGTTCCGTCTTTAGAAAAAGTATTTGGATCTAAAAAAACTTCTTCTTTACCAGCCGCATCTTTTCGATACACCACAGATTGGTTTTGTAGTCCATTATTTTTAGAGTAATACGTATATTTTCCTTCGACAGATGGAGCACCTATTTTTTCATAATTCCATAATTTCTCCATGCGGTTTTTTATCGCATTTCGATAAGGAATTTGGTTTAAATAACCGTAAGTCACTTCGTTTTCAGCTTTTACCCATATCGCTGTTTCAGCAGATCTATCGTCCTCTAACCAACGGTATGGATCATTCACTTTTGTATCAAAATACATATCCACTGCGTCTCCTTTCTTAGTTTGAGGATAGGAAATTGGATTTTGCCCAAACGAACTTACTGTTGAAGTAATTGCCATAGCAAGAATTAATTTTTTCATTAAAGATAATTTTAAAGGTTACTACAAAAATAAAGAAAATCTCTGGCTTTCTTGTAGTAAGAAAAGTGTTAATACGATTGGTCGTTAAAAGTCGTTTATTGTTACGGATTTTTAAACATATAAATCACATCAGTTCTTTTAATTTATTGCGGATGAAATTTATTGCACCAAGATGCGCAGAGGTTTCACAGACAGTCACGAAGAAAATTAAGCCAACACTTAATAAATACCAATAGGTTTGAAAACTAATCTCTAATAGTTCCTAAACTTATATGTCTTAGGTCGTAAAAAACTTAGTGAATCTTTGCTTCAACTTTGTGGCTCTTTGCGAAACAAAAAAACTATTGCAACCACAAATCTCTAAATGCCCTATCTTTATCATAATCATTAGCTTGTTTTTCAATGTTGAAATAACGGTGTTTTCTGGGGTCGTTTCCTACTCCTGCCAGATACGCCCAATTTCCCCAATTACTACAAACATCATAATCAATTAACTGCGACTCAAAATAAGCTGCGCCAATGCGCCAATCCATATTGAGTTCGTTACAAAAATAACTAGCCACATTTTGTCGGCCTCTATTGCTCATAAAACCAGTTTGTTTCAATTCCAGCATATTAGCATTAATAAAATCAGAAGAAGTTGTACCATTTATCCAATGCGAAACCAGTTTTTTATTCAGCGCTTTTGAATTTACATTATCGCTTTTTATACCTGAGTATAAGAAAAATTTAGTTTGGTATTTTTTAAACATGAACCTAAAAAAATCACGCCATAGCAACTCAAAAACCAGCCAATACGTAGAATCGTTGGCCTGATTTTCATTTTCGTATTTTTTTATCTCATGATAAATCGCTCTGGGTGAAATACAGCCCATTGCTAACCAAGCCGAAAATTTTGAAGAATAATCTTCCCCTACCATTCCGTTTCTAGTTTCCTTATATACAGATAGGCTTTTTGTTTCAAAAAAATAATGATTTAGCCGTTTCATTCCCGCTGTTTCACCTCCCTTAAATTGAATCGCTGCACGAGAATCTATTGCAGAGAACCGTAAGCCTAGCTCTTTTAAAGTAGGTAAAATCAATTTAGGAATATTTGGAGATGTTATTGTAATTGGCCTTTTTAAAACAGGTCTAACGCCCGCATCTAGTTCCGTTTTTTTTCTAAAGGTCGTAAAAACATCAGGGATATCTTTTATTGCAAACGGTAAATCTTCGGCATGATACAAGGTACTGGTGCTAAAAGTTTCGAGTTCACAACGCAATTTAAAAAGTGCTGTTTGCACTAAGTTTTCTGTTTGTTTTTCTTCAAAAGCCACTTCACGTTTGGCAAAAACTTTTAGAGCTCTATATTCTTTGACAATTTTAGGAATCTCAACTTCTGGCTTTCCTTTTAAAATAACAAGGCCAGAACCCATTTTACGCAAACTATTATCTAAATCTTGTAATGATTCCAATAAAAATTTAGCCCGATAATTTCCTGTTTTTTTAAAACCATATTGCGTCGTTTCAAAATGGGCATCATCAAAACAATACACAGGTATAATTTCTTCGCTTTGAGCAATTGCTTTTATTAGCGCTTCATTATCATATAATCGTAAATCTGTCTTAAACCAAACTATCGCCGTTTTCATAATTCATTGATTTTTTTTAGATAATAATCCGCTTGTTCTAATAAGGCAACCTTCGCCTCTGGCTTCATTTTTCTCCAAACATTATACATCATTCCAATTCTTGGGTTTTTAGCTAATTTACCCTCATTTTTATCATAGAAATTCCAATACAGGCTATTAAAAGGACATGATTTACCCCCTGTTTTAAGTTCTTTTTTATAAAAACAACTGCCACAATAATGACTCATTTTGTCAATATAAGCAGCCGAACTCACATACGGTTTGGTGCCTACAATGCCGCCATCTGCAAATTGACTCATACCACGAGTGTTTGTAATTTCAACCCATTCAATGGCGTCAATATAGATACCAAGATACCAAGCATCAATTTCGTCAGGATCTATTCCTGCCAAAAGCGCAAAATTCCCAGTTATCATCAATCGCTGAATATGATGTGCGTAGGCAAAATTCAACGACTGATTTATAGCGTCTTTTAAACAATTCATTTTAGTGTTGCCTGTCCAAAACCAATCTGGCAACTTTTCCTGATTATTAAAAAAATTCATACTGGAATATTCGGGCATCTTCAGCCAGTAAATTCCTCGCATGTATTCGCGCCAACCTATTATTTGCCGTACAAATCCTTCTAATTGATTGTATTCGATTTCATTAGGCCTACTTTCCCACTCTTTCATGGCTTTATCAATAACTTCTTGCGGCGAAATCATCTTTAAATTCATTGAAAAAGAAAGTCGTGAATGATATAAAGACCACTCATTTGGCGTCATAGCATCTTGAAAACTACCAAATAAGTGCAAGCATTCTGCAAGAAAAAAATCTAATAATTGCAATGATTGTGCTCGATTAATTGGCCAAACAAAATTTACAGCATCAATATTTCCGATAGTTTTAATGTCTGTTGTATTGATTTGTTCAAGAACTTTAGAAACATCATTACTAAAAACTAAGGGCGGTGTAGGTTTGTGATTTTTGGGTAACTTTTTTCGATTTTCACTGTCATAATTCCACTTGCCAGTTAATGGCTGATCGCCTTCCATTAAAACATCGTGCTTTTTTCTAAGCATGCGATAGAAGTTTTCCATCACAAAGGTTTTCTTACCTTCAAAAAAATGTTCCAATTCGTTTCGGGAAGTAAAAAAATGTTCCGAATCAATTACTGAACTTGAGATCTCGCTTGATTTACAAAGTTCTTTTAAAACTTCGTCAACACGAAACTCATCTGGCAACTGGTATTCAAAATGGGTGAATTTGTGTTTAGAAATTAAGCTTTTAATATTTCTATCAAAGGATTGCAAATTGTCTTCATCATTCAAATACATATAAATCAGCTGATGCTTTTTTGCTTTTAAATCGAAATAAAACGCCTGCATCGCCGCAAAAAAACCGACAACTTTTTGGATGTGATGCTTAGCATAATCGGTTTCAGAACGAATTTCCATCATGACATAAGTCACCGAATCATCAGTAGTTTTAAACCAGGAATGATTGCTGTTTAGTTGATCGCCGAGAATAAGTCGTACTGTTTTACTCATTTTATTTATTGCTTCTGCATTTATCACTACAATATTTTACCTCATCCCAAACCTTTTCCCATTTTTTGCGCCAAGAAAAAGGTCTTTGACAAACGATACAAACCTTTGAAGGCAAATCTTGTTTTTTAACCCTTTTCATTGTCAAAATTTAGTCGGTTTCTTTTCCATTCTATTCCTACTGAAGAACCTTCGGCTATAAAAACGGCTTCGGGTTTTGTAGTATTTAAAATCGAAAACGCATCACCATACATCGCTGCAAAATCACAATCCATTTTATAATCTAACACTTGATTTACTCGCCAACTTGGATGTTGTAATTTGTATTCTTCGGTGTTATTTTGGTCAATTTTAGTGTAGCCGTAATAATGTTCGAATATAAATTTTTCTAAACTTTCATGTTTCATCGGCTTCGAATCGGTGGTTGCTTCTACATAAATACTATTCCATTTTTTGTTTAAAAGCCATTCAAACTGCACTTTTTTACTTTTGCTTGCTGTTGTGATTTCGTGTTTCGTAGGAACTACGGTATAATGCTCATTATATAATTTATTCGCCATCCAAGCCACAATAGGATACGGAATGGTTTCATTGACAAAAACTACTCCTCGTTTTACGGTGTTTTCTTCTTTTCGAATAACATAAAAGCGCAAATTAATTTCTTCAAAAGTCCCAAAATAAGGAATCGGAACATTGAAAAGCTTGGTTTTCTTGAACATAAATCCAACTAAACTTACATACGCTTTACCTTCATACAAATCGAGATCAACACCTTTGGGCAAGAACGGAATTAGTATTGCGGGGTCAATTTCATAATTTGCCATTATAATATTTTCCCAATTTGCTTTTAAAAAAAGTGTCATTATGATTTTGTTTTTTTAGTTCTTGGGTTTAGATCAGATTCCGAAGCAAGTTCGGAATGCGTGATTCGCACATTTTTGCTTTGCAAAATTGGCTTTCTACTCACGTGTTTTTTTAGAATCCGTTTACCTTCCTCTTTCACTTCGTCTCTTTTACGGAAACTCCAAACAATATCACTGGCATACTTTCTAGTTTCTTCAATGTTCACAATAGGTTCAGGATAATCCTTCCCTATTTCGCAATTATAAAATTGTTGTTCTATAGGATTTAATTTCCAAGGTTCATGGATTAAGCTCACTGGAATTTCCGCTAACTCAGGCAACCATTGTTTGATAAAAATACCGTCAGGATCATGATCTTCAGAGTTTTTTATGGGACTATAAATCCGAATAGTATTAATTCCAGTTGTTCCTGATTGCATTTGGATTTGTGGGTAATGAATTCCGGGTTCGTAATCCAGAAATTGTCTTGCCAAAAAATGCAATTCCCGCCAATCTTGCCAAAGATTAAAAGTGAAGAAAGAAACCAACATAGCCCGCATCCTGAAATTGACATAGCCCGTTGCAACCAGACATCGCATGCAGGCATCAACAAGAGGCACTCCCGTTTTTCCTTCTTGCCAAGCTTTGATATAGACTTCATTTTTTGGCTTGACCAAAGTGTTATAGGCTCTATTTACATTTTCAAATTCCATGCGGCATTCATCTTCAAATTTTTGCATAAAGTGACAATGCCAATGCAGTCTTGAAACAAAATTAAGAATCGCTCGTTTGTTTTTAGAATTCTGATAATGCTGATTCGTATATTGATAAATCATTCGCATACTAATATTGCCGTAAGCCAGATAAGGTGACAAGCGGCTACAGCCTTTTCTACTTAAAGCCGGTTTAGAAATATGCTTGCTGTAATTGACATAGCGCTCTTTTACAAAACTGTCTAAATAGCGCCAAGCGAGATTTTCGCCGCCTTTTTGGAAATTTTTATTCGGATTTGTAATTTCTTCAGAAAGCGAATTTCCTTTTAGGGAATTATAAAAAACATCCTCTAACTTAACTAGATTAAAATCTTGAACCGCACTCATTTTAGGTTCGGCGCGCATTACCTCTTCCCAACGTTTATCCCAATGTTGCCTTGATTTTAATTTCCTGATTACACCATGCAACTGCGATTCTTTCCAAGCAATATTATTTATTTCGAAAAAAGCCTGCATAGCGATATCCCGATCAAAAGTGATTTTGTTACCAATTTCCTGATGCGAAAACACCGTTTTTATATCGTAGTTTTTTACTAATTCCGAAAAAACAGCCTGAACTTCGTTATGAAAATAATAGAAGGTTCCATTTATAGGATTAAGTTTGGTTTGCAAATCCTGAATCGACTCATATATAAACCGCCAATGACGCACATCGGCATCATCGTAATTCATAACAGTGGGTTCAAAACAATAAACAAATAGTAAAGGTAGTCTCAAATTTTGCGCAGCAAACAAAGCTTCGTTATCTACGAAACGCAAATCTCTTTTAAACCAAACGATATTTACTGGGACTTTACTCACTTTCGTTTTACTCTTTAAATATTTTGTTTAACTTTTTTAATGTTAATGTTAAACAAATATACAAAACTTAGTTTAAATAGAGAATGTTATTATAAACATATGCACCCGATGTAAAGTTATTTCGCAGAGCGTCGAAAGAAAGCTTATTAGTTTTTGATTGGATTATGAATCAAATTTGTCCCTCAAAGATGCACAGAGGTTATGGCAGAGAGTCGCAAAGAAATTAAAAACCATTTAGACAGTAAGGGCTATTAAGTATTGTTTAATTCTCTTAATGGTTTAAAACTTAAGCGTCAAAATTTTTATACTCAAATGGAAAAGTATCGATTATAGAATTACACGACAAAAAAAACGCTACCCTTTTGGATAGCGCTTCATTATTTAGGCTTTTTCTATAAATCGAAATTGACACCCAGAACTATATTTCGTCCTATATTAGGAATTCCGTCTGTTTTTAGTCTCGAAAGATGCGCTATATAGCTTTTGTCAAACAAGTTATTTCCGTTTAAGCTGACATCAAAAACTGTTTCTCCCAGTTTTACTGTCCCACCGAAACCAAGATTCACCAAGGTATATCCGCTTGAACTTGTTTCAAAACCACTCACCTTATTTTGATTCAAGGTCGTGTTTACGCTTATTGAAGCAAAACCTTCTGCGAGCCAGTTCTTAATATCAAACTCAGTTCTAATGGTGTTATTCCAGTTGTTTGCTGGAATTAAAGGCAAATAGTCACTTCCACCGCTTCGCGACTGCTTCTTACCGGTAACCGATTCAAAACTAGTTTCATAATGCAGCCAGTCCAAAGGATGTGGGTGAAAATGCAATCCTATCTCACCACCATATAATCTGGCATCATCTTGAATGTATTCAAAAACGTCGTTAGCATCGATTTGTGTTCCTGTAGGTGAAGTATAAATGTAATCGTTAATGTGGTTGTAAAAACCATTCACAAAAAACTCAAAATGACTGTTGCTATATTCTAGATTTAAATCGGTTTGAATGTTTTGTTCTGTTTTTAAATTAGCATTCCCTACCTCAAATCGATTGGTTCCATGGTGCACACCATTAGAAGTTAACTCTGCTAAATTTGGAGCTCTAAAACCAGTAGCAACGTTCACACGCATAGTCAACGGTTCAGCTAGATTTGTTTTATAACCTAATGAGGCATTAAAACTATTGAATGATCTGTTTAGCGCGTCAAATTCTCCACCGTGATGCTCGTGTCCATCATGATCAGCATGATCATCATGATCATCTGCCTCGTGAGCTAACGAATTGATATTACGACTATCAAAACGCAAACCAGCCTGAATTACATTAGATTTCCATTGGTAATTAACCATTCCAAAAACACCAAAATCATTTGTAGTAGCATCAGGAATTAAATATTCTTCACCTGAATTCGTATTGGTTTGATGCATTCCTTGCACTCCCAAAATAGTTTCAAACCTTCCAAATTGCGGCAAATAGTATTTTGCATTGTAGTTGAACGTGTTTAAATCCATATCTAAAGAAGGATCATTGCTTTCTTCAAACTCCTTTCGATTATTAGAAATATACCCTAAATCAACATCTAATTTAGATTTTGCAAAATAAACGATATTATTTAAACTCAGTAGGTGATTGAAAACACCTTGCTTTGGAAAATCAGGATTTTTGTTTGTTGATTGTTCCCCAATTCCTTCTTCGGGAATTCCTAAATCGAGCGCATTGTAATTGTAGCGCAGCACAGATGAAAATTTAGAATTGCTGTATCCAATTCCGGTTTTAAAATCTGTCTCATTGTAACGCGTATTAGTTACTCTATCACCATCTTTAATTTTATAATCAGCATGTGTATTATAACTACCACGCGCAAGGAATTTCCAATTGTCAGAGGAGGTTTTTAATCCCAGTGAAGTATTGCTACCTTGAGTATTACTGAAAAATTTCTGACTAACATTTGCTTGAAAAGTATTCGCATCAGCAAATTTCTCCGGATTAAAATACAAAACACCACCCAAAGCATCCGAACCATACAACAAAGAAGCCGGTCCTTTTATTACCTCAACGCTTTCAATTCCTGAGTCATTTAAACCCAAACCATGCTCGCTTCCAAACTGCTGATTTTCTATTCTAACACCTTGTGAATAGACTAAAACACGATTGCCGCTTAAACCACGAATAACTGGTTTCCCAATTGATGTTCCTGTAGAAACTTGAGAAACACCTGGAATAGTTGCTAGTCCCTCTACTAAGGTCGCAGTCCCCTTTTGTTGTAACTCCTTAATCGTTTCATGCTCCACTTTCATCACATTTTGTGATTGTATTTTGTTGAAAGCAGTAGAAACAATTACTTCATTCATATGGAAAACAGTTTCTTCAATAACTACGTCTAATGTGTTTTCCTTTTGAATTCCTTCAATTTTTCTATTTTCAGTTATAAAACCTATGTAACTAAAACTCAATTTTACTTTTCCATCAGGAAGGTTGGCCAAACTGTATTTTCCGTTTCCATCAGTTATGGTTCCTTTATGTAATTCTGGGACATAGACAGACACCCCGCTTACCGGCTGTTTATTCATATCTGTTACTGTTCCCGATACTGTATTTTGCGCTTGAAGCATTGCCGAAAACCCTAAAATTAGGGCAATTATATATTTTTTCATTAAAATGATTGTATGGATATTTAGAGATTCATCCCCTCAAAAACAATTTTATACGAACAATGTTATCCTAAAAAAACCATCAAAGCCACTATTGTGTTGTAGCTTGAATTAATTTTTTGGACACAAAGTATAGTATTAAACTATAAGAGAATGTTTAATTTGTAATTGTTTAAAATCAAAACAGTGCGTTTAATTTTATTCTTCTTAAAAAAAAAGAGTGATTTTAAGCCGTTAAAAAAGGGGGACCTCTATGTGAATACAAACTTCCTGAAAAAGACAGAATTCCTTTAACAGTTTTATAAAAATAAGGGAGTTGTTTGTAATTTGAACTGAGTTTACAAGCAAAAACTTCGGGAGTTACGTAATTCCCAAAAGTAAATTGACACACTTTACAATCCTCTAAATTATGATGTTGATGTGTAATTTCGGGCGTACCGTTGCTGTACTTGTGATGGCATTCTTTTTCGGCAAATTGCTTTACAAAATGCTCATAGCTATGAAACGACTGAAACAGTATTGAAAACAATACCGTAACGGCCAAAGAGAGACTAATTATAAGCTGCTTCTTTTTCATTGATTGCAAATGTAACAAAACATAAAAAAGAAAACCAGCTGTTTTAACAAAACTAATGGATTGTTTTAACAGATGGTTTAAATTTTTTAATTAGCCTATGCTAAAATGAACATCCGCTAGCCTTTTGACTTTAAGACTAGCGACTTTGTGACAAAATGCTTAGACTAGCTTAGAAGCTACTAGGTATTCCGCGATTTGAATTGTATTTGTGGCTGCTCCTTTTCTTAAATTGTCAGCAACAATCCACATGTTCAATGTATTTGCTTGGCTTTCGTCACGACGAATTCTACCTACAAAAACATCATCTTTTCCTTGGGCATACATTGGCATCGGGTAAGTGAAAGTATCGTTATTGTCTTGTACAACAACACCGTCTGTATGATGCAATAAATTTTGAATTTCTGAAACTACAAAGTCATTCGAAAACTCCACATTTACCGCTTCACTGTGTCCACCTACGATAGGCACACGAACTGCAGTAGCTGTAACAGCAATTGTTTTATCGTCTAATATTTTTTGAGTCTCGCGAACCAGTTTCATTTCCTCTTTAGTGTATCCGTTTTCTTCGAATGAATCACATTGTGGAATCGCATTTCTATGAATTGGGTATTTGTACGCCATTTCACCTTGCACTCCTGCATATTCATTTTCTAATTGCTCTACTGCTTTTACACCAGTTCCAGTAATAGATTGATAAGTAGAAACAATAACACGCTTAATGTTGTATTTTTTATGCAAAGGCGCTAAAACTAAAACCATCTGGATGGTCGAACAGTTTGGGTTTGCGATAATTTTATCCTCCTTAGTTAAGGAAGAAGCATTGATTTCAGGAACGATCAATTTTTTTGAAGGATCCATTCTCCATGCTGATGAGTTATCAATAACGGTTGTTCCAGCAGCGGCAAATTTTGGAGCCCACTCTAAAGAGGTTTCTCCACCTGCAGAAAACAAAGCTATATCTGCCTTCATGTCTACTGCGGTTTGCATTCCTACAACAGGATAACTCTTTCCTTTGAATTCAATTATTTTTCCCACTGATCTTTCAGATGCAACAGGAATTAATTCAGTGACAGGAAAATTTCTTTCTGCTAACACTTTTAACATTACTTCGCCAACCATTCCGGTAGCACCAACAACTGCTATTCTCATAGTATATAATTATTATAGAATTCTTAATTTGAAATGCAAAAGTAGGTAATAATCAAATCATAACAAGGCGCTTCACAATAAATAACAAAATGTTACAATTATAACAATAAAGAAAAACCACCCGCATTAGCGGATGGTTTAGTTGAACATATAGTATAGCGGTATTCTTATTTTTTCAACAAATCTCTAATTTGAATTAGCAATTCCTCTTGTGTAGGTCCTGATGGAGCTGCTACAATAGCTACTTCTTCTTTCTTTCTTGCTTTTTCAGCTGCTCTTAATATTACAAATACAAAGAAAGCAATGATAACAAAATTGATAGTCGCTTGCACTAAATTACCATAAGTAATTACGGCAGCGCCTGCAGTCTGAGCCGCGGCTAAATCAGCGTAGCTGTTTCCGTCAAGCGTAATAAATTTTTGTGTAAAATCTATTCCACCAGTAATTAAACCAACAATCGGCATAATGACATCATCTACAGCAGAGCTTACAATTTTACCAAATGCAGCACCAATAACTACCGCAGTGGCTAGACTCAATACATCGCCTTTCATCAAAGAGGCTTTAAAATCGCTAAAAAATCCCATAAGTTTCAGTTTTAAATTATTCGAATAATCGAAATTACGAAAATTTTAACATTCCTAATTGTGTTAATAGGATTTTATCGATAAAAAACACGTTTCACCCGTTGAGAGATACTTGTTAACACCTCATACGGGATTGTATTTAGTTTTTTTGCGATATAAGAAACGGTAGGGCTTTCGCCAAAAATAATAACCGAATCTCCTTCAGTGCAATTAATTTCGCTAACATCCACCATAATCATATCCATACAGATGCTCCCTAAAATCTTCGCTTTTTTGTCTTTTATATTTACAAATCCAACTCCGTTTCCCCAGCCTCTAGAAATTCCATCAGCATAACCAATGGGAATTGTTGCAATTTTTGTAGGTTTCTCGGCCATGAATTTTCTACCGTAACCCACACTTTCTCCCGCTTTAATCGTTCTAATTTGAGAAATAACAGATTTCAAAGTCCCCACATTTTCCAAGTACTTTTGCTCCGCGGGATCATTCGAAACACCGTAAAGTCCAATTCCCAGTCGCACCATGTTAAATTGTGAGTCTGGATAATTACTTATTCCCGATGTATTCAATATATGTCGTATTGGGTTTATTCCCAACTCTGTTATGATTTTAGTTGACATCGCATCAAATAAATTAATCTGAGAAAGTGTAAAATCGCGGTGTTTTAAATCGTCACTTGTAGCCAAATGCGACAGTATACTTTGCACTTTGACCGTTTCATTTCCTTTTAAAGTAGCAATTAGCTCCTCAATTGAGTCTTCCTCAAAACCTAAACGGTGCATTCCTGTATCTAGTTTTATATGAATAGGAAATTGATGCAGGTTCTTTTCCTTTGCGATTTTTAAAAAGGCATAAAGTCCTTTGAGACAATAAATTTCGGGTTCTAACTGATTCTGAATAATAGCTGCAAAACTCGTGTTCTCAGGATTAAGAACCATAATCGGCAATTGGATTCCTCCGCTTTTCAGCGAAATTCCTTCATCGGCGAAAGCCACACCTAGATAATCCACTTTGTGGTGTTCTAATAATTTAGCAATCTCCAAACCTCCATTTCCATAACCGAATGCTTTTACCATCACCATGATTTTTACCTTTGGCTTTAGTTTAGATTTAAAGAAATTCAGGTTGTAGCTAATAGCATTAAGGTTAATTTCCAGAACGGTTTCATGGGTTTTTTCTTCGAGCAAATAGACGATTTCTTCAAATTGAAAAGAACGAGCACCTTTTATCAAAATGGTTTCATTTTCGAAATCCAATTCATCAAAATTAGCGATAAATTCGGCTGTATTTTTAAAGGTGATGCAGTTCACAAACTTGTCTTTGAAGGCCGCGATGGTTTCTCCGATGCCTATCACCCGATTGATATTATTAGAAACAATCAATTGTGAAACTCGTGAATACAACTCTTCATTGGCCAAGCCACTCTGAAAAATATCAGAAAGTATTACTGTCTTCTTTTGAAATTGATTTTGACTTTCGAGAAAATCCAAGGCTATTTTTAAAGACTGAAAATCAGAACTGTAACTATCATCGATAAGACTGCAATTATTGATTCCAGTTTTTACTTTTAATCGCATTTCTACGGGAAATAGTAATACCATTCTAGACTGAATCGTTGCGATATCATAGTCAAAATGCAACAAAAGCATTAAACAGGAAATTGCATTTTCTATTGATGCCTGATCGTGAAACGGGATCTTCAACTTAAAGGAGTCTCCTTTGTATTTGTAATGTATTAGCGTATTTTGATCCTCGAACTCCTTTTTATAAATAAAAACATCGGCTTCCTCTTTACTAAAACTCCAACTAAATGTTTTTGTATGAGGAAGTATAAATTTGTCTACAATATCACTTTTTTGATAAATTAGAATTTCGACCTCTTTAAAAAGGACTAATTTTTCTTTTACTTTTTCTTCTAAATCCAGAAAACCTTCATCATGGGAAGAACCTATATTAGTAAGAATTCCAATAGTTGGTTTTATGACTTTTTCTAGTTTCTCCATTTCGGCAACGGTAGAAATCCCAGCCTCAAAAATCCCTAGATTGTGCTTTTCATTAATGGCAAAAATGGATAACGGAACTCCCACCTGAGAATTATAACTCTTCGGACTGCGAATAACGTTAAAGTCGGGACTGAGAAGAAAATTGAGCCATTCCTTTACGATCGTTTTGCCATTGCTTCCTGTTAAACCTATAACTGGAAAATTGAAACGACTGCGATAATAGGCGGCAAATTGCTGTAGAGCATCTAATGTATTTTCGACAATTAGGAAATTTGCTTTATCAGCGCAAGCTTCTGGAATATGTAAAACTACAAAGTTTTGCACTCCCGTTGCGATCAAATCTTCAATATAGACATGCGCATCATTATTAGGACCAACTAAAGCAAAAAACAAAGTGTTTGCACTGTTTTGCAACGATCTACTATCTATAGAAACGGTGTCAATCACCGCTGTTGCTGTATTGCCAATGGCCTTTGCCTTAAGAATAGGAATTATGTTTTGTACAAGTATGCTCATTTTTATGTAATGCGATTAACGACTATTTAATTGTTCCTATGCGTTACAACCAGCGTACTCTTACTGAAATAACTACACTGAAACATGATTCCCATTTGGAACTTTCTCAAAAATAATACTTCTTAACAAAAATACGGCAACATAATAGCATTAAAAAGGGAGAAGCCGTTTTATGTTTTGTGTAAATCAGGATTCTTTTTGGGGAAATTTTTTAGTTTATTTATTATATTTGTTTGGATAATTAATCGCAGTCCACTTGAAAAAAATACTTCCCTTATTTTCTTATATTTTCCATCCGATATTTATTCCGGTTTATGCTACGCTATTTTTCTTGTTTTCGAATCATTCGTATTTTTTAAATTCAGAAAAATATTTGGTGCTACTTCATGTAAGCATTATCACTTTGCTTATTCCGCTGCTATTTTTCTTTCTATTAAGAGCAACGGGGAAAATTGGCTCTATAATGGCGCCCTTGCTATCTGAACGTAAAATCCCGCTTGTTATTCAAACTTTTTTGATCATTCTTTTGGTTCGAAAAAGCATTACAATAGAACGTTACCCAGAGCTACACTTTTTTCTATTGGGAGCATTATTCAGCACTTTAATGGCGCTGTTATTATTGTTTGTTAAGACAAAAGCAAGTTTACATATGATGGGAATTAGCGCATTGACGATCTTTGTTTTAGGATTAAGCATGCATTTTCAAACCCAAAATCTTTTTGCCATTGCATTTCTTACTGTTATGAATGGCTTTGTAGCTTCCTCTCGCTTAGTGATGAAGGCACATACTGCTACGGAATTAAATATCGGACTTTTGATTGGTATTGTTCCGCAAATACTATTCTTGTACTTGTGGTTATAGGATATAAAAGATAATCCCAACATTGAATGCCTTCATTTTTATGTTCTCGCCACCAACTTCAGCAGATTTAAAAATAGGATTCAATCCATAATAAGCATACACATTTACCGTATTGTAACCTGCCGATAGATAAATACCATAGAGTAATTTATTAAAATCAGTGTTATTAGTAATTACTACTTTACTTTGATCGTCAGTATATAACGATCTATTGTATAAAACATAACTGAATTTCACTCCTCCATATATTCGCCAAAACTTGTAACTCTCATAAGTCGATGTTCGCCATCTAAACTCAATAGGCAAATCGACTAATAATTGTGTGAATTTATTTTTATTAAATACTGTTTTGTCGTCTAGAACAGTATAAACGGGCACTTCTCCAGTCCCGGTTATCGCCAGGTTTTGCACATAATTATTAAAAGTGAAACCTAAGCCTGTTGCAATTGCGTGTGTTCTGTCTTTATTTATTGGCATATCTCTCAATAAACCAGCGGACAATCCTACTGAAAACTTATTTTGAGATACCCCTTGCGGTTTATTTTGTAACGTATTGTAAGTTAAGCCCAAATAAAACTGATCTTCTCTATATAAGGAATCGACTTTTACTATCGCACTATCCTGAACCGACTCTATTTCTTGCGAAAAAATAGTAGAAACAGACAGTACTAGAAACAGACTAAAAATGATTCGCATAGTATAATTTTGGTTTAATGATTGTTTCATAGTAATCTTTAGACAGTTCTCGGAATGGATAATTTTGTATTTTTATACAAATATAGGATTTTGATAGTTTGTTACTGCGCTTTGGTTTTAAAAAACAATTTGAAAGCATGATTCTAATAAAGAAAAGTGAGCATTCTCAAAACACTCCATTATAACCGCGTCAAAGTTCTGCATTTCCTTTCTATAATCATGATTACTAGACATGTTAAATTCTTCATGTAGGTTTTTATTTATAATTACAAAATCGTTTTAGTTCATCCAATGTCCATTTCTTCACGCAATCCCACTGATAAAGCCAAAAAACTCCAATCTTTGAAAAAATTTCACTTTTAGTTAGTAAAATATTTTAATAATAATAACCACTATATTAAAATGTTTTATATATTTGTTACAGTTATATAATTTTTATATTAATTAATTGCTAATAAAAGCATAAAAAAGCAACTTAAATAAAGAATAATCGGCTCCGAATTATTTCAAGTATTCAAAAAAGATACAAAGTAAAAGACTAGACTCAGAACACCGAAGATCTAGTAACTGAAAATATTCACAACGTCGACTATAGATTAAATCATTCAAGATCTAAATTGATAATACAAAAAGAGTTCATCTCATTAATATAAAATATTTATTTGCCATCCTTAAAAATACCAATTGTAAGCACCTTAATTCCATAAAAAAAAGAATAAGCACTGGAAGTCAAATAAATGACACTGCAAAAACAAATTATTATTAACAAACCAAAAAAAATCATGAAAATCTTTTCCAAAAACAAGCCAAGAAATTTATGGCATGATTCCCCAGCCAGAGGGACAACAAAACTAGCCACAGTTTTGCTGACTGCCTTGACGGTTCAGCTTTCGACGGCAGCTACTTCAGACAAAGTAGTTTTTTTCGAAAGTAACACCACAGTTAATAAAGGAACAGAAGTACTTATCCTAAATGTAATTCAGAAGAAAATTACTGGAAAAGTGACAGATTCTGATGGAATGCCAATTCCTGGGGCAAATATTATCGCTAAAGGAAGTACAGCTTCGACACAAACTGATTTTGACGGTAATTTCAGCATTGAAGTTCCGGACAATGTTACTAAACTTATCATTTCCTACCTTGGAATGGAACAACAAGAAGTAAGCATTGGAAAATCACCACTTACCATTATATTAAAAGCAACTGGAGAAAACTTAGATGAAGTAGTTGTTGTAGGTTATGGAACTCAAAAGAAATCAAAAATAACTGGTTCTGTATCTAAATTAGATAGTAAAATTCTAGAAACAGGTACACGTTCTAATCCTGCTTCGGCATTAGCAGGAACGATTCCAGGTTTAAGAGTACAGCAGTCTTCTGGTAGACCAGGAGCAGTGCCTGCCATTGTTTTACGTGGAGGAACAAATTATGACGGTTCAGGATCACCACTAGTTATGGTTGATGGATTTGTAAGAGATGGATTTAGTGACATCAGTCAAGATGACATCGCTTCTATAGAAGTTCTAAAAGATGCTTCTGCCACAGCTATTTATGGTGCTAGAGCAAATAATGGGGTAATTTTGATTACTACTAAAAAAGGAAAAAGCGGATCTTCTAACATTACAATTAATTCAAAAATAGGGATCAATACTTTAAACGTTCCTTTTGACTTTTTGGATGCCAGAGACTATTTATATTACTCTAGAAAAGCTATAGAAACTTCAGGAAAATATGATGCTGGAAGATTGAGTCAATTAAACTCAACGGGGCCTTTTGGAACTGGAAACCTCTATAAAGATAGTAACGGAAACATTTTGGACGGAAACAAAACCTCATCTGCGGTATGGAGCCCAATGTTTAGAAACTCTATCAACGAGGAGCTACTATCTCAAGGATGGCAGTCCATGACGGATCCTTTAAAAACAAATGCAGCTGGAGCATATGATATTAACGGAACCAATAAAGAAATTATCTTCAAGGATTTCAATTATAAAGACTACGCTCTTAGACCTCAAGGCTTAACTAAAGATTATAGCATTAATATGACGGGAGGTAACGACAAAGGAAATTACTATGCCAGTATAGGTTCCTTTGACGAAGAAGGTTTGCCAGTAAACACTTTTTACAAAAGAATTACTTTTGTTTTTAACGGGGAGTACAAAATCAAACCTTGGTTAACCTCTACTTCGAGCTTGAACTTTGCTGATGCTAAATGGAGAGATACCCAAACAAATGGTGAAGGGAATTATCTAACTCGCTCACTAGGAGCCCCTCCAACAATGAGGGGTACAAATGCAAATGGAGAGTTATTAGTAGGTAGAGATTACACCGACGGAAACCCATTAGTGAATGATGACAAATTTATACGTAAAAATAATTCAGATAAATTTACATTGTCACAAGCTTTCAAATTTGATATTTTAAAAAATCTAAGTTTTAGAACTAGTGCAAACTGGTTTTATGACATGGCTTATAACGAATCCTTCAATAAAGATTTCTTATCAAGTCCAGGTAACATCAATAAGACAAGATCTTCAAGCGCCATTTACTCAAGGGACTTTAGCCAAACCTACAATGGAGCTTTAAACTACAACACTACCTTCTTAAGCAAGCACAATCTAAGCGCTATGGTAGGAACCGAGTATTATGACATCTATCAAAATGGCTTATCTGCTTCTGGTTCAGGCGCTCCATCTGATGACTTTATGGACTTGCAATATACTAGTTCTGATAAAGACAAAAGAAATATCGATACGTATCACCAACGTCAACGAATTTTATCCTTCTTCTCACGTGTTAATTATGATTATGACGATAAATACTTGATGACATTAACGGTAAGACGTGATGGTTATTCTAGATTATTAGACAACCGTTGGGGAAATTTCCCTGGAATCTCTGTGGGATGGAATTTACATAAGGAAGAATTCTTTAGTGGAATTTCAGATGTAGTAAACACCATGAAATTGAGAGCTAGTTACGGTCAAAATGGTAACGTTAGTGGTATTGGAGCTTACCAATTACAAGGATCTTATGGAGGTGGTAAATACGATGGAATTGTAGGATATCAAGCATCTGGACTTCCATTTCCAGACTTAAAATGGGAACGTTCTGCTACTTATGAATTTGGTATGGAAACTCGTTTGTTTAGCAAATTAGATCTATCTGTTGCCTATTATAACAGAGAGACTAATGATAAAATATCAACTTTTAACCTTCCCGCTACTTCTGGCTTTACAACCATTACAACAAACTTAGGTAGTTTGCAAAATAAAGGAGTTGAGTTAGACTTGAACTATCGTGCAGTAAAAACTGACGATTGGACATTAGACATTAATGCTAACTTCGCTACCAATGCTAACAAAATATTAAAATTACCTAGCAATGGTTTAGAAAACAATAGAATTGGCGGAAGTCAAGTTTATGATAAAAACGGAAACCTTGTGTGGGTTGGTGGATTCCAAGAAGGTCAAGATCCAAATCAAGCTTATGCTTATGTTGCAGAAGGAATTATCAGAACTCAAGCAGAGTTAGATGATTATGCATTAACACTAAGAGATTTAATTGGTGCCCGAGTTTTGGTTCACCCAACCGTTTTTAATGGGATGACCCCAGCTCAAAAAGCATTGCATTTTCCTATTGCACTAGGAGATGTGAAATGGAAGGATGTGAACGGTGATGGTACGATCAATAGTTTTGACAGAGAGTATATGGGACGCACCGTACCAAGAGTGACTGGTGGTTTTGGTTTTAATGTAAAATACAAAGCATTCACATTGAGCAGCCGTTTTGACTATGCTTTAGGTTTTGTTCAATACGACGGTCCTAAAACTTGGTTCTTAAGTAATGCACAAGGAACTTTCAATACCACACAAGATGTAAAAAACACTTGGACTCCAGAGAATCCAAATGCAAAATACCCAACTTATTACTGGGCTGACCAATTGTACAAGAACAACACCTTCCGTACTTCAAGTATGTTTTACAACAAAGCCGATTATTTAGCTTTCCGTGATGTGAGTTTGTCTTATGCAATCCCTTCTGAACTTTTGAATAAAATAAAGATGGAAGGAATTAGATTTACTTTAACTGGTCAAAATCTAGGTTATTTAAGTAAATCAACATTATTCTCGCCAGAAACAACAAACAACGGAACATCTGTTGCTGGGGGTTATCCATTACCACGAACAGTAATATTTGGTGTTCAATTTATATTATAAAATTATGAAAAAGATACTATTAGGAATTGCATTATTGACGTTATCAATGACGTTTAATGCTTGCGATAATTTAGATTTAGCTCCTGAGGATTATTACGCCAGTGGAAGCTTTTGGAAAACTCCTTCACAAGTTGATGGAGCGATGGTTGGCTTGCACAATCAGTTAAGAAATTATCAGTTCACCATGTTTAATTTAGGAGAACTTAGAGGAGGAACATTAAGAGATGGAACCAGTTTTACAGGAACAGCCTCATTAAACGCAGGTTCTATTGTTCGCCAAGACATTAGAGAATCCTCTCCTGGAATTTCAAATTGGGCGGGCATCTATGCTGCAATTTTTCAAGTGAATAATTTTATTTACCAAGTGGAAAAAGCAGACTATTTAGTTGCTACAGACAAAAGCTATTACTTAGGTCAAGCTTATGGTTTAAGAGCTTTTTATTATTTCCAATTATACCGTACTTACGGTCGCGTGCCATTAGCAAAAGAACCTAAAGTAGTTATCAGTACGCCAACTACAGCTCAAGATGCTTATTTACCACGTACTGCAACTGAGAAAGAAACTTTAGATTTCATCAAAGAAGACGTTAATAAGTCAGTTGCTAGTTTTGCAGACAACTACACTACTAAAATGCAAAAAGCACAGTGGTCCTTAGCAGCGTCACAAATGTTAAAAGGCGAAGTATATTTATGGTCAGCGAAAGTTAAAATTGATGGAGCAGCTCCAGCAACGACAACAGCAGATTTAATTATGGCTAGAACGGCAATCGAAGCAGTTATACCAAAATACAGCTTGCAATCTAATTTTGCAAATGTATTCAACTCAGCTGCATCGGCATCTTTAAAAGGAAACAGTGAAATTATTTTTGCATTGCGTTATGGTCAAGGAGAAGCTACAAACAGCTTTAGCCAATTTATTTATGCCATTACAGATCCTCTAGCAGGCTATGTTGATGATAAAGGAGTAGCAATTCCAGCTTCTGATCCATTAAAAGTAAATGGCGGTGGAACTATTATTCGTTACGAGTACAAATACGACTTGTACACACAATACGAGTCTGCAGATACCAGAGCAAATGTAACATTCTTAAACTTTAACAAAGGAGCGATTCATGCTACAAACCTTCGTAAGTTTATTGGGACAATCGTTGACGGAGCACGTTCTTTCTCAGATGATTTCCCAATATTTAGAGTAGCTGACGCTTATTTAATGTTAGCCGAAATTAAAAACAAACAAAACCAAGATCCATCTGCTGAGATCAACATCATAAGAACTAGAGCTTATGCAGGAAGTGTTGCCCCAGTTTATGTGAATGGCACATTCGAACAAAACGAATTGGCTATTTTTGCTGAAAGACAAAAAGAGTTTGTTGCTGAAGCAAAAATATGGCACGATTTACGCCGTATGCAAGACGCTTCTGGAACACCTTTAGTATTTAGAAAAGACCTTAACCTAGTGGGTGTACTTGATAATATTGCTGGTCAAAACCATAAAATACTATGGCCAATAGACCTAAGCACATTAAACAGTGACGAAACCTTAAAAGGGCAACAAAATCCTGGTTACAGTGGAACTTAGATTAAATTAATTTCAAATCCGGCAAATAATATTAATTTGCCGGATTTTTTTTTTAGTTTGCTTTTCTGTATTTCTTCTCTGCGAAAACTGATTCTAATTATAAAGAAAAGTGGATTAACTACAAATAAGAATAGTTGTACAAATTCTATATCAGTTTTAAAAAAATATAGTAAGTTTGTGATCAAGCACCTCAAATTATTTTAAAAACGATTAAAAATGAGCTTAAAGGATATTTTAGACGTGAGTACTGACAACAGTCTTTCGGGACAAAAGTGGCACATGTTGAGACAATCAATAGTAAAGCGTCTACTATCTTACGGAAATGCAACCATTGCCGAGTTAGGGTCTGAACTGCAATCAAGTGTCCCTACGGTTACTAAGGCAGTCAATGAGTTACTGCTTGAAGGCTATGTCGTAGATATGGGGAAAATTACCAATAGTGGCGGCAGACGCCCCTCTCTATATAGTATCAATCCAACTTGCGCTTACTTTCTAGGAATAGAAGTGGGCCGAAGCAACATGTCTATTGGATTGCAAAATATAAAAAATGAATTTGTTAGTATCGAATTAGGAACTTCCTTTGTTCTCGAAAACACACAAGAATCCCTTTTAGAGTTATGCAGCCTGATCAACTCCTTTATAGAAGACAGCTCAGTAAATAAAAAAATGATTGTTGGAGCTTGTATCAACTTATCTGGTCGAATTAATTCGATGGAAGGATTCAGCTACAACTTCTTTTTTAGTGAAAACCAGCCTTTAAGCGAAATCATTTCAGAGCAGCTAGGAATACCTGTTCGCTTAGAAAATGATACTAGAGCAATGGCTTTTGGTGAATACCGCGAAGGCATTGTTGATGAAGAACAAGACGTAATTTATGTAAACTACGGTTGGGGTGTGGCAATAGGAATTATAACTAACGGCCAACTCTACTATGGAAAATCAGGATACTCAGGAGAATTTGGTCACAGTAACATTTTTGACAATGGTCTTTTGTGCCAGTGCGGAAAAATAGGCTGTCTCGAAACTGAAATATCGGGCTGGGCTTTAGTAAATCAATTTAAAGAGGCTATTGCAGCAGGAAGGCATTCTCAAGTAGTGCTTGATGAGGATTCAAATGATTTACAACATCATGCTATAATTATGGGCGCATTGAACCTAGAAGACAGCTTATGTGTCGATTTAATTTCTAAACAAAGTGAAAAAATGGGCCGTTATTTGTCCATGATTCTCAATATTTTCAATCCAGAATTATTAGTTGTCGGTGGAGATTTTTCACTATTAGGAGGATATGTCTTACTACCTATTCAATCAGCCTTAAAGAAATATTCTTTAGGATTAGTGAACAGAGATGTCAAGCTAAAGAAATCAAATTTAGGACATCGAGCAGGCGTAATTGGTGCCTGTTGTGTGGTGAAAGAAAGAATGCTTTCCACATTAATTAACAATTAAACTTATTTTCTTCTTTTTGTTATTAAAATATTTTAATAAATACGCTTCTTTTATTAAAATATTTTGTAAGTTTACTTTTTAATAGTAAACACATCATTTATAAAGCATTAGAGCACCTTTTTCGTTACAAAAAAATCATCTGCATCAGTTTAGGCAGAAAAGAGTTCGATTAAATACAATTGGGTTTCTAAAAAACACTATCTAAGAAATAGATTTATAATTCAACACTAAAAATTAACAGTGGTTAGATTATAAATCAGTTATAGCCAATACATATTGTTGCGATAATAAAAATATCTCGGTATTCTTTTATCTACATATTTATATTCTACAGTCTAAAATTGTACTTTTTTGGACTGCACCTAATACTAAAGAAAATAAAAAAACATATTATGAAAATTCAACACTTACAAGGTCTTATCTCAGCTCCATTTACACCATTTGACAGTAACGGAAAATTAGATGTTAGTTTAATTCCCGGTTATTATTCTTTTCTAAAACAAAACGGAGTGACGGGCGCATTTATAAATGGTTCTACAGGAGAAGGAGTCTCTACAACTATGGCCGAAAAGAAAGCAGTTGCTCAAGCTTGGGCTGATTGTAGTAATCAGGATCCCGACTTTAAAGTAATGGCATTTTTAGCAGGTACTTGTCTTGCTGATTGTATCGAATTAGCCAAACATGCATACGAAATAGGTTTATACGCAGTTTCTTTGACTGGACCGTTTTATTTTAAACCGGCAAACATTGACATGCTAGCACAAGTATGTATCGAAGTAGGAAAAGAAGTACCTAACATGCCTTTCTATTACTACCATATTCCAGTACTGACTGGAGTAAACTTACCAATGTTCGATTTAGTGAGAGCACTAGATGGAAAATTAGACAACTTCGCTGGAGTAAAATACACACATGAAGATTTCATGGATTACCAAAGTTGTATGAGCTATGAAAATGGTAAATACGATATGCTATGGGGACGTGATGAAAACATGCTTTCTGCATTAGTGTTAGGCGCCAAAGGTGCTGTAGGAAGCACATTTAATTATGCCGCTCCACTGTATTACGATTTGATCGATGCTTTCAATGCTAATGATTTAGTTAAAGCACGTGTTTTACAACAAAAATCAATTGACATGATTCGCTTGTTAGGAAAATACGGCGGAATCTCAGTAGGGAAAGCTTACATGAAAACAGTAGGATTTGATTTAGGTGAATTCAGATTGCCGGTTAAAAACATGAGCGCTGAACAATTTGAATTGTTCAAAAAAGATGTAGCTAGTTTAAATTTTGACGAATTCAAATCAAAATAATCTAATCGCACGTTTTATTTTAAAATAATAACGATGAATAAATCCATTTTTTCTCTAATTTTTATCTCCCTACTTATGTCAACAACTGACGCATTTTCTCAAAAAACAGCCGTAAAACAGCTGGATTGGACAACAGCTGCACAATTGCACAATACAGATGGCAGTCTTTCAATAGGCTTCGCAGGTGCAATTAACGGCGTTAGCAATGATGTTTTAATTGTCACTGGTGGTGCTAATTTTCCTGATAAAATGCCTTGGGAAGGAGGAAAGAAAAGTTATTCGAAAACGATTCATGTACTTGAAAAATGCAAAGACAAATTTACTTGGATTGCAGCAGTAAAAGGTGAGCTAGCAGAACCAATCGCTTACTGTGGAACCACTTCTACTGATTTAGGCGTGGTATATGTGGGTGGAGAAAATGAAAATGGACTTTCTAATAAATCGTTTTTATTAAAATGGAATGCAACCAAAAAAGAAGTGGAAACAAAATCACTAGCGGATTTCCCTTTGGCAATCACAAACATAGCGCTTACTAACATTGGTAATGTTGTCTATGCAGTTGGAGGAGATCAGGCAACACAATCATCTGATATCTTTGCAAGTCTAGATTTGAATGAGGAAAATTCACAGTGGAAAACCTTGCCAAAACTTCCTATGGCTTTAGCCAATTCAGTTGCCGTTGCTCAAAAAGGAAAAAACGGCACTAACATCTATGTTGTAGGTGGAAGAACAAAAACAGCTTCGGGAATAAGTGATTTACACAATACTACTTTTGTTTTCGATCTAAAAAAACAAAGCTGGGAAGCTGCAGCAACAATTTCTGATGGAAAAAGCAGTACTAACTTTTCAGCGGGAGCCGGAGTTGCCGTAGGAACTAATTCTGTATTAATTGTTGGTGGAGACAATGGTGAGATTTTTCACCAAATCGAAACCTATCTATCTCAAATTGCGAAAGCAGAATCCCCTGAGTTGAAAGCCGACCTCATTGCTAAGAAAAATAATTTAGTGACAAATCACCCAGGATTTTATAACGGAATCTTATTGTACAATACCCTTACGGATCAATGGTCTAAAATAGGCGAATTGCCATTTTTACCACATGTTACGACACCAGCTGTTTTATGGGATAAAAAAATAATCCTGTCTAACGGGGAAATTAAACCTGGAATTCGCACCCCTAATGTGATGTTAGGTGCAATCAAGAAATAAAAATATTTGTTACCCTAGCTATTTCTTTGCGGAAGCAGCAACCAAAAAACCAAAAAAAGAAAACCTAAATATGAAACAATCAAAATATTATCCTTGGGTTGTCGTGGCCTTACTATGGATTGTCGCTTTGCTGAACTACATGGACAGACAAATGCTGGCAACCATGCGACCTTCAATGGAAACCGATATCCCAGAATTAGTTTCGGGTGAGAATTTTGGCCGACTAATGGCCATATTCCTGTGGATTTATGCTTTAATGAGTCCTGTATCAGGAATCATCGCCGACAAGATGAATAGAAAATGGTTAATTGTAGGCAGCCTTTTTGTTTGGTCAGCCGTAACTTATGCAATGGGCTTGGCAACGACTTACAATCAATTATATTGGCTAAGAGCCTTAATGGGAGTTAGTGAAGCCTTATACATTCCTGCTGGTTTGTCTTTGATCGCTGATTACCACCAACAAAAAACAAGATCACTGGCCATTGGAATTCACATGACGGGACTATATATGGGTTCTGCAATTGGTGGATTCGGAGCAACAATCGCAGCTTCTTTTTCTTGGCATACCACTTTTCATTATTTTGGTTTAATCGGAATCGTATATTCAGTTGTTTTAGTCTTTTTATTAGTAGAATTTAAACATCCTGAATCTACCCCGAAAGCCACTGCTGATTCACCTGCAAAAGAAAAAGCGTCAGTCTTAAAAGGCTTGAGTATTTTATTCACAAATATGTCCTTTTGGATTATCCTGTTCTATTTTGCTATTCCAAGCTTACCCGGTTGGGCAACTAAAAACTGGCTCCCTACCCTATTCTCTCAAAACTTAAATATACCGATGGAACAAGCTGGTCCTTTAGCAACCATTACCATATCAGTATCTGCATTTATAGGTGTTATTTTTGGAGGGATTTTATCTGATAAATGGGTTGAAAAAAATATTAAAGGAAGAGTTTACACCAGTGCCATAGGTCTGGGATTAACTATCCCTGCATTATTATTTATTGGTTTTGGAGGCTCATTAATTAGTGTTGTCGGTGCTGCACTTTGTTTCGGTATTGGTTACGGTATGTTTGACGCTAATAATATGCCTATTCTTTGTCAGTTTGTTTCTTCAAAATACAGAGCAACAGCCTATGGCGTTCTAAACATGACTGGAGTTGGATGCGGTGCATTAGTAACTTCGCTATTAGGAAAATATTCTGATAGTGGAACATTAGGCAATGGATTCGCTTTTATGGCAGGAGTTGTTTTGATTGCGTTAATCGTCCAAATAAGTTTCTTACGTCCCAAGGTAAATGACTTTGTAGACGAATAATATTTCATTCGAATAATTGTTAAAAGACACACATCATATAATTTAAAATATTCTGAGTTTTGTTTTGGTTAGTTCTATCTGTTAAGGCGAAATGTCATATTTCGACTTTTCGATAGACTATTTAAACCGAAAAATTAGATTTAACAAGGTTTAAAAAGGTTTTTTTTATAAGTCGAATTAGCAAATCTATTTGGCACTTTTGAAATATATCTTAATAAAATATAAAACATATGGAGCGCCTAAAAAGCTGCTTCAAATAATTAAAATAAGCAGATGGATTTACGCAAATCCAACTAAAAATACTTTTAAGAGATGAATTATTCAACGACAGATCTACAGGGTTTAAAAGATTTTTACCAAAATCAATTATTAAATGACACGGTTCCATTTTGGTTTCCACGCTCGATAGATACCGAATTTGGCGGTTATTTATTAATGCGAGATCAAGACGGAAGTCTAATTGATGATGATAAAGCGGTATGGATTCAAGGTCGTGCTGCTTGGCTTTTATCTACGCTATACAATACGGTTGAACCTAAACAAGAATGGCTAGATGGTGCTAAGTCAGGAATTGATTTTTTAAACAATCATTGTTTTGACACTGATGGTCAAATGTTCTTTCACGTAACCCGCGAAGGACAACCGATACGCAAACGCCGTTATTATTTCTCAGAAACATTTGCGGTTATCGCTATGGCGTCTTATGCAAAAGCAAGTGGTGACGAAGCGGCTGCCGAAAAAGCGCGTTATTTATTTGGGAAATGCATCGAATACTCCACAACTCCTGGATTGTTAGCGCCTAAATTCACCTCGACTCGTCCTTCAAAAGGAATTGGAGTACCCATGATTATGATGAATACAGCTCAGCAACTACGAGAAACTATTGGGGATCCGCGTTGCGACGAATGGATTGATACATGGATAAACGAAATTGAAACCTATTTTGTAAAAGACGATATAAAATGTGTGATGGAACAAGTAGCGCCTGATGGATCGATTATTGATCACATTGACGGACGTACTTTAAATCCAGGACATGCGATTGAAGGTGCTTGGTTTATTTTACATGAAGCTAAATACAGAAATAATGATCCTAGATTAATTGCGTTAGGTTGCAAAATGCTAGATTACATGTGGGAACGTGGTTGGGACAAAGAGCATGGCGGAATTTTGTATTTCCGTGATGTGTACAACAAACCGGTGCAAGAATATTGGCAAGACATGAAATTTTGGTGGCCACATAACGAAGTGATTATTGCAACGCTTCTTGCATATACTATGACTGGCGACGCAAAATATGCTGAATGGCATAAGTTAGTTCATGATTATGCGTACAATAAATTTCACGATAAGGAAAATGGAGAGTGGTTTGGATACCTTCACAAAGACGGAACTATCGCTCAAACTGCCAAAGGAAACATGTTCAAAGGGCCGTTCCATTTACCAAGACAAGAGTGGTATTGCTTAGAAATATTGAAAGAACATTTGGATAAACAACTATAAATACAGCTGTCTATTCTGGAGATAGTCGGATGGAAAATTACAAGATTGGAGATTAGTTTAATATTCCTACTAGACAAACAACACACACTAACATTAAACAATTTTTATTATGAGAAAAATTTTCACATCGCTTTTATTGATTACCGTAATAGGTCTTTCGGCCCAAAATGAAAAGTACCAAATCGCAGATGGTGTAATCTCACATCAGGACTTATTTAATACTTCAATGGTTGAAGGCGTTAACTGCTTCCGAATTCCAGCAATTGTTACAGCCCCAAACGGCGATCTTATCGCTGCTATCGATGAGCGTGTTCCTAACTGCGGTGATCTAAACCGAAGCGGTGACATTAATATTGTTGTAAGACGAAGTGCTGACAATGGCAAAACATGGTCTGGAATTGAAACTGTAGTTAATTTTCCATTGGGACTATCCGCTTCCGATCCTTCGATGATTGTAGATAGAGATACTAAAGAAATTATCCTTTTCTATAATTTCATGGATTTTGAAAAAGAAAGAGATATTTATTATTTACACGTAGTAAAAAGTAAGGACAACGGAAAAACTTGGAGTAAACCAGAAGATATTACAAAGCAGATTGCAAAACCTGAATGGCATAAAGATTTTAAATTTATCACCTCAGGTCGCGGAATTCAAACTAGAGATGGAAAACTTTTACATACTTTAGTTAATCTAAGTAAAGGTTTATTCATCTTTGGAAGTGATGACCACGGTAAAACTTGGTACTTTATTGATACGCCAATAAAACCAGCTGATGAATCAAAAATCATCGAATTAGCTGATGGATCTTGGATGGTGAACGCAAGAGTTAATGGCGGAAAAATGCGTTATGTTCACACTTCAACAGATGAAGGAAAATCATGGACAAGTAAACCAGAGCCAGCATTAATTGATCCAAGTTGTAACGGAAGTATTATCAGATACACTGCAAAAGCGGATGGATATAATAAAGACAGAATCATTTTCTCGAATGCAAAAATGGAAAAAGGGCGCATGAATTTAAATGTTCGTATCAGTTATGACGAAGGAAAAACATGGTCAGAAGGAAAAACCATTTATGCTGGAAGCTCGGCCTATTCGTCGCTTACCGTATTAAAAAATGGCGACCTAGCGGTATTTTTCGAAAAAGATGAACATACTAAAAATGAATTCGTTAGCTTTTCTTTAAAATGGTTAACAGATGGAAAGGATAAGTTTAAAAAAGCATCTAAAAAGAAAATGAAATAATTAATTTTAACCCTCCAAGAATTCTTAATTTTTGGAGGGTTTTTTCTAAATATTCTGCAAGGTCGTTTTTGATCCTTTAGGTATTATATTTGAAGAATTGTAACTATTGTCTGTTACTAGTTTTGATTAAAAAAAAACAGCCCCTATTGTATGGTTCGAAGAAATTTATACCTACAAGGTTTTGAAAACCTTGCAGGAAAACAACCGAAATTACAAATTCACTAGCTTTTAACGTGTAATCAGCTACTATTAATACTGTCTATCATGCACAATTTTAAAAAATACAATTGGACTTATTCTGTCATTATTACAGTGCTGTTTTTCATTACAGCTAATATCGAAGCTCAAATCAAAAAGAGCAACTTTCCTGAAAGTCTATTTTCGACTTATTATCATCAAAGGGTAAGTCATTTTAAGACTTTGCCTAAGACGAAAAATGATATTGTTTTTTTAGGAAATAGCATATCAGATGGTGCAGAATGGAGTGAGTTATTTGCGGATAACCAAATAAAAAATCGCGGAATTAGCGGTGATTTTACAGCCGGAGTGCTCAACCGTTTAGACGAAATAACTAATCGTAAACCAAAGAAGGTCTTTTTATTAATTGGAGTGAATGATTTGGCAAGAAATACTGCTACCGACAGTATTTTTAAAAACATTATTCAAATTGCTAGATTCCTGAAACAAGAAAGCCCTTCGACAAAAATATACATCCAAAGTATTTTGCCTGTAAATGATGTCTATAAAAAATTTGATGGTCACACTGGTAAAGGAGAACAAATAAAATCACTAAATGCTAGTCTTAAGCAGAATGCCAAAGATTACAATTATACTTTTATTGACCTATACACAGCGTTCTCTGATGGGAATGGAAAAATGGCAAAACAACTAACGAATGACGGATTACATCTTAATGGCGAAGGTTATTTGTTATGGAAACGTCTTGTTTATCCTTATGTATATCATTTAGAAACCAAAGCGGCTTTACTGCCCAAACCACAACAACTAACTTGGAATAATGGCTATTACCCTTTAACGGCTACCAATACCATTTTTGTCGAAAATGCAACTTTACAAAAAGAAGCATTGGTATTGCAAAAAGCAATGAAGCAAAAAGGTTTAAGCGCCGAAATAACAAGCAAAAAGCCTAACAAAGAAAACTATATTACCCTTCGATTAGGAAATGTAAATGCTGCTTTAAATGCTGCAGAAGCCTATAATCTAAAAACTACTTCCGATAAAATTATACTAACTGCAAATACGTCTAACGGTATTTATAGCGGAGTTCAAACTTTACTGCAGTTGATGCGTGATAATGTTGCTGTAGAAGCGGCTGAAATCACAGACTGGCCTGCATTTGCATGGCGTGGCTTTATGGTCGATGTAGGTAGAAATTACCAATCTATGAAACTGCTAAAAGAACAGATTGATGTCATGGCAGCTTATAAAATGAATATTTTTCATTTTCATCCTACCGAAGATATTGCTTGGCGCTTGCAAAGTAAGTTGTATCCGGAGCTAACAAATCCAGAATTCATGCTTCGCGATAAAGGCGAATATTACACAGAAAATGACTTAAAAGAATTGATAGCATATTGCAAAGAACGTTACATCACCTTAATTCCTGAAATTGATATGCCGGGTCACAGTGCTGCATTCAAGAGAGCAATGGGCGTAGATATGCAAAGTGATAAAGGCTTAGAAATTGTAAAAAATATAATCAAAGAATTTTGCGCGACTTACGATGTTCCGTATTTGCATTTGGGTGCCGATGAAGTAAAAATCACCAATCAGAATTTTCTACCCGAAGTTATTGCCCTAACAGAAAGTCTAGGTAAAAAGGTGATTGGCTGGGAACCTGGCGGAAATTTTACTGATAGTGTAATTCGCCAACTATGGATGGAAGGCGCTACGAATGTAAGTAGAAACAAAAATATAAAATATCTAGATTCAAGGCATTTGTATTTAAACCACATGGATCCCTTAGAAAGTGTAGTGACTATTTTCAATCGTCAAATATGTAATTTAACTGAAGGTAATGAAAATGCTTTAGGCGGAATTGTATGTGTGTGGAATGATAGAGCGCTAGAAAATGGTGATGATGTTATGAAAATGAATCCAGTTTATCCAGGCATGTTGGCTTTTGCAGAACGCAGCTGGCGAGGTGGGGGTTCTGAAGGTTGGACAGCAACTATTGGCGAACCAGAAACTGAAAGAGCTACTGCTTTTTCTGAGTTCGAAAATCGTTTGTTGGATCACAAAAAACAATATTTTAAAGAATTAGATTTCACGTATCAAAAGCAAGCTGATTTAGCGTGGAACATTTATGGCCCTTTTGATAACAAAGGTAATTTAACTAAAACTTTTTTACCTGAAAATGTAAAATTCAATACATCCAAAGAAAAACCAACGTACAAAGCTATTGGCGGAACTGTAGTAATGAGACATTGGTGGGCACCACTAATTTCGGGAATTATAAAGGAGCCAAAGGAAAATACGACTTGGTATGCTCAAACAAAAATTTGGAGCGATGAAGATAAAGAGCAAGAATTTTGGGTCGGTTTTAATAATCTATCCCGCTCGATGAACACGGATTCGCCTGCAGCTGGTACTTGGAATAATTTAAATAGCACAGTTTGGGTAAATAATCATTTGGTCAATCCGCCACTGTGGAAACGCCCTGCGCAAAAAGGAAATTTAGAAATACCGCTAATTGATGAAGGCTATGAATTTAGGGAACCAACATTGATTCCTCTAAAAAAAGGATGGAATACAGTTAATGTAAAATTACCGGTTGGCTCATTTAAAGGAATGAATTGGCAAAATCCGGTTAAATACATGTTTACTTTTGTACCTGTAAATGAATAACTATAAAAACAATACTATAAATTAAGCAATTTTCAGAGCCATACATAAATTTATAACTTCATAGAATGTAAAATTTAAATGTCTTATATGGTTCAAAAAAACAAAATGAATCTTTTATATTTCAGTCAGGAAAATCTATTCAATTCGTAAAAAAAGAATTATAAAATGAAACAAGCAATTATAAATGCAGTTATTCATACTGGAGATGATATAATCGACAACGGTGTTATTATTATCGAAAATGACATTATTCTCAGTATTCAAAAAGAAATTCCAAATGATATTCCAGAAATTGACTTAAAAGGAAAGCATATTGCTGCTGGTTTTATCGACATTCAAATTAATGGTGGCGAGCAGTATTATTTTAGTCAATTCCCTAATGAGCACACGATTCAAGACATTCATGATTCCAGTTTGAAATATGGAACGACTCATACTCTGCCTTGTTTAATTTCTTCTTCGAATGAAACCATACTTCAAGGAATTGAAGCGATCCGCAATTATAAGGAAAAACATAAAAACGGAATATTAGGAATGCATTTAGAAGGACCTTTTTTAAACCCTTTAAAACGTGGTGCGCATAGCTTGAATCAAGTTCGAACTCCAACGAATTCTGAACTAGAAGAAATCATCCGTTATGGGAAAGACGTCATAAAAGTTATAACGATTGCCCCAGAATGTTTTACTGAAGACCAATTAGACATGCTTTTAGAAAGCGGAATTGTGATTTCGGCGGGACATTCTACTATGACTTACGATCAAGCGCAATATTATTTTTCGAAAGGGATCAAACTTGTTACGCATCTATTCAACGCCATGACTCAATTTGGCCATCGCGAACCCGGATTAGTAGGTGCTACTTTTGCAAATGATGCTGTATATGCTCCAGTTATTTTAGATGGAGCACATTGCGATTACGCAGCAGCAAGACTGGCGTACAAGTTAAAGAAAGACAAATTTTTCTTGATTAGTGACGCCGCCTTTTTAGGTCGGAAAGTTTCAAATTTCAAATGGGAGAATTTTGATGCGCATCTAGAAAATGGTTTTTATCGAAATGAAGAAGGCAATCTAGCCGGAGCCAGCATTTCGATGCAAGAAGCGGTGCAAAATGCTTATAACCATTTAAATGTCTCTGCAGATGAAGCCATAAAAATGGCGACTTCTCGAGTTGCTGCAGCCATAAATATGGAAAATGAAATTGGAAAAATAAAACTAGGTTTTCCAGCGAGTTTTGTTCAGTTTAATGATGATTTATCCATTGTCGAAACTTTGAATTGCAACAGCTTTAACTAAATAGATAGCTCGCTTTAATACCAAAATGACACCTTCATTCGAAAACAAACCCTCTTATTTTAAAGGCAGATTTTTTTCAAAGGCGGATCCGAATGAAAAGAAAGAGTCTGTTCCGCCCACGCCTTCAATTTGATGAATTCTTTCGTATAAAATTTTTCGAAGCTCATCATTATTTGTTGCTACAATTTTTATAAAGAGCGCATATTTACCCGAAACCCAATGGCATTCTACAACCTCTGGAATTAATTTTAACTGTTCAGCAATTGAATACGAGAAGTGCGCTTCTTTGGCGGTGATTCCTGTGTAAGTGATGGTTTCGAAACCACTTTGCTTCGCATTTAATTTAACAGAAAAACCAGCGATTATTCCAGATTCTTGCATTTTACGAACACGTAAATGAACTAGGGAATTTGAAATATTTAATTCTTTTGCAATCTCAGAAAAGGGAATTCTACCATTTTCATCGAGCTTTTTAACAATCTCTTGATCTAAATAATCCGTGCTATCACTGTGTTTTGTATTTGTCATCTTACAATTATTTTTCCCCAAGTTGTTATTTTGACAACTACTCAGCGGTATTTATTTTTTTTAATGTCAAATCTACATAAAAAAAGACACAAAATGTCTAATTATTAATAATGATATTGTATCGTTGCCATTGTGACACAAATCACACTACATTTGTGTCGATATAACATATTAATTCTGTTAAAAATGAACAAGAGTCAACTACTTTCAAAATTGTGGGAGCAATACGCTGAAATTACACCATCCGCTAAAAAAATTCATGATTTATTAGAGAAAAAAGGAGAAGAAATAAAAAATGACCATGTCGCTATTCGCACATTTAACGATAAGCGAGTTAATATCGATGTATTAGAAAGACTTTTTCTGGAAGTTGGATATGAACAAAAAGGAGAGTATATTTTTGAATCAAAAAAATTATTTGCAAAGCATTATGAGCATTCAACTGATAAAAATGCTCCAAGAATTTTTATCTCAGAATTAGAATTAGAGAAATGTTCTCCAAAATTACAGTCAACTGTCAAAGACATTTTAGATAGTTGTGATGCAGAAACATTCAATAATCCAGAATTAGTATTAAGTGGAGCTATATGGAAAACCAAATCCCAAGTTGTTTACAATTTGCTTTTGGAAGAGTCAGAATATGCTGCTTGGATGTATGTGTATGGATTTCGTGCAAACCACTTCACGATCAACGCAAATGCTTTAAAAGGTTTTAATAGTTTAGAGGAGTTGAATACTTTTTTAGAAAATAGTGGGTGGAAATTAAATTCTTCTGGAGGAAAAATCAAAGGTACTCCAGCACAATTATTAGAACAATCAAGCACACTTGCTGATTTACATAGCGTAAATTTTGATGAAGGCACCATGCAAATTCCATCTTGTTATTACGAATTCGCACTTCGCTACCCTATGCCAAATGGAGAATTATATCAAGGTTTTATCGCTTCATCAGCAGATAAAATTTTTGAAAGCACAGATGTAAAATTGCAAAACAATTTATAAATAAGTCTAACTCGAAAAAAACGGTCAAAAAGAAATATCGCCTAATAATATTAAACTAGTAATATAATTAGCAAATAATAATTCTAACACGACTACAAAATAGAGTTTAACCCTTGAAGTATAGCCTTTTCAGCAATTAAAAATTAGATAAATTCTTGTTTTTAATTGCTAAAAGCATGCTCAAAATCGTAAAAATACCATAAGTTAATTTAATAAAATTAGACATTTAACTAAGTAAAAAAGTCAATACCTTTTGAGGAACAACAAAAAATGCTGCTCGTATTCAAATCAATGTAGCAGATATATCCTACTGTTTTGTTTTTATAATCGTAAAAGATTTAAAATCAATAGTTCGCTTTACCAAATTCTACAAAATTTATCCGCATTATTACTCGACAAAACATCAGGAAATGAACTACTTATAAAGTATAACTACAATAGTATCAATGAACATAATAGTAAACATTGGGTTTTCACCTTATCTTAAGTCCACACAATTGAACTTAAACACATAAATAATGATGATATTTGAAGCCTTACAAGCAATATAATAAAGAGTATAACTCTATTTTTAAAACTTTCTTGCAATGAAAAAACTCCCTCATCTCCTACTTATTAGTTTTATATTTGTCTGTTTCACAGCCAGATCTCAGAAAAATATATGGGATGAAAACCCAAGTGATTCACAGGTTGAATTAGACAGTTTGTTAACAATATTGCCGAAATCTGTAGGAGAAAAAAAACTGTCATTATTAAATAGAATTGCCGAAATATATTGGGTCATTGATCCTAATAAAACAATGAAATATGGCTCGGAAGCTTTACGTTTATCAAGTGAGTTGAAAAATAAAGACCAAGAAGGGTTAGCACTAATAAATTTGTGTCAGAGTTATTTGTTTAATAATATCTATGATAAAGCTTTACAATACGGGCTACGATCCTTAGAAATACGAAAAGTAATTGGAAACGATTATGATCTCGCCTTTACTCTACGTACACTTGGCTGGTTATATTATGACATTGGGTATTTTGAAAAAGCATTAGAATATCATACCCAAGCTTTAGTCATACATGAAAAAATAGGCGACAAGCAGCGAATTGCATACAGTTATAACAGTATCGGAATAATTCATGATGGCAAAGGCGATTATAATTTGGCATTGTTTTTTTTTAAAAAATCTTTAAAACTAATAAAAGATTCTAAAAATAAGGACAGAATCGCAGAAACCATGAAAAATATGGGCATTTGCTATCGCAAAATAAATGAACTCAATTTGGCCAAAAAATTCTTAGAGTCTGCTCTGGATCTTGAGAGTGAAATTAAATATGACTACAAAAAGGTTTATATTCTTCATGAACTTGCAGTAGTGTATTTAAAGCTTAAAATTTATGAACAATGCTACTCATTGTTAGAAGAATCTAAGACTATTATTAAAGCATTGGGTAATAAAAAGGAACTGCTTTTAGAGAATGATAAAATTATGTCCGATTATTATTTAGCATTAAATAACTATAAGGAGGCTTTCAATTTTTATATGAAATATACTAATGGAAACTCTGAAGTTTTCTCAAGCAATAAAAGTGAAAAGTTGGCTGAAATGCGAATTCTATATGAGGCAGAACGACGCGAATCTGAAATCAAGTTATTAGAGCAACAGCGTCAATTGGAATCACAGAAAAGAAAATCCTTGTTGATTGGTTCTATATTATTGGCAATCATAGCAATTCTAGTAATAGCTTCGTTGTGGAATAATATAAAAAAGAAAAAAGCTATTTATCTACAAAATCATAAACTTTCGAAGGAAAAACTAAAATCACAATTTCTCTTACAGGAGAATTTAGAACGCAAATTGGATTTTCGAACGAAGGAACTTACAAATCTAGCTTTATTCATTTCTCAAAGAACTAACATTTATAAGGATCTAGCAAATTCATTAAAAAATTTAAAATTTACCGATTTAAACTTACTTAAACAAGACATCAATACACTTATAAAAGAGTACACTTTTAAATTTGACTTAAATGAAGATATTCAGCAATTTCACGCCAACGTAGAAACCCTGCAAAGTGATTTTTTGTTTAGACTTAAAGAGAAATATCCTAATTTAACTGATAAAGATATTCAGTTAGCGGTACAAGTTAAACTTAAACTTAGTTCTAAAGAAATAGCAAATATTAATAATATCTCTGCTAATTCAGTAGAAATTGGAAGGCATAGATTAAGAAAAAAATTAGGATTAGAAAACAAAGACAACCTAATTGTTTTTCTGGAAAACATATAAGCTTTTAATCTTTTTTGGACGTATTTAAATATTACACTTCGTTCTTCGTAATTAATACAGTTTATAAAACAAAAAATGCGAAATTATTAAACAGTTGCAAAATCAATTTTGCAACTGTTTTTTTTTGCTTTACAAGTGCATATTTTAATTTTACGCTGTTCCTCCATTTCGTTAGATGTTAAGGAATCATTAGCGTCATGTGGTATTCTTTTATTGTGAATTATGACTGCATTTTTCTCCTATAACTTCATATTTGGTATTGTTATACCAAAGTAATCGACATTATATTCATAGTTTAAACTATCATTTATTCTTTCTACAATGGAATTTACATATTGATAAAAATATTACAATGAAAAAAACCCCCTTTTTTTTTAAAAATCTCCATCCTATTAAAAATATACTAGTTACACTGACAATTCTCTGGTAAGACCGCTGTAAATGATGGTTTTATTAAAGCATGTAAAGGTCAAGTAAAGTTTCTTTTTGATGTTTTATCTCGAAATAATTTAATATTTGTGAGCCTAAACTTAAAATTGAAATATAATTTTAGTAGCAAATAAATTATTAAGAAGATCAAAAAACTAACCATGAAATGTTACATCCATAGCAACCTCAAAATGTCGAATTATTAAAAATAATATTGAAATAAAATTGTAACGAAAATTACTTTTTACATCATACTAAATACGTTAAAAATGACAACAAATCAATTACTTTCAAAATTGTGGGAGCAATATGCTGCAATTACTCCATCTGCCACAAAAATTCATGACTTATTAGAAAAAAAAGGGGAGCAAATAAAAAATGATCATATCGCAATTCGCACGTTTAATGATCAACGCGTTAATATTAAAGTGATAGAAAAGCTTTTTCTGGAAGTTGGATATGAACAAAAAGGAGAGTATATTTTTGATTCAAAAAAGTTATTTGCAAAGCATTATGAACATTCAAGTGATAAAAATGCTCCAAGAATTTTTATCTCAGAATTAGAATTAGAAAAATGTTCTCCAAAATTACAAGCAACTGTCAAGGAGATTTTGGATAATTGTGAAGCAGAAACATTCAATAATCCAGAATTAGTATTAAGTGGAGCTGTATGGAAAACCAAATCCCTAGCGGTTTACAATTTGCTTTTGGAAGAGTCAGAATACGCTGCTTGGATGTATGTGTATGGATTTCGTGCAAACCACTTCACGATCAACGCAAATGCTTTAAAAGGTTTTAATAGTTTAGAGGAGTTGAATACTTTTTTAGAAAATAGTGGGTGGAAATTAAATTCCTCTGGAGGAAAAATCAAAGGTACTCCAGCACAATTATTAGAACAATCAAGCACACTTGCTGATTTACATAGCGTAAATTTTGATGAAGGTACCATGCAAATTCCATCTTGTTATTACGAATTCGCACTTCGCTACCCAATGCCAAATGGAGAATTATATCAAGGTTTTATCGCTTCATCAGCAGATAAAATTTTTGAAAGTACGAACGTTAAATTACAAAATCATTAAATAATTAATAAGCGGTACTCAAAATGCTAAATATTTGAATACTTCTAATTTTGACTTGACTACAAAACAACCTAAAAACCCTATAGCGTATCCAATGCTATCCTTAAAAACTAGATAAAATCAAGTTTTTTAGCGCTGGAACTATGCTTAATTGTAAATAAAACACATGACTACAACCACGTCACAATTTGGAATAAAAGAAGCTTTAACCCAACTGGGAGTAAAGGATATTAATGAAGGTACCTCTACAGGATTGCATCATTTTGCAAATGGCGAAATCCTTGAAAGTTATTCCCCAGTCGATGGAAAATTGATTGGTTCTGTAAAAATGTCTACATCACAAGATTACCAACAGGTAATACAATCGGCTACGGAGGCTTTTAAAACCTTTCGTTTAATGCCAGCTCCACAACGCGGCGAAATTGTTCGTCAATTTGGAGAAAAATTACGCCAAAACAAAGAAGCTTTAGGCAAATTAGTTTCTTATGAAATGGGGAAATCTCTACAAGAAGGATACGGAGAAGTACAAGAGATGATTGACATTTGTGATTTCGCCGTAGGCTTATCCCGTCAATTGCACGGTCTAACCATGCATTCTGAAAGACCTGGACACCGTATGTATGAACAATATCATCCTATGGGAGTTGTTGGAATTATTTCGGCATTTAACTTTCCTGTTGCCGTTTGGGCTTGGAACACCGCTCTTGCATGGATTTGTGGAGATGTTTGTATTTGGAAACCTTCAGAAAAGACGCCACTTTGTGGAATCGCTTGTCAAAATATTATAGCTGAAGTTATAAAAGAAAATAATTTACCCGAAGGAATTTCATGCTTGATTAATGGTGATTATAAATTGGGTGAATTGATGACTTCAGATACTCGAATCCCATTAATTTCGGCTACAGGATCAACCAGAATGGGAAAAATAGTGGCGCAAGCTGTTGCCGCTCGTTTAGGTAAATCTCTTTTAGAACTTGGAGGAAACAATGCCATAATTGTAACTCCTGATGCAGATATAAAAATGACTGTTATTGGGGCAGTTTTTGGGGCTGTAGGAACTGCAGGACAACGTTGTACCTCAACGCGCCGCTTGATTATTCATGAAAGTATATTCGAAAAAGTAAAAGACGCTATTGTCTCTGCATACAAACAACTCAAAATAGGAAATCCATTAGACGAAAACAATCATGTGGGTCCACTTATCGACACAGATGCTGTCAAAATGTACACCGCTGCCTTAGATAAAGTAGTTGAAGAAGGCGGAACTATTTTAGTTGAAGGCGGAGTGCTTTCTGGAGAAGGTTATGAAAGTGGATGTTACGTAAAGCCAGCAATTGCTTTAGCTCAAAATTCATTTGAAATTGTGCAACACGAGACATTTGCCCCTGTTTTATATTTAATAAAATACAGCGGAGATGTTGATAACGCGCTTGAATATCAAAACGGAGTTGGGCAAGGATTATCATCTGCTATTATGACTAATAATTTACGTGAAGCTGAAAGATTTTTATCAGTTGTAGGTTCTGACTGTGGAATAGCAAATGTGAACATTGGAACTTCTGGAGCTGAAATCGGTGGCGCTTTTGGTGGCGAAAAAGACACTGGTGGTGGAAGAGAATCTGGATCTGATGCATGGAAAATATATATGAGACGCCAAACAAATACGATTAATTACACCACAAGCTTACCACTTGCACAAGGGATAAAATTCGATTTACAATAAAACAAGTAACAAAAAACTAGACAAATACAAAACTTTAATTAACCAAATTTATTACAAATGAAAAGACGAATTCTATTATTTAAGAGGATAAATTTCATTCTCTTTATGATGTTTCTGTGCCAACCACACTTTAGTTTTGCACAAGAAAATCAACCGCAAAAAAGTGTTTCAGGAAAAATAACTGACGCTAATGGAAATACACTCCCCGGAGTAAATATTATATTAGCAACAACTAGCATCAGTACAAATAGTGATGAAAATGGAAAATACACATTAAGAATCCCTGCTGATTTAAAAAACCCAAGCTTAACTTTTACTTATATTGGGTTTAATGAAGTAACCATAAATGTAAACAACAATAAAGAGTTAAACGTTACACTTCAGGAAGAAAACAATAAACTAGACGAAGTAGTTGTAATTGGATACGGTTCCATAAAAAAAGGAAATGTTACTGGAGCAATTTCTTCGATAAAGAAAGAAAGTATTGAAACCAGAGCTACAAACAATGCTTCAGAGGCTATTCAAGGTTTAGTAGCTGGTGTAAATGTTCAAAAAAGTGGTGGTGCTGCAGGTGCTGCTGTAAAAATTAAAATTAGAGGAATTAATACTTTTGGAAACACAGAACCTTTATGTATCATTGATGGATTTCAAGGATCTTTAAGCTCTGTAAATCCAACAAATATTGAGTCAATAGAAGTGCTGAAAGATGGAGCTGCTGCTGCTATTTACGGATCTGTTGCTGCTAACGGAGTAATTATCGTTACCACTAAATCTGGTCTTAAAGAAGGCATAAAAGTTGATTTCACTTCTTTTGTAAATAGCACTTCATCAGCAAAAAGAATAGAATTATTAGATGCTGAAGGCTACAAAACCGTTCATAAAAGAATGTATGACGAATACAATAAGTATGCGAATACACCAGTTGCATTGCCAGCATATATAAGCGCTCCGACAACAGCGAACACGAACTGGCAAGACCAAGTTTTTCGTTCGGGATTAGCACAAAACTATGGTTTAGGTATTCAAGGTAGAGAAGGTGTTATCAAATTTGCTTTATACGGTAACTATGCTAAAGAAAAAGGAATTATCATCGATAATAACTTTGGACAAAAAAATGCAAGTGCAAGAGTAAGTTTTAAGAAATCAATTTTTGACGTAGATACTAAACTTTCATACCTATCGACTAAAAGTGAGCAACCTAACTTTCAATTAAAAGAAGTGTATGCAATAGCTCCTTTAGTCCCTGTATTGGATTCAAATGAAACTTACGGATATGGATTAACAAACAAAGATGGATTACCATTTAACACAAACCCAGTAGCTGATGAGCGCTTTAGAAGTGGCGAATTAAGAGGTCAAGATTTAACAGCGAATATTTCGATCACTGCTAATATCGCACCTTGGTTGAAATTTAAAACTGCCTATTCTCACCATGAGTTAAATTCACAACGCACAGCACATAACGCGCCTTTTATCGCAAACATACAAGCGCCAGAAAAATATACGGTACACAGAGAAGTTAGAACGTATTGGAGTGAGCAAATTTTCGAAAATACCATAATGATGGATAAAAAATTTGGTGAACATTCTATTGACTTTTTATTAGGTAGTACCATCAATCCATCATCGTCTAACTGGAATGACATCACAGTTGAAGGTAAAACGACTGACCAATCTGTAGTAGACGGTCAACTTGTTTCAACTGAGCGTCCTGCAGGATTTTTAGACTCTGGTTTTGAAACCATTGGAGCAGGAAAAGGAGGAACTTACTCAGCTGATGGTTCTAAATACCAATACAATAGACTTTCTTACTTTAGTCGTATCAACTACTCTTACAAAGATCGTTACTTAGCACAAGCTACTTTACGCTATGATGGATCATCAAAATTTGGTAAAGACAGTCGTTGGGGAGCATTTCCATCTGTGGCTTTAGGTTGGAAAATGGATAAAGAAGATTTTTATCCAGAGGATTTCATTGTTTCTACTGCTAAGCTACGTGCGAGCTGGGGACGTTTAGGTAACGAAGCTGCTTTAGGATATTACACTTCTAGCTCTTTGATTTACTCAGGGAATTACTTAAATTCTGGTTACGTACAAGGAACAGGAAGTAATCCATGGCCTGGTAGTATTGCAACTGCATTAGAAAACCGTAACCTAAAATGGGAAACTACGGATTCTAAAAACATAGGTATTGATTATACTCTTCGAAATGGTAAAGTTAGTGGTTCGATAAATTACTATCGCAATGTTACAGCCGATTTGCTTATTACCAAGAAATTAGCACCTTCAGCTGGTATCGACAACCCAATTCTTAACGTTGGAAAAGTAAGCAATAGCGGACTTGAGTTTGAAGTTAATTATAGCGAACAAAGTAATGACTTTAAATATAATGTAGGATTTAATATCAGTTCTCTTCGAAACAAGGTAGAAAGTCTTGCAAATGCAGACCAAGCTATTAACGGACAAGGACTTAAATTTGACACAGAACATTTCCCAACTCAAGCAAGAGTAGGAACGCCAATAAGCTCTTTCTATCTTTATCGTACCAATGGTATATTTCAAACTACAGCCGAAGTTGACAGCCATGCTACAAACGGAAATTTACTACAGCCAAATGCAAAACCTGGTGACATTAGATTCAAAGATTTAAATAATGATGGTGTTATTGATGAAAATGATAAAGAATATGCAGGTACAGGTTTACCAAAAGTAGAAGCTAATATAACTTTAGGAGCTAGCTACAAAGGATTTGACTTTACTACATTAATTGGTAGTGGTTTTGGAAACAAACTATACAATGGTAACCGTTATTTCTATGAGTCTATGAGCTCAGGGACTAATATGTTGGCTTCAACCCTTAATTCTTGGACTCCAGATAACAACAGCAACATTCCACGTGCTGTACTTGGTGATCCTAATGGAAATAGTAGAGAGTCAGATCGTTTCCTTGAAAATGGAAATTTTGTAAGAATGAGACAATTGCAAATAGGGTACTCATTACCTAGCTCATTATTAGAAGCAGCAAACATCGACAAACTTAGATTTTATGTAAGTGCTGAAAATGTATTCACCATCACTAAATACTCAGGAACAGATCCAGAATTCTCAAGAACTAATTTGCTAGATACTGGTGTTGACCGTTTTGTATATCCATTTACAAGATCATTTATTGTAGGTGTACAATACGTATTTTAAGAAATTTATAAAGAAACAATTATGAAAAACATATATAATTTTATTACCGTATTATGCATCTTTACACTAGTAGGATGTAGTAATGATTTCCTTGAACAGCAGTCTCCAGACCAACTTAATTCTTCTACTTTTTGGAGAAATAAGGCTGATGCCGAGGCTGGATTATCCTCAACCTACGCTTACTTAGAAGGATCAGTTGAAGAATATGCCTTTGCCGAAGTAAAATGGCCCGTTGAAGCCTATCGCGAAGACATTTGCAAACTGGGTAGCGATGCCTTAAATTACCAAAACTGGGTGGAACTTGCCGATTTTACGTACACAAATGGTAATAGCCAATTAACAGCCTACTGGAAATTAAATTATCGTGGTATTAGTAATGCTAACCAAGTTATTACTAAAGTGGGAGAAATGCCTGCAACTGCTATTAGTGATGCTGATAAAAACCAAATTATTGCAGAAGCACGATTTTTAAGAGCTTACTATCATTTGAAATTAATTCTTAATTGGGAAAAAATTAAATTAAGAACTAAATATATTACAAATCAGAATGAAATAAGCCTTCCTCTTGCTGAACGTGCAGAAACTTGGAACTTTATTGTTAGTGAATTAAAAGCAGTTGCTGAAGTGCTTCCTGCAGCTCAGACTGCTGATAAAGCCGGCCGTGCAACAAGTGGAGCTGCTAATAGTTACCTTGGTTTTGCGTATTTAACTAGAGCGTATGAGGAAACTGCAGACAAACAAACGCATCTTACTGAATCAGTTAAAGCTCTTGATAAAGTTCAAGGATACGAACTAGTAAAGGACTATGTGAGTTTATTTAATGGAACAAACAAAAACTCAAAAGAATCTATTTTTGAACTTCAATTTAGTGAAAACACATCTAACGGAGCATTCTATCGTACTGCACTTCATTTCTGGATGGCTGCGAGTGAATTAGGCGGTTGGGACGAAATTCTACCAACAGATATGTTGATGAATGAGTTCAAAAAAGAAGGTAAAATAGCCACTACAGGAAATTATGACAGCCGTCTTTATGGTAACATTTTCTTTAAAGATCCTTATTTTAATGACGCCTCAAATCCTAGAATTTTTGGAGCTACTTATGACGAGAAATTTGGAACTGCTAACAAACCTGTTTTCCGTAAGTACTTACCTCCTACTCAAGAGCAAATGGACACCGAATTTTTAGGACTTAATGTACCTTTAATGCGATATTCAAATGTGCTTTTGATGAAGGCAGAAGCTTTAAACGAATTACAACGTTCAGCTGAAGCAATCCCTCATATCAATCTTGTAAGAGCTCGTGCTGATATGCCGGCGATGATAGGCATAACTTATAATGCAGTAAAAGCGCAAATCGAGCATGAAAGAATCATTGAATTCCCTTTAGAGAACTTCCGTTTCTATGATCTACGTCGTTGGGGAAAAACTAAAGCGGCTCTTGACGCAGTGGGTCGTACTGGATTTGACGCTGCAAAAAATAATTTCTATCCAGTGCCTTTAACTGAAATACAAAATAATTAAAAACAATAAAATAAATTCAAATAAAAAGAATAGTTCGAATAATATTTGGGCTATTCTTCTTATTTTAAAAAAAATACATTTTTTAAGTTACACAATAGAGTTATTATGAGAGAATCTATATTAGCAAATATTGTGTGCTCGCACCAAATGCATATTATAATGACAACTGAGTTGTACTTTTCTATATTAACAAATTAAATAATCATGTACAAAAAAGAAACATTTTATATACTTCTATTCTTTTTACAATTACAAGCTAGTTTTGCCCAAAGTAAATTTAGCAACTTAGAATTAAGTAAAAACAACCTAAACTATAAAGGAAGCCCTGAAAATGCGAAGGATAGAAAATCATTGGCTTTTTCTGACAAGGGCGCTTGGTTTGCTTTTGGATTGCTAGAGCCTTCAAGTATTCAAGGTGGATTTTCTGGTCCTTTTTTAATGACAGAACAAAATGGAGTTTGGTTGAGTTCTTCCTTTCTTTCTTTGCATCTAATCGATGACAAGCAACAAGAAATGATCAATTGGAAAACGGCTTTAAAAAGTCAGAACAGTTACAATAGTCATTTAGAACAGGAGTTTTCAAATGAAAAATTAAGGATCAAACAAGAACTGGTTTTTTCATCTGGACATACTGCGATTCAAAAAACTAGTATAACAAATACTTCTTCAAAAAACATAACACTTACGCCTACTTTCAAATCAGATATCTATCTAGATAACTTGGAGCTATTAGTTGTAGAAAAGTCTTTAAAAATAGTTTCATCAAAAAGTAATGCTATTGGTTATGTGCAATTTATTAATGAGGACAGCAAAATAGAAGTTGCAAAAAGTGGCTTTACAGCAAAGACTTCTCAACTTGTATTAAAACCAAATGAAACTAAAGAAATTATAGTTTCTCAAACCTTTATTTTCCCTCAATACGACTGGAGAAAAGAAAAAGAAAGCATCTCTAGTTTGAAATTTGATTCCGTTTTAGAACAAATACAACAAGAAAAAGAAAGCCAATTATCACAACTAATTGCAAAAAAGAAACCAACATACAGAGGTTCTGAGTACTCTGTTTTCCTTGCGAAATTAGTACTTACCTTGCAAAACAACACTCGAATCGCCGCCGAAGGTTTAAAACACGCAGGTATATTCCCTAGCTATCATTACGAATGGTTCCATGGTTTCTGGGCTTGGGACAGCTGGAAGCATGCCACAGCAATTGCAGAAGTGGACCCTGCTTTAGCCGAAAACCAAGTACGAGCTATGTTCGACTTTCAAGAGCCTAATGGTTTTATACCGGATTGCATCTATAGAGATACCTCGATTGAACCTAATAATTATCGAAATACTAAATCACCACTTGCTGCTTGGGCAGTTTGGGAAATTTACAAACAAAACAAAAATGTAGATTTCATTAAGGAAATGTATCCTAAATTAAAGAAATATCATGCTTGGTGGTACAAAGAGCGCGACCACGACCAAGACGGGATTTGTGAATTTGGCTCCACAGATGGCACTTTAGTGGCTGGAAAATGGGAAAGCGGAATGGATAATGCAGTACGATTTGACAACAGCAAAGTGCTAAAAAACGCCGAAAATGCGTATTCGCTGGACCAAGAAAGTGTGGATTTGAACTCTTTCCTTTATGCTGAGAAAAACTATTTGAGTCAAATGGCTGGCATTCTAAAACTAGCTAAAGATGAAAAAAAATGGAAAAGGGAAAGCAAAACCCTAAAAAAGCAAATTCAGACACAGTTTTGGGACCCAAGTACAGGATGGTTTTATGACACTTCATTGGATGGAAAAACATTTGTAAAAGATATGGGTTGCGAAGGTTTCTTACCTCTTTGGGCAGAAGTAGCATCTAGAAAACAAGCTAAGGCGATAAAAAATAATTTACTTAATCCAGATACCTTCAATACTTTTGTGCCTTTACCAACATTGGCTAAAAACAATCCGAAATTCAATCCAGCCAATGGATATTGGAGAGGACCAATATGGTTGGATCAAGTTTACTTTGGTATTAATGGACTAGAAAAATACGGTTACAAAACAGAAGCCAATCTTCTAACAAAAAAACTGATTCATAACACCGAAGGTGCTTTAGAAAAAGGAAAATCTATTAGAGAGAATTACCATCCCACAACTGGAAAAGGATTAGAAGCTGAAAATTTTAGCTGGTCAGCTGCTCATTTTCTACTTTTACTATTAAATAACTAAAAACAAACGATTAAGAAATGATAACTTATAATTCCTTATTAACTAAGCTCACATTACTAGCTTTGGTAGTATTTACTTGCCATTCGACGCCAATAGTTGCTCAAAATAAAAAAGCAGCTGCAACAGAAAAAAAAGACCCGAAACGATTTTTTGACAAAGCTGATTTAATGCAAATTGGGGTGTATTATTATCCTGAGCAATGGCCAAGAGAACAATGGGATCGCGACTTAAAAAACATAAAAAAGTTAGGTTTCGAATTCACACATTTCGCTGAATTTGCTTGGACATATATGGAGCCTGAAGAAGGCAAATATGATTTTAAATGGCTGGATGAAGCCATGGCAATAGCCGAAAAAGAAGGTTTAAAAGTAATTCTTTGTACACCTACGCCTACTCCACCAGCTTGGATGGGTGATAAATATCCTGAAATATACCTAGTTGATTCTAAAGGCAACCGAAGACAACACGGAAATAGAGCAAATATTTCAGTAACAAATGAAAAATACCGTGAATTCACAGCGAAAATAGTAACTGAATTAGGAAAAAGATACGGTAAAAACAAGAATGTTATAGGTTGGCAAATTGACAACGAGCCCTTGTCTACAGAGGATTTTAGTCCTTCTGCTAGAACAGCATTTCAAACTTGGCTAAAAGCCAAATACGGAACCATTGAAAAATTAAATACGGAATGGGTTGGTAGTTTCTGGAGTACACGATATTCTAACTTTGAACAAATCGTATTACCTAACACCGAAGTTTATTTTGAAGATAAGTTAAGTCCACATACGATTTTAGATTTCAAGCGATTCACTGCCGATGCTCAAGCTAGTTTCTTAAACGACCAAGCCGAAATATTGAGAAAATATACGGATCCAAAACAGTGGATTACGACTAACTTTACTAATGTAACTTATGACTCAGATCCAAGAAGAGCTGATAAAATGGACTTCATCACCTATACAATGTACCCAGTAAGTGGTCAAAATAATTTAGGCGGAGATAATTTTAGAATGGGACATCCTAGTAAAATCCATGAGGCAAACGATTATTACCGTTCAATCAGTGGTGTTACAGGGATTATGGAATTACAACCTGGACAAGTAAACTGGGCAGGAATCAATCCTCAATTGCAACCGGGAACGGTTCACATGTGGCTTTCACAAGCCTTTGGAGGTGGTTGCGCTTTTACTTGTACTTATAGATACAGACACCCACTAGGAAGTAGCGAAATGTATCACGAAGGTATTGTGGGTAACGATGGAGTGACACTTTCTACTGGTGGAAAAGAATTTGTACAGTCTATTCAAGACATGAAACTATTGCGTAAAGAGTACAACCCTAAAGCAGTTCTTCCACAGGAAATTGCGAATAGAAAAACAGGCTTTTTATGGAGTCATGAAAACCTTTGGGACTTAGAAAATCACAAACAAACCAAAAATTGGAATACTTGGAAACATAGAAATACTTATTCCTCAGCTATTAAATCTACTGGAGCGCCAGTGGATTTCCTTAAAGAGGAAGATAATTTTGATGACTACCCATTTATTGTCGCATCAGCATATCAACTAATTGATCAAAAATTAGTGGATAAATGGACTAAGTATGTTGAAAAAGGTGGTAACTTGATTTTAAGTTGTAGAACTGGACAAAAAGACAAAAATGGACATTTTTTTGAAGCCAACTGGAGCGCACCAATCGTGCCTTTAATTGGAGCTGATGTTGACTTTTTTGATGTATTAGTTACAGATATGAAAGGAAATATAAAAGCAGCTAATAATAACTTTCAATGGAATACTTGGGCAGATGTATTATCTCCTAGAAAAGGAACTGAAGTTTTAGCCACTTATGAAGATCAATTTTATAAAGGTAAAGCTGCCGCAGTTACTAGAAAATTAGGAAAAGGAACGGTAACTTACATTGGCGTAGAAAGTACTGATGGAAACTTAGAGAGACAAATTGTACGCAGCGTATATGAAAGAGCAAATGTGGCAATTGATAATTTACCAAGCGGTGTTTTTGTCGAATGGAGAGACGGCTTCTATGTAGGAGTTAATTATTCAAACGATGCTGTCGAACTTGAGATTCCAAAAGGAAGTAAAATATTGGTTGGACAAAATCCTTTGCAGCCTGCACAAGCTATAATTTGGAAATAAAATTAACGAATACTAAAAATTTACTGATGAATTTTTCAGAAGAAACTATTGAGCAATTAGCGAAAGAACATTACGGGCTAACAACAACCGCAAAATCATTAAATGGTTATGACGAGTTAAATTTTCTTTTATCTACTGATACAAACGAAAAGTATATACTAAAAATATCTAATGAAGATCATCCTCTACCGTTTTTAGACGCGCAGGTTAAAATCATTCAGCATTTATCAAATAGTAGCCTTGCTAATGTATTTCAGCATTTTTGCATCAATAAACAAGGTGATGCTTTGACAAGAATTGAGGCAGATTCTAAAATATATTATGTAAGAATCCTTAATTTCCTAGAAGGTACTTTTTGGGTAGAAAAAGAAAATAAATCAAAGGAGTTGTTTCACAATCTAGGATCCTTTTTAGGAAATATGGATTACGAACTTCGCAACTTTTCTCATCTTGCCATGCACCGTCGTTATACCTGGGATGTAAGTTGTGCTAGCGAGGCAAATGAGAATTTGAAATACATTCTTGATCATGAAAAAAGACGAATCGCAGGCTATTTCTTGTTGCAATTTGACAGCGAAGTACTTCCTGTAATTCATACTTTGCGCCATGCCTACATACATAACGATGCAAACGATTATAACATCTTAGTTCAAGAAAATCAAATTAGTGGTTTAATTGATTTTGGAGATATGGTTTACACAGCACTTATCAACAATCTAGCGATTGCGTGTACTTATGCGATGCTTCATCAAAAAGACCCATTATCAGCTGCCGCATCAATTGTTAAAGGTTACCATAAATCGTATGCCCTTACAGAGCAAGAAGTTGATTTATTGTATTATCTAATTGCTGCGAGACTTTGTATTAGCGTGACGCAGTCTGCTTACAACGCATCATTAGACAGTAACAACGAGCATCATTTTCTTACTGAAAAACCAGCTTGGGAATTGCTGAACCAACTTATTCGAATTAATCCAATAAAAGCGCAAGATACTTTTAGAAAAGCCTGCGGTTTCACAGCATTAATCACTGATGAAAACTATGCTGATATATTAGAATCTCGTCAGAAAAACATTGGTCGAAATTTAAGTATTGGCTACAAAGACAAATTAAAAATCACCAAAGGCGCACTACAATATCTTTATGATGATAAAGGACGAACTTTTGTAGATTGTGTCAACAACCCATCACATGTAGGTCATTGTCATCCTGTTGTTGTTCGAAGAATGCAAAAACAAATTGCTAATTTAAACACCAATACGCGTTACCTTAATGACACCATTATCGAATATGCCGAAAAACTTACCGCTACTTTACCAGCTGCCTTAAGTGTTTGCTATTTTGTCAATTCCGGTAGTGAAGCTAATGATTTGGCCATTCGAATGAGTCGCCATTTCACCAAACAAAAAGACATTATTGTACTTGATCATGCGTATCATGGTACTTCTACAGTGGCTATGGAAATGAGTCCGTATAAATTTGATGGAAAAGGCGGTTTTGGAAAAATGCCTTGGATTCATAAGGCTATTAACCCCGACTTATATCGAGGTACATACAAATATGGAGACGAAGAAGCTGGCGAAAAATATGCCGCCGATGTACAACGAATTATCGAAGATCTAAAAAAAGAAGATAAAGCGCCTGCGGTATTCATTTGCGAAACGTTGTTAGGTGTTGGAGGTCAAATTCCGCTTCCTAAAGATTATTTAAAAACGGCTTATGCACACGTTAGAGCTGCTGGAGGAATCTGTATTGCCGATGAAGTTCAGGTTGGTTTTGGAAGAATTGGAGACCATTTTTGGGGCTTCGAATTACAAGACGTCGTACCCGATATTGTTGTTTTAGGAAAACCTATTGGTAACGGCCATCCACTGGCTGCAGTAATTGTTACTAATGAAATTGCAAATGCTTTTAATAACGGCATGGAATACTTCAACACTTTTGGAGGTAATCCCGTATCTATGACGGCAGGATTAGCTGTATTAGATGTTCTTCAAGACGAAGAAATGCAACAACATGCACTAGAAGTTGGAAACCACCTGATGGACGGCCTTAGAAAACTAATGGCGAAATATCCTATCATCAGCGATGTTCGTGGACACGGTTTATTCATAGGTGCCGAAATGGTTAGAGACCGAGTTACAATGGAACCAGCTGTCGCTGAAATTGATATAGTTGTCGAAAAAATGAAAGAAAAAGGTTTTTTACTAAGTACGGATGGCCCTTTGCATAATGTATTAAAAATAAAGCCACCAATGCCTTTCAATAAACAAAATGCAGATGAGATGATAGAGTTATTAGATATTGCTTTAAGCGAGCTGTAACAATCAATCCTCCACTTATAAAATACTAGATTAAGCAATAATTTTATTCTAAATGAAACATAAAAATTCTCTTTCACAGAGTACTATCAATCTTAAAAGTTTAGAAAATCAATTAGAGGGTAAATTATTTTACGATCATACGATGCGCTTGTTATACGCTACAGATGCGAGTGCCTATAAGGAAATGCCTTTGGCTGTAGCGATTCCAAAAACAAAAAAGGATATTCAGAAAATCATTGCTTTTGCTAGAGATAACAAAAGCAGTGTGATTCCGAGAGCAGCGGGAACTTCTCTGGCAGGTCAAGTTGTAGGAAACGGCATAATCGTTGATATTTCGCAGGAATTTACTAAAATACTTTCCGTAGATCCAATAAACAAAACAGCTTGGGTTGAACCAGGAGTTATCCGTGATGAACTAAATCTTCATTTAAAACCGCTCCAGCTATTTTTTGGACCAGAAACTTCCACTAGCAATCGTTGCATGATTGGAGGAATGGTAGGAAATAATGCTTGTGGTGCTAGATCAGTGGTTTATGGTTCCACACGCGAACATTTACTAGAAATAACAGGATTCTTGGCTGATGGTAACGAAGTGACTTTTGGTGCTTTATCAAACGCTGAATTTGAAGAAAAATGCAGCGGAATTAACGTAGTAAGCTCATTAGAACAAGCGATATATGTCCAGATAAAAGAAATATTATCTTCAAACGAAAACAGAATATTATTCGATGATAATTTTCCAAAAAAATCTATTGCAAGACGAAATACAGGCTACGCTTTAGACTTATTGATTGACAGTAAACCTTTTAGTAATACCGAAGAAAAGTTCAATTTTTGTAAATTAATCGCTGGATCAGAAGGAACCTTATTCTTTTCGACAGCTATAAAATTAAATCTAGTTGATGCTTTAAAACCATTATCAGCATTGGTTTGTGTACATTTTGACAGTATTAACGAAGCGTTGAAAGCTAATTTAGAAGCGCTTAAATTCAGTCCAAACAGCGTCGAATTGATAGACCATTATATTCTTGAATGTACCAAAGAAAACATCGAGCAAAGCAAAAACCGCTTCTTTGTAAAAGGTGATCCAAAAGCGATTCTAGCTATAGAATTTCTTAGAGATACGCAGGATGAAATTGATACTCTTGCCAAAGAAATGGAAACTTTAATGCGATCTAAAAACCTCGGTTACCATTTCCCTATCGTTTATGGTGAGGAGACAAATAAAGTATGGAACTTGAGAAAAGCGGGACTTGGATTATTATCGAATATTCCTGGTGATGCAAAGGCGGTTGCCGTGATCGAAGATACCGCTGTAGATGTTAATGATTTACCCGATTTTATAGAAGAATTTAACGCTATATTAAAAGAGCGAAATTTAAACTGCGTGCATTATGCGCATGCCGCAACTGGAGAGTTACACCTGCGCCCTATCATTAATTTAAAAACAGTAGAAGGCACAGCTTTATTTAGAACTATCGCAACTGATATTGCCCATTTAGTAAAAAAATACAAAGGCTCTTTGAGCGGTGAACATGGTGATGGAAGACTTCGTGGAGAATTTATTCCACTGATGTTAGGTGACGAAATCTATCAGTTATTTTCACAAATAAAACATACTTGGGACCCTTGGAATGTTTTTAATCCTGGGAAAATTGTGAACACGCCACCAATGGATACTAGTTTAAGGTATTCCGCAGGACAAATTACAGCCGAAATCGAAACTTATTTTGACTTCTCAGAACAAGACGGTATTCTTCGTGCTGCCGAAATGTGTAATGGCTCTGGTGATTGTAGAAAAACCGAAAAAAGCGGTGGCACTATGTGTCCAAGTTATATGGCAACGCGCAATGAAAAACATACCACACGAGCGCGAGCAAACATTTTAAGAGAAACAATTACCAACTCAACTCAAGAAAATAAATTTGATGATGAAGGATTGCTAGATGTCTTAGATTTATGTTTGAGTTGTAAAGGATGTAAATCGGAATGTCCTTCAAATGTAGATATGGCAAAGCTTAAAGCAGAAACATTTCAGCATTATTATAACAAAAACGGTGTTAAATTCCGCTCGCTACTGATTGGGAATACCCCGAAAATAAACGAACTTTTTGCATCAATGCCGTGGTTATATAATTTATCTACCAAAGGTTTTTTAGGAAAGATCATCCAGTCAGCTACTGGTTTTACAACACAAAGACAGTTACCTTCCATGTCCAAAATCACTTTTGCAAAATGGATAAAAAAATACAATCAGCAAGGAAATTTTATACACGGATCTATTTATTTGTACAATGATGAGTTTCTGAATTTTTATGATGTAGAAATAGGTCAAACCGCAGTAAAATTGTTAAACCGTTTAGGATATCAGGTAATCGTACCAGAAATTGGTATCAGTGGGCGAACTTATTTATCGAAAGGAATGTTGATTAAAGCACGAGAAATTGCTGAGAAAAACATCACCGATTTTGATAAAACAATACCTCATGATAAAGTTTTAATTGGAATAGAACCTTCTGCTATTTTATCATTCAGAGATGAATATCCCGATTTATGTCGAGGAAATTTAAGAGAAAAAGCAAAGGGAATTGCAAAGAGAACCTTTCTTATCGAAGAATTTATTGCCAAAGAATTAGAGGAAGGACGCATATCGTCTAGCAGTTTTACTGATAAAGAAGAACGTGTTCGCATGCATGGACATTGTTTTCAAAAAGCATTATCATCTTTAGTGCCATTGAAGAAAATCCTTATGCTACCAAAAAACTATACGGTACTCAACATTCCTAGTGGCTGTTGTGGTATGGCCGGTTCTTTTGGTTATGAAAAAGAGCATTATGATATTTCGATGAAAATTGGCGAACTTGTATTATTTCCATCTATTCGTTCAGAAAAAGAAGCAACATTAATCTCCGCATCAGGAACCAGTTGCAGACATCAAATAGCGGATGGTACCAATCGAAAAGCAGAGCATCCTGTAAGTATATTGTATAATGCATTAAAGTAGTACAGCTGTTTTAATGCGTTACCAAACAAAAAAACTTGTCATATTCTAAAACAAAAAATGCTTCCTTTTTAGGAAGCATTTTTATTTTGCAGAGAGGATGGGATTCGAACCCACGATGCAGTTACCCACATACTAGCTTTCCAGGCTAGCTCCTTCAACCACTCGGACACCTCTCTATTTCATTAGGGCTGCAAAGAACATGAAAAAAAATGAGTTAGAAAAATAAAATCTAACTATTATATCATTTCGCCTCGCAAAGAAGTTTCAAAAACCGACTTGAAGTCTTCTGGATGAATATTTTGACTCAATAAATACATTAATTTTGTTATCGCCGCTTCGGTAGTGATGTCTTTTCCAGAAATTACGCCTATTTCTTTCATTCCTGTACTGGTTTCATATTGTCCCATATTGACGCTTCCGCCAGAGCACTGGGTCACATTAACAATATATAAACCCTTACCAATCGCTTTCTTCAGTAAATTTAAAAACCACTCTTCCGTAGGGGCGTTTCCTGCTCCGTAAGTTTCTAAAACTATTCCCTTAAGACTGGAAATATCAAAGATAGCTGACAAAACCGCTTCACTTATTCCAGGAAACATTTTGATAATAGCTACGTTAGTATCTAAATTAGTGTGCACCTGGAGCTTATTATCACTTTTTGGCTGTAAAAACAATTTCGAACTTAAATTTAGATGCACGCCCGACTCTACTAAATCAGGGTAATTAGGCGATGTAAATGCTTTAAAATGCTCTGCATTTATCTTAGTTGTTCTATTTCCTCTGTATAATTTATATTCGAAATAAAGACAAACTTCAGCAATAACTGGCAATCCATTTTCTCGCAATGAAGCGATTTGAATAGCGGTAATTAAATTTTCTTTAGCATCAGTACGCAAATCACCAATTGGCAGCTGAGAACCGGTAAAAATGACTGGTTTCGCAAGATTTTCAAGCATGAAACTCAATGCCGAAGCAGAATAGGACATTGTATCTGATCCGTGAAGAATCACAAATCCATCAAATTCTAAATAATTTGATTCTATAATCGTTGCTATTCTAGCCCATTCTTTCGGATTCATATTGGACGAATCAATTGGCTCTTCAAATGAAATCGTTTCGATTTCACAGTCCAATTGTTTCAGCTCGGGAATTTTTTGCAACAGCTTACTGAAATTAAATGCTTTCAGTGCTCCAGTATCAAAATCCTTTCGCATCCCGATAGTTCCCCCAGTATAAATTAAAAGAATTTTAGCTTTTGAGTGCATCCGTATATTTTAGTTTATTAACCACCGGATTTGCATACATGTCTAGTAATCCTTGCAATGCAACAGGATTATCAGCATCAATTCGCATCTCTAATCGTCGTTCAAACAACGATTTTTCATCTGCAGTATAAAACTGAGAATAGGTGTCGGTTTTATTTAAGATATCAAAAGCGATATAATTAGTAGACCACAATTTATAATTCCCTATTATAGAATCATCAATTACTTGAGCAAGTGCTTGAATTTGCTTGTTTGAGTTAGTGAACTCTTCTTTTATAGCATCAATTTTAGTATCAAGAACATCACCAATATGAATGTGAATACCTTTCTTCTGACCCATAACACCGCTTAAAAGCGTCATGAAATCTTCGTTCTTTTCCTTGATATACACTTCATTATTGGCCTCAGCCAACAACTGCGGAATTTTTAAAACATCTGTAGGATCATATTCATAAGAAATGGATACCGGAACAACTTTTATTTTTTTGAAATAATCCATTAGGTTAGCTTCATCGCTTCCCATTCCAACCATTTTTAACACGCCTGGATTCGTAGCGTCTAAACCGTCTTTAGTCCTACCTTCACGTTGTGCAATCCATACAGAGCGACTTTCATGAATTAATAGATGACCAATATATTCAGACAATGTTTTCGAACTTTCTAACATCTCACGAGGGGTCAAACCTCTTTTTACTAAGAAATTACGGTTCAACTTAGCCAAGATATTTAGAAAATCTTTTTGTACTAAGTTATCCCCTATCGCTGAGGCTGTCATTACTAAATCATTTTCAAACAAAGCCACGTTTAGCAATGTTGTGTCTAGCAATATATCTCTATGGTTTGATATAAATAAATAGGATTCTCCTTTCTCTAACTTTTCAAAACCTGAGGTAGTCAAACCGTCAGAACTTTTTTCAAGCACTTTAAGTAGCGAATGATAGATAAATTTACATTGAAAATCACGAATAGAATGCGTTTTACTAAGTTGCTCCTTCCATTCTTCATCGGGCATTTCTGGAAATGTAAAGTTCATCAATGCCTTCATCATCGGATGGTGAACCACATTTAGTATAGCCTCGTTTATTTCGGAGTCATAAAATGGCCGAATAGCGTCAAATTTTTGCATTTTGGTTATTTTAAGTGGCAAATGAACAAAAAAAATATTAAATTTTAAATTAATTCTGTTTTAAATTCCGAAAATCCTTTTAGAGTTTTCGGTTGTAATCGTTGCAATATCTTTTGCCGGAAGATTATAAATAGCAGCCAATTTATCAATTATATTTAACAAATAACTACTTTCATTTCTTTTCCCTCTATAAGGAATCGGAGCAAGATACGGAGAGTCAGTTTCTAATACAATATGGCTCAAATCAATTTGGTTCAAAAACTGGTCAATTTTTCCATTTTTGAAGGTAACTACGCCGCCAATTCCCAATTTCATATTATATGAAATCGCTTGTAAAGATTGCTCGTATGTTCCAGTGAAACAGTGAAATATACCAAATAAATCAGCCGATTTCTCCTCTTCTAAAACTTCATATACTTCATCAAAGGCATCTCTACAGTGGATTACAATGGGTAATTTATATTTCTTTGCCAATTGAATTTGCTTCCTGAAAGCATTTTTTTGTTCTTCTAAAGTGGTTTTATCCCAAAACAAATCAATCCCTATTTCCCCGATGGCGTAAAACTCTCTTTTCGCCAATTCGTTTTCCACGTGCATTAATTCTTCAAGATAATTCTCCTTTACATATGTTGGGTGTAAACCCATCATTAAAAAGACATTATCAGGATAGTTTTTTTCTAATTCGTACATCGCTCTAGTGTAGCTAGAATCAATCGCTGGGATAAAGAATCGAGAAACACCGGCATCCAAGGCACGTTGAATCATTTCGTCTCTGTCTTGGTCAAATTCTGAGCTATAAAGATGGGTATGCGTATCAGTAATTGTCATTTATTTTAATTTGAAAGGGACAAAGTTAGCATTTTGATTGGTCAATCTTTAGATTTTTAGATTACATTTGGATTTCATTTTTTGGATTTATGAAAAACCTACACGACATCCTTAAAAAGGAAAACTATAAAAAAATAAAATTTAAAATTACCAAAACGCAACATCTGCTGATTAAGGCAAAAATAAATGGTGTCTCAGGAAATTTTATTTTAGACACTGGCGCTTCCAGCAGTTGCATCGGCTTTGAAAGCGTTGATTTATTTTTATTGGAAGCCAAAACATCAAAAACAAAAGCTTCTGGAGCGGGAGCAACCGGAATGCTTACACAAATAGCTACCAAAAATCACTTGCAATTAGGCAATTGGAAAAACCGTGACTTTGATCTCATTATTTTTGATTTATCCCATGTCAATGAAGCATTAACCCAGTATAAAGTTAAACCAGTCCACGGAATCATTGGCGCTGATGTGCTACTGAAAGGAAAAGCAATTGTAGATTATTACAATCACTATTTGTATTTATTAAAGTAATTTTTCGAAAAAGAAAATTCCCATTTAACATCTACTGTCAAATGGGAATTTTTTATAATTAGAAATGAATATTACAATTCAAATGCTCTCTTAGGATTGTTATCCAATAAAAGTTCCATTGGGTTTTCTAAAGCCTCTTTTACTGCTACTAAAAAACCTACAGACTCACGACCATCGATAATTCTGTGGTCATAAGAAAGTGCAACGTACATCATTGGGTGAATTTCCACTTTACCGTTTACAGCAATTGGGCGCTCGATAATGTTGTGCATTCCAAGAATTCCAGACTGTGGAGGATTGATAATTGGCGTACTTAACATACTTCCAAAAACACCACCGTTAGTAATTGTAAAAGTTCCTCCTGTCATATCATCAACAGTGATTTGACCATCACGAGCTCTAATAGCTAATCTCTTAATATCTGCTTCAACACCACGGAAAGTTAAATTCTCTGCGTTGCGAACAACAGGAACCATTAATCCTTTTGGTCCTGATACTGCAATTGAAATATCACAGAAATCGTAAGCAATTTTATAATCACCATCCATCATAGAGTTAACATCTGGATATAATTTTAATGCTCTTGTAACCGCTTTTGTAAAGAAAGACATATACCCTAAACCAACACCACCATGCTTCGCTTTGAACTCATCTTTATATTGATTACGGATCAAGTTGATAGGCGTCATGTTTACTTCGTTGAAAGTAGTTAACATCGCTGTTTCGTTTTTGGCAGCTACTAAACGTTCTGCTACTTTACGACGCAACATTGACAATTTTGTGCGCTCAGATCCACGGCTTCCTCCTGTAGGAGTTCCCATAGATGGCGTAGCGTTTACAGCATCGTCTTTAGTGATTCTTCCATCTTTTCCAGTTCCTGAAACTGAACTAGAATCTATATTTTTTTCATCTAATATTTTTCTTGCTGCTGGAGAAGGAGTTCCTGAAGCATAAGTTGCTGCTGGAGCTGCCGCTACTGGAGCTGGAGCCGCTGCTTTTGGCGCTTCGGCAACCGGAGCTGCTGGAGCCGCTTCTGCTGCAGAACCTGTTGGCTTAGCTGCAGCCGTGTCAATTAAACAAACTACGGCACCTACTGCAACTGCGTCGCCTTCCTCCGCTTTTAATGTGATAATCCCACTAGCCTCTGCAGGTAGTTCTAGAGTTGCTTTATCTGAGTCAACCTCAGCGATTGCTTGATCTTTCTCTACATAGTCTCCGTCTTTTACCAACCAAGTTGCAATTTCAACTTCCTTAATAGATTCCCCTGGTGATGGGACTTTCATTTCTAAAATCATCTTGTATAATTTTTAAATTATGAATTTTAATTTTCTTTTGATTATTTAATTCCTGTAAAGGATAAATAACCTATTTATTTTATTTCTACTGTATTCGAAATATAATTATTATCAGCAGTCAATGTAGGATATGCGTCTCCTTTAGCTTTTCTTTTTTCATACTTCTCAATCGAGCGTTTTACTAAACTCTCTTGATCGCTTTCCGCTTCGGCTAAATCTTCATCACTAATTTTAAATTCTTTTGCTTTCACAATAGCATCTAGTATATCAGCTTTTTTTCTTTCGAACTTTTTAATGTTGTTATAATTGTCCTGATTATTATCAAAAGCCACTAGTTTAACGCCCGCTTTGATCGCTCCCATTTGAGGCTCTGAATCAATTATATAAACTTTACCAGCTTCTAATTCTGCTTCTAAAAAATCTACATTTTCAGATTTTGACCAAAACAAGTGTTTCCCTGGCTCACATTCATAAGCTAAGTACTTCCCATGGTTAAATTTTCCTAAGTATTTGTCATTGTCAAAATACTTAAAGTTAATTAGAAATCCCACCGAAGATACTCTTGTAAAATAAACTAGCGCTTTTCCTTCGCTAGGCTTTCTTAATTCTTGGGAATAACTTACTGTCGAAAACAGAATAACAATTAATAAAACGATTTTTTTCATCTCTAAGAACAAATTAATTTCTAAATAAATCTTTGTCAAAAACCATTTGTATTGCATCTGCATGACGTCGTTTTGCTCTTGTCGAACTTCCTGATGCTGATGCTGAATACGCTTTTAATGAAGCTAATCTCCATTTCACTAAGTTGAAGTTCATCAACATAAAGCTATAAGCTCCCATGTTTTTAGGTTCTTCTTGTGCCCAAACGTAATCATCAACATTTGGATATTTGGCGATGATAGCTTTTAATTGCTCTACTGGTAATGGAAATAGTTGTTCTATTCTCACAACTGCTACATCGTTACGTCCGTTTTTCTCTCTTTCGGCAGTAATGTCATAGTAGAATTTACCAGTACAGAAAACTAAAGTTTTCACCTCAGCTTTATTTACTGCATCGTCATCGATTGTTTCTTGGAAACTTCCGTTTTCTAAGTCTTCGATGGTAGATATACATCTAGGATCACGCAACAAACTCTTCGGTGTAAACACAATAAGTGGCTTACGGAATTTTGTCTTCATTTGTCTTCTCAACAAGTGAAAGTAGTTCGCTGGCGTTGTACAATCGGCAACAAACATGTTTTGTCTTGCACAAAGTTGTAAATAACGCTCCATTCTTCCTGAAGAGTGCTCTGCTCCTTGTCCTTCATATCCATGTGGTAATAACAAAACAATTCCGTTTTGGTTGTTCCATTTATCCTCTCCACAAGAAATATATTGGTCAATCATAATTTGGGCTCCATTACTGAAATCTCCAAATTGCGCTTCCCATATTGTTAAAGTATTGGGGTTTGCTAGTGCATATCCATAATCAAATCCTAATACTCCGTACTCAGACAATAGCGAGTTAAAAATATTGAAATTCCCTTTTTTACCTTCTAAGCTATTGATTAATGTTACTTCTTCTTCTGAGTCTTCTACTTTTACTACCGCATGACGGTGAGAGAAAGTTCCACGCTCTACATCTTGTCCAGAAATACGAACATCAAAGCCTTCTTGTAGCAATGAGCCGTAAGCTAAATGCTCAGCCATTCCCCAATCCAACTTGTTTGTTTCGAAAAACATTGTTTTTCTGTCGTTGATTAGCTTTTGGATTTTATTGATAAACTTTTTATCTGTAGGTAAGTTAGAAACTGCGTTTGCAACCTGAGTCAATCCCTCTCTTGAGTAAGAAGTATCAACATTTTGAAGCATTTGCACGTCAGTAACCTGCTCAAAGCCCAACCACTCATTTTTCATAAATGGCGTAATGATAGTCAAGTCTTTTTTACGAGAAGCTTCTAAATTCATTTCTAAATTAGATTTGTACTCCTTCTCAAGTCCTTTCACATAATTAGCGTCAATAACTCCGTCAGCTATTAATTTTGCAGCATAAATATCTCTAGGATTCTGATGTTTTGCAATAATTTTATACAATACTGGCTGTGTAAAACGAGGCTCATCTCCTTCGTTGTGACCGTATTTTCTATACCCTAATAAGTCAATAAAAACGTCACGTCCAAATTGCATTCTGAATTCTAATGCAAAAATCATCGCATGAACTACTGCTTCAGCATTATCTGCATTCACGTGTAATACTGGAGATAAAGTAACTTTAGCAACATCTGTACAATAAGTAGAAGATCTAGCGTCTAGGTAGTTTGTTGTAAAACCAACTTGGTTGTTGATTACAATATGAATTGTACCACCCGTTTTATATCCATCAAGACGAGCCATTTGGATAATCTCATACAGTATTCCTTGTCCTGCAATTGCAGCATCACCGTGAACGGCGATAGGCAATACTTTTGAAAAGTCATCTGGAAAATACTTATCTTGTTTTGCTCTTGTAATTCCTTCGATTACAGCACCTACTGTTTCAAGGTGTGAAGGATTTGGAGCCAAATTGATATTAATTTTCTTTCCTGTTCTTGTTATTTTGTCGGCAGTAAGTCCTAAGTGGTACTTCACGTCACCGTCAAAATATTCTTGATCGTAATCTTTACCGTCAAATTCTCCGAAAATATCTTGAGTAGATTTCCCGAATATGTTTGCCAATATATTCAAACGACCACGATGTGCCATTCCCATTACAAATTGCTCCACTCCCATGTCGGCAGCTTTCTCAATTAATGTATCAAGGGCTGGTATTATTGATTCTCCACCTTCCAGTGAAAAACGTTTTTGACCAACATATTTAGTATGTAAGAAGTTTTCGAAAGAAACTGCTTCATTTAATTTATATAGAATTGATTTCTTTTCCTCACTTGAAAAGTTAGGCAAGTTATCGTTAAGTCCTATTTTCTCTTGTATCCATTGAACGATCTCTGGCTTCCTGATATACATATACTCCACACCAATGTGCTGGCAATAGATTGTATCCAAATGTTTTATGATCTCTGTAAGTGTCGAAGGTACTTTACCAACTACTTTCCCAGCGTCAAAAACAGTATTTAAATCTGCTGCTGAAAGTCCAAAATTAGCGATATCAAGTGAAGGCTCAAAAATCCTTCTATCTCTAACCGGATTCGTTTTAGTGAACAAATGTCCACGGGAACGGTAGCCTTCAATCAGATTTAATACTTTAAATTCTTTATGAATTTTTTCTGACATTTGATCGTAGTCCACATTTCCAGCAGTAAAACTGGCATTGCTTTGTACGGGCTGTTCCCCGTTGTACGTTTCCATCCCAAAATCAAAACCTTGAAAGAAACTTCTCCAACTTGGCTCTACGCTATCTGGATTGTCAAGGTACTGATCGTATAATTGTGCGAAAAACTCTGTATGTGCTGCGTTTAGAAATGAAAACCTATCCATAATATTAGTGAATATACTTTTTGTTAAAATAGTTTCGCAAAAGTACAATAATCCCGTAAATTTATATTTAATTTTATATATTAATATGTTAAAAAAATAGATAGTTATGAGAAAAAACAACTCTTACACCATTTCAAAGTCCGTTTTCATTACCATAATCGCATTAATTACTAATACTTTGCATGCACAGCAGCAAACAATTACAACAAATTCCAGCAGTGATTTCTGGAAAAACGTACAATTTGGAGGAGGAATTGGCCTAGGCTTTAGCACTGGATATACCAATATCTCTTCATCGCCAAGCGCCATTTATAACTTTAACGAATACGCTGCCTTGGGTCTTGGCGCTCAATACACTTACATTAAACAAAAAAACTTTTACAATGCCAACCTATATGGAGGTAGTGTTATTGGGTTATTAAATCCCTTTCCGCAAATTCAACTTTCAGCCGAATTAGAGCAATTGCGTGTAAATGTTAATTTTGATGACGCCAACAGTAATTCTCAAGACTTTTGGAATACGGGTTTGTTTTTAGGAGCAGGATACCGCAGCGGATATGCCACAATAGGAGCACGATATAACGTATTAAGCGATAAGAATAACATCTACGGCAGCGCTTTCATGCCTTTTGTCAGAGTGTATTTTTGAGAGAGAAAAAAGATTTGAGCTGATTGTAGCGCTTCTTCAAAAACATCAAGTCCTTAACTTCTCCATTTTACCGGTACTTGTTTTTAAACCAAACCTTTTGCCACTCTCTTTTTAGAATTAAAAAAGAGACTTGCTCTGCCAGTACAACCACATCTGAGCCGTCCATTTTTTTGACTTCATCTTCAGAAACATCGATGATATAAAGTAGGTTGAGATATTCAGCAAATTTATGCTGAATCAATCGATAGATTTTTTCATGCAATTGAATTTTCAATTCATTAGGAGAAACACTCATAGGAAAATCGATCCCTTCATTTGCTAGATTAAAATCCTTATTAATTTGTTCAATTAATTTAAGGTATAAGGATTCGTTTTCTGCTTCAGAAAGTAGTAAATCAGCATTTTTTGGAGCTATAAACATAGTTTGTAAATTTCTGTAGTAATTTCGAATTCAAAAATCAATTTCAAAAATCAATTTCAATGGCAATGGCAAAAAGTCAATAGCAATATCAATTTCAATGGCAAAAATCAATGAGTTTCAATGGCAATGACAAAAATCAATGGCAATATCAATTTTAAAAAGTCAGTATCAATGAGAAACAGTATTATTTAGTGTTGTTTTTTTATTGCTATTGACATTGCTATTGATATTGATTTTTGTTTAAACTTTTCTTCCCATTAAGTTTTCACCAAAAGCACGCAACAAATCCTTTTTATCGCATTCTATATTCATTTTTTCTAAGGTTTCAAAAGCCTTAAAAGTATAGTCATGGATTGCTTCCTGAGTCGCTTTTGATGATCCTGAAGTATTGAAAATTTCTTTGACAGCCTCAATTTTAGCTGAACTATCCTCTAGATGTAAGGAGAATAAGTCTTGCAACTGAGACGCTTCTTCATTAGAAGAAAATGCCAACGCTTTTAAATATAAATATGTTTTTTTATTCTCGATAATATCCCCACCTACTTGCTTTCCAAAAGTTTCTGGATCTCCAAAAGCATCTAGATAGTCATCCTGAAGTTGAAAAGCCAAACCTAAATTCAACCCAAACTCATAAATCAAGTCCGCATTTTCCACGGAGGTTTCGGCTACTATCGCTCCCATTTTCATGGCTGCAGCAACAAGAACTGCGGTTTTGTATTCGATCATTTTGAGATATTCTGGAATAGTAACATCATCTCGGGTTTCATAATCAACATCCCATTGCTGTCCTTCACAAACTTCAAGCGCAGTTTTACTAAATAATTTTGCCAATTGCATAAAAATTGCAGGCTCATATTGTTCGAAATATTGATAGGCTAAAATAAGCATTGCATCACCCGATAAGATTCCGGTATTAACTCCCCATTTTTCATGAACTGTTACATTTCCTCTTCGCAAAGGTGCAGCATCCATAATGTCATCATGAACTAAAGAAAAATTATGAAAAACCTCCACTGCCATTGCCGCAGGAAGTGCTTTTTTGTAATCTCCATTAAAAACCTCGGTAGCCATTAAGGTTAAAAGAGGACGAATTCGCTTTCCTCCTAACCCTAAAATATAGGCAATAGGCTCATATAAGTTTTCAGGCTCTTTAGTAATAGTCTGCTTTTCTAAATAAGTGATGAAAAAATCTCGGAACTGGTCGATGGAGTGCATAAAACTAATTTTTGGGGCTAAATTACAGCATTCAGCCTTGATTACAAACTCTGTATTTCAATGAAATGTAAAATAAATTAAAAAAAACATGGAAACTTTAAACGTTTTCAAAGTTTCCATCGTATCTTTGCATCCGAAAATTAACTTATTGTACTTTATTGTCATGAATGCAACCTTACCACTTACAGCCACAAAATGGACTATTGACTCGAGTCAATCTGATGTTTTAATTAAAGCGAGACACTCCATTATCGCATATATAGCGGGTTCTCGCAATAAGTTTAATGGCCATTTAGATATTCATGAAGATGAGCTAGAAGATGCTTCTGTTGAATTTCAATTAGATGTTAATAATAAAGACATGAGTATCGACCGCATCGACACGAATTTAATACTAAATGATTATTTAGACATTAAAACGTTTCCAATAATCAATTTCAAATCAACATCATTTCAAAAAATAAGTAAGAACATCAATTTCTTGAAAGGAAACTTAACCATTAAAAACATCACGAAAGTAGTTGAACTTGATGCTGAGTTAATAGGAATCACCACTTATGAAGGAAGAAAAAAAGCATTGTTTGAAGTTACAGGACAAATAAGCCGTAGCGATTTTAACCTTAGAACAAACTCCTACGCTCAAAATGCTGGAATTGCTTTAGGTCAAGATATAAAACTAATTGCCAACTTAGAATTTACCATATAAATTAATTATGGAAAAACTACTGGATTTCCTGAAGCTTTAGTTATACGATCTAGCACTTATTGGATAAAAAAATAGAACTGAAATAATTTCGAAATAGATAATGAAAGAGAAAATAATTAACAAAGCAAGCGAGATGTTTTTAAAACTAGGTTTTAAGAGCATTACAATGGATGATATTGCCGGTGAAATGTGTATTTCTAAAAAAACGATTTACAAATATTTCTGCAACAAAGAAATTCTAATTGAGGAAAGCACTGTAGCAATACATACTGAAATACACGCAATAATTGACAATATTGTAAGCAAAGGTTACAACGCAATTCAAGAAAATTTTGAGATCAAAAAAATGTTCAAAGAAATGTTTCAATCCTCAGATGATTCTCCAAGCTTTCAATTAAAAAAACATTATCCTGAAATTTATGAAAAGGTAATGCAAAGAGAAACCACTGAATTCAATTCGGTATTTAAAAATAATATAGCAAAAGGAATAAGTCAAGGATTGTATCGAGAAAATATTAATATTGACAATTACACAAAACTTTACTACAACCTTATTTTTAGCATTAAAGGAAGTACCAGTTCTGAAAAAGAAGGCCAACTCTTAGAACTTGAAATATTAGAATACCACACCAGAGCCATGGCAACAGCTGCTGGAATTATTGAACTAGAAAAACATTTACTAAACCCGACCATCTAATGAAAAGATTAATTTTACTAACATTCCTAACATTTGCATACGTAGCAAATGCGCAAGAAGTAAAGACACTTACTTTAAAGGACGCTATTGCTTATGCTTTAGAAAACAAATCTGATGCTAAAAAAGCAAAACTAAAAGTAGAGAATAGCGAGTACCAAATCCAGGAAGTTCGCTCTAGAGCCTTACCGCAAATTACTGCTAACGGAGGACTAACTTACAACCCTATTTTGCAAACTACTTTTATTGACGCAGCATCCTTTGGTGGAGATCCAGGAACGACGATCCAGGCAAATTTTGGTCAAAAATGGACTTCTGTTGCCGGAGTTTCTTTAACTCAAAATTTATTTGATCAATCTGTTTTTACTGGTTTAAAAGCGGCCAAAACTACAAGAGAGTTTTACCAAATTAATGAGCAATTGACTGAAGAGCAAGTAATAGAAAGAGTGGCTAACAACTACTATCAGGTTTATGTACGAAGACAAAATTTGAACGTTCTAGACAGCACTTATGCTAACACGACCAAGGTTAGAAACATTATCAAAGGACTTTATGACAATGGATTGTCTAAGAAAATTGATCTGGATCGAATTGTAGTTAAACTTTCGAATATAAAAACACAACGTCAACAAGTATTGAATGCGGTTTTAATTCAGGAAAACGCATTGAAATTTTATATGGGAATGCCTATTGAATCACAAATTGAAATTCCACAAACTGCTTTTGAAGTAACACCTCACTCGTTTACAGAAGCTCCAAATACTGAAACACGAACAGAGTTTTTATTGATGAAAAAACAGGAACAATTACTAGAATTCCAAAAAAAGTCAATAATAGCAGGCTACTACCCTACATTATCACTTTCGGCAGGGTACAACTATATAGGTCAAGGTCCAAAAATGCCTTGGGGAGCAAAACCGTCTGATGGTGTTTACTGGACTGATTTCTCATCAGTAGGATTGAATTTAAGAGTTCCCATTTTTTCTGGTTTTGAAACTAGATCTAAAGTTAGAAAAGCAGATATTGAATTAAAATCAGTAAAGGAAGATTTAATAGACACAAAACTATCTCTAGATTTAGCTTACGCCAATGCAAAAACTCAAATTGACAATAGCATCATCACGATCGAAAATCAAAAAGGAAATGCACAGTTAGCGCAAGATGTACTAAAAAACACCAATAATAACTACATCCAAGGTTTAGCTACCTTAACTGATTTATTAGATGCTGAAAATGCATTTACCGAAGCACAAAACAACTATACCGCTGCAGTTTTAGACTACAAACTAGCAGAAATTCAATTAATAAAATCAAAAGGAGAACTAAAATCACTACTAAATAACTAATCAAAATGAAAAAGAATATAATAATTACAATTGTAATACTTGCAGCCTTAGGTCTTATTGCATTTACTTTGATGAATAACAAAAAAGAAAATGAAGCAAAAACGGCTATTGTAGCTCAAAAGAACGCAAGTGTATCTGTAAAAACAGAATCCGTTACAACGGAAGAAGTTTCTTTAGACTTTTCAGTAAACGGTGTTTTTCAACCATTGCAAGAGTTAAACTTTTCTGCTGAGAAACCAGGAAGAGTTGTACGAGTATTAGTAGAGGAAGGATCTTCAGTAAGAATAGGACAAACATTAGCAATAGTAAGAAGTGAACAAATTACTTCTGACTTAACTACAGCACAAGCTGCTTATCAAAATGCGTTGACTGATTTTAACCGATTTGAAAACGCATACAAAACTGGCGGTGTAACAAAACAACAAGTAGATCAGGCTAAATTAAACTTGGTTACTTCAAAATCGAGATTGCAACAAGCAAAAATAAATGTAGGTGACACTAATATCAAGTCAACTATAAACGGTATTGTAAATAAAAAATATATCGAGCCCGGTTCTGTTTTAGGAGCTGCTACGCAAATGTTCGAAATTGTAAATGTTTCGAAATTAAAACTAAAAGTAGCCATCAACGAAACTCAGGTTACTGGTTTAAAAATAGGAAACGCAGTAAATGTAACTGCCAGCGTTTATCCTGATGCTACTTTTGCTGGAAAAATCACCTTCATCGCTCCAAAGGCAGATGCAAGCTTGAACTTCCCTGTAGAAATCGAAATTGCAAACAATTCTACCAATGACCTAAAAGCCGGAATGTATGGAACTGCAGTGTTTGCTTCCAAACAACAAAAGCAATCGATGATGATCGTTTCTAGAAATGCATTTATAGGAAGTGTGAGCAGCAATCAGGTTTTTGTTGCAGAAAATGGTGTTGCTAAATTAAAAACAGTAACCGCAGGAAGAATTCTTGGTGACAAAGTAGAAATCATAGACGGACTTTCTGATAATGAAATTGTAATTGTAACGGGTCAAATTAACTTGACTGACGGAACAAAAGTGGACTTTATCAAATAAATCAAAAATTTGTTCCAGATGTAAAATTTCGAGTTTTTAAACTAGATTTTTTTCCTGAAACCTGAAATTATATTAAATATGAAATTAGCAGAAATATCCATAAAACGTCCGTCGTTAGTAATTGTGCTCTTTACAATTTTGATTCTTGGCGGTCTCTTTAGCTACAGTCAATTGGGCTATGAATTAATACCGAAATTTGAACAAAATGTAATTACGGTTGCGACCATTTATCCTGGTGCTTCCCCTTCTGAGGTAGAAAACACAGTTACGAAGAAAATTGAAGACGCTGTTGCTTCATTGGAAAACATTAAAAAAATCGACTCTCGTTCTTACGAAAGTTTATCTACGGTTTCCATTACATTGAACACAAAAGCAAAAGTTGACCTTTCCCTCAACGATGCCCAACGTAAAATAAACGCCATCATAAGTGATTTACCAGACGATGCAAAAACACCCTCTTTAAGTAAATTCTCATTGAGTGATTTACCAATTATGACTATTGGTTCCAATAGTAACATGGATGAAGTCGCTTTTTATGACTTAATTGATAAAAAAATAGCACCCGTTTTATCTCGTGTAAATGGAGTAGCTCAGGTAAATATTATTGGTGGACAAGAACGTGAAATACAAGTAAGCCTTGATGCAATAAAAATGCAAGGTTACGGACTCTCGATTCCACAAGTACAGCAGATTATTCTATCTTCTAATTTAGATTTCCCAACAGGAAACATACAAACTCGTGATCAAAAAATTCTGATTCGTTTAGCTGGTAAATATAAAAATGTAGAAGAATTAAGAAATTTAGTCGTTTCCTCTAACAACGGAATTCAAGTGCGTTTGCGCGATATCGCCGATGTGCAAGATGGACAAAAAACTGCTGAAAAAATTGCTCGCGTTGACCAAAAAAGCGCTATTATTTTACAAATCGTAAAACAATCAGATGCAAATGCAGTTGCGGTTAGTGAAGAAGTTCATAAAACCATCACTAAATTAGAAAACGACTATAAAAAAGATGATGTAAAATTGAATGTCGCTAACGACAGTTCCGTATTTACATTAGAAGCTGCTGATTCTGTAATCCACGATTTACTGATTGCCGTATTTTTAGTAGCGTTTGTAATGTTATTTTTCTTGCACAGTGTAAGAAACTCCTTGATCGTAATGGTTGCTATTCCTGCTTCCTTGATTTCGACCTTTATCGGATTTTACTATTTGGGATATACTTTAAACTTAATGAGTTTACTAGGTCTATCGCTAGTTGTAGGTATTCTTGTGGATGATGCCATTGTAGTATTAGAAAATATTTACAGGCACATGGAAATGGGTAAAAATAAGGTTCGTGCAGCTTATGATGGTACTGCCGAGATAGGCGCAACCGTAACTTCGATCACCTTAGTAATTGTTGTTGTATTCTTACCTATTGCAATGAGTACAGGATTAGTTTCGAATATTATTACACAGTTTTGCGTTACTGTAATTATTTCGACATTATTCTCACTTTTAGCATCCTTTACAATTATTCCATGGTTGTCTTCCCGTTTTGGAAAACTAGAACATATTGAAGGTAAAAATGCTTTTGGTAGAGTTATTCTTGGATTCGAAAAATTATTAACTCGTTTTACGAATTGGGTTACTAATTTATTGAAATGGTGTTTGGATCATTACAAAACAACTTTAGCCGTTGTCCTTGTACTATTCTTTAGTTCAGTAGCCTTGGTTCCATTTGGATTTATTGGTGGAGAATTTTTTGCCAAATCAGACAGTGGAGAATTTTTGGTTCAAATAGAATTGCCAAAAGATGCTTCATTAGAGCAAAGTAATTTCATGGCTCAAAAAGCTGAAGCTTTCTTGAACTCACAAGAATATGTGAAAAGTTTAATTACTAAAGTTGGTGAAACCAGCGAAGGAATGGGAGCTTCACAATCTACCGCATACAAGTCAGAGATTAACGTGAAAATGATTGATCAAAAAGACAGAACAGACGATTCCTATGTTTATGCTGCCAGAATGAAACTGCAATTAGAAAAAATATTGGTTGGTGCCAAAGTAAAAACAGTACCAGTAGGTATTTTAGGAACAGCTGAAGATGCGCCAATTGCTTTAATTGTTACCGGTACAAGTCTAGAAAGCGCGATGGTTTTTGCCAAAGAAGCCGAAGCTGAATTAATCAAAATCCCTGGATCAACAGGAGTAAAACTATCTGTAGAAACTGGAAATCCAGAAATTAATGTTCAGGTAGATAGAGATAAAATGTCAGCACTTGGTTTGACTCTACAAACTGTTGGTATGACCATGCAAACTGCTTATAGCGGAAATACGGACGGAAAATTTAGAGCTGGTGAATACGAGTATGACATCAACATCAAGTACAGCAGTTTTGACCGTAAAAGCATCAATGATGTAAGTAATCTTATTTTTATAAACGATAAAGGAGAACAAATAAAATTGTCTCAATTTGCAACTGTAAAAGAAGGTTCTGGACCAAGTCAATTAGAGCGTAGAGATAAAACTGCATCAGTTACTTTAAAAGGACAAACTGTTGGTGTACCAGTAGGAAATGTGGTTGCGCAACTTGAATCAAAACTAGCGACAATGAAAAAACCAGTTGGCGTTAACTACATTTGGGGTGGAGATCAAGAAAACCAAAGTGAAGGTTTCGGAACCTTAGGTTTTGCTTTACTTGCAGCAATTATCTTGGTTTACCTTGTGATGGTTGGATTGTACGATAGTTTTGTGCATCCGTTTGTAGTATTGTTTGCCATACCGCTTTCGTTTATTGGCGCGCTATTAGCCTTGGCTTTAACAAACAACACCTTAAATATATTTACCATTCTTGGAGTTATTATGCTTATTGGTCTGGTTTGTAAAAACGCGATTATGCTAGTGGATTACACGAACCAGCGAAGAGCTGCCGGCGAATCAATCAGAACGGCTTTGATCCAAGCCAATCATGCACGTTTGCGTCCAATTTTAATGACGACAATCGCAATGGCCTTTGGTATGTTCCCAATCGCATTAGCATCTGGTGCTGGTGCCGAATGGAAAAATGGTTTAGCATGGGTAATCATTGGAGGATTGATCAGTTCTTTATTCCTGACGTTAATTATCGTTCCGGTAATTTATGAAATCATGGAAAAATTAATCTACAAGTTTACAAAAGGTAAGAAAACAGATTTTGAAGCTTTAATAGTTGCGGACTATGTGCCACAAGAATTAAGTGAGGATAAATTTAACGATGAAAATAAAGAGTAACAAATAGCTCTTTTATATATAGAAATTCCTGTTCAATTTAATGAACAGGAATTTTTTTTGCTTTCGCCAAAGCGATTTTATATTAGAAATTGTAATCGTAATATTTTCTTGCACGTGATCGAATTCGCAGTAACTTCAACTCATACTTCTTTATAAAAAACGAAAGTTCTATTTTACCTTTTTAGGACTATTAGGCTATTACTTGATTCTTAATGAACCGCCAAGTTTAACCAATTCCCAAAATTCCTTGGAATCCGTCGGAAGTGGGATAACAGCAAAATCCATTTCTAAAATCTCTTCTTGATCATCTCGATCGTTAGTTGAATGTGAAACTGCATAGAAATAATCCAATAAATTCATCGCCGTAAAAGCAGTTTTAAACTCCGCTCGCACCTCTTCATTATTAGCAAAACAAACATTCCCTTGGGGTTCATTTTCGTCGACAAACGCTAATCCTAAGCGATCAGCAAATTGTTTGATAATTTCAGCGGATAAATACTTCTTTTTAATCATTAGACAATTGTATAATAGGTTTTCGAACGAATCAGTAATTTACCTCCAATTTATAAAAAATAATTTACTCCAAAACTTAAAGCTGCGACTCGATAATTTATCACAAGTCACAAAAAAGTAGGATTATAAAAAAGTCACGTTTTCAGTTAGAGAAAGCTAAGAAAAACAAGATTAAAATTTTTAAAAACGAAGAAACAACAACTGCTCAAACATCTACTCGAAATTCGAACAATAAGGACTAAAATAAGAGTCCTTTTTTCTATCTTTGCCACAGAAAATATCTACTATTTTAGATACTTCTTCACACTACACAAGAATTAAACATCTTAATTTAAAGATATTACCATAAAAATTTGATTATGTATAGAAGTCATAATTGTGGCGAATTAAACGCCTCACACATAAATACTGAAGTTACACTTGCTGGTTGGGTTCAAAAATCTAGAGATAAAGGATTCATGAATTGGATTGATTTACGTGACCGTTATGGAATTACACAATTAATTTTTGACGAAGGACGTACTGAAAAATCAGTTTTTGAATTGGCTAAAACATTGGGTCGCGAATTCGTAATTCAGGTTAAAGGAACCGTTATCGAGCGTGAAGCGAAGAACAAAAACATCGCAACAGGAGAAATCGAGATATTAGTTACAGAACTAACTATACTGAATGCTGCATTAACGCCGCCTTTTACTATCGAAGATGAAACTGATGGTGGTGAAGACATTCGAATGAAATACCGTTATTTAGACATTAGAAGAAATCCTGTAAAAAACAGCTTGCTTTTTCGTCACAAAGTAGCGATGGAAGTGCGCAAGTACCTTTCTGATTTGGATTTCTGCGAAGTAGAGACACCTTATTTAATAAAATCAACTCCTGAGGGAGCTCGTGACTTTGTTGTTCCTTCTCGAATGAATGAAGGACAATTTTACGCTTTACCACAATCACCACAAACCTTCAAACAATTATTGATGGTAGGTGGAATGGACAAATACTTCCAAATCGTAAAATGTTTCCGTGACGAAGATTTACGTGCAGACAGACAACCAGAGTTTACACAAATTGATTGCGAAATGGCATTTGTGGAACAAGAAGATATTCTGAATGTTTTTGAAGGTTTAACAAGACATTTACTGAAAGAGATAAAAGGTATCGAAGTAGATAAGTTTCCGCGTATGACATACGAGCATGCGATGAAAACCTATGGAAATGACAAACCGGACATTCGTTTCGGAATGGAATTTGGGGAACTAAACCAATTAGCGCAACACAAAGAATTCCCAGTTTTTAATACTGCCGAATTAGTGGTGGGAATTGCAGTTCCAGGCGCAGGAAGTTATACTAGAAAAGAGATCGATGCTTTAATCGAATGGGTGAAACGTCCACAAGTAGGAGCATCAGGAATGGTTTATGTAAAATGCAACGAGGACGGAACCTATAAATCATCTGTAGATAAATTCTATGCGCAAGACGATTTAAGCAATTGGGCAAAGACAACCGGAGCAAAAGCTGGCGACATGATTTTTGTACTTTCTGGCCCTGCTGATAAAACTAGAGCGCAACTTTCTGCTTTACGTATGGAATTAGCGACACGTTTAGGATTAAGAAACCCAGCCGAATTCGCACCACTTTGGGTAGTTGATTTCCCATTATTAGAATTTGACGAGGAAACTGCCCGTTACCACGCCATGCATCATCCGTTTACTTCCCCTAAACCGGAAGACATGCATTTATTAGAAACAGATCCAGGAAAAGTTCGCGCCAATGCTTATGATATGGTATTGAACGGGAATGAAATTGGAGGTGGTTCTATTCGTATTCACGACAAAGCGACACAACAACTTATGTTTAAATACCTGGGCTTCACAGAAGAGCAAGCAAAAGAACAGTTTGGATTCTTAATGGACGCATTTCAATTTGGAGCGCCACCACACGGAGGATTAGCCTTTGGATTGGACCGATTAGTGGCTATTCTAGGCGGACAGGAAACCATTCGTGATTTTATCGCTTTTCCAAAAAACAATTCTGGAAGAGATGTCATGATTGACGCTCCATCAGCTATTGATAACACACAATTAAAAGAGCTTCACATAAAATTGAATCTGTAGTACTTTATCAGTAACTAATGGTGGAAAACGCTGAAAATCAAATATTTTCAAAAAAAAAGAATATTTATTAACAAACATATGATAATAAATATTACATTTGCTTCATTATAAATTATTATTACAATTACAATGCGTACAGGTACAGTTAAATTTTTCAATGAGTCAAAAGGTTACGGATTCATTACAGACGAAGAAACAGGAAAAGACATTTTTGTTCACGCTTCAGGAATCAACGCGGAAGAATTACGCGAAGGTGACAGAGTTAGCTATGAAGAAGAAGAAGGAAGAAAAGGAAAAGTTGCTGCGAAAGTAGCAGTTATCTAAGCAAAAAAATATTTTTTGCTACGAATGTTTAAAACGTTTCGATTTACTTCGAAACGTTTTTTTTTGGTTTCAACTCTAAAAATTCCTTTCAAAAAATAAGATTTGAGTTTATTATTTATAATCATTAAAAATTAGGAAGCAATTGGATTTTCAACACAACTAAATTCCGTATTACACTTGTGTTTTAATTCCTTGAAACCTATCTTTGTCGCTAATTTTAGCACATTTAAATCATTAATTATGCAATCTGATCAGTTAAGTTATATTCCGATTTTGTTACAGTTTTTATTGGCTGCCGGGTTTGTAGTAGGAACTATTTTCGTTTCTGGAAAATTAGGACCTAAAAGAAAATCAGCAGTAAAAGGTAAAAACTTTGAATGTGGTATTGAAGGTATAGGAAATGCACGTATTCCGTTCTCAGTAAAATACTTTCTTGTTGCGATATTGTTTGTTCTTTTTGACATTGAAGTTATCTTTCTATACCCTTGGGCAATCAATTTCAAGGAGCTAGGAATGGAAGGAATGGTTAAGATGGTGATATTTATGCTTTTACTTTTGGTGGGGTTTTTCTACATCATCAAAAAGAAAGCTTTAGAGTGGGAATAAAACTAAGAATGCGATTTATAATAAAAGATTTCATTTAGGAAAAATCCTAAATCGTAAATCCTGTAATCTATAATTTAAGATGAGTAATTCAAATATAAAAATAGTTGAGGCACCAGAAGGTTATGTTGGAGAAGGTTTCTTCGCCACAAAACTAAATGATGTTGTAGGTTTGGCTCGTGCCAATTCCCTTTGGCCTTTACCCTTTGCAACTTCTTGTTGTGGTATTGAGTTCATGGCAACCATGGGAGCACATTATGATATCGCTCGATTTGGTTCTGAGCGTTTAAGTTTTTCTCCTCGTCAATCAGATATGTTATTAGTAATGGGAACTATTTCGAAAAAAATGGCTCCTGTTTTACGTCAAGTTTACGAACAAATGTCTGAACCTAGATGGGTGATTGCTGTTGGTGCTTGTGCATCTTCAGGTGGTATTTTCGATACTTATTCAGTATTACAAGGAATTGACAAAGTAATTCCTGTTGACGTTTATGTACCGGGTTGTCCTCCAAGGCCAGAGCAAATTTTAGATGGCGTAATGAAATTACAAGAACTAGTTAAATCTGAATCTGTAAGAAGAAGAAGTTCGCCAGAGTACGAAGCATTAATGGCCTCTTATAACATCAAATAACGACATGGCATTAGAAAATACTGTTATTCAAGATAAATTAACGGAAACGTTTGGCGAGAATGTTTTTCACTTTAATCAAGAAAAAGATATCTTTTCATTTGAAATTACTGCTGACAAAATCACAGCGGTCATTCTTTTTTTGAAAAACGATCCTATATTGCGTTTCAATTTTTTAACTGATTTATGTGCGATACATTATCCAGATAATGAAGTAGACAGACAAATTACAATGGTGTATCACATGCACAATTGGTATGATAACAAACGTGTGAAAATCAAAGCTTTTATAAACGGCGACAAACCGGAAATAAAAACAATTTGTAACATTTTCAAAAGTGCAAACTGGATGGAAAGAGAAACTTATGATTTTTACGGCGTAGACTTTATTGGTCACCCACAATTGAAACGTATCTTGAACATGGATGAAATGGTTTCATTTCCTATGCGCAAAGAGTTTCCATTAGAAGACGGTGGACGTACAGATAAAGACGACCGTTTCTTCGGAAGAACAATAGACAATTGCTAAAAACACAATATATAATTTTTCACATTCTATAAATGTCAGAACTATTATTACCACCAGAGCATCGATATGCTAAAATCATGAAAGAGAAGCTAAATGACGATGGAAGCGAGCTTTCTATTCTTAATTTAGGTCCTACTCACCCCGCTACGCACGGAATTTTTCAAAACATTCTGTTGATGGATGGGGAGCGAATTTTAGAGGCCGAGCCAACTATTGGTTACATACACCGTGCTTTCGAAAAAATCGCAGAAAATCGTCCTTTTTACCAAATTACTCCACTTACAGACCGAATGAACTATTGCTCCTCTCCTATTAACAATATGGGATGGTGGATGACTTTAGAAAAATTACTTGATATTGAAGTGCCAAAACGCGCTCAGTATTTAAGGGTTATTGTAATGGAATTGGCACGAATTTCTGATCACCTTATCTGTAACTCTATTTTAGGAGTTGACACTGGAGCCTTTACAGGGTTTCTTTACGTTTTCCAATTTAGAGAGAAAGTATATGAGATCTACGAAGAAATTTGTGGCGCTCGATTGACGACTAACATGGGAAGAATTGGTGGTTTCGAAAGAGACTGGTCTCCTGAAGCTTTTAGAAAATTAGATTTATTTTTAGAAGAATTTCCAGTTGCTTGGAAAGAATTTGAAAATCTATTCGTAAGAAATAGAATTTTCATGGACAGAACCATAAACGTAGGAGCAATAACTGCTGAAGAAGCTATTTCATACGGATTTACAGGTCCAAACTTACGTGCAGCAGGTGTTGATTATGATGTACGTGTAGCTCAACCTTATAGCTCATACGAAGATTTTGATTTTATAGTTCCCGTTGGAAAATCTGGAGATACTTACGATCGTTTTTGCGTTCGAAACGCAGAAGTTTGGGAAAGCTTAAGTATTATTCGTCAAGCTTTGGCAAAAATGCCAGCAGGAAATGAATATCATGCTGAAGTTCCAGACTATTACCTGCCTCCAAAAGAGGATGTTTATACGAGCATGGAGTCTTTGATATATCACTTTAAGATTGTAATGGGTGAAGTTCCCGTTCCAGTTGCAGAAATATACCATCCTGTTGAAGGTGGAAACGGAGAATTAGGTTTTTATTTGGTAACTGACGGAAGTCGTACTCCTTACAGACTGCATTTTAGAAGACCTTGTTTTATATACTACCAGGCCTATCCAGACATGATAAAAGGAGCATTACTTTCTGATGCGATTGTAATTCTATCAAGTTTAAATGTAATTGCAGGAGAATTAGACGCATAAAAATTGAGGATTGGAGAATTACGATTTAGGATTTTAGAAAACAATATCAGTTAAAAAAAGAATATAGGTTTTGGTCAATTTAGGAAAGAAGAATTATCTCGGTAACCTCTTTTAAATCCTAAATCCTAAATCTAAAATCTAAAACAGAGAATGGAAAGAACACATTACAAGCAAGAAATAAATATGACCGAAACATTGATGAATCGCATCAATGAACTCATTAGTCATTACCCAGAAGATAAAAGAAAATCAGCTTTATTACCTGTTTTACACGAAGTTCAAGATGCTCACGAGAATTGGTTGAGTATCGAATTAATGGATAAGGTAGCTGAGATCATCCAAATATTACCAATTGAGGTGTATGAGGTTGTTTCTTTTTACTCAATGTACAATCAAAAACCTATTGGAAAATACATGTTTGAGTTTTGTCAAACATCACCATGTTGCCTTAACGGAACGGAAGATCTAATGGACTACACCTGTGAAAAACTAGGTGTGAAAATTGGTGAAACTACTGCAGATGGACTTTTTGAAGTAAAAGGCGTAGAGTGTTTAGGTGCCTGTGGATATGCTCCGATGATGCAGCTTGGCGATTTTTACAAAGAGCATCTTACCAAAGAAAAAATCGATCAGTTAATAACTGATTGTAGAGATGATAAAATAATATTACACGATAAATAAGATGTCAAAAAAAATATTATTAGACAAGATTAACATTCCAGGAATAAAAACCTACGAAGTATATCGCCAGAATGGCGGTTATGCGTCTGTAGAAAAAGCAATGAAATCAATGACTCCAGACGAAGTTGTTGAGCAAGTAAAAACATCAGGGCTTCGTGGTCGTGGTGGTGCTGGATTTCCTGCTGGATTAAAATGGAGTTTTATTGATAAAAAATCAGGAAAACCAAGGCATTTAGTTTGTAATGCAGATGAGTCTGAACCCGGAACTTTCAAAGATCGTTACTTGATGGAATTTATTCCTCATTTATTGATCGAAGGAATGATTACTTCTAGTTTTGCTTTGGGTGCCAACCTATCGTATATCTACATTCGTGGAGAATACATGTGGGTTTACAAAATCCTAGAAAGAGCTATTGCCGAAGCGAAAGCCGCCGGTTGGTTAGGTAAAAACATATTAGGAACAGGATACGACTTAGAACTTTATGTTCACTGTGGTGCTGGTGCCTACATTTGTGGTGAAGAAACTGCTCTGATTGAATCATTGGAAGGAAAAAGAGGTAATCCTCGTATCAAGCCGCCATTCCCTGCAGTTTCAGGTTTATGGGCAAATCCTACCGTAGTTAATAACGTGGAAACTATCGCATCAGTGCCATGGATTGTAAACAATTCTGGTGATGAATATGCAAAAATCGGAATCGGGAGAAGTACTGGAACTAAATTAATTTCGGCTTCAGGGCATGTGAAAAATCCTGGTGTTTATGAAATTGAATTAGGACTTAGCGTTTACGAATTCATGAATTCAGATGAATATTTAGGCGGAATGAGTTCTGACCGACCTTTGAAAGCATTAGTGCCCGGAGGTTCATCAGTGCCAATTTTGCCAGCCGATTTAATATACAAAACAGCTAACGGTGAAGATCGTTTGATGTCATACGAATCTTTAAGTGATGGTGGCTTTGCAACCGGATCAATGTTAGGTTCAGGAGGATTCATTGTTTATAATGACACTTCTTGCATCGTGCGTAACACTTGGAATTTTGCTCGTTTTTATCATCATGAAAGCTGTGGACAATGTTCACCATGTCGCGAAGGTACAGGCTGGCTAGAGAAAGTTTTATGGCGTATTGAAAACGGTCAAGGACGTGAAGAAGACATTGATTTGCTATGGAGTATTCAAAGTAAAATTGAAGGAAACACAATTTGTCCATTAGGTGACGCAGCTTCGTGGCCAGTAGCAGCAGCTATTCGTCACTTTAGAGATGAATTTGAATATCACGTTCGTTTCCCAGAAAAAATAAAAAATAGAAACCATTTTGTTGAAGAACCATTTGCTCAAGTAAAGCACTTAGTAACAAAACAAACAGTTTAAAATAGTTTCAAGTTTCAAGTTTTTTTTTAGTTTCAATTGTAGCAACCTGAAACTTCAAACTTTAAACTAAAAAAACAAAAGTAAGAAATGAAAGTAACAATAGACGGTCAAGCAATTGAAGTAGAACCAGGAACAACCATTCTACAAGCAGCACGTAAGATAGGTGGAGAATCTGTGCCACCAGCGATGTGCTATTATTCTAAATTAGAAGGTAGCGGCGGTAAATGTCGTTGTTGTCTAGTAGAAGTTGCAAAAGGTAGTGATGCAGATCCAAGACCAATGCCAAAATTAATGGCTTCTTGTGTAACAGGATGCATGGACGGTATGGAGATAAACAGCAAATCTTCTGCTAGAGTTAAAGAAGCTAGAGAATCAGTAACTGAATTTTTATTGATCAATCACCCACTCGACTGTCCAGTTTGTGACCAAGCGGGAGAATGTGATTTACAAGATTTAAGTTTTGAGCACGGAAAAGCTAAAAGTAGATTTATAGAAGAAAAAAGGACATTTGAGCCTGAAGATATAGGCCCAAATATTCAATTGCATATGAATCGTTGTATTCTTTGCTACCGCTGTGTAATGGTTGCTGATCAATTGACAGACAATCGTGTACATGGTGTGATGGACAGAGGAGATCATTCGAACATTTCGACTTGTATCTCTAAAGCTATCGACAATGAGTTTTCAGGAAATATGATTGATGTATGTCCTGTAGGTGCGTTAACTGATAAAACATTTAGATTTAAATCTAGAGTTTGGTTCAACAAACCGTACAATGCACATAGAGAGTGCACGACTCCAGGATGTTGTGGTAAAACAACCCTTTGGATGTTTGGTGACGAAATACAAAGAGTTACGGGTCGTAAAGATGTCTATCATGAAGTAGAAGAATTCATTTGTAACGAATGTCGTTTTGACCATAAAGACCCTTCTCATTGGATTATTGAAGGTCCAAGAGCATTTGACAAAGATTCTGTTATCAATCAAAATAATTACACTCAAGAACTGGAAACAGTTGTAATCGAAACCGAAGAAGGAATTCTTAAAGGTAGAGAGCAAGACCGTAAGAAAATAAGCATGCCTGCTATCCCTTTGGATAAAGAAGAAGAGGAAGATTTTAAACATGGTAACATTTAGAAAATGGATAGTAGTATAATAATAGAAAAAAGCGTTATTATTTTAGTTGTGTTTGCAATCACCATGCTTATGGCGATGTATTCCACGTTAGCTGAAAGAAAAGTAGCCGCTTGGCTTCAAGATCGTATTGGTCCAAACAGAGCTGGAAAAGGTGGTATATTACAACCACTTGCTGATGGATTAAAATTATTTTCGAAAGAAGAATTTGAGCCTGATACGCCAAACCGCTTTTTGTTTTTTGCAGGACCTGCTCTTGCTATGACAACAGCCTTAATGACTAGTGCCGTTATCCCTTGGGGTGATAAATTCCACCTTTTTGGGAGAGATATTATCTTACAGGCAACTGACATTGATGTGGCTTTGTTATATCTTATAGGTGTAATGTCTATTGGTGTTTACGGAATCATGATAGGTGGATGGGCTTCTAATAATAAATTCTCATTGATTGGAGCGGTTCGTGCGGCTTCTCAAATGATCTCTTATGAGGTTGCAATGGGACTTTCCTTAATCGCATTATTGATGATGACTGGAACTTTGAGCTTGAGAGAAATCTCAATGCAGCAAGCTGGTATGAACTGGAATGTTTTTTACCAACCATTGTCCTTCTTCATTTTCTTAATTTGTGCTTTTGCCGAAACGAATAGAACGCCATTTGATTTAGCGGAATGTGAAACGGAATTAGTTGGTGGATACCACACAGAATATTCTTCTATGAAAATGGGATTCTACTTATTTGCTGAATATGCAAATATGTTTATCTCCTCTACAATTCTTGCTGTTTTATTCTTTGGCGGATATAATTATCCAGGAATGAGCTGGGCAGTAGAAAACTGGGGTGTAAACTTGGCTAACGTAATTGGAATTATAGCATTATTTATCAAAATTTGTGGTTTCATTTTCCTTTACATGTGGGTAAGATGGACTATCCCAAGATTTAGATACGATCAATTGATGCACCTTGGATGGAGAATATTAATACCATTATCAATCCTTAATATTATCATTACAGGAATTGTAATGTTGAGAGCAGAAATAGCAATTTATTTAGGATTTTAAATAGGAGTAAAAAAGGCCTAGCCCTGATAGAAACGAAAATCCTTTCATCCTGAACTTTGTTCAGGTTGAAAGATTGAAGAGAATAGCAGGAATAAGCTACTAATAAAACAAAAAAATGTCAATAGAAACCATATCCTTATCTGGAAGAAAAAAAGTAGTCTCTAACAAAGAGATGACTTTTTTGGAAAAAATGTATCTACTTGCGATTATCAAAGGAATGATAATCACGATTAAGCATTTGTTTACAAGAAAAGTTACCATTAAATATCCTGAACAGGTACGTGAAATGAGTCCCGTTTACCGTGGTCAACACCAATTGAAACGTGATGAGCAAGGACGTGAAAACTGTACTGCTTGTGGATTATGTGCTTTATCATGTCCTGCAGAAGCGATAACAATGAAAGCCGAGGAACGCAAAGCTGACGAAAAACATTTATACAGAGAAGAGAAATACGCTTCGATTTATGAAATCAATATGTTGCGTTGTATCTTTTGTGGTTTGTGTGAAGAAGCTTGTCCAAAAGACGCTATCTATTTGACTACTTCTAAAACACTAGTTGAATCAAGCTATGACAGAGAAGATTTTATTTATGGCAAAGATAGATTAGTTATGCCTTTAGATATTGCAATGAAAAATACACAACTTAAAAACGCTAACTAATGTCGACTATCCTTATTATATTTTGCGTTTTGTCAGCTGTAACTATAGCTACGGCCTTCTTAACCATCTATAGCAGAAACCCAATTCACAGTGCTTTATATCTTGTAATTTCTTTTTTCTCAATTGCAGGACATTATTTATTGTTGAACTCTCAATTTCTGGCCATTATGCACATCATTGTGTACTCAGGTGCGATTATGATTTTATTTTTATTCACCATCATGTTGATGAATTTAAATAAAGAAAATGAAGTTCACAAACCTAGAATTACTAGACTAGGTGCTATTGTTTCTTTTTGTTTAATAAGTTTGGTTTTAATTGCCATTTTTATAAATTCAAAACCTATCGTTGGTGAATACATTAGTACTGGAGCAGATTATCAATCTATAAAGGTGTTAGGTCTAGTTCTATTGAATGAATATATGGTGCCGTTTGAATTTGCCTCTATCTTACTTTTAGTAGCAATGATTGGATCGGTTTTATTGTCTAAAAAAGAAAAAACAGAGAAATAACATGAACAATATTTTAAATGAAATAGGCATCGAAAACTACATTTTCCTTTCTACGATACTTTTTTGTATTGGGGTTTTTGGAGTTTTATACAGACGAAATGCAATTATCGTATTTATGTCTATCGAAATTATGCTGAATGCAGTCAATCTTTTGTTTGTTGCATTTTCTACTTATCACCAAGATGCACAAGGACAAATTTTTGTCTTTTTCTCTATGGCTGTAGCTGCTGCCGAAGTTGCTGTAGGTTTAGCAATTCTAGTTTCCATATTTAGAAATTTAGGCTCAATTGACATCAATAATTTAAAAAACTTAAAAGGATAAATTATAATGAATACGAATTTAGCTTTACTCTTATTATTAGCTCCTTTTTTAGGGTTTTTATTTAATGTTTTCTTCGGAAAAAGTGTTGGCAAAACAGCTTCTGGAACAATTGGAACGCGAGCAGTTGCGCTTTCATTTGCAGTATCTGTTTACTTTTTTCTCGAAATAAATCAAACGCAACAAGCCATCCAAATTCAATTGTTTGATTGGATCCAAATTAGTAACTTCAAAGTAGATTTTGGTTTTCTTTTAGACCAACTATCCGTTCTTTGGTTGCTTTTTGTGACTGGAATTGGTGCACTTATTCACATGTACTCTATCAGCTACATGCATGATGACGAGAACATGCACAAGTACTTTGCTTATTTGAATCTATTTATCTTCTTCATGATTACTCTTGTAATAGGAAGTAACTTATTAGTGTTGTTCATTGGTTGGGAAGGTGTAGGTCTTTGTTCTTATCTTCTTATCGGATTTTGGCATAAAAACCAAGAATTCAATGATGCAGCTAAGAAAGCATTCATCATGAACAGAATTGGAGATTTAGGTTTATTAATTGGAATCTTCATCATCGGTTCATTATTCTCAACTTTAGATTATGCCACTTTAAAAACAGCTATTACTGGCGCAAGCGATTTAAACATGTATTGGATTTCTGTTGCCGCTTTTGCTCTCTTCATTGGAGCTTGTGGAAAATCAGCACAAATTCCATTGTACACTTGGTTGCCAGATGCGATGGCAGGACCAACACCAGTTTCAGCATTAATACATGCTGCAACAATGGTAACTGCAGGTATCTTTATGATTACTAGATTGAACTACGTGTTTGATTTAGCTCCAGATGTCCAAAACATAATTGCTATTGTAGGAGCCGTTACAGCTCTTGTAGCAGCGACAATTGCTTTAGTTCAAACAGATATTAAAAAAGTACTGGCCTACTCTACCGTTTCTCAATTAGGATTGATGTTCTTGGCTTTAGGTCTTGGTGCTTATGAAGTAGCCGTTTTCCACGTAATAACACACGCTTTCTTTAAGGCTTGTTTGTTCTTAGGATCTGGATCTGTTATTCATGCTTTACATGGAGAACAAGACATGCGCAAAATGGGTGGATTGAAAAAAGTAATGACAATCACATTTGTTACTTTCTTAATCTCTTCATTAGCTATTTCAGGAATCCCTCCTTTTTCAGGATTTTTCTCGAAAGATGAAATTCTATTAGTAGCTTTTGAGCACAACAAAATACTTTGGTTCATTGCTTCCTTAGCATCGTTAATGACGGCTTTCTATATGTTTAGATTGTTATACCTTACTTTCTTCAAAGAATTTAGAGGTACTGCAGAACAAAAAAGCCACTTACATGAAAGCCCTACTTTAATCACGTTTCCTTTAATTGTTTTAGCAATTTTAGCAACCTTAGGTGGATTGATTAGTTTACCAACGAATAGCTGGTTGAACAATTATCTGTCACCATTATTTACAAAAGTAGCGACAGAGCAACACCATTTTGGAACAACTGAATATGCACTGATGTTTATTGCCGTTATCGGTGGATTAGTTGGAATAGGTATTGCTTATGCAAAATACATCAAGCAAAGTCAAGTTCCTGCAGAAGATGCAGAGATTACAGGTTTTACAAAAGTGTTATACGATAAATATTATGTAGATGAAATCTATGACTTTTTATTCGTGAAATCAATCAATGGCTTATCAAGATTCTTTAGAGACTACGTGGAGACTACTTTAACTTCGATGGTTTTTGGATTAGCGAAAGTAACCAACGAAATAGGATTTCAAGGAAAAAAATTACAAAGCGGAAGTATCGGTTTTTACCTTTTTGCTTTTGTTATCGGCATGTGCGCCATTGTAACCTATTTATTTTTAGTTCAATAATTTTATACTATGAATGTATCTATACTGTTAATTATACTTTTTGTTGGAGCCTTTGCAACGTACCTGGCTGGTGACAAACTGGCTTCAAAAGTAGCACTGTTCTTTAGCCTTTCGTCTTTAGGATGTGCAATCGTATTGTTAAATAATTTCAACGCTGGAGAAAACATTAGTTTTATCAGCCAATGGATCAACCAACCGAATATTTCATTTGCTCTACAAGCAGATGGATTATCAATTGCAATGATTCTATTGACACTGGCATTAGCACCAATCATTATATTTTCTTCTTTTGGAAATGTATATAAGAATGCAAAAGCCTTTTACTCGCTGATTCTTTTTATGGTTTTTGCTATGGCAGGAACATTCTTAGCTTCAGATGGTCTTTTATACTATATCTTCTGGGAATTAGCATTAATCCCTATTTACTTCATTGCTTTAATTTGGGGTAATGGTGATGCTGAAGAACGTAAAAAAGCAATGGTAAAATTCTTCATTTATACTTTAGCTGGATCTTTATTTATGCTAGTTGGTTTTGTTTATTTATATCAGCAAGCCGGAAGCTTTTTATTAGAAGATTTATACAACTTAAATTTATCAGTAACTGAACAGTTATGGATATTCTTAGCGTTTTTCTTAGCCTACGCTATTAAAATTCCTTTAATCCCATTCCACACTTGGCAAGCAAATGTTTACCAAAAAGCACCTACAGTAGGAACGATGTTGCTATCAGGAATTATGCTAAAAATGGGATTATACAGCATTATACGCTGGCAACTTCCTCTTGCTCCACTTGCCGCTGAAGAATACAAATACATCTTCATCAGCTTAGGAATTGCCGGAGTAATCTACGGTTCGATTGTGGCTTTACGCCAAAAAGACTTAAAAAAATTACTAGCTTACTCATCATTAGCCCACGTTGGATTAATTGCAGCTGGAACTTATTCACTTACAATTGACGGATTACGTGGTGCAGTATTACAAATGATCGCTCACGGTTTTGTGGTAGTTGGATTATTCTTCATCTCTGAAATTATTTTTAGAAGATACGAAACCAGAACTATTGCTGACATGGGCGGAATTCGTTCTCAATCACCAAAATTCGCTTCGATGTTCTTGCTTTTAGTATTAGCATCTGTTTCCTTACCTACTACCTTCAACTTCGTTGGAGAGTTCACAGTATTGTACGGTCTTTCGCAAATTAATATCTGGTTTGCCTTATTAGGAGGAACAACGATCATATTAGGAGCTTACTACATGTTGAAAATGTACCAGCAAGTTATGCTTGGAGAAACGAATACAAAAGCATTTGTAGATGTTACTTTTCAAGAAGGATTAGCGTTAGTAATTATCCTAGCGGTTTTATTCTTTTTTGGAATGTATCCAAAACCAATCACAGACTTAATAACGCCAAGTTTGGAAAATATTTTAACTCATATTAATAGAATTAACTAGTCAAATAAAAAAAATGAATACATTAATAGCTATAATAGGATTAGGTGTTTTATGCCTTTTATTTGAAATTTTCGAATTAAGAAAAGCCATCATTCCAATAACAATTATTGGGTTACTGGCCGTACTAGGTCTTAACATCTCTGAATTCAATTCACCTGCTGCCTACTACAACAATATGATTATTGTGAGTAAATTTTCTACTGCATTTAGTGGGTTATTTATAATCTTAACCATATTCTTAGTGGCATTAAGCCATAAATTCTATGAGCATCAACAAAGCAAAATCTCCGATTTTATTGCCATAAAAATATTTTTACTGGCGGGAACTGTTGCCATGGTTTCTTTTGGAAACTTAGCAATGTTCTTTTTAGGAATCGAAGTATTGTCTATTGCTCTTTACGTCTTGGCGGCAAGCAATAGATTGAGTACAAAAAGTAACGAAGCGGGTTTAAAGTATTTCTTAATGGGATCTTTTGCTTCAGGAATCATTCTATTCGGAATCTGTTTGATCTACGGAGCTATGGGAAGTTTTGATGTTATCGAAATCAGCGAATTATCACAATCAGCTGAATTACCAGTTTGGTTTCCAATTGGGATTGTATTAGTAACAATTGGAATGTTTTTCAAGATAGCTGCAGTTCCATTCCATTTCTGGGCTCCTGACGTTTATGAAGGATCACCTACTTTAACTACTGCTTTAATGAGCACATTGGCCAAAGTAGTTGCAATCGCTACCTTATTTAAATTACTTACCATCATGAATGCAGATATTTCGCCTTCATTCCAAATTGTACTCGTAATCATTTCTATGGCTTCGATGACTGTAGGAAATATAATGGCATTGCGTCAAGTAAATGTAAAACGAATTTTGGCATATTCAGGGATATCTCATGCCGGTTTTATGATAATGACTTTACTAAGTACAGCAAATACAGCGGGAACATTATTATATTATACTTCAGCTTATGCATTAGCAGGTATCGCAGCTTTTAGTGTAATTATCTATGTTTGTAAAAACAACGAAAATGAGGATATGGTTAATTTCCACGGATTAGGAAAAACTAATCCATTATTAGCCGCTATTTTAACAGCCTCTTTACTGTCTATGGCGGGTATTCCAATTTTCGCAGGTTTCTTTGCCAAATTATTTTTATTCAACAACATGCTACAAGCGGGCTTTGTTGCTTTAGTAATAGTAGCAGTTATCAATTCGATTATAAGCGTTGGATACTACTTTAAAATCATCCTGGCGATGTACACTAAGGAGCCTAATGAAGAAAGAACAGGAACTCCTGTAACTATTTATGCTGTTGCCGTAATCGCAATTGTATTGAATATTGCACTAGGTTTATTCCCATCATTTGTATTGGATTTACTAGCATAAAATTTCTATTTAAACTTTCTAGAAAACCATTCGTCACCACGAATGGTTTTTTTGTTTAAAATATATCAAAGTATAAGCTGCTAAATCTTTTGTCACAAACTAAACTTACAAAGAAAACTATAACAATAGCAAATAAAAATCCCGCCGATACGAATACCAGCGGGATCTTTCACCTATCAACTTATAACAAACTAATTCCTCTTAACAATTCTTACATCGACAGACGCCGCTACTCTATTATCTTGCTTTACAACTCTTGAGTCATACGCTCTATAGTCACGGTCATCATAATCATTCTGTTGGTTGTACACATAACCTCTACGATCATTAACTCTACCAACCATATCCACAATCTGACCACGACGGTTATAAATAATCTCTAAACCACCTACGCGTTCTAAAGCAAAACGATTGTATGTCATTTGTACAGCACCTACTCGTCTAACTCTATCGTTAGAATCGAAGTAAACCGAAACATTTCCAACACGAGTTACATTCCCTCTTCTATCGTACTGCACTTTTAAGCCGTGCCCATTTTCTCGATAAGTAGAAGCTGCACCATAATTTCTATGACCGTTCCCTCTTTTATTTGCCTTATAAGCTTTATCACGACCATAAGTACGCGCATTAAAATCAAATTGTCCATCGGCAAAAATGTAGAACTCAATTCCGCCCTCCGTAAAAACAATCGGATCGGCATGTCTAAAATCAACAGCTACTCTCCTCTCCTGAGGGAATTTGCTGTTCTCTGCTGCATTGGCTACACCACCTCCCATTAAGAGGATACTAGCTACTAAAAGGGTAATTTTTTTCATGGTATTTATATTTTGTATTTTGCCTACTCATGAGCTTTTCGGCTTCCGCTATTTCATTGTTATTTGAAATGGCATATTCAAGTAGCGTGCCAAAAACTTGAATCACGAAGTTGGCTCTTTACAAGTAAAGTAAGCATTTTACCATTACTACACTCATTTACAACACGCTAACAAAAGCAATAAATCGAAAATAAAATTTATTTATAAACGAAACTTAACTTTATTTTGAGCACATAGCACTGTTATAAACTAACTATTTTTCGAATTTCTTAATAAAAAGACTGCTTATTATCGTCAATACAAAAACTAATTATATCACAAAACAAAACGTTAAATTTCTTTTCAGAACGCTAAATCGCCAAGGACTGTTCCAGCTTTTAGGTAAACGACACCCTATCGATTTCCCAATAAATCCCTAAAGGAATCAATATTACAAAAGCATTTTACTAAATTTGTATATACAAACAATGAATTAGAAAACAATTTCGAAATGGAAAATAAACTTAAAATACAAATCTGGTCGGACATTATGTGTCCTTACTGCTATATAGGAAAAAGAAGAATTGAAGGTGCATTAGCTGAATTTCCAAATGGAGCGAGTGTAGAAATCGAATGGAAAAGCTTCCAGTTAGATGCCAGTTTTGTGGCATCAGAAGACGATAATATGGCCGAACATCTAGCCGAAAAATACCAAAAAGACAAAGAATGGGCTCAAGAAATGATGGACAGCATGACTCAAAATGCTAAAAATTCAGGATTGGACTTTCATTTTGAAAAAGCCGTAATGGCGAATTCTTTCAACGCTCACCGATTATTACATTTAGCCAAAAAATACCATAAGGCAAATGAATTAGAAGAATTACTATTCAAAGCGTATTTGACAGACGGTAAGAACATTAACGATCTCACCACTTTAAACGAATTAGGAATCCAAGTAGGACTTGATTCGAAAGAAATTGACAATGTCTTAAATTCTGATGCCTACGCAAATGATGTAAAACAAGACATTGAAATGGCACGAAACATTGGAGTTCAAGGAGTACCTTTTTTCGTTTTCGACAATAAATATGCGGTTTCTGGCGCACAACATCAGGAAACATTTGTAAAGACTTTAGAAAAAGTTTGGGAAGAAGGCGATTTCGATTCAAAAATTACTATCTTGAATTCTTCAACTGAAGGCAGCTGTGGTATAGACGGTTGCGACTAAAAAAAGAAATACAATGTCTAATGTAAATAAAGGAATAGCTACTGTTCGCTGGGGAATTTTAGGTTGCGGTGCGGTCACCGAGAAAAAAAGCGGTCCTGCCTACCAAAAAACAGATGGATTTGAAGTAGTAGCGGTCATGAGAAGAGATGGTGATAAAGCAGCCGACTACGCTCAAAGACACGGAATAAAAAAATATTATACTGATGCTGATGAACTAATCAACGACCCAGAAATTGATGCAATATATATTGCTACGCCTCCAGATACTCATAAATTATACGGATTAAAAGTAGCCGAAGCAGGAAAAATATGCTGTATCGAAAAACCATTGGCTCCAAGCCATGAGGAATGTCTTGCTATATACGAAGCTTTTAACAAAAAGAGCATCCCGCTCTTTGTCGCTTATTACCGTCGTTCATTGCCCCGTTTTAACCAAATTAAAACTTGGCTTGAAACAGCTAGCATCGGTGAACTAAGACATATCAATTGGCATCTTAGCAAACCTACTTCTGAACAGGATTTATTAGGGGAATACAACTGGCGAACAGACACTAAAATTGCAGCTGCGGGTTACTTTGATGATTTAGCGAGTCATGGATTAGATTTATTCAGTCATCTTTTAGGGGATATTAAAGACGCTACTGGAATAAGCCTTAACCAGCAGGGTTTATATACTTCAAATGACGCTACGGCTGCTTCATGGTTTCACGAATCAGGAGTTACGGGAACCGGAACTTGGAACTTTGGGTGCCAAGCACGAGAAGACAAGGTAACCATTTACGGAAGTAAAGGAAAAATCGAGTTTTCAGTTTTTGGCGAGGAGCCAATAATCCTTTCAAATGAAGAAGGAGATACCCAACTCTTTATTGAACATCCAGAAAACATTCAGTACTATCATGCGCAAGCAATTCGAGAACATTTATTAGGTAATAGCACGCATCCTTCCACCGGAAAATCAGCTACTCACACCAGCTGGATAATGGATAGAATTACCAAATAACTAGCAAAAAAAAGAACAGCTCAAAATAATTGAGCTGTTCTTTTTTTTTACTAAAACCGATATTTCTAATGCTCTTTTATTCGAAATAAATCTTTCGAATCAACACAACATTAACTTCTTTTTATTTCCAGAAGATTGCGTACAACACCACTAAAATAATCATAATTGCAAAGGCTCCCACATTAAATAGCGGACTCGTTTTAAATAATTCTTTAGTTAATGGAATTCCTTTAGCATCATCATTTCCTTTATTCTGAGTTAAACTGATTATCACAATTAAAATCATCGTTATAACCGCTGTATAACCCATTTGGTCCATCCAAGGTAACGTTGGAAAGAATGATTCCATTCCGCTTCCTTCTGCCCAAGATTTTGGTCCCACTTTAAAGAACATTGCAATAGGAATAGAAAGCAAAGCTCCCCATATTGCTGCTTTGTTTGTTGTTTTCTTCCAGAACAATCCTAGGATAAAAACAGCCAAAATACCTGGACTCACGATCCCAGTATATTCTTGTATAAATTGGAATGCTTGATCAATCCCTCCCAAAAGCGGCGCCATTATCACGGCAATCACTAATGCAACACCTGCAGAAAGACGACCTACATTAACGGTTGTTCTATCGTTAGCCTCTTTGTTAATATATTGCTTGTAAATATCCATCGTGAAAATAGTAGATGTCGAGTTCAACATTGAAGCCAACGAGGATACAATTGCGGCGGCCAAAGCAGCAAAGGCTAAACCTTTAAGACCCGCTGGTAAGAAATGTAACAACCAAGGATATGCTCTATCTGCAGTACCTACACCAGGTAAGTTCTCCATTGCAGAAGCTCCTAATCGAGCCATAATTACTGGATCATTTACAATTACATAGGCTGCAATTCCAGGAACCACAACAATAAATGGAATAATTAATTTTAAAAATCCAGCCAATAAAATTCCTTTTTGAGCTTCACGCAATGATTTTGCAGCCAAAGTTCTTTGAATGATATATTGGTTGAAACCCCAATAATAGATATTTGCTATCCAAAGCCCACCTACTAACACCCCAATTCCAGGAAGATTCATGTATTCTGGATTTGCTTCATCTAAGATCATTACAAAACGATCTGGAGCAGCCTCGTAAATTGTCGTTAAACCTTGCCACATTCCCGCTCCGTTAGAAACAGTATTCAAAGCTAAATAGGTTGTTACCAGTCCACCAAGAACAAGAAAAACAACTTGTATTACGTCTGTCCAAGCCACAGCCGAAAGTCCGCCGTACAAAGAATAGGCAGCCGAAAAAAGCGCCAATCCTATAATGGCATACATCATGTCCACTCCTAAAATTGTTTCAATTGCTAAACCTCCTAGATATAAAACCGTAGTAAGATTAACAAAAACATATAATGCAATCCAGAAAACGGCTAAAATTGTTTTTAGGTTAGTTGAAAATCGCTTTTCAACAAATTCAGGAATCGTATAAATCCCTTTTTCGATAAAAATAGGTAAAAAGTATTTTCCTACTATTATAAGAGTAAAAGCAGCCATCCATTCATAAGAGGCAATCGCTAAACCCAAAGCAAAACCAGAACCAGACATTCCGATGAATTGCTCAGCCGAAATATTAGCAGCAATTAATGAAGAACCAATTGCCCACCATGGTAATGATTTACTGGCAAGGAAATAATCCTCTGCATTCTTCTGCTGTCCGTCTTTTTCACGAGACACCCATAATCCAACTCCTAAGATTAACACTGCATAAGCACTGAAAACCAAGTAATCAATAAACCCAAATTCTGTTGCCATACTATTTACTGTTTCTAATTATAAAATTCTATTTTAATTTTAAGGCTCTAATATACTTATTTTCGACATTCGCTAACTAATAAAAACCAATCGCCCTTACTACCCTTCCAGCTTAAGCCTTTTGTTTGTAATGGACATCCGATAAATTTCTCAACATCTCTGCACTTTTCTCAGGAGTAATATCTCTTTGCGATTCTCCCATCATTTCATAACCTACCATAAATTTTTTCACGGTAGCTGAACGCAACAATGGTGGGTAAAAATGCATGTGAAACTGCCATTCTGGATGCGCTTCTCCATCAGTAGGTGCTTGATGGATTCCTGACGAATAAGGAAACGAAGTCTCAAAAAGATTATCATATTTTATGGTCAGTTGTTTCAAAATAGTAGCAAAAGCAGTGCTCTCCGCTGGAGTAAAATCAGTTATTTTAGTGAGGTGGCGTTTTCCAATAATCATAGTTTCGAATGGCCAAATTGCCCAAAAAGGTACTAAAGCCACAAAATGATCATTTTCTACAACAATACGCTCTTTCAGTTTTAACTCTTCCTGCAAATAATCTAGTAAAAGATTACTTCCGTGTTTGTCAAAATAAGTTTTCAAATTATTTTGAGTCTTTTCCACTTCTGTAGGTAAAGAAGATTGAGCCCATATTTGCCCGTGAGGATGCGGATTACTACAACCCATCACACTTCCTTTATTTTCGAAAATTTGAACGTGCTTAATATAATCTACACCACCTAAATCAGTATATTCTTTTTGCCAAGTGCTTATGATATCTTCAATAGCATTCAAGCTCATTTCAGGTAATGTCAAGTTATGCTTTGGCGAAAAGCAAACTACTCTAGAAATTCCTCTTTCGGGTTGCGCTTTAAAAAAACTTTCCTCTTTATTTTCTTCGAAAGCAATTTCTTCTTGTTTTAAAGCAGCAAAATCATTTTCGAATACAAAACTGTTTTCATACGCTGGATTTTCCATTCCGTTAGCGCGAACATTCCCCGGACACAAATAACAAGTTGTATCATATTCAGGCAATGTATTTGATGAAACCGTTTCGTTTTGACCTTGCCAAGGTCTTTTAGCACGATGTGGCGAAACCAAAACCCATTCGTTGATCAACGGATTATAGCGTCTGTGCGGATCTTCATTAATATCGAAATTTTTCATTTTAATTGTGCTTATAATTTGATGTTCCGTTTCCTATTTTGACATCATATATTTTTAATTCAATCCCAAAAGCATCAAAGTAATGTTTTGTAAATTCTGCTTTGATTGCCTCTTCATTTCCTTTTTTTACTAAGTTTATGGTGCAACCGCCAAAACCACCGCCCATTAATCTAGCGCCAATAACCGCTTCTTCTTTCTTAGCTAAATCGACTAATAAGTCTAATTCATCGCAGCTCACTTCATAATCTTTAGATAATCCGTCATGCGTTTCAAACATTAATTGACCTAATAATTCAATATTTCCTTTATCTAAAGCCTCACAAGCCAGAATTACTCGATTGATTTCCTTCACTACATAAAGGGAACGTTTAAAGACATCAGCACTCATTTTGTCTTTTAAGTCTAAGATGTTTTGTGGCGTACAATCTCTAAAACTGCTTATGGCTGGAAAATTACTTTTCACAATAGCAATTCCTTCCTCACATTGTTGACGTCTTTCGTTATAAGCTGATGTCATCAAGGAGTGCTTCACATTCGAATCAAATAAAATCAAGGAATAATCACTAAAATTAGCGTCGTGATAGGTGTATTCTAATGTTCTACAATCAATTTTTATGACTTTATTTTCTAAACCCATCACGCTCGAAAACTGATCCATGATTCCGCAGTTAATTCCTACCCAATGTTCGGCTTTTTGACCCATTAAAGCGATATCAACCGGTTTGATATTTAAGTTAAAAAGTTCGTTCATTCCAAATAAAAACCCGCACTCTAATGCTGCCGACGAAGACAGACCAGAACCTACTGGAATGGAACTACTAAAAACACAGTTCACGCCTTCAAACTGAAAGCCGTTGTTTTTTAATTGCTGAATAACTCCTCTTATATAATTTGTCCAAACCTTTTCGTCGTGTTGAACTTCAGCGGAAAGATCGATTTCAAAAGTATCATTAAGATCTATTGCAACTATTTTTGAGGTATTTGAATTATTTTTTTCGAAAGCAAAACATATAATCTTATCGATTGCCGCTGGCAACACAAAACCGTCGTTGTAGTCGATATGCTCTCCAATAATATTTATTCTACCCGGAGAAAGAACCACTTGACTTGGCTGTGAACCAAAGGTTTCTTGAAAATATTTTGTGGTATTTTGTATTAAAATGTCATTCATTACGTAGACTTAAAAAGTTTCAAATTTGTAGATCGTTTTCTGTTGGTAAACCTCCCCTTTTTTTAATAATGCAGTTGGGAAATTCTTATGATTGGGAGCGTCAGGGAAATTTTGAGTTTCGAAACAAATACCACTTAGCGCATGATAATTTGTATTTTCTTTTCCTTTGAGAACATTTCCACAATCTCCACCAACATAAATATGAACCCCCGGCTGATCTGTAAACACGGACATTTTTAAATGATTTTTTTTACTGTAAAGCGTCGCTGCAAATTCTTCTTTTGATTCTAAAACAAAAGTATTATCAATTTTTACAGGACATTTTTTGGGTCTACTAAAATCAAAAGAGCCATTTGACACATCTAAGATAGTTCCTGTAGGGATATTATCTGCTTTGAGCTCTACTATTTTTTGAGAATTTACCGTTAACTCCTGTTCAGATACAGCATGTTGATGACCATCAAGATTAAAATAACCATGATGCGTTAAATTAATGATTGTATCTTCAGTAGCAGTTGCTTTGTATTCGATAATTACCTCATTTTCTTCAGACAACGTATATTTTAACTCCACTGATAAATCTCCTGGAAAATGCTCCTCATTGTCTGGGCTAAACAATTTTAGCTTTATAAACGGATTATTAGCTTCGTTTACTTCTTCGATTTCCCAAACTTTTTGACTAAAATTATGGATTCCGCCATGAAGCGTGTTTTGCTCATTATTTATATTTAACTGAATTTCTTTACCGTTTAATGCAAATTTACCTTTATTAATCCTTCCAGCAAACCTTCCTACAGTTGATCCATAATAAGGTGCACCGGGCAGGCTAAATGATCCTACATAGTCTTTTAAGGTATCAAAACCCAAAACCACATCTGCAATTTGACCATTCTCTAAAGGAATTTTTAATGAGGAAACTGTAGCGCCGTAGTTTATTATCGACAAACACATTCCCTTTTTATTCGTTAATTCACAAGAATGAACAACATCTTCGTTAGGCAATAAACCAAACAATTTTATTATAGAATTAGACATAAAATGCGATATATGTTTTGTTTTTGAACTTTACTTATTGAATAGTAATGTTCAAAAGTAAAATAATTGTTGCCTTTTACATACCTGTACCTACCGGTTTTTTGTATATTGCGCAAAATTTAAGCATATGAAACCTATCTTAATTAAAAATAACGTTGGAATCCCAAAATACAAGCAGATCATCTCTTCTATTGAAAAAACAATTAAAGATGGTCATCTAAAGAAAGACGAAAAATTACCTTCGATCAATAAAGTATGTCTGGAGTTTGGTTTATCACGAGATACGGTTTTACAGGCTTATGATGAATTAAAAAAGAGAGGGATTATTTATGCCATTCTTGGAAAAGGCTATTACATAAAAAGCACTCAAGTAAGTATTAAGCAAAGAATCTTTTTACTTTTTGACGAACTGAACAGTTTCAAGGAAGATCTTTACAGTTCGTTTCTAGAAAATATTGGCGACAACGTTCAGGTGGATATCTTCTTCCATCATTTTAATGTAAAGGTTTTTAAAAAATTAATAACCGATAACAATGGCAACTACACGAAATACATAATAATGCCAACCTACCTTACGGAGGCAGCTTCCATTATAAAAACCCTACCAGTTGAAGACGTTTACATTTTAGATCAAACAAATGAAGAACTAAAATCATATCCCGCAGTGTATCAAAATCACCGCAAAGATATCTACGACGCTCTAGTTAAAGGAAAGTCTAAGTTGAACAAATACAAGAAATTAATAATGATTTTCCCTGGTTTTAGAGAGCCAGTAGGTATGAAAGAAGGCTTTGAAAAATATTGTGAAGAATTTTCAATTGACCATGAGGTAATAACAAAATTTACAAACAGAAGCATCTCCTTAGGCGAGGTTTATATCATACCAGACGACCGGGATCTAGTGCGTGTAATCGAGGCTTCAAGACTTCAAAATCTTGAATTAGGTACTGATTACGGGATCATATCTTACAATGACACTCCACTTAAAAAAATCGTTGGAAATGGGATCACCACTATTTCGACAAACTTTGATGCCATGGGAAAAATTTTAGCCCAAATGATTCTAAAAAACAAAGAAGAGCAGATAGAAAACAAATGCGCACTAATATTGCGTAATTCATTGTAGTATAGAACTAAAAAAAAAGATTAAGATAAGTAATCACTGCTCACAATATTTCAATCATATTTTCTCATTGTAAAGTAATTGTTATAGTTCCCATTTAACAATAATATTCTATTTTTACTCTACTTTAAAAAAACTTCAGCATTTCAACTTTTAATAATAGCTTAAAACAAGAATGTCTAAAATATACTATCGTGAGTGAATTAATACCAAATAGCAATGATTTTATTTTATATACTGCCCCTAACGGCTCTATTAAAGTAGAAGCTTACATTCAAGATGAAACTATTTGGCTTACTCAGCAAAAAATAGCAGATGTTTTTGGAGTAACCAAATCAACTATTAGTGAGCATCTTACCAATATTTTCGAAAGTGGCGAATTGGAAAAAGAAGCAACTGTTCGGAAATTCCGAACAGTTCAAAAAGAAGGCGAAAGAGAAGTAACCCGAAATTTAGAATACTACAATTTAGATGCAATTATTTCTGTTGGCTACCGTGTAAACTCTAACAAAGCAACACAGTTCCGTATTTGGGCAACCACCACCCTTAAAGAATACATCATCAAAGGTTTTGCTATGGATGATGAGCGTTTAAAACAAGGCACAACCATATTTGGTAAAGATTATTTCAGAGAGTTATTAGATAGAGTTCGTTCCATCCGTGCAAGTGAGCGTAGAATATACCAACAAATCACAGATATATTTGCAGAATGCAGTATTGATTACAACCCACAAGCCGACGTAACCAAAAATTTTTATGCTACCGTTCAAAACAAATTCCATTTTGCTATTACAGGCAAAACAGCAGCCGAAATTATTTATTTGAAAGCCGATAGTTCAAAACCACAAATGGGATTGACCACTTTCAAAAATGCACCAGATGGAAGAATTTTAAAATTAGACACAGGAATAGCCAAAAACTATCTCGAAGAAAAAGAAATCAAACAACTGGAACGCACCGTATCTGCTTATTTTGATTATATCGAAAATCTTATTGAACGCCAAAATACCTTTACAATGGAAGCTTTGGCAGAAAGCGTAAACAAGTTTCTAAATTTTAATGAGTATAAAGTCTTAGAAGGTTTAGGAACAATTTCGCATCAACAAGCCGTTGACAAAGCTTCTATTGAATATGATAGTTTTAATAAAACACAAAAAATAAATTCTGATTTTGATAAGCAGATTAAAGGTTTGGAGCAAAAATCATTAAAAAAATAGAACAAGCTTTTATACATTAGTCTAAATAAAATTTATTTTTATAATTGCATGTTTATTGTCTCACTCTCTAAATAGTTCTGCAGAAATTATAAATTTAAACTTTATCTTCAAAATTGATAAAAAAAAATTAAACATACTAATACATGGAATAGTAAACAATTATTGTATTTTTGATTAAATAAAAAGTATATTTACTATATATTTCATACTTTTGCACCCCTAAATAAAAACAAATGGCAATACAAGATTCAAAAACAGAAGCCTTTGAGTACGTGTTATTTAAACTTGTAGAATGGTATAATGAAGAATGTAATAATACTGAAACGAATGACATTAGCACACTCAAAGCCCTTAAATTACTTTTTTTTGTATCCTCTGTAGATACTGTAAAAGAATCTTCTGACACTTTACTAGATAGCCCTTTTAATAATTTTGTAGCAATGCCTTACGGCCACGTTGAGAGTGATGTTTATAAAGATATTAAATCCAGTAAATTTCAAAATGTTGTCATAAGAAACAATTCAACTATTGTAGAAAACATAGATTTTATTAATAAATTAAATCCTTCAACAATAGTAAAAATTGATAAATCGATAAAAAGCTTAAAGTCAATTAATAATAAATTGATTGAATTATCTGCATTTAAACTTGTTGAACTTAGTCATAAGTGGTTTTCTTGGAAAATAAATTACCAAAAAGCCCTTCAAAGAGGTGATTTTAGTCATGAAATTGACATCTCCGAAATAAAAAGTGAAGACAAATTTTATCAAATATAATTTTTATAAATGGTTGATAAAATTTTAAAATTAGTACAAGTAAGGTTTATAGATGAGATTGATTGGCATACAAAATTCTTTAATCAAGATAGCAGCATAAACGAAACTCACCTAAATTTATTTATAAATGAAACTTTAGTCGATTTAATAAATTATTTTTCCGAGTCAATTCTCATAGGAGAGTATGAATTAAAAGCTGACATTGAGGATATATTGATTGATATTGAAAAAAAAACATCCTCAATATATGATAATCTTACAGAACAATACATTGAAAATGCAATTTTGTTTCAATCTGTACAGAAGTTCATAGATGCATTAAATCTTGTCATATCAACTTATACTAATTTTTGCAAATTAATTTCAATCCATAAGACTTATCCAAATTACGATTTATTATTCTCTTCTTCTCCAAATACTACTGCTTTAATTGACGATCTTAACTTTGAAGATAAAATTATAGGTGAGATTTTTAATTTTTTCAAAACATTAGAACTATTTAGGCATGATCACTTCTTTGATGAAAGAATTGAATACTATAAAGATTTATTAGAATTAGAGGAATCAATTAATTCAACTAGATTTCCTTTTAAACACGTAAGCGCTCTAAATATAAAAATCTCCTTTTTAAAACATAAATGGGTAATTAGACAGAATACAACCGCACAAATAATAAAGCAGGGAACTTCACTTAAGTGCTTTCTAATTGATAATAAATTAATTTCAGTACACGATGTTCCTGTTTTGAATTCTTCGTCTCCCAAACTAAATGATTGGAAAATTTATTTAGAACACCATTATGACTCTAATAACTTGTCTGATTTTTTTCTTTAAAAAAATTAATGTAGCAAAAAGGAGCTTAAATAGAGGGGTTTACACTGTTGGAAATCGTTGTCGGTAACGATTTAGTAATGGTGCTCATTGCATTCATTTTTACTCAATTTCTTTGTAAATCAGTAGCAAATATAATAAATCTATGTGATTTAAAACTCCTTTTCATGACCTAACTATTATAGTTTTTAGAAATTTTGATGTTTTTTTGCCTTCATCGGTAGAAAAAATTTCTCCCCAGTGGGGTGAAACTGTGGAATTATTATCATTAAATGTTTGAAATTTTGTGAATTAATTAGACGTAAACCAAATCTCAAATTTGGCAAGCATCACAAAATTTATTAGCTATGAAATATTCTTTAGACAAAATCCTTTTAGAAATTCACAATAAGGAGGATAAGATTTTATCACAAAGCAAAAGATTGATTGATGAGGCTTACGAAATGACCCTGTATCTTCAGGATCTTTTAGGTTCAGTTAAGAAATACCTTATTGAGGAAGGGTTTAAAAACGATGAGGAAGAAATCCGTTTTTTTCGTTCTATTAAACCCCAAATACTTGGTAAGCTGATTTATTACAATAAGATATATCGCATTGAAACCACTTGCCCTGTTAGTAACGGTAAAATGTATTATAATTATTTTTCTGGACAGTTGGCAAATCTTAAACGGGAATACACTGAACACCTCTGCAATTCGGATTTTTACAGATATTACCGCTCAGGACGGACAGACCGTGATGATACTTACTTCAAACGTGGAAACATTAACTACCACGATGGGCTTAACAGCATCGTATTTGAAATAGATCCGGAATTCTCGACTTTCTTCGATTATAAAACTGCAAGGATTATCTCCAATGAATTGCTCTACACCTATCTGCTAACAAAAATTAATCCCGATGAAAATCCCGATGTGATATTGCAAAAGCCGGAAAGTTCCAAAGATATATTTTGGACCGACAGCAAAAATGCTATAATCGAATTGATATATGCCCTTTATGCTTCGGGTGTAATTTCTCACGGAAAAATCGGTATCCGAAAAATTAGTCTGATGTTTCAAATACTTTTCCGTATTCCTCTCGGCGACCTACATCACGCTTTCCATAGAATGAAAACCCGAAGTGGTTCCAGAACTTCATTTTTAGACCAGCTTAAGTTTTCTCTTGAAGAATATATGGATAAAGACCTTTAGTTTAATTGAGCTATCATTTCAAAGCAGTACATCATCGTACTGCTTTTTTTTTGCCCATATCAGCCAATTGGTAAAGTTTGGAAAATACTATTGTTAAACAATCAAAATCCCCTAAAATCCTTTACTGATAAGGCTTTCCCTAATTGTAAAAATTTTCAAAAAACCGCCAAACCAATTGGCAAGGCTTGGCAGACAAACTCTGCCACTCTTTTCAACTTTGCATAGTAAACTTTAAAAGTTATGCAATGAAAATAATAACCATTGAAGAAGAAGCGTGGGATCAGCTAAACAATCGTATCACTGCTATCGCTGATTATCTGAAAAGATTGGAAGTGACCAATTATGATGACCTGTGGCTCAACAATCACGAGGTATGTCAATACCTGCACATTAGCGAAAAAACGCTTTGGCGTATGCGTACCAAAGGTGAGATTGCTTATTCAAAAATCTATGGACAATACTTCTACACGATTGGTGCTATCAAAGATATGCTCAATGCCAATGCTGTTCAAAGCAGTGATGAGTATGTAAAGGAACTTATAGCAACAGGCAAAAGCTATATCGAAAAAGGCAGGAAACTAAAGACAGATAAAAAATAGGTACGAACCCTTAAAAGTATAATCCTATGAATATTGACAGAATGGAATTTTTGGCGTGGATGGAACGCCTAATGGACAGGCTTGATATGCTTGGCGATCATATCGAAGACTTTCAAAAGAAACGAAATAGTATTGATGGCGAGGAATTGCTCGACAATCAGGATTTGCTTCAAATGCTTAAAATCAGCAATCGTTCATTGCAACGTTACCGCTCTAACGGGAAACTGCCTTATTATACCATAAGCGGAAAATTGTATTACAAATTGTCGGATGTTCATCAATTTATAAGAGAAAGTTTTAATCCTCCGACACCTAAATAAAATGCCTTTGAATGACAAATACCGCCTTTGAATGCCACTTAGTGCAATGCAGTAAATGCTTCTTTTATTTTCGGAATTGAAATCTTAAAATATTCAGATTATGAGCGAAGAAACTACAAATAAGCAAGAAGAACCCGAACAACTATCGGACATTTTGTTGGTGCTGGATAAGGAAAAAATGAAAATCCAAGCTGTAAAAAGCATCGACAAAAACGGAAAAATGGAAACCGTTGATCCCACAAAAAAGAACCAAAGCGAATTTATGCGGGTGGACAAACAGGGTGATTTGATTTCTAATTTCTTTTCCAATTTTTACAGACAACTGAAAGATCCTACCAAATTTACATTCTTCAAAGTACCTGCCGATAAAGCTTTAGAGAAAGCAAAAGAATTTCAGAAGCAGGTAGATCATCCTACTCCAAAAGGCGAAAAACAAATGAAAAAAGACGAAGTAAAAGTTGAGCCTGAACATAAACAAGAAAATCAAAATAATATGGAAACAACACAAAAAGCACCGGAAAATAACGAATACCGTTACAAGCCGGAACAAATTGATTGGGAAACAATGAACAATCTTGGATTAGGCAAAGAACGCCTTGAAAAAATGAACCTACTTGAACCTTTATTGAAAGGTTTTAAAACCAATGAACTTGTACCTGTAAGCCTTAATCTCGGTACTGCCGTTACCCGAATGGATGCCCGTCTTTCCTTGCAACATAATGATGACGGTAAGGTAGTGGTCGCCATTCACGGTATCCGTAAAGAACCGAACTTAAACTTTGAGTTTTTTGGACACAAGTTTACTGATGAAGACAAGAAAAACTTACTCGATGCAGGAAATATGGGACGTGTGGTTGATTTGAAAAATCCCAAAACAGGTGAAACCATTCCGTCAATTATTAGTGTGGATAGGTTAACCAATGAATTGATTGCACTGAAAATAGAATACATAAAAATACCCGATGAAATAAAAGGCATAAAACTGAATGATGAGCAAAAACAAACTTTAATGGACGGCAAACCACTTCATTTAGAGGGAATGATTTCTAAAAAGGGAACTGAGTTTGAAGCTACGGTTCAATTCAATGCAGATAAACGCTATGTTGAATTTCTGTTCGATAGAGGCAATACCAATCAGCAAACGCAAAGCAACGGACAAAACAACCAGCAAAATAATTCGCAGGAAGTTCCGAGAATTTTTAGAGGTAAGGAATTGGATAATGAGCAATATGATAAGTTCAAAGATGGTCAGAATGTTTACATCAGTGGCTTGACAGATAAGCAAGGTAAGCCGTATCAAGGTTATATCACGCTGAATAAGGAAACCAACAAAACCAATTTTTCTTTTCAAAATCCCGATAAACTCAAAGAACAAGCGAAACCTACTGAAGCTCATAAAACGCAAACTGCGGTTAATTCGGATGGTAAAACCAATGAAGCAACAAAGAATATCAAAGAGCCTTTACAACCGAAACAGCAAACGCCAAAAGATAAAAAACAGCAAGAGCAACAGGAAAAACCTCAAGCACCAGCTAAATCTAAAGGCAGAAAAATGTAGTAAATTATGAAAGCAATAATTGCAGAAAAACCAAGCGTAGCAAGAGAAATAGCCAGCTTGTTGGGTGCTTCCAAAAAAAAGGATGGATACCTGACAGGCAACGGCTATTGTGTTACGTGGGCATTTGGACACCTAATTGGATTAGGAATGCCCGAAGATTACGGAATATCAGGTTTTCAGAAAGCCTCGCTTCCGATACTTCCCAACCCATTTTTATTAACCGTTCGTAAAGTAAAAAAGGACAAAAATTATGTAGCTGATACAGGTGCATTAAAGCAATTGAAAATAATTGAGCAAGTATTTAATCAATGTGATACCATAATTGTAGCTACTGATGCAGGTCGTGAAGGCGAACTCATCTTTCGGTACACTTATGAATACCTCAAATGCAACAAACCTTTTCAAAGATTATGGATAAGTTCACTTACTGAAAAGGCGATTAAACAAGGCTTTGATAACCTGAAAAACGGAAAGGAATTTGACGGATTGTACCAATCTGCACAAGGCAGAAGCCGTGCCGATTGGCTTGTAGGAATTAATGCTACGCAGGCATTGAGCATTGTTGCAGGAAATGGGATTTATTCGCTCGGAAGAGTGCAAACACCAACGCTTTCCTTGATTTGCAAACGTTATCTCGACAACAAAAAATTCTCAATAAAGAAATATTATCAGATACAATTGTTGCATCACAAAGAAATGATTGGTTTTAAAAGCCTTTCCACAACCAAATGGGACGATAAAAAGCTGGCAGACGATACATTGCGAACTATCGAAAGAAACGGAAATACTGCAACGGTTACATCCGTAGAAATCAAAAACGTCACGGAACAACCACCTTTGCTTTTTGACTTGACAGGTTTACAAAAAGAAGCCAATAAAAAGCTAAACCTTTCTGCCGAAGAAACGCTGAACATTGCCCAAAGCCTTTACGAAAAGAAATTCATCACTTATCCTCGTAGCGGAAGCAAATATATTCCCGAAGATATGTGGGCTGAAATCCCCAATCTTGTAAGAGCGTTACAAGACAGGGAAAATTGCAAACAAGCCTTGTCTAAAATAAAATGGGGACGTTTCAATAAACGCATCGTGAATGATTTGCGTGTAACCGACCATCACGCATTATTGATTACCGAAAAAATTCCATCGGCATTAAATGCAAAAGAAAATGCAGTTTACGATATGATTGCTTTTCGACTGCTGGAAGCGATTTCTCAAGCTTGTACGAAAGAGATTACCGACATTGCTTTACAAGCCATACATTATGATTTTACTGCAAAAGGTTGTAAGATAACCGAACCAGGTTGGCGCTCGATAAGAGGAAGTTTCGCAGATGATGAAGCCGAACCTTTGCAGGATTTACCCGAATTGAAAAAGGGCGATGAACTTAAAATAAAAGAAGCCTCCGTTTTGGAAAAACAAACCAAGCCACCTGCATTATATACTGAAGCTGGGCTTTTATCAGCTATGGAAACTGCCGGAAAGGGGATAGAAAATGAAGAAGAACGCAAAGCTTTGCAAAATATTGGTATTGGCACACCTGCTACACGGGCATCAATAATTGAAACATTGTTTACCCGAAATTATATCCAAAGAGAAAATAAATCTTTAATCCCGACTGAAAAAGGATTGCAGGTTTATGAGTTAGTCAAAGACCAAAAAATTGCGGATGTGGCTATGACTGCCGAATGGGAACTTGCTTTGCAGAAAATTGAAAATAACGAAGCTGATGCCGAAGCATTTCAAAAGGAAATGGAAACGTATGCAAAATCTATTACGAATGAATTGTTGCAAACTACCATTGCCCACGAAAACCTGCCTCAACTTATTTGCCCAAAATGTAAAACCCAGCAACTGATTATTAGAGATAAGATTGTTAAATGCCCTGATGAAGTTTGTAATTGGGTACAGTTCCGCAATGTTTGTGGCCTACAAATCAGCATTGCTGATATTGAAAGCCTCGTCAATAAAGGCAAAACTTCTCTGCTTAAAGGGATGAAAAGCAAAGCTGGAAAAAAATTCGATGCCTACATCGTGTTGAATGATAGCGCCGAAAGTTCCTTTGAGTTTGAGAAAAGCAAAAACTATAAAAAGTAATGGAAAATAAAGCCCTAGTTACTCGGCAGGAAATTGAAAATCAGATTTATACCATAAGAAGTCAACAGGTTATGCTGGATAGTGACTTGGCAAGGATTTATCAGGTGGAAACAAAGAACCTCAACAAAGCCGTAAAAAGAAATACTGAAAGATTTCCTGCTTCTTTTTGTTTTCAACTGACCGAAGAGGAAGTTGAAAACTTGAGGTTCCAGTTTGGAACCTCAAGTTTAAATTATGGTGGAAGACGTTATTTGCCCTATGTTTTTACCGAGCAAGGCATTGCAATGCTTTCTGCTGTACTTCGTTCAGAAATTGCCATAAAAGTCAGTATTGAAATTATGAACGCTTTTGTAGAAATGCGTAGGATGCTCATCAGCAATGCTTCGCTTTTTCATCGTTTGGATAAGATTGAACTCAAACAATTACAATCCGACCAAAAATTTGAAGAGATTTTTAAGGCTTTGGAAAGTCACAAGCTCCACAGCGAAAAAGGCATCTTTTACAACGGGCAGGTTTTTGATGCCTACACTTTTGTTTCCGATATTATCCGAAATGCTAAGACCTCCATTATCCTGCTTGATAATTATGTGGATGATACCGTACTGACCTTACTTGGAAAACGCAGTGATAATGTAACTACCACTATTTATACCAAAAACATAAGCAATCAGCTAAGACTGGATTTGCAAAGATATAACAGCCAATATCCTCCGATTGAAATCGAAATTTTTTCTGATGCTCACGACCGTTTTTTTATTATTGACAATACGGAGCTTTATCATATCGGAGCATCACTTAAAGACCTAGGCAAAAAATGGTTTGCCTTTTCGAGAATGGATATTGAGGTCGGCAGGATGCTTCAAATCTTAAAAAAACCATAGAACGAACCTCTGAATATTCAGAGGTTTTTTTATTGTCCATTACGACAAATCCTACCTTCTAAAGCCAAACCCTACCACTTCTTTAATGGCTTTTACTTCCTTCTTTAATTTTAGACATCAAGCGAAATTCTAAACAAAATTAAAGTATGGATACACAAAAAGACCTTTCGTATTTCAGATTACGATTACAAGAATTATTAAACACCAGCTTCCCCGAAAAAGCAAACGACCAAAAATTCATAAACCAGCGTTCATCTTGGGCTACCAATGCCTATGAAGGTGCTTTTCAATCGGGAAATGATATTGAAAAATGTAACGAAATAGCTAATTATATCCTTTTCGGCGGTTTACATTTTTCCAAGTCCGATACCGTATTTCAGGTGGTTTGTAATGAGTTCGACACCCTAATGGCAGATGAAGAATTGCGACCATTTGCTTTAAAAATGTTCCGTGTTTGTGAACCTATTTTCTCCAACTATGAACTAACTGATGACTTCGCTTATGGTTATGAGTACGACCAGCTCTACACCGAAATAACCGGAACCGTCGCAATATGGATAGTCGAAAATGGGCTTCAGTAAAAAGCAACATCTCCAACAAAACATTGATGCCCTGCGAATTGCTTTTAAACTGGAAAAGGAGAAACAACAAGCAACCGTAGGCGAAAGACTGCTAATGATGCGATACAGCGGATTTGGCGGTCTTAAATTCGTTTTGAACCCTATAGAAAATGAAATAGACATCAATAATTGGCGAAAAAATGAACACGATTTATTTCCACTTACACAGGAGCTCCACCAACTATTAAAAGAAAATTCCGAAGACGAAAAGCAATACCGCAGGTATGTGGACAGTATGAAAAGCTCGGTGTTGACGGCTTTTTATACACCGCCACAGGTTATAGATGCAATTTCTTCAACATTAAGTGATAGCGGTTTGAACATTCAAAAATTCCTTGAACCTTCCGCAGGTATCGGCTCTTTCATACAATCCTTTTCCGAAAACCAGCAACCCAATGTAACTGCTTATGAAAAGGATTTGCTTACAGGAAAGATTTTAAAACAGCTTTATCCACAAAGCAATATCCGTGTAAGTGGTTTTGAGGAAATACCCGAAAAGGAACAAAATACTTATGATGTAATTGCAAGTAATATCCCTTTTGGCGATACTTCCATATTTGATCTTTCGTATTCCCGAAGTAAGGACGAAGCAAAAATACAGGCATCCCGAAGCATCCACAATTATTTTTTTTTAAAAGGAACGGATATGTTACGTGACGGAGGCTTGTTGGCATTTGTTACCTCGCAGGGTATTCTAAATAGCCCAAAAAACGAACCGATACGCAGGGCGTTGATGCAGAATAGTAGTCTGGTTTCGGTTGTTAGATTGCCAAATAATCTGTTTACTGAATATGCAGGTACAGAAGTTGGAAGCGACCTGATTATCCTGCAAAAAAATACGGCAAAACAAAGTCTGACCGAAGTGGAAGAACTGTTTTGCCAAAGTAATACAACAGAATATAATACACCAAACAATGCTTTTTTTCAGGATAGCACAAGAATTGTTCATACAGATAGAAAATTAGACACCGACCCTTATGGTAAACCAGCCTTAATTTATACGCATAAAGATGGCGTTACCGGAATTACCAAAGACCTTAAAAAAATGCTTTCAGAAGATTTTGAAAATCATCTGAATTTGAGTTTATACAAAGGTGAGCCGAACATACAAATTCCAATTACAACAATTATTACAGCTCCCATTTTAGAGCCTATAACGATTAAACCAATACCTGTAACAATTCAGGAAAATCCAAAGGAATTAAAACAATTAAGCATTTTCGACTTGTTTGAAAATGTAAACGAACCAGTAGCGGTTATTGCTCCACCAAAAAAAGGTACTCAAACTCAAAGGCAAACTTCCACGAAGCGAAGAGCCAATATTGTTCGCCAAGCAGACTTGTTTAGTTCGGCGATACAGCCACCTTATATCCCTCCAATTTCAAATGGAAATACCAATGGAAATACTTCAACTGTCAGCAAAAAAGAGGAAGTTATCGGCGACCTGTTTTCGGGCTTAAACGGAAATGGTCAGGCTCAAAAGCAAACCGTTGTCAGTACCATTCCCGAACCTGCTTTATACAGCAAAGGATTACAATCATTTCATCGAAGTGATTGTCTTGTTGTAGATAATGGTTGGGTTGGTCATTTGCATGATGTTGATAAAAATGGAGCAACGGCAATGTTCCATCCCTTGCAATTACCATCATTGCAGAAAGGAAGAGCCGAAGCCTACATTTCAGTAAGAGATAGCTATCTCGATTTGTATCTAAAGGAAGCCGAAAAGCAAAACGAACATACAGTAGAAAGGAAAACGCTGAATAATTTGTATGATGTTTTTGTAAAAAGATATGGCAACCTGAACAGTGCCGAAAATATCAAATTGATTAAAACAGACAGTGCAGGGAAAGAAATTCCTTATCTGGAACGTGTAGTTGGTGGTGTGGTGCATAAGGCGGATATATTCAGTCGTCCCGTTACTTTCTCTACTACCCTTTTAGCAATTTCCAATCCCGATGAGGCTTTAGCATCATCACTGAACAAATACGGCAAGGTGGATTTGGATTATATGTCCGAAATCAGCAGTATGCCTGCCGATGATTTGAAAGAAGCCCTACACGGTCGTATTTTCTATAATCCTTTACAAAAGGAATATGATATAGCCGAACGATGGATTGCTGGAAATATAGTAGAGAAATCTGAAGAGGTCAAAGCCTATCTTGAAAGTAGTCCCGATGATGCAGAAGCCAAAGTAAGTCTTACGGTTTTGGAAGAAGCCAAACCAAGACGCATTGAGTTTGAAGAACTGGATTTCAATCTCGGCGAACGCTGGATACCCACAGGGATTTATGCCCGTTTTGCTTCGCACTTGTTTGATACGGAAGTCAATATCCATTATTCCGAAAGTTCGGATGATTTTTCGGTAAAGTGCAACCAAAAGAATGTGCATATATGGGATAAATATGCCGTAAAATCAGAGAGTAGAACCTTTGATGGGATTGCTTTGCTGAAACACGCACTCGTAAATACCACACCAGACATTACCAAAAAAATCAAGGTTGGTGACCAAGAAGTCAAGGTCAGGGATATGGAAGCCGTACAGGTGGCGAATACCAAGATTGACGAAATTCGTACTGCTTTTACCGATTGGCTTCACGCTCAAAACGATGAATTTAAAAACAGGTTGACCGACCAATATAACAACACTTTCAACTGTTTTGTACGACCGAATTATGATGGAAGCCATCAGGAATTTCCGGGTTTGGATAGAAAATCATTAGGTATTGAAGACTTGTATTCGAGCCAGAAAGATACTGTTTGGATGATAAAGCTGAACAACGGTGCTATTTGCGACCACGAAGTTGGTGCTGGAAAAACATTGGTAATGTGTACAGCTTCACAAGAAATGAAGCGTTTAGGTTTTGCACACAAACCGATGATTATCGGGCTAAAAAGTAACGTTCACGAAATTGCAGAAGCTTACAGAACCGCCTATCCACACGCAAAAATTCTCTATCCTGGCAAAGAAGATTTTACGCCCAAAAAACGCTTGCGGATTTTCGGGGATATTAAAAACAACGATTGGGATTGTGTGATATTAACCCACGACCAGTTCGGTATGATACCGCAATCGCCCGAAATGCAAAAGGAAATTCTCGAAATTGAATTAGACAGTGTAGAGCGAAATCTCGATGCTCTAAAATCAGAAGGCAGTGAAGTTACCAGAGGGATGCTTGCTGGTGCCATCAAACGTAAAGAAAACCTTGAGGTAAAACTGAAAACCCTGCAACACGATATTGATAACAGAAAGGATGATGTAGTGGACTTCAAAATGATGGGCATCGACCATTTGTTTGTGGACGAAAGCCATCAATTCAAAAATTTGATGTTCAACACACGCCACACAAGGGTTGCAGGATTGGGAAATGTAGATGGAAGCCAAAAAGCAATGAACCTGCTTTTTGCAATTCGAACCATTCAAGACAAAATACAAGCGGATATGGGTGTGACTTTCCTTTCCGGAACAACAATCAGTAATTCACTTACGGAATTGTACCTTTTGTTCAAATACCTGAGACCAAGAGCGTTGGAAAAGCAAGGAATTAACTGTTTCGATGCGTGGTCTGCTATTTATGCAAGAAAAACTACGGATTATGAATTCTCGGTTGCCAACAATATTGTAGCAAAAGAACGTTTCCGATACTTTATTAAAGTGCCAGAATTGGCACAATTCTACTCTGAAATTACAGATTATAGAACGGCAAAAGATATTGGCATTGACCGCCCTGAAAAGAACGAAATACTGTATAACATTCCACCAACGCCCGACCAGACAGCATTTATCCAAAATCTGATGGATTTTGCAAAATCGGGTAATGCGACTTTGCTGGGAAGAGCTCCTTTATCGCAACGAGAAGAAAAAGCAAAAATGCTTATCGCTACCGACTATGCCCGAAAAATGTCTTTAGATATGCGAATGGTTGGCGGTAGATATGATGACCATCCCGACAATAAAGCATCCCATTGTGCGACAAACATTGCGAAATATTACAACAAATTCAATGCACAAAAAGGTACACAGTTTATCTTTTCCGATCTCGGCACCTACAAGCCTGGCGAATGGAATGTATATTCTGAAATAAAACGCAAACTTGTGGAAAATCACGGTATTCCGGCACACGAAGTCCGTTTTATACAGGAAGCCAAAAACGATAACCAGCGTAAAGGACTTATCAAGGATATGAACGAGGGTAAAATTCGTGTGATTTTCGGTTCTACAAGTATGCTTGGAACTGGCGTGAATGCACAGAAAAAAGCCGTTGCAGTTCATCATTTAGATACGCCTTGGCGACCAAGCGACCTTACCCAAAGGGATGGAAGAGCAATACGAAAGGGTAATGAAATTGCCAAGCATTTCGCAAACAATAAAGTGGATGTAATTATTTATGCAACAGAAAAATCGTTGGATAGCTATAAGTTCAATCTCTTGTACAACAAGCAACTTTTTATAGACCAGCTTAAAACTAATAACCTCGGCAAACGTACCATTGATGAAGGAAGTATGGACGAAAAATCGGGAATGAATTTTTCGGAATATGTGGCTATTCTTTCGGGTAATACCGACCTTTTGGATAAAGCGAAAATTGAAAAACAAGTTGCAGGACTGGAAAGCGAAAAACAGGCTTTCAACCGCTCTAAAGTCAGTTCTAAATACAAATTGGAGGATGTTACTTCTATGTTGGAAAGCGCTCAATCACGATTGGAACGGATGAGCCTCGACTGGAATAATCTGCAACAACGCATACAGAAAAATTCGGACAATACTATTGCAAACCCTATTTTATTAGATGGTTTATCGCCCTATGCGGATATGAAACAAATTGGTGTAAAACTCAACCAGATTGCAGACAAATCCCGTACAGGAGGTCAGTATGAAGAAATAGGTACTTTATATGGATTTACGTTGTTGGTTAAAACCGAAATATCCGAAAAAGAGGGCGTGGATATAAGAGTAAATCGTTTTTTGGTGCAGGGCGAAGGCAATATCAAATACACTTATAATAATGGTATCATTGCCAACGATGCAAAATTGGCATCTATGAACTTTCTCAATGCATTGGAAAAACTCCCTGGCTATATTGAGCAGGAACAAAAGAAAATTACGGAACTGAAAAAAGATTTACCGATACTTCAGGAAATAGTTAAAGGTACGTGGACAAAGGAAAATAGGTTAAGCGAATTGAAAACAGAATTGGCTTCTATCGATAGAAAAATACAGTTGTCCATTACAACAGAACCCAAAGAAGAACCTGCGGAACAAACCGAAAAACAGAAAGAAGTTGCATCGGTTTCAGAAAATAGAGTACACACGAAAGGTATTCATTTACCAAGAGGTGTATTATAATAGTGTCAGCTACATTTCATCCTGTTCGTCCATTTTCTTAATCAATGCATCTCGGAGGCTGTCAAGGAATTTTGTTCGGTTTATCTTCCGGGATTTAAGTTCCATGAACGTATGATAGAAATCACCTAAGTCAATATTAAAGGTTCTTTCAAAAGTTTTGGAGATAAGCTTTATGTCAACATTTCCGTTTTCAAATACGCCTAGTGAATATAATGCGTAAATCAATTCGGTTAATGCTGTTTTGTTACCAGTCCAGTTTAAAGGAGATTCATGAGAAATCTTATTATAGTTTTTAGTATTCAATTGGTTTTCAATGTAAACTTGTATCAAATCATTAGCTACGATTTTAGCTACTTTATAATCGTGGGATGTAGAGAAGCTTTGGTCAGTTTCAAAATAAATTGTGTCCAACCATAGTTTTATATCGTGTTTGCCACGAACAAAAAATCTTTCGTCAAGAAAGGAGTTATTACTGCGGTAATATTTATAAAAATCAATGTTATTGTCAAAGAACCCTTTGAGTTTTTTTAGTTCTTTGTTAAGATATTTTCTGACTGGTTTTGCTCCATAAGGCTTTTTCGCCTCAATTTTATATATGGCATTGTAGTAAATAAGTTTTGAAACAATAATAGGCTTCTGATGTTTGAAAAAGTGGATTTCTTCCCCAATATTCTTAAATCCTCTGTTTAGAACATATTTCTTTACTTCCGACAAACATTTTAGAATGATACCTATAACGGCTTCTATCCGTTGTATAGAGTGATCGGTTTCAATCTCCAAATCGTTGATTTCTGTTTCCAGCTTGTGTAGTGTTTCTGTATAAAATTTGTTCATCTGGCTATTTTGAAGTCTATATTTGAGTTAGTGAAAAAAAATAAACTGTGTAATTTGTAGGCTATATCACATCTAATGATTTTTTTTGAAATTATTATAGAGCCTATTTGCAATAGCTTAGCTTCTTCCATAATCGGTTAAAAGATTTCAGGAATGTTTATTAGAACAATTCCTGAACACTCTTTTTTTATTTCTATTATCTCCTATTCTTCTAAGATAAAGGCAACTATAGATATAGGGATTTACTTCGCTAACTTCAATATTCTGTAAGCTCCCCTTGCTACAATTACAAATACAATAGCCCCAATAATCAAATCTGGATAACTTGAATTGAGCCAATTAACTAAAAGACCAGCAACAATAACTCCCGAATTGATAATGACATCATTTGATGTGAATATCATCGAAGCCTGCATATGCGCTTCTTTACTTTTGTTCTTTTGTAAAAGATAAAGGCAAAATACGTTTGCAATCAATGCTAAAACAGAAACGACAATCATTGTCTTGAAATCGGGCATAGCTTCAATTCCCATAAAACGCCTGATCACTTCAACGAAACCTATAATAGCCAGTAAGACTTGGAAGTATCCTGCAAATCTGGCGATGTTATTTTTTAGGGTGATTGTTCCCCCCACAGCTATTAAAGCCAATGCGTAAACGGCACTGTCCGCAAGCATATCCAAGCTATCGGCTATCAATCCCATTGAGCCTGAAAAAATACCGAACAACATTTCCAGTCCAAAAAACAGGAAGTTGATAATCAACACGATCCAAAGTAATTTCCGTTGCTTGTTGCTTGTATCTGTTTCAACAACAAAATTGCTTTTTTCAGTTGAAACCAATGTCGTATTTAGGTTCAGTGTTCCCAAAGCCAAAAAAATCGGCTCTGGGTTTCCATTGTGATAAACGTCCAATTTTCTATTGGCTATATCAAATTCCAATCCTTTTACCGTATCAAAGTCTTGCAGTTTCATACGGATTAATTGCTCCTCGCTTGGGCAATCCATTTTAGTTATATTGAATATGGTTTTTTCCATTTGTTTTAAAGCTTGAATTTTATTCCTCCGTTAATCACAAATCCGTCCAAAGGTGCATAAATGTCTTTAAAAACCGGATTGGTTATTGTTCCTGTATAAATGCTACCAAAGCGTGTTTGTCGGGTGTCAAGGAAGTTTTCAAAGTTGATGTACAGAGAAAATCTTTCCCAAATCTTTTCAGCCATAAATCCGGTAATAAAGTAACCTTCGCCCGTAGTTCCATTATTCAGTTTTTGAGGACTGAAGTAATAGGCTTCCAGACCAACTTTCCATTTGTCTTCTATTTCATACATCAGGATGGAATTAATGCGGTGTTTTGGCGTTAAAGGACTTTCTACAGTCGTTCCATTTTGGTTTAATCGAGCATCTGTATAAGTGTATCCCAAAAATAATTTCAAATCATCGTAACCAATTTTAATATTGGTTTCTGTTCCTTTGGTATGGATGTAGCCCGGAGAATTAACGAACTGATACAGATTTGCCGAAGGATTTTCAAGTAACAAGGGATTATCCAAATAGGTGTAAAAGAATAATTGGTTTATGCTAAATGACCAATCTTCTCCAATATAGGTGCGGTAATTGATGTCTGCATTTGCTCCATAACTTTTTTCCAATTTATTGGTCTTGTCGTCAATAGGCATTACATTTTGATATTGTATGCGTTCACTTTCTTCCGTAAAAATGGTAGGTGTTTTATAGCCAAATCCACCTCCAATACGTGAAGTCAATCCGTTTGCAATCTTAAACAATGCCGATACTCTTGGTAAAAATACAGCTCCGTAATCTATCACGTAATCCGTTCTTAAACCTGCTTCTAATTGAAGCCAATCAGTAGCCTTAAAAGAATTTTGAACGAAAGCTCCGAATGTGTTTTGGCTGTAATCCCTCAACGGAAATGCAGTAATCTGCTTTTCTTTAAAATTGTCCGTCCAAATATTGACCCCTGCTACCCATTCCGATTTTTCTGTACTGTTGGTGTAGTTGGCTTCGGTAAAACTTGCGGTTTGTGTTCCCTCAAACTGATAGCTTGGAATGGTTGTATTTCGATTAAAATAACTCACGCTATTTTTAATTTGAAAAGAACTTTTTTCATTAATTAAGTGGTCGAAAACAAATTGAGTGGAATAGCGTTGTGTTTTATTTTCCTCAAAATATTGGTTTGTATTATCTCCGTTTCCTTTGATGTAAAGCATATCACCTCCCAAACGGTTTTCGATAGTTGTATTGACACCGAAATTCATTTTTGTTTTATCATTGAAATAAACAAACAATTTAGGGTTCAGTACAAAACGTTCAAATTTTGGAATGGCAGAAAAACCAATTTTTGCAGGGTCGTAAGCTCCGTTTCTATTATGCGAAGCAAATATAGTTGTTCCGATTTTCTTAAACTTTTGTCCGTAAAAACCGTTGATGTCTAAACCTCCGCCTGATGTTCCGTTTAAATGAAAACGCAAATCCCTTTCTTCCGTTGGTGTCTTGGAAATCAGGTTTACCAAACCTGCTATTGCTCCACCACCATACAGCGTAGATGTAGAACCTTTGATAACTTCAACCTGCTTTAAGTCAAGCGGTGGAATTTGCAACAAACCTAATCCGCTTGAAGCACCCGAAAAAATAGGGAAGCCGTCTTTCAAGATTTGCGTATATCTTCCGTCAAGTCCTTGAATACGGATACTTGCATTGGCACTGGTAGGCGAAGTGGTTTGTACGTGAATACCTGTACTTTCCGCCAAAAGCATACGAATATCTCCTGGTTTCATATTACCTTTTTCGCCCAATTCTTCACTTCCGATAAATTCAATACGAGTAGGAATATTTTGTATGCTCCTTGTACTTCTTGTAGAAGATATAACCACTTCATCCAACTCCTCTGAACTTTCTTTGAGTAAGATTTCAATAACGCTGGTGTCCTTTAATGGAAATCCCAGTGTATCAATACGTTCATAAAAGCCTACGTAACTAAAATGTATTTCCTGTACACCGTCAGGAACATTTACTATTATGATTTGACCGTTTTCGTTTGATGTAGCAGCAAGCGAGGTCCCTTTTATAGATGCTGTCACACCAATCAAAGGATTTTTGTTTTCACTGTTTCTAACAACAGCATTAAATGTGTTTTGTGCAAAGACACAGAGATTTAGTGTCATAAAAAATGACATAAAGAGTATTTTTTTCATTATATGAAAAATTATTAATGTTTAAAAAATAAGAATTGACGGTTTGTAGCACCGCAATTTGTTATTGTGCCGAAGACACTAAAAACATTAATTAATCTTAGGCGGTTGCCAAATGGAAGAGAGGAAGTCTGAAACAGCTGAGGCAGTTATTACACTTAATTTATTTTCAGGTTGTTGGGCAGAATTTGTTGTTAAAGCATAAAAAGAGGTAATTACAAATCCGGTACAGGTATTGCATTTAGAAAAAGGCGAGCAACATTCCATACCGCAACCGTCGCTATCTTCTTCCTGACTATTTGTTGTTTGATGTACGAGGTCAAAACATTTATCTTCCATAAAGCCTGGCAAGGTCGATAAGACCAAGACCATTAATGCCAATATGGATGATAAATGTTTCATTTCCCAAAGATATTGAAAACTACGTTACAAACTACTACCCCTGTTATCATTACTACCCATTTTGTATAAAACCAACTATTCTTTAAAATTTCATTCGTTGTATTCGTACCGCATTCAGGATAGCCAATAACGCAACGCCTACATCGGCAAAGACTGCTTCCCACATCGTAGCCAAACCTCCGGCACCCAATATTAATACAATGCCTTTGACCACAAATGCCAACGTAATATTTTGCCAAACGATTTTTTTGGTTTGCTTACCGATATTGATTGCCATCGGTATTTTGCTCGGTTTGTCGTCCTGTATTACTACATCTGCGGTTTCAATAGTAGCATCACTACCTAAACCCCCCATTGCAATACCTACATCGCTCAATGCTACCACAGGAGCATCGTTCACACCATCGCCTACAAATGCTACGGTTTCGTTTTTGGATTTGATTTCTTTTACTTTATTTACTTTATCTTCAGGTAGTAAATCGCCAAAGGCATTATAAATTCCTAATTTATCTGCAACAAATTTTACTACGGTGCTTTTATCTCCGCTCAACATTGTGGTTTTTACTCCTAATGCTTTTAACTTGTCAATAGTTAGCTGTGCATCTTCCTTTATACTGTCGGCAATGGTAATGTAACCTGCAAATTTTCCATCGTAAGCAATGGCAATTAAGGTATAAACAATTGTGGTTGGGTCTAAATCATAATTGATGTTGAATTTATCCATCAATTTAAAATTTCCTACCAATAATTCTTTTCCATTTACATTGGCTTTCAAACCGTGGCCTGCAATTTCTTCTGTATTTTCTAACTTTATCGAGCTATCAATTTCACCTACATATTTATGGATAGCGGTAGCAACCGGATGTGTACTTTGACTTTCTAAAGCATTTACCATTTTCAGGATTTCCTCTTTATTAAATTCCGGTTTTAATACCACTTCTTGTACCTTGAAAACGCCCTCGGTCATTGTACCCGTTTTGTCCATCACTACGTTTTTAATATCGGCAATGGCATCTAAAAAGTTGCTTCCTTTAAACAAAATTCCATTTTTGGAAGCTGCTCCAATTCCACCAAAATAACCCAAAGGAATACTGATAACCAAAGCACAAGGACAAGAAATAACCAAAAATACCAATGCTCTGTACAACCACTGACTAAATACATAATCGCTCACAAAAAAATAAGGAATTATGGTAATTAGCACTGCCAACAATACAACAATCGGTGTGTATATTTTTGCGAATTTTCGAATGAATAATTCTGTTGGTGCTTTTTGTGCAGTGGCATTTTGTACCAATTCCAAAATTTTAGAAAGTTTGCTATCAGTATAAGCAGTCGTTACTTTTACCTGTGCAACGGTCGTTAAATTTATCATTCCCGCCAATACGGTTTCACCTTTGGTTTTGGTGTCGGGCTTACTTTCTCCTGTTAGTGCTGCTGTATTGAATGAAGCGGTTTCGGATAATAATTCTCCATCTAGTCCTAATTTTTCTCCGGGTTTTAATTGAATTATATTGCCAATACTTGCGGTTTCTGCTTTTATGGTTTTAGCTTGATTATTTTCTAAAATAGTTACTTCATCTGGTCTTTGATCGAGCAACGTTTTAATGTTAGCTTTCGCTCTTGTTACAGCTAAGGTTTGGAATACTTCGCCAACGGCATAAAACAACATTACAGCAACACCTTCCGGATATTCGCCAATGGCAAAAGCTCCGATGGTGGCAATACTCATCAATAAAAATTCTGAAAACACATCGCCTTTTCTGATGCTTTCAGATGCTTCTTTAATGACGGGTAATCCAACAGGTGCATACGCTACCACATACCACACAATTCTTACCCAACCTGTAAACCAAGATTGAGGAAGCCAATTATCGAAAGTTATGGCTATCATCAATAACACAAAACTGATGATAGCAGGTAAAAACATTTGAAAGGTAGATTTATCGGTGCTTCCGTGGTTATGACCGTCATCATCGGTGTGTTCGTGGTTGTGTCCATCATCGTCGTGATGTTTTTCTAATAGCATTTTAGCATCGGCATCGGTATATATTTTTTCTTCTTGAGGTGTGCAACAAAGCTGTTTGCCTTGTGCATCATATTTATGTTTGTGTTCCATTATAGTAATCTTTTAGTAGTTTGTTTATAGGATAAATATTCTTGTCCGTGTTGTTTTTCTAAAAATTTTTCTTCCAATCTTATCTGAATTTGGATAACGATGTAAGTGGATAGCATCAGGAAAAATGTAATTGCATTGGGCAGTATGAAAAATATTCCGGTAACGCTGACTATCATTCCTAAGAATATCGGGTTTCGGCTATAAGAATATAAGCCTTTTGTTATTAATTCGGTTTTATTGTTTTCATCTATACCAATACGCCAACTGTTGCTCATTTGATATTGAGCTACCGAAATCCAGAGTAGTGAAAGATGTATCAAGATTAATCCAACTGTCATAAACACTTCTTTCATTAAATAAGAAATGGGTACTAGATACTGATATGCTTTATCGCTGAATGAATAAATGAATACCGCTATAAAAAGCAAGGCTATCAATACTTTCATTACAAAACCGATGTAATCGTGTGCGTTATCCGTTTTGCCAAATGTTATCGGATTGATGCCTGTTTGCTTATAGGTGCGGTATGACGGTAGCACAAAAGCTACCATCATATACAACACCAAATACAAAGGCAAATAAAAATTTAGCCAAATCATAGTTTCTTTTTTTAGTGTTCGTGACCACCAGTATTGCTCAATTTTGCGTTTACAAAAAAGGCTCCTTTTACCACAATTTTTGCATTTGCAGGAATTTCGTTTACAAAGGTTACAGCGGTATAACCCATATCAGATACACCTTTCAGCACTTCTACTTTTTCAAAATTCTTACTGGACTTATCTTCCTTATGTTCTTCTTCACTCTCTTTATGGCTTCCTTCTTTTTCGCCTTCTTCGTGATGCTCTTCTGCTTTTTTATCGGTTTGCACAAAAACATAGTATTTGCCATCAGCATTTACAATAGCATCATTGGGTACAGCAGGAGTAGTTACGTTGTTAAGGCTTACAATGGCAGTAACATTCATTCCGTCTATAAGTCCTGTTTTATTGCCTTGTACCACGGCGTGAGTGGCAATTGTTTTGCTTTCGTTTTCAAAAGATGAGCCTATTGCAAATATTTTAGCATTATAGTCTTCTACTGCATTGTTGGTTATTCTAAAATGAATAGTTTGCCCTACTTTGAGCATCGGCATATCTTTTTCAAAAACATTCAAATCCAAATGCAAGGAACTGTTATCTACAATTTCAATAACAGGAGAAGATACATCTACATAGCTTCCTATTTTAGCGGAAACCTTACTAACCGTACCATTCAAAGGACTGATTACAACCAATGCTGATTTTAGATTACCATTTGAAACAGAGCCTGGATTGATGCCCATTAATTGTATCTGTTGTTGCAAAGATGCTCTTCTGGTACGTAAACTATTGAGTTCGGCTGTGGCACTTTGTAGATTTTTTTTCGCTCCTGCATTGCCTTCGAAAAGTTCTTTTTGCCTTGATAATTCTTGTTCTGCAAAAGTAATTCTGCTGGCAGTACTCAAATATTCTTCCTGCAATTGTATAAACTGCGGATTGGCAATAGTGGCTATTACTTGTCCTTTTTTTACATAATCTCCAATTTGTACGTTCAGTGTTTTTATTACACCACCATACAAAGAAGTTGCGTTGGCTTTGTTGTTATTGGGAACTTTCAGCAAACCATTTGCTCGGATGGTTGCCGTTAATTCTTTTTGCTCTATTACGCCTAATTGTATGCCTACCGTTTTTATTTGTTCTTCAGTTAGTGTGGCAATGGTTGGTGCTTCTTCCTCGTGAGGAGCTTCAGCTTTTTCGGTTGCTGCTGCTTCTGTAGATTGACCTTCGTTTTGCTTATCGTTTTTACAAGCCGAAAAGCTAAATATTAAAACAACTATCGTTGCTATAAACGTGATTTTATTTATATTGAATTTCATTTTTTCTTATTGATTGATGAATGAATAAATAGTGATTACAGATTGGTTTACCTGCTGAATACTTTTGAGGTAATTCAGCTGAATATCGGTGGCAGTTTGCAGCGCAAAAAGATATTCTACATAACTGATTTCGCCTGTTCTGTAACCCAATTGTGCTGCTGATACAATTTCCTTGGCATTTGGCAATGCTTCTTTCTCAAAATAATTGAACTGCTGTAGGTCTTGCTGGTATTGTTGCAAGGCATTTTGCATTTGCGTAGCCAATGTTTTTTGCTGTTGCTGTGCATTGGCTTCGGCTGCTTGTTTTCTGTAATCTAAAGATTTTATTCTGGCTTTGGTAGCACCATAAGTGATGGGAATAGCAATACCAATGTTTACAGAACTAAATCGGTTTCCGCCATTGAAAAATTGTTCGTCTCCGTTTACATTTTGAAAACCAATTAAAGACTGATTGACGTAACCAATGGTGAAATCGGGCAAACCTTGCGAACGTTCTACCTTTTTGGTTTGCTCGGCAATAATGGCATCCTGATACAAAGATTGAATGGCAGGATGATTTTCTACGACTTCATTATCCAACAAATTACTGATTTGTAGAGGCTGAAATATTCCGTTTTCTGCAATGGTAAAATCGTCTTTTGTGTTCATCAATGTTTTCAGATTGGCAACAGCATTGGATAAGAACACTCCATTTTGTTTTAGCAATAAATTGATTTCGCCTTTCTTAGCTTCCGCTGTGCTGATGTCCACTTTTTTGGTGTCGCCAGTTTTATAACGAAGCTGGGCTATTTTAATAAAATCGTTGTACAAACTATCCAATTGCTGTAACTGTTTTTCATTGTGTTGCAAGTACAAAATTTGATAATAATAAGTACGTACTTGATTTTTTAACTCCAATACAGTAAGGTTTTTTTGCAATTCTTTACCTTTTATTTCGGCATTAATCAGTTGCTTTTTAGCTCCGAATAATGATGGAAACGGAATGGTTTGTGACACCTGAAAAGACTGGTCGAATTTGGTACTGTTGTACTGTCCCAACTGTGCATTAAAATCAAGTTTTGGTAATTCTCCGGCAGTTTTTTTCAAAGCTTTGCTGGCATCAATTTCTAAATCTGAAGCTTTTAAGGTTTGATTATTTTGAAGTGCAATATTTATCGCATCGTCAACGTTAGTTAAACTTTTTGTCTGTGCATTTGCTGTAAAGCCTACCATTGATAAAAGCAATACAATTATGGTTACAATGGGTTTCACTTGTGGCTTTCTTTTTAATTTAATTTTTGAATTGAAAATGATATAGAGTAATGGCAGTACAAATAGGGTAAGGAATGTTGCTGTAACTAATCCGCCAATTACTACCGTGGCTAAAGGCTTTTGTACTTCTGCACCAGCACTACTGCTTAATGCCATTGGTAAAAAACCTAAACTGGCTACAGTTGCTGTCATCAATACTGGTCGCAGTCGGATTTTAGTTCCTTCTATTACTCGTTTGAAAACATCTTTTACACCTTCTTTTTCTAATTGGTTGAAAGTGCCTATCAATACAATTCCGTTGAGAACTGCCACACCAAACAAAGCAATAAATCCAATTCCTGCACTGATGCTGAACGGCATACCACGAAGTAATAAAGCCAATATACCACCGATCGCACTCATTGGGATAGCTGTAAATATTAAGCCTGCCTGTTTAAAGGAACGGAACGTGAAATAGAGCAATACAAAAATCAATAACAAAGAAACCGGAACGGCTATCATTAATCGGTTACTGGCTTCCTGCAAGTTTTCAAATTGACCGCCATACGTGAAATAGTAGCCCGGTGGTAATTTTACCTGTGTATTTAATTTTTGCTGAATTTCTTCTACCACACTTTGTACATCCCTGTCTGCAACGTTGAACCCGATTACAATTCTACGTTTTCCTGCTTCACGGCTTATCTGTGCCGGTCCTAATTTGTAATCAATAGTTGCTACTTGCGAAAGCGGAATTTGATTACCAGTTGAAGTTGGTATCATCAAATTGTTTACATCTTCGATACTGTTACGGTAAACACTATCCAACCGAACTACCAGTTCAAATCTTCTTTCGTTTTCATATACTACACCAGCACTTTTTCCTGCAAATGCAGTGCTTACTACATTGTTTACATCTTCTACCGTTATCCCATAATTGGCTAAACGTGTACGGTCGTATTCTATATTTATTTGCGGTAAACCACTCACACGTTCTACTTGTGGAGATGTAGCACCTTCTACTGTTTGTATAACCTTACTAACCTTATCAGCATTCAAGGCAAGCGTATCTAAATTTTCTCCAAATATTTTTACTGCTACATCTTGCCTAATACCTGTCATTAATTCATTGAAACGCATTTGTATCGGCTGGTTTTTTTCAAAGAACACACCAGGTATTGCCTCTAATTTTTCATTAATTGCATCCGCCAATTCATCATAATTTCTACCACTTTTCCATTCGCTTTGAGGCTTTAGCAATATCATCATATCAGTAGCTTCGGGTGGCATTGGATCCGTTGGCACTTCTGCCGCTCCAGTTTTACCTACTACCATTTTTACTTCATCAAATTCTTTAATAATTCTTGAAGCTTGCATAGAGGTTTCTATACTCTGGCTCAATGAACTGCCTTGTGGTAAAATACAATGGAAGGCAAAATCTCCTTCCTGTAATTGTGGTATAAATTCGCCACCCATTCTGCTAAATAAGAAAAGACTAAAAACAAATATACCAACGGTAATTCCTACTAGCCAATATTTTATTTTGATGGCTTTTTCTAATAATGGTTGATACATTTTTTGCAACCAATTCATCATTTTATCCGAAATGGTTTCTTTGAGCATCGGCTTTTTAGATAAGAACAAAGCGCACATCATCGGGATATATGTTAAAGATAATATCAATGCTCCGAATATTGCAAAACCTACTGTTTGTGCCATTGGACGGAACATTTTACCTTCTACACCTACCAATGTAAGAATAGGAATGTAAACTATAAGGATAATGATTTCACCAAAGGCTGCACTATTACGAATTTTGGAAGCTGAGGTAAATACTTCATTATCCATTTCTTGCTGTGTGAGCCTTTGTGTAGATTTCCTTAAACCTAAATGATGCAATGTGGCTTCTACAATAATTACCGCACCATCTACAATTAATCCAAAATCTATTGCTCCCAAACTCATTAAATTGGCACTTACGCCAAACACATTCATTAAAGCCAATGCAAACAACATCGCCAAAGGAATAGCGGATGCTACAATCAATCCTGCCCTAAAATTCCCTAAAAAAAGCACCAATACAAAAATGACAATCAGTGCGCCTTCTATCAGGTTCTTTTCAACGGTACTCATAGCTCTGTCAACCAAATCTGTACGGTCTAAATAGGGTTCAATAATTATATCTTCGGGTAAGGATTTTTGAATAATAGGCAATTTTTCTTTGATGCGATTTACAACCTCATTGCTGTTCTCGCCTTTCAACATCATTACCACACCGCCAACTGCATCTACTTCGCCGTTGTAGGTCATTGCTCCGTATCGTACAGCACTTCCAAAACGAACATCTGCCACATCTTTAATAAAAATAGGAATACTGCCGCCATCATTTTTTACACTGATATTTTTTACATCATCCAATGAAGTTACCAAACCTATACCTCGGATGAAATAAGCGTTTGGTTTTTTGTCGATATATGCACCACCAGTATTTTGATTGTTTTTTTCTAATGCGGTAAAAATGTCGGTAACACTTACCCCCATAGCTTTTAAGCGATTGGGATTTACTGCTACTTCATATTGTTTCAGTTCGCCACCAAAACTATTTACTTCGGCAATTCCGGGAGTTCCATATAATTGTCTTGCTACAATCCAATCCTGCATTGTGCGTAGGTCTTTTGCATTGTATTTTTTTTCACTGCCTTTTTTCGGATGGATGATGTATTGATAGACTTCTCCCAATCCGGTACTTACTGGTGCAAGTTCTGGCTTGCCAATACCTTTAGGTATATTTTCCTCTGCTTCTTTTAGTTTTTCATTGATAAGCTGACGGGCAAAATAAATGTCTACTTTATCTTTAAATACTACTGTAATTACCGATAAGCCAAATCTTGAAATACTCCTTGTTTCTTCTATATCTGGAATATTGGCAATGCTTTGCTCAATAGGGAAGGTTACTAATTGTTCTACTTCTTGCCCTGCCAATGTAGGGCAAACCGTAATTATTTGCACCTGATTATTAGTAATATCGGGTACGGCATCAATGGGTAGTTTTGTGGCACTCCACACTCCCCAAATGATGAGTAACAAGGTCATTATCCCAATGACGAGCTTGTTCTGAATACTAAATTTTATAATGTTATCTAACACGTGTATCTGTTTAATTTTTTGATAAATAAATTATTGCCTCTTGCCATAAGAAGCCAACAGATAATCAAATAACTATCGGATGAAGTGGATTATGCCTGTAATTATTTCTATAAACAAACATTCATAGAAAATACATAACACGAACAGGCTAGCAGTACCGTAAAGCCAATAAAAGGCATACAATTACTGAGGCTTGCAACAAACCATCAATAGCATTAAGAAAATCTGAAAAAATTAAACAGTAAATTTAGGAGGATGCCAAATACTTCCTGAGTAGAAGGAAATTAAAGTAAAATCACGAAGTGTAATTTTTTTAACAACAAGAGTGGGTTTAGGTTGCTTGATTTCAAAAGGTTTGAAATGGTAAGTAGCAATACTTATACTACAACAATTGCAATAACAAAAAGGACTGCAATTGTCATCGCTATCTTGGTTGTGGTCGTGAGATTGAACGGTTTCAATTTTAGGAATGGTATCCTCACACTGATTGCTTCCATCGCTACAAGGCAATGAAAAAAGTACCATCAGGTAAAAAGTCCATATTGTGATTATCCATCTCATTTATAGTGCAAATATAGAAAAATAAACTTTGCAATCGGATTGCAAAGTTTCATAGTATTTTAGTTGCATCTGTCACACCGTCCTTTAAGTACCAAATTGACACCTTCTAATTTAAAATTTAGTGGAATATTGATGTTTGGAATTTCGGTATCGGTAAGACAAAAAGTTCGCTGGCACTGGGAGCAATGAAAATGCGTATGCTGTTCTGAAGGTTTGCAATTGCAACCCGATTGACAAAGTGCATATTTTACAACTCCTGTTCCGTCGTCAATAGTATGGATAAGTTTGTGCTCTAAAAAAGTTTTCAGCGTTCTAAATAGCGTAACATTATCTGCATTTTCAAACTGTTCTGCTAATTCCTTATGACTGATGGCATATTGCAGTTTCAACAATTTTTCTATTACCAACAAACGCATTGCTGTGGGTTTAATATTTCTTTGTTGTAAAATATTTTCTTCATTTTTCATAATGATCAATTTCTATTGCCATTTACTCCAAAATCGAGAGGCTATGTTAAAATGGGTGTTCAAACTAACGGTTTTGCTATTTAATCTACAATATAATTTCTTATTAATACGAATTAAGGGTTGGGTCTTAATAGTTATGGTTTTGCAATATTTAATTTTTTGTAATAAACCGCAAATTAATTGATGGTTTTAACCCTTAATTCGTATTATATACACTGTTTACTAATAATTCAGTGCGAGCCCCACTCCAAAACCCATATCGCTATCGTAATGTGTACGGATGCCAATGTTTTTGTTGATGATGTACTTTAGGTCTGCCATATATTCCATATCAGTATTAACCATAAATCCTGCTCTTATTCTTTTGGAAATTGGAATATCTTCCCGCATTAATGACAAACGAACAATTCCATCATGATATACTTCTGCCTGAAAGTTTACCAACATTGGCAAAGTATACATAAAACCTAAACTAAAGGCTCTGCGGGTATCTTTTTCGTTTTTCTGTCCGAATAAATTTGTTTCGTGTTCATCCATTCCCATTTTTCGGTATCGCCAATCAAAACCAATAAACGGCATAAACCATTGCATTTTCCCAATGTATCTTCCTAAATGAGTTTCTACTTCATAACCATGCATATCATTATAGCCTAAACGCCATTCTGTACCTAAAGACCATCTTGAGTTCTGGAGCATTGCATCACCATCATTACCATTAGTTGCAAAATCATTCTGCGCCATAAAGTGCGGCATATTGCTTTCTCTCTGCAACTTGTTATAGGCTTGTTTTTTGTTGGGTAAATTCGGATTTTGATAATCATCTACTGCAAAAACCCTGTTCATTCCCGACATCATATGATATAAGATATGACAGTGGAAAAACCAATCTCCTTCTTCGTTTGCTAAAAACTCAATGGTATCCGTTTCCATTGGCATTATATCTAAGACATTTTTAAGTGGTGATTTTTCGCCTTTGCCGTTGATTACCCTGAAATCAAAACCATGCAAATGCATTGGGTGGCGCATCATTGAGTTATTATGAATGGTAATTCGTAGAATTTCTCCTTTTTTTACAGGTATTTTATCAACTTCTGAAAGTATTTTATTATCCATACTCCACACATAACGGTTCATATTTCCGGTAAGAGTAAATTTCAATTCTTTTACTGGCGCATCTTTAGGAAGTGAGGTATTGGAAGGAGATTGTAGCATTGCATAATTCAGCGTTTTGATTTCTCCCAAAGCATTTGCATTGTAACGGTTGGGATCATTTTCCATATTCATATTGTGTTGGCTGTGGTCTTCTTTCTGCTTACTATCTCCTGTGATTTCGGGATACATTACCACATTCATATCCATTTGGTTCAAGCTCATTTTCATTCCCATATCGTCCAAATCGCCGTTCATCTTCATCATATCATTCATCATTTTCATCCCTTCAAAATATTTCAATTTTGGAAGTGGTGAAATGAGCTGTTTGATGCCATTACCTACAAAATAGCTTGCTGACTGTGTTCTGTCTTCGGTAGTTGCTAAAAATTCATAGGCAACACCATCTTCAGGAATGGTTACCACCACATCATAAGTTTCAGAAACTGCAATAATTAATCTATCAACTTCTACAGGCTCTACATCATTACCATCATTGGCTACTACGGTGATTTTTCCGCCTGCATACCTCAACCAAAAATAAGAAGAAGCACCACCGTTTGATACTCGTAACCGTACTTTATCGCCTGCTTTTAACGTTTTGCCATCAACCGTTTTTAAATCAGTAGAATGATTTCCGTTGATTAAAATTTTGTCATAATAAACATCGCTTACATCCATTGCCAACATACGCTTCCATTCGTTCTTAATTTTTGTTTTGAAATGACCTTCTTTGATAGCTTCTGCATAAGATTGTGTCGCATTTTTTTTAATCGCTGCCCAATCATTGGCATTATGCAACATACGGTTGATGTTATCGGGATTAAGGTTTGTCCATTCACTTAAAATAATAGGAATGGTAGGTAGATCATCAATTCCTTTTCTAAAAGATTTATCATCATCCTTTTTCTTCATTACGAAACTTCCATACATCCCAATTTGCTCCTGCAAACCAGAATGGGAGTGATACCAGTGCGTTCCGTGTTGGATAATAGGAAAACGATAGGTATATGTTGTACCTGCCTCAATCGGTTTTTGTGTAAGCCAGGGCACTCCATCTTCCTTATTGGGCAAGAACACACCGTGCCAATGCAATGATGTACTTTCTTTTAATTGGTTGTGTACTACAATTTCGGCAGTATCTCCCTCCGTAAATGTTAGGGTAGGCATTGGTATTTGACCATTTACAGCAATGGCTCTTTTTTCTTTGTCTGCATAGTTTACAAGTGTGTCTTTTACATAAAGGTCATAACGGACTACCTTTTGTGCAAAAAGAGATTGCGAACACAACAGTATGAAAACTGCCTGTAGCAATCTGATAGTAATATTTCTGGGTATATTCATTTTAATATTTTTATTAATGAAACTTATTCCTGCTTTTTTAACCAATTGGTTAATACTTTGATTTGCTCATCATTCAGTTTTGCCTTTTTATGCATTATTGTATATGATGATAAGGGCATTTGTTTAGTCTCGATTTGTTCTTTAATTGAGTTTAATAATCTTTCCTGCTTCCTATTTGAATATGTACCCCATTCGTTGAAATTCAAATCCTCTTTTGCGTTTTTGATGTGATTTTCAATTAATGCTCTCATAGGTTGCACATAGTCATACCAAACATAATTAGTATTGTTACTATGACAATCGTAGCAAGAGGTTTGAAACATCGCTTTTACTTGAACAGGCATTTTATAGGCTTGGGTAAAATCGGTTGTGTAAACCTGCCCTTTATCTACATTAAGGGCAGGCTGATAAAATTGTATTCCAATAAAAATAAACAGCACTATTGTCAATATTATCTTTAATACTTTCTTCATTTTAGAACTCTTTTTTTACAGAGCCACAGGTAAGCATTTTACCGCCATAGTAAGGGTTTTTGATAGCTTTAGCTTCGCTAATCCAAACCGCACCTTTACCATCGTTATACATTGGACAATGGTCTTGATATAATTTTTGTGTAGTTCCAAATAATACTATAAGATCGGAAACATCTTTGCTTAATGATGCTAAATGTTCTCTTTGATGGTCTATTTTGCCTGCATTATCACCAATGTGTTCTGCATTTTCCTTAGCATTTTCAGCTATCTCCATATATTCTTTATGTTTGTTGGCAGGAATGGATTTCATATTTACATTGTTTAAAGTTGTAAATAATTGCTTCCCTGCATTAGCAGCTGCTTGGTCGTTATCTGAGACAAGTGCATTTTTTAAAGTCAAATAATCCTTAATTATAGGTGCGATAGTAAACTTTTGAGCTTGCTTCACATCGGATTTTTCTGCCTCTTGAGAAGACGTATCCGTTGAAGTAACAGTTGCTACCGTATCATTGTGTGTAGGTGATTGTAACTCCGGAATTGCAGCAATTGTTGTGCTATCATTAGCTTGCTGGTCGCTATTTTTATTTGAAGATTGATTGCAGGAAATTGTTACCGCTGCAACTGTTACTAATGTAATGATTGAGAAAATTATATTTTTCATTTTATTCATTTTTGATATTATTGAAGAAATTTATCTTATTTATTTGTTTTCAAATTCATTTAGCTTATGCTTCATAAATTCGATTTCTTGTGCCTGTGTTTCCAGTATGTTTTTTTGTAACTGTATCAATTCGGGGTCGGTAAGCTTAGCCTTTTCAGACATCAATACTGCTGCTGCGTGATGTGGTATCATACCTTTTACAAACTCCTTATCGCCCACAAATAATTGCTCCCGAATACCAAACCAACAAAAGATGCCAATCGCAAAGGAAACCGTTATGATTGCCCAATTGATTTTTTTGTTTTGATACATTCCTTTCATTATCCATAATTCAATTACCAACATTGCCGAAACCATTAGTAGGGTCATATATAAATTATTGATGTTGGGGATAAGGTTCTGCAAACCGTCAATCATAGCATACATAATAAAATACATAGCTACAAACATTGCAACAGCCATTACAGCAAAACGTTTGTACATTGCTAAAGAATGATTGGGGTTATTTTCTTCACTCTTTTGGGTATGTTGCATTCCGTGTTGGTTTTTCATACTTTCCATAACAATAGCGTTTTATTTGTTATTTAATAGTTTCCTGCACACTACCGCAGGTAAGCATTTTAGAACCGTAATATGGGTTTTTAACCACTTCTTCCTTACTTAACCAGTTTGCACCTTTCCCATTATTGTACATAGGGCAATGCAGATAATAAACAGGTGCTTCTTGTTTTGATACCTTAGTTAATTCATACATATTCTTAGAAAGCAAAGCGAAAGTTTCTCTTTGTTTTGCCACATCTTTGGTTGTAGCAATTTTTTCAGCATTTGCTGTTAAATCCTTCATCACTTCCATCCAAACGTTATGTTCCTTGGTAGAAAGTTTTGTCATTTCTACCGCTTTAATGGCTTTTACCAATTCAGCGGCTTTTGCAGATGAGATACCTGCATCAGTTTTTACTAACGCATCTTTAACCGAAAAGTAGTTCTCGAAAACGGTTTTTAATTGCGGTACATTTTGCGTTTCAGTGGTGTTTTTTTGAGCCATATCGCTTTGGTTATGGTTGGCGTGTTCATTTTTCATATCCATACCTGCATCTTTGGTTTTTGCAACTGGTTTTAGTTCCCTTTTATACTGGCAACAGTCGGATAATTTTGCATATACATCATCTGGAGCCAAAAATTTCTCGCTGTCATAACCTGCCAAAGCAATACGTTTCAGTATTTCATCCTGATTTGTTTTTTTATCATCGTATTTAAGTGTAGCCATTTTGGTGTCTTTATTCCATTCTACTGTGGCTACATTTTTTAAATTTCCTGCTTTTTCGATGGTTGTTTTACACATTTCGCAGTTGCCATATATTTTTACGGTTTCTGTTTTTGCATTTTTGATTTGTGCAAAACTGTTTACAGCTGATAGTAATACGGTGATTACCATCAATATTTTTGATATTGATTTCATTTTTATTTTTTTTTATTTAATAAGATATACGAAGAGTTTGCGAAAACTGGATTCAGCTTTCGACAAGGCACACGTATGGCTAACAAGCCATCGTTTTAGCTTATTTTAGGTGGTTGCCAAATGGAAGAGTAGCCTGAAGAATAGTAGGCTTCTTTGAAACCGAATTTTTGCTTTTTAATTTCAGCAAAAGGGTCAGCTGTTTTTAAATCTACTGGTATTGGTAAGCTTACAGAAGATGAAGAAGTGCTGCATCCACAAGAACTGTGCTTACAATTGCCGTCGCAGTCGTGACCATCTTTACATTTTTTACAGGACTTGTCCTTGCAACTGCTTTTATGTTCTGCTTTTGCAGATTGATCTTTTGAGCAGGACTTTTGCTCTGTCTTAGTTGTTTTTTTTGCACAAGCATAGCTTATGCTTGGCATTAGGAAAAAGCCCAAACATAGTAAGATGACAAAGCTGATATGTTTACTCAAATTTTTCAACACTACAAAATTATGAAATTATTTCTTTTAATTGCTATATTTTGCACTTTCGTGAACTGCAAACACAGAATTATAGATAAAATGTCTAAATCACTAGTCTGCATAGTCCTTTTTATGCTTATTAAAATAAATATACAGTGAATTACCTAAAGTGTTTGTTATAAGTTAAATAACTAAACAGGTATTAGGATAAGTAAATTATCTTTGTTTAATGGTTCTATTTTAAAACCTGCTTTCTGTACAGTTTCAATTTCCTGTTCTTGTGTAATTCCTTCTGATTTTACGGTAAGCACCTTGTCTTTAGTTGTATCTACTTCCCAATGTCATATACCATCGGCATTATCCAAATGAGGTTTTACAGATGCTACACATCCACCACAGTTAATATTTGTTTTGAATCGTAAGTCTTGATTATTCTTTTCCATTTTGTTTATTGAATAATTCATTTAAAGTTTAAAACTGCGTAATCGCAATGCATTTACGATTACCGATACAGAACTTAAAGACATTGCTAAAGCTGCAATCATTGGAGATAATAAAATTCCAAAAAACGGATATAAAATACCTGCTGCAATTGGAACACCAAGCACATTGTAGAAAAAGGCAAAGAATAAATTTTGCTTGATGTTTTTCATAACAGCATGGCTCAAATTTTTTGCTTTAACGATACCTAATAAATCGCCTTTTACTAAAGTTATTTTGGCACTTTCTATGGCTACATCGGTTCCAGTTCCCATAGCTATTCCGATATTGGCTTGTGCTAATGCCGGAGCATCATTTATACCATCACCAGCCATAGCTACAATTTTCCCTTCTGCTTGTAAACGTTTAATTTCGTTGAGTTTATCTTCGGGTAAGCATCCTGCTTTATAGGAAGATAAACCTAATTCATCCGCTACTGCTTTGGCTGTATTAACATTGTCACCAGTAAGCATAATTACTTCTACACCTTGAAGCATTAGTTCTTTTATCGCTGCTGCACTCGAAGTTTTTATCGCATCGGTAATTGAAACAAAACCAACTGTAACACCATCAACAGCAATGTAAGAAACCGTTTTACCAAGTTTTTGTTCTGCAATAATTTTGTTTTCTAAATCGTCAGAAATAGTTGCCTTAACCTGTTCCATTAGTTTTTTATTGCCTAATGCTACTTTTCTATTGGTAACCGTTCCTGTAACTCCTTTTCCTGTAACATTTTCAAAATCTTTGACTCCAATTAATGAAATAGATTTTGTTTTGGCATAATTGACTACTGCTTGTGCCAATGGATGTTCACTGTATTGGTTTAAGGAAGCTATATTTTGCAATAAATCATCCTCGTTATTAGTTGATGCGTAAATTTTTTCTACCGAAGGTTTTCCCTCTGTTAGCGTTCCTGTTTTATCTGTTATTAAAACATCCACCTTATTCATATTTTCTAAGGCTTCGGCATTTTTAATTAATACACCAGATTGTGCTCCTTTGCCCACACCCACCATCACAGACATCGGCGTGGCTAAACCTAAAGCACAAGGACAAGCTATGATTAAAACTGCAATGGCATTTATAAATCCATAAACCTTCGCTGGTTCTGGACCAAATAGTGCCCAAACAAAAAAAGTAATTACTGAAATGATTACTACAATGGGTACAAAATATTTAGAAATACTATCGGCTAATTTTTGAATGGGTGCTCTTGAACGAGAAGCATCGTTAACCATTTGTACAATTTGAGAAAGTAATGTTTCAGAACCTACTTTTTCGGCCATCATTACAAATGATTTGTTCCCGTTGATTGTTCCCGAAATTACATTATCGTCTTTCTTTTTGTCAACGGGAATTGGCTCTCCTGTAATCATTGCTTCATCAATACTGCCTTCACCATCGGTTATTTTTCCGTCAACTGGAATTTTATCTCCTGGTTTTACGCGTAATAAATCACCTTTCTTAATATCATGAATGGAAATCACTTTATCGCCCCCTTCACCAATCAAAGTAGCTTCGGTTGGCGCTAATTGTAATAACGCTTTTATAGCTCCACTGGTTTGGCTATGTGCTCTTGCTTCTAACAATTGTCCCAACAAGACCAGTGTAATGATTACTGTTGCCGCTTCAAAATAAAGATGAATGGTTCCGTGTTCGGTTTTAAATTCTTCGGGAAAAATATTCGGAAACAGCATTCCTACAATACTAAACAAAAATGCAACTCCAGTTCCTATTCCGATAAGGGTAAACATGTTTAGATTCCAAGTGATTATGGATTTCCAAGCTCGTACAAAAAACATCCAACCAGCATAGAAAATAACAGGAATTGAAAACAGAAATTGCACCCAGTTCCACATGTTACTGTCCATTATTTGAAATAACGGATTGTTATGCACCATTTCCATCATGGCAATAATGAAAATTGGCACCGTAAAGAGAGTTGCTATTTTCATTTTTTTAAGCAAATCCAGATAGGTTTTTTTTTCTTCGGAATCGCTTGGTTCCATGGGTACTAAATCCATTCCGCATATAGGACATGAACCCGGACTATCTTGAATAACTTCGGGATGCATTGGACAGGTGTACATCGTTTTCTTTACATCCAATTCTGCTTCTTTTACCAAATGCATTCCACAAACAGGGCAATCGCCAGCTTTATCATAGGTTTTATCGCCTTCACAATGCATTGGGCAATAGTATTTGCCTCTTATATTGCTAGTCACTTCGATTGTTTTTTTATCATCGTGAGAATGAGCGGAGCAGCAGGATTTTGCCACTGGTTCATTTGTCGTGGTATGTTGTGGGCTTTTGTTATTGCTCATTTCTATGGTATATTTTCCAACAGCGGTTAATGCTTCTTGCAATTGTGTAGTTGGAATGTGTTTATCCATTGTCAGGGTAGCTGAGTTTTCATCTTTTGAAACTTCAACATTTGTCACATTTTCAACCTTTAATAAAGCCAATTTCACCTTTGCTTCGCAACCTCCACAGGTCATACCTGTTACTTGATATTTGTGTACCATTTTGTTTGAGTTTTATTGTGATACAAAGTTCCATTTTGTTTCCATTTTTTCCTTGTGGAATTTTGGGAATGATTTGTAAGATTTATTTAGACCTTATCCAAAGGTTTTCTTTTATCCTCTCGTATTTGCTTGAAATAACTTGGGGTAAGTCCTGTTACCTTTTTGAATTGGTTGCTTAAATAGGCTACACTTGAGTAATTTAAACGCAAAGCAATTTCACTTAAAGACAGTTCATCATATACCAATAGTTCTTTCACCTTCTCTATTTTTTGGGCAATAAAATACTTTTCAATCGTAGTACCTTCTATTTCCGAAAACAGGTTGGATAAGTAATTATAATCGTGGTGCAGTTTACTGATTAGCACATCTGAAAGGTTGTTTTTGGTGTCGTTGTCTTGATGATGAACCAACTCTATGATTATATTTTTTATCTTTTCAATGATGCGGCTTTTTTTATCGTCAATTAGTTCAAACCCTAATGAGGTAAGTACTGCGTCAAAATTCTTCTTTTGTTCATCCGTCAATTCTTTGTCCAATGTTACCTCTCCAAGTTTGATGTTTTTTACATCCAACCTTAATTTATCCAATTCATTTTGCACTACCATAATACAGCGGTTGCAAACCATGTTTTTAATAAAGAGTGTCGTCATATTTATTACCTATTCATATTAAGCAGAATAGCCAAATTTACGATTTAAATTAAAGCATAAATATTATGTTGAATATTGTTTTTTATTCCTGCACCAAATGCTGTAAATCAGGATCATTCTTAATCCGCTCCAATTCCTTTTTAATAACCTGAACAATATCTTGTTTGATCTGTTTATAATTCGTTTCTATTTCCTGCTTCATTTTATCATCGCCGTGTTCATCAACAAAGGATAAGATTTGCGGTATCTCCTGATAAACTTTAGTTTCTGCGGCAACTTTTTCATTGTCCACAACAATTTCAGCGTGAAATATTTTTTGCTCGATACGTTCATCAAAGTTATCGGAGACAGCCCCCACAAACATACCTTGTGTTAGTGTTGAAATTTTGGAAGCTGGAATAAGACTATCTAATTGTGTGGAAATGGAAGTTGACGTATCATTTCGGTTGATTGATATACTTTGACGCTTTTGCAATACTTTCCCGAACCTTTCCGAAAGGCTCTTTGCAGTTTCGCCAACTACCTGACCCGAAAATATATTGCCCACAGTGTTTTGGATAACCTTTGCTTCTTTATCGCCATAATCCCTTATCAATTGCGAAAAATCCTGAAAGCCTAAACAAACTGCCACCTTATTACTTCGGGCAGTTGCAATAAGATTATCTAATCCACGAAAATAAATAGTGGGCAACTCATCAATAATAACAGAACTCTTTAATTGCCCTTTTTTATTAATGAGTTTAACAATCCTTGAATTATACAATCCCAAAGCTGCCGAATAAATATTTTGACGGTCGGGATTGTTTCCAACACAAAGGATTTTCGGTTCTTTGGGATTGTTGATGTCCAGTGAAAAATCATCGCCAGTCATTACCCAATACAATTGTGGCGAAATCATTCTTGATAAAGGAATTTTTGCTGATGCAATCTGCCCCTGTAATTGGTCTTGTGCACCACTTTGCCACGCATCCATAAACGGCGAAAGATAATTTTCCAGATCAGGATATGAAGTAAGGATAGTGAATACATCCGAATACTTCTTGTTCAGTAATTCAATGGCGTGTGGAAAGGTGCAGTATTTCCCATTATCATAGATTTTGAGATACCAGATAATTGCTGCTAACAAAATAATTGGGCTTTCCACAAAGAAATCGCCCTGCTTTTGTATCCAGCTTCGGTTGAGGTTCAGCATTATGGTATATGCTGCTTCGTAAGCATCAGAGATGTCCGTCATAAAATCTGGATTGAGTGGATTACATCGGTGGCTCTTTCTCGGGTCGTCAAAGTTGATGACGTAAAATTTGGGTTGAACTTTGTACTTATCGCCGTGTTTCAAAAGATGGTTATAAGCAATAGTAGAAAGGTCGTCAAACTTGAAATCGTAGATGTACATTGAGAACCCTTTCTCAATCTGTTGCTTGATATAGTTGTTTACGATAGCATACGATTTTCCGGAACCTGGCGTTCCTAAAACAATGGTTGCCCGAAAAGGATTGACGATGTTTATCCAGCCGTTATTCCATTTGTTTTTGTAATAAAATTTTGTGGGAAGATTGACCGAATATTCATTTTCCATCAATTTGGTTTCCTGCATAAAGCTTTCATTCTCCATATTGAAAACATCATCCATGAGATTGTTTTTCAGTAGTCTACTTATCCAAACACCAGCCATCATCAAGGCAATATAACCTAAGCCGATAGTCAGTATATAAAAGAATGGGCCTATGATCGGCGACAACTTTAACAGTGGCGTGTTCAGGAAGAACAGTGCAAATCCAACTCCTAAAGCCGCATAAATTTTCGACAAGGTTATCTTCTCATTCTTCACGCCTTTCGTACCCAGACAGCTTAAAGCCAGCAATACTGTGGCAAATACTTTAGTGTAAAGGGTATGTGAAAACAGTCCTGCTGTTCGTTGGAAATTTCCTAATATTTTATTGATCACTTCTAATGTCCAGCCACGTTCCATAAAGAAACCATAACAAAACCAATAAAGGTGCATCAGTACCAAAAGAATACTGACTGCCCGCATAAAAGCCATAATCTTGGCAAGCCCTCTTAAATCGTCTTCTCCCTGCATTATTTTTTAGTTTTAATGTTCGGGCGTGAATTTAAAGGCTCTATATAGTGGCTATACCGATGTGGCAGTATTTGGCGGATCGTGGCAGTATTTGGCTGGATTAGAAAACCGTTCAACCTCAAATTGCTTGGCTAATTGGCTAAAAACTGTTGTTGTAATGGTTTACTTAACGTTAAATCTACTGATCTAATTTTTTAAATATTTGAGGCATCGTCTGCCCATCTATAGCGCTCATATCAATCAACTTCAAAGATTTAACCATATTTGCGGTTTCCGTTTTGTAATGTTTGAAATGAGGTGTTTGCAAATGTGTTTTGTACGCTTCTTCGTCAGCATAGATTTCCAATATTCTTACTTGATTAGGATTTTCTTTATGAAACATAGGATAAATTGAAATAACTCCAGGCTCCAATCTCACAGAAGCTTCTGCTTCTTCCTTAAGTATCACTATATATTCATCAAGATAATTTGGTTCAATTTCTATTTCCGCAATCCTTATCATCATATTGTCTGATGTAAAGCTGTTCTGATTTTGTTGTTTCTGCCCACACGACAGACAAACCATACTAATCAGTAAAATTAGATATACACTTCTCTTAATTCCCATTTACTAACCTATTTATACTTCGAGGCTAATTTACATAAAAAGCCAAACTAATTGTAATACGGACTTCCTAAATCTCATTCAGAGTTTATTAAAAGCTCTTTTTACGCTGGAATTATTACTGACCTCTTTGGCGTTTTCTTTTCTTCTTCATTTTATTAGCAAAATCCAGTTCCTCATAATCTTCGCCCTGCGCTTCGGGCAATAAACCGCCTAATGCTTCAATCAAACCGTCTTCGTGTTTTTCATTAGTATTCAGGAAGTCGAACAAATGGTGTGGTTCTTCCGCAGGAATATCCGCATCATTTGATGTGGATATTTTTGGTGGTTGTACGGCAGGCTCGTTAATCTCTGGTTTGATATTATTGTTCCAATAATCATTAAAGGTATTTGCAGAAAGTTCCTTTCCTAATCGTGAACCGTTCCAAACCGTTTTAGAATTGTGGTCAATAAACGTTATTCCGTAAATACGCCCTGCATCATTTCTCCGTACCACTAAATTAATTCCTTGTTCTGCTAACTGTTTTTTAAAACCCAATTCATCCGAAGCTGATTTTAAAGCGATATTAATGGCTGATTTTAAAGTCTGTTTAGTTGGGTGGTCTTTTAAAGCCTCTTTGCTTTTTGCAAAATGCAATTCCAAAGCCGGTAGCCCTGCGTTCTTTCCGAATAAGGAAGCCTTGAACGGATGTCCAGCTCTTTCGCCTTTTTCATTTAATGGAATGTACAATAAACCCTGTTTTATTTTTCCATTTAATTTGCCTTCAACTTTTTCAGTAGTAATATTGAATAACGAAAGCAATGCGTTGTATTCGCCCAATGTCTGGTATTGGTAATAGTTCGGTAAATGCCGGACTACCGAAGCTATATGACTTTTTACATCACCTTTCTGGTAATTCACAGGGCTAAAAATCTTATCGTTCTGCTTGTGTTCCTTATCTGTTGGAGATACCAATCCGTGTAGCCTTTCGAGTTCTCGGCACACATTCATAGACCGCATTTTCTCAAATTTATCTGAAATCTTTTTGCCTTCTTCATTCACACAAACCGTAACAATATGTATGTGCGTTCTGTCGATATCAGTATGCTTGAACACGACAAAAGGCTGTTCGCCATAACCCATTTCACGCATATACTGCTCTGCCAACTCCCTAAATTTTTCATCACTAACATTATCTTTCGGGTCGGGATTGAGCGAAATATGCAACGTGTGTTTTTCGGTATTTCGATTTGCAATAAGATAAGGCGTAAAAGATTGGCTCAATTGTGCTACAGTATAATGCCCGCTTGGTGTTTCAATTATCTTATTGGCAAACAGAATTTGTCCGTTTTCCTTTTCCACTTTAAGATTATTGTATGCCAAAGCACCATATAAGTTACTGCTCCTTCCAATTTTTGCTATCATTTTTAGACCTGTTTTTTTAGATGATTTGCTTCAAATTCTTCGATTAGCTGAATGATTTTTTGGCATAACAATACCATTTCAATCGTCTGTTTTTCCAATTTATAGAGGTAGGCAGATCCTTTTTTCTCTGAAAAATTCTTGTACAATAGCTTTACAACTTGGTTATAATTTACACCGACCGAGCGAAATTGACTGTGAAACGAAGTCAATCGCATATAAAAATCAACTGTTCCTTTATCAATTTGAATGGTCTTTATCGTTTTTTCAAAGATGCAGGACGTTATAAAATGTGCCTTTACCAGCATTCCCGACTGGTCAAAGAGCGAAAGAAATCGGCTGTGCTCTTCTTCATTAAAGGAAATTGTATATCTAATCTTCGCCGGGTCTTCTTTAGGTCGGCGTCCGGTTTTTTTTAATTGTTTTCTGTTATTTTCGTTCATCACAAATCCTTTTATAATTTACACAAAACCCTGACTTCGGAAGGTGTTTTTTAGCCCCCGGCAGGGCAAGTTGTTTTGAGCATCCGAAATCGTTTCGAGATGCTCAAAACACAACTTGCCGTGTTCTGATGAACACAAAAATCCGCCCTGCGGGACGGATTAAATGTAGCAGGGAAAATCGGTCCGATGCCGTTCTGCTTCGTGTCCATTTTATCAAGATGCTTTGCATAAATCCGTTAGTAAAATTCATTTTACAAAGTAACCAACTGTTGATAAGAGTATTGCAATGTGAAACTAGGACAAACTCTGCCTTTGGAAGCCAAACACTACCACGATAATGTAAACACCTATTTATCTGCATTTATTTGTACTTACAAACACATATAGGGACGTAGTTAGCTATGCAGGTAACAACGTAAGTACTTAATTACCGACGTAAATAAATACAAATGTGCAGATGTAAAAAAGCACCTATTGAAATACTTGAATATGCAATTGTGTACGCAAAAAAGCAGGTACATAAATAACTAATTATGGTTGTACAAATCTATTTGCCTACAGCCATAAAAATGTATTCAAGTACATAAATAGCCTAGTGCGTAATTACCTGCTTATTTCTATAATTCTGTATAGAGCTACAAACCTATATGCGCACCTAAGTAATTGAGGATATAAATTTTAAAAACAGTTGAAATATGAATGCAAAACACAAAACAGTATTTATCGCCTTTTCATCTCAAAAAGGCGGTGTGGGAAAAAGTACATTTACAACATTGGTTGCAAGTACGATGCACTATCGGTTGGGCTATAATGTAGCCGTATTTGATGCCGATTTTCCTCAGCACAGCCTGATGAAAATGAAGGCTCGTGATTTGGCGATGGTAATGGAAAACGAAGTTTTAAAAAAGCTGGCTTACAAACAATTTACCACCATCAACAAAAAAGCCTATCCGATTATGCAATCCAAAGCTGATAGCGTGTTGGAAACCGCTCACGAATTTTTAAGTAGTTCTTCAGTACCTATTGATGTGGTCTTTTTTGACCTGCCCGGAACGGTTAACACGCCCGGTATTTTGAATGCACTGGCAGGAATGAACCACATTTTTACACCTATCACGGCAGACCGAGTGGTAATGGAAAGCACACTGATTTTTACACAACTTTTGCAGGATGTGATTATGAAAAAAGGCGAAACTTCCATAGAAACCATCAACCTGTTTTGGAACCAGGTTGATGGCAGGGAAAGTACACCTTTATATGAGGTTTATAACCAACTCATCGACCAATTAGGATTAAGCCTGATGCAGAGCCAAATCAAAAACAGCACCCGTTTTCGCAAAGAAAGTGAAGTAAACAGCAAAGCAGTTTTCCGCTCTACGGTAATGCCACCTGATGAACGCTTGATGAAAGCCTGCCAGTTAGATCAATTTGTAAATGAATTTTTAAAAATCATTCAATTATAGTCTAATGGAAAAAGAAAATAAGAAAAAAAACACGCCCGATATTAACGAGGAACTGATGATGAGCCTAATGGTAGATGGCGTAAAAAAAGAGGGATTACAGTTACCCACAGAACAAACTGTTGAAGCCCTCGAAAAGGAATATGTTCAGCCCGAAAAATTACCATTGGAGAAACCTGCTGTGAAGGAAAAGACCAAAATTAAAAAAACAAACGGAACAGATTACGAAAGCCTCTTTTTCAAAAGAACAGACACGAATGCCCGAGATGGAAAAACGGTATATATCCGACCAGATTTTCACGAAAAATTGTCACGTATTGTACAAGTAATAGGTGAAGACAAAATATCCATTTACGGTTATTTAGACAATTTACTGGACTACCATTTTCAGGAATTTGGCGAGCAGATTACCAAGAGTTTTAATGATAAATACAAACCCATTTTATAAGTTATGGAAATAGTAATTGTGATATGCCTGCTGATTGTGATTGCCCTGCTTGTGCAGGACAAGATTGTAATCAAAAAAAGTTCAGAAAGAAAACCGATACAGGAAAAAAGCAACCCTAAACTGCCCGATATTATGGGGCAACCTAGACCTAAGAAAAGCCTTTCGGTGCCAAACAATGCCACCGAAAGCCAAGTTGAAGAACTGGAAATAAATCCTGATAATTTTGACATAGAATACGACGAAAATGAAAACGTCGGCATTCAAATTCCGCAGGAAGAGCTGGACGAAGTTTTCAGTAATATGCCTGATTTTGACGAAGAGGAGGAAGAATGGAACAGGTACGAATTATCCGATGGCGATAACGGTTTTGCCCAAGGGGTTACCTTTGAAGAACTAAACTCCGTGGGGATACTGCTTCAAAAAGAAAAACTGGAGCAATCTCAAAAGGAAACAGCGATAGCTATAGTTCAGAAAATAGAGGGAACCGAATTATTCAGCCTTTTGGAAAGTTCTATGGAAGGCGCTTCTCGTAAAATAGCAGAGCTATTGGACAGTAGCCTTTCTTCTGAAACGGAAGCCGGTTCTTCCACTTTGCGGAAAAATGATTTGAGAGATTTTGATATTGGGGAGTTTGTATAGACTTCCCAATGTTTTTATAGTGCTTTATCTAATCGTTTATGGATATATGATATGGTATTTAAAATGTCAAGAGCCTCTTCTTCAGTAATCTCAAATTTAATTTTAGGTTGATGTGCAGTAGGATTTCTAATTAAGCCAAAAACACCCTTAATTAGATTACATAATCCTATGTGTTCGCTTCTATCCGTATCGGTCAATAAATTATTGATTTTAATTAAAGGATTGGTTGTTGAAAATGCGGTTTCTACCAAAGCATTGCCGTCAGCATACAATCCAGTCAACTTTCTTAAACGGTCGGCAACACTTTTAGTTGCTTCAAAAACAGAATGAAAATAATTTTCAAACAATAATTCAGCTTTACAATATTCAAAAACAGCCGTATGAACGTTTCTATTTTCTAATTTATGTTTCAAGCGACTAGCTCTTTGTTCAGCATCGGCTATTGTAGTTGCTTTTGCCACTAATCTAAATTTTCCTTCCTCTGTAAGTTCAGTACCTATAAACGACAACCGCTTATTTACTTCCAATCTACGGTTATGAAAAACTTCCTCTTTCCCAATATAACGTACTGGTTGTAAAGCATCTTGTACAAATCTTAATATGTGATTTGAACATTGATGCTGATTTTGCCACTCAGCAAATGCTGAATATAATCTTCTCCATTTTGTGTTTTGGGGGTCTATATCTGGAATATTAGAATTTAAAAGAATTTGTCCAATTTCTGTACCCGTTAAGCCATCTGCCGTATCACCAATTGTTCTGCATAACCCTTCCAATATGTGAGCTTCAAACACGGGATGTTTAATACTTGCCATTCTAATTTTTTCTTTATTAATGCTATTAAATACTTCTAAATAGAATTAGCAAGATACGCTAATATATTGTTTTTTGAGCCTTCAACCGCCACTCACCGCCAAGTAATTCCACTCACTGCCACATTATTATAAGGCCTCTTTTTCTATAACACCTTTGTCACGAAAGCCCGCAAGGTGTGGGAAAGAATAACAATTTAATGTATTTCAATTATGAAAAAACAGAGAAAAAAAGCTTTGCTGGCAGCCGTGGCTATGCTGTCGGGAATTGGTGCCTTCGCCCAAGGAAATGGTACAGCCGGTATCAACGAAGCAACTCAAATGGTAACGTCTTATTTCGACCCTGCCACACAACTCATCTACGCCATTGGTGCCGTAGTAGGTCTCATCGGAGGTGTTAAAGTGTACAACAAGTTCAGTTCGGGTGATCCTGATACAAGCAAAACGGCGGCTTCGTGGTTCGGTGCGTGTATTTTCCTCATCGTAGCGGCAACCGTCCTTCGTTCATTCTTCCTTTAATCCCCTGCCTTATGAGTAATTATAACATCAATAAGGGTATTGGAAGAACGGTGGAATTTAAAGGGTTGAAAGCACAATACTTGTTCATTTTCGCAGGTGGATTGCTCGGCACCCTAATCCTCGTGATGATATTATATATGATCGGGGTTAATTCTTATATCTGTCTTTTTCTTGGAGCAGGTGGTGCTTCGCTGATTGTGTGGCAAACCTTCTCACTGAACAGAAAATATGGCGAACACGGATTAATGAAAATAGCGGCTAATAAACGGCATCCTCGCTACATCATTTGTCGCAAGCCTGTACATCGTTATTTAAAATTTACCACTAAACCTAATGTACGATGATAAATACAGCAAAATCAACAACACTGGAAAGCAAGTTTCCATTATTGGCGGTAGAGAACAATTGTATTCTGTCAAAAGATGCGGACATTACTGCCTGCTTTGAAGTACATCTGCCGGAGCTGTTTACCGTGGCTTCTGCTGAATATGAAGCTATCCATTCCGCTTGGCATAAGGCTATCAAAACCTTGCCAGATTTCACGATAGTCCATAAACAGGATTGGTACATCAAAGAAAATTATGCACCCGATTTGGCAAAAGATGACCAAAGTTTTCTAGCAAAATCCTACCAACGCCATTTCAATGAACGTCCTTTTCTGAACCATTATTGTTATCTGTTCCTAACTAAAACGAGCAAAGAGCGTATGCGAATGCAGAGTAATTTCAGTTCGCTTTGCAGAGGAACACTGATACCGAAGGAAATCAGGGATAAGGAAGTGATACATCGCTTTATGGAAGCCATAGCACAATTTGAACGTATCGTAAACGATAGCGGGTTTATCAAACTGCAACGGTTGACCGAAGACGAAATCATCGGTACAGATGGAAAGCAGGGATTATTGGAGCAATACCTAACATTATCAAGAGAAGTTGGAACACCGATGCAAGACATTGCATTGGGTGGCGAAGAAATTCGTATTGGTAACAAAAGATTGTGTCTGCACACTTTATCCGATACCGACGATTTGCCCGGAACAGTATCTGCTGATACCCGTTTTGAAAAACTATCTACCGACCGAAGCGACTGCCGTTTGTCGTTTGCTGCACCTGTGGGATTGCTGTTAAGCTGTAATCATATTTACAACCAGTATTTGTTTTTGGATAACAGCGAAGCCAACCTACAAAAGTTTGAAAAGTCTGCAAGAAATATGCATTCGTTGGCTCGCTACAGTCGGGCAAATCAAATCAACAAAGAGTGGATAGAAAAATACCTGAATGAAGCACACAGTTTCGGGTTGTCTTCTATTCGGGCACACTTCAACATTATGGCTTGGTCGGATGATCCAGCAGAACTCAAGCAACTAAAGAATGATTGCGGTAGTGCGTTGGCATTAATGGAGTGTAAGCCTCGCCACAACACTACAGATGTAGCAACACTATATTGGGCAGGAATGCCGGGTAATGCAGGCGATTTTCCGAGTGAGGAAAGTTTTTACACGTTCATTGAACCTGCTTTGTGTTTTTTTACAGAAGAAACCAATTACGACAATTCGCCATCGCCATTTGGCATTAAGATGGCTGACCGATTGACCGGAAAGCCTATTCATTTGGATATATCGGATTTACCGATGAAACGGGGTATCATCACGAACCGGAACAAGTTTATACTGGGTCCTTCGGGAAGTGGAAAATCGTTTTTCACTAACCATATGGTTCGCCAATATTATGAGCAAGGTGCTCACGTTTTGTTGGTTGATACTGGCAATTCTTATCAGGGTTTATGCGAACTCATCAAAGGCAAAACCAAAGGCGAAGACGGCGTTTACTTTACTTATACCGAAGATAATCCTATTGCCTTTAATCCTTTCTACACCGATGATGGTGTGTTTGACATTGAAAAAAGAGAAAGTGTTAAAACCTTAATACTTACCCTTTGGAAACGTGATGATGAACCACCGACCCGTTCGGAAGAAGTTGCATTATCAAATGCCGTAAGCGGTTACATCGAACGCATTAAACAAGATGATATTTTTCCATCCTTCAATGGTTTCTATGAATATGTGAAAGGCGATTATCGTAAGGTATTGGAAGAAAAACAAGTAAGGGAAAAAGACTTTGACATTGCCAATTTTCTCAATGTTTTGGAACCTTATTACAAAGGTGGCGAATATGATTATCTGTTGAATTCTGATAAACAATTAGACCTGCTTTCCAAACGCTTTATTGTGTTTGAGATTGATGCCATCAAAGACCATAAAATCCTCTTTCCAATTGTGACCATCATCATTATGGAAGTCTTCATCAACAAAATGAGAAGGCTAAAAGGTATCCGAAAACTCATCCTGATTGAAGAAGCCTGGAAAGCCATCGCCAAAGAAGGAATGGCTGAATACATCAAGTATTTATTCAAAACGGTAAGGAAGTTTTTTGGCGAAGCCATTGTCGTAACACAAGAAGTGGACGATATCATCCAATCGCCCATTGTAAAGGAAAGTATCATAAACAACAGCGATTGTAAAATCCTGCTCGACCAGCGAAAGTATATGAACAAGTTCGATGATATACAGGCAATGCTAGGACTTACAGATAAGGAAAAAGCGCAAGTACTTTCTATCAATATGAACAACGACCCATCACGACTTTACAAGGAAGTATGGATTGGCTTGGGTGGAACACACTCTGCGGTATATGCCACAGAAGTTAGTTTGGAGGAATATCTCGCATACACCACCGAAGAAACCGAAAAACTGGAAGTGATGCAACTCGCATCTGAACTGGATGGCAATGTAGAACTCGCCATTAAGCACATCGCTATGCAACGGCGTGATAGTGCAAATCAATAATTCATTAACAATTTAAAATTTAAGAAAATGAAAAAAATCATTTTTATGGTGTGTATGGCATTAACGCTTGCCGTAGCACCGTCCGCAAAAGCACAATTCGTGGTTACAGATCCTGCAAATCTGGCTTCAGGCATCCTCAATAGTGCGAACGAAATTATACAGACTTCTTCCACTGTAAGCAATGTGGTTAAGAATTTTAAGGAAGTGGAAAAAGTGTATAAGCAAGGCAAAGAGTATTACGACAAACTACAGGCTATAAACAACCTTGTAAAAGATGCTCGTAAAGTGCAACAGACTGCTTTGTTGGTAGGTGATGTTTCGGAAATGTATGTGCAGAATTTTGGCAAGATGATGAACGATCCAAATTTTTCGCCACAGGAATTGGTAGCCATCGGCAACGGTTATTCTTCATTGCTAAATGAAAGTACGGAACTGCTAAAGGAATTGAAGCAGATTATAACCTCGTCCAGCCTTTCGCTAAATGACAAAGAGCGTATGGATGTTATCGACCGTGTGTACAAAGAGGTAAAGGATTATCACAGTCTTGTTCGCTATTACACCAACAAGAACATATCTGTAAGCTACCTGAGAGCGAAAAAGAAAAACGATGCCAAACGAGTGCTTGACTTGTATGGAACTTCTAACCAAAAATACTGGTAAAAATGGAATGGAATAATCTTCACGAAGTACTGCGTTCGCTGTACGATGATATGATGCCACTTGCCGGTGATATGGCAGGAGTAGCTAAAGGTGTGGCCGGATTAGGCGCTTTGTTCTATGTGGCATTAAAGGTTTGGCAGGCTTTAAGCCGAGCCGAACCAATTGATATGTTTCCATTGTTACGTCCGTTTGCTTTGGGACTTTGCATTATGTTTTTCCCAACAATCGTGTTGGGAACCATCAATGCAATTCTCAATCCGATAGTAACAGGAACCCATTCCATTCTCGAAGACCAGGTACTTGACCTCAATAAATTGCAACAGCAGAAAGACCAATTGGAATACGAAGCAATGGTAAGAAATCCCGAAACTGCTTATATGGCATCGGATGAGGAATTTGATAAGAAATTGGAGGAATTGGGCTGGTCGCCTTCTGATGTGGGAACAATGGCAGGAATGTATATGGACAGGCAAGCCTACAAGATTGAGAAAGCAATAAAGGAATGGTTTCGCAATTTACTGGAAATACTTTTTCAGGCGGCTGCATTGGTTATTGATACCATACGAACATTTTTTCTGATAGTGTTGTCCATACTCGGACCAATTGCCTTTGCTATTTCCGTGTGGGACGGTTTTCAATCCACGCTCTCGCAATGGTTTACAAGGTATATAAGTGTTTACCTCTGGCTTCCAGTTTCAGATTTGTTCAGTTCGATGTTAGCAAGGATACAATCGCTGATATTGGAACGGGATATCGAAATGCTTGCCGACCCAACCTATATACCCGATACAAGTAATACCGTGTATATCATTTTTATGATTATCGGTATTATAGGATATTTTACAATTCCAACGGTAACGGGTTGGATTATTCAGGCAGGGGGTGCCGGAAACTTTACCCGTAATGTTAACCAAACTGCAATGAAATCGGGAAATCTTGCCGGAGCTGGAGCTGGGTCTGTTGCAGGAAATATTGGTGGCAGGCTAATTAATAAGTAAATAAAATTAATCACTTAAGAAATGGAATTTAAAACACTCAGAAATATCGAAAACAGCTTTAGACAGATAAGGCTGTACGCCATTGTGTTTGCCGTTCTATGCATTAGCGTTGTAGGATATGCCGTATGGCAGTCCTACAGCTTTGCAACAGAACAACGCCAAAAAGTTTATGTACTGGACAATGGGAAATCATTGATGTTGGCTCTTTCGCAAGATGCGTCCATCAACCGTCCAGTTGAGGCAAGGGAACACGTAAGACGTTTTCACGAACTCTTTTTTACACTTGCACCCGACAAAAATGCCATTGAAAGCAATATGAAACGGGCGTTCAATCTTGCCGATAAAAGTGCCTTTGATTATTACAAAGATCTTTCCGAAAAAGGCTATTACAACCGTATCATATCGGGTAATGTACAGCAACGTATCGAGGTGGATAGTGTGGTCTGCAATTTCGACAATCATCCTTATGCAGTGCGTACTTACGCTAAGCAATTCATCATCCGTTCCAGCAATGTGACAAAGCGAAGCTTGGTAACGTCCTGTTTCCTTGTAAACTCTGTCCGTTCAGACAATAACCCGCAAGGTTTCAATATTGAAAAATTTGCCGTGGTAGAGAATAAGGACATTGAAGTTATTCAACGTTAAAATCAAAGATTATGAAACAGTTACTTGATTTAGACACATTCGTGAAAACACTGACAGATAAAGGATACAACGGTTACTTCCAAACGGAAGCATCTTATCCGGGCAAGTTAAAAGAAAGCATTAATGAATACTTGGAAGCCTCTCACAACGGTACGAAAAAACCGAATAGACATGAACTTTTTTTATTATCGACTTACCTCCAATGGAATGGAGATGACAAGCCGAGGATTGAATGTAATATGTGGATAAGACATAAAAACGGCATTTTCGATGTACAAAAGATGGACATTGAAAGGACAGACCGCTACGGACAACTATTGAAGAAATCAGAACTAACAAATCTTTCAACAGGTTCGGTTCCTACATTAAAGGAAGCCGTAGCCCAAGTATCTGAAGATCCTAAACAACACATTTCTTCCCAAAAAAGAGGGTTTAAAATGTGATAGCCAATAATAATTTAAGACATGAAAAAATTAAGAGCAAATATGGATAGGTATTTTAACAAGTTGGACGAACGATGGCGGGCATTACCCGTTGGAAAACAGCATAAATACACCTTATACTTTTTTATAGGCTATCTACTGCTTACCGCAGGAGTTATTTTAAAAGTATGGTATGATGCAGGCAAAGCCGATAACAATTTGGTCATTGAGCATATCGAAAATCCTGTTCTCAAAAAGAAAGAAAGTCCTGAAAAGCTGAAGGACACATTGACAACAATTTTTAAAAATAAATTTTATGAAAGAAAATGAAAAAAGGGTCAGCATTCTGGTTGAGGAAGGCGACCAAAACAAAGTATCCAACCTTACGGAGGATAAAAAGAGTGCCATTGAACGATTTAAAAAACCACTCATTTTTGGTTTAATGGGGATTGTTTTTATGGGTTGTTTATACCTGATATTTAAACCCTCGGCAGATAAAAAAGAAATGGAAAACATCGGACTAAACGATGCTTTTCCACAGGCTACCGAAGCAGGAATGCAGGATGATAAACAAAAAGCTTATGAGCAAGATATGCTGGAACAGAAAGACCAGGAAAGCCGAAATGCCCTAACTACGCTATCGGATTATTGGAATAACGATAGCACACAGCAGACTAAAGAAGAATTGCCCGAAGAAGACCAAAACAATGGTATGATGACTGGAAAATCGGGCACTTCTACACTAAACAGTTACCGAAATGCACAAAGCACATTAGGTTCATTTTATCAGGATAATAACAGCGAAACACAAGAACTACGCAGGCAATTGGACGAACTAAAAGAAAAATTGGCTGAAAAAGATATACCTGTCGGTGTAACTGTAAATGACCAATTGACGTTGATGGAAAAATCGTATCAGATGGCTTCAAAGTATCTGCCTTCGGGAGGAAATACCGAAAAACCTGTAAGCACCGACAGTGCTAGCCGAGGTTCTTCTTCAAATTCTCAGAAAGAATATTTTGTAGCATTCACACCTACAAGAAAGAAAGCTGTATCGGCTTTGTACAGAGAACCTACCGATAGTGCTTTTTTAGCAGACTGGAGCGAAAACAAGAACCGAGGTTTCTATACTGCTGGATCTGTAGAACAAGTGGCTCAACCAAAAAATAGCGTAAAAGCCAGCATACAAGAAACACAGACAATAATTGGCGAAAGCGGTGTACGACTACGTTTATTAGAACCTGCTCAAACGCCTAACCGTACGATTCCTCAGGGAACAATTTTAACGGCAATCGGGAAATTTCAAGGTGGCAGATTACATCTAAAAGTTACTTCCATAGAATTGGAGGGTAATATTATCCCAGTAGATATAACCATCTACGACCTTGACGGACAACAAGGTTTGTACGTTCCCTACTCGCCTGAACGGAATGCGGTAACAGACATTGTTGCAAATATGGGAAATGCCACAGGTTCAAGTTTCAGTATGAACTCCTCAACAGGTCAACAGATTGGTTCCGACCTTAGTAAAAGTGCCGTACAAGGTATTTCGGGTTATTTCGCAAAAAAAATAAGAACACCAAAGGTTACGCTAAAAGCAGGACACCAGGTTTTCCTTGTTTCTAAAAAATAATATTTAACTCAAATAATTAAAAAGATGAAAAATCAAATAAAAACATTTTGGGCTTTTGCCCTTATCATCGGCTTTGCCGTAAACACTTTTGCACAAGACAGTCTAAAAGCACCGCTTGCTTTGGGCAAGATAGAACCCTATCAAATGCAAGTAACCTATGACAAGACTACTCATTTGATTTTCCCAACCGCTATACGATATGTCGATTTGGGAAGTGAATACCTGATTGCAGGAAAGGCAGAAGACGCAGAAAATGTACTTCGTGTAAAAGCATCGGTAAAAGATTTTGTGCCTGAAACCAATTTTTCGGTAATTACCAATGACGGTCGCTTTTACAGCTTCAATGTGTATTACAGTACCTATCCGGAAGCGTTGAGTTACGATCTGCTGACAATGCAAAAAGCAGTGAATAAAGAAAATGGGAACGATGTGCTTTTTGAAAAATTGGGTAACAATTCGCCATCATTGGCGGGCTTGCTTTTAGAAACGATTTACAAAAAAGACCAGCGAATAGTAAAGCATATCGGTGCTAAAAGTTTCGGTATTCAATTTATCCTGAAAGGAATTTACATCCACAACGGCAAATACTATTTCCATACAGAATTGAGAAACCGTACCAATGTGCCTTTCGGAATTGATTTTATCAATTTCAAAGTAGTAGATAAAAAAGTAGCCAAGCGTACCGTAGTGCAGGAAAGACCAATGATACCATTACGTACTTATAAGCCATTGAATGAGATTGGCGGGAAAGCAATCGAACAAAACGTATTCCTTTTAGACCAGTTTACTATTGCCGATGACAAGGTTTTGCTGATTGAAATCTTTGAGAAAAACGGTGGCAGACATCAAACACTTCAGGTAGAAAATTCGGATTTAATTAAGGCTTCCTTGATTAAGGATATGCACCTAAAATTTTAATAACACTTTAAAATAACAATATGAAAAAGTATGTCTATACAGTAATACTTGTGTTAATGGGCATTACCGTTACAAAGGCACAAAGAATGTTGCCTAAGCAAAAAGGCTTGGAAGTAAGTGCTGGTGTATTGTCTAATGGTAAAATCGGAAACGATTATTACATCAATTTAGCAATGACCATAAATGGCAAAAACGGCAATTACCAATTTTGGTCGTTGGAATATACGCACCAATACCATTCTTATAAAGACTTGCGCATTCCGCAGGAAACTTATACAGCCGAAGGCGGTAACAGTTTTTTCCTTTTAGGCGATGCTCGAAAAAACATAACGCTAAACGCCGGAATAACTGGGTTAATCGGTTATGAAACCATCAACCGAGGCGAAGCAATGTTGAATGACGGAGCAAAAATAGTGAATGAGGACAATTTCATTTACGGAGCTGGAGGTCGACTGACTTTTGAAACGTATCTATACGACCGATTTGTATTAGTCCTGCAAGGGCGCACCAAGGTTTTATGGGGAACAGATATGAAACAATTCCGACCGTCCGCAGGTGTGGGATTAAGGTTTAACTTTTAAAAACGTATAACAATGACAGCATTTTTCAATCAATTCAAAATAGGATTACTGCCACTATATGTATTATTGGCAATCCTCACAGGTTCGGTTACTTTGGTATCTTGTAGCAAAGATGATGAACTCGAAATACAGAACGATTTTCCTTTTGAGGTACAGGTTATGCCTGTTCCAAAAGATGTATCGAATGGGCAAACCGTAGAAATAAGGATGACGATAAAGCGAAGCGGAAATTACAGTAATACACAATATTTTATCCGTTACTTTCAGTTTGATGGACAGGGAACTTTAAGATATTATAATGAACCTGCGTATATACCAAACGATTTATATCCTTTACCAACAGAGCAGTTTCGATTGTATTATACTTCTACATCCACTGTGTCGCAATCATTTGATGTATGGATTTCTGATAGTTTTGGAAATGAAAAAAAACTGAATTTTCAGTTCAATAGTAGTGATTAATAAATAAAATCCTGTCCACAAGGCAGGATTTTTTTATACTACCACGCCTCACATTTTATATTTTTGTGATGTAGTGAAATAAATATATTTTGTAAATTTATATGTAGAAATGTAATAACTATTATTATGATTGCATCATTAGTTATAGGAATTCTGTTTTTGGTTTTAGGCTTGGCGCTTCGCTACTGGATTAACCGCCGAAAGTTTTACAGGCGAAGTCCTATAGGAGCAGAAAGCTTCTCCTCTTATGAAAAATCGGTTGGCATTAAGTTTATTGAGCGTGTTGCCAAGTGGATAGCTTATGCCTTGATTATTTTCGGACTATTGTCATTATGGGTTTATTCCCGTGAAAAAAATGATAAGGAGAAACAGAAAGTGGAGACAAAAACTGAACAAATCGACCAACGCAGATAATGATTTTAAAATACAGTTCTAGGAAAATCGGATAACCTTTTGGATTATCCGATTTTTGCTTAATTATAAAAGTAAACTACAGTTTACTTTTTCGCTTATAGTGGAGTTGCGCCAAACCGGTTTCAAATGTTTTGACTTCGATAAACTCAATTACTTGTTCAGGTCTTCCATCTTTAAAAAGTCTTGTTCCATTACCTAATAAAATTGGAATAACCGAAATTATAAACTCATCTATTAAATCGTGTCTCAGTAGTTCATTTATTATTTCAGCGCCACCATCACAATAGATGTTTTTGCCTTTTTCAGACTTTAATTGTTTGACTAATTCGTTTATGTTTCCTGTATAAAAAGTGGTTCTTCCTACTTTTGGTCTTTCAGTTCTTGTAATGACATAAACATCTCGCTTACCGTTATCGTAATGAGATGCTCCGATTTCATTAACTACATAGTCGTAGGTTCTTCTACCAATAATTATAGTGTCTATTTTTGACGTAAATTCTGCATAACCATAATCTTCTCCTTCTTTATCTACAAGTTTCAAAAAGCTTAGATCATCATTTGGTTTTGCAATGTAACCGTCTAAACTCATTGCAATGAAAAGTGATATTTTTCGCATTTGTCTTAAATTTTAATGTTTCGACAAAATTACTTTTTGTCAATTAGATGTACTTTGTAAAAATGCGACAAATTATAATAGCGATGGTGAAAGTCCAGTAATTCGTTTGATTTCGTTACTAAGATGCGAATGGTCATAGTAGCCACATTCAAATGCAATATCTAATAAACTCCGGTCGTGATTTGTATTTTTGATTACACTCAAAGCATTCTGAAAGCGGATGATATTTGAATATTCTTTTGGTGATAATCCAATATACTTTTTAAAACTTCGTTCCAGTTGCCTTACAGTTGTGAAATTTCTTTTTGATAGTTCGTAAATGCTAATTTGTCCGTTTGTTAAATATATATCATTGATAACTGATTGTAGCTGATTGGTTTTACTTTTTATTCTTTCTAAAAAAAAATGGTCAAAATGCTTAAAGGGATTCTCCATCATTTTATCAACATTAAATGAATTGGATTTTTCAAATTCAACTGTATTATTAGTCAACTCATTTTGTGAAGCATAGTTGTAGAAATTAGCAAAAGTTGCAGGTTTCAGACATACACCTAATAGGTGTGTTTCTCTGTCAATAAAACTGTCTTTAAAAGAATTCATTGCACCTACTACGTAAGTTTTGCCGAAGTCCATAGAAACCAATCCGTTATCAGTCACACAAGTATTTCCCAAATTCATTACTACTCCAGCACAGCCATCGGGAAAAACCCGTTCCCACTGTTTTTCTAGCTCATTTCCTTTCAGTTCCCAATAGAAATCTATAAAGGAATTTAGTTCTTTACAAGGTTTTATTATTTTGTACTTCATCGGTTTCTGTGATGTAGTTATCTACGCTGACTGTCAACTGATAAATATAAAATTTGCAGTTTGTTTATTCTTCAGAAGGACTTATTATTTTCCAAATTTACAAAATAAACGCTTTCATAATTTATATTGTAACGACAAATCCTACCTTTCAATGCCAATCAATTCCAACTTTCCCAATCCCTTTAAAAGCCTCTGTAAATTCAACTTCCACAGAAAAACTGAGCAGAAATGGAAGTAATCGCAATACAGAAATCCGCATTAGATGGAATGAAAAATGAGCTGAAGGATCTTTTGGAAATGACCAAAGATGCTACCGAAAAATATGCCTCTATTTTCAATAAAGAAAAGTGGCTGGATAACCAGGAAGTATGTTTGATGATGAAGATTACCAAACGGACTTTACAGACTTACAAGGATAAGGGCATATTGTCTTACTCCAGATTAAACCGCAAAAATTATTATAAACTTTCGGATGTAAAGACTTTGCTCGAAGCTGGACAGCCGTCTAATACTGACACCGATGGATTTAATGACTAATGAAGCAGAAGATATTATAGACCATCACGAAATGATACTCTTATTGAAAACCCGTATTGAGAAAATACTGAAATATTACCGTCCTGTAATGAACGGTGAGATATACCTGTCTGGTCAGGATATATGTGAAATATTGCATATCAGCAAACGCACACTACAGCAATACAGGGACGATAAAATACTTCCCTTTATCCAAATTGGGGGCAAAATCATTTTTAAACAATCGGATATACTCACTGCACTAGAGCAGAATTATGTATCCAATAAAGCCAGTAACTAATCAATTTTTTGACTCAATTGGCTTTAAAGGTATGATGAGTATCAAAAGCAGTTTAGTATCTTTGTATCGAAATATAGAAAATCTTAAAGTGTTTTTACTTTAAGTCCCACATTGAAAACTGGTAATTTTTAGACAACGGGACAATAAGAAAGAACACCTATGCCATAGGCGTAGGTGCTCGCTTATTCGTTGTCGGGTATACCAGTACCTCAATGTGCGGTAAGTGTAGTGGCCTGCGCCTTATTTTTTTGCAGATGTCCACTAACAATAAAATCGATGTTATGGAAACAGATGCCCACCAAAAAGAAATTAGCGTAGCATTTATCAATGATAAAAGCTCGGTGCTGGATGAGATTTGCAAAAGTCTTGCTACCTCAGGAACAGAAATATTGTTCCGGTCAGAGCATATTAAAGACGGATTATTTCAATTATCAGCATTGAAAACACTTCCCAAAGTTTGCGTGATTGACCTTGATTTTTACAGTAAGGAAATCATCCAACAACTTATAGAAATTAAGACACAATATCCTTCCATAAAACTTATTGCACATAGTGATATTGATGATCAGAAAGTCGGTAAAGATTTGTTTGTAATTGGTTTTTCGAGTTATTTATTTGTTGGTAGTGATGTTGATGATTTTAGAAAAGTCATTAAAGTTGTTATCAATGGCGGAAGGTATTTTAGTATGGAAGTAGCGGAAATTTCTAAAGAATATTTTGGCAAAAATCAGAAACATAAGATTGTCATTCCTTAATTTTATTTATTAAAATTGAAACAATAGATACCCAAGCAAAGAACCTCCTAAAACTATGAAGGCACTATTGATTTTTTTGAATTTAAAAACGATAATGCCACTAACAACAGCAATTAAAATTGTTCGCCAATCCGTAATGGTCTCTTTACCCATTTCAAAACATACAGCTGCGATAATGGCAACAGAGGCAACATTTACAGCATCCAAAAAGGCGGATAATCCTTTAGAATTGCGTAATTTTTTCATTAACGGATTTAGCAATGCCACAAACACAAATGAGGGCAGGAAAATGGCAATAGTTGAGATAATGGCACCTGAAAGCCCGTTTATTTGGTAACCTATAAACGTGACGGATGAAAACACGGGTCCGGGCGTGAATTGCCCAACCGCAATAGCGTCCATCAACTGTTGCCTTGTGAGTAAACCTGTTGCTACCAATTCCGTATCTAAAAAGGCAAACAATACATATCCGCTCCCATAAAGTATAGAACCGATTTTAAGAAATGTCCAAAATAATTGTGCATTGGTGGCCGTCCAAAAAGTTGTCTGTGTGAATTGAAGGAAAGCAAACGGCACAATACTTTGAAACGTATCTGCCTTTCTGTTTTGAAAATAATACACAGCCAAGGTAAGCAGACCCGCTCCAAACATCAAGTAGATTTCATTTACTCCAAATATAGCAGCTAACAAAACTACAATCCCTATGGTCCCTAAAAATAATGATTTGACAGACTTTCTTGTCAATGGATAGATTGCACCAATAATCACAGCGATGATGGCAGGTTTGATGCCGTAGATAAATGGCTGTACCTCTGGTAGCTGCCCATACTGACGATATAACAATGCAAATATTCCGGTAATAAAAACCGCAGGTAGGATGAAACATAATCCGGTTATTAGCAATCCTTTCCAGCCTCCTTTATCATAACCGATATGGATAGCCATTTCGGTGCTGTTGGGGCCAGGAATGAGGTTAGTCGCTCCAAGCAAATCCAAAAAATGCTGCTCACTCATCCATTTTCGTTTTACTACCACTTCATTACGCATCATGGCAATGTGGGCTGCGGGGCCTCCAAAACCGATGATGCCCAACTTTGCGAAGACTTTAGCAAGTTCTTTTAAATTTACTTTTCCTTCCATTCAAATTATCTTAATTCAACTTCATCTATTTGATTTAAAGTGTCAGGGTTAAATACCTTCATTGTTATTTTTTTGCCTTCCACATAAAACAGGCACAAAGCATTTTCCACACTAAAGGATTGGGTATGCTTGCTCCAAGGCAAAATTTCCTGACCGTAGTATGGAGCTCCTGCGGCTCCGTTATTGATCTGATAGATAGAACGTGATACATTAAGCTTTTTGTGCGGATAATTTTCGGGGTAGATAGGCATATCCTGAGTAAGCTTGAGCCAGTTGTAATTATGTTCGTCTCCCGTAAGCATGCCCACCACTTTCTTGCTTTCATTAATCAAAATATTCAAGTATTCATCCCGACGTTCGATAATTCCCTTATCAACAGGCTTGCCTGCGATATATGGTCTTTTATCGTTGTTGCCGCTGTACCACATATCATCTTTGCTGTGTCCTCCATTGGGAAATGCCGGTGTATGCTGGGTAACAAAAATATGGTCAATGTTTTTATCTTTTTCTAGCCTTTTCAGTGTTTCACGAAGCCATTGAAGTTGATTATCCATGATATAACCGTGAAGCCCTCCGCTGGTAGCCGTCTGAGTAGCGATGGAAGGGGCATACCAGTAATTACTGTTGAGTACAATCATTGCCACATTCCCGTAAGTGTAATAAAATACATTTTCTTTGTAGGAGGGGAAATCTATGTTTTTCGGGTCTGGGTCATATTTGTTATTATCCTCACTTTGCGGTCCGTTTTCAGGATTTACAAATTCCTCCGCAAAGAGTGCTTCAGCTGATTGTGTTTCATAAGGAAAAGCATCAACAAATGCCTGCTGCTTTCCGTTTTCATCTTTAAAGATGTATCCTAATGCTTCATGGTTTCCCATACCAATATAAAAAGGCATGTAGTGCCAAAAGGGTTCGATGGATTTTTTCCAGTTCGAATATTCCACCCTTTGCTGTTCTTTGCTATCCAAGTAGCCGTTGATCATATCTCCGGTGAACTGTATAAAACCCGCCTCTTTCATATGAGCAAGAGCCGCCATTTTTTTCATTATGTACGCATTGGCACCGAGTATCTTCCGTTCCCCGCCACCGGTAGCATGGCGACTGTCGCTTGCATAACCAAATACAAAGGCTTCCCTGCTGCCTTTTTGGGGTGTAGTTTTTAAATGGTACGTTTGAGATTGTATCCCGTAGCTTACTTTATAGTTGTACTTTGTGCCTGGGATAAGCCCGTCAATATTCCAGCGGTGATGCGTTGTTTCTTGGCCATCTTTATATATCCTCCCATTAATTTCTATTTCGGCTTTTACCGGATGTGTAGTCCTGCACCAAATGACAGCGGAATTATCAGTAACCATATTCACAAAAGGACCTTCATAGATAGCTGGTATGACCTTAAAAGGACCTTCACCTTTTAAAGCAACTATGCCATCAAATAGAAGCATGCCCTGCTCATCCGCAACCCTGTAGCCAAGGTTCAGATACCCGTTTTCCTTCCAGTCTACAAAATCAAACGGATACTTAAAATCATCTTTTAGATTTAACGCTATTTTACCATTATTAATTTTAATGGTCTTACGGTATACAGGAAGCGGATGAGGCGCTTTTCCGTATGGGATTAAGCCATAAGTTACGGTACCTTTTAAAGCACCAAAGTCCATCTGTACGCCATTTTCAGTTGCTTCCGGTTTTCCCACAAGCTGCTCAACTGTTAGTGGATTTTTAAGATTTTCCGCAAAGTGTTTTTCACCTTTTTGTTCAAAATAAAGTTTTCCGTTAGCATCAAAAGATAAGTTGCTGTAAGAAGCCGGAATGTGGGGCTGTTGTGCTATTGCAGCAGTAGTAAAAAATAATGCAATGACCGAAGTTATTATCTTATTCATATGATTTATGTAAAATTGAAATTTCACTTTTGGGGTTGATTATTAAAAGGATATATTTTAATTAAGTGAGTGCTAATTTTTAGATTTATATAATAATCTGTCAATCGACCAACGACCGCCGCCTTTCATCAATAGAAAGATACTTCCCAACAGCATTGCCCAATCTGTCCTGCTTCCGTGCATCATTTCCCAAAAACCTTTTTCGGCTAAAACTTCCGATTTGGTGGTGGCAATGGCTACAAGCATGATGATGATCAGCGGAATGCTTGCCACTCTGGTTAGCAATCCTATTAAAATCAAAATTCCACATAAGATTTCAAAGCTTCCTACGAAGTTTCCTAAAAACTCTGGGTTGGGTAAACCAATTTTAGCAAAGCGACCAGCTCCTAATGTATCTGCAAATAAAAATTTCTGAATGCCTTCCGATAAAAAAACTGCACCGACCATTAGACGGATAAGAAGCGTAGTTTTTGATAGGTCTGTCTTAATTATTTTTTGGAACATCATAGGTATATTTTTTTATTAATTTCGGATTGTATCTATTGTATAAAAGAGCCACTATCCAGGCAATAGGGATACTTAAAATAGCTGGAACTAAAATATCAGAGAGATAATGAACACCTAAATAAACCCGGCTTACACTGACAAAAATTGCCCAGGGAATTAGGACAAAAGGCAGCCATTTAAGTTTGGTTCCCACTAAAAGGGTTAAATAAAATGCCAAAGCAAAGACATTAGCGGCATGGGAAGAGGTAAAACCAAATTTGCCACCCCGATAATTGTTTACGAAATGCAACTGGCCCTCTAATTCAGGATTATGGCTTGGTCGCAGCCTTTCAAATAGGGGTTTGAATATGCCTGAAGCCAGTTGGTCGCTTATTGTAATAAGCAATGCAATCAGTAAAATCATTAAAATAGCGTCTCTTTTAAACTTCAAAACGAGTAGAAGTATCAACAAAGCATAAAATGGCAGCCAAGTGTATTTACCACTTGCAAACCACATTATATCATCCCAAAATTCATTATGGCTTCCATTTAGCCAAAGCAGGATATGGATATCTATTTGTTTGATGAATTCCAGCATTATTTCCTGTTTGGTGATTGTCGTTCTGTTGGAGTTTTTACGGTAAAGAAGGGAACTTTTTCCATTGCATGGCAGCTAACACAACTGTTGGTAAGCATCTGGAAATTTTCATTAAATATTACCGTATCTCTTTTTTCCAATGCCTTCTTCATTTGAGGAAGCATTACGGTTAAAAAATGTTGTGCGGATTGTGCCCGTTTAGGTCTTCTTTCCAGACCATTTTCAACAGTTTTTTGGATTTTCTCCAATTGATAACCGGCATATTCCCAGTTTTCATCTTGTCCAGCCCAGTAAAGTTCCTGATAACGATAACCAGTCTCCACCATTGCCATATCAAAACCCCGGAATTGGTTTTCAATTATTTCAACCTTTTCCTGGTCGGTTCCTTTTATCCATTTTCCTTGTGCTGTTTCCTGCTTTTGGTTACAAGCTGAAAGAAGGAGGGTTATTATCAAAAAAGAAAAATATTTCATACCGTATCATTTTACAATACAAATTTCATACAATAACAACCTTAATTTACGGTATATTTGAAAATATACCGGCAGCATTTAGGTATTGCGGAATATCTGGGGCGTAACGCCTGTATTACGTTTAAAATACTTTACAAAGTGGGAAGTATCATTAAAATTTAAACTATATGCAATTTCAGAAACACTACTTTCTGTATAAATCAATTGTCTTTTGGCCTCGTTGATGATATGCTCGGCAATTACTTCTGCCGATGATTGGTTGAGTGTTTTACGACAAATGGCATTTAAGTTTTGAGGCGTTGTGTGGAGCATTTCTGCATAATGTGCCACATTATTATATAAGTCGCTGGTCTGGTTGAGTAATTCCCTGAATGATGTAAGTACATCATGTGTCTTGTTTTTATCAATAGGCAAGGGTTTTGCAACAATCAATATTTTAGCCAGCAGTGCTTTTAATATCCCTTCGGTTACGATAAAATCCTTTTCGCTGGTAAGCAATCCGAATAATATATCAATGCTATTGGTTTCCCTCAAATGAATACAGTTAAATCTGCTTAATTTGGATAAGAGAATTTTCAGTTCGCTGTCTAGTGATTTTTCAATAAACCCTTTCTTTAAGAGCAATACATAGCCTTCCGGCACGTCAGTAATATCCCAATGATGAACTTGCTCTTTGCGGACAAAAAATATGGTTGGAAGAGCTATCGGAAATTCAGTGTGGTCTATGGTATGGGTACCGCTTCCTGCCTGCAAATAGATGATTTCAAAATAGCTGTTATGCTTGTGAGGCTCTGTTTTCCGAATTTCTTTCCTGAACGGTGAAACTTTTAATTGCTCCATCGCTTCGATTTTACTTTTTATGATTATAGATTTTTTCAATTCGTTTGGGCTTCCATAGGTTTGTCTGCAAAAATAATTAATATTATTCTTCAACGACAAACTTAACCTTTTATAAAAGGCATCAATCTCACTTCCACAGATAGTATGATGTGCTTTTTAACAAAGGATATTCCTAACACAAGTCATACTAACGGCAAACGAACTCAACATTCATATAAAATACCGATAATCTTGTTATCCTTAAAGATGAACTTAAATTGTTCATATTTCTGTGTAGGCTGTTTATCTTGCTCTGTAGATCTAGGGAGATATTTTACACCAATGGTTACGTTTGGTAAACTAAAGCTCCAGGATGACCTGATTTTAAAATTCTTACCACACAATTGTTGGTCGGGAAAACTCAAATATTCTTTGAACTTTAAAATTCCTTCTGCTTCAAAAATAGTTTTCCAGTTCTTACGTTTCTCAAAAATGACATCCACATCGAGGCTTTTTAGAATATTAATTTCATCCGAACTATTACAAGCTTTTATAAAATCTCTAATAATTTTTCGAGGTAATTTTTCGATTTCTCTATTTTTTTTCTTTTTATCCTCCAGATATAATCTAAAATCATCATCTACCAATCCAGCTAATTTATTATATCCTGAATGAAAAGCCTCCAAAGGAGATTTATAAAGTTTGTCATTTAAAATTTCAGCAGTGTTATCTTCTATTTTATTTTTGAAATTATCTAATAATAGAAACCCTTTTTCATCGGTTGCTCTGTTTATACCATCCACAATATTTACATAATAATACTGTTCTTTATCTTCAAATAAAACTTTGATTTTAGGATTGAAATTTGCAGGTTTATTGATGGATTTTTTAATAAGATATTTTGTTTCATCTAAAGGATTTTCAAGTGGTCTTCCCCAACCATCGATGCAAAATTCTGATTGGTATCTTGAAATTTGAATTCTGATTTCTTTACGTCCTCTTTCAAGGTCTGTAGTATATTCGTAATCAGGGAAACAATTTTGTATCGCAGTATCCAATTCCCATTCTTCATAATCACTTGCAAAGTTTATTTGATAGCTATTTTCATATTCACAGATGTAAACAGGAAACTGCAAGCTCTTTTCAATAATTTTTTGTTGTATTATTTCAATATCTGATTTTCGGTTTACAGATATAGCAATCGACGTTTCTATCATTAATGAGCTTTTTAAGGGTGGTTTTTTGAAGACGAAATAGCAACAAATTTAATGAATTAAAAATATCATTTAAAAAACGCTAAGTCAAAAACCAGACGTAAAAAAGCGACGTTCTTTTGCTTTTTTTCTTTGGTCGCTGATGTGGAAAGAAAAGAAGTCCGCTATTATTGAATGGGATAATGAATATCCCATTCAATAATAGCGTAATCTGTTTGGCGCTTGGCGAAGAAGCGGATTTCGAAGCACTAAACTGTCTGCTAGCACTAAACTTGATACGAGGCACAAGCTTCAATTAACTACTGAACCCGCTTTTTTGCCAAGCCTTTATGTGCTGGCTTTTATGTTTTCCAATGCTTTTAATTGCCATTGTCTTTCCTCTGTTATTTTTTCTTTATCCATTGGAAAAGCTAATTGAACCGTTTTTATTGCATAATCAGAACAAACCATTGCGTGTTCTTTCATATGTCCAACTCCGACTGCTTGTCCAACAGTTCTTATTGCATTTTTTCCTATTTCCGTTTTACAATTCCTTGCGACTGCGTGTATTTTAAATCCCGCTTTTCTAACTTGATTAACGCTTGCTTTTCCAACTTGCCAAAATTCATTGACTCCAATTCCGCTTTCGATGTCACTCATATCAATATTTTCAACTTTGGATAATGGCAATATATGTTTCGCACACTTAATTGACCATTTTGCTAATTCCACTTGCTCCGTTATTTCATAGAGTCTGTCAATTTCTGCCCGCAATTCCGAATCGTCTTCTATTTTAATTTTTGTTTTTGTTGACATATTCAATTTTGTTCGGTTCTTTCAGCTTGCACATAATTCAATAATAGACGTAAAACGTATTTTGGGTATTATTTCAAAATGATTATAAATTAACCACAAATTTATTAAATTCATTGAAACAAATTCTAATCCAGCGACGTTCTTTTGCTTCTCCTATGTTTGTATAATATAATCTAAGTGAAGAAGGGTGAGAGCAGATTTTGCTTTAAATAGCCTTGCGGTATATTCAAGAAAAGAGACTGCCTCCTCTTCTTTAACCTTTTAGAATCTGAACAGAATGTAAGGAATTTGCTCATTATAATGAGTCTTATAGCCAGTATATCCAGTCAGGAGAAAAGATGAAGAAAGGTTATCACTTACCTAAACCAAATAAGATGAAGGTATTATTAAAGCAGACAGTAGGAATTGATGTTGCACAAAATGAATTAGTTGTATCGCTTGGTAAAATGGATGAGCAGATCAACATAGAAGTTTATGACTACAAAGTATTTCCCAATACTAAAAAAGGGTTTTCAAGTCTTGTATCGTGGGTAAATAAGCAGACATCAACTACAACAGAGGTACGGTACGTAATGGAAGCAACAGGGGTTTACCATGAATCCTTGGCCTATTATTTATGCAGTATTCAAAAACAAGTCAGTATCGTTTTACCAAACAAGATCAGTAATTATGCGAGAACACTTGATATAAAAACCATAACTGACAAGAGCGCTTCACAAGCCATTGCGAGATTTGGTTTGGAAAGGAAGTTGGAAGTTTGGCTACCTCCTTTAAAAATATTTAATGATCTGAGACAGCTTTGTCGGGAACGTGAGCAGTTAGTACAGGAGCGAACAATGTTAAAAAATCAACTGCATGCAGAACGTACTTCCGCAACATCAAGTAAAAACTCAGTGCAACGAACTAAAAAAAGAATAGCACTTATTGATTTGCAGGAAAAAGAGATAAGAGAAGAAATTGCTATACTTATCAAAGAAGATCAAACTCTAGTGGAAAAGATGAAAATGGTATCTTCTATTCCCGGAATTGGAAATCTAACTGCTGTAACGATTATAGCCGAAACAAATGGATTCGAGTTAATAAAGAATAAAAGACAGTTGGTTAGTTATGCAGGCTTAGATGTAAGAGAAAAGATATCTGGAACCTCAGTGAAATCCAAACCTCGAATCTCCAAGCGGGGTAATAGGAATTTAAGAAAGGTAATGCACTTTCCAGCATTAGCTGCAATTAGGACTGATGAAAGGTTCAGAGATATTTTCTTAAGATTGGTTTCAAAACATGGTATCAAAATGAAGGCTATAGTTGCCATCCAAAGAAAACTGCTAGAATTGACTTTTATCTTATGGAAAAACAATTCTTATTATAAGTCAGAACACCAGTATCAAATCATTCCGTTTCAGGAAGTAACGGAATAAACAAGGGGAAGCTTAATTCTTTACCGATAATTTATTTTAGAGGCTAGCTTTAGCTTATAACCTCCGAACCATTTTTGCGTTTATTCAAATCTAGTATTTAACCTCAGTATAAAAGTAAAAGGCTTAAATTCATAAAAAAACATCGAAAACTATAGAAAAAAATCTGATAGCTTTCGATGTAGACTTAATTATACCAATGTTACTTATTAGTCATTACTTTGTAGGTAGGATCTTCTATAATATTCACATCTATAACTGTTTCAGCATTTTTCAGTAACTGTCTGCAATCTTGGCTTAAATGACGTAAATGTAATTTTTTACCTTCCTTGTGATACTTCTCTGTAATTTTATTCAAGGCTTCAATTGCGGACATATCTACAACTTTGCTTTCCTTGAAATCTATTATCACCTCATCGGGATCGTTTACAACATCAAATTTTTCTGTAAATGCCATAGCTGAGCCAAAGAACAGCGGGCCAAAAATTTCGTAATGCTTTACACCATCTTCATCTACATACTTTCTTGCACGTATTCGTTTGGCACTTTCCCAGGCAAATACAAGAGCTGAAATAACTACACCTATCAAAACGGCTAAAGCTAAGTTGTGTAATAGTACAGTTATAACTGCTACCAGCATACCAATAAAAATGTCGTGTCGAGGCATTTTATTAATAATTCGAAAGCTGACCCACTCAAATGTGCCTATAGCTACCATCATCATTACCCCGACTAATGCCGCCATTGGAATTTGCTCGATTACAGGACCTGCAACCAGAATGATCAATAAGATTGCTATAGCGGCAACTATTGCAGAAAGTCTGGCTCTTCCTCCAGCTCCGATATTCACTAAAGTCTGAGCAACCATTGCACATCCACCCATTCCTCCGAAGAAACCGTTGGTGATATTGGCTATGCCCTGTGCGGCAGCCTCACGGTTAGATTGTCCTTTTGTGCTGGTTATTTCATCAACCATATTAAGCGTTAACAGACTTTCAATCAATCCAACTCCTGCCATTACCAAGGCATAAGGGAAAATAATTTTCAATGTTTCCAGACTAAAAGGAATAGCAGGGATATGAAATGAAGGTAAAGAACCTCCTACAGAGGCGATATCAATTACTTTTTTAGTATCAATGCCGAAAAAATATACAATACCAAAGACAACTATTATTGCTACTAAAGATGCTGGAACCGCCTTTGTAAATTTTGGCAATATAAATACGATAGCTATAGTTAATAATGTCAATCCAGCCATTAGATAAAGCGCCGGTCCCTGCATCCAACCTTCTATCCCGTTTTCAACAACTTTAAATTGAGCTACCTGTGCCATAAAAATGATTACTGCAAGACCGTTTAAGAAACCATACATTACCGGTTGTGGAATCAAGCGGACAAATTTACCCAGTTTAAAAATTCCTACTGAAAATTGCAGTAGACCTGCTAATATAACCGCAGCAAAAAGATATTCCACACCATGTGATGCAGCCAGTGCAATAAGTACGACTACCGTTGCTCCAGCACCTCCGGAAACCATTCCGGGTCTGCCTCCCAAGATTGCAGTAACAATGCCCATTAAAAACGCTGCATAAAGCCCTGTCAAAGGCGAAAGCCCTGCCAGAATAGCAAAGGATAAAGACTCAGGTATCATGGTCATAGCCACTGCAAGACCCGCAAGAATTTCATTTTTGTAATTAATTTTCTGTTTGAAATCAAACAAATTGATAATTTTCTGCATAAAGATTTATGTTTAAAGTTGTAAAATGTAAATAGAAAAGTAGGTACACGCAAGTAAAACCTTCGGGTACGACAGAGAAACCAATAAATTAAAATTGGGAAATATAACAGTTAGCCTAAGATCAAGGCGGAGTAACTTGGGATGATATTTGTACTGTTCTTTTCATTGAGTGGTGCAAAAGTACAATTTATAGTTATTGTACACAATTTAACACGAAATAAAACTAAAAAAATTTGTTTTACAACACAGAATCTTTTCTTTGGTCGCAGATGTGAAAAGAAAAGAAGTTTGCTAAAAGCAAAAATGGGATAATGAATATCCCACTAAAATATCTCGCAACCTGTTTGGGAAAAATAGGGAAATGAAAGAATGAAATGGAAGATTTTTGGCAAAGTGGTTGCAACTAATCAAATGCAAAAATGCGTTTCCGACCGTAGCGAGGAATTGCATTTTTGCCACCCGATTTTTCGGGTCAGGTGACTTTTATCGGGTGGGTATTAAAATCTTTCAGATTATGAAAAAATCCTCTGTATTCCGTCATTCCATTGCGGAACAAGCCCCAAAGCAAAGAACAACCCATTTGTACCAATGACGAATTAATAAATAAATCCTGCTTTTCTAATGCTTCAGCTAAACTGCAACTTGGCGTGTCGTCCTGCTCTTCAGACTGTTTTAAAAGTTCGCCAAATTCATCAGTAATAAATGGCAGGCTTGCCACCGTTTCGTATTTCTCGGAATTGGGTTGTTTAATTCTTCCTATTGTAGATAGTAGCACTTGTCCTGTGTGCTGGCTGTTACCGAAATCTAACCAATAACGTGGGCGGTTGGAATAGGCTTTACCGTTGTTCAGAATATTCAAAATATCCGCAATCCCAAACCTTGCTTTTACGCTGTCCACGCAAGAAATATAAATACTTGCTCCTGCATTTTCGGGCAATTTATCCAAACGGTCTTTTTCAAATTTTACCGTTTCGGCTTTCCAATTTGTTCCCGAAAATCGGTTGGCTCTGTTAATTAGTGCAACGGATTTGTACAATCCAATTTCACATTCTGCAAAACGCTGTCTGCCCAAATTTGCTTGGGTAATTACATCATCATCCCAAAGGCGGATTTGTAGTCCTGCGTGTCCCAACTCAGTTAAACTGTGGTTCATTTCCATTAAGGCGGTCAAAACCTTTGAACCTGTTCCACCTGCACCGATTACATTTATCAAAATCGGATTGGTAGGATTGATTAAATCTCTGTCTGTAAAATGTATTTTTTGTTTAGCTGTATTCATCACAATAGGTTTTTAAGTGTTTTGTTATTTGGTTTCAATACTTCTTTTGGAAAGGGGGTGTCTGTACCAATTAGGTCTTTCCAAATGGTTACACAATTTCCTTTTATCGGATTGTAATTCCCCAATAAATGGCTGAAATAACTGTTGAAAAAATAGCTTTCCCACGCTTGTATAAATTCTTCCACCGAAGCCGAATTTTGAATATCAATATTTACTGTTCCCATACATACGTTGCCATTTTCGTACACATTGAAAAATGGAGCGTAATGCAAAGGCGTTTTTTCTATGGGTCTTCTATCGCTTGACAAAGCAAATATTGAAAGGCTATTTTTATTTGCAAACCAAAGCATTGGCGGTACTTTAGCCTTGCCGTTGGGAATGCCCAAACCATTTACAAAATACAGTTGTCTTTGCTGTGCTTTGGTGTACCAAAGTACTGTACCTTTTTCACTCGGATTGATGTGTAAAATGTTGGTAGACAAAATTCTCTTTGGCTTTAAAAAGGCTTTGTTCTTTTCTTCATCGGTATGTAATGATTTTGCCAATACATTGGCTTCTTTTACGGTCAAAGGATGTGCATTGATAGGGTTTCCGTTTCTATCCATATCAAAATGCTCCACATACATATCTATATTTATACCTTTGGTTTCATAAAAAACCAAAGCAGATTTTGGAAAATATAATGTTCCAAAATTCTCGGTGATGTCGTTTAAATTGTTCATTTTGTCGTCATTTTATATTCATCTAATAAACCGCATAAATGGTTCAGTAACGGAAACAAGCGGTTCTCAAAATCAAGGTTGGTTGCGGTTATTTCACTTCCGTCAAAGTGTTTGCTAATGGTGGGTTCTGCCATTGCTCCGTACTCATTAAATTCATTGTTAATGCTATCCGAAAGATTTTCATACAGCCAACCTTTGGTATCTGCTACAAATGAAATGTACTTTTCCATTCCAATGGTTTCATTGTCATAATCATCATTGTAAGGGTCTTGTTCGGAAATGGGTGCGTTTTTGAAAATACTTGTTTTTGGATATTCCGTAAAAAGTTCAAAAACTTTACAAGCCAATTGCCAACATTCTTGGTCAAATTCATCAAGGCTTTTAAAGTTGTTTAAATGCTGTTTAAATAGTTGTAAATTGATACGGTTGAATAGTTTCTGTTCTATTTTGTCGCCAATTTGTTCGGCTTGGCTTAACTCGCTTTTGTATCTCTCTGTTTCGTCCGTTTCATCATCCTGTTCTACCCAATCATTCATCATTTCATACATCCAATACAGATAGCTATTTTCTTGTCTGTAATAGGGTATGTCGGCAATGTGATACAGGTAACTGCAAACCGAAACCAATAATTGAGCGGTCTTTTTGTGCTTCGGGTCATTGAGCATTTTAAAGAGCGGAACAATGGGGATATAATATAAAGTCGTTCTTGTATCATACCGTTCCTCACTTACAAAAAAGGTTTTCTTACTATCCTGTACCAATTGTAAACTATTCCAATTTAAATGAGTGCGTTTTAACTTGGTTTCTATATCCCACATCGCCAAAGCTATATTGTAGGGATAGCCATAAATTTGTGTTTGCATTGGTTCAATACTGTAATGCTCTGCAAGGTTGGAAAGGGATTGATAAAAATTCCGCTCTGTTTTTGCGGTTTCATTACAAGCCTGTACGGATTGTTCCGTTTTCAGTTTAGGCAGGAATACCGACTTTAGAAAACCATTGGCAACATCGCTATTGGTACTGCTTTCCGCTTGTCTTTCTGCACTTCGCTTGCGTCCTTTGGTCTTTGCATCCATTGTGCGAACTCGTTTAGCTGTCGATGCAATTGCCGTTGTCGTTTCTGTTCGGGTATGCTGATAATTCCCGATAGGATATGTGGTTGCATAATTCATCGTTTTTATTTTTGGTTTAACCTTTTGTACCCATTATGCTTTCAAATTTGTACTCAACTGCATCGTCTTTTATTTGCGGTGCAGATATTTTTGCCGTTGTCAAAATCGGGTATATATTTGCGTAAAAATTCATTACGGCTTCCACGCTCCAACGTGGTTCGGGGTCAGTCAGTTTGATGTCCTGTCCTTTATCTTTGAGTATGAAAACTCGTTCTAATTGCGTTGCTAATAACATGACTTTTAATTTTTTGGGTTAATACTCTTGTTCTTCTTCGTCCGTTTCATCAGTAGGATAATCTACTCTAACTTCTTCCTCTTGTTGCAGTTCGGGTTTTGCTTCTTCCATTGCTCCAAAAAGGCTCGGTGTTGCAAACTTGTCAGACAATGCGTTTTTACGTTTGCGTATCTCGTCCGCTTTTTCGGGAAACTCCGTTATCTCGGGTACTTTCATCCACGCTTCACGGAATTTTCCCTCTTTTTCTAACTCGTCCGCCTTTGCCATTCCGTCTTTAAATTTCTTGTCTTTGGCTTCCTGTTCTTTCTTCTGTTTGTCGGCTTTTTCTTTCTCCATAGCCGATTGTTTTTTGACTTCTTCTAATTGTTTTAGAAATTTTTCCATATCCACCATTAAACCCGAAACGGTTTTGATGGGTGCGGTTATCTGCTCAAAAAATCCATCGTCAAACTCTTGGGGTGTTGCGTTAAATGTGAGTGGCGGAATTAGGTTTTTGGCGTTATCTCCGCATTGTTCGTTGTTGAGGATAACCGAAACGATTAGGTTATTTTCTACTCCTTTTGAAATGTTCAGTTGTAATACTCCTGTAAAGTCCAACTGTGCTATCTGATTGAAAAAATTAGTATTCATTGCTGTAAAATTTAAGATGTTGTTAATTGTGCTTTGATTGCTCTTAGTTTCTCGTACATATCCGACCAATAGGTTTTTTGTCTTTTGTCAAACTCCGAAAAATTGCTGTCCTCGTGGCGATATTCTTTATATCGTCTTGCTATTTTTATGGCTTCCTTTAAATCTGTTACTTCGATTTGGCAACCATTTATGTCTGTTATTTTCATAGCTGTTGGATTAATTAATTTGTGCTATTTGTTCAATCCTACCATATACAATGCTTCTAAGGCTTGTCTTGTCGGGTGCATTGTATTCTGCCCAATTGCCGTATTGCTTCACTACATAGTTTTTCAAAACATCTTCAAAACCAAACCGATAACCGTGCAAGGGAACTGCTTTTTTGAAATAGGCATTTCGGTTTACTGCTTCTGCAAGCCAATTCTTTTCGGCTCGGTTCATTTTTTCGCCTTTGTTCAGTTTTTCCCTCAATAGATAAACCTTTGCAAATTGTAGGGTTTCCAATTCGGGTACATCATAGCGGACAAACTTGGTGGCTATTATTCTAGTTTCCATTATTCTTGTTTTTAAGGTTAATGATTGGCTATTTTCTGCTCTAACAAGGTTTCTAATATTTCCCATTCGCTGTCGTATTTTTTACCCTCAAAATGATAGGTATCGGTTTCTTGGTCAAATTGATATTTTTCAAAATCCTCGTCTTCCAAATAAATATCTGTGAGTAGCTTGTCAGCAAATGTTGCTCTGCCATATATCAAGCAACCCAATTCCTCATAATCCTGTATGAAATCCACTTTATAGTGTTCTGCTATTTTTTGTACCACTTCTATATTAGGCGACCATTTTGTTTCGTATTGAAATACGTCTGTATCACCTTCGTATTGGTAGGTAGCAAAAAAATAACCTCCGTTGTCTTCCGAAATAAAGTCGGGTAACTGTCCACCGTTTTCTTTTAGTTCCTGTTCTGCCATTAACTTGAATAGCTTCTGTATCTGTTCGATTACTTCGGGTTTGCCTTCGAAAACAACCGTATTACTACACCAATTTGCCATAATGTTTGTTATTAGTAGACTACCACCGATTAAGGCGGTAGCCTGTGGTTATTTAGTTAAGGTTTAAGATTTCCGCACCATCCGTTGCAAAAGAGGTACACAAGTCAAATGCTTTCTGTGATTTGAGTTGGGCAGTACCACCCAATACAATACTCTGCAACTTGGCTTCATCATTTTTGTAATTGCGTACATTCTGATAATAGCCTGTAACGGCATTGTACGCTCCGAACAATGTGCCTTTAGTAGTATCCATTTGTTGCGTGTCGCTTATCATCGCGTAAGAAAAAGCATCATCAACGGTGTTTTTAAACAAGGTTGAAATTTCATCTTCTGCACCTTTTTTAATTAAGTCAAGCGTTTCTTTATTCGGGCAAAGTGCCAATTGGATTAGCTTTCTTACTTCTCGGTCTGTTACTTTTACGCTTGCCCATTCATTAAAAATGTCCTCTAATTGGTTGCTCAAAGTGTTCGCCAGTCCCATAATTTTATGGGCGTTTTCGATACGTTGTTTTGCTCCCGAAGTATGTTTGATACGAACTACATTGGTCATACTGCGTAGCGAAGCATTTAGCGTATTTTGGCAAACAATTCTGACAGGTGTAAATGCGGCTGTGATACTTCCGCTACCATCGTGCGAAGTAGTTAGGAAAATGTATTTTTCTGTTACATCATCACCATTACCTACACGGATATAGTCGGGCAATTTGGCTGTGATAAATATGCGCTCTCCGTTGCCTAACGCTCCTGCGGTTTCATACAGAATACCCTCGCCACCGCCTACAATAGCATCAAAGAAATTAAAGGCTTCACGGTTTTGTACGATGTGGTAATCCTTACCAACTACACCTAATACTACATTGTTATCGGTGCGTATGTTGGCGAAATAGTTAGGTACTTCCAATTCGCTACTGCCTATCTCAATGCCGTTTGCCGTTTCGACAATACCCGAACCTTTGGTAAATAGAGGAGATTTTACGACTTCATAATCTAATCCTGCGTGTCTGATAGCTTCCTCGCTTGTTGGGTATTGCTCTACGATTTGCCCCAAACCGTGCCACGCTTTTTGTTGTACGCTAAAGAATGAATAACGTCCTGTTCTCTCGTTGAAATTGATATTATGTGCCATGATAAAATGATTTAAAATTGTTTGAATACTCGTTGTTAAAATGGGAGGTCGTCCTCTGTTTTTTTAGTGGCTGTTTCTACGGTAGCTTGTACAGTTTCTAATTTTTTACCACCTCCGTGCAGTTTGATTTGGGAGGTGTGAAAATTCAGTCCTGCGTGTGCTTCTCCGTCATTGCCTGTCCACGCTCTTGCAGTTACCCTGCCCGATAATTCCACCAACGAGCCTTTTGTTAGGATTTTGGCAACATTGGGCGTTATCCAATAGGAGCAATCAAAATAGGTCGTCTGTTCTATGCGTTCGCCCTGTTTGTTACGGTAGCTGTCGTTGATTGCTACCGAAAAGTTTACTACTTGTTTTTGCTGTGACGTTGTGCGTACCTCTGCATCTCTCGTCAATCTTCCTGTGATGTTCATAATTTCTATTTTTTGCGTTATTGATTTTGTTCTGATTTTATTCTGATTTTATTTTTTTTGATTTATTCGGTAATGAGAGGAGGTGCTGAAGTTTCGTTTCTCTTTTACCATTTCTAATGCTGTATTTTTTCATTTCTGACATTTTTTTTATTCGTTTAAAGAGCCGGAGTATGCTTTGTTTCGTTTCACGAGCATAAAAGGTTCGTGTTTAGCAACAGCAAGGTTTTGACAAAAAATACGACCCGAATGGGTGGAGATTTTTTGGCAAACCCGCAGGGCTTGACCTTGATGCTGCGTTAAGAACACGGAAATACCTTTGCTCTTGAAATGGGACAAAACAGCATACTGGCTCTTGGATAAAAGCCTATGTGGAAGCCAATGGAAAAGGCATTAAGAAATGGTCTATGTGATTACAAAACCAGCATTTATCTGGCAGAATTTTTAACCATTTTTAAGTGTTTGTGGCTATGAAAGCCACCAAAAGGATATTGAAAAATATTGCTTGGAATTTGGCCAGAATTTTTCGATATGTTTTTCAGTATATCCAACCAAAGCTCTTTTATGGGATGGGGTTGAGGAAAGAAAATAAATGTGCTTTGGGGATAAAATATGGGCACAAAAAAAGCAGGATCGTTAAATCCTGCTTCTAAATCTTACCTAAAGGATTATAAAATCTATCCAACAACAAGCTCTTCCTTAGTAGCTAAAAATGCACGTTCCATAGATTGGAATTTATCTGAAACCAAATCCATATCCTTACTGATTTTTTGGCTGGTAATTTTAGCATAAATCTGTGTGGTAGAAATGTTTTTATGCCCCATCATTTTGCTAAGGCTTTCAAGTGGAACACCTTCGGTCAGAAACATTGTTCCGAAAGTATGCCTGGCTGTATGAAAACCAATTTTATGCTCTGGAAAAACCTCTGCCTGCCCTGCAACCTTGCGGATATGGGTGTTGCAAGTAGCATTAGATGGTATAGGGAAAACAAGTTCATTCCTCATAACACCCACGTATTTATTAATTATTCTTTTAGGTATTTCAAGCAAACGCACATTTGATGCAATGTCTGATTTTTTACGCCTGCTTATGATCCATTGATGCCCGTCAAAGAATGATTGGATATTGCTTCGCTTTAACTTCTTAATATCGGCATAAGATAAACCTGTAAAGCAACTGAATACAAATAAATCCCGGACTAAGTCAAACCTTGCATCTACTTTATGAACCATAATCTTCTCCACATCTTCTTTCAGCAGATAACCCCGATCTTTCTCGTTCATCGTAATCTCGTAATCTTCGAAAGGATTTTTTCTGATTAGTCCTTTTTTAATAGCAAGCTCTACCATTCGGATGACAGGCATCGTATAAACCCATACGGTATTATGCGTACATTCCTTATCTACACGCAGAAAGAAGTCGAACTCACGAATAAAATCTGGTGTAAGTTCTCTGAAAGCCATATCGGGTCTGTAATAACGCAATTGGATAAACTCAGCTAAGTGTCTATAAACAATATCATATTTCGCATAAGTGCTTGCAGAACGTTGTTCTTTATCGACCATTTTTTTAAAGTCGCCATTGTGATCTGCAAAAACAGTAAGAATTGTATCGGCCATAACACCGATACCTAAAAAGGAAATCTTTAGTTTTTGTGCTGTAACGAAACCTTCATCTTTAAACATTTCATCATAATGCTGGTCTATGCGCAATCTTATTTTATCCAATTTAAGGTTGATTGCCAATGCTTGGGTACTCTTGCCTAATACCCTACCGTGTTTTAAATCCCATATTTTAGGATCTATTTCTAATTTTGTACTGAAAGATGTTGGTTTACCATCAACGGTAATACGCCCCATAATTGCAACTGTTCCATTCTTCTTCGGTTCATTTTTCTTTAGGTAGAAAAGTAGTTTGAACGTGGATTTTTTTGTCTTCTCCATAACTCAAAAATTTAATGTTTAAAATTAACTTTCATTGAGTTACAAGTAAATATGAAAAATGATGCAAATAACTGAAGTATAAACGGTTATAGTATTTTATTTAGGTATTAACCAGTAACGATTTAGTAACCTAACCTTGTCATTTCAAGCCCAAAAACTAAAGTACACAGTCTTCCAACTTTGTACTACCACTTTATAAACCACTATATAGTAACGGTTTTCGCCGTTTTGCTTACTTTTGCTTTTTATTAATTCTTTTTATCAAAAAATATCAGACACTAAAACTGGTAGAACTTAAAAAATTAAATTTTTATGACCTACACTTTTTAATAAAGTATCATAAAGATGTCAATACTGATTTTAATAATCTTTCAAAAATTGTTACTGAAATTGAAAGAAGAGAAAGGGATTGGCTATCAGATAAAGAAATCTATTATAAAAATTTAAACTATGCTTTAAATAATCAGTTTTCCTTATTGGTTGAAAATATTGATTTAGATGAAAATATAATAATTAGTCTAAAAGATAAAATATCATCACTACAAAAAGAATCATCTAACGATAATTTTTTTGTTGAATTCAAGTATCTGCAATATCGTATTGAAAAACTAAAGAGTTTACTTGAAAGCCGTGTACCTCTAGAAGACATTAACACAACAATAAAAAAGAGTCTAAAAGATATTCGATTATTGTTTGCAGAATGTGAACGAAAAATTAAATGGTCACAGAATCATTACAATCTGCTATATCAACTACCTTATGAAGAAAGTTTGGTTGAATACAACTCCCCTACAGAAGATATAAATAAAATTTATTTTGCGTCATCATTCTTACTTCCTTTGTCAATTGAACAAGTTACTTATGATTTTCAAAAAGTAAAAATTGAATTCAATAACGAATTCAATCATTATGAGGTTTTTTCTTCTTTAGACAAAGAATTTAAGATAATACGAGATCTAAAGGATGAAGTAAAAGGCAGTGACAAAAAATCCATTGAAACAATAACAATTTTCACAGCAATCATCTCTTTTATTGTTGGAAGTATATCGGGGTATAAATTCATAGATTCTTTTCCAGCTGCAATTATATTTTTGTTAGTTTTTTCAACTTCCTTATTTTCATTTGTATTATTAATTTTCATATCAACTAAAGGTATTGAAGTCTTAAAAAGCCATAAAAAATATATTGGTTTTATTTATATAACAGTAATTCTTTCAATATTTACCATATTCCACTTTAAAAACTGGAATGAGGAAAATTTAAGCTTGGTTAAAAAGAATACTTTCAAAAAAGAAATAAAGAAAGAGATAGATTCCACATCCAAGATTTACGAAAATAAATTATCGAAACTACAGAATGAGTTAGATAAACTTAAAAGCTTAAATATTAATAAAGCAGAAAGTGATGGTAAAAAATAATTAGATAAATATTACTTTAAGCAATATAATATTAATAAAACTGACGATAGTTTTTTCGATAATAATAATCATAGTTAACAAAAAATTATTAGAAATCAGGAAGAAAATGGGCAGAAAAATCAGGCCACAACTATAAATGCTTTACCGTATTTTAGAATAAAAACGTAGAAGATTGTTGTGCAGTAAAGAATTTAATAACTTCATAAGTAAACTCTATAAAATTATCAAAATAATTTTATCAACAAACACTCTCCCATTGCAAAAGCTTTATGGGAGTTTTTTTAAACTTCAATATCAAATTAGGATTAAAAACTATTAAAAGAAGTAAAAATTGAAATTAGATAAAAAAATTTGACCACCCTTTTGGCCACCCTTAAAAAGCAAAAAGCCTCTTAATCAAACGATTAAGAGGCTTTTAAGTACCCGGAGCCGGAGTCGAACCGGCACGGTTTCCCACAGGTGTTTGAGACCAGCGCGTCTACCAATTCCGCCATCCGGGCTTAGCAGACATGAAATAACAGCAGTTATTTCAACGCAATAAAAGAGGTGATTGTAATTAAATCAACCATCGATTCCTTTAACACGGTGCAAATGTAAAAAATAATATTAAAAGTTCTACTAAAAATACTTAAAATTTTCCTTTCAGAGTTGAATAAATTTCATAAATTTGCACCTCGATAAAACGGAACACACTAACTAACTACAACCGAGGCGAATACATAAACAAAGCGATTGTCACACGACATTGCCCAACAATATGGAAAGCAGCGGAACAAAAACAACAAATTAAATGTCACACCTAGAACCAGAAGCTAAAATTTTTGCTTGTTCACAAAGTGTCTATCTAGCTGAAAAAATCTCGGCAGAATACGGAATTCCGTTAGGTAAAGTAACCATGTCGAAATACAGCGACGGGGAATTTCAACCTTCTTACGAAGAGTCTATTAGAGGACTTCGCGTATTTATTGTTTGTTCTACTTTTCCAAATTCAGATAATCTGATGGAATTGTTGCTTATGATTGATGCTGCAAAACGTGCTTCTGCAAGACATATTACAGCTGTAATACCTTACTTCGGTTGGGCAAGACAGGATAGAAAAGACAAACCTAGAGTTCCGATAGGAGCAAAACTAACAGCAAAGTTGTTAGAAACTGCCGGAGCAACTAGAGTAATGACAATGGATCTACATGCAGATCAAATTCAAGGGTTCTTTGAAAAACCAGTGGATCACCTTTTTGCCTCAACTATCTTTTTACCTTATGTAAAAAGCTTAGGATTAGACAATTTAACGATCGCTTCTCCAGATATGGGAGGTTCAAAAAGAGCGTATGCTTATTCTAAATTCTTAGAATCTGATGTAGTTATTTGTTACAAACAAAGAAAAGCTGCTAATGTTATTGGCACCATGGAATTGATTGGTGAAGTGAAAGGTAAAAATGTGATCTTAGTAGATGACATGATCGATACCGGAGGAACTTTGGCGAAAGCCGCTGATTTAATGATGGAAAAAGGAGCAATTAGCGTAAGAGCAATTTGTACTCACGCCATCTTATCAGGTGACGCCTACGAAAAAATAGAAAATTCTCAATTATTAGAATTGATCGTTACTGATTCTATTCCGTTAAAGAAAGAATCAAAAAAAATCAGAGTGTTGAGTTGTGCCCCACTTTTTGCCGAAGTTATGCACATGGTACATCATAATAATTCCATTAGTGGAAAGTTCATTATGTAACAACTAGTCCTTAGTACTTAGTTAATAGTCCTTAGTAAAAATAGTCTCTAGTAGCTATTGATAAATGAAGGATTGATAATTATGATCTAAATACTAGCGAATAAGGACTTATCTCAAGGGACTAAGGACTAAAAAAAAAGAATATTAATAACTATAATAATTTTACAATGAAATCGATTACAATTAAAGGATCAGAAAGAGAAAGCGTGGGAAAAGTTGCGACTAAAGCCTTACGTAATGCTGGAGCGGTTCCTTGCGTGTTATACGGAGGAGATCAACCAGTACATTTTTCAGCAGAAGAAAAAGCATTCAAAAGCTTGGTTTACACTCCAAACGCTCACACAGTTGTGATTGAATTAGAAGGTGGAAAATCATTCAATGCAATTCTACAAGACATTCAGGTTCACCCGGTGTCTGACAGAATTTTACATATTGACTTCTTTCAACTTTATGATGACAAAGAAATCACTATGGAAGTTCCAGTGAAAATTGTAGGTACATCTAAAGGTGTTCTTGCAGGTGGTGTTTTACGTTTGAACACTCGTAAATTAAAAGTAAAAGCTTTACCAAAAAATCTTCCTGATTTTATTGAAGCTGACATTACTCCACTTATGATGGGGAACAAATTGTACGTTACGAAACTTGTTTCTGACAAATACAAATTGATTCACCAAGACAACACTGTTGTTGCTCAAGTAAGAATCTCTCGTGCAGCTATGAAAGCAGCTCAAGAAGCAGCAAAAGCAGCAAAAGGAGCTCCTGCAAAAGGAAAGAAAAAATAATATTTTTTCACTCATATTTAAAAGCATCAGTTGTAAAACTGGTGCTTTTTTTATTTAATCTGTCCCGAAAGCTTTCGGGATCGTTTCAGATTCTCACACTCCATTAATCACCCTCATAAGCTTTCGAGATTATCTCAACTTCATCCCCACTTTCGCATTTTTAATTTTTCAGGAGCACAAATACCTCTTTTCTCACAGGAACTGTCCCGCTATCCGTTTCAATCTTTTATCCTGAACTTATTTCAGGATCTTGAAACAAGTTCAGGATAAAAGGATTTTCACTACTATCGGGGCTATTTTACAGCGTTTCTTCACCCTTAGAAAATCCCCAGACCCTGCTCCACTAAATTATCTAAATATCTCATTGACTAATTATGCAATTAAGTTTACTTTTGCAGCATGCTAAAATGGATATCAGATATATTTTCATCAAAACAAAAAGAAGACAACACCGATTGTATGAAACCGGAGGTTCACGAACACCAAAAAAACAATATGAAAAGCGTGAGTAATAAATTTTTAATTGTAGGACTAGGAAACATAGGTGCTGAATATGTTAATACACGCCACAACATAGGCTTTAAAATACTCGATAATTTTGCCAAAAAAGAACAACTATCCTTTCAAACTGTGAAATTAGGCGCTCTAGCAGAGTACAAATTTAAGGGAAGAACCTTTTTTCTTCTAAAGCCAAACACCTACATGAACTTAAGTGGAAAAGCGGTACAATACTGGATGGACAAAGAAAACATTCCGCTAGAAAACCTCTTCGTGATTACCGATGATTTAAATCTATCTTTTGGAACGATTCGAATCAAACCAAAAGGAAGCGACGGTGGCCATAACGGTTTAAAAAACATCAATCTAGTTCTAAATAACAATCAATATACCCGTTTCCGTTTTGGAATCAGTGATGAGTTTAAAAAAGGAAAACAAGTGGATTATGTTCTTGGAGACTGGGATGAAGCCGAGAAAACCGCACTTCCAGAACGATTAGACGTAGCATCCGAAATCATAAAGTCATTTGGAACTGCAGGACTGGAAAATACCATGACAACATTTAATGGAAAATAAAAAAAGGGAAACGTATTATCACGTTTCCCTTTTTTTATTTTCGATCAGTATAGCTTATTCAACCACAATTTTTTTAACTTCTTTTCTATCACCGTCAATAACCGTCACTAAATAAACACCTATTTGCAGCTGTGGCAATTGAATATTTTTATTAAAATCTCCGTTATTCTCATATTCTTTATCAAATAATTTTCTGCCTAACAAATCATGAACCAAGACCTTTACTATAGTTTCGGTCTGGCTTGTAAATTGAATATTAAAATTCCCTTTGCTTGGATTGGGATACAGTACAAAGTCAACATTCTTGAAATCTTCTGTACCTAAAGTGTATTCTTTTGTACAAATAGCAATAGACGCAGAATTTAAAGTTCCAGAATCTCCCACATAAGCATCCCTAATTCTAAAAATCCAAGTCCCAGATGGATCCTCCCCATTAAAAGATGCTAAGGACTGAAAAGGAGCTACAGTTTGCACAGTAGTTGCAGCACAATCAAGATTGCCTCCCAAATCATCGTATTTCAATTGCAAAGTACTACTTCTACTGGCACAGCTTCTATCAAATAATTTCACCGTAGTACCCAGCGGACTTATAACTTCCATTTCGACATCAGATAAATAAGTGTGAGTAAAACTCACATTAAAATCTACATCCGCAACGGAACCAGTTGTAAAAGGCACAGTAATAGTTCGTGTTGTATAAGCCGCTTGCTCGGCTATAGCAAATGGAGCCCCAATGGTATAGGTATTGCATGCCGAGTTTACTGAATATCCTATTGCAAAAGCTGCACTGTTTACTGCATAATAAATATTAGCCACGGGCTCTATTAAAATCCTGCAGTTTTTTGCAGCAATATTTGGAACAGTAATCAATTGGGCGCCATCATTCGGAGTATTTCCCGCTAGCAGAGTTGGAAACGTCAAGCCACCATCAGTAGAAAGTTTTATATTCACATTTCCAGAACCCACAAGCGCATTAGTCCCATTCACAGACCAAGTAATGCTTTGAGCGGATCCCCGTGTCCAACTTATATTGTCAGTATTTTGCGAAGTAACAGCAAAAGGACCTACAGTTCCACTAACGCTCACAATCATTGCATCTGAATTTGTCTGAGCAAATCCTTGGCCAGCGTTATCCCTAGCTGTCAGAACAAAATTGAGTGTTCGAGCCACAGCTGATACAGATTCCCACTTACTTGTCAATTTATTCGAGAGTACATTACTGTACGTTGGCATATATCTTATAGGATTAGAGCTAGGATATACAGACCTAAACAAAGGCCCATCAAGTTTTGTAGGAACAGCTATACTATTGTCTCCACTAGCGGTAGTCGCTGCATCATTTTGCTCCCAAGTATAACTAAGGACATTACCCTCTGGATCTGTACCGGTACCTTTTAATATAAAAGCCGTTCCTTTAGGAATAGTATAATCTAGACCGGCATTTATTACTGGTGGGTTGTTAGTAATAGCAGTACTTACAGGGCAGTTTTTAATGGCCAAATTATTTTGAATTTGTAAAATACTAGCATACGCGAAGTAATCATCAGAACTTCCTTGAACATCATAATCAGCTGTAATTCCCGCATACCCCATAATTGTCGATCCACTACCGGGCTCAACATTGGCACCTGTACCTTCCAATTCATGAGAAAATGTATGGTTGGCACCCAACTGATGTCCCATTTCATGCGCTACAAAGTCAATATCAAAATCATCTCCTTGTGGAATCGCATTTCCAGGTGAAGTATAGGCTCTTCCTTTTCCAGACCCGCATACACAACCGATGCAGCCAGCATTTCCACCACCGCCACTTGCACCAAATAAATGACCAATATCGTAATTATTGTCGCCAATCACATTTGTTAAAGTAGTTTGAAGCTCGTCACTCCATACCCCATCAACTCCCGTTACAGCATCTGAATAAGGATCAGTAGTCGCATTAGTAAATATGACAAGGTCGTTATTAGCAATAATTACTAGTCTCAAAGCCAAATCTTTATTAAATATACCGTTCACTCTCGTCATGGTCGCATTCATCGCCGCAAGGGCTTTGACCGTCGTTCCACCATGAAAAGCCGTATATTCAGCTGTGCAGGACAAAGCCAATCGTAAGGTTTTAAAAACCTTATTGTTAGCCGCCGTCTTAGCCGTTTTGCTTAATAATTGTTTATTTAACGCCACATCATCTGTCTTACAGACAAATGGCAAACTTCCCCGCTCTCTGTCTTTCGAAGAAAAAAGAACATATAAAGATGGGGTTTCTTGATAAGATTCAATAAATTCTGAACCGCTATCGGCTCGCAAAATCATCGTTTGTATTCCTTTTGGGGAAAAACTAAAACTAAGCGTGGCTTTAGGATCTGTTATTCCTACTCCCGCGTATCCTCTTATTTCAGGATACTTTGCTTGCAACTCGGGTTCGAAATTAGAAGATTCCCAAACAAAGAACTTTTCAAACACTCCATTTAAATTTGGAATTGTAATTTCAACTCCTTTATTTTTTGAAGTAGTATTCTGACTCGAAAGCAATGCTTTTTTTAATATTTCTTCATCCAGTTGAAATACTAAAGGTTTACCTACCGTAGATTTAACAGTGTTTCTCGCACTATTTGATGCCTGGGGCTGTTCTATCTTTTTCCACAGCGCGTCATTTTGAGCATGAATTGGTAAATACCATATGATAACTAGTAGAAATAAAACACTTTTTTTCATGGATACAGCATATTACATCCTCAAAAATAAAGTATTTAAATCTAAAATTTGAATAAATACTATAATTTAAGAATTTCACTCAAAATCGATTCTATTTACTATCACATTTGAAATAGATAGTATAAATTTGCAAAATCATAAAACAATTCCCTTGAAGATTTTTAAATCCATAAAAGATTTCAGTTCAGATAAAAAAACAATTCTCACATTAGGCACTTTTGATGGTGTTCACAAGGGGCATCAAAAAATTCTGAAAAAAATTACGCAAGGCACTGAAAATGGAAAATACGAAAGTTTAGTACTGACTTTTTTTCCACATCCCCGAATGGTTTTACAGGACAATTCCGATATAAAATTACTGAATACCATAGAGGAAAAAATTTATTTACTAGAAGCTATTGGGATTGAGAACCTCGTTATTCATCCATTTGATGAAATTTTTTCTCAATTAACAGCCGAAGATTTTGTTCGAACAGTATTAGTCGATCAGTTTAACATTCATAAAATTATTATTGGTCATGATCATCGATTTGGGAAAAATCGTACAGCAAACATTGATGACCTTATCGGTTTCGGGGAAAAATATGGCTTTGAGGTCGAGCAAATATCAGTTCAAGAAATAAACGACATTTCTGTAAGTTCCACTAAAGTTAGAAAATCACTACTTGAAGGCGATATGGCATTGGCAAACAAATACTTAGGATACAACTATTTTTTGTCAGGAACTGTTGTCAAAGGAAAGCAATTGGGAAGAACTATTGGGTTCCCTACGGCTAACATAAAAATAGAAGAAGACTATAAACTGATTCCCCATAATGGTGTTTATATTGTACGAAGTATGATCAATAAAAAAACGGTATTTGGAATGATGAATATTGGATTTAATCCAACAGTATCAGGAGAAAAACTAGCTATTGAAATCCATTTTTTAGACTTCGACACCAATTTATATGACCAAAAATTAACTGTTTCGATACTTAAATACCTTCGTTCTGAGCAAAAATTTGACTCCGTAGATTTATTGACTCAACAGCTGGAAAAAGATAAAAATACCGCTCTGACTTACCTGAAAGAACTTCAATAATTAATCTAAAATTTATTAGTACTTTTCATAGAACATATCAAGATTTTACGTAAATTTGATAGGCATCACCCTGTTTTTCAAAGAAATAACCTTAACTTTTTAAATTAAAGGATATGAAACTACCAAAAGAACTACTTAATGGAATTGTTATTTTTACAGGAATAGGCCTATATTTCTTACTAATGGAGCTATTACATTTATCTAATTTATACTACCTAAGGCTCATAAATATTCTTTTTGTTTATTATGGAGCAAACAGGACTTTACAATCAAATTTCCGTGAGGGCGAAGTCTTTTTTGCTACTAACGCAGTTTCTGCATTTCTCACTTCATTAGCAGGTATTTTTCTAAGCACTGCTGGACTATTGGCCTATATCTATGCAAAAGGAGGTGACGCTTATATTCAAAATTTATCACAAACCTTTCTATTTGTAGGAACACCTACTGCAGTTACCTACACTATAACACTTCTTATTGAAGGCATCGTTTCAGCCTTAATTGTAACTTTCTCATTGATGCTATTTTGGAAGAATAAATATCCATCTGACTAGGGAACTTAGCGAAAATATTTCTAGTTTTTCACTATCGAATCAGCCAAAATAAACAAGATTTTTAGTACCGACGATTTATATTCTTTAAAATAAACAATATGAAATTACGAAAAGAATTTTTGAATGGTTTTATAATCGCTGCTACAACGGGAGCCTTTTTCCTATTAATGGATGCCATGGGTTATGGCGATTTATTCTATTTGCGATTAATAAATGTGATTTTTGTTCTTTATGGCGTTAATAGATCTGTCCAAATGAACATCGTTGAAGGCGAAAATAGCTTTGTTAAAAATGCTGTTTCAGCAATGATTACTGCACTTATAGGTGTTTTTCTAAGTATTATTGGTTTAATTATTTACAGTTATCTACAAGGAGGTGATGCTTATGTAGAAAATTTGTCTAAAACATTTTTATTTGGTGGCAACCCTTCGATATTCACCTATTCTGCGTCCCTACTTTTTGAAGGCGTAGCAGCTTCTGTCATTGTTACAATGCTACTCATGCTTTATTGGAACAACCGCCTAACATCTGACTAGCCCACTTTTCAAAATTATTTATCCTGCTTTTTTTAAAACTATAATGCATTGTGTCATTAGAACAATTTAACTACTTTTTAGCAAATAAAAAATAGCATTTATAAGCATTATATAGACGAGAGAAGAAATTATTACAATCTATAATAAACCTATGATGGATTTGCTTTCTGAAGCAGACCCAATACATAGATAACATCATGACCCTAATGCAGTTCAGGTTTCCACTTTATTGTCTATTAAAAACCGGTGGTCGTCCAGAAGATTGTGGTTATGCCCGCAAGCAGCACGATACCATACTTCAATTGAAGGAAATGATCAGAATGGGAGCCACAACCCGAATTTTCATGCCTGAAACACAAGTCCGTTTATCAGCAGGACTTATGAATATGAGTCACGAAGGACAATCAATGTACTTTTTTGCTGATAAAAAGTCAATCTTCGCAGGAAATCAATTGTTGACAACTCCAAACCCAGATGCAAATGAAGGCAGGAAAAATTTTGAAAGGTTGGGTTTAAATCCGCAGAAACCTTTTACTAAAGTTACTCAACCAGCAACAGTTGAAACTGAAAACTCTCAATTCAAAACCCTTGATGAAAAAGCAAAATGCTCGAGAGCAAGTCATACAAAAGAGGAAAACCTAGAAGCATCAGCTAAAGGAAAATAAAATATACTTAGATTTAAAAAATGGGTAATCTATCAGAGATAGCCCATTTTTTTGTCGCAATATTCCATATTAAATGAATAGACTTTTGCTCAGTAATATAAATCGTGAATGCAATAATATTGAAACTCCTCATAGCGAAACTATTAAAAGCGGACCGCACTTCTTTAAAAACACATATAGCAAAAAGGCTACTTCAAATAAAATTTGAAACAGCCTTTTTATCTATAATTACTAGGTATTTCTACCAGATTCTAACTCTTTTTTCTGGAGCAATGTACATACCATCAGTTGATTGAATATCGAATGCTTGATAAAAAGTATCGATATTTTGCAAAGGCACATAAGCACGATACATTCCTGGAGAGTGCGGATCAGTTTTTACCTGATTTTTTATTGCTTCATCTCGAGATTTAGTACGCCAAATCGTTGACCAAGAAATAAAGAAACGTTGCTCTGGAGTGTAACCATCAATTAAGCCTGGATTTCCATTTTCTTTTAAGTACAATTGCAAACCATCATAAGCTGCATTTACTCCTCCTAAGTCACCTATGTTTTCTCCTAAGGTAAATTTACCGTCAACAAAAGTTCCAGGTAAAGGTTCTAGAGCGCTGTATTGATTAGCAAGCGCTGTAGTCAAGGCTGCAAATTGTTTTGAATCCTCAACTGTCCACCAGTCTACTAAATTTCCTTCGGCATTGTAACGTGATCCTGAATCGTCAAATCCGTGAGAAATTTCATGTCCGATAACTCCTCCAATTCCACCGTAGTTTACCGCTTCATCAGCTTGGTAATTGTAAAATGGCGGTTGCAAAATAGCTGCTGGAAATACAATTTCATTATACGAAGGATTGTAGTATGCATTCACTGTTTGCGGAGACATTCCCCATCTGGTTTTGTCAACTGGCTTATTCAAATCGGCTAGGTCTTCTTCAAAACGCCATTTGGCCATGTTTCTTGTGTTCTCAAAGTAGGTTCCTCCTTCTTCTGGACTCTTAATAACTAAAGCCGAATAGTCCTTCCATTTGTCTGGGTATCCAATTTTAATTTTTGACTTGTGTAATTTTTGAACCGCACTTACTTTAGTCTCTGGTGACATCCAAGTTAGATTGTTGATTCGGTTTTCAAAAGCAATAAAGATGTTTTTAATCATTTTCTCTGCTTTGGCTTTGGCCTCAGCCGGAAACTTTTTCTCCACATATAATTTTCCTAAAGCCTCACCTATTCTTCCATTGATTACTTGCAAAGCGCGTTCATCACTTGGTCTTTGTTTTACCGCACCTGTTAAGGTTTTTCCGTAAAACTCAAAATTTGCTTCTTCAATTGCAGTTGATAATTGACTTGATGATCTATTTAATAATGACCAACGCATATATGCTTTCCAGTCTTCTACTTTATTTTCTTTCAAAATAGACTCAAAAGCCGTCATGTATTTCGGCTGGGAAACGATTAATGAATCCACGTTTTTCAATCCTATTTTTGTAAAATAAGTATTCCAGTTTAATGAAGGAGTCATTTTTTGTAAATCACTAACCGTCATAGGATTGTATGATTTTCTTCTATCTCTTCTTTCGACACGGTCAAATCTTGGTTTTGACATTTCGATTTCAAGCGCTAAAATTCGCTCGGCATGCATTTTTGCTGCGGCTGGTTTTTCACCTAGAAACCCAAGCATTTTAGCAACATGAAGGACGTATTTTGCTCTTTTTTCTTTTGAATCTGCATCTTCAGAAACATAGTAATCACGATCTGGCAGACCTACACTTCCAGGCCCAACACTGATTACATTTCGATTACTATTTTTAGCATCTGGACCAATATAAGCACCAAAGAAACCTATTCCACCTAAAGGCTCCATTTCGATTAATAAAGCTTCTAAATCCTTTGTGTTTTTAACAGCGTCAATTTTTTTCAAGTAGGGCTTCAATGGCGCAATCCCTAATTTATTACGACCTACAGTATCGAGAATCGTTTTATACAAATTGATCGCTTTCCCTTGATCCGTATCCGATTTGTATTTTGGATTAGTTGCAGCTTCTTTTAATATAGCCAAAGCATCAGCATCTGTTCTTTGTCTAAGTTCGTCAAAACTTCCCCAACGCGTTCTATCAGATGGAATCTCTGTATTGTCTAACCATGTACCGTTTACATAACGGAAAAAGTTATTACTAGGTTTCACTGCCTTGTCCATGTAGTTTACATTTATACCTGGCTCTTTTACAGTGGGTGCTGTTTGTGCTTGAGTAACCGTCAGACCCAAAAGTGCAGGAATCACAAAAAGTAGCTGCCTATTGCTGTTTTTTTTCATTTTTTTTAATAATTAGTTAGTTTCATTATAAATATCCCTGCTATTTTTAGGAATATTAAAAATAGTTCATAAATATATAAAAGTATTTTTCATTTGAAATAATTTTAACATTTGTTGAAACTTCCTTTTTATAAAAAACAGTAAGAGTTCTATTTTTTATTATTTTATACAATCTTGCAAATAATTAAGACTATCCACAAACTTGTCATTCCGCAGGAATCTCACATAAACATTCACAGTACTTGAAGAGATTCCTCCGGAATGACAAACTGAGTGTTAAGCCTACCTTTAATACTAATGTAAAACCGATCTCACTATGATCAAACCTATTAAAGGAGCTTACAATGGGATAAGATTGTGTTAATTTGATTTAAAACCAATTACCGATTTTGTATTTTTGCGAAAATTATTTTTATGAAATCTATTTTTATGAAATACCGAATCTTTTTTGGTGTTTTCTTAGTCTTCTCCGTGATCACGCTTTACTTGTTTCAAAATGCCCTTACACCTCGTAAAACACTGCCGATCTTCAATCCTTCTGATGTAAATCCAGAATTGGTAGACAGCACCGTACAATACATCAGTAAATACCACACCATAGCCGACTTTTCATTTGTCAATCAAAACGGGAAAACCATAACCCAAGATGATTATGAAGGAAAAATTTATGTTGCTGACTTTTTCTTTACAACCTGTGGTTCCATTTGCCCTAAAATGACCGCAAATTTATTCGAAGTACAAAAAGCCATTATCAATAATCCAAAGGTGATGTTGCTGTCTCATACCGTATTTCCAGAAACAGACAGCGTGCCCGTTTTAAAAGAGTATGCATTGAAGTATGGAGTTGATGATTCAAAATGGAATTTGGTCACCGGAGATAAAAAAGAGATCTACACTATGGCAAGAAAATCGTACCTCGCGGTTAAATTAGGAAAACCGAGCGAACTTTACGATATGGTTCACACCGAAAATTTTATATTAGTAGATGCTAAAAAAAGAGTGCGTGGTTTTTATGACGGGACTAATAAAGAAGACATTGAAAAGTTAATTGTCGATATTAATTTTCTGAGTAACGAATAATACTTCCAATTTTTCAAATCTTCAATTCCAAACTATTTAACACATTTTTAGGACTCCAAATTTAATCAGAATGTGTTACAAAAGTGATAATTATCATTTGTTTTAGTATTATAATATGTATTTTTGCAATATTAATTCAATCTAAATAAGACTTGCGAACAACGATAAATTCACTAAAAAAAGGGGAGAAAGCCATTATCAAGGATTTTGATATTGACATTATTCCATTAAAGCTACTGGAAATGGGTTGCTTGCCCGGAAATACGGTTGAATTACTTCAAATTGCACCTTTTGGCGATCCTTTATATTTAAACGTGAACGGTTCCCATTTGGCTATTCGAGTAGAAACAGCAAAAGAGATTGAAGTTGAACTAATCAAAATCAAGCTCTAAATGATCAATCAAAATATTAATATTGCTTTAATAGGCAATCCAAATACAGGAAAAACTTCCGTTTTTAATCAGCTAACAGGACTTAATCAACAAGTAGGAAATTATCCAGGAATCACCGTTGAGAAGAAAATTGGTTTTTGCAAATTACCCAATAACGTTAAAGGAAATATTTTAGATTTACCTGGGACTTACAGTCTTAATGCTAGCTCTATTGATGAAAATGTCGTTATTGAATTATTACTCAACAAGAACGATAAATTATATCCAGATGTAGCGATTGTAGTGACCGAAGTAGAAAATCTGAAACGTAATTTACTGCTTTTTACTCAAATAAAAGACTTAGAAATTCCAACTATTTTAGTCATTAACATGGCGGACAGAATGGAATATAAAGGGATAACATTAGACATACCTTATCTAGAGGAACATTTAAAAACAAAAATCGCGCTTATCAGTTCTCGAAAAGGATACGGTATCGAGGAGTTAAAAAATTTGATTGTTTCCTACAAATCTATTCCTACCGAAGCTTGTCTTAATGCTTCCAGTATAGCACCAGAATACTTCAATAGTCTTCGTAAAGCATTTCCGAATCAATTACTATATAAATTGTGGCTAGTTATAACACAAGACGTCAATTTCTTGAATTTAGAACGAAAAGAGATTCAAGGTACTTTTACTAAATCGCATTCGGATTTAAAGAGATTGCAACAAAAAGAAACCATTAAACGCTATCAATTTATCAATGATGTATTGAAAGAAGGTTTGCAAGTAGACGCATCTATTGCCAAGGATTTCCGCTCTAAACTTGATCGCGCCTTGACGCATAAAGTTTGGGGATATGTAATTTTCTTTGCCATATTATTTTTAATTTTCCAATCTATTTTCGAATGGTCGAAAATTCCAATGGATTTTATAGATAGTACTTTTGCTTCCCTAAGCGCATTAACAAATAGTGAACTGCCAGCGGGAGTTTTAACTAATTTGATATCACAAGGAATTATTCCCGGCATCGGTGGAATTCTGATTTTTATTCCGCAAATAGCCTTCTTATTTCTATTTATTTCCATTTTGGAAGAAAGTGGTTATATGAGTAGAGTGGTTTTTTTAATGGATAAAATCATGCGTAATTTTGGTTTATCAGGAAAAAGTGTAGTTCCTTTAATTTCGGGTACAGCCTGCGCCATTCCAGCGATTATGGCAACTAGAAATATTGAAAACTGGAAAGAAAGATTAATAACGATTTTGGTAACCCCATTTACAACTTGTTCGGCCAGATTGCCTGTTTACGCTATTATAATAAGCTTAGTAATTCCAGACACCTACGTACTAGGAATTCTTAACCTACAAGGATTAACACTAATGTTGCTGTACCTTCTTGGGTTTGGAATGGCTATTTTTTCGGCTTATATTCTAAATATAATTCTGAAAATTAAAAGCAAAACTTTCTTTGTAGTGGAAATGCCAAACTACAAACTTCCGCTATTTAAAAATGTAGCACTTAATGTTGTTGAGAAGACAAAGGCTTTCGTTTTTGGCGCTGGAAAAATAATTCTTGCAATATCAATCGTTCTATGGTTTATGGCTTCTTATGGACCAGGGAAAAAATTCAAAAATGCTGAAGCCATTCAGCTTTCTAAGATAGAAAACGCAGGTATATCACAAGATGAACTGGATAACAAAGTGGCAGCCTACAAACTGGAAAATTCTTATATCGGAATCATGGGGAAAACTATTGAACCCGCGATTTCTCCTTTAGGATACGACTGGAAAATTGGAATTGCTATTATTAGTTCCTTTGCAGCCAGAGAAGTTTTTGTAGGTACATTGGCGACAATTTACAGTGTGGGAAGCACTGGAAACGACGATACTATTAAAAATAAAATGGCCGCTGAAGTCAATCCAGTAACGGGCAAGAAAATATTCAATTTTGCTTCGGGAATATCTTTATTGTTATTCTATGCTTTTGCTCTGCAGTGCGCTAGTACCATCGCGATAACAAAAAAAGAAACCAATTCATGGAAATGGCCTTTGGGGCAACTTATTTTTATGAGTACGTTTGCTTACATCGTAGCATTAGTTACTTACCAAATTTTAAAATAAAGCGATATGTTACAAGAAATAGTAGCTTTCGCAGCCCTAGGAGTTGCAGTTGTATTTTTAATTAAAAAATTCTTTTTTAAAAAGAAAAAAAAAGATAAGAGTTGCGGTGGCGACGACTGCGGTTGCCACTAATATTATTATTTATTGATTTACTTTAGTAAAAGACGGAAATTATTACCCTAGTGCCACATCTAGCACCATCATAATAATAAATCCACCTACAAATCCCATCGTAGCAATATCTGTATTTTTATCCTGTTGCGTTTCTGGAATGACCTCTTCTACCACTACAAAAATCATTGCACCGGCTGCAAAAGCCAACGCATATGGTAAAATTGGAGTAAAAAATGTAACTGCAAAAGCTCCTAAAACAGCTGCTATAGGCTCCACTACTGCCGAAGATTGTCCATACATAAAACTTTTCCATCTACTCATTCCCATACGTCGCAATGGCATTGCTACGGCAATTCCTTCGGGGAAATTCTGAATTCCGATACCAATTGCCAATGTTACCGCTCCAGCAATCGAAGCTTCTGGAATTCCAGCAGCCACACCACCAAAAAGAACTCCCACTGCCAATCCTTCCGGAATATTATGCAGTGTAATTGCAGAAACTAACAAGGTCGTTCGTTGCCATGGTGATTTAATTCCTTCGCTAATTTTAAAATTAATATGAATATGCGGTAGTACTTTATCGATCCCAAAGATAAACAAGGCACCAAGGAAAAATCCAAAGGCTGCCGGCATTACTTTGGCAAAACCTTCACCGCCTGTCATTTCTATGGCTGGAGCCAATAAACTCCAAAAACTGGCTGCAACCATTACACCTCCAGTAAATCCAAGCATTCCGTCAAGAACTACTCGGTTCATAGTTTTAAACAAAAAAACGAAAGACGCTCCTAAAGCCGTTAGAAACCAGGTAAACAAACTCGCATATAAAGCTGCTAAAATGGGATCAATACTTGTGAAATAATCAATTATAGATTGAAACATAATTACTTAATATATAAATTACTGGCTATTTTATTTGAAATCGACAATCCCTTGTCATCGACTTTTATTCTTACGGACAAATCAAAACTTTCTTTGCCCACCACCTCTATTTTAGAACCTAAAGCAATTCCTTGCTTATCTAAGTACTTCAAGAACTCTGACGAAGTATCTTTCACTCCCACACAGATTCCTATTTGATTCACCTCTAGTTCTGAAAGCAGATGCTTTTCAATTTTTACAATTTGTCCTTCCGCATTTGGGATTGGATCGCCATGTGGGTCTTCTGTAGGGTTTCCTAAAAAGTCATCCAATTTGTTAATCAGCTTTTCTGATTTTATGTGTTCTAATTGCTCTGCAATATCATGCACCTCATCCCAAGAAAAATCTAACTTTTCTACTAAGAAAACTTCCCAAAGGCGGTGTTTTCTAACAATCATTTTGGCGGCTAACTTGCCTGGTTCTGTTAGAGAAACGCCTCGGTATTTTTTATAATTCACTAAATCTTTTTCGGCTAATTTCTTGAGCATGTCCGTTACTGAGGACGCTTTGGTCTCCATCATTTCGGCAATAGCATTAGTACTCACTTCGGAATTTGAAACCACTGTAAGATGGTAAATTGCTTTTAGATAATTTTCTTCTGAAAATGTCATTTTATATTTTTTTTGCCTATTCTAATTCAAAAGCACTATTCAGCGCTCTAACAATTTAAGGCAAATGTAGTTATGTTTTTTTGTTATATCAAATATAATTTTTAGCTTTGTCTAAATATTTAATTAAACCATATCTAAAATATAGTTGTGAAAAATCTAATTTTGCTTTTCTGTTTTCTGATAACTAGTAATTCGTTTGCTCAAGCTACCGTAAAAGGTACCGTAACTGCGGATGGAATGCCTTTACCATTAGCCAATATTGTACTGAAAAACATTAAATATTCGACCAGCAGTAAAGTTGACGGTTCGTACCAATTTAATACTATCCCACTTGGAAAATATGAAACCATCGCTTCCTATACTGGTTTTAAATCACAAAGTCAATTCATTCTAATTACAGATTCTACTGACGTAATTTTGAATTTTAACCTTAGAGAAAATAATACTCTTGACGAGGTCGTTATTACCGGAACTTTAAAACCAGTCAGTCGTTTAGAAAGTCCCGTTCCTGTAGAAGTTTATAAACCAGTATTTTTCCAGAAAAATCCAACCGCAAATATTTTTGAAGCCTTACAAAATGTAAATGGTGTTAGACCGCAATTGAATTGTAATGTCTGCAACACAGGCGACATTCATATCAATGGACTTGAAGGACCTTATACTTTAGTTTTAATTGACGGAATGCCCATTGTTAGCGGACTTTCGACAGTGTATGGTTTGTCAGGAATTCCAAATTCTTTGTTAGAACGCATCGAAATTGTTAAAGGTCCTGCTTCCTCATTATACGGAAGTGAAGCCGTGGGTGGATTGATTAATATTATTACTAAAAATCCTAAAACCGCGGCCACATTTTCCGCTGATACTTTTGCAACAGACTGGGGCGAAGTGAATGTCGATATTGGTTTTAAAGCTAATGTGAGTAAAGCGGCATCTGTTTTAACCGGAATTAATTATTTTAATTACAGCAACCCAATTGACAACAACAACGATAACTTCACTGATTTGACATTGCAAGACCGAATTTCAGTCTTCCAAAAATGGAATTTCAACAGAAAGAGTAATAAATTACTCTCTCTTGCAGGACGCTATTTTTATGAAGACCGATGGGGAGGCGAATTACAATGGGAGAAAAAATACCGCGGCGGTACTGAAGTATATGGCGAAAGTATTTACACCAAACGCTGGGAATTATTAGGCGCTTATGAACTTCCAATTGCCGAGAAAATGCTACTTTCATTTTCGTACACTGATCACGACCAAAACTCCGTTTATGGTAACATGCCATATCTCGCCAAGCAACGCATTGGTTTTGGACAATTGACCTGGGACAAAAAGATAAACAAACACGATTTCCTTTTTGGAACAGCCTTACGTTACCAATATTATGATGATAACACCACGGCAACAGTCGAAGAAGATGTAAACTGGATTCCGAGTTTATTTGTTCAAGACGAAATCAATTTAGCTGAAAAACACACCGTTCTTTTGGGAGCGCGTTACGATTACAACAACAACCATGGCTCTATTTTCACTCCCCGCCTAGCCTACAAATGGAAAATTAACGAAAACAATGTCGTTCGATTTAATACCGGAACTGGTTTTAGAATTGTAAATCTCTTTACTGAAGAACATGCGGCATTAACTGGTTCTCGCGATGTTATCGTGTTAGAAGAGTTAAAGCCGGAGCGCTCTTACAACGCTAATTTGAATTATTTAAAGAAGATATATTCTAATAATGGCACCTTCATAGGACTGGAAACTACAGCTTGGTACACCCATTTTACAAATTCTATTATTCCCGATTACGATAGTGATCCAAATCAGATTATTTACAAAAATCTTGATGGTTATGCTGTTACAAAAGGGATTAGTACTAATCTTGATTTGGTTTTCACTAACGGTCTTAAAATGATTTTCGGCGTTACATTTATGGATGTCACCAAAACAGAAGACGATATAAAAACAAGACAAATGCTTACCGAAAAATTCACTGGAACTTGGGCCATATCTTACCGTTTGAATACGATGTTTTTAGACATTGACTATACCGGAAATATTTATGGACCAATGCGCTTGCCTTTACTTGGTGAACTAGATCCTAGAAGCGAGTATTCCCCTACTTGGAGTATTCAGAACATTCAATTTACTTTCAATAAGTTCAAAAACTTAGAATTGTATGCTGGAGTGAAAAATTTACTGAATTGGACACCAAACAAAGGAAATCCATTTATTATAGCAAGAGCTAACGATCCTTTTGACAAAAACGTACAGTATGATAACCACGGAAATGCACAGGTTACACAAGACAATCCTTATGGTTTAACATTTGACCCAGGTTATGTTTATGGTCCTAATCAAGGAATTCGTAGCTTTTTTGGGTTGCGCTATACGTTGAAATAAGCTTGAAACATATAAGTATTAAAAAGGGATGAAATTCTTTTGTGATTTTTTAACCACATAGAAAAATAGATTAATTTATTGTGGAGAAAGGCATTCCATTTTTACAAAAGTATAACATAGTATTTAGTTTCGTGGAAAGTAAAACTTCTATTTAACTCTTTTTAAAAACAATATAAATTCTATTACCCTATGCAATAAAACAGAAAACTAATAATGAAAAAATCATTCCTAATATTCTTCTTTTTTATGCTGGCGATTCAATCAGGTTTTGCTCAGTTAAAAACCTATTCCTTCGAAGAAGTGGAAAAATTGTCAGTAGAAAATCCAAAACCTATTGTCGTCTTTATTTATACTTCCTGGTGTAAATACTGCAAGATGATGGAGAACACTACTTTTAAAAACCGGGTAATTATTAATCTGCTCAATAACAATTTTTATTTCGTTGAATTAGATGCCGAAAATAAAAGCAACATTACTTTCAACAAGTATACTTTCAAATTTAAACCAACGGGACAAAAAACCGGAGTTCACGAATTAGCAACTGCTTTAGCGACCATAGACGATCAAATAGCTTATCCTACCATCAGCGTTCTAGACGTTGACTATTCGATTCTTTTCCAAAAACATTCCTACATAAAAACGAAAGACCTAATTTCTATCCTTGAGAAAATAAAAGAATTCCCTATTTTTGAGGATAATTCTTCAAAATAAAATGAAACACTACGATTATATTTTTACAGGCAGCGGTTTAGCGGCTTTAATGACAGTGTATAAAATGGCACGGTCTGGAAAATTTAAGGAAAGCTCCATTTTGTTATTGGACGAACCCAATACAAAAGGCGAAGAAAATCCAAAAAAAACAAATGATCGCACCTGGTGTTTCTGGCAAAAACAAGTAGGAAATTGGGAACAATCCGTTTCAAAAAGATGGGATTCTGCACTTTTTGCTAATGCTGATTTTAAGCGCGATTTAGACTTGCAGCCGTATCAATACAACATGATTCAAGGCTTGGATTTCTACAATCAAGTTTTTGAGTTTATTTTGAACGAAAAAAATATCAGTTATGTAAATCAAAAAGTGACTGATATCAATGAATTAAAAGAACATGTTTTTGTAGCCACAGAAACAGACAGCTATACCTGTGACACCGTTTTTAATAGTATTTACAATAAAGCCGAAGTTGAAAATCAAAGTAAATATCCCGTATTGCAACAGCATTTTATCGGTTGGTTTATACAAAGTAAAGAACCCGTTTTCAATTCTGAACAGGCTACTTTTATGGATTTCTCGGTGGAGCAAAAAGGTAATACACGATTTATGTATGTACTGCCTACCTCAACTAATGAAGCATTATTAGAATATACTTTATTTTCGCACCTTCTTTTGCCAAAAGCAGAATACGAGCAGGAGATTGAGAATTACATTCGAAAACTCGGAATCACAGATTTCGAAATAATCGAAAAAGAACAAGGCAGTATTCCCATGACCTGTTATCCTTTTTGGAAAAAAACGACTAAACGCGTTCTCAATATAGGAACAGCAGGCGGATGGACAAAAGCAAGCACTGGCTACACCTTCAAAAAGGCAGACAAGCGCTCAACACAATTAGTTGCCTTCCTACAAGAAGAAAAAGATTTGCGACAATTTCACAAAAAGAGTAAGTTTTGGTTTTATGATTTGCTTTTATTGGATATTTTAGATCGAAATAACGAACTGGGCGCAAGCATCTTTTCGGCTATGTTCAAAAAAGGAAATCCATCGGTAATTTTTAAGTTTTTAGATGAAGAAACTACTTATTTTGAAGACCTCCAAGTAATATTAAAATGTCCCAAGCTACTTTTTATTAAGGCTTTAGCGAGAAGTTACCGTTATATTTAAAATAAAAAAACGGCTTCGAAAACGACAATTAAAGTATAACAAAACTTTATTATGCAAACAAGGGAGTTCATTATAAACTTCGTAACTTTGCACAATCAAAATTAATATTTAAAATATAACGATATGTATCCACAAGAAATGGTAAACCCAATGCAAGCTGAATTAACAGCGGCAGGTTTTCAAGATTTACATAGTGCAGAAGCAGTTGAAAACGCAATGAAATTAGAAGGAACTACGCTAGTTGTAGTAAACTCTGTTTGTGGTTGTGCTGCTAGAAATGCGCGTCCAGGAGCTAAAATGAGTTTAGAAGGAGCAAAAAAACCAGATCATTTAATTACTGTTTTTGCAGGAGTTGATAAAGATGCGGTTGATGCTGCAAGACAACACATGTTCCCTTTTCCTCCATCATCGCCAGCTATGGCTTTGTTCAAAAACGGAGAATTAGTTCATATGTTAGAGCGTCATCACATTGAAGGTCGCCCAGCTGAATTGATCGCTGAGAACTTACAAGACGCATACAACGAGTATTGTTAATACAATAAACAACACGAAAACGTTCCGATCACTCGGAACGTTTTTTATTTAAAGTCCTTTTATTTTGAATGAGAAGCAAACTCCCATTAGATTCACTGTCATAGAAAACGGCTGCGAACATCACATTAGTACACATCAAGGCGACTATGCTAATTTGATGTTTTTGTTAAAGGATGAACTTCAATTGGATTCTTTTGGCGAATGTGGCGGCGTGGGCCGATGCGCCACCTGCCTTGTTGCCACAAAAGGAATCTCTGGCGCTTCATTGATAAAGGAGCGAAACGAACCTGTCACCTTATCAAAATTAGGCTACACAGAAGAATCTACACGTCTTTCCTGTCAATTGTACATCACAAAAGATTTGAACAATGCGGAGATTACCATTCTAGAAATCTAAGTAAGAGAAAGGAATAGCCGCAATTTTTTTTTTACTTGTCTTGCTGTAAAAAAATCAAACACAAATTTCACAGATTAGCACAGATTAAAAAAAACATTGTAATTTGTATGTTTTGTGGGGTAAAAGAATAACTAATCAGCAAATTAGCGGCTACCAAAAACCAAAAAAGCTACAACATCTCTGCTGCAGCTTTCTTTATATTTAATGCTTTTGAACTTATCTTTTCTTTACATAATCCAGTTGCTCGTCTTCGTCTATAAACTCTAACTCGGCATCTTTTTCCCAAATTTCCATTTCACACGGTTTACAGTTGAATTTCAATTTGTATTCGTTTTCTCCATGTTTTAAAGTCAACGGCTCTACTACTTTTTCACCCATTGTGGCTCTTTGAAAACGGGCGCATTTCCCTAGTTCGTATTTCACACAATATTTAGTGGTCATTACACGTGCTTTTCCGGGATCCCACTGCAATTCAAATGCTTTTTCAATCTCAGTTACACCGTGTCGTTCATAAAACGCTCTAGCCAACTTATTCGAGACATTAAAAGTAAAATCTAATTTCTCCGTTGGATAAGGATGATCGGTTTTTGTAATCTGAAACTCTTCTCTATGGTATTCATTGATTCTAATGTCGATTAACTGCTCTAATACAGTTCTTCTTACCTCATTAACTTTAGAAATAGGTAAAAACCAATTACTAGCAAATTCCACTTCAATGTCATCCACTATAAACGGGGTATTTCCTGTTTTAGAAAGGTTTCTTTTAATATTCGGAATCACAGATTCTTCGCTTTTGGCAGCTTCTTTTTCGGTTTCCAAAGTAGCAACACTCTCATGTCCGTCTTCATCAATCGCACGCAATTGAAAACCAGTTGAAGTTTCAGTAAAATGTAGCGTTACCCCTATTTTTCTAACAGCACTATTTTCTTTTTCTACAATACGGTTGAACTCAGCATCTGAATTTCGATAAATAACCGTTCCTACTGCAATGTTTTTAAAGGTATTAGGCACCACAATATCATTCACAATAATATTGATTTGTACTCCATCAGCCACACCATCTTCATTAATAAAATACAGGCCATCACCATTGTTCAATAGCTCGTGATTCTCAATCACATAACCATTGGCTTTTATTTCGGTAATTGCACCTATCAACTGCCCTTGTGATTTCGGACTGTCCCAATTTCCTATTTTCTCTGTACGCTTGTTCACGAAATAATCAGTGTACCCTCTATTAAAACTTCTGTCCATTTCTGGCACAAAATTATAGAACGTTCTTCCCGAAGACGCTTTTTGGAACGAATCATTATTTTCAAGAAAAGAATCTAATTTCTTTCTTAAAAACGAGGTGTTATTTTTTACATAAACGATATCTTTCAATCGGCCTTCGATTTTAAACGAACAAATTCCAGCTTCAATCAAATTAGGCAGTTGGTCGCTCAGGTCTAAATCTTTTATCGAAAGCAAATGACTCTCCGTAAGCAAGGTAGTTCCGTTTCCATCGGTCAAATTGTACGGAAGACGGCAGTTTTGTGCACAAGAACCGCGGTTAGCACTTCGCTCACCACCAGCAATACTCATATAGCAATTCCCGCTAAAAGAAACGCACAATGCTCCCGAAACGAAAAATTCCAGTTCAACATCTGTCTCTGCGGCAATATCTCTAATTTGGTCTAAATTCAATTCTCTCGCCAAAACCACACGTTGCATTCCGGCATCTTTCAAGAATTTCACATGCTTAGGATCGCGATTATTCGCTTGCGTACTGGCATGAATCACTATCGGCGGCAAATCCATTTCCATAATTGCCATGTCTTGCACGATAAGCGCATCCAGTTTTATATCATATAATTCGTGAATCAATTTTCTACATGCTTCCAGTTCTTTATCGTACAAAATAGTATTGATAACGACAAAAACCTGAGCCTTAAACAAATGGGCATATTTCACCAATTCGGCAATATCTTCCACAGAATTCGTTGCATTCGTTCGTGCTCCAAACAATGGCGCGCCAATATACACAGCATCTGCACCAGCATTTATAGCAGCAATTCCTTGAACCAAATTTTTTGCAGGCGCAAGAATTTCAACTTTCTTTTTCATATTATTCCTTCTTAATCATTGTTGTTAGGCATCATTTGTAATGAGCATTTTATCTTTTGGTAAAACCAAAAATTCCAATTTACTTATTGCGCACGAAGTAAAAGAGATAACGACGTTCCGCTCCCGAAATCAGGCTGCAAAATTATAAAATACTTATTAAAGAATGGCGTTCTGACTGAAATTTAAAACTAGGCCGCGGATTAGGTTTTTATTTGGAGCTATTTCCAGCTATTCGTTACAATCTTTTTTCCCGCTAAGAAGCGGATAAAAAAGGATTTCCACTGCTATCTGGGCTAAAAACGTCCTCGGTCATAATTAAAGTTTTATAACAGTTAGCGCAGAATTGTATTCTGTGCCCATTCCAATTGGCACACCTTAAATTACCGTCCCACATTTTCCTATGATGACCGATTTACAGAAGTTGAGATTCCTACGGAATGACAAAAATGGTGGAGTTTGTTTGCGAATAATTTGATTTCTTACGTTGACCCGATCGCGCAAATATACCTCAACAGTTAGCGCAGAATTGCATTCTGTGCCCGTTCAAATTAGTAATTAAAAAACGTGATTGCTTAAATCTATTTTACCAATAAAACACTATAACAGATTATGTGAATAGCTATCTCGATCCAGTTTGTGGGCACAGAATATAATTCTGCGCTAACTGTTATATAACGAAGGAGCATTTTTTTTATAGTTAGCTTAAGTATACTAATTGATTCACATACTTTGCGAGCACAGAATGCAATTCTGCGCTAACTATAATTCATTATAACTTATCTAAGCGGTTCATATAAGAAGGGTTTTATCATTTATTTTACGAATTAAAACAGATCCAAAATAACGACGTCCATATCATTTTCTAAATCAGCATAATTTCTTGCTGAACTAAAATAATAATCTTCGGGTAAAGCAACTGTTTTATCTTTCACTGGATTGAAATGGATGTAATCGATTTTTTGTCGGATAAATTTATTGCTAAAGATATGCTCGGCATGATAGCCATTTTGCCAAACCTTAAAATCTTGCTCACTTTTCAAATGTTCACAAGCGTTTTTGAAATAGGTTAGCATCCATTCTCTTCGACTTTCGGGCTCTTCAGTAATAAGTTGAAGGATTTTTTTTGAAGTAAATCTTTTAAAATCACGCATAACATCACTCAGTATAAAACCATTTGTTGCTTTGCAAAGCAAATGAATATGACTTGACATAATACAATAAGCATAGATCTCTAAACCCTTATTTTCTTGACAATATTTTAAAGAATTAATGATGTTTTGTTTTTGATTCAATCTTGTAAAAACATCTATCCATCCCACAGTAGTTATCGTAATAAAGTAACATTCTTCGGTTGTAGTTGCTTTGTATTTTGTTGACATTCCCGATCGCGCAAATATACCTCAACAGTTAGCGCAGAATTGCATTCTGTGCCCGTTCCAATTAGTAATTAAAAAACGTGATTGCTTAAATCTATTTTACCAATAAAACACTATAACAGATTATGTGAATAGCTATCTCGATCCAGTTTGTGGGCACAGAATATAATTCTGCGCTAACTGTTATATAACAAAGGAGCATTTTTTTTATAGTTAGCTTAAGTATACTAATTGATTCACATACTTTGCGAGCACAGAATGCAATTCTGCGCTAACTATAATTCATTATAACTTATCTAAGCGGTTCATATAAAAAGGTTTTTATCATTTATTTTACGAATTAAAACAGATCCAAAATAACGACGTCCATATCATTTTCTAAATCAGCATAATTTCTTGCTGAACTAAAATAATAATCTTCGGGTAAAGCAACTGTTTTATCTTTCCCGATCGCGCAGATATACCTCAACAGTTAGCGCAGAATTGTATTCTGTGCCCAGTCCAATTGGCAAACCTTAAATTACCTTACCAAATTTCACTAAGGTAAAAGATTAATCGTAGTTGAGATTCCTACGGAATGACAAACATGGTGGAGTTTGTTTGCAATTTTCAAGAGCAATTCGAAAGTAATTGTAAGCAATATTTAAAGGTAAATCATTTTAAACCCGATCGCGCAGATATAACTCAACCGTTAGCGCAGAATTTTATTCTGTGCCCATTCCAATTAGCAACTCTTAAAATACCGGTCCACATTCCACTAAGATAAACGACTAATCACAGTTGAAATTCCTGCGGAATGACAAACATGGTGGAGTTTGTGTGCGAGTTTTCAAGAGTAATTTTAAACTAACTCTAATCAATATCCAAAGGAAAAATATTTTAAGCCGAGCGCAAAAATACCTCTGCAGGAATACTGAAATAGTTTTTTAGCTTCTGAGCCATTTTTAAAGTGATTTCACGCTTTCCAGACAGAATTGCTGATACATGTCCTTTGCTACCAATTATTCCTTCAAGATCTTTGGCCTTAATTCCCATTTCCTCCATCTTATATTTGATCACTTCTAAGGCATCAAGTTCTGGTAAGTCATAATGTTTATCATCATAATCTTTAACTAAAACTAAAAGCAAATCAAGTTCATCACCTTCGGGGGTATTTTCTTTTGCGTGAAATAGCTCCATCAATCGCATTGAAGCTTTATTGTAATCTTCTTCAGTTTTTAATACTTTCCAATTCATAGCTATTTTTTTTTGAAGTTTAAAATTGCTGTGTCAAAAACAACAGTTTCCACATTAATTTTATCATACTCTTTATGGGCTCCAAACCAAATCACATAACAAGCTGCTTGCGGAAAATTTATTGAAACCTCTAACCGAAAATCATTTCCCTTTATATTAAAAACAACTCTATCATTACTTATAGTACTCGCATTTCCGTACACTCTTTTGAGTTCATTGAAATTCTTAAAATCTAATTTTGTAAATTCATTATACCAAATCAGCAATTGCATTTTAGCCATTGGATATCTTTCGATGTAGTACAAAATTGTTTTCTTTACAAGAATTTTCATTTGACAAAGATACTACAAAGTTTTCATTTTGCAAACCATTTATTTTTCATTTGAAGCTAAAAAAAAGAGCTACTTACTTAAATATTAAGGTTTTATCAAGCTTTTAAAGCATCCACTCCAATTAATAACCTCCTAAATTACCGGTCCAAATTCCACTAAGGCAAACGACTAATCGTAGTGGAGATTCCTACGGAATGACAAACGTGGTGGAGTTTGTTTATGGTTATTATTTAATCGATTTCGCTTTTTCCTCAACACTTAGCAACAAAATAACACTTTTAAAAAGTATATATCTATATTTAGGCCTTATTAAAGAACTTGCAATTCATTACGCGAGTGGAATAACGAGAACGAAAAAATGACAGTAAATCTTTTGCTGAATTAAGACAGAAAATAAGAAGGAAAGACAAAAATGAAAATTACAAAAACTAAAAAAAACTGGGGAATTACTTTGTTATTGCTTGCCATTGTTGCCATACTGGCTTTTTATCCGTTGCCGGAACAAGCTCCAATACAATATTACGATCGTGAAACTGGCGTGTTAAAAACAGAAAAAGTGGCAGCCGAAAAGTGGTTGGTTTGGCTGTATAATAATCCCGTTGGCGAAGTAACATTGTGGACGTTGGTGAAAAGAAAATTCGTTTCGACTATTTATGGCGATATGATGGATCGTCCTTCATCGACTGATAAAATACAACCCTTTATAAAAGAATTTGGTATTGACATGAACGTCTTCCAAAAACAGGAATACAACTCATTCAACGAGTTCTTTACCCGAAAAATAAACGATAATGCCAGACCGATCGATACTACCGCAACTATTACAGTGTCGCCTGCTGATGGAAAAATATTGGCCTATGCCGATATCAGCAACAGCGATTTTATTGTAAAAGGCTATCGCTTTGACATAGCATCATTTTTAAATAACGCCGAACTTGCTAAAAAATACATTGACGGCAGCTTGGTTATCATCCGCCTTGCCCCTGCTGATTACCATCGTTACCATTTTCCAGTAAGCGGAAATGTGTCAGCTAATACCAAGATTGATGGTGATTACTATTCAGTTAATCCACTTGCTTTGCGCAAAATGACTGAAATATTCTGCCTCAACAAAAGGGAATACACCATCGTTTCAAACCCTGTGTTTGGAGATGTTGTCATGGCCGAAGTAGGCGCAACCATGGTGGGAAGTATGGTACAAACCTATTCTGGAGATGTTATTAAAAAAGGCGACGAGAAAGGATATTTCAAATTTGGAGGATCCACGGTAGTGCTGCTGTTCGAAAAAAATAAAATTAGCATCGATGCCGATTTATTAAGTAACACCCTAAAAGGTTTTGAAACTTCCGCTATACAAGGAGAGAGAATTGGCGTTTCGACGATTAGACCATAATTTTCAAGCTGGAGGTTTTAAATTTATATATCAATCAAATACTTAGCAATCGGTGCGGGCACAGATTAAAAATCTGCGCTATCTTTGTAGTTGTAAAATAGCGAGAAATTTTATCGTGACGATTCAGAAAAAGGTTTGGTAGTAGCAACGCTGCTTTCGAAAATTAAAAAAAACAGCATGGACAAATACTTACGACAATTAATTACAATTGAATTTGACGACAAAAAAGAGATTTTTAGTGGTTTTCTTATCGATTGGACTGAAGATTGGATCTTACTTAAAAATAATCCTGTCGATTTTATAATTGATGGTTATACGATATTGAGAAACAAAAATGTGAAGGCAATTATCCAAGATAAGGATCATGAATTTACCGAAAGAGTAATTAAGCTCAAAGGATTAAAAACAAGTGCTGCCGAAATAATTCCGCTTACAGATATATCCTCCATTATCTATTTTTTAGCCAGTAAATATGAGATTTTCCAAATTGCAACAAAGTCGGATAAGGCCGTTTATCTGGGTAAACTCATAGAAATGGACGAGGAAGAAGTTGTTATTGACTTTTTGGGCTCTGAAGGCGAGTTTGAAGGCGAAATGAGTTTTAAGCCAAACAAAATAAGAGTAATCGAATTTGACACTGATTATATCAACTCTTTGAAATTAATTGTTGACGAAGAAAAGAAAAAGTAAAGACCTCAGCTTTATAAAACGTAATACTTTTAAAAAATGAAAAAAAATCTAATCCTACTTTGTTTTACTGCAGCACTTTCGCTGTCTTGCAACAATAAAAAAGAAAGCAAAGATGTAACAAACGACACTATCACAACCGAAAAACCGCTCTCAAAAGCAGATTCAATAGTTAATCGCGCCATCGAAGCACACGGTGGGAAATTGTATGATAATGCAGATTATTCTTTTGAATTTAGAGGCAAAAAATACAGTTTTAAGAATGACGGAGGTGCTTACACCTACTCCACTGAAATTCAAAAAGGAGATTCACTGATTAAAGATGTCATGACTGCTGATAAATTTGAAAGAAGCATTAACAACAGCTTGCAATCTTTGAGTAAAAAAGATGTTGACAAATATTCTGAGGCTATAAATTCAGTTATTTATTTTGCTACGCTGCCACACAAATTGAAAGATGCATCGGTAAATAGAGAATTTGTTGAAGAAACGACAATCAAAGGAAAGAATTATGATGTAATAAAAGTAACTTTTGGTCAAGAAGGTGGCGGAAAAGATTTTGATGATGAATACCATTATTGGATAAATAAAGACACGCATAAAATTGATTATTTGGCCTACAGTTATTTAGTAAATGATGGTGGCATTCGATTTAGATCGGCTTTTAATACAAGAGTAATTGACGGTGTTACTTTTCAGGATTATATCAATTATGAAGCGCCTGTTAAAACCGCTTTAAAAGATTTACCTCAATTATTCGAACAAGGAAAACTAAAAGAAGTTTCCCAAATACTTACTGAAAATGTGGTGAATAACCGAAAATAAGTATCTTGATTAGAAAACAAAAAATAGCTCAGAAGTTTTTTCTGGGCTTTTTGCGTTTTAGATAGATCTTATTATGTAAACAAAATATTAACTGACACAAATCGCCTAGCCCAGATAGAAGTGGAAATCCTTTTATTTTTTTCTTTAAAAAATAAAAGATTGAAACGAATAGCTGGAAATAGCTCCAAAAAACTCAGAATCTTAGAAACTTTGCAACTCTAAACATTTTCCGTACTTTTGCAAAAATAATTTTTCACACTTAAACCGTTTATAGCATGCAACTGTATAACACTTTAAGCGCAGAAGAAAGAGCCATCATGATTGATGATGCCGGAAAACAAAGACTTACTTTGTCTTTCTATGCTTATGCGCAAATTCAAGATCCAACACAATTTCGTAACGATTTATTCCGCGCTTGGGACCCATTAGTAGTTCTTGGTCGGATTTATGTGGCCAAAGAAGGGATTAACGCTCAATTATCACTTCCTGCGGATAATTTTTATGCTTTTAAAGACACTTTAGAAGTCTATGATTTCATGCAAGGCATGCGATTGAATATTGCAGTGGAACATGACGATCACTCTTTCTTGAAATTGACAGTTAAAGTGCGTGACAAGATTGTTGCTGATGGTTTAAACGATGAAACTTTTGATGTTACCAATATTGGAGTTCACTTAAAAGCGAAGGAATTTAATGAAATTTTAGATAATCCTAATACGATTGTAGTTGATTTTAGAAATCATTACGAAAGTGAAATCGGCTATTTTAAAGGGGCGATTACGCCAGATGTAGATACTTTTAGAGAATCTTTGCCTATAATCAACGAGCAATTACAAGATTTTAAAGAAGATAAAAACTTGGTGATGTATTGCACCGGAGGAATTCGTTGTGAGAAGGCATCTGCTTATTTTAAGCACCAAGGTTTTAAAAATGTGTACCAGCTAGAAGGAGGAATTATCAATTATGCCAAGCAAATAAAAGAAGAAAACTTAGAAAGTAAATTCATTGGTAAAAACTTTGTTTTTGATCACCGCTTAGGCGAAAGAATTACAGACGATATCGTTTCGCAATGTCACCAATGTGGGAAACCATGTGATGTGCATACAAATTGTCTAAATGAAGGTTGCCATTTACTTTTTATCCAATGTGAGGAATGTGCTCAGGCTATGGAAGGCTGCTGCTCATCAGAATGTTCGGATATTACTCATCTTCCTGAAGAAGAGCAAAAAGCCATTCGCAGAGGAATTAAAAATGGTAATAAGATTTTCAAAAAAGGAAAGTCGGATGTGCTGACTTTTAAAAATAGAGATGCAAATCTTGATCCTTTGGCTGCGATTCCCAATCTTACTGATTTATCAAAATCGAAAGCGCTGGCTAAAAAGTCACCAAAAATCAAAAAACAATACATAGGGAAAGGAACACATTTTTACCCGAAACCAAGTATTGGTCAGTTTTTAATCGAAGAAAACGAAATCAATACAGGCGATACGATTTTGATTATTGGCACAACTACTGGAGAGCAAAAGTTAGCTATCGAAGAAATGTTAGTGAACGACATCGCGGCTGAAAAAGCTGTTGCAGGAGATACTTGTACATTTAAATTACCTTTTAGAATTCGTTTATCTGATAAGATATATAAGATTTAAAACGTTGTTTTTAATATAAAATTCCTAAAAAGCCTATTTCATCATTTTGAAATGGGCTTTTTTTTATAAAAATTTTATCACATTCATACGTTTCCATCTTTTGTATCATTCACTTAAAAAATGCTATCTTTACCCATTAATCTTTTTTAAGAACTTAAGTTGTGCCAGTCACAACACTATATATAAAATTATGGCATGTACAAGTTGTTCAACTTCTGATGGTGGCGCACCAAAGGGTTGTAAAAATAATGGGACTTGCGGCACCGATAGCTGCAACAAATTAACTGTTTTCGATTGGCTTTCTAATATGTCTTTACCTACAGGACAAGCACCTTTTGACTGTGTTGAAGTTCGTTTTAAAAATGGTAGAAAAGAATTTTATCGCAATACTGAAAAATTGACTTTAAGTATGGGAGATATTGTAGCCACTGTCGCTTCTCCTGGACATGATATCGGAATTGTTACTTTGACTGGTGAATTGGTAAAAATCCAAATGAAGAAAAAAGGAGTTAATCCTGATAGCAAAGAAGTACCGAAAATCTATAGAAAAGCATCGCAGAAAGACATTGATATCTGGTCTGCAGCGCGTGAAAGAGAAGAACCAATGAAAGTTCGCGCTCGTGAACTGGCCATTTCTCAAAAATTAGAAATGAAAATCTCCGATATTGAATTTCAAGGAGACGGATCGAAAGCTACGTTCTACTACACAGCAAACGACAGAGTCGATTTTAGACTTTTAATTAAGGATTTTGCCAAAGAATTCAGCACCAGAGTCGAGATGAAACAAGTTGGTTTCCGTCAGGAAGCGGCTCGTTTAGGAGGAATTGGTTCTTGTGGAAGAGAATTATGTTGTTCGACTTGGTTAACCGACTTTAGAAGCGTGAATACTTCAGCGGCTCGTTACCAACAGTTATCATTGAACCCACAAAAATTAGCGGGACAATGCGGTAAATTAAAATGTTGTCTAAACTATGAATTAGACACTTATATGGATGCCTTGAAAGGTTTTCCTGATTTCGAAACAAAATTAGTTACCGAAAAAGGAGATGCTATTTGTCAAAAGCAAGATATTTTTAAGGGATTAATGTGGTTTGCTTATACTAATAATTTTGCCAATTGGCATGTACTTAAAATCGAAAAAGTACAGGAAATCATCGCAGAAAATAAGCTAAAAAACAAAGTATCTGCACTTGAGGATTATGCAATAGAAATCATCCAGGAAACGGAGAAAGATTTCAATAATGCGATGGGTCAAGAAAGCTTAACGCGATTTGACCAGCCTAAAAAGAGGAAAAAACCAAACAAAAAGGGAAAAGCAACAAGCGAAAACAAACCAGCAACGGACAATAAGATTGTAGCAAACAATAAAAAGCCTGCAAACAATGGTGCTGCCCCTTCAAGCGATAAGAAACCTGTAATAGCAAGAAAACCAATAATTATAACAAAGAATGAGGCTAAGAAATAGCGTTTTTTTCGTTTTGATTGCGATACTCTTTTTTTCATGTGATAAAAAAAGAGCCTTTGACGAATATAAATCTGTGGGAAGTGCTTGGCATAAAGACAGTATCATAACATTCGATTTGCCGGAATTGGATTCCACAAAACGATATGATTTATTCATCAATTTAAGAGACAATAACAATTATCAATACAACAATCTCTTCTTGATTGTGTCTGTCGAAAAACCGAGCGGATATACAAAAGTGGACACCTTAGAGTACCAAATGGCAAATCCTGATGGAACGCTTCTAGGCAACGGATTTACCGACATAAAAGAAAGTAAATTGTTCTTTAAAGAGAATGTAAAATTCAAAGGGAAATACAAAGTCCACATCAAACAGGCTGTCAGAGAGACAGGTAAAGTACCTGGTGTGACTCTTTTAGAAGGAATTACAGAAGTGGGATTACGAATAGAAAAAAAAGACTAGGATAATTTATGGCTGCTAAAAAAAACAATAATCAGAGCAACGCTGCTGATAAAGATTATAAGTATTACACTAAAGCATTTTGGAAGTTTTTTCTATACGGAATGGGCGGTATCGTTCTGTTTTTCTTATTTGCTTCTTGGGGGCTTTTTGGTTCTATGCCTTCTTTTGAAGACTTGGAAAATCCAGACTCAAATTTAGCTACTGAGATCATTTCGTCTGATGGAGTGGTTTTAGGAAAGTATTTTCAGAAAAATAGATCGCAATTAAAATACTCTGACTTACCTCAAAATTTAGTTCAAGCGTTGGTAGCAACTGAAGACGAGCGTTTTTTTGAACATTCAGGTATTGATGGAAGAGGAACTTTAAGAGCTATTTTAAGTCTTGGAACAAGCGGAGGAGCAAGTACTTTAACACAACAGCTAGCGAAGCAATTATTCCACGGTGAAGGTTCGAAATTTTTGCCTTTTCGAATTGTACAAAAAGCAAAAGAATGGATTATTGCCATTCGATTAGAAAGACAATATACCAAAAATGAAATTTTGGCCATGTATTGTAACATCTATGATTTTGGAAACTATTCAGTGGGAGTAAGTTCAGCGGCACAAACCTATTTTTCGAAAGAACCAAAAAATTTATCAATCGAAGAGTCGGCAATATTAGTTGGGATGTTCAAGAACTCCGGTTTATACAATCCGATACGAAATCCTGTTGGTGTAAAAAATCGTAGAAATGTCGTGCTTGCACAGATGGAAAAAAGTGAAATGATCACTGAAAAAGAGAAAGAAAGACTGCAAAGCTTACCTATTACTTTAAAATTTAAATTAGAAAGTCATAGAGAAGGAACAGCCACTTATTTCAGAGAGTATCTTCGTGATTACATGAAAAAATGGGTTGATGAAAACAAGAAACCAGATGGATCTGATTATGACATCTACAAAGATGGATTGAAAATCTATACTACTATTGATTCTAGAATGCAGCTACATGCCGAAGAAGCAGTTAAGGCGCACATGGCTAATCTTCAGGAAGAGTTTTTTATTCAAGCAAAAAACAATAAAAACGCTCCTTTTGTAGGCATATCCGATAAGGAAACACAGCGTATTTTAACTCAAGCAATGAAATCATCTAACCGTTGGGCTGTTTTAAAATCAGCTGACATGAGTGATGAGGACATTATAAAATCATTTAGTGTAAAGGCAAAAATGACCGTCTTTACATGGAAAGGAGAAAAAGATACTATCATGACTCCTATGGACTCCATACGCTATTACAAGCATTTTCTACAATCTGGACTTATGGCGATGGAACCACAAACAGGTAACATAAAAGCCTGGGTAGGTGGAATTAATTATAAATATTTCCAGTATGACCACGTGGGTCAAGGTGCTAGACAAGTGGGATCTACATTTAAACCTTTTGTATATGCCACGGCTATCGAACAATTAAACATGTCTCCTTGTGACTCTATAATTGATGCTCCGTTTACAATGCCTGTGGGACGTCATCACGTTACAGCAGCATGGACACCTAGAAACTCGGATAATAAATACAGAGGTATGGTTACCTTGAAAAAAGCATTAGCGAGTTCGATTAATACTGTATCGGCAAAGCTAATGGATAAAGTAGGACCTGAGGCAGTAGTTAAGTTAACAAACAAATTAGGAATTAAATCTGACATCCCACTTCAACCATCCATTGCATTAGGTGCAGTAGATATTACCGTGGAAGATATGGTCGCGGCTTACGGTACATTTGCAAATCAAGGTGTTTATACAAAGCCTCAATTCTTATCGAGAATCGAAGATAAAAGCGGAGTAATCATCTATGAGCCAATACCTGAATCACACGATGTATTGAACAAGGATATTGCTTTTGCCATTATTAAATTATTAGAAGGTGTAACTGAGGGAGGTTCAGGAAACAGATTAAGAACTGAAGGCGGAGGTTATGGTTATAACCGAATTACAGGTTATCCTTATAAATTTACAAATCCAATTGCTGGTAAAACCGGAACAACACAAAACCAATCTGACGGTTGGTTTATGGGAATGGTTCCAAATCTAGTAACAGGTGTTTGGGTAGGTTGTGAAGATCGTTCAGCCCGATTTAAAAGTATTACCTACGGACAAGGAGCTACAGCCGCATTACCGGTTTGGGCTTACTTTATGAAGCTTTGTTATGCTGATTCTGAACTAAAAGTGTCTAAAGGGCAATTTGAAAGACCAGCGAATCTTTCTATAAAAGTAGATTGCTACCAAGCTCGTCCCGTAAAAGATAGCACCGAAGTACAAAATACTGATGAATTTGAATTTTAAATAATTTCAATATCAAATAATATTGAGCTTCTTAAAAAACACAATATGATTAATAAAAAAGTAACTAATGTTCAAGAAGCGCTTCAAGGAATTGAAGACGGAATGACTATTATGCTAGGTGGTTTTGGTTTGTGTGGAATTCCTGAAAATTCTATTGCAGAGTTAGTTCAAAAAGAAACTAAACTTCTAACCTGCATCTCCAATAACGCAGGCGTTGATGATTTTGGTCTTGGCTTATTATTACACAAAAAACAAATCAAGAAAATGATTTCTTCTTATGTGGGAGAAAACGCCGAATTTGAACGTCAGATGCTCTCAGGAGAACTGGATGTAGAATTGATTCCACAAGGAACATTAGCTGAACGTTGTCGTGCTGCTCAAGCTGGAATTCCTGCTTTCTTTACTCCTGCAGGCTATGGAACTGAAGTTGCTGAAGGAAAAGAAGTTCGTGAATTTAATGGTAAAATGCATGTGATGGAACATGCTTTCAATGCTGATTTTGCTATTGTAAAAGCATGGAAAGGAGATACTGCTGGAAATTTAATTTTTAAAGGAACAGCCAGAAACTTTAATCCTGCCATGTCTGGAGCTGCTAAAATCACTGTAGCTGAAGTAGAGGAATTAGTTGAAGCCGGAACATTGGATCCTAATCAAATTCATATTCCGGGGATATTCATTCAACGCATTTTTCAAGGAGAGAAATACGAAAAGAGAATTGAGCAACGTACAGTAAGAAATAGATAATGTAAACCATTTTTCTAATTTCTTAATTCGCTAATTTACACATTAATATTATGGCACTAGACAAAATAGGTATTGCAAAACGTATCGCACAAGAACTTAAAGACCGTTATTTCGTAAATTTAGGAATAGGTATTCCAACATTGGTAGCCAATTATATACCAAAAGGAATTGACGTTGAATTTCAAAGTGAAAACGGAGTTTTAGGCATGGGGCCTTTCCCTTTTGAAGGAGAGGAAGACGCAGATATCATCAATGCCGGAAAACAAACAATAACTACATTACCAGGAGCTTCTTTCTTTGATTCGTCATTAAGTTTCGGAATGATTCGTGGTCAGCATGTTGATTTAACCATTCTTGGCGCTATGGAAGTGGCCGAAAATGGTGATATCGCTAACTGGAAAATCCCAGGAAAAATGGTAAAAGGTATGGGTGGAGCAATGGATTTAGTAGCATCTGCCGAAAATATTATCGTTGCTATGATGCATGTAAACAAAGCCGGGCAATCTAAGATTCTTAAAAAATGTACATTACCATTGACAGGTGTTGGTTGTGTAAAAAAAGTAGTAACTGAACTGGCAGTTTTAGAAGTAACTCCAAAAGGTTTTAAATTATTAGAACGCGCTCCAGGAGTAACAGTCGAACATATTATTGCTTCCACAGAAGCTGAATTAATTATTGAAGGAGAAATTCCGGAGATGAGTATTGATTAAAAATCAAATCCTAGTATTTATACAAAGAGCACCCTTTTCAGGATGCTCTTTTTGTTTATTTAAAAATACTAGATCTACAAACAAGACTTTAAAAATCTAATTTTAGAGCTAATAAATTTGCTTTACTAAATGGCTTCTCCACAAAATGAATAATTTTCGAATAGAAGGTTGCCTTATCTTTATCGGCTTGATCTACTGACGAAGTAACCATTACTATCTCGATTTTATTATCAAAATCTTCTTGGTGAATAATGTCTAACAAACCCCAGCCATCCATAACGGGCATATTGATATCCAAAAACAACAAAATAGGTTCGTCGTCAATAGATAAATTTTCGAAAAACTCCAAAGCTTTAAGCGCCGAGTTAAAGGTTTTTGGTGAAAGATCAAGACCTATCCCTTGAATTATTTTACTGTGTAAAAACAGAATAATTTCATCATCATCGACAATAACTACTTGATAACTCATTTATCTTCTATTTTGTTGATTGTTTCCGTCTTCTTAACGATATCTCTAATTATAGCATCTAGTTCCGTTCCCGAAGCAAAAAAGTGATTTAACAAGCCTTCATATTCCGCAGGCATGCAATCAGATTCTTTCATAAAATCAACAATAGACATCATTTTAGCTAGTGGTGCTCTCACAACATGCGAATGTGTCCAAGCAATGTCCTTGAGACTTTTGTTTTGGTTCTCAATAGTCTTGATATGTTGCATTTGCTTTGTGATATCGTTTGTCATAACCAGTTTTGCTTTCTGGTTATTGAAGAAAATAATATTACTTTGCACTTCGACGTCAATTATCTTTCCATTTTTCTTCTGATGTCTTAGGTATCTTTTTTTAAAGCTATCTCTATACTGAATGAAAGAATTAACTCCGGCGTCAAAAATAGGATAATCCTCAACGGGCCATATGTCCTTTACGGTCATTTTTAAAAATTCTTCTTTGGTGTAGCCAAATTTCTTGATAGCAGCCTCGTTTACATCTAAAAAATAGAAACTCCCTAAGTCATATACCCACATAGCCAAAGGACTCAGGTGAAAAAGATCGCTGTATCGAGTTTTTGCATCATCGTATGAAAAAAATATTTTTTTTCTTTCGATACTACAAATAATACTTTTATACAATACTACAGCTGTTAAGCCATCTTTTAATAAATAGTCTGAAATACCCTTCGAGATTGAGTTGATACTGAAATCTACACCTTCAACTGAAGTAAGTACTATTATGGGGCAAAATAATACTTTATCCACCATTTCACTTATCAATACTTCAGCACAAATATCTGGCAACGTATGATCTAATAAAACAACATCAAAAAATTTATCATCAGAAGATAGAAAAGCAGAGGCTTCTAAGAAGTTTTTAGCCAATTTAACATCTGCATCCAAATTCAGTTCCTCTAATAACTCTTCAATCCTCGTTGAGTCGGTTAAATTATCTTCAACAATTAAAATTGAATATGTTTTGTCGTCTTTAATCATTTTATCTGCAAAATTGTAGTGGGGATTTACAAAAACTTTAAGCTAAGCGATATTTATTTTAGTAAGAAAGTTTCAACTTACCAAACGCTTTAAAAATATAAGTATTATCTACCTTTTTTAAAACCTCTATGAAATTGCAAAGATAACATTTGTTTTCGCACTGTCTTACCTTTACAGAATATAGGAATATTCGGGTAGACTTCAACTCCCTTTGGGAATAGCGTCAATTAGCATCTTGGTATATTCTTTTTGTGGATTGGCATACAACTCATCAGCATCGGCAATTTCTTCTATTCTTCCTTTGTTCATGACCAAAACTTGATCACTCATGTACTTCACCACGGCTAAATCATGTGAAATAAATATATAAGTAAACCCAAAATTTTCTTTTAGCTCATTTAGAAGGTTTAGCACCTGCGCCTGAACAGATATGTCCAAAGCAGAAACTGATTCGTCACAAACGATTAATTTAGGCTGTAACGCGATAGTTCTGGCTATTCCTATACGTTGTCTTTGTCCACCAGAAAATTCATGTGGATATCGATTAAAATAGTCTGCGCCTAAACCTACTCTTTCGAGAATTTCAATGGTTTTTGCTTTTCTTTCTTTGTCGGTTTTATGCAGTCCGTGTACTTTCATGGGTTCCATGATAGCTTGACCAATAGGAATCCTTGGATTTAAAGACGAGTACGGATCTTGAAAAATAATTTGAATCTCTTTTCTCAGTTTTTTAATTTCCGATTTTCCAAGTTTGGTGATATCCTGACCTCTGTATAAAATTTGTCCTGCGGTCGCTTTATCCAATTGCAATATGGCATTCCCAAGAGTCGATTTCCCGCAACCGCTCTCTCCTACTAATCCTAATGTTTCGCCTTCATATAATTTAAAACTCACATCATTCACCGCCTTAAATCCTGATTTTTTTCCAAAGAAACCTGCGGTAGAAAAATACTCTTTTTCTACATTAACAACTTCTAAAATAGGTACTTGACCGTACAGTTTCTCGTGGAAATGTTTTCTATCTTCCTGGGTTACAACCTCAGCATTTATAGTATCCTCTAAAAAATCCTGGATAGTAGGCAATCTTTTCAAACGGAAATCCAATGATGGTCGCGAAGCAATCAAGGCTTTCGTATAATTATGCTGCGGATTTTTAAATATCATATTTACTTCTCCCTGTTCGACAATTTCTCCTCGATACATAACTAAAACCCGATGTGCAATCTCAGAAACCAAAGACAAATCGTGGGAAATGAAAATAATGCTCATTCCCGTTTCTTGCTGAATGTCCTTCAACAACTGAATAATTTCTTTTTGAACAGTAACGTCTAAAGCTGTGGTGGGCTCATCTGCAATCAATAATTTTGGTTTGCAAGCAATCGCCATAGCGATCATGACCCGTTGTTTTTGTCCGCCTGAAATTTCGTGGGGATATTTTTCGAATAAAATTTCAGGATTAGGCAATTTTACTTTTTCGAATAATAAAAGTGTTTCACTTTTAGTTTCTGCTGTGGATAACTTTGTGTGCTGCAACAATATTTCCTGCACCTGAAAACCACATTTCAACGAAGGATTTAACGAACTCATGGGTTCTTGGAAAATCATTGCGATTTCGTTTCCTCGCAATTGCTGTAAATCTTTCTCACTTAAATCACCAACGTCTTTGCTGTCAAAAAGAATCTCACCTTCTGATATTTTCGAAATATTTACAGGCAACAAACCCATAATCGCTAAGGTAGAAACAGATTTTCCAGAACCAGACTCCCCTACAATTCCGAGGATTTCATTCTGTTGTAAATCATAACTGATATTTTTTATAACAGCGCTGTAAATCCCTTCTTTTTTAAAGGAGATTTCGAGATTTTGAACGGACAGTAGGGGCTTATTCATAAATGTAAAAATAAAAATTTAACCATTCAAAACACGGTTTTTTTTAAAGACTAACCACCACGCCAATAAAAAAAAAGCAACATTCGAATTAACTACCTATGCTCCTATTATTTAAGTATCACAAAGCGGTTTTTAAACATGAATTATCTCGTCCTCAATCAATAAATCTTCCCTTCTAAGTCTAAGAAAAATCTGAGCAACTGCTATAGTATCCTTTTCGCAATAGCTCACGATTCGGTCAATATCTTTGTCTACATAAAAAACATGTCCCACTTGACTGCCGTCAATATCGCCTTTGGGAGATGGAACACCAAGCACTTTACACATTAATTTCAAAGACGTATAATGCTTATAATCCCCGAATTTCCATAGCTCCAGCGTATCTAAATGCGGAATTTCCCAAGGTTTTTTTCCAAATAAATTCAGCTTGTCTGGAATAGCAATCCCGTTTATAATCATTCGGCGCGCTAAGAACGGAAAATCAAATTCTTTTGCATTATGACCACACAAAACATGTTGCGGTCCATTGAAATGATTGTTCAATAAATTATTAAAATCTTTCAAAAGCTTAGCTTCTTCACCAAAAAAGGAAGTCACTCTAAAATTTCGAATATCTCCTTTTATAGTAAAATAACCAACAGAGATGCAAACGATTTTTCCAAACTCAGCCCAGATTCCTGCACGTTCGTAAAAATCTTCTGGACTAAATTCATCTTTCCTTTGGTATTGAGTTTTCTGTTCCCAAAGCTCTTTCATCTCTAAATCCAAAGCATTGAAATCTTCAGCTTCTGGAACAGTTTCTATGTCTAAAAACAATATGTTATTGAGGTTTATTTTTTCGATCATAACTTTCTATTTTATACATTATCACCAATTTTTTAAAACAAAATAAACTGTAAGAAATTGAGTATTTCAAATATAAGTAAAAAATGACAATTTGTGAGACTCTTCGAATTGAGTATCGAATCTAAAATAAGCTTTGTTGATTTGTTGGGTTTTCGTGTTCCAATAACCATTTTTTGCGCCATAGACCTCCAGCATATCCAGTAAGTGAACCATCGGCCCCAATGACGCGGTGACAAGGCACAACAATCCAAAGTGGGTTTTTCCCATTGGCGGAAGCCACAGCCCGAATGGCTTTGACATCTCCTAAAATTTTCGATTGCTCTAAATAGGATCTGGTTTTGCCAAAAGGTATTTGTAACAATCCTTTCCACACTTTTTGTTGAAACTCCGTTCCTTTTGGATTGAGTACTATACTAAAATCACTTCTTTTCCCTGCAAAATACGAATCTAATTGATTCACACATTCCTGTAAAACTTCGGGAATTACCACAGAAGCTTCGCCTTCATCCTGAACCGAAATAGTTGAAATACCATTTTCATCGCCCGTTATTTTGGCAATTCCTAAAGGCGTTTTTAAAAATACTGTCTCCATAGCATAAAAGTAAATAAATTTAAACTCAGCAAACCCTATCAAAGCAAAAAGTCCACAAGAAAATTAATTCCTTGTGAACTTCATATAAGCTATGTCTTGTAACTTTATTTTAGAGTCGAATACAGATAAGCTTCTAAACCTTGTAATTCCTCATCTGAAAATGTTTTAGTAAGCGCTAGGTTTGGTTCCATAGCTGCAAACTGAGCGGGATCTACAATTGCGGCACTTTTCCCTTTTAAAAAGGCAACGATACTACCATTTTTTTCCTTGTATATTTTGGCAATTTCCTGTAAACTTGGGCCAATTAATTTTTCATCAACTTTATGACAAGCAACACAAGTTCCTTTTCCTAAATAAATAGATTCGCCCAGTTCTACAGGTGTTTTAGTCTCTGCTTGCATTCCCTCTGAAGCGACAGTTTCTGATTTCTTAGTCTCATCCTCCTTTCCAAAAGAGTCTTCTTCCTTTCCTTTACAAGAGAACGCTAAAAATGCGATTACAATAATTAATAATTTTTTCATTTTAATTTTGTTTAGTTTCATATAATCAACTACTAATATACTACTTATTATCAGGATTATACTTAATTATTTATTTAAAATTACAGCCGCTTCTTTGGCAAAATAAGTCGAGATTAAACTCGCTCCTGCACGTTTGATACACATTAATTGTTCCATCATGATTTTGTCATGGTCAAGCCAACCTCTTTCGGCAGCGGCCTTAATCATTGCATATTCGCCCGAAACATGAAATACCGTTACGGGAACATTCACCGCGTTTTTTACTTCACGAACGATATCTAAATATGCAATTCCTGGTTTTACCATCACCATATCAGCACCTTCCTCGACGTCCCAAAGCGCTTCTTTGATGGCCTCAATACGATTAGCATAATCCATTTGGTAGGTCTTTTTATCTTTTGGGATTTCGTTATTGTCCACTGGTGCGCTGTCTAAAGCATCACGAAATGGCCCGTAAAATGCCGAAGCATATTTAGCGGAATAGCTCATGATTCCCACGTTGTGAAACCCTGCTGCATCAAGTCCTTGGCGCAAGCGTAAAACACGTCCGTCCATCATATCACTTGGTGCAACAAAATCGGCTCCAGCTTGGGCATGTGAAACAGCCATTTTTACCAAAGCATCATTTGTAGGGTCATTTACAACATCTCCGTTTTCTATAATTCCATCGTGACCATACATAGAATAAGGATCTAAAGCTACATCTGGCATCACAATCATTTCAGGACAAACAGCTTTGATCGCTCGAATAGCTTCTTGCATTAATCCGTTTTCATTCCAAGCTTCTTTTCCCGTATTGTCTTTTAAATTCTCACTTACTTTTACGTAAATATTTACGGCACGAATGCCTAAAGCATATATTTCTTTAATTTCTTCCAAGGTTAAATCAATCGAACGACGAAAGATTCCCGGCATGGAAGGGATTTCAATTTTTACATTTTCTCCCTCTGCAATAAACATAGGAAACATAAAATCTGACGGACTTAAAGTCGTTTCTCGAACTAATGAACGAATAGATTCGTTGACGCGTAATCTTCTACCTCTTTGTAATGGAAACATATGATTTACTTTTTAGCTCCAGAGGAGCATAATATTTATAGATTATTGATCATTTTCTTTAGCTCCAGAGGAGCGGCATCTTACACCTCTTCGAATAGATAATCATCCTTAAAATCAACATTAAAGCGTTTTAAAAACTCCACATATTCTTCTTTAAATGTTTTTGTTTTGTGATGTTCTTCCTGATTTTGAATATAATTAATCACATTGGTCAGTTGCGAATGACTATAAGTAAAGGCTCCGAATCCGGTTTGCCATTCAAATTTACCATTTACCCACCCTTTTTCATTGATGAACCTAGAAGAATTTGCTTTAATGTCTCTTACTAAATCAGATAATGCTTTATTCGGTTTTAAACCAATTAAAATATGAATATGATCTGGCATTCCATTTATAGCAATTAATTTCTGTTCATCATTTGTAACAATTCCCGTTATATAATTAAACAATTCGTCTTTCCATTTATTGGAAATCAGATTTTGTCTTCCCTTGACAGCGAAAACAATTTGAATATATAATTGAGAATAGGTATTCGCCATTATTAATATGTCGCACCGCTGGTGCTCTTTGAAAAACATTATTATTTGCTATAAATATAGCGCTCCTATGGAGCTAACCAACTTATTGGCACTATGACTTAATCCAAACTTTTCTATAAAAATTGTAGCCCTAGAGCGCTATCCATTCTTTTGGATTTTCTAATATATTAACTAATTTTTCTTCTTCATTTCCCGCTTCTGGATTATGGTCGTAAACCCATTGCACCCGCGGCGGTAAACTCATTAGGATACTTTCAATTCTTCCATTGGTTTTTAGTCCGAATAAAGTGCCTTTATCATGCACTAAATTAAATTCGACATAACGACCACGACGGATTTCTTGCCATGTTTTTTGAGCTTCTGTATATGGTAAGTTTTTTCTTTTTTCTACTATTGGAATATAAGCTTCTAAGAAACTATTACCTACTTCTGAAACAAAATTGAACCAATCTTCCATTTCCATTTGCTCAGTCGCTTTGCAATAATCGAAGAAAAGTCCACCTATTCCTCTGGCTTCATTGCGATGTGCATTCCAGAAATATGCATCACACTGTTTTTTATATTTTGGATAAAAATCTACATTATGTTTATCGCAAGCTGTTTTACAGGTTTGATGAAAATGAGTTGCATCTTCCTCAAATAAATAATAAGGCGTTAAATCTTGTCCGCCACCAAACCAGGAATTGATAACATTGCCATTGTCATCATACATTTCGAAATAGCGCCAATTAGCATGAACCGTTGGTACCATCGGGCTTTTAGGATGAATCACTAAACTCAATCCGCAAGCAAAGAAATCAGCTTCACCTACGTTGAAGAGTTTTTGCATGCTTTCCGGTAGCTTTCCATGAACTGCTGAAATATTCACTCCGCCTTTTTCAAAAACTCCTGTACCTTCAAGACCGCTTTCAAGTACACGTGTTCTTCCGCCTCCACCTTCCGGACGTACCCAAATATCTTCTTTAAATTTAGAATGACCATCCACTGATTCAAGTCCTGCGACGATTTGGTCTTGTAAGTTTTGTATGTATGCGTAAAATTTATTTTTCATTATAAATGAATTGAGTATCGAGTATTAAGTAGCAAGAAAAACCTCGATACTTAATACTTAATTCTTTGTACTACTGATTGTATTCCTTCACCGCGTCTATAAATGCTTTGGCGTGATCTACTGGAATATGTGGTAAAATACCATGACCTAAGTTCACGATGTATTTGTCTTTTCCGAATTCGTCAATCATCTCGTGTACCATTTTCTTAATAACAGGAATAGGTGACAACAATCGTGATGGATCAAAATTACCTTGCAAAGTAATGTTTCCTCCAGATAGATATCTTGCATTTCTTGGAGAACAAGTCCAATCCACTCCTAATGCAGAAGCTCTACTTTTTCCCATTTCGCCTAAGGCAAACCAACATCCTTTTCCGAAAACAATCACAGGAGCATCATCGGCCAAAGCCTCAACGATTTGGTTTATGTATTTCCAAGAGAATTCTTGGTAGTCAGCCGGAGACAACATTCCGCCCCAAGAATCAAAAATCTGAACAGCATCTACGCCCGATTTTACTTTTTCTTTTAGGTATAAAATTGTCGTGTCTGTAATTTTTTGCAATAAAACATGAGCCGCTTCTGGATGTTGGAAACAAAATCCTTTTGCCTTATCGAAACTCTTAGACCCTTGTCCTTCTACTGCATAACACATAATTGTCCATGGTGAACCAGCGAAACCAATTAACGGTACCTCATCGTTCAACATTTCTTTAGTCAATTTAATAGCGTCCATCACATAACCTAAAGTTTCATGAATATCTGGAACAATTACGCGCTCTACATCCTGAATCGTACGAATAGGATTAGGCACAAACGGACCAAAATTTTCCTTCATCAACACTTCAATTCCCATAGCTTGTGGAATTACTAAGATGTCTGAGAATAAAATCGCAGCATCCGGAGCTATTCTTCTTATCGGTTGTACGGTGATTTCGGCAGCTAATTCTGGCGTTTGACAACGAGTAAAGAAATCATATTTATCACGCAAAGCGATAAATTCTGGCAAATATCTTCCAGCTTGACGCATCATCCAAACTGGCGGACGTTGTACTGTTTCTCCTTTTAATGCTTTTAAAAATAGGTCGTTCTTTATCATAATTTATTGACTATTGGCTTAAAGCTATTCGCTTAAAGCATTCTGATTATTTTTTGTTGCCAAAAGCTAAAAGCTACAGGCAAATTTTTATTTATACTCGGCAATTACTTCTTCAATCACATCTTCAATTGTTGGCTGATCTGCGATTATTATGTTTTTTGTTATTCCGTCCAAAGCACTGGAAGTAGTTGTTCCGATGCAAAAACAGGTTTCATTTTTGATTTTATTTTCTTTCAAATAACTTTCAATACCAGACGGACTAAAAAACAAAATGGCGTCAACAGGAGTTTTAATCTTCTGTGGTGTCAACTTAGTTTCGTAAACCTGGATTTCATTAAACTTTACTTTCGCTTCTTTTAAGGCTTGTGGTAAAGTCTCTCTTCTTAAGTTTCCACTAAAGAAAGTGTAGCTTTCACTTGAGTAAATCAAAGTGATAATTTCAGCTAAATCTTCTGCATACCCAGTGTAAGCAATCACATTAAATCCGCTTTCTGATAACAGAATCTTGGTTTTTAAACCCACGCAAAAAACATTTTTTGTTTTTAGATCTTCCGATTTTGGATCCAATAAAAAACTTTGAACTGCATTTTGACTCGTAAAAATCAAATTATCATTGATTTCATTTAATTCGAAAGCTTGACTTTTTGTTTCAATAAAGTCCACTTCAATGACATTGAAATTTGCATTTGTCAATGCTTCCCTTTGATTGTCTAAAAGCGTTTTTGTAGATAGTATCTGAATCATTATTAACTTCTTATTTGATGTTCTTCTTGTCCTAGGCAGTAGGTTTCTATATCTTTATTGTATCCATAAACGACCAAAATATCGTTTTCTAATATAATAGTATCAGGAGAGGGACGGCCAATGGTTTCTTTTACAATAGATTTCTTTCCAATTAAATTTTTCTTTTCTCTTTTTCGAATAATCGTAATTAAAGTCAGTCGATATTTATCTATTGTATCTAATTCAGCTAATGTTCTACCGTAAAATTCTGGTTTTGCTTTTACTTCAGAAATAGTATAATTATCGTCTAATTGGTAATTTTCGAGAGTCGATTTAAAATTAATTTGCTTTGTCAATCTATCCGCTGATTCTTGCTCAGGATGTACGATGCTATGTATTCCCATCGCTTCTAAAACCGTGTCGTGAATAGGCGATAAAGCTCTACTAATGATTTTTACATCACTTAATTTTTTAATAATTGCAGTAGTGATAATCGCAGCTCCTTCGTTCTCTCCAATGGCAACCACAACTTTATCAGTATCTTTTAAGGGTAAAGCTTCATATGACAATTCGTTAGTAGAATCCATCGCAATGGCTAGTGAAATTTTATCTTTCACTAGATTGACTTTCTCCATGTTTTTGTCTACGCCAATAACTTCATTTCCAGTTTCGGTAAGACTTATTGCAAGTGACATTCCGAAGTTTCCTAAACCAAATACGATTATTTTCATTGAGCCAAGTTTAGTTAATTAATATATTCGCTTTTGGATATTCATAAAATTGATGGTTCAATCTACGTAATAATCCTACCATTAAATTGAGCATTCCTATTCGACCTATAAACATACATGCAATCAAAACATATTTACTCGGTTCTGTTAACGTTTGAGTAAAATTCAAGCTTAACCCCACCGTGCTATAAGCTGAAAAACATTCGAAAGCTACCGTTAATAAAGGCGTATCTTTTGGTTCGAAAATTAAAAGAGCCATAATCGAAATACCAATAGTAATTAGCGAGATTGATAAAATTGCAAACGCACGCGCTGTAGATTCTGACGATATTCTCCTTCCGAACAATTGAATTCTACTTTTTCCTCTAGCTACTGTAAATATATTTAAAGTTGCTAGTGCAAAAGTACTCGTTTTTATTCCACCAGCGGTAGAAGCTGGCGATCCACCTATCCACATTAAAAAGATAATAAAAAGTAAAGATGGAACATTCATCTGTGTATAATCAACAGCATTAAAACCAGCTGTTCTTGGGGAAACAGCATTAAAACTTGCCGCTGTTACTTTTCCAAAAACAGTTTTGTGTTCTAGCAAGGTATTGTTGTACTCTGAGACATAAAGAAAAAGGAAACCACCTACTAATAATATCAGTGTAGTATAAATTACAATATTAGTATTTAAGGTAATTATTCTTATTTTTTTATGGATTACCTTTTGCTTAAACAACTCAATTACATACGTTTTTATATAATGAAAAAAATTGAAGACGATGTTATGTCCTAATCCGCCCAGAATAATCATCAACATTAAAATCCATTGTAAATAATAATTAAAACGGACTGTTTCATTGATTATTCCTCCTGGTAAAATGGAAAATCCTGCATTACAAAAAGCGGATATGGAGTGAAAAATTGAAAAATAAAATTCATTAGTGATGGCTGGATTGTCGATAATCGAAGAATAGATAAATATCGCTCCTACCAGCTCAACTCCTAAAGTAAAAATCACAACGTTTAGTGCTGCTCTAAAAACATCTTTAAGACCTTCATGAGCAATAAAATCTTTAGTATTTAAACCTTCTTTAAACGAAGTACTCCCTCTAAAAAAGAAGGCGAAAAAAGATGTAAATGTCAATATTCCTATTCCACCTAATTGTATTAAAACAATAATTATAGACTGGCCTACAATAGTAAAATCGACTGCTGTATCAACTACGGTTAAACCGGTAACACAAACGGCACTAGTGGCCGTAAAAAGCGCATTTGTAAAGGTAATTCCGTTTGTAGTAGCACTGGGAAGCATGAGTAAAAAGCCACCTATTAAAACTAAAATCATAAAACTTCCAACAAAAACGATGGCTGGATTAAAATAGATGTCATAAATATGACGTACAAAAACCATTAGCCTTAATAAGAAATACAAAATCAATCCGCCTTCGAGAACTGGTTTAATTTTTTGCAGGATAAAAACGGAATGCAAACTACTGTTTACCAATGAAATAAATCCACAGATTAGCAAAATTATGGACAGTAATACCATATTGATTAGCACTACTTTTTTATTGCTTCTTAATGAATAATTAAAAAATTTAAAGGAATTAAAAGCTAATAAACCAACTGAAAGCAGAATTAATCCAACAACATGAGGCGAGTTATAGTTTTCTTCAAAATCATATCCGAAGTCAAAAACTATAAAAAGCAATACTATAATATCAAAAAAGCGATATAAATAATTGAGTAAGGATTCTTTCTTCATATTGAAATAAAATTACTTTTTTAAATCTTTACGAATGTTTTCCATTAAACTAATTCCACCATTATCTAAAATTTCCTTTGCTGAAAAAAATCCTAATTTTTTCCAATCTTGTAATGGAACTCTCTTATTTACCTCGATTTTTTCTTTTCCATCAAGCGAAAACAAAACTCCATCGAATATAATTTCATCTTCCTCAAAAACTGCTAAAGCACCTATCGGCGCTGTACAACCACCTTCAAGTGTTTTTAGAAACTGTCTTTCTATGTGCGTACACACTTCGGTTTCTATATCATTTAATTCGGAAACTGCATCTCTACAAAAATCATCATTTGCCATCGCAACAATAACCATCGCACCTTGAGCTGGTGCTGGAATCATCCAATCAAGATTAATATAATTTGATGGTTTTAAGTTGATTCTTTCTAGTCCTGCTGCTGCAAAAACGGCTCCGCTCCATTCGCTATCCTTCAATTTTTGCATTCTGGTATTTACGTTTCCACGCAAATCAACTACTTTATGCGCAGGATATTTATTAAGCCATTGTGCCTGACGGCGTAAACTTCCTGTGGCAATTGTTCCTTCTCCATTAAGAAAGTCAAGATTTCCTTTGTGAACTAAAATATCGAGGGTATTGGCTCTTTCTAAAACAGCCGCCTGAACAATTCCTATTGGCAAAGCCGTAGGAACATCTTTCATGGAATGAACCGCAATATCGACCTGACCGTTGATCATGGCAATATCTAATGTTTTTGTAAAAATTCCTGTGATTCCAAGTTCATAGAGCGGTTTGTCAAGAATAATATCGCCCTGTGATTTTACCGCAATAATTTCGGTTTTATAACCTAGATCGTTTAGTTTTTTTTCGACTGTATGAGCTTGCCAGAGCGCGAGTTCACTGTCTCGAGTTCCTATACGTATGATTTTTTCTGCCATTTTTATTTTTTAAACCCTTAAGAAACTAAAATTACTTATTGGTTTTATTTTGCGGTAACGCCAATTTTAAAAACTTTCTCAATCCATTCGATACTTTCATCTACCATTGTACTATCATCTTTCAAATGATTGGCAAAATGAGTTGTTATTTTTTGGATAATTCTGTTGCTGATAATTTCTGCCTGCTCTTCATTGAAGTTTGAGATTTTCTTACTTTGAAAATCCAATTCTGAGATTTTTATTGCATTCAATTTTGCTTTCAAAGCATTAATTGTAGGAGCAAATTTTCTGCCTTTTGTCCAAGTAATAAATTCTTCCTTTATTTCTTCGATAATTGCTTCAGCAGCGGGAATACTTTTCTTCCTGTTTTCTAAAGTTTCATCTGTAAGTTGAGACAAATAATCCATGTGAATCAATGTAACGCCTTCTAATTCCTGTACATCTTCATTTACATTTTTCGGAATTGACAAATCCAATATTAATAATGGTTTTTTCAAATTCAGAATCGCTTTATCTACCGTAGGGTTTTGAGCGCCTGTAGCTACAACTACTACATCCGCTTTTTGAAGTTCAAGATGCAGCTCTGAATAATCTTTTACAATTAAATTTAGCTTTCCAGCTATTTTTTCGGCTTTAGATTTCGTTCTGTTTATTAAAGTAATATGCTCGTTTTTAGTGTGTTTCACTAAATTTTCACAGGTATTTCTACCAATTTTCCCCGTACCAAACAATAGAATGTTTTTGTTTCCAATGTCTTCTACGTTCTTAAAAATATATTGAACAGCTGCAAAAGAAACCGAAGTGGCTCCCGAACTTATCTCCGTATCTGTTTTTATTTTTTTACTGGCTTGAATTACGGCATTTACTAGTCTTTCCATGAAATTATTGGCAAGACCTAAAAATTTTGACTGGCTAAAGCTGGATTTTATTTGAGCTATAATTTCGAAATCACCAAGAATTTGACTGTCTAAACCTGTTCCTACACGAAACATGTGACTGATTGCTTCTTGATTTTTATAAACAAAACCTACTTTTTGAAATGCTTCAACTGTACCTTGGCTGTTCTCGCAAATTAATTTAATTAATTGAAAAGGATGCTCCGCAAAGCCATAAATTTCGGTACGGTTGCAGGTAGAAGTAACTATTAAACTCTCTATCCCTTCTAGCTTAGCTTGCTCTAATAAACGCGTTTTGGCTGCGGTATCTAAACTAAACTTTCCTCTAATCTCAGCATCTGCTTTTTTATAACTCAGTCCAACGGAGTAAAAATATTGATGCTTTGCTGTGTTGTTGTTTTCCATATTTGCACTTTTCAAGAAAGTGGAACAAAATTATCACTATAGTATTTATAAAAGTAACGCTAGAAGTTCTATTTGTATCGCTAAATGTTTTTTTGATTCTAATTGCCTATTTTCTAGTAAAAAAATCTATTTTTGCAATGAAATCACGTCATTCTAAGCACTCTATTTAGAGTTGTTCTAAATAAAACGATCTGATAATTGTCAGGATTTCACCTAAAAAATATCGCTATGGGTTCACAAGAAATTATAAAAATTGAAGACGATTTTACGTTAATTCGGTTCCAAAATGACGGTCTAGAATCTTTTAATGCGCAACGGGAATTGGACAGCGGACTCATTCAATTTCATTTTGGACTTAAAGGAAGTGCTAAATTTTTATTCAACCAAGGCAGTTATGCTCTGGAATTGAAAGAAGAAAAATCATTGCTTTTATACAATCCGCAAAAGGAACTGCCACTAAATCTAGAATTAGCACCCAATTCCTGGGTGATTTCGGTTATCATTTCGATTAAGAAATTTCACGCTTTATTTTCGACAGAAGCAGATTACATCACCTTTTTAAGTGGTGATAATAAAGACAAGAAATATTATAACGAGGGAAATATCAGCCCTTCTATGGCTATTGTCTTGTCGCAATTATTTCATTACAGCCTGCATCCATCTATAAAAAACCTATATTACAAAGGAAAAGGATACGAATTATTAAGTTTGTACTTCAATAGAACGGAGGATCCAAACGCAGAACAATGTCCGTTTTTGATTGATGAAGATAATGTAATGAAAATTAGAAGAGCCAAAGAAATCATCATCGCTAATATGGCCGAACCGCCTGGATTGCAAGAATTAGCAGATGAAATAGGCTTGAATTTGAAGAAGCTAAAAATGGGTTTCAAACAAATTTATGGTGATACTGTTTATGGTTTTCTTTTTGATTACAAAATGGATTTTGCTAGAAAGTTACTCGACAGTGGTTCTTATAATGTAAATGAGGTAGGATTAAAAATAGGATACAGCACCGGAAGTCATTTCATCGCAGCATTTAAAAAGAAATTTGCCACAACTCCAAAGAAATACTTAATGTCAATAAATCCGAATACTTAATTAGTTATCAGTTTTATATATTAAACAATAAATAAAAAATAGTTAATCACAATTTATAAAAAAGTAAGTTTAATTACTTTTGAACCCACTAAAAAAAATAAAATGAAAGGTGTATTATTAGTCAATTTAGGTTCGCCGGAAAGTCCAACTCCCAAAGATGTAAAACCGTATTTAGATGAGTTTTTAATGGACAAATACGTTATTGACGTTCCGTTTTTGTTAAGAGCATTATTAGTTCGCGGTATCATTCTACAAACAAGACCTAAAAAGTCAGCTGCTGCTTACGCAAAAATTTGGTGGGACGAAGGTTCGCCACTTGTAGTTATTTCTAAAAGAATGCACGAGAAAGTAAAGCAATTAGTAGACGTTCCAGTTTCATTGGCTATGCGTTACGGAAATCCATCTCTATTATCTGGTTTGCAAGAATTGCATGACAAAGGTGTGACCGAAGTGATGCTTTTTCCATTATACCCACAACATGCGATGGCTTCTACAACTACCATTTTAGAACTAGCCGAAGATTTACGTAAAAAGCACTTTCCAGAAATGAAATTTACCATCGTTCCTGCTTTTTATAACAAACCAGACTACATAAAAAACCTTGCTGATTCTATCAAAAACAGCGTAGAAAATTTTGATTACGATCATTTATTGTTTTCGTATCACGGAATTCCCGAGCGTCACATTCGCAAGACGGATATTACTAAATCACATTGTAAGATTGACGGATCTTGTTGCAACACGCCTTCACCGGCACATGAGTTTTGCTACCGTCACCAATGTTATGAAACCACAAAACAAGTCGTTAAATTATTGGGAATACCCGAAGGAAAATACAGCCAGACTTTTCAATCGCGATTAGCGGGCGACAAATGGCTAACACCTTACACAGATGTCGAAGTAAATAAAATGCCTGAAAAAGGTATCAAAAAATTAGCGGTAGTAACTCCAGCTTTTGTGTCTGATTGTTTAGAAACATTAGAAGAAATTGCGATGGAAGCCAACCACGAATTCAAAGAACATGGAGGCGAGGAATTCTTAGCTATTCCTTGTTTGAATGATAGTGATGACTGGTGTAAAACCGTAGGAAATTGGATTAGCGAATGGGTAGCTGTCGAAAAAACGCTTGCATAAATGGCAATTTCAGCCGATGAATTAGGAACTCAGGACATTAAAAAACTCTTGATAAAGCAGGCTGTGCCAGCTTCTATTGGGATTTTATTTATGTCCGTCAATATTCTTATTGACACTATATTTGTAGGACAATGGATCGGTTCGCTTGCAATTGCGGCCGTTACCGTAGTCTTACCAATAACGTTCTTGATTTCATCCTTAGGAATGGCTATTGGCGTGGGTGGAGGTTCTGTTTTATCGCGAGCTTTAGGTTCGAAAGACACTGAAAAAGCAAAAATTACTTTTGCTAATCAGATCATGATGACCTTTATTCTTGCATCAGTTTTTGTGCTTTTTGGTCTCTTTTTCAGTACTGAAATGCTATTGCTTTTTGGTGCAAAAGGAGCTATAATGACTCCAGCGGTAGAGTTCTTCGAACCTATTATCATTGCAGTTCCTTTTCTGGCGCTTTGCATGATGGGAAATAATATTATTAGGGCAGAGGGCAAAGCCTCCTTTGCAATGATTGCCATGATTATTCCCGCTTTTGTCAATATAATATTAGATATTGTTTTTATAAAAGTGATGGGACTAGGAATGTTTGGAGCGGCATTAGCGACATCCATTTCTTATTTTATATGCTTCTTATTTGTCCTTTGGTTTTTTGCCTATAAAAGTGAATTAAAACTAAAACCAAGGCATTTCAAACTCCATATTCCAATTTTAAAAGAAATTACCGGGCTAAGCTTTGTTACTTTTTCAAGACAAGGAGTGATAGCTGTTTTAGCAATTATTCTGAATCATACTCTGTACTCCTACGGCGGCGAACATTCAATTGCCGTTTACGGAATAATCAGCAGAATGTTAATGTTTGCCCTATTCCCTATTCTTGGTATCACCCAGGGTTTCATCCCAATTGCTGGTTATAATTATGGAGCCCAAAATTATGAAAGAGTAAAAGAAAGTGTTCAAATATCCATTAAATATGCAGCACTGCTAGCGTCCTTAATTTTTGTTGTCATTCTCTATTATGCCACACCAATAGTAGCGATTTTTACTACTGATGCTAAGGTTATTGCCGAAACACCTAATGCACTGCGCTGGGTATTTGCCGCTTCTCCTATTATTGCCATTCAATTAATTGGAGCAGCATATTTTCAAGCAGCAGGAAAAGCTAAAAAAGCATTATTACTAACGCTCAGCAAACAAGGATTTTTCTTAATTCCATTAGTGCTACTACTACCAAATTTTTTCGGTATTTTTGGAGTCTGGGTTGCCTTCCCTATTGCTGATGTTTTGTCAACATTACTAACGGCCTATTTTCTAAAAAAAGAAATGAATACAAAATTGATTAAAACCACTGATGGAATATTATAACTACCTTAAATCCCTACATCTTATCTTTGTTATCACTTGGTTTGCAGGTTTGTTTTACATTGTGCGATTGTTTGTGTACCAAATTGAAGCTGCTGATAAACCATCTCCAGAGAAAGAAATTTTACAAAAACAATACAAAATAATGACCTATCGCTTGTGGTATATTATCACTTGGCCATCGGCAGTTTTGGCAAGTATTTTCGCTTTTTGGATGCTGTTTTTTACTGATTTAGGAAAGTCTTGGTTGCAAATGCCATGGATGCATGTAAAACTTGGCTTTGTATTTGTGTTGTATTTATATCATGGTAAATGCCAGCAAATATTCAAGCAATTGCAAAACGACCAAGTGAAATACACAACTAATTTTATGCGTTTATGGAATGAAGGAGCTACCATCATTCTTTTTGCAGTCGTTTTTTTGGTGGTACTAAAAAATGCAGTCAACTGGATTTATGGCGTTCTCGGAATATTTTTATTTTCGATAACGATCATGTTAGGTTTTAAATTTTACAGAAGAATACGAGAGAAAAATAGCAATCAGTAATCAGTTTTTAGAGTTCAGTTTTCCTGATCGATGAAAATTAAAAGTCAGAATGCCAAAACCAGAACAATATGCTAAAAAGTTTCAGAATGTCTATGTTGTCACTACGAATTCGGATTTTTCTTTCGATGATCGTACTGATAATTGTAGCCTCTGTTTTGCTAGCTTCTATCTCGATTATCCAATTTAAAAACGAAGCCAAAGAATACCATCAAGAACGACTAGAAAGGAAAGAAAACGCGGTGCGCGAACATATAAATTACGTTCTTTCGACAACGACTTACCCGCTAACCACTGAAAATCTAGACTTAATTTTCAAGGATAAAATCCATGAACTGGCGCACATTCACAATATTGAAATAAATATTTATTGCTTAGAAGGAAAGCTCTTAAAATCCTCAAAAGAGTCCTTTTCTGTTGATAAGGTTTCACCTCCTATTCCAAAATACATATTAAAACTAGTTCGTTCTTCGATCGAAAAAAGATATGTAGACATCAAAACCATAAATGGCGTTAAAAACAGATCTTCTTTTACCCAAATAAAGGATGATAAATTCAAACCATTAGGTGTTTTAAACTTACCTTACCTAGAGGATGACGGCTTTTATGAAAAGGAGCTCAACAGCTTTTTAATTCGTTTAGGACAAGTTTATTCCTTCATGTTGATTGTGGCGTTTGCACTGGCATATTTCTTATCTTCTTACATTACAAAATCATTAAAGACTATTTCTGACCGTTTGAACGAGACTAGTTTGAGTCAAAAAAATAAGAAAATAGTATTAGAAGCAAGCAGCAAAGAAATTAACTTACTGATTACGGCTTATAATCGAATGGTGGAAGAACTCGAGATCAGCGCCGTAAAATTAGCCCAAAGCGAAAGAGAAGAAGCTTGGCGCGAAATGGCAAAACAAGTGGCTCACGAGATTAAAAATCCGTTGACGCCCATGCGTTTGACGGTTCAAAGTTTCGAAAGAAAATTCAATCCTGAAGATCCAGACATCATACAAAAGATGAAAGATTACTCGGAAACATTGATTCAGCAAATTGACACTATGAATGCGGTTGCCTCTGCATTTTCTAATTTTGCTTCGATGCCAGCCCAACAAAATGAAACGCTAAACGTTGTGGAAGTGGTCGAACTGGCATTAGAAATATTCAATGAGGAGCATATTATTTTTGAAAGTGATTCTCCCGAAATAATTTCTAAGATGGATCGAACACAACTTATCCGAATTATCACTAATTTAGTTAAAAATGCAATTCAGTCGATCCCGGAGCAACAGGAAAATAAAATCGTTTTTGTAGCCGTAAAAAAAGACTTGAACAATGTCTTGATTATCGTTGGTGACAATGGAATCGGGATTAAGCAGGAAGACATAAGTCGCATTTTCGAACCTAAATTTACCACTAAAAATAGCGGTATGGGACTAGGTTTAGGTATTATTAAAAACATCATAGAAAATTATAAAGGAACAATTACCTTTGATACAGAATATGGAAAAGGAACCCGATTTACGGTTTCGCTTCCTATTATTAACTCTTAAATTACCAAAATGAGCTACAAAAACATTCTAATTGCAAAAGAAAATAGTATTGCAACCATCACTATAAACCGCCCTACAAAACTAAATGCCCTAAATAAAGCCACAATTCAAGAACTACATCAGGCTTTTGAGGAGTTGGAAAAAAATTACGAAACCCGAGTAGTTATTTTAATTGGAAGTGGCGAAAAAGCGTTCGTAGCTGGAGCTGACATTGCTGAATTTGCAGATTTTTCTGTGGAAGAAGGAGTTCAATTAGCAGCGCGAGGACAAGATATTTTATTCAATTTTGTCGAAAACTTAAAAATCCCAGTTATTGCAGCCGTTAACGGATTTGCACTTGGAGGAGGATTAGAATTGGCAATGGCTTGTCACTTTAGAATCGCTTCCGATAATGCCAAAATGGGCTTACCAGAAGTATCCTTAGGAGTAATTCCAGGATATGGTGGAACGCAACGTTTGCCACAATTAATTGGGAAAGGACGCGCCATGGAAATGATACTCACCGCAGGAATGGTTACCGCTGACGAAGCCTACAGAACCGGTTTAGTAAACCATGTGGTACCACAACCAGAACTTTTAGAATTCTGTAATGCAATGGCGCAAAAAATCATGAAAAACTCTCCAGTAGCCATCAGTAAAGCAATAAAAGCGATTAACGCTAATTACAAAGACGGTGAAAATGGTTTTGAAACTGAAATAAAATCGTTCGGAAAATGCTTTGGCACCGATGATTTTAAAGAAGGAACTACCGCTTTTTTAGAAAAAAGAAAGGCAGTTTTTACAGGAGCATAGATTAGTGGATGTAAAAAAAAGTAAGATTTATTTTGGTTTTTAGATATATATTTAGCTTTATTAATACTAAAAAACCTATAAAAATGAAGAAATTATTTTTTTTTGCAAGTGTTTTACTAGTGAGCTCTAGTACAATTGCAAATGAGAAAGAGAAAGAAACTCTAACAAATAAAAAAGAAACCGTAAGCGAATGCTGTACAGCTACTTTATACTATGATGGGGTGAAAGTAGATACAGAAACAATTTGCGGTCTGATTACTACAGGAGACAATTGTAATATGGCAGCTCATAAATTATTAGAAAGACATCCAGATACCGGATTATCAGATCCTCTTGGACAATAACACAATAGCCCGGAAATTTTCGGGCTATAATTATCAAAAAAAATCCATGAAACATTATATACTGCTCCTACTACTTTTCTCAGCTCCTATTTTTTCTCAAAAAAAAACATATAAAATCACTTACGATTACCATATTGCTGTAAAAGACAATGGGGAAATCTCTATGAACACCTACCTCAAGACCTATCTAACAGGTGATGGAAAAAAATCACTATATGTAGAAGATTTCATCGCTTCCCAAAACAATAATAATAATCCGAACACATTAAATATCAAGACTGAAAGCAATCCTGTTTTCTACAAAGAATTGTTAGATAACAAAGTTACGTACAGAGACATGGTTAGTTTGAAATTTTTTAATATACAAGACGAAATTGAAAATTTCGATTGGCAAATTTTGCCCGAAACCAAAACAATTCTTAATTATTCTTGTCAAAAAGCTAGTTTATTTTTCAGAGGACGTACTATTGAAGTTTATTTTACAAAAGACATCCCTTTTTCAGATGGCCCATGGAAACTATCAGGCTTACCTGGTATGATTTTAGAATATACAATTAATAATAATGCAGGGATGTACAATGCAATAGCAACAAAAGTAGAAATAACCGCTAACATTAATGAAATTATAAATCCATATCATGAAAAACAGACAATAACATATGAGGAATTTGTAACGACATACCGAAAAAAATATGCCGATACTAAAGCTAAAATATCATCTTACGGAGGCTCTGGAGGCATGCCTAAAGGGTACAAAGAACTATATATTATTGAGTAAATTGATATGAAATTTTTTATTTTATTTTTTTTCTGCTTCTTTGTAAACCAATGCTATACACAAACCATCAAAGGGAACGTATATGACGACAAAGGCCCTATAGCATTTGCTAATATCTTAATAAAAAAAACAACTAATCCAAATCTCATTTATCAATTTGGCAGAGCAAATGAGAATGGTAATTTTTCTATCAGTTTAAAAGAACCTCAGGACAGTTTATTAATTGAGGTCAATAGTTATGAATATGAGACTGTTTATAAAAAAGTGCGTTTTGTTTTAGAAAAAGACAAAATAATTACTCTCAATTTTAAACTTAACCCCAGTATAATCAAGCTCAAAGAAGTGATAATAGGAGATGACAAACCTATAAAAGTAAAAAAAGACACTATTGTTTATGATCCCAATAAATTTAAAAATGGCTCAGAAAAGGTCGTTGAAGATTTATTACGTAAATTACCTGGAATAGAGGTTGAAGATAATGGACAAATTAAATTTAAAGGAAAAACAATAAAAAAACTTCTTCTAGACGGAGATGATTTATTTGATAGTCAATATACAATAGGTTCAAAAAATATTGATGTAGATATTGTTGACAAGGTTGAAGCAATTGAAAACTATCAAGAAAACATTCTACTTAAAGGACTTACGTCAAACGATGAAGTCGCTATCAATTTAAAATTAAAAAAGGGGAAATCAGACTTTTCAGGAAACGCGAATTTAGGTTTGGGAATTGAAAAAAAACAAAACCTTACTATTACAGGTATACTTCTTAATTCCAAAAACAAAAGTTTTATCGTTTCCAGTTTTAATAATACAGGTATAAACAATACCCCGTATGATTTTAATTCAACAAGTATTTCACTTGAATCTTTATCTGAACAAAAACTAAAAGCAAGCGAACTTATCAATCAAGGCCAATTTTATTCTCCATTAGAAGATAAATTGCACAGAATTAACAATAATTTCTATACCAGTTTAAATACATTATACAAATTAAATTTAAAAACATCCTTAAAGTTAAATTTGGGTATCTATACTGATAAACTATCCCGTTTCAACAAACAAGAGACCTACTACACAATCAATAATGAAGTATTTACCAATAGTCAGACAGAAAATGCGGTAAAATCTCCAGAATTGTACAATGCTAATATTCAGTTGAATAAAAATGTTAGTAAAACTCTAAATTGGGAATACCTAGGGAAATTCAATGTTCAAAAAGTTGATTATAAAAGTGTATCCTATAATAACGAAGTACGACAAACAAATAATGTAAACACAAAAAACTGGTTTACAAAACAAAACTTAAATCTAACAAAACGCATCAATGATAATAGTGCTATCACTTCATCTACATTTTATAGCAATAGTTCAGCTCCTCAAAAATATAATTTAGCACCTGGAATAAGTATTGATTCTACAGTTTCAACAAATATAAAAGAGAATAATCAAGAAAGTAGGTTTAGTAAAGAAATATTAAGGAGCAATACTCAATTTTTGACTAAATTTAGCAATTTCAAACTAGCAGTTCATGCCGGTTTTCATTATGAAAAAAATAAATTCATTTCTTTCTTAGAAACCATAAATAGTGATAATATACCATCAACAGATCTTAACTTTCAAAATGATCTCGTTTACAAATATTCATTATCATATATTAATAGCGATATTACTTACAAAAAAGATGCTTTTGCTGCTAAACTAGGAATAGGAACTCAATATTTTAAATTTAATAATAGTATTTCCGGCAATCAAAATAATACAATCATTAACCCATCTTTAAAATTATTATACCGTTTCTCACGTCATACAAACTTAGTCTCAACCTACAGCTTTAATCAAGTTGCACCAGAAGAAACTAATCTTTTTGAAGGATTTGTTCAAACTGGCTTTGGTAGTTTTCGTAACAACGAAGCTAATATGCAATTTTTAAAAACTCATAATTATAGTATTAATTTTAACTATGGGGACTCCTTCTACCTTACAAATATGTCTCTAGGATTTAATTATAATCATCGTAATAATAATTATTTCTATAAAAATTATATAAACCCTGACTATGTAATTACCACTTCATTTATGTTGAACTCTGGAAATGAAAATTATAATTTTAATTTTAAGGGTGAAAAATTTATCCGCTCACTAAATTCAAATTTTAAATTAAGATCAAATTATTCCATATCACTTAACAAGAACATTGTAAACAACTCAGATTTAAGAGATATTAAATCAAAATATTTCACAATCGAGTTAACAACAAATACTCCAATAGTAAAACACATGTTTATTGAGAATAATATCTCATACAGTTCGAATAAAATATTACTACAGGGAAACAGTAGCAACACCTTTAGCTCAATAAAAAATTCATTTAAAACTGTTTTAAAACTTACAGATAGATTTAAAGGAAACCTAACTACTCAATTTATTATACCAGATTTAACCATGAATACAAACTATTTATTCTTGGATTGTGAAATTACTTTTACTTCAAAAAATAAAAAATTCGATTATTCGATTATTGGCAGGAATCTGACAAATAACAAGACTTTTGAAACTATTAATATTTCGGATTATTCAAAAAGTATTGCTTCCTACAACCTTATTAATAGATTTTTCCTAGCAAGTATCGCCTTCAAGTTTTAAACAAATTTTAGTACTCGTTTAAGGTATATAATGTAATTTTGCAGCTCAGAAACTTAACATTAAAATTGAACTCATGTCATACGAACCAATATTTGCCCTTTTTTGGGAAAGTGTAAAACAAAGTATCCAAAACGGTACGTATGCCAAATTAACTTTGGCGAAGACCATAGGTGATACAGAACTGAAGAACATCTATGTACGCCCTGTACTATTAGAAGATGATGTTTTTAGTCTTTCCCTTAGCGCAAAGTATAAAACCGAGGAAATAGAAAGTTTTCATACCCTAGACGAAGCTTTTATAGTTTTGGCTCCATATATGAACAATCCGTTTTTGACGGCACTTTTATTCACTACAGAAAACGACATCACCTTCAAACTCAACAAAAAAAGAGTGGGAAGCATTATAGAACAGCCACCTACGTTTAAAAACGCTTCGGATGTAATTATCGAAATGAAAGAAAAAGGAATAATATAGTAGTATTCAGTTTTTAAGTATTCAGTAGTTCTGAACACTTAAAAACTGAACACTGCTCACTTACTTTTCCCCGTCCCATTCTGCATAAAACTGTGCCATAAACGTTTCCATATAACGGTGTCTTTCGGCAGCAATTGCTTTTCCAGAAGCAGTATTCATTTTGTCCTTCAACAACAATAGTTTTTCATAAAAATGATTAAATGTTGGAGCAGTACTCTTTTTATATTCCTCCTTTGTCATTTTTAAATTGGGCGCGATTTTAGGGTCGTACATCCCTCTATTTTTAAAACCTCCATAATTGAACGCTCTAGCTATTCCGATGGCTCCAATGGCGTCTAAACGGTCTGCATCTTGCACTATATCTAATTCGATAGAAGAGAAATCTTTTTTGACATTACCGCCTTTATAAGAGATGTTCTCGATGATTTTAATCACATGATTTGTAATTTCTTCTTCAACACCTTCTGCTTCTAGAAATGTTCTCGCAATTTCTGGCCCTACAGCTTCATCGCCATCATTAAATTTACTGTCTGCAATATCATGAAGCAAAGCTCCTAGCTTAACAACAGTTTCATCACAAACCTCATCATTTGCAATCAACAAGGCATTTTTATAGACTCTTTCTATATGAAACCAGTCGTGACCGCCTTCGGCATTTTTCAATTTTTCTTTAACAAAAGTTATTGTTTTGCTAATGATATCTATGTTGTTCATCTTTTATGATTTTATAAAAAAATGTTGATTTCTAAAGTGGCTACACTTTAAAAATCAACATTTGTATTTTAATTTAATGGTGATTCCATTACCCGCATTCGAGACTTGTATTTCAAAAAATTAAAGTCTTGCAGGCTCTACCCATTTGAAAATATGAGATTCTTGTGGAATAACTATTCTTTCTGAAATTCTAGCCATTCTAGCTGGTAATTTCATTAGATAATCACGTGCTTTTTCGGCCTCATCTGTTAAACCGGTAATTTTATCTATTTCCCACTTTTCAATCAATTTTTGCATAATATCGACATAATCATTGGCAGTATAAACCCCAATTCTTTGTGCCGAGTCTGAAAAATGCTCGAAAGCAGAACTTATCTTTTGTCCAGATTCTCTCAAGAAATGCGCTGGCATAACGATTTTAGCTTTCATCATGTATTGAAAAGCAAGCATCATTTCGCTAGGATCTACCTTGAAAATCTGATTTACAAATTCGCTATAAGCATGATGATGACGCATTTCGTCACCAGCAATCATTTTGCACATTTTTGCTAATTTTTTATCTCCGTAGCTTTTAGCCAATTGTGAAACTCTATTGTGCGATACATAAGTTGCTAATTCTTGGAAACTAGTATAAACAAAGTTCTTGTAAGGGTCTCTTCCGGTACCTATGTCAAAACCATCATTGATAAGATGCTGAGTTGTAATTTCGACCTCGCGCATGTTTACACGACCAGATAAATACAAGTACTTATTCAACAAATCACCATGGCGGTTTTCTTCACCTGTCCATTGACGAACCCAAGTTGACCAACCATTTCTCTCTAAATTGTCTACTCCTTCTACCTCCATCAACCAGTTTTCATAGGTTGGCAAAGCTTCTTCTGTAATAGTATCTCCTACCATTGCTACCCAAAAATCATAAGGTAAGTCCTTAGATATTTCGCGTAGTTCTCTTACTTCTTCTAAGAAATTATCGCTTTCAGAATTAGGCAAAAAATCAGATGGCTGCCAAATTTCTTCAACTGGTATCAAATATTGATCCACATAGCTCGTCACGTTTTTTTCTAAAAACTGCATTACTTCTAATCGAATGTTTTTTATTGACATTTTATATAAATTAAAATTTTATTCCTTTCACTACTGCACTTTCCGTCTTTTCCATTAATGCAGCAAAGTCATATTCACTTACCGCTAATGGCTTATGTAATACAAAGGTAAGGCGATTTCCTAAACCTAAAGGAAAAAATCCAAACTTTACCACTTTCCAAGAGTTGTTGATACTGATCGGAACAACATAAGCCGTTGGAGTGTTCTTACATAATATTTTCAAACCAGTTTGTGCAAACTCTTTTGGTTTCCCTGTTTTACTGCGGGTTCCTTCGGGGAAAATTACTGCTGAACGGCAGTATTTTTCGATATAATTAGCCAACCCTTTAATTGCAGGAATTGCCTGTTTTGGGTCTTTTCTATCAATTAAAACAGAACCTCCGTGACGCAAATTAAAGGAAACACTTGGAATTCCTTTCCCTAATTCTTTCTTACTTACAAATTTACAATGAAATCTACGTAAATACCAAATCATGGCAATGATATCGTACATGCTTTGATGATTGGAGACAAATATAATAGGTACATTTTTTGGAACTCCTTCTATATTTTCAAAATGGAAAGTAGTTCCTAGAAGATTAGTACATTTCAACAAAATGAAATTCATGTAGTCCACACTCTTTTTATGAGCTTGGTATCCAAAAACATTCAAACAAACCCATTGAATAGGGTGAAAAATGACCAACGTAAGACCAAATAATAAATAATAAATTACAGATATCGGATACGATATTATCTTTTCCATGCTTAAAAAATTAGCGACAAAAGTAGGAAATTATATTTTTACCGCTATTTATTTTCGAAACAATAATAGGTTTATGGTTTATACCGATTATGTATTCAATGATAGTCCAATAAAAATTAGACTATTTTCATACTATATCGGCATCATACTTTACATTTTCTAACTAATAAATAACTATAATTAGTATTAATTGTACCTTTGTCTGCTTTAATCCCTGTCTTTTAATACAAATGAATTTCACTTATCCAAAGAAAGAAAAACTAAAAAGTAAGATCACAATTGGCCTATTGTTTTCTGAAGGGAAATCAGTTTCAAAATACCCATTGCGACTCGTTTACCATTGTGGACCGATAAGTGATGGATCGAAAATTAAAATGGGAGTTTCTGTTTCTAAAAGGAACTTTAAAAAAGCGGTGGACAGAAATTATTTCAAACGTCTCCTTCGCGAGACCTATCGTCTAAACAAACACATCCTTATTGACAACCTAGACCAACCCTGTTCTTTCATGTTTTTTTACCAGACGAAAGACCGCTTGTCTTATGCAGAAATCAACACTAAGACCATCCAATTATTTGAGAAATTTATAGCTCAAAACGCTAAAAAAGAAGCCGTGGAAGTAAAAGACGATTCTGAAAAGGAATAATTCTTCCTTATTTTAAACCAATGAAAATGAGAATACTCGTCTTCGCTCTTAATAATTCATGATTTATTGCTATTTTAGTACTCCTTAAATAAAGATCATGATTTCGATACTGAAAAAAAAATATATCCTTCCTGTTGTTGCCTCGGGCTTATTGTTTCTAGGTGCTAGTTTTAAAGACGACTTTTTCGAAATTGCAAAACAAATCGAAATATTCACAACACTTTTCAAGGAATTGAACACTAATTATGTGGACGATGCAAATCCTGGCGAATTAATGGATAGTGCCATCAAAGGCATGTTAGCGAGTCTAGATCCTTACACCGTCTACTTCAACGAGCAGGATGTGGTAAAGTTTAAAATTAACAATACTGGAGAATATACCGGAATTGGTGCTCTAATTACTAGAAAAGATGATAAAATCATTATACGCGAGATTTACAAAGATTTCCCTGCCGATAAAGCTGGTTTGAAGCCCGGAGATGAAATTATCCAAATTGGCGATGTCCTTTTATCTGATTTTAAAGATGATGCATCTCAACTGATGAAAGGCGCTAAAAACACTAAAATCGACGTGAAATTCAACCGTCAGGGAAAAACAAATACCGCACAAATTGTTCTTGATGAAGTCGAAATAAAATCGGTAGTGTTTTTTTCGAAAATAGACGAAAAAACAGGCTACATTGTTTTGGCACATTTTAATAACAAAGCCTCCTTTGAAACCAAAAAAGCATTAGAAGAACTAAAAAGGCAAGGCGCTGACCGAATTATTTTAGACTTAAGAGGAAATCCTGGCGGACTGTTGCATGAAGCTGTAAACATTTGCAATCTATTTGTACCAAAAAACGAAGTTATTGTAACTACAAAATCGAAAAACGAAAAACACAACAACACATACAAAACAATGATGGAACCAGTAGATACTGAAATTCCGTTGGTAATTCTTATAAATGAAAGAAGTGCTTCGGCATCAGAGATTGTTTCAGGTGCCTTACAAGATCTAGATCGCGCCGTGGTGGTGGGAAGCCGTAGTTTTGGAAAAGGACTGGTTCAAAAACCAATTGATTTAACATACAACACCCAACTAAAAGTAACGATTTCAAGATATTACACGCCTTCCGGCAGATGTATTCAAGCTTTAGACTATGCTCATAAAGACAAAGATGGCGTAGCGACTAGAACCGATAAAAAAAATTATAACAGCTTTAAAACCCGAAAAGGAAGAACCGTTTATGACGGTGGCGGCGTTTTGCCAGATATTCAACTGGAAGAAACCAAAACCAGCACCATTGCCAAAGCTTTACTGAACAACGACGGGATTTTTAATTACGCTACCGATTATTATTATAAAAATCCAAATTTGGGCTCACAGATACCTACATTTTCAAATTCGGACTTTGCAAACTTCAAACAGTTTTTAAAAACCCAAAAAATCTCTTTCGATACAGAAACAGAAAAGGCATTAAAAAATACTTTGGCTGTAGCCAAAAAAGAAAATATAGACGCTACTATTAACACCGAATACCAACAACTTCTTTCGGCCCTTCAGAAAAGCGAAGAAACCTTATTAGATAAAAACCAGGAAGAAATTAAAGGTTTAATTGTTGACGAAATTATTAAGCGATACCAATATCAAGAAGGACTTTATCAGTATTATGTAAAAACAAATTCCGAAATTAAAAAATCAGTTAGCATTTTGAACAATACAACTGAATACAACAGCATCCTGAAAAAATAGCACTTTACGATAAGATTATTAGTACTGATTGAATTAAAAGCAATACTATTTGACTTTTGAAAATGCTATTATAAATCATAACCACAAAATTGTCATTCCGTCTCGTTCCAAAAAACGAGACGGAATGATAAAATAAATATTTAATTTTGGGTAGGAAAATTTTATCGTAATTTCTATACTAAGATGTTATAATTACTCTCTTTTCATCTCAATGTGTGGAATATCGTCTTCCAGATACATTTCGCTGCTTTGCACAAAGCCGTGGCTTTCATAGAATTTCTTCAAATACAACTGCGCACCAATGGTTATTTTAACCTCATCGTAATGCTTAGCAATTCCGGCGATCGCTTCGCGCATTAAATCATGTCCCCATTTCCTGTCACGGTAATTAATATCTACCACAACTCTACCTATCGAAGCGTTGTCAAAACTAATTCCAGCCTTAAAAAGGCGTGCATGAGCCACAATTTTACCTTCAAATTCACCAAAAAGATGCAAGGCAAACTTGTCTTTGCCATCAAGATCAAGATAGACGCAGTTTTGCTCCACTACAAAGATCTCACTTCTTAATTTAAGCAAATCGTATAACTCATTTACTGAAAGTGCCTCAAAAGGCTTTGTTTTCCATTGTATTGCCATGGATAGTTTTTATATTTAAATTTTAGTAATTTTTTTAACCTACAGCTCCTTCTTAAATATTGTAACTGATTTAATGATGGATTCTAATTCCTGCATTAAATCTCTTTTTTCTTTGGATGGAGAATAACAAAACCCCTCTAGAAACAGCACTCTATTACTTTCTTCATCAAAAATAGCATAATTAATAAAAGGCCCAGACATGAAATCATTCCTTAATTCCCAATTTCCCTTGGTTTCATAGGTAAGTTTTCCGTCGAGTTTGATCTTAAAAAAGTAGGGAGAGTAGGCTTCTTCGGTAATCATATCAGTATCAGGTTCTTTACCGTGAATGTATAAAGCGCCAATCGAATCTCTGGTTTTAATGATATTCGAAACCAAATTAGCCTTATTTTTTATAGCAGAAAATGGAACTTGGTAAATTAATAAACTGGTGTTCCCACTTATTAACTCTTTCTTCAGCCAAACAAAATTAGAATCCTGAACCATATATTCATAATCCGATGGGATATCTAGGGCAATATTGAACTTTTTACTAATAATCTTAGGATCAAGGAGCGACTTTTTATAAAGTCTTTGGCATTCCTCAATTTCAGTCTGTCTGATAATTTGAATGATTTGAAAGGTGTTTTTTTCAATAATTTTTAAAATATCAGCAGTAGTTTTCCCGGAAATATGGAAAACATTTTGGGGAGTAGCATATTGATCTTTATTTATTTCAAATTTATTCTTATCTTCTTTTTTTACGATAATGATGTTGCGACTGTCCGTCATAAACCCTTCCATAAGTTTGGCGGGATATTGATTTATGGTAAACAGAGGCTCTTCTTGAGGCAACCCAATTACTGGAGCAGCAAACTTATTTCGTAGGCTGTCCCCTACCTCGCCATTCCACAACTGATCATCAATAATTACAGAGATATTATTGATTTTTCCTGTTGCTTTTTGAATAACATCAGTATTTTCCTTTTTACAGGAAAAAAACAGAAGAGCAATAAGTAGAAATAAAAAATGGGCTTTATTCATTTTAAAATATTTATGAAATAAAACCCAAATTTATAGAAGTTAAACATATTATCCGCTAATTTTTAATTTCATTCCAGGTTTAATATTTTCATCGCGAATATCGTTCCACTTTTTAATATCGGATATTGTTACTCCAGGATATTTTTTGGCAATGCTATACAAAGAATCGCCTTTTTGAACATAATAATTACTTGCTGTTTTTTTATTTGCATTGTCTTTTTTCTTAAATGAATCTACCGAAGCTTGAGCCGTATTAATCGCGATTTCATCTTTGGCAACAATCAAAACTTTGCCTAAAACGACGTTGTTACCTGATAACTGATTCCATTCTTTTAAATCATTTACAGAAGCACCGAATTTCTTGGCGATATTTCCCAGATTGTCCCCCATTTTGACGGTATACTCAATATCTTTACGTTCAAGTTCTGCAACAGCTTCCGTTTTTTTGTTGGTAATTACTTCGGCAACCATCAAAGAAGCGCCTAATTGAACTGTTGTACTCGAGAGATTATTCCACTCTTTAATTTCAGCCACTGTAACATTGTTTTTTTGCGCAATACTATTTAGATTATCCCCTTTTTGAACAACGTATACAGTCGCGGCTTTCGTCGATAAAGTATCAGCCTTAGTGTCTTTTTTATTGTTAACTTCCTTCCCTGCTTTTATGTCAACAGCAGCAATTTCTACTTTAGCTTCTTTCTTAATTGCCTGAGCAACACTTTCTGTAGAAATGATTTTTAGCGTTTTTCCGTAGGCGATGGTATTGCTTCGTAGTCCGTTCCATTTTTTAATTGTGGCAACATCAACATCATATTTGTTGGCGATTGAACCCAGATTATCTCCACGTCTTACCCTGTAATATTTTGTTTTTGATCGAGAAATCGTTTTTGTTACTGTATTACTTTCATCATTTTTTGCAACTGCACTTGAATGTTGGAAAGGGTTTTCCTTGCGATCGATTTCGTGTTGAACATAAGCATACATTTTATCTTCATTAGAAACGAAAGTCGCAATTTTTTCTCGCGGCAATCTTATATAATGATTCTCATCATGATAAAAAGGAACCACATTTAGTTTGTATGATGGATTTAATAATTGCAATTGCGAAACCGGAACATCTAATAAATCAGCAATTTGCTTGAATGACATTTGCTTTTTGATCATTATAGTATCTGTGGCAAAGTGCTGCACCACTGCTTTATCCGCTTTTATTCCATGTTCTTTGTGGTATTCGTATAAATACATGGTTGCTAAAAAAGCAGGAACATACCCTTGCGTTTCTTTTGGTAAGTATTTTCTAATGTCCCAATAACTCTGTTTTCCTCCTGATCGTCTGATTGCTTTAGACACATTCCCTGGTCCTGAGTTGTAAGATGCTAATACCAATTCCCAGTCTCCAAAAACAGCATACATATTAGACATGTACTTTGCCGCTGCAGCTGTCGATTTTAAGGGATCACTGCGTTCATCTACATAAGAATCGATCTTTAAATTGTATTGTTTTCCGGTGTGATACATAAATTGCCAAAGTCCGGTAGCTCCCATTCTAGAAACCGCTTTTGGGTTTAATGCTGATTCGACAATGGACAAATATTTTATTTCTAAAGGCACGTTTCCTTTGGCAAAAGCCTCTTCAAACATGGGGAAATAATATTCAGACATTGCCATTAATCGTCCAAATGATTGTTTGCGGTACTTTAAAAACGATTTAATTACGTTTTCTAGACTCTCATTGTAAACAATCTTGAAAGGCGATTTGGCATTCATGGCCTCTAACCTTGATTTCAACAATTCTGTCGACAATTCATAATCTACCTTCGTGTCTAAATTGATGTTTTCAATATCAGACGTGATGTCGTTGTATAGTTCTAGATTTGTCAATTCCTTCATCCATAAACTGTCTATTTGAGCAGCCATTTCATTTTTAACGAAGGTCTTTTTGATAGAATCTAAATAAGATAGATTTGTCTCTATACTAACAATTCCATCACTTTCTACAACTTGTTGCGAAAACGAAGGAATTGATGTTAAAAAAATGAAGGATAGTGCGATATTTTTTATAGTCATATTATTGTTGTCAACATCCTTAATTCTAAACGATTAAGGACTGATTATTTTTACAAACTTAATATGTTATAACTAATATAATCACTAAAAATTGTTAAAAATGAAATCTTTAGTCCAAAATGGCTGCTATTCCTGGCAATACTTTACCCTCAAGCATTTCTAGCATTGCGCCTCCACCTGTAGAAACGTAGCTCATTTTGTCCTCAAGTCCAAATTGTTTTACTGCTGCTACTGAGTCACCACCACCTACTAGTGAGAAAGCACCTTTTGCAGTAGAAGCTGCGATAAAATTCCCCAATTCGATAGTTCCATTTGCAAAACTTTCCATTTCGAAAACTCCTAATGGTCCGTTCCAAAGAATCGTTTTAGACTCCATAATTACTTTTTCAAAGTTGGCTAATGATTTTGGTCCTGCGTCCAAACCTTGCCATCCATCAGGAATTTCTTTTACATCAACAATTTTTGTGTTTGCTGTATTTGAAAAATCATCTGCTGCAACAACGTCTACAGGAATGTGAATTTGCACTCCTTTTTCTTTTGCTAATCTTAAAATTTCTAATGCTAATTCTTGTTTGTCATCTTCACATATTGAATCACCAATTTTTCCTCCTAATGCTTTTACAAACGTAAATGTCATTCCACCACCTATGATCATGTGGTCCACTTTATCTAGAATGTTTTCAATAACAGTGATTTTTGAAGACACTTTCGATCCACCAAGAACTGCTGTTACTGGTTTCTCGCTATTTTTTAATACTTTGTTCAAACTCTCTATTTCTTTTGCCAATAGCAATCCGAAGCATTTTTTGTTTTCGAAAAATTGAGCAATGATCGTAGTTGAAGCATGTGCTCTGTGCGCAGTTCCAAAAGCATCATTTACATAAATATCTCCTAGAGCAGCTAATTGTTTTGCAAAAGCAACATCTCCAGCTTCTTCTTCAGCATGGAAACGCAAGTTTTCCAATAATAAAACCTGACCTGGCTGTAATTCAGCAGCTGCATTTTCAGCTTCTGTACCAATACAGTTTGAAACAAAATTAACCGGTACTCCAAGAACTTCAGAAGTTGTATTTAAAATATGTTTTAACGAGTATTTTTCTTCAGCTCCATTTGGTCTACCAAGGTGAGACATCAAAATCACACTTCCACCTTGCGCTAAAATTGCATCTATTGTAGGTTTTGCCGCTTCAATACGAGTAGCGTCGGTAACATTGAAATTTTCGTCCAAAGGCACATTAAAATCAACACGTATTATTGCTTTTTTATTTTTGAAATCGAAATCATTTAAAGTCTTCATCAGGTATATTTTTAATTTATTGTTTTTTGAAAGTGTAACAAATATAGAACTTTTAGAGTATTACTATATTCGAAAAAGTCAAAAACTAGTGATTATTCGTAACGAAAACGATGTAAATCAACAACTACTTTATTCTTTTTATATTGAATGTGATTATTATTTAAAAAAGACACGGGAAGTCAGTCAATCCAAATAACAAGAATGCACCGTCTTTTCCAATCCTTATATTAAATAAACTTTGCCAACTAAAATTTTAGACTAACCCAATTTCTTCTATCTTTGCTTTATGCAATTTTCAGAAATATTAGGGCAAGAACACATTAAAAATCATCTGACACGCAGTGCCGATTTGGGTAGAATCCCGCACGCACAATTGTTTGTTGGCCCAGAAGGTTCGGGGACTTTGCCTATGGCGATTGCCTATGCCCAATATATTTTATGTAGCAATCAAAACGGAGAAAATACAGGTAGTAACCAAGCCTGTAATCTAAAGTTCGAAAAAATATCACATCCTGATTTACACTTTGCCTACCCTACTGTAACGACTGAAGAAGTGAAGAAAAACCCAAAAAGTATTGATTTTATTACTGATTGGAGGCAATTCATAACTCAAACTCCTTATGGTGGTTTATTTGATTGGTACGCCATATTAGGCGTTCAAAACAAGCAGGGCGAAATAAGAGTGGATGATGCTCAGGAAATTCTAAAATCACTATCTTTAAAATCATACGAAGGCGGTTATAAAATTATGATTATTTGGATGGCCGATAAACTAAACATTTCTGCTTCCAATAAATTATTAAAACTGCTAGAAGAACCGCCAGAAAAGACGGTTTTTATTTTGATTACTGAAAATGAAGAGGATTTAATTCAAACGATTCGTTCCCGTTGCCAGATTTTACATTTTAATGGTTTGAGTGAACCAATTATCGCAGAAGCGCTGGTGGCTCGAGAACAAGTTGATCCAAAAATAGCGGCAAAAATCGCACATCAGGCACAAGGGAATTATAACATTGCCTTACATTTACTTCGCTCTGATGACGAGGAACATCCATTTGAACAATGGTTTGTAACTTGGGTTCGAGCGGCATTTAAAGCAAAAGGAAACGCTGCTGCGATTCAAGATTTGATTCTTTGGAGTGAAAAAATTGCTGCATTGGGAAGAGAAACACAAAAGAAATTTCTTCAGTTTTGTATCGAAATGTTCCGTCAGGCTTTAATGATGAATTATGAGACTAAAGGTTTAGTTTATTTTGAACCAAAAGTCGAAAAATTTAAACTAGAAAATTTTGCTCCTTTTGTAAATGGGAATAACATTCACGATATTTTTAAAGAACTCTCCGATGCCATGTATCACATTGAACGCAACGGAAGTGCAAAAATTATTTTAACAGATTTATCAATCAAACTCACTCGTCTAATCCATAAAAAATAACCATATGAACAACGTTGCCTCCATTTTAATATTAATTTTTTTAGCAATCTCTTTTCTGCAATCCGGTTATGACAAACTGTTTTATTGGAAAGACAATATCGCTTGGTTAAAAGGTCATTTTGCAAAAACTCCTTTACGAAACAAAGTGCCTTTGGCATTAGCGAATATCCTAGTTTTAGAATTGATATCTGGAATTTTATGTATTGTAGGTTGCATTGAATTATTAATTAATAACGGTAGACTATTTGGATTTTACGGAGCAATTTTTTCTTGTATCACTCTAATAATGTTACTATTCGGACAACGATTAGCAAAAGATTATGACGGAGCAAGAACCATAGTAATCTATTTTATACCTGCAGTAATGGCCGTGTATTGGTTAAATTAGAAATAAAAAATTAAGAAAAGTAATTACATTGACATATAAAATGAGACCAAAACATCCTTCAGAATCATTGACTATACTAACAGATTTAGTGTTACCAAGTGAAACAAATCCATTGAATAATCTTTTTGGTGGTGAATTACTAGCGCGTATGGATCGTGCTGCAAGTATTGCCGCAAGAAGACATTCGAGAAGAATAGTGGTTACAGCATCAGTAAATCATGTGGCTTTTAATAGAGCTATTCCGCTAGGAAGTGTGGTAACTGTTGAGGCCAAAGTTACAAGAGCTTTCAAGAGTTCGATGGAAATTTTTATCGACATCTGGGTAGAAGACAGAGAATCTGGAAATAAAACCAAGGCTAACGAAGCTATTTACACTTTTGTTGCCGTCGATGACACAGGTAGACCAGTAGAAGTACCCCAAATAATCCCAGAAACAGAATTAGAGCAACAGCGCTTTGATGCTGCGCTAAGACGCAAGCAATTGAGTTTACTATTGGCAGGAAAAATCAAACCCGCAGACGCTACAGAATTGAAAGCATTGTTCATGTAAGAATTGAGAATTTAGCACTGTCTTTTTAGAAGAAATCCAAGGATTTAAAAATAATCTTGAAAGGGAATTTTCACATCATAAAAAGAAGTATTTTTACGATAAGGTACAATTGCTTTTAAATAAAACTAACTGTGTAAAAATACACGCTGTTAGCTTGTTACAGATAGAAAAATAATACATATAGATGAAAGAAAAAGTAGAAAAAGTAAAAGAGAAAGAGAAGATGAGTACAGAAAAAGAAGCAAAATTAAAAGCGCTACAACTTACCCTTGACAAACTAGATAAAACCTACGGAAAAGGAACGGTTATGAAAATGGGAGACAAAGCCATTGTTGAAGTAGAAACTATTTCTTCAGGGTCTTTAGGAATCGATTTAGCATTAGGTGTTAATGGTTATCCAAGAGGTCGAATAATCGAAATATACGGTCCAGAATCATCTGGAAAGACTACACTAACGCTGCACGCTATTGCAGAAGCTCAAAAAGCAGGTGGAATCGCCGCTTTTATTGATGCCGAACATGCTTTCGATAGAAATTATGCTGAAAAACTAGGCGTAGATATCGAAAACCTAATTATTTCTCAACCTGATAATGGAGAGCAAGCATTAGAAATTGCTGAAAACTTGATCCGTTCAGGTGCAATTGATATTGTGGTTATTGACTCCGTTGCTGCTTTGACTCCAAAAAGTGAGATTGAAGGTGAAATGGGAGATTCTAAAATGGGTCTTCATGCGCGTTTAATGTCTCAAGCGTTAAGAAAATTAACAGGAACAATCAGTAAAACAAATTGTACCGTTTTCTTTATCAATCAATTGAGAGAGAAAATTGGTGTAATGTTTGGAAATCCAGAAACAACTACCGGTGGAAATGCATTGAAGTTTTATGCTTCGGTACGTTTAGACATTCGTCGTTCTACACAAATTAAAGATGGTGATAACGTTCTTGGTAACAGAACAAAGGTGAAAATTGTTAAAAACAAGGTAGCTCCACCTTTTAAAATCGCTGAATTTGATATCATGTACGGTGAAGGAATTTCAAAAACAGGAGAGATTTTAGATCTTGCTGTTGAGTTTGAAATCATTAAAAAAGCAGGTTCATGGTTTAGTTACGGTGAAACTAAATTAGGACAAGGACGTGATGCTGTAAAATCTTTAATAAAAGACAACCCAGAATTAGCGGATGAACTTGAACTAAAAATTAAAGCTAGAATAAAAGAATTAGCTGACGCTTAATAGTTCTTTATGGCAAATAATAAGAGATGCTCGGATACTATTCGAGCATCTTTTTTTTAGCTATTTATCACTTTTTAGAAAGAAAAAATACTTTTGAAGCAACCTTTTCATTTTGTAATCATCTTGTATATGATTATTAACTTATAAATTAAAAAAATGAAAAATTTAAGATTAAAAGCAGCGGCATTAGTATTATTTGTAACAGCTGGATTAGCTTCTTGTAGTAATGACGATGATACGCCAACAATTGTAACTAAAAAGACATTTGTAACGGAGGTAACTGGACCTACAACAGCAAAATTAAATGAAGAAATTGCTCTTGAAGTAACGTATGCAGTAGAAAACAATTGTGGAGTATTTAATAAATTTATTGAAACTTCTGCAGAAAAAACAAAGACTATTGAAGTTGAAACAAAACAAGAAGGAACTACTTGTGACACCACTCCAGCTACTAAAAAAACAACTTACAAATTTAAAGCTGCAACTGAAGGAACTTACATTCTAAACTTTAAAAAATCAGAAACAGAGTTTGTAACGCAAACCATAACTGTAAGCGCTGCTTCATAATTCTTTAAAAGAGGTTGTTATTCACTTAACAACCTCTTTTTTTTACAACCTTTGTATCAATTTTAAACGAATAATTTTTCTCAATTGAATATAAAATTAAACCAATTAAAAAAAAAAGCGCTTTTCTAACGCAACCTTTTATACAAACTAGCATCTATGAAAAAGTGGGCGGATTATTTTCTAATAAAACTCCCTTATTTATAATAAATTAAATTATTGAAAAGATGAAAAGAATTATTTTACTATTAGTAACAGTAACAACTTTTTTAAGTTGCAGTATCAATGATGATTATCAAGATAATTATCAATATGAAGTTCTAGCTATTGAGAGCTATACACTTCCTGAAAGCTTCCAATTAGGAAAAACCTATGAAATTAAATTGAAGTATCAAAAACCTACAGCATGCCATTTATATCAAGGAATCTATTATGCTAAAGATTTAAATACTAGGACAATTGCAATACAAGCTGCAGTAAAAAACAATGAAACATGTACTACCGAAGTTCCTGCTGAGTCAGAAGTTTCTTTTAATTTTAGTGTAACAAATACAGGAACTTATATTTTTAAGTTTTATAAAGGAAAAGATATTGACGGAAAAGATTTATTTGAAGAAGTAGAAATTCAGGTTGTAGACTAAATATAGTATAATTCTGTGGTATTAGAACAAATAATTAGTGAATGTAAAAAAAAATGCCCCAAGGCTCAAGAACAACTATATCTATTGTTTGCGAAGAAGTTCTTTGGGGTATGTTTAAAATATTCAGCCAGCTATGCAGATGCGCAAGACAATCTACAGGATGGTGTTCTAATTATTTTTCGAAAAATAGAACAGTACAGTGGCAAAGGTTCTTTTGAAGGCTGGGCCAAAAGAATACTGATAAATAATGCACTCCAAAAATACAAAGGAGTTCGGTTTATGGAGGTTGTAGACGATACAATTGAAGATGTACAAGCTGAAGTTGACGACGAAAACATCTCTCTCGAATACCTAATGCAAATCATTCATGAATTACCAGATCAATATCGAATTGTTTTTAGTTTGTATGTACTCGATGGCTATTCGCATAAAGAAATAAGTGAAATGTTAAACATTTCGACAGGAACAACAAAATCAAATCTTTTTAGAGCACGAATGATTTTGAAAGAAAAAATAGAAATTATTACTGAAAATAAATACGAATCATCGGCAAAATGAAAAATAAAAAAAACATAGACCGATTGTTTCAAGAAAAATTCAAAGATTTTGAAACAGAGCCCAATGAGCAAGCTTGGTTAAACATTAAAGCTGCTTTGCAGGAAGAGAATAAGGAACGAAAGCTACTACCAATATGGTTTAAATATACTGGTATGGCCGCTGCTTTATTTTTTTGTTTCTTTGCTTTGAATACTATTTTCAAAACGAGTAACGAACCTAAAAGTCCTATCATTTTAGATTCTGAAATTGTCATAACTCCCCCATTACGTACTGATTCCATTGCTACTAAATCAACAAACGATGCCAAAGAATCACAGCCACAAAAAACAGCCCAAATAGCATTGTCTGATGATGAGCAAATAAAAGGAAAAAAGCTACCTCCGGCTTCTAAAAAGAGGAAACAAAAAAGCAAGGCTAATGCAACTGTACATAAAAATAAGGCTACCGCTTTTCAAAAAGAACCTACATTTATAAACGGAACAACCGCCCAAGATCAAGCTATTACTGAAGAAAGCAATCCAAGAAATGCTTCGTCAACAGCATCTCTTTCGAAAAAAGATAATAACGAGATCATTTTAAAAGATAAAAAAGATTCTAAAATTGCTGAAAGTAATATTGAAGCAAAACAATCTGGTCCTAATGAGCTTGAGGAACTTCTTAAGGCAAAAGAACAAGTTGTTGTTAATAAGACAAAAAATAAATGGGAAATAGTGCCAAATATAGCCGCTATGTATATCAATACAAAGGCTAGCGGCTCAGCAATCGACCCGCAATTATCTACCAACAATAAAACCGCCGATAACGGCTTTAGTGTGGGAATTGGGATAAACTATGCTTTGAGTAATAAACTTGCCTTACGTTCAGGAATTAATGCGTTTTCAGTGGGATATAACACTAATGACGTTGCTTATGCAGCTGGATTAAATACACACAGCTTAGCCAACGTTAATTATACCTCAAATGAATCCATAGAAATCCTAAATCAAGCAAGTTTTAACGGACTAACTTTGTTGGAAAAAGATTTACAAAAAACTAGTACAGGTTCAATCAATCAAAAAATGGGCTACTATGAAATTCCAGTTGAGCTTTCCTACGCAATTTTAGACAAAAAATTTGGTATCAATATCATTGGTGGTGTTAGTACTTTGTTTTTGAATCAAAACGAAATTTCCTTAATTGCTCCTCAGGCAAATGTGAAATTAGGAGAGGCAAGCAATTTAAATACAATACATTTCAGCACTAATTTTGGACTTGGCTTCGAATATGAATTTGTGAAATCATTCCAAATTAATTTTGAACCGATGATCAAATACCAACTGAATAGTTATTCTAATGATTCGAGTAATTTCAACCCTATTTACATTGGATTATATTCCGGTATCAGTTACCGTTTTTAAATTACTGCTTTCAAATTCTACTAACTGATTGTAGATTACATCCCGAACTTCCTCTCTGATCTGTCTTCTGTCAGCTCCAGTTTTTCCAAGAGTTTGAATTTGGGGATGAATTTTTACGCGCATTAATCCGGGACCTCCACTGAAAAAAGTATAAGAAAGTCTCTTTTTATTGTCAGCGAAAGTGATAGGGACTATCGGAATTTGGTGTTCAATCGCCAGGCGGAAAGCTCCGTCCTTGAATGTATCTAAAAGTAGGGATTCATCATTTGGAACACCGCCTTCTGGAAAAATGCAAACACTCAACCCGCGGTCTAATCTTTTTTGTGCCTCATTAAAAACTTTCATTTTGCTTTTAGAACAACCTCTGTCCACTAAAATACAGGTTCGTTTGTAGAAAAAACCAAATAAGGGAATCTTACCCAACTCCGATTTTCCAACAAAAACAAAAGGATTTTTTACCGTAGCAAGCATGAGCATAATATCGGCCATCGAAGTATGATTGGCCACAATCATGTAGCTTTTATTGGGTTCAAAAGTTTGATTTTTTTCGATTTTATAATAAAACCCCATTCCGAAGAGTATGAATTTCGCCCAAATTCGCGACATTTTAAAATAATAAGGATAGCCTTTTTCAGAAATAATGGACAACACTAATAATGGCAACATAACCACTATGGGAATAGTAAATAATACATAAAACCACATACGCCATAGAGTCCAGAAAATTATTTTTATTCCTTTCATAAGCCCAAAAGTAAGGAATGCAATGTTATCTTCATTATAAAATTTCGAATTATAGGATAAGTATATTGACTGATATTACGCAGAGATGCGCAAAGAAAGAGTCAAAGATGCACAAAGTCTATGGTTTTATCAGTCTTGGCCTGTATCCAATATCTTTTTACTCTGTTAACCTGCAAGAGAATTTATTGCAATAATTATATTTCGCATATATCCACAAATTAAAATCATAGCTATACACCAAAAAAACTACAAATCTTCACGAATTTTCTTTGCCTTTAACCTCTGAGAAGCTTTGCGTAAGTTTTTTAATTTTACCACAAAAAAATAAAAAACTTTGCGAACTTTGCGAATTAGAAATAAATCAAAATGGCAAAAATACTTACAGGCGTTCAAAGTACAGGAACTCCACATCTTGGAAACTTACTTGGCGCAATTATACCGGCAATACAATTATCGAATAAGCCTGAAAACGAATCATTCCTTTTTATAGCTGATTTACATTCGATTACGCAAATAAAAAATGGCGAAACCTTGCGTACAAACACCTACAGCACAGCATCAGCTTGGTTGGCTTGTGGACTAGATGTGAACAAAGTAGTTTTCTACAGACAGTCTGATGTACCGCAAACAGCAGAATTGTCGTGGTATTTGAGTTGTTTTTTCCCTTTTCAACGTTTGACATTAGCACATTCATTTAAAGATAAAGCGGATCGTTTAGATGATGTAAACGCAGGTTTATTTTCGTATCCAATGCTGATGGCAGCCGATATATTACTTTACGATGCTGAGTTTGTTCCAGTCGGGAAAGATCAATTGCAACATGTTGAAATCACCCGTGATGTAGCCTCAAGATTCAACCACCAGATGGGCGAAACCTTTGTACTTCCCGAAGCTAAAGTTCAGGAGGACAGCAAGCTAATTCCCGGAACCAATGGCGGAAAAATGAGCAAATCAGCCAATAACCTTATCAATATATTTTTGGACGATAAAACGCTTCGCAAACAGGTGATGAGTATTGAAACCGACAGCACGCCACTGGAAGACCCGAAAGATCCAGAAACCTGTAACGCATTTGCAATCTATAAATTATTAGCTAATGAAGATCAACTGGCCACTATGACTGCTAATTACTTAGGCGGAAATTACGGTTATGGACACGCCAAACAAGCTTTGTTTGAGTTAATCTGTGAAACATTCAAAACAGAAAGAGAAAAATACAATTACTATATGAATAATCTCGAGGAAGTAGATTCGTTATTGAAGATAGGTGCTGGAAAAGCAGCTGCAGTTGCTAATGGTGTTCTTGCGAGAGTTCGAGAGAAATTAGGATTTGAGGTTTAATCTTTAAATCTACTTATATGCAACCCTTTCCCTTCAAAACGGAAAGGGTTTTGTTTTTTTAATTACAATTCTTTACTTTCATCCCCTTCTCGGTTTAAAACCCTGAAGGGGATTTTATATAAAATCAAATCGCCTCAAATAATTTTCCCGGTAAGGGCCTAATCACGCCCTTCAGTTCCATATTCAACAGCATTCCTGAAATTTTATAGATGGGAAAATCACAGCGCAAGGCAATTATATCCATAACTTCTTTACCTGTTTTCAACAGATAATCGTATACTTTTTGTTCGTCGTCGTCTAGGCTCACAAACAATTGTTTTTGTACTGATTTAGATTCCTTCTGAATGTCCCAATTGAGGATATAAACTAAATCAGCTGCGCTGGTGAGTACGTTTGCTTTTTGGGTTTTGATCAGGTTGTTGCAACCTTGAGAATACTTATCAGTTACTCGACCAGGAACCGCAAAAACATCACGATTGTAATCATTTGCAATGTTAGCCGTGATCAAAGAACCACCTCGATCTGCTGATTCTATTACAATCGTAGCTTCACTCATTCCCGCAACGATTCGGTTGCGACGCACAAAATTTTCTTTGTCGGGATTTGAGGAACTCCAAAATTCCGTTATAAATCCGCCATTCTCCTCTACTTTAGCTACATACTTTTTGTGAGTTTTGGGATAGATTTGGTTTAAACCATGAGCCACCACTCCTATCGTTTGTAAATTCTGTTCCATTGCCAACTGATGTGCAACGATATCAACACCATACGCAAAACCACTCACGATCACAGGATCCAGCGGAGCCAAATCCTCTATCAGCTTTCGACAGAATTCCATACCATAAGAGGTGACTTGACGAGTCCCCACGATGCTGATTATTCGACGATTTTTTAAATCAATTTTTCCAGAAGTAAACAATAACAAAGGGCCGTCGATACAATGTTTTAATCGTTCGGGATAACTCTCGTCTTGAAAATGTGCTACGTTAATGTCATTTGAACGTATAAATTCCAATTCTACATTTGCTTTATCAAAAACAGCTTGGTCTTTTAGATTTTTAAGCGTCATCGAGCCCACACCATCAATAGCGGCAAGTTGGCTTGTTTTGGTTTTAAAAACTGCCTCGGCACTGCCACAATGCGTGAGCAGTTTTTTGGCCATAATATCACCTACGCCCTCCACTCTTTGCAAAGCCAATAAATAAAATAAATCTTGTTCTGTCATGCTAAATATTTGTAGTTGAAATGTATAAAAAAATTACGCAGATTGTTAATAAAAATTGTGAATAAAATTTTGATAACTATTTTCATTGTATAACTTTGTCTGTATGAACATCGAACCTTACATCGCGCAGCTTTTATATCGTTATCAATGTGTTACCGTTCCTGGATTCGGTGCATTTTTGACTGAAATCCAATCGGCACAGTGGATTGAAAGTGCAAATTCATTTTTTCCTCCAAAAAAGATGATTTCTTTCAATGCCAATCTGAAAAATAACGATGGCCTTTTAGCCAACCATATTGCCCAGGCAGAAAAAACCTCATACGACTATGCCGTTAGTGCTATTCAGTATGAAGTTTTGAATTGGAAAAAAGAATTGGAGGCAAAGGGTAGTTTTTCGATAAAAAACATTGGAGACATCAGTCTTAACGCTGACAATAATATTGTTTTCAAACCATCAGATCAGACCAATTATTTGTCGAGTTCTTTCGGTTTAAGCGCCTTTGTTTCTCCAGCTGTAAAGAGAGAAATTTTCGAACAAAAAATCGAAGCTCTAGAAGAAAATACTGTAATCACTTTAGACACTGAAGAAAGAAGCAGTCGTTCGTACCTTAAATATGCAGCAATTTTTGTTTTAGGATTAGGTTTAGTAAGCAGCGTGGGTTATACCTCGTATCAAAACCAGATTGCTACTGAAACTGTTTTGGTGGAAAAATCAGTTCAGAAACAAGTAAATAATAAAATTCAAGAGGCTACTTTCTTTATAAAAAGTCCAATACCAGCTGTAACTCTTTCTGTAAAAGAAAGCAAAATGTCCTATCATATTATGGCAGGCGCTTTTAGAGAGGAAAAAAATGCTGAAAAAATATACAAACGTCTTTCTGACCAAGGTTACAAAGCCAGACGCATTGGTATTAATAAATACGGTCTATACCCTGTCCTTTATGGTAGTTATGCCACATTTGCCGAAGCAGATAAAGCGAAGCGAGAAATCCAGAAAAATGACAATCCAGAAGCTTGGCTTTTAATAGAATCACTATAAAATAAAACCGTAATGGTTTAGACTACCCCCAAAAAGCGAAAAGCTATTTGGGGGTATTTTTTTGGGAGCAATTTCCAGCTAACCGCTATATCTCTTGTAGTCTCAAAAAAGAGGAGACCATAATAGGATGCCGCTATTATCTGGGCTAGGCAATTGAATAACGACACGAATATCATTCCAAATAATGCATTTTTAACCAAGATAGGCGGAATTGTATTCCGTGCCCACACAGTAAAGACACCGTTTTCTGGCACGGATTGAAAATCCGCTATCTATTCGTGTACAAAATTATCAGCGCAGCCGAGAGTTGCAGATTTGTTTGATTAGATTCCTCCTACGTCGGACTCGAAGGTTTCCCCGAATAGGCGAAGAAATGACTAGTTACCGCTAAATTGATCCAAGAAAACCAAACTTTCTCCCCGATAGTCCCGAAGCCTCGAGAGAAAATCCTTTTCTTTTTTTATTAAAAAAGAAAAGATTGCAACGTATAGCGGGAGGATTCGTTCTTAAAAACCGTAATCAATGTGCTGCTAAAAAGCTAAAACTAAAAACTAATTCAAAGTCGCTTTATACATTCTGGCTTCGTCCCAAGTAAATTTACCGCTGTTTTTCTCCATTAATGCGTTTAGCGATTCCTCTTTATAACCTTGGAAAGCTTGCGCTAATGTCTGAATTTTATCCTCGGGTAAAACGTCCGTAATAGATACGGCTTTGGTTTGTATAAGCTGGACAAAATGCGAGTAAATAGTTTGTATTGTTAGCACTCTAATGGTAGCAATATCAGCAATTGAATTTTTTTCTACCCACAACTCATAGGTTTCCTGAACGGTCGATTTTTTAGGTGCTTTCTTGGTCCCTTTTTTAGAAGTATAGCGTTGCAAGTCGGCTTCGTCCTCGATCAAGGTGATATTTGCTTTCTTAAATTGGTTCTGAATCGCTTCAGTTTTTCTACTGATATATTTCTTGATCTCGTTAGAGGTTAGTTTTTCCTTCGAAATAGGTTCGCCTGCGACAACGGTTTCTATCAATAGCTTGGCTTTCATCAATCGCAAAACGGCTTTGGTTTGTAATTCTTCGAGCACGATAAGTTCGTCATAATATGCCTTGCTTTTCTTGACGCGCTTCACTTCCTCCAGTTTCCAGAGGATTTCAAAAACTAGCTCGTCCATGGGTTTTAAGAAATAACCAATAGCAGCTTCAATCCGCTCAGAAACATGAATTAAATCGACGGTTTCATTATTGAATATTTTATTGAGTTGGCCCATGAATTTTTTGGATGGATCCAAAAGAGAATCGATGGCTTCCATTTGCTTTGTTGCCCAAAGCGCATGTTTGGATTTAGCAGAACTTTCCGACTGCTCACCATAACTATACTTGTGGTTCCGCCATTCCTGAGCTAGATTAGCCCAGTCAAAACTGTGCATCAAATAGTTATGAATGAAATTCTTAGTTTCAAAATGCAGCGAGTTCTTCAACAATTCTTCTGAAGCCTTGTTTAAAGAGTAATCCATGACATCTTGGTCATTAGAAATGCCGTTCATACGCAGCGGAGAAAGCAAAATAAGCCCTTCTAAGGAACGCAAACGAGATAAAGCAACATACGCTTGTCCTGGCATAAAAACTTGTGAAACATCGATTGCAGCCTTGTCAAAAGTTAATCCCTGGCTTTTATGCACTGTAATCGCCCAAGCTAACTTGATCGGATAATGTACAAAAGTCCCTAAGACCTCCTCCTCTATCTCCTTTGTCGCAGGATCGATTTTATAACGAATGTTTTGCCATTCGTATTTTTCAACTTCTATGGTTTTATCTTCTTCGGGAAAATGAACCAGAATTTCCTGGCTCGAAAGTGATTTTATAATTCCCATTTTTCCGTTGAAATAGTTTTTTTCGAAAGAAAGATCGTTTTTCACAAACATCACCTGTGCGCCTAATTTTAACTGTAAACTTTCCTCTATCGGGAAAATCTTCTCTGGAAAATCGCCTACGATATCAGGTTTATAGGTAATCAACTCCCCTTTTAAATCTTCCAAAGCTTGTGCGTTCATAGCATCAGCCTTGTTGTTGTGGGTCGTTAGCGTAATATAGCCTTTGTTATTTTTTAAATCGAAATCAGGTTTAACATATTTGTTCAATGCCTGAACATCGGCTGCTGTAATCTGATTGTTCCGTAAATTATTCAAAACCGAGATGAATTCGGTATCCGTTTGACGGTATATTTTTGATAACTCAATATACAATGGCGGACTTTGTTGTACCGCATGCGAATGGAAAAAGAATTTTCCTTTGTAATAATTCCGCAGCGTACGCCATTCCTCATCTCGAATGACCGGAGGTAATTGTAATAAATCTCCGATAAATAATACTTGAACACCTCCAAAAGGAGTTGCGTTCTTACGCACTGTTTGCATCATGTAGTCCATAGCGTCCAGCAAATCAGCGCGTAGCATACTCACTTCGTCAATGACTAGTAATTCCATATTTCGAATAACCGATTTCTTCAATCCGCTCATTTTAAAATGGCGACGTAAAGTATCCTTAGATTCAAATTTTACGGTATCTGTAAACTGAGAATCGACACCAAAGGCAGGAATAAATCCACCAAACGGTAACTGAAACATAGAATGAATGGTAACACCACCCGCATTTAAAGCAGCAATACCCGTAGGCGCCACGACAACCGTATTTTTGTGTGTCGTTGCGATGATTTCCTTTAGAAGCGTGGTCTTTCCTGTTCCCGCTTTTCCAGTTAAAAAAACGGAGCGTTGCGTTTGGTTGATGAATTGTAAGGTATAAGCAGCTGCTTCAGAAACGGTTTGCATTAGGCGTATATATTTGAGGAAAATAAAAACGTAAAAGTACGTTATTTCTAAGAGTAAAAAATCACAATTATAATTCGAAAAACAATAAAAAAGCCTTCATTCTAAAGTAAGAATGAAGGCTTTTGAGTTTTATAAAAATAGAAAATTATTTCTTCTCTTCTTTTTTATCTTCCACTTTAGCTTCTGTTTTAGCAGTCGCTTTGTATTTGTCGTTTAATCCTTTAATAATGTCTTTTGTAATGTCAAACTTATCTTCAGCATATAAGATTGAAGCTGCATCACCAGTACCGTAGATATAAGCATAACCTTTTTCTTTACCGTATGCCTTGATGAATTTTTTCACTCCACTTACTAGAGAATCCATTTCTGTACCGCTTTCTTGTTGCAATTGTTGCGCTAATGCTTGTTGTGCATAACTCAATTGTTGCTCTCTTTTTTGCAATTCAGCACCTTTTTTCTGCGCCCATTCTTGTCCGTTAGCTTGTGCTTGCGATTGAAAATTACTAGCATCTTGTTTAAAACGATTAATCTCCGCTTCTAATTGTCGGCCTTTTTCTTCAGACTGTGCTTTATATTTCGCTTCAAGATCTTTCGCCTCTGTATATTCTTTCATTAATTCCGAAGTGTCAACGTATGCCGTTTTTACTTCTTTAACCTCTGCGGTTTTGTTACAAGCAATAACTGAAATAGAAATTGCGATAATTAATAATACTTTTTTCATTTTGGTTTGTTTCTAATTTATGTATGTATAGCAAAAATATAAAAAAATAGATAGTATCCTAAAAAACTATAAAAATTGGCTTAAAATTATACTATCAGATTTTATTATTAATAAAGATGAACTTATAACTTATTCCTATAAAAATCGACTTCAATAGCGACTAAATGAGCTGCAAACTAAAAATAAGCAACACAAATATTAGTTACGCGGAAAATCATAGCTTAAATAGGGCTAAAATTCAATTTAGTTGTTTTTTAGAACGTAAATATGGGACGAATACTCAAAATTTCGCTTGGCTCTAATATTCGACTGCAATCCGATGAAAAATGCTTTAATAAAATTCATTTTTCCGTATTTGTACTTTTCTGACAACAGACTCACATAAAAAGAGTCAAATTTCATAGGAAGTACTTTTTCTAATTTCATGTCTTCTTTTTCGAAAAGCAGTTTTATTGCTTTTTTCGAAAAATGCCAGAAATGAATTGGCACATCATAAGCTGCCCAAAAAGCTCCATAATGTTTTGCATCGAAAGATTTAAAATTAGGAACAGCGACAATTAAAGTACCAGAAGGTTTGAGCAACCTTTTTAATTCTTTTATCTGATTATTCAAATTAGGAACGTGTTCTAAAACATGCCACATTGTAATCACATCAAATGAATGACTTTCTAATCCCAAAGTATTTTCAACAAAGGAAACTTCTTTTTTCAAAGCAATTGCTCTGGCTTTATCACTTGGCTCCACTCCTACTGTTTGCCAACCGTTGTCTTTGGCCACAGCCAAAAAATCTCCAGTACCAGCGCCAATGTCTAAAATTCTTCCTTTTTTAGGCTGCTGCGAATTGATAAGATCCAATTTATTTTTTAAAGCAATGCTTTTTACAAAATGATATGCTTTTTCAAATAACGATCGTTTTGAATCTGTATGCGAAATATAATCTTCACTTTCATAATACTTACCCAAGTTTTCTAAGTTTGGTTGCGGAGATGTAATTAACATATCCATTGTTTCATCATGGTACAAATCAAATGTTTCTTTAGAAACAGAATGATCTTTTACAGAGAGGAAATGTTTTTTATTCGAAATATCCATTTTTAGTCATCATTCGCAGTTTTCAGTCTTCAGTTCAATTTTTAAGATAGAAAAACAAATATTAAATTATTATTATTTTAAATTACAATTTTCTTAGTAATAACAAGGCTTTCGGCCGTAGTTTCACGTGGAACATATTTTTAGTATTCAGTTTCCGGAGATCCAATATTTTTTAAACTAAATTTATATCAAGTATCCAAAAAACTGAATACTGAACACTTCCTTATCTTCCCATATAAATCAACAGTACCGAAACATCACTTGGCGAAACGCCACTTATTCTAGATGCTTGTGAAATTGTTACTGGTCGAATTTTACTCAGCTTTTGTTTTGCTTCAATAGACATTGACTTAATTTTTTCGTAATCAAAATCCTCAGGAATTTTCACGTCTTCTAAACGAGTTAATTTATCAGCATTGTTTCTTTCCTTGTCGATATAACCCGAATACTTAACTTGAATTTCGGCTTGCTCTAGAATTTCCTGATCTAAATCATTTTCTTCAACATAATTTTTCACTTTCTCAAACTTCATGATATCTTCCATATCAATTTGAGGTCGAGAGAACACTTTAAACAATTTATCACCTTGAGTAATTAGCGCCGTATCTTTTGATTCTAATATTGGATTCGCTTCTGCAACACTAATACTAGTCTCTCTAAAAAACGAAACCATTTTTTCTGATTCTTTAAGTTTATGCTCCATACGGCGAAAACGCTTTTCAGAAGCTAAACCTATTTCATGCGACATAGGCGTCAATCTGAAATCGGCATTATCTTGACGCAATAAAGTTCTATACTCCGCTCTTGAAGTAAACATACGATAAGGTTCTTCTGTTCCTTTGGTAATTAAATCATCAATTAAAACTCCGATATAAGCTTCATCTCTTTTCAAGATTAAAGGCGCTTTTTCGTGTACTTTTAAATGCGCATTAATACCTGCCATCAAACCTTGAGAAGCCGCTTCTTCATAACCAGTAGTTCCATTAATTTGTCCAGCAAAATATAAACCTTCAACAAGCTTAGTTTCTAAAGTATGTTTTAATTGCGTTGGCGGAAAATAATCATATTCGATTGCATAACCAGCACGAAGGAATTTTACCTTTTCAAAACCAGCTACAGATTGCATCGCCTTATACTGAATATCGGCTGGAAGTGAAGTAGAAAAACCATTCACATACACCTCACAAGTTTTCCATCCTTCTGGTTCGATAAACAATTGATGTCTTTCTTTATCAGCAAAACGATTAATTTTATCTTCGATCGACGGACAGTATCTAGGTCCGAGACTTTTAATTCTTCCATTAAACATTGGCGAACGATCAAAACCTTCTCTCAATATGTCGTGTACTTGCAAAGAAGTGTAGGTCATATGACACGACCTTTGATGAACCAACGGAGTAGTAATATCAGAATAAGAAAATTTATCTGGTTTAGCATCTCCCTTCTCTTCATTCATTTTCGAATAATCTAAAGAACGCCCATCAACTCTTGGAGGCGTTCCCGTTTTCATTCTTCCCGCTTCAAAACCCGCATTAATTAAATCTTCAGTAATTCCATGAGAAGCACTTTCGCCAGCCCTACCTCCACCGAAGTTTTTATCGCCAATATGAATCAAACCGTTTAAAAAAGTACCATTGGTCAGTACCACCGATTTTGCTTTAATTTCGATTCCGAGTGCAGTAACAATTCCTTTTATCTTTCCGTTCTCAATCAATAAGCCTTTAGCCATTTCTTGATAAAAATCAAGATTTGGAGTTCCCTCTAGCATCATTCTCCACTCCTCAGCAAAACGCATACGGTCACTTTGAACACGTGGCGACCACATTGCAGGACCTTTCGACTTGTTCAACATCTTGAATTGAATTGCCGTTCTATCTGATACAATTCCAGAGTATCCACCAAGCGCATCAATCTCTCGCACAATTTGTCCTTTTGCAATTCCGCCCATAGCAGGATTACAAGACATTTGCGCAATGTTTTGTAGACTCATGGTAACCAATAGGGTTTTCGAACCCAAGTTTGCAGCAGCAGCAGCAGCCTCAGAACCGGCGTGTCCAGCACCCACTACAATCACATCATATTCTTCTTGAAACATTTTATTATATTAATTTGACCCGAGATTCGGGGGTAAGATCCCAACACCAAAGCATCGCTAGAATTGAAATCTTTATTTATTAATTTTACACTACGGCTATTAACCCTGGTTCAATTACAACATCCTTACTGTTTGTTCCACGTGAAACATTTTAAAACAATTGAGATAAAATCTAAACCAACCACACTTTGTTCCACGTGAAACATTACAAACTTAAAAGAATTAATTATTTACTGTTCCACGTGGAACAGCGCTAATTTTTCGTTTTCTTTAGATCGCATCAACTGCTCATCCTTCTCTCCTTTGTCCTTGTATCCGCAATAATGCAAAACACCGTGAACAATTACTCTTCTTAATTCTTCCTCAAAAGCTACATTAAAATCAACTGCATTATCCTGAACTCGTTCAACAGAAATAAAAACATCTCCGCTAATTTCATTCCCCATCGTGTAATCAAAACTAATTACATCAGTAAGGTCATCGTGATTTAAATACTCTAGATTGATTTTATGGAGGTACTCATCATCACAAAAGATGTAATTAATTTCGCCTTCTTTCTTACCTTCAGATAAAATAACAGCAGATAGCCAGTTTCCAATAGCCTCTTCATTCTCTAAGTTGAATTCACTTTCGTAATTAAAATTGATCATTTTTTATTAAAATATTCTTGAACCTTGCGGTTAAAATTGGAGCGCAAAGGTAACGATTGTCTGTTTAATATCTCAGTGCTATTTAAATAATCTAACAATGCGTCTGGCAAAGGTTTAGAATCATTATTAAACTCTCTTTTATTAGTCTCTGCTTGACGCTTCTTTTCTTCTCCTTGCTGCTGAATTGCAGTATTTAATTTTAATAATTCTTGTTTTAAATTGAGAATTTTTTGCAAGGTTTCATTCTTAAAACCTTTATTTAATAATTGTTTTTCAATCTGCTTCATCTGTTCTATAGTATTTTGGCCACCACCACCTAAGCCTTGTTTCTTAAGTTCATTTTCTAAGGCTACTCGGATTTGCTGTTGCTCTTTGTAGATTTCCAACAACGCTTTTGCATCACCTTCTCCCGTTCCACCATCCTGAGCACCTTCTTTTCCTTTCTTCCCACCTTCTCCTTTTCCACCTTCATTACCATCACCAGGCTTTTGCCCTTTTTCCATTCCCTTCTTCATCTTCTCACCTAGCCCTTGTTGCTTTTTAATTATATCAGGAAGCTGCATTCCTTCACCGCTGCCTGGCTTGGGTTTTCCACTATCCATTCCAGATAAAGACATTTGCATATTATTCATAATGTCACTCAAAATATCTCCCAATTTATTAGCAGACGATACCGCATACTGTTGATGAGATAACCCTTTTGGAACTTGAGCATCTGATAAACTTACTAAGGATTTATCAATATTGTAATGCACATTACCAATCTCTTTAGTAATATCCTCAGCAATTTTAGGGTTGCGTAAGGACAACGCAAACAAACTATCATCAACATGTTTGAACTGTAGTTTTAAATCTTGTTGCAATTTAATATTTTTATTGAAGGATGGAGATCCTTTTCTCAAGTCTTTTAGTTGCAACATAACATATTCCTGCGATAAAGAATAAGCAAGTAAATTATCTAATATTTGTCGCAACATTTTCACATCTTCCTCCATCTGCTCTTTCTCACTTCCCTCTAAACTATCTGCCATCATCTTGGCCATTTTCTTCATTTTATCGGCAGCTTTTTTCTGACTTGGTTTCGCCTTAGCTTTATTTTCTTTTTGAAGTTCATCACTCGCTTTCTTTAAATCATCAACAACACTTTTTTCTGTGGCAGCATCATCAGGCAAATCTACTGGTGATTTCAATTCGGAATTATCCTTATCCAATTCTTTTAGTTCGTCTCTAATATTATCAAATTCAGCATTAATATTTTTTTGCTTTTCAGCAGAATTGTCTTTTTCATTATCTGCTAACTTATCTTGTTTCTCTGAAAGCTTATCTAATTTATCGGCTAATTGCTCCGCCTTTTTTTCTACATAATACTTCTTTGTTAGCTCTACTAATTGCTCTAAATTCTTAACTTGATTTTTACTATTCTGTTTAAATTGATCTAATTTATTCAGTAACTCTTCGTTTTTGATTTTGTCATTCAGCTCCTTCAGCTCATCAAGTAATTTCTGATTCTTTTCTAAATCTTCATCTGCTTTTTCTAAACGTTTCTTCAACTCTTCCTTTGCATCCTCTTTTGGCGCAGTTTTCAATTGTTCCAAATTCTCCTTCATTTTCTTAGCAAACTCCTTCATCATTTCATCCTGTCTCTTTTGCTGCTCAATAAAATCTTTTACATTTTGTTGATCTTTAAATTCAAATTGATCCTTTTCCTTCCCTGTCTTTTGTAATTTATCTATATCAGATAATTGCTTGTCTTGTTTTTTTAAAGATTTTTGAAGGCTATTAATCGTATTATTTTGCTCCTGCAATAATTGACTTTTCTCTTCCTCGTCTGTCGCAATACGGTTAGAAAACACCGAAGATTTAGAACTCTTAAAACCATGTAGGGCATCATTATCAAAAACTTCAAAATAATACTCATAAGAAACTCCTTGCTCAACAATTAGCGAACCAGGGAAAGAAAACAGAAATTGCTCATAAGGAACTTTCTTAATCGGTATAGTTCCACGTTTAACCGCCCCTGGTTTGTTCTTAGGATAATAAACTACTTGTAGTCTAGACAAACCATAATCATCAGCAATTTGTCCCAAAATAAAACTTTTAGCTACCTTTAAGCTGTCTGGTGCATTACCAGCAGTGATCGTAGGAAACTGATCCTTAATAACTGTTAGCTGATAATTCAGTTTCTCATACTCTTTTACCCGTTCGTTAGAAGTAATAATTTGGTATTCTGTATTTTGAGTGATCTTTTTAGATAATGAAAACAATTTATCGTTCTTACTAAATTCAAAACGTGCAGTTTCATTAGACCATGAAATATCTTTAGTCGCCATTGAGTTAATTCTCCAAGTAACTCTCGTACCCTCAGGGATAACAGCATTTCCAGTTCCTTTCACCACTTCCGCCTCTTTACTCAAATAGGATGGATAATTTAATTGCATCTCAAAATTGGCAATCGAAGGAACAGCAACAACATTCAACTCATAATCTTCCGAAGAAACCTTGTTACCCTCCACGTGAAACAATACATCAGTGATAGGTTTTGTAATTCTAAATTGGAACTCACCAGGCCTTACATTCTCCATAAAATAACTTTCGCCATTAATGAAAATCATCGCGTTTTCAGGGACTACCTTTCCCACCGTTTTAATTTTTAGCATGAAGTCTTTATTCTGCTCCGTTTGCAAATTATTATTTAGCACAACAAATTTAAAAGGTGCGGGCGGTAAAAAATTATCGTTAAAATGAACTACTCTATGCAGACTTTGAGAAATCACAGCATTATTTCCAGACAAATAGAAAAACAGAAAAAGAAAAATGGGAACAATCGCTAATGGCAAATACCTCTTATTAGAATTAAAATTGATTGCATTACCAAAAGGTATTGGTTGCAGTGCTTTTGCTCTTTGATCGATTGAAGCCAAAAGCAATTCAGAGGACGCTTGATCAGTATCTGTTTTTGAAAGTTGAAGAAAATTAGTCAAAGTATCATTGACATCAGAAAAGTGATTTCCTATAATTTTTGAAGCTTGGTCGTAATCGATTCCTTTTTGGAACTTAAACAACTTAAATATAGGAAAGAGAATAAAGCGAAATAAAAGTATTATTTCTACTCCAACAAAAGTCCAAAACAAAATAGATCTTCCCATTGGCTTGAGCCAAAGAAAATATTCCACGAAAAGTGTGAATAGAAAATACAACAATCCCAAGCCGATGAAGAGTACTATTCCTCGGATCAATTCGTTAGTGTAATACTTCCTAATAAATGATTCTAACTTTCGATAAATACTATTTGAAGATTCCAAAGCTACTGTATATTTGATATAACCATTAAAAGTAATAATTTATATGATTAAAGAAATGTTAAAAGCAAATCAATCTCAAAAATCTTATAATAATCTAGTTTTCAATATCTCCACTTAAAGCGATTGAAATTGTATATTTGCATCAAAATTTATAAAAATGTCGAAGCAAGTTCGTGTGCGTTTTGCACCTAGTCCAACTGGACCGTTACATATTGGCGGAGTGCGTACTGCCCTATTCAATTATTTGTTTGCCAAAAAAAATAATGGTGTTTTCTATTTACGAATTGAAGATACAGATCAAAATCGTTTTGTTCCCGGTGCCGAGGCTTATATCATCGAAGCATTAGAATGGTTAGGAATTGCTCCTGATGAAACGATTGGAAAAAATGAAAAATTTGGTCCTTATCGTCAAAGCGAAAGAAAACCATTATATAGACAATATGCTGACCAATTAATCGATACTGGTTGGGCCTATTATGCTTTTGATACTCCTGAAGCCTTAGATACGGCCAGAAAACAACAGGAAGAACAAGGTAATACTTTTATTTATAATCACACTAATAGAAAATTATTAGATACTTCTCTAGTGATTTCTAGCGAAGAAACGGCAAAAAGAATCGCTAATGGAGATGCTTATGTAATCCGTTTTAAAACTCCCGTTGATGAAACATTACATTTAAAAGACATCATTCGCGGCGATGTGAAATTTGAAACTAGCTTGCTAGATGATAAAGTATTGTTTAAAAGTGACGGAATGCCAACCTACCATTTAGCAAATATCGTGGATGATCATTTAATGGAAACCTCGCATGTAATTCGTGGTGAAGAATGGTTGCCATCAATGCCGTTACATGTTTTACTGTACAGAGCTTTTGGTTGGGACGCCCCAGAATTTGCACATTTACCGTTGATTTTAAAACCAATTGGAAACGGAAAGTTATCTAAACGTGACGGAGATAAACTAGGATTCCCTGTATTTCCATTAGAATGGAAAGCGGAAGATGCAGTTTCATCAGGTTACAGAGAAAAAGGATTTTTTCCCGAGGCGGTAATTAATTTCTTAGCCTTACTAGGTTGGAACGACGGAACGGACAAAGAAATTTATACTTTGGAAGAACTAGTGGAAGCTTTTGATTTAAATAGAATTCACAAAGCTGGAGCTAAATTTGATCCAGAGAAAAATAAATGGTTCAATCACCAATATTTAATTAAGCAAAAAGACGAGGATTTGGCGAAAGCCTTCACTCCTATTTTAGAATCAAAAGGTATCTCGACTACGCCAGATGTAACAACCAAAATTGTTTCCCTTATAAAAGAAAGAGCATCGTTTATATCTGAATTTTGGGATCTAGCTGATTTCTTTTTTGTTGCGCCAACATCTTACGATGAAAAAGCAAGTAAAAACTGGAAAGCAGAAACTCCAGCTTTAATGCAAGAATTGATTTCTGTAGTTGAAGAAATCGCTGATTTTACTTCTGTCAATATCGAAACAATTGTAAAAGATTGGATGACCAAGAGCGAAATTGGAATGGGAAAAGTAATGCAACCTTTCCGCTTGAGTTTGGTAGGAGCTTTAAAAGGACCTCACCTATTTGATATTGTGGAACTCATTGGAAAAGAAGAAACAATTAAAAGAATTCAAAAAGCAATTGAAACTTTATAAAAATCGAAAAGTCTCCGTTAATGCGGAGGCTTTTTTTATAAATATACAATTATATTTCCATTGATAATTCCGGCGTGTCCCTTAAAATTAATCCCAGAATCTTTAGTATTTAAATTTCCAAGCATGTTATTGATTCCATATTGGTAGGAAACATTAAATCTAAAATGACGGACTCCAGCTGTGATTCCTATAGTTGGATAAAAATTAAATTTAGAAATATCGATAATGTCCTCCGCTAGCAAAGTGGTGCCATTAATGGTGTTTTTATTATATTCTGGATCAATTTTGAACTTTCCATTCACTTGAACAATCGGACCAAACTCTACACTCAAATGGTTTTCGACCAGGATATAACTTAATTGCAACGATATTTGAGCCGAAGCCAATTTGTAATTGACATCTACATTTTGAACATTAAGTTTCTTTGTTGGAACTGAGAAATTATTCTCACTGAATTGCAGTGAATATACCATATCCCACATATCATAAAAATTTCCTCTAACAGATAATCCCGCATTCCAACCAAGTTCTGGTTTTGTTTGAAAATTATCGGTATTCAAACTAAGCTGGTTTGCTCCTAATGTTACCCCAATCCTATTAGAATCCCGATAGCCATATTGTGCAAAAATGCTACTTGTAACTAAAACTAGAACTAATGCAAAATATAGCTTTTTCATATTGTTAGACTAAATACTAACAAAATTAAAGTTTTTTTGTACTTTAACAGATTAATTTTAATTTAATTATATTTATTATGAACATTATTTTAATTGTCCTTCTTGTACTTGGATTATTTATTCTTATGTCTTCTTTTTTTACTGTAAGACAACAAACCTCAGTTATCATCGAACGATTTGGAAAATTTCACAGCGTGCGACAATCTGGATTACATCTAAAGATACCACTAATAGACCGTGTGGCTGGACGAGTAAATCTTAAAATCCAACAATTAGATGTAATTATCGAAACCAAAACAAAAGACAATGTTTTTGTAAAACTTAAAGTTTCTGTGCAATTTATGGTTGTTAAAGACACTGTTTATGATGCCTTCTACAAATTAGAATATGCACATGACCAAATTACTTCTTATGTATTTGACGTAGTTCGTGCCGAGGTTCCTAAATTAAAATTAGACGATGTTTTTGAAAGAAAAGATGATATCGCAATTGCCGTAAAGAGAGAATTAAACGAAGCAATGACCACTTACGGTTACACAATTATCAATACTTTGGTAACTGATATCGATCCAGATATTCAAGTAAAAAATGCAATGAATAGAATTAATGCTGCCGATAGAGAAAAAACAGTAGCCGAATTTGAAGCAGAAGCATCAAGAATTAGAATTGTAGCCAAAGCTAAAGCAGAAGCAGAAAGCAAACGTTTACAAGGACAAGGTATTGCTGATCAAAGAAGAGAGATTGCTAGAGGATTAGTAGAAAGTGTGGATGTCCTTAATAGAGTTGGTATTAACTCACAGGAAGCTTCTGCATTAATTGTGGTGACACAACATTACGATACTTTACAAGCCATTGGTGCAGATACTAATTCTAACCTAATCTTATTACCTAATTCACCACAAGCTGGAAGTGATATGTTGAACAACATGGTTGCAAGCTTCTCTGCAAGTAATATGGTGGGTGAATCTATGAAAAAAGCAAGTAGAAAATCGAAAGCAAAAACTGAAACTATTATTCCAATAGAAGACGAAGAGGAAGAAGATACCTCTGAAAGAGAGGAATAATACTTTCTACTATTATAACAGAAAAAAGAGGCTTAACGGCCTCTTTTTTTATTGATGATCCAATTGATTGCAAATGGAACGGCAATGTTTAATATAGTTCCAAAAGAGCCGCTAAAGGCTGTTTTAAAGGATTCTAGGAAATTATTAAGCAAATGATGCGGTGCAATGCTTTCCTTGGTTCTATGATAGCCCAAAACAATCCTTTGATAGCTAATATCCTTTTCAATCTTTAATATCTCCAGCTCCCTGTCGATTTGCGCATACGATGAATATTTTCTAGTTCCCATAGTTTAGTCGTTAAAAAATATTTCAGAAAATTTTTCTAATAACGGTCCTTCCACTATCTTGTCTCTTACTAAAAATAATAGTCCAGTTGCAAAAAGATAAAGTCCACCAACTATTAGAAAACCTACAGGATAACTATTAAAATAATTTCCGATAGTAAATGCAAGCGCTAATGAAAAAAATAATACTACCATACTAAAACCCAAAAGTATCAAAGAAAACTTTAAAATCGTAGTGGTCGATTTCATCGCCATTTTGAACGCTCGTAATTTATAATAGGCTAGATTATTTTCAATATACGCTTGCGCATGATCTTGAATATCACCTACATTCTCTTTTAATTCTTCAAAAGCCATGTATTAATTTTTATTTTCAAATTTAAAGCCTTTCAATTATTTCTGAAGTCTTGCGTTTTTCTGTTTCAGTTCTGCTAATTTACTTTCAAGGAAAGTAATTACATCTTCCGTTTTATGACTCATGCTAGAAAGTAAATCGTCATAGCTTCCCTCAAAATCAACTTTACTGCTAGAAAATTTTGTTTTTACTTCCTCAGAAAGTTCTTTATATTTCTTTTCTAAATCTTTTTGAGCGTCTTTATATCCCTCTTTAATTTTTACTCTCGTTTGTGAACCTTTATCCGGAGCAAATAAAATTCCTACTCCAGCTCCAATTGCTGCACCCGTTAAAATTGCTAAAATTGTATTTCCTGTATTCTTTGACATAATTTTTTGATTTAATTAATATTAATGAAATATACGATATTTATGAACAACTTCTTGTTAACAAGCCGTTAAAATAGTTTTTACAAGTCATGTCCTTGAAATAAGAGATTTTCAGCTTAAATGTCCTACATCATTACCTTCTGCTATGAAAAAAATCTAATTATAGCTTAAAACGGCTAAATAAAAGGCAGTTTTAATTGATTAAATTTATAGATACATAAAATACAATAGAATTTTGTAATAATAAAAAAACGCCTTAAAAAAGGCGCTTTTGTATTGTTAAATTCTATTCTTAAAAAATAAACTTAAAGATTTAGTGTTTTTAATAATTCTGAAACTTTTTCATTCTTTTCAGTATTATTCATTTCTGAAAGTTGAACTTTATAATCTTCAAAATTAATACTGTCATTTTTTAGATTATCAATTGCTAAAATTCTAACTGCAGCCAACTGGCTTTTTAATGACATTGTATATAATTTTGTCACAACTTCCTTTTCAATATCCTTTGCTTCTACCTTATCAGAATGAAGTAAAATTAAATTAGCAAACAACAAAGAATTATTATCGTTCTTAACATTCTTAACAACTGTCTGGTTAATCAGGCTAAAATTATCGATACTTCTAATATTTGCAACAATATTCTCAAGGATCAATTCGGCATTAGAGCTGTCTTTTTCCTTTACGTATTTATTGATTTCCTTTTGAGTATTCATCAATAAATTACCTTCTTTCTTTCCTTTTTCTTCCCATGCATCTTTAAGACCAACCGTTTTATTGAAAACTAATTTCCCTTCAGTGCTGTCTTTATCTGTATTGAAATAACCCAAACGTTGGAATTGGAATTTATCTCCAGCTTTACTAGAAGCTAAACTTGGTTCCACAAAACCTTTTACAATTTCGAGAGAATTAGAATTCATAAATTCTAGAAAGTTCTTTTCCTTATGGCTGTCTGGTGCTTCATCTATAAACAAGCGATCGTACAAACGAACTTCGGCTTCAATGGCATGTTTGATAGAAACCCAATGCAAGGTTCCTGCTACTTTGCGTTGTGAAGCTTCACTCCCACTTCCACTTCGGCTGTCTTCATCATAGGTTACATGGATTTCAGTAATCTTACCTTCATTGTCTTTTACAACGCTTTCACCTTTAATTATGTACGCATTTTTAAGACGCACTTCATTTCCGATACTCAAACGGAAAAATTTAGCTGGAGCCTGTTCAAGAAAATCTTCTCTTTCGATGTATAATTCACGAGAAAAAGGTAATTTTCTAAAACCTGCAGCATCATCCTCCTGATTATTCTCAGCATCTAATGACTCTTCTTTATCTTTTGGATAATTTGTAATAACCACTTTTACAGGATCTAAAACTGCCATCACCCTTGGGGCAGTCTTGTTTAAATCTTCCCGCAGACAAAATTCCAAAAGCGATACATCAATAACATTTTCACGTTTTGCAACACCTATAATTTCACAAAACTTACGAATAGAAGCAGCTGTATATCCTCTTCTTCTCAAACCAGAAATCGTAGGCATTCTTGGATCATCCCATCCTTTAACTATATTTTCTTGAACTAATTGCAATAATTTTCTCTTGCTCATTACGGTGTAATTCAAGTTCAAACGAGCAAATTCATATTGATGTGGCCTAACCCTATTTTCATCATAAATTTGGTCTAAAAACCAATTGTACAACTCACGGTGCATCACAAATTCAAGGGTACAAATCGAATGCGAAATTTCCTCAACATAATCACTTTCGCCATGAGCGTAATCATACATTGGATAAATATTCCAATCATTTCCTGTTCTATGATGATGACGGTGCAAAACACGGTACATTAAAGGATCACGCATCAACATATTTGTCGACTTCATATCTATTTTAGCACGTAAAACATGACTTCCTTCTGGATAATCACCGTTTTTCATTGCTTCAAATAAAGTCAAATTTTCTTCAATAGATCGGTTTCTATAAGGTCCATCTACTCCTGGTTTTGTAGGAGTTCCTTTTTGAATTGCCATATCTTCAGAAGACTGACTGTCCACATAAGCCTTATTATTTTTAATCATTTCGACTGCCCAATCGTACAACTGCTGAAAATAATCAGAAGAATAACGTTCTTCAGTCCAATTGAATCCCAACCACAATAAATCTTCCTTTATGGCATCAACATACTCCTGCTCTTCTTTAGCCGGATTTGTATCGTCAAAACGTAGATTAACTGGAGCATTGTACTTTAATCCCAAACCAAAATTAAGACAGATCGATTTAGCATGGCCTATGTGTAAATAACCATTTGGTTCTGGTGGAAACCGAAAACGAAGTTGCTCCTTTGGAAAACCGTTTGCGATATTTTCTTCTATAATTTGTTCTATAAAATGAAGTGATTTTTCTTCTGTAGACATAATGTTGTATTAAAGAAGCAAAGTTATCAAAATTGTTGGTTAAATAGCGAATGCAGGATTTGCATATTTCCATTTCGACCAATAAATTTTAAATATGTTGTACTTTTATAAAATAAATGAACAAACTAATAAAACACTATACTCATTATGGGAACAATTAAACTAAAAAATATCCGTACCTACTCTTATCATGGTTGCTTGATCGAAGAAGGAAAAATTGGTTCCGACTATTCAATTGATCTTGAAATAAAAACTGATTTACGAAAATCTTGTCTTTCAGATGATCTAAATGACACCGTAGATTATGTCTTATTGAATAAGATTGTGGTCGAAGAAATGGAAATTCGTTCCCATTTGCTTGAACATGTAGCACAAAGAATAATTACACGCGTGTTTAATGAAATTCCTGAAGTTTCTAGAATACTACTAGGTGTATCAAAATTAAATCCTCCTATTGGTGGTGATGTTGAATCGGTTACCGTTGAATTAGAAGAATATCGAAATTAAAATCTTACTAAACAAGGTAGATTTGGAAAAGTGGTAAAACATAAAACAGTATTTTTTTTAAAATTTTAAACTTTAAACTTTTAAACTCTAAACTTTTTAAGTACTTTTGCCATCCATTCAACAAATGGCGTCGTGGCCGAGTGGCTAGGCTGGGCTCTGCAAAAGCTCCTACTGCGGTTCGAATCCGCACGATGCCTCAAAAACCTTCAAGGAAACTTGGAGGTTTTTTTATGTTTAATTTTTAATAAAAATTAGATAAAGAAATACTACGGTTCTCCAGAAGCGTCGGGACGCACGATGCCTATATACCGAAGACTCGGTACTTCGGTAACTTGGAGTTTTTTTTATGGATTAAATTCTCAAAATTGTATTTTCGACAAAGGAGAAATCTCTTTATAAATTCCGTAAAGTGATTAACCATCAAATATTAAAAACAGTTTGAGGTGATTCCTCTTTCATCGGAATGACAAAATAGCGCGAATAATGCGGTTCTCCAGAAGCGTTGGGACGCACGGTGCCTCTATACCGAAGACTCGGTACTTCGGTAACTTGGAGGATTTTTTTTGCTCTAAACTCTCAAAATTGTATTTTCGACAAAGGAGAAATCTCTTTATAAATTCCGTAAAGTGATTCACCATCAAATATTAAAAACAGTTTGAGGTGATTCCTCTTTCATCGGAATGACAAAATAACGTGAATATTGCGGTTCTCCCGAAGCGTCGCGACGCACGATGCCTATATACCGAAGACTCGGTACTTCGGTAACTTGGAGGTCTTTTTTATGGATTAAATTCTCAAAATTATATTTTCGACAAAGGAGAAATCTCTTTATAAATTCCGTAAAGTGATTAACCATCAAATATTAAAAACAGTTTGAGTTGATTCCTCTTTCATCGGAATGACAAAATAGTGTGAATAATGCGGTTCTCCAGAAGCGTCGGGACGCACGATGACTCTATACCGAAGACTCAGTACTGCGGTAACTTGGAGGTTTTTTATTGATTAAATTCTCAAAATTGTATTTTCGAAAAAGGAGAAATCTCTTTATAAATTCCGTAAAGTAATTAACCATCAAATATTAAAAACAGTTTGAGGTGATTCCTCTTTCATAGAACTGACAAAAAAGCGTGAATACTTCAATTCAATCAATTACAATTATGAAACTTTTTCAAATCTTAGGAGTTTTAACGATTATAAATGACATAGAAAAACCGCTCAAATTAGACTGAACCCAAAAAGTTAGACAAATTTATAATTAATTTTGATAATAATGAGCTCGATATTGGATCGGGCTCATTTTGTTTAAATTAGATTTAATTCTCTCGTTATTGTAATAGTTTATGTATTCCTTTATTTCTTCTTTTAATTGGTTTATAGAGCTGTATTTCTTTAGATAAAATAATTCTGATTTAAGTATTCCAAAAAAGTTTTCGATAATAGCATTATCTAAACAGTTCCCTTTTCTTGACATACTTTGTATAATTCCTTTTTCTTTCAATAGAAATTGATACTGTTTCAT
>NZ_SMFO01000029.1 GCF_004349145.1 Flavobacterium hiemivividum | reverse complement strand
GCTGTGTGTGCCCTGCATGAGCAGGAAGCAGATTGTAAATCGTTTGTTCTTAATTCGAAATTAGACTTTTTGGATTAGAAAACAAATGATACAGTCTGATATTTTTCCAGAGGGTGTAAGTCCCTTATGAGCGGATTGAAAACCCGAATCATTAGTACGTCGCAAGGTGGTTTATCGTGAGATATGCACTGAAGGAAGCGAAACGGCAAAAGTCTGTACCGACGAACAGAAATTGCATAAGAGGCATTTAGTAAGGGATAAGCGTCCACAGCAACGTAAAGTCCGAAGTTTACAAAAACCTATTAGATGTAGATGCAGCGGGAATAGACGGAAGGAAAGAGCTCTTACCGGGGGAGGTCTTGACAACCACGAGTTGGTTAGGTCAAGAAGTCAGCAGAAGTCATAGTACTTGGGGCAACGAGTTGCAAATAGAAACTGCATAGGTCTCACAATCAAGGAAGGACAGAACGCATTGAGGTTCCTAATTTTCAACGGAATCCGCCGTGGCGGATAGCCCTGAAAAACAAGAACAGGTTAACAAAGAATCTGAAATAAATTCAGATTAAACAAAAGAAAATGATTGCACGAGTAGTACATCCTTACAATCTTCAAAAAGCCTTGGAACACGTTGTTTCCAATCGAGGCAGTGCGGGAGTAGATGGTGTAAAAGTTAGTCAGCTCAAAGAGCGTTTTCCGAAACGAAAACTACAATTGCTTGACGATATTGCAAAGGAAAACTACTTGTCTCAACCCATTTTGGGCGTTGAGATTCCTAAAGGGAACGGTAAAGTCCGTCTTTTGGGAGTTCCTACCACTACCGACCGAGTGTTGCAGCAAGCTGTATCGCAGGTTATAGCACCATTATTTGAAACCGAGTTTAGTAGCAATAGCTTTGGATTTCGTCCCAACAAGAATGCTCGACAAGCCGTTGGGCAAGCGAGGGATTACATCCATCAAGGGTTGAACCACATTGTGGACATCGACCTAAAGAACTTCTTTGACGAAGTAGACCATTGTTTATTACTTAATTTAGTCTATCGAAAAGTGAAATGTAAAACCACGATGCGACTCATTCGAAAATGGTTACGTGCGCCAATACAAATCAAAGGAAAACTACAAAAAAGGCGTAAGGGCGTTCCACAAGGAAGTCCACTCAGTCCGTTATTGTCGAATATTCTACTCCACGAATTGGACAAAGAAATGACAAGACGCAAATACAAATTTGTACGTTATGCCGATGATTTTAGTATTTATTGCACAAGCCACATTCGAGCAAAAGCGACAGCACAAGCGCTTGTAAAATTCTTGAAAACGAAGCTAAAACTGACCATCAACGAGGAGAAAAGCGGGATAAAACGTCCCGTTCACTTCACTATTTTGGGATTCGGATTTGTGCCAACTTACAAGAAAGGAAGCAAGAACGATTATCAGTTGGTAGTGGCAGAAAAAGCGTGGAAGAAACTCAAAGAAAAGCTCAAAAGCATTAGTCGAAAAACCGCACCAGTCAAGCTAGAAGACCGTATTGCCAAGATAAACGAAATTCAACGAGGATGGTTAAACTATTTTCGGGGAACAAGTATCATGGGGAAATTACGAGATTTAGATGGCTGGTTAAGAAACCGACTTCGGTACTGTATTTGGCACGACTGGAAAAAACCTGAACGGAAAAGGAAAAACCTCATACGACTAGGAATTGACCAAGACCACGCCTATGCATGGAGTCGAACTCGAAAAGGGGGGTGGGCGATTGCTCAGAGTCCAATTTTGGGGACAACCATAACTTTGAAACGCTTAAAACAAAAAGGGTATCAATCATTGACTGATGTTTATATCGAACTTAACCCATCTCTTTGCGAACCGCCGAGTACGTGACCCGTACGCTCGGTGGTGTGAGAGGCGCACTCCGTTCCATTAGGAGCGGAGCCGTCTACTCGATT
>NZ_SMFO01000028.1 GCF_004349145.1 Flavobacterium hiemivividum | reverse complement strand
TGGAAAAAACGGTCAAATTGACCACCCAATTCCAGTGTAAATTGACCACTTGTTTCGGTTGAAATTGACCACCCAATTCCGGAGCAAACTGACCACCTGATTCCAGTTGAAAGTGACCACCTAAAAAACAACTACTTTTTTCATGTTGTTAGCCCTTAAATTCGTTAAAAAAACGACGGATTTATGGCCAATAAACTAACAGACATGAGCAAAATTAGAAAAGCACTAAAATTCTATTGTAGCGGTAAGAGTAAGCTCTTTATTAGCAATTATCTCTCGCTTTCCAGAAATACAGTTAAGAAATACATTACCTTATTTGATGCCTTGGGATTAAATGTGGAAGACCTTGAACAGAAATCAGATGCTGATTTAGAAGATTTATTTTCACAATCTACACTGGAATCTACCAATCCTATGCTGGAAAAACTCCATTCCTTTTTTCCTAAAATGGAGCGTGACCTCAAGAAAGTTGGGGTAACAGTGCAACATCTTTGGGAAGAATATTATAAAGAAAACCCCGATGGCCTCAAGAGTTCTCAATTCAGGTACCACTTTAAAAACTGGAGCAATCGGGTAAATCCCGTGATGCACATGAACCACAAGGCAGGTGATAAAATGTATGTGGATTATGCTGGAAAAACACTTTCCATAATCGATGAAGACACCGGTGAAATCAAAGAAGTACAGTTCTTTGTGGCGATTTTAGGAGCCAGTCAGTACACTTATGCTGAAGCCTCGACGAGCCAACAAAAAGAAGATTTTGTAACTTCTGTCGAAAATGCTATTCGGTTTTTTGGAGGCACCCCAGCGGCCATTGTTCCCGATAATTTAAAATCGGCTGTGATAAAAAGCAGTCGTTTTGAACCTACCATCAACGAAACTTTAGCCGACTTTGCAGAACATTATCAAACCACTATATTGCCTGCCAGAGCTTACAAGCCAAGGGATAAGTCGTTAGTAGAAGGAGCTGTAAAGATATTATACAGAAGGATTTATGTGCATTTAAGAGAACAGAAATTCTTTAGCCTTGACCAACTTAATGAGCAAATTTGGAACCTTCTTGAGGTGCATAACAAAAGGAAACTCACCGCACGCCCGTACTCCCGATTGGAATTATTTACCGAAGATGAGAAAAAGGAATTAAACCCACTTCCCCAAGAACGCTTCGAGATTAAGTACCAATCCTTTGCCACAGTAATGCAAAACGGACATGTATCGTTGAGCGTAGATAAGAATTTTTACAGCGTTCCGTATCAATATTTGCGTAAAAAAGTCAAACTACTTTACACTAAATCCACCATTGAAATCTATTATAAATACAATCGTATTGCCACACATCCAAGGCATTATAAGCCTTACGTCTATACTACAAACCCAGACCATATGGCCAGCACCCATCAATTTGTAGCCGACTGGAGTGCATCGCGTTTTTTAGATTGGGCAAGTGGAATTGATCCAAGTGTAGGGGAATTTATCATGAAAATAATCGACAGTAAAAACCATCCTGAACAGGCGTATAAATCTTGTTTAGGCATTTTATCTTTTGAAAAGAAGGTAGGGAAACAACGCTTAATCAACGCTTGCAAAAGAGCATTAGATTACAAAATATACAACTATAAAACCATCCAAAACATTTTAGAAAACAATTTAGATCGAATTGATCTCGAATCAGAAACCGATTTAGAATTGCCCCAGCACGATAATATCCGAGGGAAAAATTACTTTAAATAAATTAAAATCAATTAATTATGAATGAAGCAACAGTAACAAAAATGAAGCTAATGAAGCTCAATGGCATGCACAATGCCTTTAAAACTGCCATTGAAAGTGGCAAAACTGACCACTACACCATTGATCAGTTTACATCTATGCTCATCGATTCGGAATGGGACGAAAGGCACAACAGACGTATCGAGCGAAGCATTAAAAACGCACGGTTCCATTACAAATCCAATATTGAAAGTCTTAATTTTGAAGTGTCCCGTAATTTAGACCGTACGCAAGTACTGCGATTGGCCGATTGTGAGTTTGTAACCAAAAACCAAAACGTGTT
>NZ_SMFO01000027.1 GCF_004349145.1 Flavobacterium hiemivividum | reverse complement strand
TGATAATCAGTCTAGGGAAGCTTTATTAGATATTGTTGATCAAAGACACAATCAAGGATCAATAATACTATCTTCTCAAATACCGGTATCTGCATACCATGACATAATTGGGAACTGTACTATTGCCGATGCAGTGCTAGATAGGATTGTAAATTCCTCTCATAGAATAGAACTAACAGGTGAGTCTATGAGAAAAGCAAATTTTTAAACTGAACAAACTTTTTGTATTATTGTAATATCTTTCAAAGTGGCACCATTTCAACCGAAATGGGTGGCACGGTCCCACCGAAATACCCACGAAACGGAATGAAGCGGTATTGTGGATGCATAAGCCCGACCGAACGCAGGGTAGAGACCGTGTGAAGATGAGGAACGAAACAGCGCAAAAAAATAGCTGCTTATTTTCAAGCTGCTGTTTTTTTAGTGCTGTGAAGTGTCTGTGGAACGGAGGGAAACCAAACTATTGAATTAAAACCATAAATTGCATATTTACCGAAAAAGTTCCTATGAAAATATATGGTTGACCGACTGGAACAGCCGAACGGAACAAAGGGAACGACCGAAGAGAGACCGCTTGATTGCTCGTGATGAGTGGAACGGAAATATTCTTATGGAATTATATTTTTGCCTTTTTTAAAATTTATGCTGTAATTTTTGCTTGGACAGAAAAATCAATTGAAGCTTTTTTTGCAGTATTAGCATTAATCTTATTGATAAAATTTTGTGCAGTCTTGTTTTTTAAAACAGGTATTGATTTAGGATAATTTGTCATAATTAGTATTTATTTAACCCATATCGGTTGTGTTTTCCAATTTGCAGGAAACCCCATTTTATGTACAGAAACAACTGGATATTCATTTAATAATTGAAAGAATTTTTCTTTGATTGAATTACCGGGACTTATTATTTCGATTGCATGTATTGTTAAAGAGAGTAGGGGAAATAGTTTAGCCCTTTGATTTTCGTTTGGTACGTATGTAATTGGATTACTTTTTAAGTTTTTAGGCCATAAATATTTTGTAGTGACATTGTTGTTCCATAACCTGGAATGGTGAGCTATGACGTTTCTAATTACTGTTATCGCTTCCAAAAAACTAGAGAAATCTTTGTGAGAATTAAATCCAAATTCTTGAGCTATTTTTGATTTTTCAGGTAGTTGATGGTTTAGGTTTTTATATAATTTAGAAAGTGTACCTAATGATGTTACTTCTAAAGCTTTCCATGATTCGAATGGTTCTCCTTTGTGATATTTTCGATGTTCTAATATGAATTGTTCTTTGCTACGGTCTATTTCACTGATTAAATGATCTACGGTCGCCTGTTGTTTTGCTTTATCAGTAAAAATAGAATCGTCAAGATAGAATAAAGGTCCCTGAGATAATGAAAGATGATAAATTAACTTTGTTCTTAAAGCTACTTCTATACGCTCAATAGCATCAAACATTAGCAGGCGTAAATGCCTGTCGAAGTTATATAAATCAATAACATCTTCAAAATAACTATTAGGGCTGAATTTATGTTCTACTTTATCCGATTGCATTTCCCACCAATATCCTTTTAATCGATAGTAGCTTATATTTTTTAGAAAATGTGGTGCATTGTCTAATTTGTTCAGCAACGGTTTTAGGTAATTTATTCGCCATATAGTTATAAAAAAAAAAGACCAGAAGGCTGTTCTGATGGGAAGCGCTACTGGTACGATTGGTGCAAATATACGATGCAAAGGCAGTATTATGCAAACTTTTTAACATTTAATCGTAGTTGTTAACAAAATCAAGGTTTTACGAGAACATATTTTTACCATAAGTATTATTTTACTATAGATTATGCACTATTGTATTATCATGGCTAGTGATGTAGTTAAGCTGTTATCTGTAATAATAGTTCGTTTGTTTCGGTTTATGGAATTCTTCCCGGTCGTTGTCATTGAGTAATTCATCCTCTCTGTTTATAAAGGGATCGAACCAATCGGCTTTTTCATTTGCCCACTTAATCCAATCTTTTAATTCATCGGTAAGGTTATTTTCTCTTATAGCTTTTTGTTCTGTTGCATTTATAAAATTGCGGTATATTGTGGCTTTATTGAATTTTTCAGCATCTGAAAATAGACTTTTGGTTTTAATTATTTCTTTTTCTTTTCGTGCTTTAAATTCTTGTTTGATTTTTTCTTCTTCTGCTCTTTGAATTGCGTGTAACCTGCATTCTTCCTGCCATGCTACCTCTTTATCGGCTTCTAATTCTAGTTTGGCCATTATTTTGGAAAAAACGGTCAAATTGACCACCCAATTCCAGTGTAAATTGACCACTTGTTTCGGTTGAAATTGACCACCCAATTCCGGAGCAAACTGACCACCTGATTCCAGTTGAAAGTGACCACCTAAAAAACAACTACTTTTTTCATGTTGTTAGCCCTTAAATTCGTTAAAAAAACGACGGATTTATGGCCAATAAACTAACAGACATGAGCAAAATTAGAAAAGCACTAAAATTCTATTGTAGCGGTAAGAGTAAGCTCTTTATTAGCAATTATCTCTCGCTTTCCAGAAATACAGTTA
>NZ_SMFO01000026.1 GCF_004349145.1 Flavobacterium hiemivividum | reverse complement strand
ATATCAGCCATGATCCGGTGAATACGTTCCCGGGCCTTGTACACACCGCCCGTCAAGCCATGGAAGCTGGGGGTGCCTGAAGTCGGTGACCGCAAGGAGCTGCCTAGGGTAAAACTGGTAACTAGGGCTAAGTCGTAACAAGGTAGCCGTACCGGAAGGTGCGGCTGGAACACCTCCTTTCTAGAGCCTTATTGTTAGCTTATTTATAAGCACTGTAGGGAAAGAGACGAAAAGAGAAAGTGGAAACAAAGAATGCGAATTTATTACTCTTGCTGTTAGTTCAAATAATACAATTTAAGAATAAGAGTGTCTCGTAGCTCAGCTGGTTAGAGTACTACACTGATAATGTAGGGGTCGACAGTTCGAGTCTGTCCGAGACAACTAATACTTAAAGAAAAGGAAATTTTAGAAGTATGAGTATGAATTACTGTAATTCAAAATTCAACATTCATAATTTAAAATTAGAAATGGGGGATTARCTCAGCTGGCTAGAGCGCCTGCCTTGCACGCAGGAGGTCAACGGTTCGACTCCGTTATTCTCCACAAGATGCTGAAATGATTGGTACAATAAGCAAAATAAGGGCGTATGGGGGATGCCTTGGCTCTCAGAGGCGATGAAAGGCGTGATAAGCTGCGAAAAGCTACGGGGACGGGCACACACCGATTGATCCGTAGATACCTGAATGGGGCAACCCACTATGTTGAAGACATAGTACACCGATAGGTGGGCAAACCCGCTGAACTGAAACATCTAAGTAGGCGGAGGAGAAGAAAACAAAAGTGATTCCGTAAGTAGTGGCGAGCGAACGCGGATTAGCCCAAACCAAACATGTTACGGCATATTTGGGGTTGTAGGACCACGATATTCAATGTAAAACGAACTAGAATCTACTGGAAAGTAGAACCAAAGAGGGTGATAGTCCTGTATAGGTAAGTGATATAATTGATAGTGGTATCCTGAGTAGGGCGGGACACGAGAAATCCTGTCTGAATTTGGCGGGACCATCCGCTAAGGCTAAATACTCCTGAGAGACCGATAGTGAACCAGTACCGTGAGGGAAAGGTGAAAAGAACCGTGAATAACGGAGTGAAATAGATCCTGAAACCATACGCTTACAAGCGGTCGGAGCCCCTTCGTGGGGTGACGGCGTGCCTTTTGCATAATGAGCCTACGAGTTAACGTTGCTGGCAAGGATAAGTGGTTAAGCCACGGATCCGTAGCGAAAGCGAGTCTGAATAGGGCGCTTTAGTCAGTAGTGTTAGACGCGAAACCGTGTGATCTACCCATGGACAGGTTGAAGCTGTGGTAACACATAGTGGAGGACCGAACCCGTTGACGTTGAAAAGTCTTGGGATGATCTGTGGGTAGGGGTGAAAGGCCAATCAAACTCGGAAATAGCTCGTACTCCCCGAAATGCATTTAGGTGCAGCGTTAGTTATAAAGTTATATAGAGGTAGAGCTACTGATTGGATGCGGGGGCTTCACCGCCTACCAATTCCTGACAAACTCCGAATGCTATATAATGTTCACTAACAGTGAGGGCTTGGGTGCTAAGGTCCAAGTCCGAGAGGGAAAGAACCCAGACCATCAGCTAAGGTCCCCAAATATATACTAAGTTGAAAGAACGAGGTTTGTCTGCATAGACAGCTAGGATGTTGGCTTGGAAGCAGCCATTCATTTAAAGAGTGCGTAACAGCTCACTAGTCGAGCGGACGAGCATGGATAATAATCGGGCATAAGTATATTACCGAAGCTATGGATTTACAATTTATTGTAAGTGGTAGGGGAGCATTCTAACAGGGTAGAAGGTGAGTCGTAAGGCCTGCTGGACCGGTTAGAAAAGAAAATGTAGGCATAAGTAACGATAATGCGGGCGAGAAACCCGCACACCGAAAGACTAAGGTTTCCACAGCTATGCTAATCAGCTGTGGGTTAGTCGGGACCTAAGGCGAACCCGAAAGGGACAGTCGATGGACAACGGGTTAATATTCCCGTACTACTGTTAACTGTGATGGGGTGACGGAGTGATGAAAGTGCCGCGAACTGACGGAATAGTTCGTTGAAGTACCTACCTATAAGCTGCGCAGGCAAATCCACGCGGCTTGGGGAAATACGATAGTACTCGGAGACTTCGGTCAAAGAGATAGTGCACCTAAGGGCTTCCAAGAAAAACCTCTAAACTTCAGGTTAATAGTACCCGTACCGCAAACCGACACAGGTAGTCGAGATGAGAATTCTAAGGTGCTCGAGAGATTCATGGCTAAGGAATTAGGCAAAATAGACCCGTAACTTCGGGAGAAGGGTCGCCAGCAGCAATGCTGGCCGCAGTGAAGAGGTCCAGGCGACTGTTTATCAAAAACACAGGGCTCTGCAAAATCGTAAGATGAAGTATAGGGCCTGACACCTGCCCGGTGCTGGAAGGTTAAGTGGAGATGTTATCTTCGGAGAAGCATTGAAATGAAGCCCCAGTAAACGGCGGCCGTAACTATAACGGTCCTAAGGTAGCGAAATTCCTTGTCGGGTAAGTTCCGACCTGCACGAATGGTGTAACGATCTGGACACTGTCTCAGCCATGAGCTCGGTGAAATTGTAGTAGCGGTGAAGATGCCGCTTACCCGCAGTGGGACGAAAAGACCCTGTGCACCTTTACTATAGCTTAGTATTGACCTTGGACAAATGATGTGTAGGATAGGTTGGAGACT
>NZ_SMFO01000025.1 GCF_004349145.1 Flavobacterium hiemivividum | reverse complement strand
CCCTTTGTGAAAGGTAGATTGCATACGCGTTACGCACCCGTGCGCCGGTCTCAAAGAAGCAAGCTTCTTCTACCCCTCGACTTGCATGTGTTAAGCCTGCCGCTAGCGTTCATCCTGAGCCAGGATCAAACTCTTCATCGTATATTATATGAGAATAAATTCTCTTTTTGTTTTTGACTGAAGGTCTAGTGGTTTTTTCAAATCTCTCGATTCTATTACTCTTTATTCTTTTGTTCTAACATCTCTGTTAAAACGGCTGTCAATTCAATATGTCTAGGAACGTGTTCTTCTTTTTTTTTAAACTGAATTTATTTCAGTTTCTAACTTCAATCACCATGTAAACATGTTTCCCGAAGCGGGTGCAAAAGTAACAAAGTCTTTTGTTTCTCGCAAGAAAAATTTAAAGTTTTTTTTCGAAGATTTAAATCCTCATTTCTTTATCTTTTTTTTGCAGTCTTTCAAGGAACATTGCGCGTTTTGCGGGCTGCAAATGTAATAAGCAATTTCGAATCTCACAAGCTTTATTTTGATTTATTTTAGAAATAATTCCAATCCTAAACCCCTTTATAACCTGTCAATATTCTTATGAACTTATTCGCTGTTGCGGGTGCAAAAGTAGCACCTTTATACCGTTAAACAATACTTTTAATAGACTATTTTTTCACGTTTTCTTAACGCAGCGTTTAACTCGCTGGAAATACGTGTTTTGAAAAGGAAAGTTTTCTCCTCCTCCGCCAAAACCGTCGGGAGTCTCCCAAGGAAAGAGTGCCTTTGTGCTCTTAGTCTGCCTTGTTTCGTTGAGAATACAGCATGTTTGCTAATACTTTATAATTAGCAAGACAAGCTTCCTACTCTTGATAACTACTATAATTAGTAGCTTTGCTTGCTATACCAATATATATATATGTGTACTTTTTTTAGAAACCTTATCGACAATATTGAAGTCATCATCTTACCCCCCCTAGCCCCCATAGCAGTGGAAATCCTATCGAGCCCGTCTCGTCTTTTCGCACGAGAAGGGAAGGAGAGGTAGATTGTAGCGTCCCGAAGTCTCGAGGGCTGATCCCGATAGCGATCGGGATAGATTCTGAGAAAAAGTGGCTACTCCTTATATATAGGTATACTCTATATATAGGTATACTCTCTTTTTATATAATCACAAACACCTAAAACACTCAGTTAATTGGAAAGTCTCGAAAACAACTGTAATGCACTAAAAAAAGCTTTACTATTATTTGCAGCAAAACTTAAAAGCCTCTATGATTCTATTAAATTCCGGAATGTAAAAACGTTTAGATCTCAATTTAGAGGCGTGAGGAACATAGAGTTTTTCCTTTTCAGACTAACGAATATTTATGCCTAATTTTTGCTACTCCTCAGCTTTTCGTTATGATCCATAAGAATCTTACATTTGGTATAATTTGGGATCAGGAACAAAACCTGGGGAGAAGTTTTAGAAAAAAAGAATATTTTTGTAGTATTAACATTGAGATATGACTTCTATAGACCTTTTAAAATTTATGCTCCCTGATTTTTTAATAGAGAACTTTGAAATAGTTTCTGCAACTAATTCTGAAGAAAACTTACATCTGTATTTCGAAGAAAAAGCAAGACCCCCAAAAGAGTTTAATACTGTAGAATTTGTATCCAAAGGCTTTCAGGAGGAAATAACAATCCAAGATTTTCCTCTTAGAGGTAAGTTTGTCTATTTACACATTAAACGTCGCCGTTGGACCAATAAAACCACTGGAGAAATCATCAAAAGAGATTGGCAGCTAGTAGCTAAAGGAACTCGTATGACGCAAGAATTTGCGGCTTTTTTAAAAGAAATTAATAGATAACACACCCATTAATTGTCATCTTATTGGAAGTTTCTTCGGGGTTAATGGTAAAAAACTCCAAAGACAATATAAAAAACACCTTAGTTCTTTTAGTACTTGGGAGCCTAGAGAACATGCCCATCAATGGATTATTTATCCCGAAAATATAGGAACTCATTTAGCCATTGACGAAGTAGCCTTATCTCAAGGTGAGCTATACACTATTGTGACCAATAAAAAAGCCAAAGGAAAGAAAGGGACATTAGTGGCTATTGTTGCTGGCACTAAGACTGAACAAGTTATTGAACAGGTCAGTAAAATTGACTCTAAAAAAAGACAAGCTGTTCTAGAAATCACATTAGACATGGCTAATTCTATGAAGTTGATAGCCAAAAAATGTTTTCCAAAAGCCATACAAGTAACTGACCGTTTCCATGTACAAAAACTAGCCTTAGAAGCATTACAAGAAATTAGAATCAAGCATCGATGGGAAGCTATGGATAGAGAGAATCAATCGATATTACAAGCTAAATCAGAAAACAAAACCCATATTCCCCAACTTTTAACAAATGGAGATACTGTAAAACAATTATTAGCTAGAAGTCGCTATTTACTTTATAAATCCAGAGAAAAGTGGACCCTTAACCAAGAAGAAAGAGCACGTCATTTTTTTGAACTATATCCTGATATAAAAACAGCTTATAGTCTATCTCACCAATTACGTAGCATTTACAATACCAATAATGATAAGAATGTAGCCATGTTGAAATTAGCTCATTGGTACAGAAAAGTAGAGGAGTCAGGATTTAAGAACTTTACTATTGTTCTCAATACGATAACGGTTAATTACCAATCCATACTAAACTACTTTGATAATCGAAGTACAAATGCTTCAGCAGAATCTTTTAATGCTAAAATTAAAGGGTTTAGAAGTCAGTTTAGAGGAGTTCGGAAAATCCCCAACTTTTGAGATTAATCCTATATATGAACTCTGCTTCCAAGTTTGAATCCGATTAAAAACAAAAAAGCCTATCTTTTCAGATAGGCTTTTCAAAGAAAGGCGACGACATACTCTCCCACATAACTGCAGTACCATCTGCGCAGGCGGGCTTAACTACTCTGTTCGGGATGGGAAGAGGTGAGCCCCGCCGCAATAACCACCTTAAGAGGTTATAATTGCTTTGGGCAATTATTGTAATGTTGTTTATTGTTTTATAAACAGCAATCACATAATATCTTAACATACTGAGATAAAGATTTATCCTGAATTTAYTTCAGGAACKATTAAAAGACTCTGAAACAAGTTCAGAGTAAAGAAAGTTTCTCCCCCGGGTTGCCCCGGGGAAAAGTGTACATAAGCTTACGGGTTATTAGTACTACTCGACTATGACATTACTGCCTTTACATCTATAGCCTATCAACGTGGTCATCTCCCACGACCCTTAAAAGAAATCTCATCTTGTGGTGGGTTTCGCGCTTATATGCTTTCAGCGCTTATCCCTTCCAAACGTAGCTACTCTGCGGTGCCACTGGCGTGACAACAGATACACTAGAGGTTTGTCCAATTCGGTCCTCTCGTACT
>NZ_SMFO01000024.1 GCF_004349145.1 Flavobacterium hiemivividum | reverse complement strand
GTTTTTGTAAACTTCGGACTTTACGTTGCTGTGGACGCTTATCCCTTACTAAATGCCTCTTATGCAATTTCTGTTCGTCGGTACAGACTTTTGCCGTTTCGCTTCCTTCAGTGCATATCTCACGATAAACCACCTTGCGACGTACTAATGATTCGGGTTTTCAATCCGCTCATAAGGGACTTACACCCTCTGGAAAAATATCAGACTGTATCATTTGTTTTCTAATCCAAAAAGTCTAATTTCGAATTAAGAACAAACGATTTACAATCTGCTTCCTGCTCATGCAGGGCACACACAGCCGTTACACTAGATTTGGGCATTTGGCTTAATTTAGAAATGGTTTTGCATTTGAGAAATTTGTCCTTAACCTAAAAAACTCGCATCTTTAGTCCCAAACCTCGTGTAGCGGCGACACGTTAGCAGAAACCTTTGAAAAAATGACGAAAAGAATATTACAGACTATTATATCGTTACTATTAATAACTTCCGCAATCCTATTACTTAATAATACTGTTCGATATGAAGTTACGAAAAGACTGAATATGATTTCTGCCGGAAGCTATGCCTTTTCAGAGTCGTATGAACTTCCCTATTCTGAGACAAACGTGATAAAAGCAATCGAAAAGTTCAAAGACAGAAATCCAAAATACAAAGTTCCCGAAGTATCGATTTCCCCAAAAGATGCATTTTTATTGGAAGACTCTAAATCTGAAAATGGATTATGGTTTATCGCATATCTATACGATTCTAACTACAATAGAATTTTAAATATTGCGATAAGAGGAGATGAAACAAATACCACTTTGGAATTTGTATCTATAAATCAAGGTCTACAAATTGGAAATTGGAAAGACATTAATCGCGATTTTTCATATGATGAAAATCAAAAAATAAAAAATAACTTTGAAAAAGATTATTTAAAATCAATAAAGAATATATTGAAGAACAATAAAGGCTTCTGGTAACAACCGTTACACTAGATTTGGGTATTTGGCTTAATTTAGAAATGGTTTTGTACTAGGGAAATTTGTGCTTAACCGAAAAAACCCCGCTGGCGCGAGCGTCCCGCTCGTAAATACAAACACAAACACAAAACAAATTATAGAATCGGAAACAGCACGAGCGGGACGCTCGCGCTAGCTGTATTTTCTGGTAATATAGTATCTTCTAAACACGAAAAAATCATATGATTGCTCGGGAATCATATGATGTGTAGCATTATTAAATATACAACTTTTCTTCCTTTTATTTTATATTAAGTGTTATATTTGAAAGAAATAAACGGACGTTTTTTCACAGACTGACGTTGTGCATAATGTCAAAAAAACCGAAGAAAATTTGATAATCTAAAGCGAAAAATGAAAAATGAAAAAAAACTTTCAATACTAATTTTATTCTTAATTAGTTCTTTAGCTGTTTCTCAAGATTTACCTACTGATTCTCTTCACGGAAATGTTAAAAAAATAAAAGAAAAAGTACTTTTCTTAACTAAAAAAGAAAATCCAAAATTATTTTATGATGATAGTGATTATGGCCATTCAGGATTTATGGGAGCCGAATCAACAATTAAAAGGTTCTATGAAACTTGGTACTCTACAAACTTCTGTTATTATTTGAATTATGAGCGCCATTTTGACTCTAAAAGAAAAATCATCAAAGACATTTGGTATGGAAAAGAGAATGATTTTATAAATTCATATAGATATTTATACGACGAAAAAGATAGATTAATAAGTAAAATCGATTCATCAAAATATAATATAAATAGAGAAAATAATTATTTTGATGAATTTGGCGAATATGCTGATGAAACTATTATTTATGAAAATCTAAAACTCAATTTATTTTCTCACGACTATAAAAGATATAAAAAAGGGAAAATAATAATTACAAAAAATTTTGACAAAGAGGGAGTGGTTTATGAATACCAAAATAAATATAATGGCAACGGAAAATTGCTGCACATAATTTTTAAGAACCCTAATAGTTGGAAAAAATCCGGAGAAAATACTTGGGGATATGGAGTTCAAGATTCCGTCGGTGTTACTTATAAAAGTTTAATCAATGAATACGACAAAAATAATAAACTTATAAAAGCTCAAAAATTCGATTTACATTCTGACGAAAACTATAAAAAACCCTGTACAAACTAGCCAAACTGTGTTTGAATATGATGGTAATAATTTAATTACCCGAATAAATAGTTCAAGAAGTTCTCAAATTTATATTAAATATAAATATGATAAAAAAGGTCGTTTATCTGAAAAATATTGTTGTGATGAGAATATTTCCAATGCAAAAATAATTGAGAAATACTTATACCAAAATGATAAGATTGTAAAATTAAATTATGCTGAAGAATCATATGCTGATCAAAAGATGATTAATTATACTATTTCTTATGCTTACAAATATGATAGTAACAAAAACTGGATTGAAATAATAAAGACTGTTGATGGTGTTGAGCTTTTTAAATGGATACGAGAAATCGAATATTACTAAAAAAAGCACTACTGCCAACACCAAAGGGTTGGGCTTGAAAAGCCAACAATGAACCCGCGGTTGAACGGAACCGATTACATGCCGTCAACACTATGAAGTTATCGTAAAATAATTTGAAGGATTACAAGAGGATAACTGTATAGCTATAATTCAAGGAAGATTTTAGTATTAAAACTAGGACGACCTTCTGTCTTTAACGTTTGAATTGTAAAACCTAAAGTTTGTAATGACAACGTTTCCACAAAAGCGTCTACAAAACGAACAAGATTATCTGGTAAAACCATGTCTACTAAACTAGAAAAAACCATCTGATTGCGCGGTATTCCTGTGATGTGTTGCATCATTAAATATACAACTTTTCTTCCTTTTATTTTATATTGAGTGTTATATTTGAAAGAAATAAACGGACGTTTTTTCACAGACTGACGTTAGTGTATATTATTGAAAAAACGAATGAAATCAACCGACAGAATTATAAAAGACATTCGCTACTACGAAATAAAACCTAAAGATTTCACTGGAGATTTTAACGGAATTATTGGTAATGTTTACCAAATTACTGACGATACAATTTCAATCGGTCAACGAATTGCAAGAAAACTAAATGAGTGTGAATTTATATCTGGCGAATTTGACCATATTTATATAAACTTTTCCGAAAATCTAAAATTGGGAAATTTATTTGAAAGCGAAAAAATTCTAGATAAACGGATAAAATATGTTGAATATGGAATTGAACCAAAAACATTTAATTCGCTAACAGAATTTGAAAAAAATCAATTAGTCAAAGACCTTACATTTAAAACTTTAATTTTACTTTTCGAAAAAGACAACAAAAAAATTGAAAAAATAATTGAAGTAGAAAATTTGCTGAATAAATTTGAAACGGAAATTGAAATCGCATATAAAACCAAAGAAACACATTCATATAAAATTGAAATTGGTTATATGATTAATCCGAAAAAAACTTTGTCAAAAATTGTAGTGAAATACTTTGATAAAAAAAATGATACTCAAAATATAACAACTAAAGATTTATATTTTTGTGAAGACATATTTTATTTAGTTGACAAAATAGAAGTTAAAAACGGAAAAATAATTTTTACTCATAAGAAAACAAGTTTGGGAGAAATTGCAACTGCCAAATATGAAAGGCCAATTGAAATAGAAATCACCGAAATGGAAAGAAATAACATAGATTAACAGCCATTTTGCGCTAGCTGGAATTTAGTGGAATTACCGTTTCGCATAAATTTGCCGTTAAGCCGAAAATTGAGCGGTTGCAAACTTCCAGCTATCTCAAAGAAATTCTGCTTCATTTCCTATATTTACAACTCAACTACCGAATAGTATCACTAAAAATAGAAGCATTATCGCTAATTTTGTAATTCAATAAATTTAAATCTAAGATTATGAAAAAGACAGTTTATTTATTCGCAATGATCTTAATAACTTTAGGTTCTTACGCACAAATCCAATGGAAAGTAGATCCTAATCATTCTTCCTTAAATTTTGATATTTCCCACTCCGGAATTAGTATTGTGAACGGGAAATTTTTAGAATACACTGGAAACTTAACTACAAGCGGAGAAAAACTACAAAATGCAAATTTTGATTTTACCGTTGATGTAAAAAGTATAAATACAAATGTCGAAGCCCGGGACAAACATTTGCAAAGTGCCGACTTTTTTGAAGTTGAAAAATATCCAAATTTAACTTTCAGAAGCAGCAAAATTTTAGCGACTGGCAAACCAGACCAGTATTTACTATACGGTAAGCTTACCATAAAGAATGTTACGAGAGACGTGATATTTGATGTAATTTATGGAGGAATTGCCAAGAGCGACAAAGGAGAAAAATTAGGAATGAAAGCCCAAACAGTCATCAATAGATTTGATTATAATATCAATTATGACCCAACGGCGGTTGGCATTGGAAAAGATGTAACCATTGTAGTTCACTTACAATTGGCCAAGTAGTACTGTTTTTGAAATTTAGAGCAGGGAAATATTCGATCGATAATTGGTTGAGTAAAAAAAAAGAAGCTCAAAACGACTTCTTGATAAAAAAGAAATGAACCGAAAGCAATTTTTAAAAACAAGAGCATTATTGCCTTTAACACCTTCAAGTATGAATTTAACAGATTTAAATAAAATGACTTCAACATTGAGTAACACAAGCAAAATGCCTGTGTTGTTCCTTGGTCACGGAAGTCCTATGAATGCAATCGAAGAAAACGAATTTGTTTCGGCATTCAAAAAACTGGGTGAAGAATTGCTGCGACCAAATGCTATACTTTGTATTTCGGCACATTGGGAAACCAAAGGAACCTTTGTAACAGCGATGCAAAGTCCACGAACGATTCACGATTTTGGTGGTTTTCCACAAGCATTATTCGACGTTCAATATCCTGCACCAGGAAGTCCAGAATTAGCTCTTGAAACTAAAAATAGCATCACCAAAACAGAAGTTGGATTAGACGATAAATGGGGGCTTGACCACGGCGCTTGGAGTGTGATTAGTCATCTTTATCCAAATGCAGATATTCCAGTAATACAAATGAGCATAGACTATTCGCAGCCTCCAAAATATCATTATGAGCTCGCAAAAGAAATAAGTAGCCTTCGCCAAAAAGGAGTCTTGATAATTGGAAGTGGAAATATGGTTCATAATTTACGTTTAGTCGCTTGGGAAAAGTTGAACGAACATTATGCTTTTGATTGGGCCACAGAAGCAAACGAAAAGATGAAAAGCTATATCTTAAGTGGAGACCATCAAAAATTAATTGATTTTAGATCGCAAGGAAAAGCCTTTGATTTGGCTATCCCAACACCTGAACATTATTTGCCATTGCTTTATACCTTGGCATTGAAAGAAGAAAATGAAAAAATAACGTTATTTAATGATAAATCTGTGGGTGGTTCAATGTCTATGACCTCCTTAAAAATAGAATCTAATTAAGATGAAAAAAAAGGCAGTAGCTAACATCGTAAATGAAAAATTGCTTCAAAGTACCTCAACCGATAGCCGTTCGGCAAAATTGGTGAGTAAATCGAATTAATGTTTCGCTGTTAAATGTCCTACTTTAGATTTTACAATAAAAGCTTACTAATTGTTAGTAAACTTTATATTTAAAGAGTATCAAGAATATAAAATCATGCAACGAAATACCATCTAAAATCTATTTCTTCCATTTCTAAAAAAAGGGAGATGTTAAAGCACAATATTTATTCAAAAAATAATGAAATAGAAATTGAGAAGGTAATTAGCTCAAGAAAAACTCCTTAGTGACTGTAACCAATTCTTCGCTATGTTCTGGCAATTCTGTGGCTGTAGAGGGATGTGAAGCTCCAAAAACATGATTGGCTTCAGGAATAATATGATTTTTTGCTTTGGTAAAATGTTTCTTTAGCAAATTGAATTCTTCCATTTTTACGGCTTCATCATTTGTCCCTTGAATTATTAAATACGGAATTTGGAGCTTTTTACTCCAATTAAGCAAACTATACTTTTCTTTATTGGCTTCTATATCCTCCAAGACTTCAATGTGCAACGGCATCATCTGGTTTGTTCTCGCATTTTTAATATACTGAACGCCTTCAGCTCGCCAGCTTTCAATAAATTTGGAATTCCAAGAACGATGAAAATCAAATGGACTCGCCCAAGTACATACTTTTTCAATTTTAGTTTCATAGTGAGTGCAATACAATAATGCCGAAACGCCGCCTTTACTATGACCAATAATAAAAATTTTATCAGTGTTGATTTTTGGTAAAAATTCTGGTAATTCATCGACTATAAATTGCTCTACACTCTCTATATCTTCCATTTCTTTACCCAAAGTATTTTTGGCAAATTTATCGAGATGGATATCTCGGTTCGATTTGTGCCACTGATTTCGGTTAGACCGTGCCACCCATTTCGGTCAATTTGTGCCACTATTTCGGTTCGATTTGTGCCACTTGACTAAAAAGTCACAGTATTCCGGTTCGATTTGTGCCACTATTTTGGTTCAATTTGTGTCACTTGACTAATAAATCATGGTATTCCGGTTCGATTTGTGCCACTTTGAAAGATCAAAATCAGCTACTATCTTGTTGTTATCTAAAACAGTACGATATGGCTAATAAACTTGATCCTATGGACTTAAAACAAATCATTACTT
>NZ_SMFO01000023.1 GCF_004349145.1 Flavobacterium hiemivividum | reverse complement strand
TTAATGGAAGTACGGGAGGAACCAATGTAGTTAATGTATTGACAAACGATACCTTGAACGGAACTCCGGTCACTCCAAGTGATGTTGTTATAACTTCAACACCAAACGGATCATTAATAGTAAATCCTAATGGTTCTGTAGATGTAATACCAAACACTCCTGCAGGAACTTATACCGTAAATTATACTATTTGTGAGGTACTAAATCCAAGCAATTGTGATACGGCTACGGTAACTGTTACTGTAATTGCTCCTGCAATTGTTGCCAATGATGATGCTGGTAATGCTAATGGATATACTGGCGGAGTAGCGGTAGCTGATGTTTTAGTAAATGACACACTCAACGGACAACCGGTTACGGCCTCAGAGGTAAATACGACTTTTGTTTCTGCAACTTATGCAGGTATAACACTAATTGGAACTACGGTTAATGTAGCACCAAATACACCGTCAGGAAGTTATACCCTGACATATCAGATTTGTGAGATTTTAAATCCGACTAATTGTGACCAGGCAGTGGTAATTATAACGGTATCAGGTGCAGCAATTGATGCAGTACCCGATACAGTAGGGCCGATTAATGGAAGTACGGGAGGAACCAATGTAGTTAATGTATTGACAAACGATACCTTGAACGGAACTCCGGTCACTCCAAGTGATGTTGTTATAACTTCAACACCAAACGGATCATTAATAGTAAATCCTAATGGTTCTGTAGATGTAATACCAAACACTCCTGCAGGAACTTATACCGTAAATTATACTATTTGTGAGGTACTAAATCCAAGCAATTGTGATACGGCTACGGTAACTGTTACTGTAATTGCTCCTGCAATTGTTGCCAATGATGATGCTGGTAGTGCTAATGGATATACTGGCGGAGTAGCGGTAGCTGATGTTTTAGTAAATGATACACTCAACGGACAACCGGTTACGGCCTCAGAGGTAAATACGACTTTTGTTTCTTCAACTCATGCAGGTATAACACTAATTGGAACTACGGTTAATGTAGCACCAAATACACCGGCAGGAAGTTATACCCTGACATATCAGATTTGTGAGATATTAAATCCGACTAATTGTGACCAGGCAGTGGTAATTGTAACGGTATCAGGTGCAGCAATTGATGCAGGACCCGATACAGTAGGACTGATTAATGGAAGTACAGGAGGAACCAATGTAGTTAATGTATTGACAAACGATACCTTGAACGGAACTCCGGTAAGCATTGCAAATGTAACTTTAACGACAATTATTCCTAATGCGAATTTAACTTTAAATACCGCAAACGGGTCAGTAGATGTATCTCCCAATACGCCTTCGGGGACTTATATTTTGACATATCAGATATGTGAGATTCTAAACCCGAGTAATTGTGATACGACTACGGTAACTGTAATTGTTGCTTGTCCTGTAATAGCACAACCAACAATAGCGTGTTACCAAACAGCAATCTTCAACACAACAACTTGTGCTTATGATATCTCTGGAGTACAACCTGATGCGCCAATCGGATTAGCGTGTTACCAAACAGCGATCTTCAATGGTGTAACTTGTGCCTATGACATCACTGGAGTACAACCTGATGCGCCAACTGGATTAGCTTGTTATGAAATAGCTACTTTCAATGGTGTAACTTGTACCTATGACATCTCTGGAGTACAACCTGATGCGCCAACTGGATTAGCTTGTTACCAAACAGCGATCTTCAATGGTGTAACTTGTACCTATGACATCACTGGAGTACAACCGGATGCGCCAACTGGATTAGCGTGYTACCAAACAGCAATCTTCAATGGTGTAACTTGTGCCTATGACATCACTGGAGTACAACTTGATGCACCAATCGGATTAGCGTGTTACCAAACAGCTACTTTCAATGCTGTAACTTGTGCCTATGACATCACTGGAGTACAGCCTGATGCGCCAATTGGATTAGCGTGTTACCAAACAGCTACTTTCAATGGTGTAACTTGTACCTATGACATCTCTGGAGTACAGCCTGATGCGCCAATTGGATTAGCGTGTTACCAAACAGCGACTTTCAATGGTGTAACTTGTGCCTATGACATCTCTGGAGTACAACCGGATGCGCCAATTGGATTAGCGTGTTACCAAACAGCGATCTTCAATGGTGTAACTTGTGCCTATGACATCTCTGGAKTACAACCGGATGCGCCAATTGGATTAGCGTGTTACCAAACAGCGACTTTCAACACAACAACTTGTGCCTATGACATCTCTGGAGTACAACCGGATGCGCCAACTGGATTAGCGTGTTACCAAACAGCTACTTTCAATGGTGTAACTTGTGCCTATGACATCTCTGGAGTACAACCTGATGCGCCAATTGGATTAGCGTGTTACCAAACAGCAATCTTCAACACAACAACTTGTGCCTATGATATCTCTGGAGTACAGCCTGATGCGCCAACTGGATTAGCTTGTTATGAAATAGCTACTTTCAACACAACAACTTGTACCTATGACATCTCTGGAGTACAGCCGGATGCGCCAATTGGATTAGCGTGTTACCAAACAGCGACTTTCAATGGTGTAACTTGTACCTATGATATCTCTGGAGTACAACCTGATGCGCCAATTGGATTAGCKTGTTACCAAACAGCGATCTTCAATGGTGTAACTTGTGCCTATGATATCTCTGGAGTACAGCCTGATGCGCCAATCGGATTAGCGTGTTACCAAACAGCTACTTTCAATGGTGTAACTTGTACCTATGACATCTCTGGAGTACAGCCTGATGCGCCAACTGGATTAGCGTGTTACCAAACAGCTACTTTCAATGGTGTAACTTGTKCCTATGACATCTCTGGAGTACAACCTGATGCGCCAATCGGATTAGCGTGTTACCAAACAGCAATCTTCAATGGTGTAACTTGTGCCTATGACATCTCTGGAGTACAGCCGGATGCGCCAACTGGATTAGCTTGTTACCAAACAGCGACTTTCAATGGTGTAACTTGTGMCTATGATATCTCTGGAGTACAACCGGATGCGCCAATTGGATTAGCGTGTTACCAAACAGCAATCTTCAATGGTGTAACTTGTGCCTATGACATCTCTGGAGTACAACCTGATGCGCCAATCGGATTAGCGTGTTACCAAACAGCTACTTTCAATGGTGTAACTTGTGMCTATGACATCTCTGGAGTACAACCTGATGCGCCAACTGGATTAGCGTGTTACCAAACAGCGATCTTCAATGGTGTAACTTGTGCCTATGATATCTCTGGAGTACAACCGGATGCGCCAATTGGATTAGCGTGTTACCAAACAGCTACTTTCAATGGTGTAACTTGTACCTATGATATCTCTGGAGTACAGCCGGATGMGCCAATCGGATTAGCKTGTTACCAAACAGCGATTTTCAATGGTGTAACTTGTACCTATGACATCTCTGGAGTACAACCTGATGCGCCAATCGGATTAGCGTGTTACCAAACAGCTACTTTCAATGGTGTAACTTGTGACTATGACATCTCTGGAGTACAACCTGATGCGCCAATCGGATTAGCGTGTTATGAAACAGCAACTTTCAACACAACAACTTGTGCTTATGACATCACTGGAGTACAACCTGATGCGCCAATCGGATTAGCGTGTTACCAAACAGCGACATTCAATGGTGTAACTTGTACCTATGACATCTCTGGAGTACAGCCTGATGCGCCAATCGGATTAGCGTGTTACCAAACAGCGATCTTCAATGSTGTAACTTGTGCCTATGACATCTCTGGAGTACAACCTGATGCGCCAATTGGATTAGCGTGTTACCAAACAGCAATCTTCAATGGTGTAACTTGTACCTATGATATCTCTGGAGTACAACCTGATGCGCCAATCGGATTAGCGTGTTACCAAACAGCGACATTCAATGGTGTAACTTGTGCCTATGACATCTCTGGAGTACAGCCTGATGCGCCAACTGGATTAGCGTGTTACCAAACAGCGATCTTCAATGGTGTAACTTGTACCTATGACATCTCTGGAGTACAGCCGGATGCGCCAATCGGATTAGCGTGTTACCAAACAGCTACTTTCAATGGTGTAACTTGTGACTATGATATCTCTGGAGTACAACCTGATGCGCCAATTGGATTAGCGTGTTACCAAACAGCAATCTTCAACACAACAACTTGTACCTATGATATCTCTGGAGTACAGCCTGATGCGCCAATCGGATTAGCGTGTTACCAAACAGCGATTTTCAATGGTGTAACTTGTACCTATGACATCTCTGGAGTACAACCTGATGCGCCAACTGGATTAGCTTGTTATGAAATAGCTACTTTCAATGGTGTAACTTGTACCTATGACATCTCTGGAGTACAACCGGATGCRCCAATCGGATTAGCGTGTTACCAAACAGCGATCTTCAATGKTGTAACTTGTWCCTATGACATCTCTGGAGTACAACCTGATGCGCCAATCGGATTAGCGTGTTACCAAACAGCTACTTTCAATGGTGTAACTTGTACCTATGACATCTCTGGAGTACAACCTGATGCGCCAACTGGATTAGCTTGTTATGAAATAGCTACTTTCAACACAACAACTTGTACCTATGATATCTCTGGAGTACAACCGGATGCGCCAATCGGATTAGCGTGTTACCAAACAGCGATCTTCAATGGTGTAACTTGTGCCTATGACATCTCTGGAGTACAACCTGATGCGCCAACTGGATTAGCTTGTTATGAAATAGCTACTTTCAACACAACAACTTGTACCTATGACATCTCTGGAGTACAACCTGATGCGCCAATCGGATTAGCGTGTTACCAAACAGCGATCTTCAATGGTGTAACTTGTGCCTATGACATCTCTGGAGTACAACCGGAYGCGCCAATCGGATTAGCGTGTTACCAAACRGCGATCTTCAATGGTGTAACTTGTACCTATGACATCTCTGGAGTACAGCCTGATGCGCCAACTGGATTAGCTTGTTATGAAATAGCTACTTTCAACACAACAACTTGTTCCTATGACATCTCTGGAGTACAGCCTGATGCGCCAATTGGATTAGCGTGTTACCAAACAGCGATCTTCAATGGTGTAACTTGTGCCTATGACATCTCTGGAGTACAACCTGATGCGSCAATCGGATTAGCGTGTTACCAAACAGCGATCTTCAATGGTGTAACTTGTGCCTATGACATCTCTGGAGTACAGCCTGATGCGCCAATTGGATTAGCGTGTTACCAAACAGCTACTTTCAATGGTGTAACTTGTGCCTATGACATCTCTGGAGTACAACCWGATGCGCCAATCGGATTAGCGTGTTACCAAACAGCGATCTTCAATGGTGTAACTTGTGCCTATGACATCTCTGGAGTACAACCWGATGCGCCAATCGGATTAGCGTGTTACCAAACAGCTACTTTCAATGGTGTAACTTGTGMCTATGACATCTCTGGAGTACAACCTGATGCGCCAACTGGATTAGCGTGTTACCAAACAGCGATCTTCAATGGTGTAACTTGTACCTATGACATCTCTGGAGTACAGCCTGATGCGCCAACTGGATTAGCGTGTTACCAAACAGCGACATTCAATGGTGTAACTTGTACCTATGACATCTCTGGAGTACAGCCGGATGCGCCAACTGGATTAGCGTGTTACCAAACAGCTACTTTCAATGGTGTAACTTGTACCTATGACATCTCTGGAGTACAACCTGATGCGCCAACTGGATTAGCGTGTTACCAAACAGCGATCTTCAATGGTGTAACTTGTACCTATGAYATCTCTGGAGTACAGCCGGAKGCGCCAACTGGATTAGCGTGTTACCAAACAGCGACATTCAATGGTGTAACTTGTACCTATGACATCTCTGGAGTACAGCCGGATGCGCCAACTGGATTAGCGTGTTACCAAACAGCGACATTCAATGGTKTAACTTGTACCTATGACATCTCTGGAGTACAGCCGGATGCGCCAATCGGATTAGCGTGTTACCAAACAGCAACTTTTAACACAACAACTTGTGCCTATGACATCTCTGGAGTACAGCCTGATGCGCCAATCGGATTAGCGTGTTACCAAACAGCTACTTTCAATGGTGTAACTTGTWCCTATGACATCTCTGGAGTACAGCCTGATGCGCCAATTGGATTAGCGTGTTATGAAACAGCGATCTTCAATGGTGTAACTTGTGCCTATGACATCTCTGGAGTACAACCTGATGCGCCAATTGGATTAGCGTGTTACCAAACAGCTACTTTCAATGGTKTAACTTGTACCTATGACATCTCTGGAGTACAGCCGGATGCGCCAATCGGATTAGCGTGTTATGAAACAGCTACTTTCAATGGTGTAACTTGTACCTATGACATCTCTGGAGTRCAACCTGATGCGCCAATTGGATTAGCGTGTTACCAAACAGCGACATTCAATGGTGTAACTTGTACCTATGAYATCTCTGGAGTACAACCTGATGCGCCAATCGGATTAGCGTGTTACCAAACAGCGATCTTCAATGGTGTAACTTGTACCTATGACATCTCTGGRGTACAACCTGATGCGCCAATTGGATTAGCGTGTTATGAAATAGCAACTTTCAACACAACAACTTGTGCCTATGACATCTCAGGAGTACAACCGGATGCGCCAATCGGATTAGCGTGTTACCAAACAGCGACTTTCAATGGTGTAACTTGTGCCTATGACATCTCTGGAGTACAACCTGATKCGCCAACTGGATTAGCGTGTTACCAAACAGCTACTTTCAATGGTGTAACTTGTACCTATGACATCTCTGGAGTACAGCCGGATGCGCCAATCGGATTAGCGTGTTACCAAACAGCGATCTTCAATGGTGTAACTTGTACCTATGATATCTCTGGAGTACAACCTGATGCGCCAATTGGATTAGCGTGTTACCAAACAGCGATCTTCAATGGTGTAACTTGTACCTATGACATCTCTGGAGTACAGCCGGATGCGCCAACTGGATTAGCGTGTTACCAAACAGCAACTTTCAATGGTGTAACTTGTGCCTATGAYATCTCTGGAGTACAGCCTGATGCGCCAATCGGATTAGCGTGTTACCAAACAGCGACTTTYAACACAACAACTTGTTCCTATGACATCTCTGGAGTACAGCCTGATGCGCCAATCGGATTAGCGTGTTACCAAACAGCGATCTTCAATGCTGTAACTTGTTCCTATGACATCTCTGGAGTACAACCTGATGCGCCAACTGGATTAGCGTGTTACCAAACAGCAATCTTCAATGGTGTAACTTGTGCCTATGACATCTCTGGAGTACAGCCTGATGCGCCAATCGGATTAGCGTGTTACCAAACAGCTACTTTCAATGGTGTAACTTGTACCTATGACATCTCTGGAGTACAGCCTGATGCGCCAATCGGATTAGCGTGTTACCAAACAGCGATCTTCAATGGTGTAACTTGTACCTATGACATCTCTGGAGTACAACCTGATGCGCCAACTGGATTAGCKTGTTATGAAAYAGCTACTTTCAATGGTGTAACTTGTGCCTATGACATCTCTGGAGTACAGCCKGATGCGCCAATTGGATTAGCGTGTTACCAAACAGCTACTTTCAATGGTGTAACTTGTTCCTATGACATCTCTGGAGTACAACCTGATGCGCCAATCGGATTAGCGTGTTATGAAACAGCGATCTTCAATGGTGTAACTTGTGCCTATGACATCTCTGGAGTACAACCTGATGCGCCAATTGGATTAGCGTGTTAC
>NZ_SMFO01000022.1 GCF_004349145.1 Flavobacterium hiemivividum | reverse complement strand
ATCCGTTTTCCCCTACAGTAATGTCATTTGTTTTCGCAATGCTAATACTTGCATCGGTACAAATAGTAATCACATCCGGGATATTGTTATTTGATTGTGCCGTTACACTTGACGCATCAGGAGTAGCCGCATTAACAGAAGCTTGGTTGGTGATTCTACCATTGTCAATATCGGTCTGATTCACAGCGTATGTTGCAGTGTAAACCCAAGTTTCGGTAACTTCTAGAATGCTATTGTTATTGGTATCTCCACTTATCAATGCGATAGCAGATAAGCCAATATGATTATCAACTACATTCACATTATTCAAACTCACATTACCAGAATTTTTCACAGTAAAGGTATAGGTCACTAGATCTCCAACAACAAGTGTTGCACATCCGTTTTCCCCTACAGTAATGTCATTTGTTTTCGCAATGCTAATACTTGCATCGGTACAAATAGTAATCACATCCGGGATATTGTTATTTGATTGTGCCGTTACACTTGACGCATCAGGAGTAGCCGCATTAACAGAAGCTTGGTTGGTGATTCTACCATTGTCAATATCGGTCTGATTCACAGCGTATGTTGCAGTGTAAACCCAAGTTTCGGTAACTTCTAGAATGCTATTGTTATTGGTATCTCCACTTATCAATGCGATAGCAGATAAACCAATATGATTATCAACTACATTCACATTATTCAAACTCACATTACCAGAATTTTTCACAGTAAATGTATAAGTTACCACATCTCCAACAACAAGTGTTGCACATCCGTTTTCTCCTATAGTAATGTCATTTGATTTAATAATGGTAATATCTGGATTTTGGCATAACCTTGTTACTGAACTAGAAGAACCCATAACATCATTCCCTAAAACTTTACCGTTTACAGTTGCGTTGTTGGTAACATTTCCTGTGTTAATGTCATTTTGTGATATTGGATAAATTGCCGTATATATCCAAGTTTCAGTACCCTCTAATGTGTTATTTCCATTATCACCACTTGTATAGATTATTGGCACAATAGGATTAGAAGAATCTAATAAGTCATCAGTAATTCTAATATCAGTAATAGGTGCAGTACCTGGATTCGTCACAGTAAAAGTATAGGTTATGGTATCTTCTGAGCTTGTACAATTTCCAGTGCTGTTTAGTTTCGATTCTTTTAATAAAACTATATCACATTTATTTACTGTTACAGAAAACGTTTTAGTATTACTTACGCAGCCGTTAGCATTTTTTACGGTAATTGTACCTGTGTAAGTGCCTGCAGCTGTGCCAGCGGGAATTATTAATGATATTGGGCTGGTTAACAAAGTTACATTTGTAACTGCAGCAAAATTATTTGAGGGAATAGCATCCCAAACAATGCTATACATAGTGGGTGTTCCAGATGTCGCATTATATGTTAGTGGTGTGCTCTGTACATTTTCACTGAAACAAACTGACGCTGCATTGGCTGCTGTTGCTATTGTTGGAAGCGCATTATTTCTAATAATTATATCATCAGTTGAACTACAGTTTCCGTTATTTTCCGTCCAACGCAGTGTTATATTCATATCTGATGGTACCGAAGTTACCGTCGACGTTGCAGAACTTGGAGTAGTAATTACGGCTGTACCAGATGCACCAACAAAAGTCCAAGCTCCAGTACCTACAGTAGGAACAGCTGCCAAGGTGAACATTGGATTGTTACATTTAGTTTGGTCAGCTCCTGCAGCAGCGATTGACTGAGCGTTATTTCGAATAACAACATCATCAGTTGAACTACAGTTTCCGTTAGTTTCTGTCCAACGCAGCGTGATATTCATATCTGTTGGTACCGAAGTTACCGTCGAAGTTGCAGAAGTAGGAGTAGTAATTACGGCTGTACCAGATGCACCAACAAAAGACCAAGCTCCAGTACCTACAGTAGGAACAGCCGCCAAAGTGAACATTGGATTGTTACATTTAGTTTGATCAGCTCCTGCAGCAGCGATTGATTGGGCATTATTTCGAATAACAACATCATCAGTCGAGCTACAGTTTCCGTTAGTTTCTGTCCAACGCAGCGTGATATTCATATCTGTTGGTACCGAAGTTAACGTCGACGTTGCAGAAGTAGGAGTAGTAATTACGGCTGTACCAGATGCACCGACAAAAGTCCAAGCTCCACTACCTACAGTAGGAACAGCCGCCAAAGTGAACATTGGATTGTTACATTTAGTTTGGTCAGCTCCTGCAGCAGCGATTGATTGGGCATTATTTCGAATAACAACATCATCAGTTGAACTACAGTTTCCGTTAGTTTCTGTCCAACGCAGCGTGATATTCATATCTGATGGTACCGAAGTTACCGTCGACGTTGCAGAAGTTGGAGTAGTAATTACGGCTGTACCAGATGCACCAACAAAAGACCAAGCTCCACTACCTACAGTAGGAACAGCCGCCAAAGTGAACATTGGATTGTTACATTTAGTTTGGTCAGCTCCTGCAGCAGCGATTGATTGGGCATTATTTCTAATAATTATATCATCAGTTGAACTACAGTTTCCGTTAGTTTCCGTCCAACGCAGTGTAATAGTCATATCTGATGGTACCGAAGTTACTGTAGAGTTTGCAGAAGTTGGAGTAGTAATTACGGCTGTACTAGATGCACCAACAAAGGTCCAAGCTCCTGTACCTACAGTAGGAACAGCTGCCAAAGTGAACATTGGATTGTTACATTTAGTTTGGTCAGCTCCTGCAGCAGCGATTGATTGGGCATTATTTCGAATAACAACATCATCAGTTGAACTACAGTTTCCGTTAGTTTCTGTCCAACGCAGTGTTATATTTATATCTGTTGGTACCGAATTTACCGTCGACGTTGCAGAATTAGGAGTAGTAATTACGGCTGTACCAGATGCACCAACAAAAGACCAAGCTCCAGTACCTACAGTAGGAACAGCCGCCAAAGTGAACATTGGATTGTTACATTTAGTTTGGTCAGCTCCTGCAGCAGCGATTGATTGTGCATTATTTCTAATAACCACATCATCAGTCGAGCTACAGTTTCCGTTAGTTTCTGTCCAACGCAGTGTAATATTCATATCTGTTGGTACCGAAGTTACCGTCGAAGTTGCAGAAGTAGGAGTAGTAATTACGGCTGTACCAGATGCACCGACAAAAGTCCAAGCTCCACTACCTACAGTAGGAACAGCTGCCAAAGTGAACATTGGATTGTTACATTTAGTTTGGTCAGCTCCTGCAGCAGCGATTGATTGTGCATTATTTCTAATAACAACATCATCAGTTGAACTACAGTTTCCGTTAGTTTCTGTCCAACGCAGTGTAATATTCATATCTGTTGGTACCGAAGTTACCGTCGAAGTTGCAGAAGTAGGAGTAGTAATTACGGCAGTACCAGATGCACCGACAAAAGTCCAAGCACCAGTACCTACAGTAGGAACAGCCGCCAAAGTAAACATTGGATTGTTACATTTAGTTTGGTCAGGTCCTGCAGCAGCGATTGATTGTGCATTATTTCTAATAACCACATCATCAGTCGAGCTACAGTTTCCGTTAGTTTCTGTCCAACGTAGTGTAATATTCATATCTGTTGGTACCGAAGTTACCGTCGAAGTTGCAGAAGTAGGAGTAGTAATTATTGCAGTACCAGATGCACCGACAAAAGTCCAAGCACCAGTACCTACAGTAGGAACAGCCGCCAAAGTGAACATTGGATTGTTACATTTAGTTTGATCAGCTCCTGCAGCAGCGATTGATTGGGCATTATTTCGAATAACCACATCATCAGTTGAACTACAGTTTCCGTTAGTTTCTGTCCAACGCAGTGTTATATTCATATCTGATGGTACCGAAGTTACCGTCGAAGTTGCAGAAGTAGGAGTAGTAATTATTGCAGTACCAGATGCACCGACAAAAGTCCAAGCACCAGTACCTACAGTAGGAACTGCCGCCAAAGTGAACATTGAACTATTACATTTAGTTTGGTCAGCTCCTGCAGCAGCGATTGATTGTGTATTATTTCTAATAACCACATCATCAGTCGAGCTACAGTTTCCGTTAGTTTCTGTCCAACGCAGTGTTATATTCAGATCTGTTGGTACCGAAGTTACCGTCGAAGTTGCAGAAGTTGGAGTAGTAATTACGGCTGTACCAGATGCACCAACAAAAGTCCAAGCTCCACTACCTACAGTAGGAACAGCCGCCAAAGTAAACATTGGATTATTACATTTAGTTTGGTCAGCTCCTGCAGCAGCGATTGACTGAGCGTTATTTCGAATAACAACATCATCAGTTGAACTACAGTTTCCGTTAGTTTCTGTCCAACGCAACGTGATATTCATATCTGTTGGTACCGAAGTTACCGTCGACGTTGCAGAAGTAGGAGTAGTAATTACGGCTGTACCAGATGCACCAACAAAAGACCAAGCTCCAGTACCAGACGTAGGAACGGCCGCCAAAGTGAATATTGGATTATTACATTTAGTTTGATCAGGTCCTGCATTGGCTATAGGTGATGGCGTAACCGTAATTGTAGCATCGCTTGTTTCAATGCCATTTCCACCACATAAACCAGAATTTGAAAATACGGCTCTATATTTAGTAGTTAGGTTTAAATTAGTTGCAGTATAAGTAGAAGTAGTGTTAGTTAAATCAGATTGCCAAGCTCCACCATTAACACTATATTCCCATCTAATAATTGAAGATCCAGATGTAAGACCGCTAACCGTTAAGATTGTACTATTTGTTCCTGAACAAACAGTTGTACTTGGTCCTACAGACCCTTTTAATGGAATTCCAAATGTTAAAGGTGTGTCAATACATCGACTAGAACTAGCAGAGTTACCACTAACCGATGCTAATTTGGTAATATTAATTACACCAGGGTTGTTCGCGGTACAGATATTTAAATTAATACTTCCAAAAGGAATATTAAATTCTAAAAAAGTGGCTCCACTACCATTACAAGCAGTACCTCCGCTATGAGCTTCAAGTCCAGTAGGGAGTGGGAGAGGAAATGGTGTTAAGGTACTTCCGGCTCCCGAATATACTTTGAATGTAGAGGCATTCGAATTAATTTCTAGGATAATCTCAGCACCGGCAACAGTTAAAGCACCTCCAAAATTGTCTGAGGTTAATCCAGTTAAGGGATTGTTATCTGTATCTAAATATAGTCGAAATAGTGCCGAACCTCCATTACCAATATTCATTCCTAACTTCAATACTTGATTATTTGTATCGACTTTAGCTCGAATCGTTCCAATTTGACATGTAGAAGAAGGGGAAGAACTTACTATAGTATTAAAAAAGACTCCAGTTGCATATTCATCGCCTGGAAGACCTGGTCCAGGACAATAATTTCCATCTGTTCCACTTTCTTGACCGTAACCACTTGTTATGCTGATAAACAATAAAAGTAAAGCAAATAGTATGGTTTGTTTCAGTTTTTGATTGAGTAAATTTGATTTCATGTTGATTTTTTTTTTAAATCGTTAGAAAGTAATAAGATTTTGGAGCATCAAATGCAGAATAATTAGCACTTGTATTTAGAATTATAAGCAGTTTATGTAAAGTAATTTCCGTTTAAATAAGGATTCCTATTTTAATTTATGACTTAAAAAACAAGTTGTTTTAATTTCAGCTTTTTACAGAATAAAAAGCCATGAGAATTAATTGGATTTTATGTAAAATCAGTTTCTTTGCTATTGTCCTTCACTTAATTATTAGAACAAAATCTAGATTACTACTTGCGTTTTTTAAGGAATGTAAATTTTCTTTTTTGGGGTTAAAGAAATTTAATGACGTAGGCGATTATTCCTTTTTTTAATTTTTATATAATTTGAAAAACGTAATTTTTTAATAAATAAGAAGCCCAAATGGGGACTCGTTTTTAAAGGATGAAAAATTTCTTTTTTTGGGGTTAAAGAATTTTTCTATCGTAGGAAATACTCCTTTTTATATTTAGTTAAATAATGAATTTTTCAACTGTGAATTAAGAATTGACTCTTATTTTTTTTGAATTTAAAAATTTTCTTAATAAAAGTCATTGATCATTGGGTGCTTTTTTATTTTAATGGAACTGTGCTATTCATGGTATTTCGTTTCTCAATAATTTTTGGATCTTTAAAAAGATTTATTTATCCAAAACTTCAATTTCAAATATATTTATTTTGTACCCTCTGCGTAAAAAAAATATTTTTTTTATTAAGATTTTTTATATGATATATAAGAATCGTTTTTCGATGATTACCAGAAATAGAATCTTTAAATCTATACCTAAAGTTAGGAATAATAAGTGATAAAATGCTTTTTTATCTGCATACAGCCTAAATACTCGTTGAAATGTATTTTCAATTAGTACATATTTTAAAAAATTAATCATCACTCTATTTATTAAGATTTTATTGATGAGATGATTAACTAAAAATACGTTATTGCAAATGATACGGGAATGCAGTTTTATGTTTTTTTATAAAAATAAGGGGATATATTCTTAAAAAATTTAAAGACTGAACATGCCTTAATTTTTTATTTTAATACCGATTTAAGATGAAAATCAGTAAGGATTTAGTGATTTTTTATAATGAATAAAATAAAAAAACCTCGAAAAGATTTTCTTTTCGAGGTTAGTATTTGTTGTTTAAAAACTATCAGTATTTAATTTATAGCTCCATAATAATAAATTCACTTCTTCTGTTTAGTTGATGTTCTTCTTCGCTACATTCAACACCATCAGCACATTTATTTATGAGTTGGTTTTCTCCATATCCTTTAGCCGTTAAGCGACTTTTATCAACTCCATTATTTATCAACCATCCGATAGTTGATTGTGCTCTGCTATCTGATAAAGACTCATTATATTTGAATGTTCCACGACTGTCAGTATGGGAGCGAATATCAAGTTTCATTTTTGGATACTGATTTAGAACATCTAATATTTTTTCTAGATCTAAAGCGGCTTCTTGTCGGATATCTGATTTGTCAAAGTCAAAATAGATCATTTTAATACCAAAACATTTACCAAGATCGTCACCAACGGTCACCTTACATTTAGAACTTTCTAGGGCTATATCTAGATTTGTTTTACCTTCTTTGTCGCCTATAGTCACGCTTTGTTCCTTGGTGGTGTAGTCTTCTTTTTCGGCTCTTACATTATAAGTTTTTCCACATTCTACTGAAAAAGTGTACATTCCTTTTTCATCAGAATTAACTGTTCCCATTGGATTATACTTATTGTCAAACAGACTGACTTTTGCCCCTGGAATAATTTTGCTTGTGGCTAAATCCGTCACTTTTCCATACAATTCTTGTTCGCAAATGAGTTTCTTAGTTTCCAGAAATTTATAAATGTCATCATAGCCTTGTCCGCCATCTCTGTTTGACGATAAAAAACCTCTTCTTGATTTGGTATCAATCCAATACCCGAAATCATCCTTAGGAGAGTTAGCATCCATACCTACATTTTGGACTTTTCCAAAAGTTCCGTCTGCATTTATTTTCGAAACAAAAATATCTAGTCCGCCCAGACCTGGATGGCCATCAGAGGCAAAATAAATTTCGTTGTCATCATTTACAAATGGAAACGTTTCTCTTCCTTCAGTATTAATTGGGCGGCCTAAATTTACAGGCGTGCCAAAAGTTCCATCCTCATTTATTTGGACTTTAAATATGTCCGAAAGGCCTATAGTTCCCGGCATATCAGAAACAAAATACATTGTTTTTTCATCTGGACTTAAAATAGGGTGAGCTGTACTGTAATTATCACTATCAAAAGGAAGTCCAGTAATATTTACCCATTTGTCATTCTCTAAACTGGCTTTATATATTTTAACTAATGTATTGTTTTTACTGTCTTTTCCTCTTTTCCCATCAAGATAGTTATTTCTTGTAAAATAGATGGTTTTTCCATCTTTAGTAAAGACAGGAGTAGATTCGTTAAATTTAGAATTAACGGATTTATCAAACTTAGCAGGACTTCCCAAGCTTAATTCGTCACCAACATCAGACACATACAATTTTGTGAATGATTGACCGGTCCAAGTATGTTTTCTTTGGCCTAAACTCCCGGTATCTCTAGCTGAAGCAAACACGATCTTATTGTCATACATAGTAGTTCCGTAATCAGAATAGGGAGAGTTTATTCCTGCGTTTTCAACGTTATATCGGCCAGAATTAGCTTTAATAGCATCCATATAGTTTTCGTTCTTCGCAAAAAGTTCTCCTCTAGAGTCGTTTCCGGACATTTTATCAAATTTTTCCATAATTTGATTCGCTTTCTCATTTTCACCAATGGAACGTAGAGATTGTGCATAGCGATAGTAGTAGGCTGGCTCCACCTCACTAGTCATGGCAAATAATTCACCGTACCATTGTGCTGCTGCTTCGAGTTTCCCATTGAAGTAATAAGCATTTCCCAATTTTTGGAACATATCAGCCGATTTATAACCTTTTTCTGCAACTCTTTCATAGGTTTTTATGGCATCTACAAAAGCGTAGTTGTCATATTTTTTATCAGCAGTGGCTACTCTGGCTTTTTGTGAATAAATGTTTAATGAAAAAACACTTATTATAGTTATGTAAAAGAGTATGTTATTTTTCATAATAATTGTTTTTAGAAGAATCGTTGGGTTGTGATTTTATCATTCTTTTTGAATAATTCATAGCGTAAGAAAATTTCATGTGAGCCAGAATTGTAATTGTTTAATTTGGTAGTTTCAAGATCATATCCATATCCTATATACATCGCATCTGAAATTTGAAATCCTGCCATTGCAGTAACCGCCGCACTCCATCTATAGGCAACTCCAAGTACGAATTTATTGTTAAACATAAAGTTTCCTGAAACATCTACTTGTAGTGGTGCTCCTTTAACCATTTTAGTTAACAAAGCAGGTTTGAATTTTATAGCGCTATTTAAATCAAGAATATAACCTGCTATTAAATAGTAATTTATTTTTTCTTTAAAAATAGCCACTTCATTGTCATCGTAGCGATTTGACTCTATAAAATTTGGTATTGAAATACCTACATATGCCTTGTCTGAATGTAAATAAACTCCAGCTCCAATATTAGGCGAAAATTTATTATTATAGTCATGCAAACTAGGATCGTCATCAACGGGATTTAGACGTGTAACATCTAAATCAAATAGGTTAGCAGTTGCTTTAATTCCAAAAGAAAATTTAACTTTTTCAGATGTCGGGACAGTATAGGATAGATCTGCAGAAATAGTGTTTTCGTGCGTAGGACCTATTTTATCGTTGATAATTGATACCCCAAGGCCCAACCTGCTATTGTTCAAAGGGGTATTTACTGAAACTGCATTTGTAACTGGCGCACCATCTAATCCTACCCATTGCGTACGATGTAACGCAAAGACACTTAGAACTCCTCTTGATCCAGCATAAGCTGGATTGATATTTATTGTGTTGTACATGTATTGTGTAAATTGCGCATCTTGTTGAGCAAAACTTACCAAAGCAGTAAACATCAAAACGAAAGAAAATAGTTTTGTTTTCATAGTAGATATTTTATCATTCGAAAATTAGGGCTTTTCATAAAATTTTAGTTAAACCTTAGGGTATTAAACCCTAAGGTTGTTTTTTTCATTATTTAGTAAGGTATAAATATCCAGCTTTTTTGCTGACTTGACTTTGACCATTACCGTCAACAAAAGTATAATTCAACATATAATAGTACGTTCCAGTAGGCAAACCTGATGATTGGTCTATAGTAGTTCTTCCACGAGAGGTACCATTAAATGCATTAGTAGTATTATTATATCCTTTAGTTTCAAAAACGAGAACTCCCCATCGGTTGTAGATTTCAACTGTGTTTTCTGGATAACAGCTTGTATTATCAATATTGTCAATGATAAACAATTCGTTTATTCCATCACCATTTGGAGAGAATGCGTTATGAACGGTTACAAGCCCACATGGTAATACGATCGATTTTTCGACTACTACTGTGTCTGAGTTACTAACATTTATATTATTTGGCGTTAATCCTGTTGCCGATGCAATATTTATTACAGAATCACTATTTAGATCACTTTGGGTTACTGTATACACCTCAGTAAATACTTTAGAAGTACCAACTGCTAAACTTTCAATAGTAGTATTTAGATTCGTTAATGGGTCTGTTACAATAACTTGACGTAGATCAACATTACCAGTGTTTCGTATTTCAATGGTATAGGTTATGACTTCTCCTAAAGTGTCATAATTAGATTTGTCAGCAGTTTTGATCACTTCAAGTGAGCATGAATTTATGGTAAGAATAACCGCTGTTCTTGTTGAACTAGAGCAAGTACCGTTAGAGCTTTGTGCATAATAGGTTTTAGTTCCTGCTCCAACTTGTGTTGGAGTTGTAACTATATTCCCGGCAGTTGCTGCGTCATACCAAGTTATGGTTCCTCCTGTAGCAGTTGCCGTAAGAGTTTGTGTATTTGTTCCATCCGAACATATAGTTTGATTACCACCTGAGACTGGCGCTTGTATTGGTGGCGTTACTGTCAATACCAATTCTTGGTTAGCAGTACATCCGTCATTGGTTACTAAATACGTTCCACTTTCCGTATAAGCAGTTCCATTTACAGTCCAAGTATAAGTTTCACCAGAACAGATTGTCACTGGAGTAGATACTTTAGTTGGTTTAGGAGTTACTGTCAATACCAATTCTTGGTTAGCAGTACATCCGTCATTGGTTACTAAATACGTTCCACTTTCAGTATAAGCAGTTCCATTTACAGTCCAAGTATAAGTTTCACCAGAACAGATTGTCACTGGAGTAGATACTTTAGTTGGTTTAGGAGTTACWGTCAATACCAATTCTTGGTTAGCAGTACATCCGTCATTGGTTACTAAATACGTTCCACTTTCCGTATAAGCAGTTCCATTTACAGTCCAAGTATAAGTTTCACCAGAACAGATTGTCACTGGAGTAGATACTTTAGTTGGTTTAGGAGTTACTGTCAATACCAATTCTTGGTTAGCAGTACATCCGTCATTGGTTACTAAATACGTTCCACTTTCCGTATAAGCAGTTCCATTTACAGTCCAAGTATAAGTCTCACCAGAACAGATTGTCACTGGAGT
>NZ_SMFO01000021.1 GCF_004349145.1 Flavobacterium hiemivividum | reverse complement strand
TGGCACGACTGGAAAAAACCTGAACGGAAAAGGAAAAACCTCATACGACTAGGAATTGACCAAGACCACGCCTATGCATGGAGTCGAACTCGAAAAGGGGGGTGGGCGATTGCTCAGAGTCCAATTTTGGGGACAACCATAACTTTGAAACGCTTAAAACAAAAAGGGTATCAATCATTGACTGATGTTTATATCGAACTTAACCCATCTCTTTGCGAACCGCCGAGTACGTGACCCGTACGCTCGGTGGTGTGAGAGGCGCACTCCGTTCCATTAGGAGCGGAGCCGTCTACTCGATTGTAGGATGGTTTTTTAGCTTGTAGATTTTCCGACAATTATATTAATGAATTTAAAAGTTTATAGATTAAAATTCCTGAAAATATCCCAAAATACATCCAATAGATTCTATGCTTTTTTGGAATTTGAACGATTTGTTTCTCAATTAGTTTTCCATTTTTTTTTAAATATAATTCTAAATTCTTAGTGGCAAATAATTCGTATTTCGATTGTAATTCCCAATCCTCCGTTTGCATTTTTATTTTGTGTTCAGTTCCAAGAAGTGAAAACTTTTTTGAGACAGGTTCACCATTTACTAAAACTCTTTCTAATCCGTAAAAGGAATTAAAAAATTCAATTTTATTAAGGTTGATGTTAAATTCATAATATTTCATATTTGTATGTTCTTTTTTAAATGAGACTTCTTTAATTATTAGTTCTAAAATAAAATACTATGTTTTTTCAAAAGTTTGTTGTGCTAAACTATCCTACAACTAGTATATACACGCTAAACAATAGCGCCTGTCAAATCTATATGAGATGGATAGTCGCTATTCGATAGTGTATGTCCCTCAATTCAAATATATACTAATTTATTTACAAATAATTAATTAAATTGCCGAAGTTGTTTTTAGTTTTTAACCCAAAAAAAAACCTTGCCGTGGCAAGGTTTTCTGTTAAGTAATGCGCTATTTCTATTTAGTTCTTAGCATAACATATTTTTCAGAACTGGGTTTTCCTGACTGTATTCCTGATATTTCAGCGACAAGGCTGTCTTTTGAAACTTGGGTATAACTAATTTTTTGTGGGTAATCGTGTGTTGGGTTTTCAAAAACAAGTTGGTTTTCTTTCGTTTCCGTAAGTAGGAAGGCGACTGGTTTATCGTCGTTTTGGCCTCTTACATTGGCGTTATAACTTAATTGCTCTTCTATTTGCTGCAACACGATGGTTTCATAATGAATGGTGTCTTTTCCTTTTAGAAAAAAAGAGTGTCCATTATAAGTACTGTCGTTTACTTTTTTCCAGGTTTCGGTAAGTGTTCCATCCTCGGATTTGTTTTCCCATTGCCCTTGAAGCCAACGCGCCGTTTTTATTATATCTTTTTCGTTTTGATCTGGATCATCTGAATCTGTTTTTTTACAAGAAACGAAGATGGTTATTAGAACTAGAAAAGTAATTTTTTTATACATAGTGTTTTGAGATTGAGTTGTACTACAATGACTGTGCGAAATTATGAAAAAAGATCGTAAATAGCCCAGATAAAAGCGGCATCCTTTTTATCCTGAATTTGGTTCTGGGAAGTACTCTAATTCTTGGATAAAAAGGTATAGCGGATAGCTGGAAATAGCTCCAAAAAAAACTGTCGTGAAACTAGAGTTAACTATAAACTATTTTTCGTAATTTTGCACTCCAAATATAAGGACTAATAATATGTTAGATAGACTTCAAATAGTAAAACAACGTTTCGATGAGATTTCGGATTTAATCATTCAGCCGGATGTTATTTCTGATCAGAAGCGTTATGTGCAATTGAATCAAGAATATAAGACTTTGAAAGCTTTGGCTGAAAAGCGCGATGAATACGTGCTTGTGATGGCTAATATCGAAGAAGCAAACGAAATCATAGCCGACAATAGTGATGCAGATATGACCGAAATGGCCAAAATGCAACTTGAGGAAGCAAAGGAAAGATTACCAGAACTTGAAGAAGAAATCAAATTCATGTTGATCCCGAAAGATCCAGAAGACGCTAAGAACGTTATGGTGGAGATTCGTGCTGGTACCGGTGGGGATGAAGCGAGTATTTTTGCTGGAGATTTATTCAGAATGTATACTAAATATTGTGAAAACCGCGGTTGGAGGACTTCAGTTGTCGATATGAATGAAGGTACATCTGGTGGATTTAAAGAGGTGATTTTTGAAGTTACAGGTGAAGATGTTTACGGAACTTTGAAGTTTGAAGCGGGTGTGCACCGTGTACAACGTGTGCCACAAACAGAAACTCAAGGACGTGTGCATACATCAGCAGCGACTGTTATGGTTTTACCAGAAGCAGAGGAATTTGATGTGCAAATCGATATGAATGATGTTCGTGTTGATTTTTTCTGTTCTTCAGGACCAGGTGGACAATCAGTAAATACAACTAAATCAGCGGTTCGTTTAACGCACATTCCAACAGGATTAGTAGCGCAATGTCAGGATCAAAAATCACAACATAAAAATAAAGATAAGGCTTTTGGTGTTTTACGTTCTCGTTTATACGAGCAGGAATTAGCTAAAAAACAATCTGAAGATGCTACTAAACGTACTTCTCAAGTAAGTTCTGGTGACCGTTCGGCAAAAATTCGTACTTACAATTATGCACAAGGTCGTGTAACAGATCACAGAGTTGGATTGACTTTATATGATTTAGGAAACATCATGAATGGTGACATTCAGAAAATTGTTGATGAACTAGCCTTAGTCAACAACATGGAAAAGTTGAAAGAAGCTAGCGAAGTTTTTTAAAGATACAGCCTCATTTATTGAGGCTTTTTTTTGGAGCATACTCTCGTTTTGCTTTAAGGGTATGTTTTTTTTTCGGAATAAAAGCTGGTATCAAAATCACAGCTAAGCAAATACGAGTTTCCTTATTTAAGATCTATTCTCTCTATCGAAACAACCGCTGTAGGTAAATTATATCCTCCTGTTTTGAGGGCTTTGTAAATTTTTAATTGTAAATCTGATTTTAGCTGATCGCCTGGAGCTTTTATTTCATCAGTTCGATACCAATAATAAACGCCTATAGTCACTACATCATTTTCAATTTTTTCTACTATTGTTTTGTAATTTGGAATCTTTAGAACAAATTCATTTTCCATCAGAATTGAATTTATGAGCTGGAACGCCTCGTCAATTTTATCATCATGAGTAATACTAATGATAAAATGACTTCGCATGAGTGCATCAATTGTAAAATTCTCAAGGTTATTTTTTAGGATGGAAGCATTGGGAATATATGCGTCAATTCCGTCCAGAGTTTTAATTGTGGTCGAGCGTAAATTCATTTCAATAACTCGTCCTTTTACATTATCAATTTGAATTAGATCACCAATTCGAAACGGTCGTTGAAAAGCCATTAAAATTCCTGCTAAGAAATTTTCTCCTATATCTTTTAATGCAAATCCTATAATAAATGTACTCAAACCAGCAGCTGCTAAAATTTTATTGGTCACATCGTCAAATCCTAAAACACCTAAACAAATGACAAACAATATAATGGTGAGGAGTAATGAAATAATGCTTAGAATAAAATCGGCAATCAAAGGGTCATTGGATTTAGAAACAACAAATTTTGTAGCATATTTATTGATCATCCTAATAATCAATAAGCCCAACACTAGTACTACCAGTGAAAACAGTACATTAGGTAAATGGCTGATAAAACTAGTCCAACTTTGATTTATTGATTTATAAAAAATATCTATTTCTGAATTCATAGCTGTAGTATCTAATTTTTTTCGAACCTACTTTTATTTTTGACTTCTAATTCGTTTCCAAATTTTCAAGCGATTTTTAGCTCTGTTAGAAAAATACTTGTCTTCTGCTTCTCCTAAAACAAAGCCAACAGGCTTAAATTTTTCTGAATTATCAAAAAGTACTTTCAAAGATGCTGTGATGGGTAAGGCTAAGATCATTCCTGGAATTCCCCATAACATCGAAAATAAAATGATCGCTAGTATCGAAGCAAATGAATTTAAAGAAACTTTTGAACCCGTAATTTTAGGAGTTATAAAATTACCCTCAATAAATTGAATAAAACTAAAGATGGCAATTACTCCCACTGCATACCAATAAGAATCTTTTGTTGCTAAGGCGACCGCTGCTGGTAAAAGCGAACCAATGATTATACCTATATATGGAACTAAGAGTAACAAAGCACATAAGAAACCAAAGAAAAAAGGATAGTCAATTCCCAAAACTAATAATCCAACACTGTTTAATAAACCTACAATGACCATTACACTTCCCAGTCCTACTAAGTAGTTTTGTTGTACGTCATATAGTTGGCTTAACACAACTCTAGTATTCTTTCTGCTATTAGTAGTCGCTTTGTGTAAAAAACTTATTAGAAAAGTTCGATACAGCAAGAAAAAAAACATATACAAAGGTGTCAATATAAAATCGCTTAATATACTTCCAGATCGCGTTAATAATTCTAAAATACTATTAGAGTTTTCTTTTACAATTTTTTTTACTTCAATTTGACCACTTCCAACAATGTCTTCGCTTTTTACTCCGGTATAGTTTTCAGTTTGTATGATTAACAAGTGGATTTTTTGCATGATTTTATCATAATACATATCACTTTTGTCCAATATATTTTGAAATTGAATCCCGATTAAGGTGCAAACGAAAAAAATGATAGCGGTGAAAACTAGGATGGCAATGATAATTGAAAATATTCTGTTGAAATACAATCTCGTTTCAAAGAAACGCACTATTGGGTAAATCAATACACTTAGTAAAATGGCGAAAAAGATTGGAATCAAAAAATCTTTTAAAATATAAGATATAAATACAATTAGGGTAAAGGCTAGCAAGTCTTTAACGATATGTGTTTTAGTATGTATTGACTCCATAAATGTTTATTTTGAAAAAAAAATACTGTCTTTTTTTTATTAGTATCCAATCAAAGTTACTAATAAAAAAAAGACAGTTAGATAATTTTAAGCGGTGCTTATTAGGTTACAATGATAATTTTATTTTTTAATTGTATAAAATTTGTTCTTCACACAAATCAAGTAAATTATCATTGGAATAAATATATGTATTTAAGTTCTACTTTTCACTTCGGGTGTAAATTATGTGAATTTTAGTTGCTGTATCTTCTCAAAATCCAAGCCTGCGCTTCGTGTTTTAGAAGTATTCCCGTTAAAAAATCGGCAGTACCAAAATCATCTGTTTCATCTGCTTCTTTAATAAATTCTCTGATTTTGGCAGTTAACTCTTGGTGGTCAGATAATAATTCTTTTACCATTGCCTCCTTTGCTTCATGTTTTGAAGATTCTTTTAGGATAGATTCATCAAGAAACTCTTTCATCGTTCCAATAGTTTTTTCTCCTAGTTTACCAATGCGTTCAGCTACTTCGTCAACAATGAGTTCTATTTCGTTGTATTGACTTTCAAAAAGCTTGTGCATTTCCATAAAACTTTCTCCTGAGACATTCCAATGAAACTTTCTTGTTTTTTGGTATAGAACCATTTCACTGGCTAGAACAGTAGTTAAGTTTTTTATATTTGACTTCATTTCCTTTTGCGGTATTCCTAATTTTGTGTCCATCTTAAATGTGTTTTTCGTTGTGTTTCATACAAAGATAGGAAAGCACATAAGTAACAGTATTATAGAATTTGTTATGATTTTTACAAAATTCTAAGTTAATTAGAATCTAGTTCGTAAATTTGGCATTTGAACCTATACAACATGACAACACAAGAACTTATTGAGCAAATCAAAATAAAAAAATCATTTCTTACCGTAGGATTAGATGTTGATTTAAGTAAAATCCCAAAACACCTTTTTGATCTGGAAGATCCTATTTTTGAGTTCAATAAAGCGATAATTGATGCGACTCATGATTTATGCGTTTCCTATAAACCCAATACGGCTTTTTATGAAGCGTACGGAATTAAAGGATGGATGTCGTTGCAAAAAACAATTAATTATATCAACGAAAATTATCCGGATGTTTTTACCATTGCTGATGCAAAACGTGGCGATATTGGCAATACATCTTCTATGTATGCCAAGGCTTTTTTTGAAGATTTAAACTTCGATTCGGTTACTGTAGCTCCATATATGGGGAAAGATTCAGTGGAGCCATTTTTAGCTGTCGAAAATAAACATACTATTATGCTTGCCTTAACTTCTAACGAAGGTGCTTTTGATTTTCAAACCTTGAAAGTTGATGGGAAAGAATTGTACAAACAAGTTCTCGAAACATCTAAAACTTGGAAAAATTCCGAAAACCTAATGTATGTTGTAGGCGCTACCAAAGCCGAATATTTTACTGAAATCCGTAAAATTGTACCAGATAGTTTCTTGCTAGTTCCTGGAGTGGGAGCACAGGGAGGAAGTCTTTCAGAGGTATGTAAATACGGAATGAATGACAATATAGGATTATTGATTAATTCTTCGAGAGGAATCCTTTATGCTTCAAACGGAACTGACTTTGCCGAAAAAGCAAGAGCGGAAGCATTGAAAATGCAACAAGAAATGGAGCAAATTATTAGTTTAAAGTTCATTTGATTGTCTATAAAGAAATATCCTTAATTTTTCTTGCAGCTTAAAAGGTTAAAACCTTGGTTGCCCTCGTGAAACCTTTGCGTCCCTATAGCTATCGGGATTGCTGATAAATAAGATTGAAACACATAGAAACATAGAAAAAAAGCTTTGTATACTTTGCGGTTTTTAAAAAAAAAACATTTGCGGTTAGAATAAACTGTGTGGTAAAATTACATTATGAAAACACTAATCGATCAAATAGGAGCGACACATACTTTCGAAAACTCGCCTCAGAGAATCGTTTCTCTAGTTCCTTCTCAAACGGAATTGCTTTACGAGTTGGGGCAGGAATCTAAAATCGTTGGGATTACAAAATTCTGCGTCCATCCTTATCATTTTAAATCGACAAAGAAACTTGTTGGCGGAACGAAGAAAGTCCCTTATGAAAAAATCCGTTTACTAAACCCGGATGTAATCATTTGCAATAAGGAAGAAAATACTAAAGAAATCGTTGAAGAGTTAAGCAAGATATGTCCTGTTTGGGTGACCAATATTATCACCGTCGAAGATAATTTTCAGATGATAACTGATTTTGGGCAACTTTTAAATTGTCGTACTGAAGCGCAAAAATGGAACGACAAACTAGCTTTTGCCTTGAGCGATTTTCAAAACTTCATAAAAGACACTCCAATCAGAAAAGTGGCTTATTTCATTTGGAAAAAACCGTACATGGTTGCTGGCTCTGATAATTTTATCAATGAATTATTGAAGCTCAACCATTTCAAAAACATATACGATAGTAAAGGTCGTTATCCTGAAGTGGCGATTGAAGAAATTGTGCAAGATGGAGATCCAGACTTTATTTTTCTATCCTCAGAACCTTACCCGTTTAAAAAGGAAGATGGTTATGAGATAAGTAATTATACGGACAAAGCAGAAACGATTTTAGTAGACGGCGAGATGTTCTCCTGGTATGGTAGCCGACTTTTAAAAGCCTTTGATTATTTCAAAATGTTGCATAGAATTTTAGAAAAATAGTTCTGTTTCAGCTATGAAATATGCAGTTTAATCATTGTTGTTGAAGTAAGTATATTGTTAGCATTATTTGTACGCTAAATAAGTACTTGTATTAATATCATACTCTTATATGTTTTATTTTAATTCTGATTTGAAGTCCGTTATGTCATTTGTAATTATATTATTTTATAATTTATAGATGAAAAAAACTGGTAGGTACTGTGACGCAGTTTATTTTATATGTTATATTTTCGACTTTGCATTAATGAGTAGTTATTTCGAATAATTAAATCAATGGTTAAGTTACCAAAGATTTCGATTTAAAGGCAAGACGTAATAGTGCATTGTTAGTTTTAAATTAAAATTGGAAGGAAAAGAATAAAATATAAAATTTAAAATCAAAAGTATGGTAAGATCATTTCTGTTTTCACTTCTATTATGTAGTGCAATCTCGTTTGCACAAGAAGTGAATATTATCCCTCAGCCGGTGCAGGTCACTACAAAAGCAGGAAGTTTTGTCATTAATCCAAAAACAAGTTTAGTTGTTTCGAATAAAATCGATGATGCTAGTGCTTCTTTTTTGAATGAGTATTTGTTAAACTATTATGGTTTCAAATTACCAATCGTTAATAAAGCTTCTAGTGATTTCATTCAATTCAAAAGCTTAAAAAATATTACTGGATTAAAGGGAGAAGGCTATACTTTAAAAAGTGATAGTAAAGGAGTAGTCATAGAAGGTAATTCTGATATTGGTACTTTTTATGGAATGCAAACCTTGATACAATTGCTTCCAGTAGAAAAAAGTAATGCATTGAAAATTGCTGCTGTCGATGTACAAGATGAACCTCGTTTTGTTTATAGAGGAGCTATGCTTGATGTGGCGCGCCACTTTTTCCCAGTTTCATTCGTGAAAAAGTATATCGATTATTTAGCCATGCATAAATTAAATTATTTTCATTGGCACTTAACCGAGGACCAAGGTTGGAGAATTGAAATAAAAAAATATCCTAAACTTACTGAAATTGGATCCAAGAGAAACGGAAGTATCGTAGGTAGATATCCAGGAAAAGGAAATGACAATACACCTGAAGAAGGTTTTTATACGCAGGAAGAAGTAAAAGATATCGTTAAATATGCTGCGGATCGTTTTATTACCGTTATTCCAGAAATTGAAATGCCTGGACATAGTAGTGCTGCAATCGCTGCTTATCCTATGTTGAGCTGTTTTCCAAACGAAAAAACTGAAATTCCAGCAGCAATGATTTCGGAAAAAAGTAAACAAGAACTAGCAAACGGAAGAGTGAAGTTAGTTCAAGAAACATGGGGTGTTTTTACTGATGTATATGCGCCAACGGAATATACTTTCAACTTTTTAGAAGATGTTCTTGATGAGGTGATGGCTTTGTTTCCTTCAAAATACATTCACGTAGGTGGCGATGAGTCGCCTAAGGATGCTTGGAAAAGAAGTGAGTTCTGTCAGCAATTAATAAAAGAGAAGGGCTTAAAAGACGAACATGAATTGCAAAGCTATTTTATTCAACGTATGGAGAAGTACATTAATAAAAAGGGTAGAACTTTAATTGGTTGGGACGAGATTCTAGAAGGCGGGCTTGCGCCAAATGCGATTGTAATGAGTTGGAGAGGTGAAGAAGGAGGTATAGCTGCGGCCAAAGAAAATCACCAAGTGATTATGACTCCGGGGACACATGTGTACTTAGATCATTCTCAAACTAAAGAGGAGAAAGAAGTTACAATTGGTGGGTTTACTAATTTAGAGAAAATTTACAGCTATGAGCCTATTCCTAAAGAATTGAATGCGGAGCAAGGGAAGTATGTTTTAGGTGCTCAAGGAAATGTTTGGACAGAGTATATGATTAATCCAGCCAAAGTGGAGTATATGATCTTTCCTCGTTTGAGTGCATTAAGTGAAGTGCTGTGGTCTCCAAAGCAAAATAAAAATTGGCCTGCTTTCCAAGCGAAAATCGATACCATGAAAAAAAGATATGATATGTGGGGAGCTAATTACTATAAAGGAAAATAGTTTTCGCAATGAACAAATAATTATTGAATGCCCTCCAATTTATTGCGAGGGCATTTTTTTGTTTGATAGTTTTTAGTTGTCGGAATAAAAATAACTCCCTTTTCCCAAGCCGGATGAAGTTTCTATAATAGTTCGTAATCTAATTTGAGTTGATAAAACGTTTTATTTATTAAATATAAGTTTTGAAGTTTGTAGTTGTCTCATCGCTAAATAGGCGAGAATAGTTCTGTTCAATTCTGATAGCTTTTACCAACTGCGATTTATAGGGGGAAAATGACAGTTGATTTAAATCCTGTGCTCGGTTTTGTCTTAAAGGCAATTGTTCCTTTTAATGCCAGAATACGATTTTCCACATTTTGCAGTCCATTTTTTAAATTGACTTTTTCTAGAGTAGCTCCTATTCCGTTATCAGTATAATCTAAATGCAAATTATTTCCAACTTTTTTAAAGGAAAGTACAGCCAAACTAGCTTCGCTGTGTTTTTTCATATTGATTAGGAGTTCCTGAAGAACCCTGTATACTGTAATTTTTTTCATATCTGACAGGGCATGCCATGGAATGCTATCTGCACCATTAATCAAAATAGTGACTGAAGTTGTGCTGAAACCAGAAATCATTTCTTTTAGATTAGGAAGGAAATCGATACCCATTGGTATGATGCTATTTTCTTTTGATATGTTACGGGTTCTGGAATAGATGGTGTCAAGTTTGTCTAGAAGCAGGTCTTTGTTATGGGAGGTAGATAGATCATGTGTTTCCGAAAATACCATAGTTTGATACACATCGTTTGCTAGTTCATCGTGAAGTTTTTTAGCTATTCTCACTTCGGTATCATAAGAAGTTTTTAATTTTTCTCTTTTACTTTTTTCAATAAGATAGAAATATGTAAAACCAGTAACAGTAAGTATAGTTCCAAGTACAAAGTATAGGCTTAAAGTTGTGTTTTTTTGCAATTGCAGTTGCAATTCATTTTCAGCTTTTTGGGCTTTTAGGTTTAGAATCTCTTCTTTCCCTTTCTTAGAATCATATTTCATTTTTGCAAATTGATTTTTTGCCTGCTGACGTACTTTAGTGATACTGTCATTAATGTGTATGTAGGTGAGGGAATATAGTTTTTGCTGCTTACCAGTAGTGTTGTTTACAAGAAGTCGCAGTGAGTGTAAACGATCATTTACGCTATTTAGTAAAGTTGCTTTTTCATATGATTGTTTAGCATAGTACGATGCCAAGATTGGATTTATTTCGGCATAGTAAAAGTGGAGATGGAGATAGCTTGTAGTTAAACCCCAAGTGTCTTTATTTTCTTCTCTTATTTTTAAAGATTGATTTAAATACATGAGTGCCTTTGGGTTTCCTGTTTTAAAATAGCAGTATCCCAAATTATCGATTACTCTTGAAAATGTTTGTAGATCTTTTAAAACCTCTTTCTTTAAAGTTAAAGAAAAGAGAATTTGTATTGCTTTGTCATATTCGTTCTTCTCCATGTATAAAACTGCCATATTATTTTTAGACGCATTGCTTCGTGGTTTATCTGTCTTTAAATTAAGGGCTTTATTATAATAATAGTATGCATTTTCATGATCAAATGTATTTAAATAGTTATTACCTAATATCGTATATATGTTCCATTTAAAGTTGGGATTTGTTGTAGTTTCTACAATAGGCATTGCCTCCATTGCCGTAGACTCGCTGCCGCTAAAATCGCCTTGATTTTGTTGGATAGTAGCTAAATTCGAAATAGAGTAAACAAATTGTTTTGCATGTTGCTTTGGATTACAAGCTAATTTCGCCTTATTGAAATAGTAATAGGAGCTATCATATTTTGAACTTTCATAAAATTTTTCTCCAAGGGTGATGAGCTTTTCAATCTCACTAATATTGTTTTTCGTTTCCACAATGGGTTGTAGTTCTTTTTTACAGCCGAGGATAGTAAAAGTAAGTAAGATGTAAATTATGAAATGTAGCTTCTTTGATATCATAGGACTAAATTACTTCATTTATTCACGATGAAGAATTATTTGCTAGACTATTTTCAGGTCTATTCGAGGTTTAGTTATTGTGGCTTGTTCCAAGAGAAATAAAACAAAAAACCCCATCTCGCCAAGGCGGATGAGGTTTCTATATAAGTAAGTAATCTAAATTGAGTTTATAAAACGTTTATTTTACTTTATTAAGTACAGCTTTGAAAGCTTCTGGGTGGTTCATCGCTAAATCGGCAAGAACTTTTCTGTTCAATTCGATTCCGTTAGCTTTTACTTTCCCCATGAATTGTGAATAAGACATTCCTTCTAATCTAGCTCCAGCGTTGATACGTTGAATCCATAAAGCACGGAAATTTCTTTTGTTCACTTTTCTGTCACGGTAAGCGTAGCACATTGCTTTCTCTACCGCATTCTTAGCTACTGTCCAAACGTTTTTACGTCTACCAAAGTAACCTTTGGCTAATTTCATTATTTTTTTTCTTCTTGCTCTTTTTGCAACTGAATTTACCGATCTTGGCATAATTTTATTGTTTTTTTGTAGCAGGCGTCCCGAATTAAATCAAGAGAACTTAAGGCCGTACTCCAAGGTTATTTTAAATTGTTTTAACCTAAAGAATTTAAAAAAGTTTAAGTTTTCAGCTATTAGTATTCAGTTAGAAACTGCTTACTATTGACTGACTACTGCTTACTTAATTATATAATTCTTAATTGTTGTTTGATACTTTTCATGTCAGATTTATGAACTAGCGCTGAGTGTGTCAAAGCTAATTTACGTTTCTTAGATTTTTTAGTCAAGATGTGACTTTTAAAAGCATGCTTTCTTTTAATCTTTCCAGAACCAGTAACTTTAAAACGTTTCTTGGCGCTAGATTTGGTTTTCATTTTAGGCATTTTTTCCTAGTGTTTTAATTTATTCTTACTTACTTATCTTCGTGCTGAATTTATTTCAGCATCTTATCTTGTTTCAAATTTAATGTATCAAGTATAAAGTTGTAAAACTGAATACTAGAAACTGTAAACTGAATACTATTTTTTCTTCTTCGGAGCAATGAACATAATCATTCTCTTTCCTTCAAGAACTGGCATCGCTTCCACTTTACCAAATTCTTCTAAGTCCGTAGCTAATCTTAATAATAAGATTTGACCTTGATCTTTATAGATAATAGAACGTCCTTTAAAGAAAACAAACGCTTTCAATTTAGCCCCCTCTTTCAAGAATTTTTCAGCATTCTTTCTCTTAAACTCATAATCATGCTCATCTGTTTGAGGACCAAAACGGATTTCTTTAACAGTTACCTGTGTAGATTTCGCTTTAAGAACCTTATCACGTTTCTTTTGTTCGTAAACAAATTTCTTGTAATCCATGATTTTACAAACCGGTGGCTCTGCATTAGGTGAGATCTCAACTAGATCTAATTCGAACTGATCAGCTAGTCTTAGAGCTTCAGAAAGTTTAAAAACTCCTGGCTCAATGTTTTCACCTACAAGACGTACCTCTTGTACACCACGAATAAGATTGTTTATTCTGTGGGCATCCTTTTTTTCTACGCGAGGTTGATAACCTCTGTTGCTTCTTATTGCTATGACTTTATAATTTAAGTTAAACTGTAAATACTTTTAATGTTTTTTTGATTTCTTCGTCTACTATTGCAGCAAACTCTTCAATCGTAACGCTGATGTTCCCTTTTCCTTCCTGTCCATGACGACGGATAGATATGGTGCCGTTTTTCTCTTCTTCCTCACCTACAATCAGCATAAACGGGATTTTCTGCATTTCTGCATCTCTAATTTTCTTCCCTATTGTCTCACTTCTGTTGTCAACGAGGGCGCGAATTTCGTGATTTTCCAGCAAATCTAAAACTTTTTTCGCATATATTTCATATTTCTCACTCAAAGACAATATAATAGCCTGTTCTGGCATCAGCCAGAGTGGGAAATTTCCTGCTGTGTGTTCCAGTAAAATAGCTATGAATCGTTCCATAGAACCAAAAGGAGCTCTGTGAATCATAACTGGTCTATGTAATTCGTTATCAGAACCTTTGTAAGTCAAATCAAAACGTTCTGGTAGGTTATAATCTACCTGAATTGTTCCTAATTGCCATTGTCTTCCCAAGGCATCTTTTACCATGAAATCTAACTTTGGGCCGTAAAATGCAGCTTCGCCATATTCAACAACAGTACTTAGTCCTTTGTCTGCAGCGGCATTGATAATTGCATTCTCTGCTTTTTCCCAGTTTTCATCACTTCCAATGTACTTTTCTCTGTCTTCTTTGTCTCTTAAAGAGATCTGAGCAGTAAAATTTTCAAAGCCTAAAGAACCAAAGACATAGAGAACTAGGTCAATTACTTTTTTAAACTCTTCATCCAGTTGTTCTGGAGTACAAAAGATGTGTGCGTCATCCTGAGTGAACCCACGTACACGTGTTAGTCCATGTAATTCACCACTCTGCTCATATCTGTAAACTGTTCCAAATTCAGCATAACGCTTTGGTAGATCTTTGTATGACCAGGGTCTTACATTGTATATTTCGCAGTGATGAGGGCAGTTCATCGGTTTCAATAAAAATTCTTCTCCTTCATGCGGAGTAGATATTGGTTGAAAGCTGTCTGCTCCATATTTAGCATAATGGCCAGAAGTTACATAAAGTTCTTTATGACCTATGTGCGGAGTAACTACTTGCTCATAACCTGCTTTTTTCTGTGCTTTTTTCAAGAATTGCTCTAATCTCTCTCTAAGTGCAGCTCCTTTAGGCAACCATAATGGCAAACCTTGACCTACTTTTTGTGAGAAAGCAAACAATTCAAGTTCTTTTCCTAGTTTTCTATGATCACGACGTTTTGCTTCTTCAAGTAAAGCTAAGTATTCTGTTAGGTCTTTCTGTTTTGGAAATGAAGTTCCGTATACGCGTGTTAGTTGCTTGTTTTTCTCATCACCTCTCCAGTAAGCGCCCGCAACACTCATGATTTTCATCGCTTTGATGATACCAGTATTAGGAATATGTCCTCCACGACATAAATCGGTGAAAGTGTCATGATCGCAAAACGTAATCGTTCCGTCCTCAAGATTAGTAATCATCTCGGTTTTGTAAACGTTGTCTTTGTATAGTTCTAAAGCGTCTGCTTTAGAAACAGGACGAAGTTTGAATTCGTGTTTTCCTCTTGAAATCTCAAGGACACGATCTTCTATTTTCTTAAAGTCAGCTTCGGTTATTTTGTAATCTTCAAAATCTACATCATAATAGAAGCCATTATTAATCGCTGGTCCAAGTGTTAGTTTGATACCAGGATACATTTCCTCCAGAACCTGTGCCATGACATGTGAAGTCGAATGCCAAAAAGCTTTCTTCCCACTTTCGTCATTCCATGTATATAATATAAGACTGCCATCCGTTGTCAAAGGAGTGGTTGTTTCAACTGTTGTACCATTAAAAGATGCCGAAATTACATTTCTGGCAAATCCTTCGCTAATGCTTTTAGCAACATCCATCGGGGTTACGCCTGCAGCGAACTCTTTAACTGACCCATCGGGCAAAGTAATCTTAATCATTGTTTGTTAATTTAAGAATGCAAATATAGTTGATTACAAAAACACAGACAATAGATAGTTAAGGTTTGTTCTATATATAGATGTAAAAACAAAGCGCATAAATATTCTTTACTATATATTAGGAGTCGCAACTTTTTCTCAGAATCTATTCTCTGCTCCCGAGACTTCTGGGCGCTAGAATCTACCTCTCCGTCCCTTCTCGTGCGTAAAGACGAGCTCGATAGGATTTCCACTGCTATGAGGGCTAGGGGAGTTGTTTTTAAGATGACGACTTCAATATTGTCGATAAGGTTTCTAAAAACACACACACCTATATATAGAGGTATAGAAAGCAAAACTACTAATTATAGTAGTTGTCAAGAGTAGTAAGTTTGTCTTGCTAATTATAAAGTATTAGCAAACACGCCGTATTTTCAACGAAACAACGCAAACCACGTCCACAAAGTCTCCCTCTCCTTTGGAGAGGGTCGGGGAGAGGAGAAAACTTTCCTTTTCAAAACACCTATTTCCAGCGAGTTAAATCCAAGGTTAAGAAAACGTGAAAAAATAGTTTATCAAAAGTATTGTTTAACGGTATAAAGGTGCTACTTTTGCACCCGCAACAGCGAATAAGTTCATAAGAATATTGACAGGTTATAGAGGGGTTTAGGATTGGAATTATTTCTAAAATAAATCAAAATAAAGCTTGTGAGATTCGAAATTGCTTATTACATTTGCAGCCCGCAAAACGCGCAATGTTCCTTGAAAGACTGCAAAGAAAAGATAAAGAAATGAGGATTTAAATCTTCGAAAAAAAACTTTAAATTTTTCTTGCGAGAAACAAAAGACTTTGTTACTTTTGCACCCGCTTCGGGAAACATGTTTACA
>NZ_SMFO01000020.1 GCF_004349145.1 Flavobacterium hiemivividum | reverse complement strand
ACCCGGGGGAGAAACTTTCTTTACTCTGAACTTGTTTCAGAGTCTTTTAATAGTTCCTGAAATAAATTCAGGATAAACAATACAATTTTTCTTTATCTCAGTATGTTAAGATATTATGTGATTGCTGTTTATAAAACAATAAACAACATTACAATAATTGCCCAAAGCAATTATAACCTCTTAAGGTGGTTATTGCGGCGGGGCTCACCTCTTCCCATCCCGAACAGAGTAGTTAAGCCCGCCTGCGCAGATGGTACTGCAGTTATGTGGGAGAGTATGTCGTCGCCTTTCTTTGAAAACCCTGTTCTAATCAACAGGGTTTTTTATTAAAACTTTCTTATTTATAATGAAAGTTTATGGTACCTTAGCTCAGATGGTAGAGCAATGGACTGAAAATCCATGTGTCCCTGGTTCGATCCCTGGAGGTACCACATCATGCTCGGATGGTGAAATTGGTAGACACGCTGGACTTAAAATCCAGTGAACAGCAATGTTCGTGCGGGTTCAAGTCCCGCTCTGAGTACTAAAAACTTCAATTAGCTATTGCTAATTGAAGTTTTTTTTTACAATCAAGTCAGTTCTTATTGACTTGTTGCTTAGTTTTTAATCGTTAAATAAAACGAAGATAGGAATGGCTGTGCAATTGTCATTTGTATTTATTCTCATAGTAAACTGTCGGCGTTTAAGTTTTATAATTATAAATCCTTTAAAATTAATATCATGGCATTATTTCAAAAGACTAATCTGATTGTTTTTACAGTTATAGCATTATTTCTGAATGCAAATTTAATTGCACAGAGTAGCATTAATGCTAAAACATTTTATAAACACGATAAATATCTTTCGTCTGATAAGATGGAAGGTCGATTTCCAGGAACAAAGCAAAATAGTAAAGCGGCCAGATATATTAAAAGATATTTTAAGAGATATGGTTTGGATAAATTCGATAAAAATTATTATCAATCTTTTAAATTATATGTTAAGCCAGGTATAAATAAGATGAAATCTGATACTGTAACTACTCAAAATGTTGTTGGATACATAGAAGGGTCGGATGATGTATTAAAAAAAGAATTTATAGTTGTAGGAGCTCATTACGATCATTGGGGATGGGGAGGAAAAGAGTCTGGAAGTAAAAAAAAGTATACCGTTGCAATTCATAATGGAGCAGATGATAATGCATCAGGTGTTTCTGCTGTACTGTCAATTTTAGAAGAATTGTCAAAAGCTAAAAACAAACCCAAAAGGAGCATCATTTTCATTGCGTTTAGTGGTGAAGAAGAAGGGTTATTGGGTTCTAAATATTTTGTAGATCATCTCCCAGTTGATAAAATTGCGGTGAAGGTGATGTTGAACATGGATATGGTAGGTAGGTTAAATGTAGAAAAGCAATTGTATATGGGAGGTGCTGGAACGTTGCCTGGTGGTGTGGAATTGATGAAGAGGTTGGCAATGGGAAGTGGATTAAATCCGATTATTCATGCGGGTGAAGTTGGAGGTTCTGATCACGTTTCATTTTATAAAAGCAATATTTCAGCTGTAGGTTTTCATACAGGTGGGCACCCACAATATCACACGCCTGAAGATGATATTGATTTTATTAATAGCGAAGGTGGTGCATTGGTCTGTAAATACATATACAATGTTCTAATTGAAATTGCTAACTATCAGCAACCATTATATTTTATTAAGCAAAATTAATGAAGCTTTATAGTTGCTAGATTTTTGAATTTTGATTGGAATCCGAGGTCTTGCTATTTGACTAGGTTGCTAGTTATTGCGTAGCTATATGTTTTAACAACTATTTTAATACCAATAGAAGTTTGAGTTTGTATTGGTATTAGAGTAGCGCTAGTGAAGTTGAGAATTTGGCTGCATTGATTTAATTGCAGGTTGAGCATAATGACCTACTTATTCTACTATGATATAGTTTTAAGTGTTTTTTTCTCTATCCGTGATAAACACGGGAAGCAACTATTTTATCCTCTCTTATGTTGAGTACTTCTGCTATAAACATTTCTTCTTCTCCTTCTACTGTTCTTGTATATTCCATAAAAATACGATCACCGTTTGCTGTAAGGGAGGTTACCTTATAATTCAAACTTGGTAGTCTATTGAATGCGTCTTGCCACCATTCTCTAAGCGCTTGCTTGCCTTTAACAAGGCCATTTGTTTCTGGATGACGCAATTTTAGTTTAGGACTAAAATGCTCTGCGTCGTCGTCGTAAAGCGATAATAGCTTCTCTAATTCTTTATTGTTAAAGGACTCAAACCATTTAAAAGCGATGGATTGTAATTTTTCTGGCGTCATGGTATTTGTTTTTTCTATTTAATTAAAAAAATCCCCTTCGTTTGACACGAAAGGGATTTTAATGTAATGATTTCAATGAAGAATTATACGTTCTTCAAGTTGATGATTTCTTGATCTGTAAGCAATCTCCAGTTTCCTCTTGGTAAGTTTTTCTTAGTCAAACCTGCAAACGATACTCTGTCAATTCTTAAAACATCATAACTAAAATGTTCAAAAATAGAGCGAACTACTTTTACATTTGATGATCTTAATTTCAAACCAATTTCGCTTTTAGCTTCTCCTTCAATATAGCTTATGTCTTCTACAAAAACACGGTGTCCGTCAAGAGTTAACCCTTTGTTGATTTTTTCTAAATCTTCAAATTTTAAGTTTTTATCTAAAGATACGTGGTATATTTTAGATGATTTTTGACTTGGTAAAGTGAATTTACGCAACATGTCAGTATCGTTTGTAAACAATAAAAGACCAGTTGTGTTTTTATCCATTCTTCCTACAGCTCCAATTTTTGCAGTTGTAGACCCTTTTACTAATTCTAAAACATTACGAAATTCTTGACCTTCATCAAGAGCTGTCGTAAAGTTTTTAGGTTTGTTTAATAAAATGTAGACTTTTTTCTCCGGAGTTAAAACTGCTCCGTCAAAATTCACTACGTCACCTGGTTTAACCATGTATCCCATTTCGATAACAGGAATTCCATTTACTTTTACGTTACCAGATTGAATGTAAATATCAGCATCACGACGTGAGCAAGCACCAGAATTGGCGATATATTTATTCAAACGAATTTCGTCTTTAACTTTAGGTCTTTTAGGTGCCTGATTCGGTTTTTTTTCAACCTTGTCAGAAACTACTTCTGCAACTTTAGTGTTTATTTTTACTTTTTTTGGCCCTTGTGCCCTTTTTTGCATCGCAGGTTTTGGCTTATTAGAGCTAGGTCTAGAACTCGTTGGTCTAGCACCGCTTTTTTTATTATTGCCTTCCTTATTATTCATAATATTCCATAATTTGTGCAAAGATAGTATTTATATTATTGCTAATCGATATTTGCCAATTATAATACGGTAACTATCTAATTAAGAAGTTCTTGTTTTGTTTTCTAGGAGCTAATTCCCGCTTTCCACTATATCTTTTTATCTTGAACTTGTTTCAGAATCCTGAAACAAGTTCAAGATAAAAAGGATGGCGTTGCAATCGGGGCTAGCAAAATAGAAAAATCAGGTTTTGTCAGAATGAATGTTGCTTAAATAAGCAGTAGGAGTTTCTTCCCGCTCCATAAAACGGAAGGGTTTATCAGTACGATGCAAAATACACCCGAGACAATTAAGAATTTTAGTACGTTATGAAGCAACAAGTACTGCCCTTTGCTAGTGGACTTCCATAAGTAAAGAATAAAGAAAATCAATATAATCAAACAGACATAAAAATATATGTCCATATAGCCTACATCATAAATTTCGATAAGTACATACACTGGAAATATGGTTAGGGCAGTCAGTACCGTGATGATTTTTTTAGAAATTAATTCGCCATAGACAATAGGAATTGTCTTGTAATCATTAGCTAGATCGCCCTTTATGTTTTCTAAATCTTTGATCATTTCCCTAGTAAGTAATAGTAGGGAAAGGAAACTAGCATGTGCGAAAATTACGGCGAAATGTCCTTTGTAGTTCTCGATTTCTTCAAAAGAAAGGTTGTTGTAGTAATGCAATAATATCGCAAAAAATGGAATGACTGCTAATAAAGCTGCGGTAAGGTTTCCTACTGCTGGATATTTTTTTATTTTATGGGAGTAAAACCAAATCAAGAATATGTACGTTGAAAAGAATAGAAAAGCACGCCACGATATTACTAATGCCGTTAATGCGACTATAAAATTCAATGTAAAGTAAACGTTGAGCTTTGTTTTTTGACTTACAAGTCGGTCCAGCATGGATTTGTTGGGTCGATTGATCAGGTCCTTTTGGCTGTCATAAAAATTATTGATGATGTAGCCAGAAGCAATAGTCAATGAGGAAGCAAAGATAAGAAGGAATAAATTGAGATCAAGTAGGATTTCAAGCGCTCTTTTTTCGGGAGCTAGAATAAAGATAGCGGAAAGATATTGCGCTAAAATAATAATTGGAATGTTGTATCCTCTTACTACAGAGAATAAACTTACGATCTTCATTATTAAAAGCTTTTGCCTTCTGCTTAACATCTTACTTTATTAAAAAGATGAAAGCTTAAAACCACGAAGAGTTTTAAGCTTTTAATTTATTTTTTAGCGCTAATTAAAATTGGTATACTACTTCTAATTTATAGTCTTTCAAAGATAGTTTTGCGCGCTCCAAATCTTCGGTGAAACCTAAGATATAGCCGCCACCACCAGAACCACATAATTTTAGGTAGTAATCATTAGTGTCAATTCCATTTTGCCATATAGCGTGAAATTGTTCTGGAATCATCGGCTTGAAATTATTCAAAACTACGCTTGATAGTTTTTTAGTATTCATAAACAATGCCTTCATGTCTCCACCAAGGAAGTTTTCTACACAAGCATCAGTATATTTTACAAACTGATTTTTCAACATCGTGCGAAATCCTTTGTCTTTTAGGTTTTCCATGAATATGGTTACCATCGGAGCCGTTTCTCCTACAATTCCTGAATCTAACAAAAACACAGCGCCTTTTCCGTCCAAAGTTTGATTCGGGATGCCAGTAGCTTCAATGTTATCTTTAGAATTAATTAAAATAGGAATACTCAAATAGCTGTTTAAAGGATCAAGTCCTGAGCTTTTTCCGTGAAAAAAGCTTTCCATTTGAGAGAATATGTTTTTTAACTGTAATAATTTATCACGAGTTAAATTTTCAAGAACAGTAATTTTATCCTGAGCATATTTATCATAAATAGCTGCTACCAGAGCACCACTGCTACCTACACCATATCCTTGTGGAATACTGGAATCAAAATACATTCCAGTTTCGATGTCACTTTTTAATTCAGCTAAATCGAAAGTAACCAATTCCGGTTGCTCACGCTGTAAAGTCTCAAGATAATCAGCAAATCGTTTTAAGCTTGCATTAGATGCAATCGCTTCTGGTGATGGATCTTCATTTCTTTTCAATGCACCGTTATAAAAACTATAAGGGATTGATAGCCCTTTAGAGTCACGAATAATTCCGTATTCTCCAAAGAGTAGTATTTTTGAGTAAAATAAAGGTCCTTTCATTGATTTGATTGCTAGGTTAATGCCTAAAAATAGATTTGGTACGTAAATGTAGTAATTATTAAGCTAACTTAATAGCTCCACTTCCAATTTCGTCACAAAGGTACTGCCCATTTTGGCAAAAGCCAACTAATTCGTCCTTAATAAATTGCAAAACTTTTTCGCTAACGTTTTCGGGATATAAAACATGAACATTTGCTCCGGCATCAAGAGTAAAACAAACAGGAATTTTAGTGGCAGAGCGGAATTTCCAAATCGCATTTATGATTTGCAAAGTGTTGGGCTTCATTAATATAAAATAAGGCATCGAAGTCATCATCATTGCATGTAAAGTCAAGGCTTCACTTTCGACTACTTTTATAAATTCGTCTAAGTTTCCGCTTTCAAAAATAGCATTTAGTTTGTCTAGATTTTCGTGTGCTTGCTCAAAACGTCTTTCAGCGTAAGGATGCGCGTGCATCAAGTCATGACCTACAGTACTCGAAACTTGTTTTTCGCCTTTGTCGACTAAAAGAATCGTGTCCTGGAAATTGTTGAAATTATCGTGTATGGCATTTGGAAATTCGACTCCGTATAAATCAGAGCTTCCTTCAATATTTGCTTGGTTTCCCCAAACTACCACTTGTCCTTTTACGCTACGGCAAGCGCTTCCAGAACCCAAACGCGCCAGTAAAGATGCTTTTTGGTAAAAATAAGCTTCGGTCATTTCAGGATTTAAGGCTTTTTCTAAACTCATTAAGTTCATTGCCAGAGCCGCCATTCCTGATGCGGATGATGCAATTCCAGAACTATGCGGAAAAGTATTTTCGGTATCGATCGTAAAATGATATTCTTTCAAAAATGGCAAATAGATTTCGATTCTCTCTAAAAATTTCAGGATTTTCGGTTTGAAATCTTCTTTTGGCTTTCCTTCGAAAAGTAAATCAAATGAAAAAATATCTTGCTTTTCTTTTTTGGCGAAAACCAATTTAGTAATCGTTTTACAATTATTTAAAGTAAAACTCACCGATGGATTTGCCGGAATCTGATTGTCCTTTTTTCCCCAGTATTTCACCAAGGCGATATTGCTGGGAGCGCTCCACTGGAAACTGCCACTTTCTATAGTTTGAGAATATACTTTCGGAATAAAATCGTTTGCTGTCAACATGAAATATAAAATTTACGCAAAGATACTTTTTTGGTTTGTAGCTTCCATATTTATTTTTTTAATAGGTGCTGTCGTAATGCTAAATCTTATAATCTTGTCATCCGACGAAGGAGGGATCTGCATAAGCGGCTGAATTAAAGTAGATTTCAGCTCTGTCGGAATGATAAATGATACTCCGTTTTTATGTTTTGACAGAATTTAAGGTTGTTTTTTATTTCATTGTATAGTTTTAACTATTTTTGTAAGAAATAGAAAATAAAATGAATAAGATTACCAAAATACTTAGCGTCGTTGTAACCTGTCTTGTGATTGGTTATTTTTCTGGAATTGTAACACAGTCTGCGATTACAGATTGGTATCCAACCTTAATAAAACCAAGTTTTAATCCGCCAAACTGGATTTTCGCACCAGTATGGAGCATGTTGTATGTAATGATGGGTGTCGCGGCAGGACTCGTTTGGGACCGTATGGATTCCAATAAAGAAGTGGTAAAGAAAGCTTTGATTATTTTTGCAATTCAACTCGCACTTAATGCTTTGTGGTCGTATTTGTTCTTTGGTTTGCACAATCCTATGTTAGCAGGGATAGAAATTATTATTCTATGGTTGGTAATCTATGAAACCTATCTTCAATTTTCTAAAATTAATAAAATTGCAGCTTATTTACTTTTACCATATTTGGCTTGGGTGAGTTTTGCGATGGTATTAAATGGCAGTATTTGGTGGCTTAATAGGTAGTATTCAGTAATCAGTAATCAGTAATCAGTTTCAGTGATCAGTTTGTTCAACTTAATAGATAGTGATTATTTTTTTGTAGCAGCTAGCTTTTTAAACTCCTCATTTTTAATGAACAAAAAATCCATTGTGCTTAAAGTGTTGTTGTTTGCCACAACTATTTTTGATTTTGGATCTGCTTCACAAAATTGAAGGAACAGTTCTATTTGATCTGGTTTTAATTGTAACGTTTTTATAAAATAATCTTCGTTACAATTTTTCTTGACAAAATCCTTAAAAGAGATTGTAGGAACTATTTTTTTCTTTGGTTCTTTTTCTTTTTGAAAGAGTTTAGCAAGTAAACCGCCTATTTGCATAAAATTTATGCCATTGTCTATACCACCCATATTCACCCCGAGCACTTTTGGTGTATTTGCTTTTTTTTCAAGTGCATATTGTTGGAGCTTACTTTGTTCCCACTTCAAATCTGTACCTAATTTAATCGAAGGTATATTTGTAATAAGGACTTCGTTTAACTCTTCGGCTTTTAGAATTAACTCAACAACTAGTTGATTTTTCGTAAATAGCGTAGGGCTAATTGTAATTTTTTTTACTTGATGTTCTTTCGAAACAAATACAAGAATATCACTGGTTTTTGCATTGATCGAAAACTCTCCATTACTATCAGAGACCGTAAGTGTTTTTGTTGTAGCGTTGATGACTTCTACAGACGGAATTGCATAATTATTAAATACAACCTTCCCTTTAATTGTTTGTGAGAAGCTAAATTGAGAAGTGAATAAAATTAGCACACTGAGTAGTTTTACTTTCATAAGTTTCGAATCTAATAACTTGATAGTAAATTTATTAGATTCGTCTTAATGAAAACTTATTAAACATGTAAATTCTTGTTAATTGATTGCTTCGTTTCTATTTTGTGAGTGCAGTAAAGTTTTTAACTACTAAACTTAGTTGCAAGTATTATTTCCATAAACGTAGGCTCAACAGTAAATACTGATCACTGTGTACTAAATTGCATTAGCCAATATAAACCCACTTGTCCACGCATTCTGGAAGTTAAATCCGCCGGTAATTGCATCTATATTTACAATCTCCCCCGCAAAATAAAGGTTTTCGTGTAGCTTGCTTTCCATAGTTTTAAAGTTGATTTCTTTTAAATCGATTCCGCCAGCGGTAACAAATTCTTCTTTAAAAGTGCTTTTTCCATTTACTTGAAAAGTTCCTTTGGTCAACTGATTGGATAGATTTTGCAATTGCACTTTCGATAGATCAGCCCATTTTGTTTCGCCTTCAATTCCGGAGGCTAGCACCAGACTTTCCCACAAACGATTTGGGAAATCGAAATGAGATTTCTTAGAAACTGATTTTTTAGCGTGTTCTTGTTTTAAGTCTTTCAGTATTTTTTCGGCTTCAGTGGTTTCTATATCATTCAGCCAATTCACAAAAATGGTAAACTGATAATTTTTGTCATGTAAAATTCTCGCTCCCCAAGCCGATAGTTTCAAAACTGCGGGACCGCTCATTCCCCAATGCGTAATCAATAGTGGGCCTGTAGAAGTCAGTTTAGTGTCTTTTACTTTAACGGTAACTTGTGCCGCCACTCCTGGCAATTCCTTTATTCGAGAATCTTTGATGTTAAAGGTAAATAGGGAAGGGACAGGGCTCACAATCGCGTGACCGTAAGTTTGTAGCATTTCCCATACTTTTGGGTTGCTTCCCGTTGCTAAAATTAATTTTTCAGCGATATAATTTTCGTTTTGGGTTTCTATTTTCCAAAGCTTATCTCCCGAGACTTCGGGATTGAAAATAGATTGTACGCTTTGTCCTGTCAAGACTTCGATTCCTAGTTTTTGAGTAGCAGTAAGAAAACATTCGATAATAGTTTGTGACGAATTAGAAACGGGAAACATACGTCCATCGTCCTCGATTTTTAGCTCTACTCCATGTTTTTCAAACCATTCTATAGTGTCTCCAGAACAAAATTGATGAAAAGGACCACGGAGTTCTTTTTCACCACGCGGATAATATTTTACTAATTCGTTTGGGACAAAACAGGCGTGAGTAACATTACAACGACCTCCGCCAGAAATGCGGACTTTTTGCAATACTTCGGCACCGCGCTCCAGGATGGCTACTTTTAATTTTGGATTTTTCTCCACAATATTTATTGCAGTAAAAAAACCTGCTGCTCCACCACCTACTATAATTATATCAAAATTCTGATTCATATTCTATCTGGAAAATCACTGATGATTCCGTTTACGTTAAATGATTTTATTTTTTTTATGTCTTCGGGCTCGTTGACTGTCCAAGGGAAAACTTCGAATCCTTTTTCCTGTAATTGTGCCGTGTTCTCGGCCGTTAATAAATGGAAATAAGGATGAATTGACTTTGCCTGAATAAATTTGGCGAAAGACAGAGTCAAATCTAAATCTTTCTCGGTCAGTACACCAATAGGTATTTGCCCGTTCAAAAGCGCAACTTGTTGCAGGGCTGTCCAATCAAAACTAGAAACTACAAATTGGCTGTAATTCCAATGTTTTTCGGCAATAAATTTTTCGATTATATCAACTACTTTATCAGCAGTGTCAAAGCTTTTTAATTCGATATTAACATCACAACGTTGATCAATGAGGTTTAATACTTCGGTTAAAGTGGGGATGCTCTGGTCTTTTTCTATCTTAAAGCGTTTCAATTCCAGCACTGAGAATTGGTTTACAGCACCTTTACCATTGGTTGTTCGGTCAATTGTATCATCGTGAATGACCATCAATTCTTCGTCCGCACTTAAATGTACATCCAGTTCAACACGATCTACATGTAGGTCAATTGCTTTTTGGAAACCAATAAGGGTATTTTCAGGTTCATGACCTTTGGCACCGCGATGACCTATTTTGAACATTCGATTGATTTTTTACAAAGGTAGCTAAAATAAAAAAGCACGAACCGGAAAATCGATTCGTGCTTTTTCTATAACAATGGATATTTATCTTTTTTCTAATAGTACAATGTCAAAATCAGTTTTGATTTTAACTTGGCCTTTCTTGACTTCTACGACTTTTCCAGAATAAGCATCTCTAAGACGGGTTCCATCTGCGAATACTGCCGAAACTTCCAGTACTTTTCTTCCGATAGGTAAATCTAATCCAACAAAAACTTCGTCTTTATAAGCTTCTTTCGAATAAGTTCTTGAAAAAGTATACGGTAGTGCTGAAATTTCTTTGTGCACACCAGCACCTACGGCAGGATGGTTTTTGCGAAATTTCCCTAATTTTCTATAATGTGATAATACTTTTTTTGTCTCAGGATTGGTTTTAATAGCATCCCAATTCATAAATGAGCGCAGGGTTGCATCACCTTGAGTTCCTTCTATAACCAGTGGTCGCGCGCTTTCGTCACCATAATAAACCTGAGCAACTCCAGGAGAAAGTAATAATTTTGTAGCCGCTTCGATAGTTTTGGTTCTTTTGGCATCAAATGGTGCGCCATCATCATGAGACGATAAATAATTCGTGACACTATTTCCTTTTAATTCCCCATTTAGAATCGCAGAATATTTTGAAAAGATAAATTCATAGTCTTTTTGGGCATCATATTTAAATTCGAAATTGATCATGTTGTTAAAACCATTTTCGAAATAGTTGACTTTTTTGTTTCCAAAATCGAAGTTTTTACCCGAACTAATATTATAATTGTAGACTTCGGCAATAGTGAAAAAAGGATTGTTGTCTAATACTTTTGTAGGATTGTTTTTTTTCCAAAGAGCAAAAGCGTAATCACTCTGCGTTTTAAAATCAGCCCAAACACTTGCTTCAGTATGTTTGACTGTGTCAGCGCGGTAGCCATCAATTCCATAATCAGCGATGTAATCCGTAAGCCATTTTATGATGTAGTAACGAGGTGTTTTTGGGTAGCCAGTTCGTTTGAAAAACGAATCCAACTCTTCCATTTCTTGATCGTAACGTCCTTCTTTTTTCCATTTTTCGATTAAAAAAGGAGGAAGATCCACGTTCTGTGTACTTTCTGTTCTAATGTCAGGAAGATTAGCTACTAAGGTACATTCCGTGGTGTTTTGATAATTCTGGTAGTCACAAGTAGGACCAGTTCGTACCCAGTAATTCGGCCAGACGGTATCCGTTTCAGTAACTGGACCAGTATGATTAATAACACCATCAAGAATAATTCTTATTCCGTGTGCGTGTGCTTTTTTAACCAGGTTTGCTAAGTCTTCTTTTGTTCCAAAGTTAGGATCTAATGCTGTCCAATCTCTTGCCCAATACCCGTGGAAGCCATAACTTAATCCAGTTCCTTCGTCTACAGCATCATGAATTTGTTCAACTATTGGTGTAAACCAAATGGCATTTATTCCTAATTTGTCGAAATAACCTTCTTCAATTTTTTGTGTGATTCCCTTGATATCTCCGCCTTCAAAACCGCGCAGTTTTCCTGCAGTTTTATTTCTGTCGAAATTAATATCATTCGATTTATCTCCATTGTTGAAACGATCTGTCATTAAGAAATAGACGGAAGCCGCTTCCCAAACAAAGGGTGCCTTTTTTGTAGCTTTTTTTTCTGTTGCAGTTTGAGTTGTCTTGCAGCCCGCAAAAATGGATAGGGTTAACAGTAATAATACTTTTGAATACTTTTTCATTATGGTATAACTGATTTTTAAATGTTGTTATTACATCGGGTCTCGATACTCTTTAATTTAATTCTAGAATCACAACCGACTTTGGTTCCAAGGTTATTTCGGTAGAGATTTGGAAGGTGAAATCTGTTAGAATGTTTTTGGCCGTTGTAAATTCTTTTATGTTTTCCTTAAAACGAGCGGTATTTATGGTTTGATTCTCCTTGCTATTGTTCATTATTACCATTACCGTTTTTTTGTCAGTGTATCTAAAATAGACGTAGACATTATTCTCAGGAATGTAATGCGTCATTTTTCCGAAATGTACTGCTTCATTGGTTTTTCGCCATTGGAACAATTTAGAAGTAAAGTCAAAATATTTATTTTGACCAATAGTACGGCCTTCTTTTGTAAAAGCATTGTTTTTATCTCCTAACCAACCTCCAGGAAAATCTTGACGAATGTCAGCATCTCCTTTTTCTTTATCACCGCTCATACCTATTTCGCTTCCATAATACAATTGTGGTATTCCGCGGACAGTAGCTATCAAAGCCATGGTCATCTGGTATTTTTTAAAATCATTATTATAGACATGATTGATGCGGTTCGTATCATGATTTTCAGCAAAAACAAGCATGTTATTAATGTTTGGATATAAAAAATCATTAGCAAAATTGTCATAAACCTTTACCATTCCTTGATCCCAAGTTCCATCGTCTTCATTGAAAACAGTACCTATGGCATCGTGCAATGTAAAATCCATAACACTTGGCAGGTAGGAATTGTAGTTTTGAATGGCACCAATTTTACTGTCTTTTTGCCAATAAGCCATTTGGGCTTGATCGTGCATCCATATTTCGCCTACAATATTGAAATTAGGGTATTCATCCGTTATCGCTTTGGTCCAAGATGCAATTCCTGCGGGGTCAGAATAGTTATAAGTATCGACTCTGAAGCCGTCTAGATCTGCATATTCGATCCACCAAATAGCATTTTGCTTTAAGTAGTTTAACATTAAAGGATTCGATTGGTTTAAGTCGGGCATTGTAGGGACAAACCAACCGTCAAGACAAATTTCAGTATCTATTTTAGATGCATTAATGTCGCTTATAGTAGAGCGTTTATGATTCGTTTGCGTATATTTTTCAAATTGATGAATCCAATCATTAGTAGGTAAATCTTTCATCATCCAGTGTTCAATTCCCCAATGATTAGTAACATAATCCATCACTAATTTCATATCCCTCTTATGCATCTCGGCTGATAAACGCACATAATCTTCATTAGTTCCATAACGAGGATCAATTTTATAAACGTCAGATTGGGCGTAGGTATGATACGAAAAGGCTTTGTCGTTGTCTTCGCAAAGTGGCGTGCTCCAGATTGCCGTGGCTCCAAGAGACGAGATGTAATCTAAGTTTTTAATGATTCCTTGAATGTCTCCACCGTGTCTTCCGCCGGGTAAGTCACGGTTGTATTTTTCTACAGTTGCGCTATTGCTATCGTTTTTCGGGTTTCCATTAGCAAAACGATCGGGCATGATAAGATACATCATGTCTGATGCGTCAAAACTTTTACGTTCTGCTGATTTTTCTCTTCTTTTCTTTAACGAATATGTTTGGGTAAATGCTGTTTTGGAATCTTTTTTAAATGTAAAAACAATGTCAGTTGCCGCAACATTTTTAGTATTAATGGTAACAAACAAATAGTTTGGATTTTCTGTTTTTTTTACTTCAGTGATTGCAATAGAATTTGAAGCGGTGACTTCATATTGCGCTATATTCTTACCATAAAACATAATCTGCAGTTCTGGATTGTGCATTCCGGCATACCAGAAGGGAGGTTCAACCCTGTCGATTTGTGCATTTATGGTTAGCGACATAAAAAAAAGGATTAGGGTTATACTTTTCATAAAAGAAATATCTCCCAGTGAAATTGTGGTAAATTTATTCATATTTAAGCACATAATGATTACTATTCAATTTATTTTCCCGTAATGAAACGATGAATGAGGCTTTTTGATATGCGTGTTTTCTACTCGTTTTGTTGATGTCAATCTTTGAAACACGCCTTAGATTAAGTAAACAATCCCAATAGAAATTGGGATTGCTTGTTAGTTATAATGGACTTGTAATTAAATGAAAGAGTTGTCTACGATTTCTTTACAATTAATTTTGTGATACAGATATCGGATGATTTGGTGTTACGGTAATATTTTTTCCGTTCACTACAATAGCCAAATCTTTAGCTCCATCTACTGAAAAAGTAGTTTCAACATGGTTAATGGCTACCTTTATTATCTGATTTCTAAAATTGATTTTAAAGGAATAGGCTTCCCATTCTTTTGGAATTTTTGGAGAGAAATTAAGAGTGTCGTTTTTTACTCGCATTCCTCCAAAACCTTCAACAATACTCATCCAAGTTCCAGCCATAGAAGTGATGTGACAACCTTCTTCGACTTCTTTATTATAATCGTCTAAATCTAAACGTGATGTTCTTAAGTAAAAAGTATACGCCATGTCCATCTTGTCTAATGAAGCAGCTTGTATCGAGTGTACACATGGAGAAAGCGAACTTTCATGCACGGTGAAGGATTCATAAAACTCGAAGTTGCGTTTCAATTCTTCTTTAGAGAAATTTTCTTCGAAGAAATAAAAGCACTGCAACACGTCAGCTTGTTTGATATATGGAGAACGCAATACTCTGTCCCAAGACCATTTTTGGTTAATAGGTCGTTGTGCTGGATCTAAATCTTTTACAGGTACTAGGTTTTTGTCTAAAAAGCCATCTTGTTGCAAGTAGATTCCCAAGTCTTTAGATACTGGAAAGTACATGTTGTCAGCTACCTTTTTCCATTCTTTTAATTCAGAATCTGCCAGTTTTGTTTTTTCAATAATACGTTTGTGGTCTACAGGGAATTCCAATGAAACTTTCTGAATTTGTTCATACGCATAATCGATACACCATTTTGCAATATAGTTGGTATAGAAATTATTATTTATGTTGTTTTCATATTCGTTTGGTCCTGTAACACCTAGAATTACATACTGATTTTTTTCATTCGAAAAATTTGCTCTTTGGTGCCAGAAGCGTGCAATACCGATTAAAACTTCTAGTCCTTTTTCAGGAATATAAGAATAGTCGCCAGTAAAACGATAGTAGTTGAAAATTGCAAAAGCAATTGCTCCATTTCGGTGAATTTCCTCATGTGTGATTTCCCACTCATTATGGCATTCTTCTCCGTTCATGGTCACCATCGGGTAAAGAGCAGCTCCATTTTTAAAACCCAGATTATTTTGGGCGTTTTCAATCGCTTTTTCAAGGTGGTTGTAACGGTACGTCAATAAATTACGTGCTACTTGCTGATCTTTTGTAGCCATATAAAATGGAATACAATAAGCTTCCGTATCCCAATAAGTTGATCCACCGTATTTTTCTCCGGTAAATCCTTTTGGTCCAATATTCAGTCGGCTGTCTTTTCCTAAGTAGGTTTGGTTCAACTGAAAAATATTAAAACGAATTCCTTGTTGTGCTTTTACGTCACCTTCAATGGTGATATCAGACATTTCCCAAATTTTTGACCAAGCTTCTTTTTGGTCTTGCAATAATTGGTCATAACCTAAAGTTAAAGCGGATTGAATCGCTTTTTCGGCAGCGACAAGTGTGTTTTTATGGTTTAAAGAAACAGTATAACCTCCAATTTTTTGAATCGATGATTTTTGACCTTGGCCAACAATTACATCATATTCAAATTGTACTTTATCTGCGGTAGTATCTATTGAGGAAGGCGAAATAGATGCGTTTACCCCATTTTCTAAAATACTATTATGCATGAAAGTAGTTACTTTGAAATGCGTTTTAAAAGTTTGAGCAGTTACAAAACCTTCATTTCCTGATTTTTTTACTTCAAGAGGTTCCCAGAATTTTTCATCCCAGTTTGCATCTTCATTGGTAACTCCAGCATCAATATAAGGTTTGTAAATTATTTTGGCATCCTTATTTAAAGGAGTGATTTCATAATTAATGATTCCTACTTCGTCTAAAACGATCGAAAGGAAACGACGAATATTTACGGCTATTTCAGTTCCGTTTTGCAGTGTAGCTTCAAAGGAACGATTGTACCATCCTTCTTGCATATTCAATTCACGGCGAAAGTTTTTGACAGCTGTACATGTATTTAAATCTAAGTTTTCACCATTTACCTCAATGTCTATTCCTATCCAGTTTGGTGCATTTAATACTTTAGCAAAATATTCAGGATAGCCGTTTTTCCACCATCCCACTTTAGTTTTATCTGGATAATATATTCCAGCGATATAGCTTCCTTGGAAGGTTTCGCCTGTATAATTTTCTTCGAAATTAGCACGTTGTCCCATAGCACCGTTACCAATGCTAAAAAGACTTTCAGATGATTTTACGCTTTCGGCATCAAATCCTTCTTCTATGATGGACCAATTGTCTGCTTTTATATAATCTTGGTTCATTACTCTATATTTTTAAAGTTTCGAAAAATAAAACGGCTATTATTAAGCTTGGTTTATTCGAACTCTTGTTTTTTTTATTTACTAATTAAATTTTCTATAAATCCTTTTTCGATCTTGGTAAAATCTTGAAAGATGTATTTTGCTTCATACAAAACAGATTCTTCTCCAATCCCGATACTTGTCATTTTTCCAATATTAGCCGCTTGAACTCCCGCCACTGAATCTTCGAAAACGATCGAATTCTCCGGGCTTACATTCAATAGTTTAGCTGCAATTAAGAAAACTTCTGGATCAGGTTTTGCATTCGAAACATCATTTCCATCCACAACAGCATCAAAATAATGTCTGATTCCCGTTTTTTCAAGAATAGGTCTTGCATTTTTACTAGCTGAACCCAAAGCAATCGGTTGGTTGTTTTCTTTTAGGTATTGAAGCATTGTTAAAACTCCAGGAAGTAATTCGCTTTGATCCATGTCGACCAAGTAGCTTAAGTACTCTTCGTTTTTCTGAATTAGCCATCTGTTTTTATCTTCTTGAGAAGCTTCTACATTTCCTAATCCTAAAATTATGTCAAGAGATCTAACTCGGCTTACGCCTTTCAATAGCTCGTTATGTTCTATTGTAAAATCAATTTTTAGTTCATTTGCAATTTTTTGCCATGCTAAATAATGATATCTAGCGGTGTCGACAATTACTCCGTCAAGGTCGAAGATGAATGCTTTCTTATTCATTTATTGTAATTTTTGATTCTTCATTAATGGTTAAGGAAAGAATTCCTGCAATAATCATCGATGCTCCACCAATTAAAAGAGCATAAATAGGTTCGCTGTCAAAGAATTTAGAAACTAAAAATCCTAAAATAGATGCAGCTACTAATTGTGGGATTACGATGAAGAAGTTGAAAACTCCCATGTAATACCCCATTTTGTTAGAAGGCAATGATCCAGATAACATAGCGTAGGGAATGGACAGGATACTAGCCCATGCAATTCCAACACCAATCATAGGAAGCCATTCCATAGTAAACGCTGTTGGTTCTTGGATAAAATAAATAGATATAAGTCCAAGTCCACCGCAGACTAATGCAATAAAATGTGTGAATTTTGTGCTGGTATATTTTGCTAATACCGGTAATAAAAATGCTGCAATTGCCGCAATTAAATTATAATTGGCAAACATTTCACCCACTTGGTTCGCACCTGTATTATACGCTTCAGATGTTGTGTCTGTTGTTCCGTAAATATGTTGGGTAACGGCTAAGGTGGTGTAAATCCACATAGAGAAAAGCGCAAACCAAGAGAAAAATTGTACCCAGGCTAATTGCTTCATGATTTTTGGCATGAACTGGAAATCATTCATGATGGTCACAAATCCATTTTCGGTATTGTTGTTTTTTTGCATTATACCAGAAACTAGCATCGCTAATCCTCCTAAACCAATAAGTCCGAGAGCTAAAACATACAAGTCTTTCTTTAGATCATATTCGTAAATCGCGAAGGAAAACAAGGCGCTTACAACAAGAAATAGAATTCCCTTTGTGAAATGCGATTTTCCATTAGCTAGATACCAATCAGCAGAATATTCTTCTTTTACAAATGTTGTTTCTTTGTGTTTTTCGAATGCTTCCAGTTCTTCGGGCGAATATTCTTTAGAAAAGATTACGGTCCATAAAACTGTAACTAGAAATGCTACTCCACCAAAATAGAAGGAGTATTTAACAGAATCAGGAATGATACCTAATGGAGCTGTGTTTTGCACGCCAAGATGAGTGAAAATTAAAGGAAGTTTTGATGCAAAATAGGCACCAATTCCGATAAAAAAACTTTGCATGGCAAATCCCATGGTACGTTGTTTCTCAGGAAGATTGTCTCCAACGAATGCTCGAAAGGGTTCCATCGATACATTAATGGAAGCATCCATGATCCAGAGCATTCCAGCTGCAAACCATAAAACGGGAGAATTAGGCATTATAAATAATGCAGCTGAAGCTAAAATTGCTCCAACTAGAAAATAAGGTTTTCTTCGGCCTAATTTTGTCCAAGTTCTGTCTGAGAAGTAACCAATTATAGGTTGGATAATTAATCCAGTCATAGGAGCGGCAACCCATAGAATAGGGATGTCGTCAATATTTGCACCTAAAGTTTGAAATATTCTACTAACATTTGAATTTTGCAAAGCAAAACCCATTTGAATTCCCAGAAACCCGAAACTCATGTTCCAAATTTGCCAGAAACTTAATTTACGCTTTTCCATTATCGTAATTTATTTATTAACGATAAGCGCGATGCTTATCAAAACTTAACTTGTTTTCGAAGTAAAAGTAAAAGCTTTGATAGGGTAAATATAAAAATTAATTTTAATCTTTTATTTTTTAGATATAAATAAAAAGCAACTTTTTTAACTACAAGGTTGTAGTGCTGAATAAAAGAGGGAAAAAGAGCTAATGTTAAAGTAAGAAGTGAGGGATAAGAGCTTAGAAGTTATAGTTATAAGCTCGAATTTTATCGTGAGAATGGAGAAGGATGCTACTAGAACATTTTTTAATTCTGCCAAAAAATGATGTTACGATGAATGTTGGGTAAAAAAATAAACACGAATTTCACGAATTCTCACTGATTGTTTTTTATTTGAATAAGGTCTTTATCTTTCGTACTTCCAAAGGAATTATCCACGATAACTTTTGCTTCTAACTTCTTACATCTAACTTCTCACCTCTCACTTAATTAGTAGATTCTCTTTCTATAAGATGGGTTTCAATTACTTCCGTTCTATAATTTTCTTCAACTTCTTCAAGTCCGGTTTTCTCTTCCTCCTCCAGTCTGTCGATCAGCATTTGTGCGGCGCGATTCCCCATTTTTTTACCGCTTTGACTCACGGTAGTAATTGTAGGAGTGGAGTATTTAGAAATAATTCCATCTGTGAACGCAATTACTGCTAGGTCTTTTGGGACGTTTAATCCCATTTTGTTTGCAACTTTAATACTTGTCACAGCAAAAAGTTCGTTTACCGCAAAAACAGCATCAATTGCTTTGTCTTCGAGTAGTTTTCCAATTATGATTTCGCAGGTGTCAACATCTTCAATCTTGATAATGAGATTCTCATTAAATGGGAGTCCGTTATCTAATAATGCTTTCGTATAACCATCGGTTCTTAGTTTACCTACACTTACATAATCAACAGTGGTGACTAGAGCGATTTTTTTTCTTCCTTTGTCTATAAGGCTTTGCACAGCTTCATAAGCAGCGAGTTTATCGTCAATAATTACCTTGTCACATAGGATTTCATTCGAAACTCTATCAAACATGACGACGGGCATTCCTTGATCAATGACTTCAGAAATGTGGTGATAGTCGCCTTTAAACTGGGTTTCTTTAGACAGAGAGATAATGAAACCATCAATACTTCCATTAGCGAGCATTTCCATGTTAAGGACTTCTTTATCAAACGAATCATCAGATAGGGTGATGATCACGCTGTAGCCATTTTCATTAGCAACTTGCTCGATTCCATTAATGACAGTTGAGAAAAAATAATGAACAATCTCTGGAATAATGATTCCTATGGTTTTTGTTTTTCTATTCTTTAAACTTAGGGCAATATTGTTGGGTCTATAATTGTAAAATTTAGCAAAAGCTTGAACTTTTAGTCTGGTATCTTCTCCTATTTCGAGGCTATTTCTTAATGATTTTGAAACTGTTGAGATGGAAACGTCAAGTTCTTTAGCAATTTGTTTAAGCGTTACTTTCCTTTTCATAGAGGGCGTATTTATTTTTTAGTGCTTGTTGGTGTCTAATTTTTTTAATTAGTTGCAATATTTGAATTGAGAAATTGATATAAATTTTTTTCGTAATAAAGGTATTGTTTGTTTTTATTAATGGCAATTATACCCTTAAAAATTTTGTTAATGTATAAAGTTTTCAACACTACCACGTTTTCGTAACCCAATATAATTCTTAGTTTGTCAGATGCAATAAAATTTACATAGATTTAACATTCGAAGTAAAAATAAAAGTTAGAATAGACAGCTCAAAACAAAAATTAATTTAAACAAAAAGTATGAAAACAATTTATAAAAAGTTGTTATTTTTAGTACTGTTATTTCCTTTTAGTATTCTGGCTCAGAATACGCTAAGTGGAACTGTTCTTGATAAATCATCAGGACAGCCTATTCCGGGAGTAAACGTAAATGTAGAAGGTAGCACAACTGGTGTTTCGACAGATTTTGACGGAAAGTTTCAAATGCCAAATGTTAAGAAAGGCGCTAAAATCGTATTTTCTTTCATTGGTTATGCAAACACGGTCATTACTTACAATGAACAAAAAACAATAACTGTTTCACTACAAGAAGATCAAAATGTACTTCAGGAAGTTGTTGTTCAAGTGGGTTACGGTACGGTTAAGAAAAAAGATGCTACAGGTTCAGTATCACAGATTTCTGCAAAAGAATTTAATAAAGGTCAAAACGTAACTCCAGAAAGCTTAATTAGTGGGCGTATTTCTGGTGTGAACGTAACCGGGGGAGGTTCTCCAGGTGCAAAAGCCGATATTCGTATTCGTGGAGGATCTTCATTAAGTGCTTCTAATGAGCCTTTAATTGTTTTGGATGGTTTGCCTTTGAGTAACTCAGTTCCAAGTGGTTCTACAAGTGTGTTATCTACAATCGATCCAAACGATATTGAGTCTTTTACAGTTTTGAAAGATGCTTCGGCAGCTGCAATTTACGGATCTAGAGCTGCAAATGGTGTAATTGTAATTACCACTAAAAAAGGTTCTAAAGGAAAAGTAAAAGTGAATTTTAGCTCTCAAGTAGGAATCAATACTGTTGCCAACACAGTAGATGTGTTAGGTGCAGATGAATTCCGCGCTTTAGTTAATGAAAAAGGTTCTGATGCTCAAAAAGCATTATTAGGAACAGCAAACACAAATTGGCAAGATGAAATTTTTCATACTGCTTTAACTACTAACAATAATATTTCGGTAAGTGGTGCTTTGTTTAATAAATTACCAGTTCGTTTATCTGTTGGAAATGTTGATAATCCAGGAATCTTAAGAAACACTTCTTTTGAGAGAACTACGACATCGATATCGTTAAACCCTGTTTTATTTGACAATCATTTGAAAATTGATGTTAGCGGAAATTTATCTTTCGGTAAAAACCAGTTTCAAGATGAAGGAGCGATTATTGGTAGTGCAATCGGATTTGATCCAACACAATCAGTTTACCAAACAGGTTCTCGTTACGGAGGTTATTTTGAATGGTTAGAGTCAAACGGAAATTTACCTTTATTGCCCGCTAGAAATCCTGTTGCAAGATTAAATCAAGATGAAAGAAGAGCTACTTCTACCAGAAAATGGGGTAATGTAAGATTAGACTATAAACTTCATTTCTTTGAAGATTTGAGAGCTGTAGTTGAAGCAGGTATTGATAGATTTGATAGTAGTGGATTTACAGAAGTAAGTAATCAAAGTGCTTTAGGATTTCAGCCAAAAGCGTTTTCTGACCCAGGTTATGTGAATTTAGGAAACTATTCTAACTACACAGATGCACTTCAGAATAAAAACTTAAATGCTTATTTTAATTATGTTAAAGATTTAGGTAAATTAAAAATTGACGCAACTGCTGGTTATAACTACCAATTGTTTCAAAAAGAAAAATACCAATCGGGAGAAACAAGACAACCCAATCCAAACGAAGATGTTGCAACAGATCCAGACATCAACTTGCAATCGTATTTTGGTCGTTTGAATTTAGGATACGACAGCCGTTATTTACTGACTTTAAACTACAGAAGAGACGGAACTTCTCGTTTTTCGAAAGAAAACAGATGGGGTAATTTTGGTGGAGCGGCCTTAGCTTGGAATTTATCTGAAGAAGAATTCTTAAAAGACAATGAAACCCTTTCGACTTTAAAATTAAGAGTTGGATACGGAACTACGGGTCAACAAGATATTTCTGCACAGTATGATTACTTGCAAAGAGTAACTACAGGAACAATCAATTCGCAGTATATTTTTGGTAATACTATATATTCAACGGCTAGACCTGAAGGATATAATGAAGACATTAAATGGGAGGAATTGGCTGAGACTAACGTTGGTATTGATTACGGATTCTTAAACAACAGAATTACGGGATCTATTAACTATTTTGACAAAAAATCTTCCGATTTATTAGCAGACATTGCTGTTCCAGATGGAGCGAATTTGAGAAATCAAGGGTTTTTTAATATTGGTAGTGTAAGAACAAAAGGGGTTGAGTTTAGTATCGAATCTGATATTGTTAAAACAGATGATTTAACTTGGAACGTAGCGTTTAACACGACTTATATAGATCAAAAAATCACTGAGTTAGGAATTACAGTTCCTGGTTTTCAAGGGTATTTAGCAGGAGATAATATCGCTGGAGGTAACGGAAATAAAATACAAATCAATTCTGTAGGGTTTACACCAAATTCATTCTTAGTTTATGAGCAATTGTACGATGCTCAAAAAAGACCAATACAAGGGGCTTATGTGGACAGAAATGAAGATGGAAAAATTGATACAGCAGATAGATACAGGTACCAAAAACCAGCAGCAGATTACACTTTTGGTTTATTCTCGACTTTAAACTACAAAAAGTTTGATTTCACCATGAACTGGAGAGCAAGTTTAGGTAACTACATTTTTGACAACGTAAGTTCTAATTTAGGATATTCAGATGCAGGTTTAAGAAGACAAACCGATTTGTCTAACGTAAGTTCAGATTATTTTAATACTGGTTTTACTTTTGAAGACAATGGTACACAACGTTATTTATCTGATTATTTTGTAAAAGACGCTTCTTTTATCAAATTGGATAATGTTACGGTTGGATACACTTTTGATAAAACATTATTAAAAGCAGCTTCTTTACGATTTACTGCTGGAGTTCAAAATGTTTTAATTCTAACAAAATATGGTGGTTTAGATCCAGAGAAATTCAATGGAATTGATAATAATGTTTACCCAAGAGCGAGAACTTTCTTGATTGGTGTGAACGCTAATTTTTAGGAATTCACTGATAAATAAAATTTAAAAATAAACAAAATGAAAATATCATTTAAATATATATCTTATTTTTTCCTATTCGTGTTAGGAATAAGTATGACGCTTAGCTCGTGTACGAGCGACTTAGATGTGACGCCAAAGGATGATGATGAGTTTTTATCGGAAACCTTTTTTCAAGATCCAGCATCGTACAAGCAAGTATTAGCAAAGTTATATGCAGGTTTGTATGTAGGAGGAAATGACGGAGATGGAGCAGCAGATATTGCTGGTCTTGGTGGTGATTTTAGCAGTTATTTGCGATTGCTTTTTGTAACACAAGAACTTTCTACAGATGAAGCAATTATTGCTTGGGCAGATGGTGCTTTACCAACTTTAAATGCACAAACGTGGTCGCCAGCAAACGAATTTTTGGAGGGAACTTTCTCTAGAGCGTTTTATCACATTAGTGTTGCTAATGAGTTTTTAAGACAAACTACCGATGAGAAATTAACAGCAAGAGGTGTCGATGCCGATTTGAAAGCAGAGATTGCAACCTTTAGAGCTGAAGCTCGTTTTTTAAGAGCTTTCTCTTACTATAATTTAATGGATTTATTCGGAAACGTGCCTATCACGACAGAAAATGATCCTGTTGGGTTTTATTATCCTGAACAAAAAACAAGAGCTGAAGTTTTTGCTTATGTTGAGTCTGAGTTGAAAGACATCGACGCAAGTCTAGCTGCTTCAAAGAGTAATGAATACGGTAGAGTTGATAAAACTGCAGCTAAATTTTTATTAGCTAAGGTTTACCTAAACGCAAAAGTATATACAGGAACTGATAAATTTAGTGAAGCGGCGACATTATCTAAAGAGATAATTGATAACTCAGGTTATACTTTTGCAAATGTTCCTTACGCTTATTTGTTTTCAGCAGATAACAATACAAACGGTGCTCAAAGCGAAGTTATCTTTCCAATTGTTGGAGATGGAAATGCGATTAGAGCTACTGGTGGAGGAATGAGTTTTATCATGCACGCTTCTATCGGCGGTAGTATGGACGCTGCTTCTCGTGGTATGGACGGTGGATGGCAAGGAATCAGAACTCGTAGAGAGTTTGTAAATCTTTTTGCTGATGCTACTGGAACTGCAGATAAAAGAGGAACATTTTACACAGACGGTCAATCAAAAGACATTAATAATGTTGGTACTTTTACAGATGGCTATGCTGTAACAAAGTTCATCAATAAAAATGCGAATGGTTCTGCGGCTCAAAGAAATGATATTCCAGATATCGATTTTCCAATGTTCCGTTTGTCAGATGTGTATTTAATGTATGCTGAATGTGCCGTAAGAGGCGCTGCTGGTGCAGATATAAACACAGCAGTGGGATACATCAATAAATTAAGAACTAGAGCAAATGCGCTACAAGTTGCTAGTTCAACATTAACTCTTGATTTTATTTTAGATGAAAGAGGAAGAGAATTGTTTTGGGAATGTCACCGTAGAACGGATTTAATTCGTTTTGGTAAATTCACCGGAGGTGATAAATTATGGCAATGGAAAGGTGGTTCAATAAATGGTAGAGCTACTGAATCATACAGAGATTTAATGCCAATTCCGGCAAGAAATATTCAGGCAAATCCAACTTTAAAGCAAAATCCAGGATACTAACATCTTATAAAACATTAAAATGAAAAACATATATAAAATTTTAATCGCATTTGTTGGTGTATTGGCTGTTTCATGTAATGCAGATGATGTAGACAACAGAACGGTTCTTACCGCAATTGCTGGGCCAGAATTTAAGACGCCTTTATCTGGAAAACAATATATTTTAGATGAAAATGACGCTTCAAAAGTTGCAGAAACTTTTGTTTGGTCAGCAGCAGAATATGACCAAAACGTGGTAGTGAACTATACTGTCTTAATAGATAAAAAAGGAGGAGATTTTTCGGCTCCTGTAAACCTTGGAACTATCACTAATGCAACTGAACTTGCCGTTACAGTAAAAACGTTAAATCAAGCAGCGATTGAGTTAGGAGCAATTCCTGATCAAGCAGCTCAATTTGATGTTAAAGTTATTTCTGATGTTTCAAAAGGATTAGCAATGACATCTAAAATGCCAATAACTGTGACAGTAACTCCGTACACAGGAAGACTTACTTACGACTTTGTTGATTGGTATTTAGTGGGTGATGCTACCGTTTCTGGATGGGATAATAACAAAGGAAATCAACCAATGTTTAGAAGTGGTACAAGTGCAAGTGACTACAAATTCACTGGTTTCTTCAAAAAAGGAGCATTCAAAGTAATTTCTAAATTAGGAAGTTGGGTTCCAATGTTAGGTAAAGCAGATGCTACAAAAATGGCTCCTAGAAATACAGATGCCGACGCAGATCCAGCAAGTTTTGAAATTGCTGCTGATGGTTTTTACACCTTTAGCATGAATACTGAAACTTTAGAGTACACATTGGTGGCTTTTGATGCTTCAGCAAAAGCAACGTACACAACAGTAGGAATTATTGGTAGCAGTACTCCTAAAGGTTGGGATGCTTCAACAGCCATGAAACAATCTACTTTTGATGCACACATGTGGTCATTGGGTGTAACTGCACTAATTGAAGGTGAAGCTAAATTTAGAGCAAATGATGCTTGGGATGTCAGTTGGGGAGGCAAAACTGCTTTCTCTGGTGGAGGAACGGGAGACAATATTCCAGTAGGAAAATCGAAATACTTAATTTATTTTAATGATTTAGACGGAAGCTATTTATTGATTCCTAACCAAGAATAAAGTTTAAACATATTGAAAGGCTATCTGATTCAGATAGCCTTTTTTTTAACCTATTAACTATGAAAAAAACTATACTCTTACTGCTTTTCTTATTATCATTATCAGTCACTGCGCAGCAACAAACAGTTAGCTATAGCATTAATCCAGCTACTTTCGAAGAAACGACTTCTATAACTATTGCCATTAATGGGAGTAGTATAAATGAAGCCAATTGGGGAGTAACTGGAAATGCTTTGTACTTATGGGCATGGGCATTTGACACTAATGATACAACTGAAAAAGGAACACCTCTTAATGGTTCCTGGACCGCATCAAACGAGGCGAGTAAATTTACTTATAACGCAGGATCTGACACTTATACCAAAACCATAACGCCTACTACCTATTACAATGCGACGGGAATAGGGAAAATAGGTTTTTTGATTAAGGCCAAGGACGGAACCGGCGATAAGAAATCGCAAGATATATTAGCTGAGGTTGGCACTTTTCAGCTTACTTTAAACACACCTGCAGAAAATAGTTCTACTATAATTACTGCTGGAAGTAACTTTAGTATTGCTGCCACAAATACGGGCGGGAATGCAAGTTATGTTCTTAAGTCTAATGGAGCTACTATTAATTCCAATACAGCAACTACCAATTATAGCTATACACAAACTGCTGTAACTTCGAATCAGAATTATCAGCTGGAAGTAACGCAAGGAGCAACAACTATTGTTAAAAAATTTACGGTTATTGTAAATCCTGGCGCAGTCTCAGCAGGGATGCCGGCTGGTTTATTAGATGGAATTAATTATAATACCGTAGATGCTACCAGAGCCACTTTGGTTCTTGATGCGCCATTGAAAGATTTTGTTTATGTGGCTGGAAGTTTTAATGAGTGGCAACCTTCAGCTGCTCATTCGATGAAAAATGACCCAGCAACGGGAAAATTTTGGCTAGAGCTTACAGGTTTAACTTCTGGAGTCAATTATACCTATCAATATTGGGTAGGAGAATCAACTCCAATTGCTAATTCGCCAGCATTAGTGAAAACAGCAGACCCTTTTTCTACTTTAGTTTTATCACCTTATGATGATCCAGGAATTCCAAGTGCTTCCTATCCTAATATCCCTGTCTATCCAAAAGGTCAACAGCGAGAAGTAACTGTTTTGCAAACGGGACAAATGCCTTATCCTTGGAGCTCTGCAACAACAAATTTTGTAAAGCCTGAGAAAGATAAATTAGTGGTTTACGAACTTTTAGTGAGGGATTTTGATGCTGCTAGAAACTACCAAAGCATAATTGACAGAATCGATTATTTTAAGAATTTAAAGATCAATGCAATTCAGTTATTGCCTGTAATGGAATTTGAAGGCAATGAAAGTTGGGGTTACAATACCTCCTTTCACCTGGCTTTAGATAAGTTTTATGGGAGCTCAAATAAACTTAAAGAAATGATTGACATTTGCCATAAGAATGGGATTGCAGTAATTCTAGATATTGCTTTGAATCATGCCTTTGGAAGAAATCCAATGGTGCGAATGTGGATGAATGATGCTGACGGTGACGGTTGGGGCACTCCTACGGCTGAGAACCCTTATTTTAATACGGAAGCGAAGCATAGTTATAATGTGGGTGAGGATTTTAATCATCAGCGGCCACTGACTCAAAATTATGTAAAACGTGTAATTAAACATTGGATTCAAGAATATAAAATTGATGGTTTCCGTTGGGATTTAACCAAAGGATTTACACAAAACTGTCCATCAAGTGTTGCGGGCGGTCAAGATAATTGTACAAATCAATTTCAAGCGGATAGAGTGGCAGTATTAAAAATGTATGCTGATTATTCTTGGAGCTTGGATCCAACACATTATGTTATTTTCGAACATTTAGGAGGTAATGCAGAGGAACAAGAATGGGCTAATTACCGTATTTCTGGAGAGGCTGACGGATTCAGTAAAGGAATCATGATGTGGGGAAAAATGACTGACAATTACAATGAATTGTCTATGGGTTATCCTGCAAATATTTCTGGCATGACAAGTGCTAGTCGTGGATTTACAGCCAATAGATTGATGGGATATGCTGAAAGTCATGATGAAGAGCGCTTAATGTATAAAAACCTTCAGTTTGGGAATGCTGCAAATCCTGCGCATAATGTAAAAACAGTTGATGTTGCTCTATCAAGAATGTCAGCAATTGGAGCTGTTTCTTTATTGGTTCCAGGACCAAAAATGATATGGCACTTTGGAGAGTTAGGATGGGATTTATCTATTTTTTCTTGTAAAGACGGCAGCGTAAATACTCCTAATGATGCTGCTTCAGGTGATTGTAAGTTAGATACCAAGCCACAGCCGCAATGGGTTAATTGGACGACTAATAACAGTAGAAGTAAGATTTATACAGATTGGGCAAAGATGATTGCCTTAAAAACAACGGAACCTGTTTTTAGTGGGGCTGCAACAATAAACAGTGGGTCTTCCTTATCGCAAAACATTAAAATAACAAATGCTGCACTGGCAAGTACGCAATTAAAAGACGTTCTGATAATCGCTAATTTTGATGTGACTTCCAAGGCTGTGCCGACAGGTTTCCCGTATACTGGTGAGTGGTATAATTTAATGGATAACACTAGGATTAATGTAACGGACGTCTCGCTACCTATTACAATCGAGGCTGGAGGTTATAGAATTTATGGGAACAAACTCGCTAATTTGGCAATAGACAATTATGAGGGCAAGGCTGGAATTTACTTGTACCCTAATCCCGCAGCTACTTATTTTACTTTAAATGCGGATACTACTAAAGTTCAGATATTTTCAATGTCTGGACAATTAGTAAAAAGTTTTGAAAGTAGTAATACGAAAGACACTCCTTTCGCTATTGGGGAATTGAGTAAGGGAGCGTACCTTGTAAAAGTAGTAAATGAAAATAATGAGGTTCAAGTGATGAAATTCATAAAAAAGTAGTGTTTTTTGGTTTGTTTTGTGAATGAGCTGCCCCTAAATAGACTGAACCCAAAAAGTTAGACAAATTTATAATTAATTTTGATAATAATGAGCTCGATATTGGATCGGGCTCATTTTGTTTAAATTAGATTTAATTCTCTCGTTATTGTAATAGTTTATGTATTCCTTTATTTCTTCTTTTAATTGGTTTATAGAGCTGTATTTCTTTAGATAAAATAATTCTGATTTAAGTATTCCAAAAAAGTTTTCGATAATAGCATTATCTAAACAGTTCCCTTTTCTTGACATACTTTGTATAATTCCTTTTTCTTTCAATAGAAATTGATACTGTTTCATC
>NZ_SMFO01000002.1 GCF_004349145.1 Flavobacterium hiemivividum | reverse complement strand
GTTCCACTTTCCGTATAAGCAGTTCCATTTACAGTCCAAGTATAAGTTTCACCAGAACAGATTGTCACTGGAGTAGATACTTTAGTTGGTTTAGGAGTTACTGTCAATACCAATTCTTGGTTAGCAGTACATCCGTCATTGGTTACTAAATACGTTCCACTTTCCGTATAAGCAGTTCCATTTACAGTCCAAGTATAAGTCTCACCAGAACAGATTGTCACTGGAGTAGATACTTTAGTTGGTTTAGGAGTTACTGTCAATACCAATTCTTGGTTRGCAGTACATCCGTCATTGGTTACTAAATACGTTCCACTTTCCGTATAAGCAGTTCCATTTACAGTCCAAGTATAAGTTTCACCAGAACAGATTGTCACTGGAGTAGATACTTTAGTTGGTTTAGGAGTTACTGTCAATACCAATTCTTGGTTAGCAGTACATCCGTCATTTGTTACTAAATACGTTCCACTTTCCGTATAAGCAGTTCCATTTACAGTCCAAGTATAAGTTTCACCAGAACAGATTGTCATTGGAGTAGAAACTTTTGTTGGTTTAGGAGTTACTGTCAATACCAATTCTTGGTTAGCAGTACATCCGTCATTGGTTACTAAATACGTTCCACTTTCCGTATAAGCAGTTCCATTTACAGTCCAAGTATAAGTTTCACCAGAACAGATTGTCACTGGAGTAGATACTTTAGTTGGTTTAGGAGTTACTGTCAATACCAATTCTTGGTTAGCAGTACATCCGTCATTGGTTACTAAATACGTTCCACTTTCCGTATAAGCAGTTCCATTTACAGTCCAAGTATAAGTCTCACCAGAACAGATTGTCACTGGAGTAGATACTTTAGTTGGTTTAGGAGTTACTGTCAATACCAATTCTTGGTTAGCAGTACATCCGTCATTGGTTACTAAATACGTTCCACTTTCCGTATAAGCAGTTCCATTTACAGTCCAAGTATAAGTTTCACCAGAACAGATTGTCACTGGAGTAGATACTTTAGTTGGTTTAGGAGTTACTGTCAATACCAATTCTTGGTTAGCAGTACATCCGTCATTKGTTACTAAATACGTTCCACTTTCCGTATAAGCAGTTCCATTTACAGTCCAAGTATAAGTCTCACCAGAACAGATTGTCACTGGAGTAGATACTTTAGTTGGTTTAGGAGTTACTGTTACTGTTATTGTAAAAGGAGTACCGGTGCAGGACTCTGATTTTGGCGTAACAGTATAAGTTAATGTGGCAGTACTATTCGTCGTATTTGTTAAAGTTTGACTTATAGGTCCTGTAGCTCCAGTAATTTGAGAAGTTCCTCCAGTTATAGCTCCCGAAGGACTACTTACAGGAGTTGACCATGTGTAAGTTGTGCCACTAGGAACAATATCACTGCCTGCTGTTATGGGATTAATGCTGAATGAATTTCCTGTGCAAATAGTTGCAGTTTTATTTGTAATTACGGGCGAAGTACAACACAATGCGATATTAATATTGTTAATTGTTTTAGTGTTCGGAATTACAGCATTTAATGGATCCGACACTGTTAAGCTAGCGCTATGAGGACCAGCAGAGGAATAAGTTACGGTGTATGGTCCACTTGTTGATAAACTTGATGGAGAAATCGTTACAGCTCCAGGAAATAACCAGCTATAATTAGTATTTCCTTCAATACCTGTCGAAGTACTAGTATAAACCACTTTTTCAAAAGTACCGCCATCACAAGTTTTACTAATAGAAAAATCAGCAAATAAGGGTGTTTTTATAATTATACCTCCAGAATAGGCACTACTACATTTTGGACTATTACAAGTAATAAAAGAAATGTTCTGACCAGAACTTATAGCGCCTCCATTTGTATTCCATCCTAAATAGATATTTTGTAGCTCAAGGGATTGACCTGCGGTATAGTTTGTTATTTCAGCCATTCTATATTTAGAACCAGCTGTGATTATATTTCCTCTAATTTTAATTGTTAATCTATCTGTTGTCGAACCAACAAAATTAGTATTATCGAAGTTTTTTCGAACACCACCAACTAAGTAATCAAATTGAAATAACAAATCATGTTTGGAACTATTAGATGCAATTTTAACCCAGATATATAGTGGATTATTAGCAGAAATATAGGTCAAGGTAGCTAAATTTCCAACAGCGTCACCTAAATATACATCTCCAAAAGTTACATCCTGAGCAGTACATCCTCCTAAAGGACAAGCTGGAGCTGTTGTTAACGAAGCGCTACTGTTATCGAATGTAATATTTGTATCCTGTGCATATCCATTCGTAAAAGAAACCAAAATTAATAGTATAAGACTTAGAATGGCTTGTTTCGATTTTTGTTTGGGTAAATTTGTTTTCATCATTGATTTTTTTAAATCGTTAGAAATGGGGTTGTTAGTAGGAGTAATTCAAGTTTACACTGATTTACACTAATGATCATGGAATTGTCGTGATTCAAAAGGAATCACAACTATGGTGGTGAAATTTGTTTTAATGGAATCAAAAAAGTATGCTCTAGATACTACTTTAGGAAAAAGCAGTTGAATCCAATATTTTGGAAATTGGACTTCTGAATAATTTATTATTTTGGCTATTGATATAACCAGTATTAAAATAGTAATTATTAGTATCATAACAGTAGGATTTTTTGTTTTTAAAATGAACGATAGATTTCGGGCAGGAAACCATTGCAATTCAATAAAATATTTTTTATCTTATTATTGATATTCAAAATTAATAAGAAATAGTAGCCTTTTATTTTTTTGTCTTTGAATAACCTAAATACTCGTTCAATTGCATATTTTTGCAAAAAAATAGAGCCAATTTTAGATATTTTTTTAGAAATTCTTGTAAAAAAACTTATTTTTATGTTAAAGTTTAACAATTTTAAAGGATGTTTGAGCGTAATAGTTTAGTATCATAATATAAATTAATTCTTTCAAAATTTTTAAAATAATTGATTTCTATAATGCTTCATTTTCCACTTTTATTAAATAGTTGAACTTTCTAATCCCTACTATCATTACAACGATTATGCTTCAAGTTTTTGATTTTTTATAATTTAATCATTGAAAATCAAAACAGGACATATCGATGATAATTCTTGCTAATTGAATAAAATTAAAACGACTATATATTTAACAGGTATTTTTCTAAATAAAAAGACCTGTTTTTAGTCTTAAATTACTGACTTACATTGTTTTGAATAAGATTTATTTATGATATTTCTTTCGAACAAAAAAACATATTTAATTAATAATAATTGTATCTTTCTATTTCAGTTAATTCCTATTGAGATTTACACTAAATACTATCTATTATGAAAAATTTGATATTAATACGACATGCTAAATCTAATTGGGATGTACCTTTAAAAGATGTTGATCGGCCACTAGAGCAAAGAGGAATGAAAGATGCGCATTTAGTTTCATTAAGTATTTTGGATTTTATTCCTAAAACATTTGTAATATGGAGTAGTATTGCAAAAAGAGCGATAGATACTGCAACTATTTTTGCACAAAACATTTTATACCCTTTAGATTCTATTGTATATAAAGACGAGCTATACACATTTGACGAAAATCAATTGGAAAAGATTATAAAATCATGTGATAATAGTTTTGAAAGCATCATTCTTTTTGGACATAATGCGGCAATTACAAATTTTGTTAATAAATTTGGAAATACATTTATTAGTAATGTACCTACAGCTGGTTTTGTATCTTTACAATTCGATACCAAATACTGGAAAGAAATTGAAAAAGGTATCACCCAAAAAATAATTGTTCCAAAAGATTTAAAATAAAAATAGTGCGAGAGAAAAAATATATAGATAGGGAGAAAAGTTGGTTAGCCTTTAATGCCAGAGTACTTCAAGAAGCAGCAGATGATTCAGTGCCACTTTTAGACAGATTGCGATTCCTAGGAATTTTTTCTAATAATTTAGATGAGTTTTTTAGAGTTCGTTTTGCAGCCATTCGCAGATTAAGTCTATCAGGTAAAAGCGGAGAGAAAATTCTAGGCGGTATTTCGGCTCAACAACTAGTAAAAGACATTACTGAGATTGTAATCGAAGATCAAACTGCAAGTCTTCTTATTCTTAAAAAAATTGAAACTGAACTAGAAGCCGAAAATATTTTCATCATTAACGAGAATGAAATTTCAGTAGATCAAGAAATTTATTTAAAAGATTTCTTTATACAAAAACTTAGTCCTGAGTTAGTAACCATAATCTTAAATGATCTATCTGAGTTTCCTTTATTAAGAGACAATATGGGGTATTTGGCTATTAAATTAGTCATGAAAAAAAATTCAGAAGTTCGCTATGCAATTATCGAAATTCCAAAGACGATGAATCGATTTGTAGTTTTACCTTCAGACGATGACAGACAATATGTAATTCTTATCGATGATGTAATTAGACACAATTTAAAAAGTATATTTAATATTTTTGATTACCAAAGTGTTAGTGCTCATATGATAAAGATTAGTCGTGATGCGCAATTAGATATTGATAGTGATTTGAGTAAAAGTATGCTTGAGAAAATTTCGACAAGTGTAAAAGATAGAATAATAGGAGAACCTGTTCGTTTTATTTATGATCAAACAATCGATAAAGACACCCTAAAATTCTTTCTAGACAAGATGAAAATCGATTCTACAGATAGCATTATACCAGGCGGTCGCTATCATAACAGAAGAGATTACATGGATTTTCCAAATTTGGGGAGATTCGACTTATTGTATGCAAAAAACGATCCATTACCCATTCCTGGATTAAGTCTAGAAGGTAGTATTTTAGAGAAAATCAGTGAAAAAGATTATCTATTGAATGCACCTTATCAAACCTTTTCATATCTCACTAAGTTTCTTCGTGAAGCTGCATTAGATCCTAAAGTCACTACTATAAAAATAACACTGTATCGATTAGCTAAAAATTCGCAAATTATAAGCTCGTTAATCAATGCCGCCAAAAATGGTAAGAAAGTAACAGTGCAAATTGAATTGCAAGCTCGATTTGATGAAGCGTCAAATATATCGTATGCTGAACAAATGCAAACGGAAGGTATCGAACTTATTTTTGGGGTAAAGGGACTTAAAGTACACAGTAAAATATGTGTTATCGAAAGAAATGAAAATGGTAAAGTAAAAAGGTACGGCTTTATATCGACAGGGAACTTCAATGAGGCAACGGCAAAGGTCTATACTGATGTGACATTATTTACTAGTCATCAACAGATTCTAAAAGACATAAACAAAATATTTGATTTCTTTAATATTAACTATAGGTTGTATCGCTACAAGCATCTAATTGTTTCACCTCATTACACTAGAATTCGTTTTTATAAATTAATTGATAGAGAAATTCTGCATGCATTAGCTGGACGAAAAACATACATCAAACTAAAAATGAATAGTTTATCTGATTTTGGTATGATCGATAAATTGTATGAAGCCAGTAATGCAGGAGTAAAAATACAACTGGAAGTTAGAGGGATTTGTTCATTGATTCCTGGAGTGAAAGGGATGAGTGCTAATATCGAAGCGATCAGTATTGTTGATAACTATTTAGAGCATTCTAGAATCTATATTTTTGGAAATGCCGGACAAACGGAGGTTTATATATCCTCTGCAGATTTTATGACGCGTAATCTCGACGGAAGGGTAGAAGTAACCTGTCCAATTTACGATCAAGGAATTAAAAAAGAATTAATCGACAATTTTGATTTAGGTTGGAAAGGAAACGTAAAAGCACGTGTTCATTCTGAACTATTAGATAATAAGTATCGCCAAAGAAAAGATGACCCTGTATTTAGAGCTCAGATAGAAACCTATGAATATTATCAAAAGAAAGTCGAATTATTAGCTGAAACTTCATAGAAACAACATTTTTTTAACTGATATAGCAGTAAAAAAGTAAATTCAAAATCATAATCAAGAATGATTAACATAAAAAAATACGCAGCAATCGATATTGGATCAAATGCCATGCGTTTATTAGTAGTAAATATTGTCGAACAAGAGGGTAAAGAACCTCAATTTAATAAAAGTTCCTTAGTACGTGTACCTATTCGTTTAGGGCAGGACGCCTTTACTGTTGGTGAAATATCTGAAGAAAATATCGACAGAATGTGTGATGCCATGAAAGCATTCAATCTCTTGATGAAAGTACATAAAGTTCAATCGTATAAGGCATTTGCAACCTCTGCAATGCGGGAGGCTTACAATGGAAAAGAAATTGTGGCCCTAATAAAGGAAAAAGCCGATGTTAACATCGATATTATTGATGGTAAAATGGAAGCGGCAATTATTGCTTCAACGGATTTGCATCATTTGCTAAAAACAGATCAAACCTATCTTTTTGTAGATGTGGGTGGTGGAAGTACAGAATTCACACTTTTTTCGGGTGGGAAAATAGTTACTTCCAAATCATTTAAAGCAGGAACGGTTCGATTGTTGAACGGAATGGTCTGCGATGTGGTATGGGATGAAATTGAAAAATGGATTAAATTTAATACAAAAGATTACGAAGAAGTTACCCTTATTGGATCTGGTGGGAACATTAATAAATTGTTTAAAATGTCAGGTAAAATTCAAGAAAAGCCATTGTCTTATATTTATATGACCTCACAATATTCCTTCTTGAATTCATTGTCATACGAACAAAGAATCTCTGAATTAGGATTAAACCCAGATCGCGCCGATGTTATCATTCCGGCCACTAGAATCTATCTCAATGCGATGAAATGGAGCGGAGCAAGACAAATTTATGTTCCAAAAATCGGATTGTCTGACGGAATTGTAAAAGCCATGTATTTTGGAAAAATATAGTTATTAGTACTTTGCTAAAGCCTAATATTAGTTATACAATATTGGGCTATTAGTTTAAAATTCATGAGTGATTTTAGAGAAGAGATAAGTTACATTAGAAAATAACGATTTTCAAAAATGCTGTTTTAAGCATTCAAATCTAATCCAAATGTAGTTCGCAGCAATTCAATATTAGGATTTATTTCGTGTAAACGATTGTAGCGGTCTTGATCATTAAAATTCTTTTTATTTTCGAAACTTTCATTTACAATAATATCGATTGTAATATCGTGATTGTGTAAATGTCCTTTCAAATGACCTAAGAGGCCATTTAATTCTTTTTCAAAATCTAATTTCGAACCTTCATTGGGCAATTCGATTGTAATGTTAAAACCATTCAAAACGGGATCATTGATCAGCAATAAGGACTCCATAATTTTAAAGCCTTTATCTCCAAGGCGTTTTGCATAATTGGTCCATTGCAATAACATTTCGGTTTCTGTAAATGCTTCCGTAGGGAAATCAACTACTTCCTTTACATACGATTTATTACTTTCTTCTAATGCTTTTTTGGCACGAATACTAGACAATGAAAAGGCCGAAATCTTAGGTTCATTTGTAGTCGTTTCTACTTTTTTAGGAGAAACAAATTCAATTTTCTTTTCAGATACAATTTCTTGTGGTTCCACAACAGCTTGTAAAGCAACAGGCTTTGTTTCCACAGCTTTTGATTGGTCAGCTATCGAATAATCATTTTTTCTAAAATAAGTAGGAGGAATTATAAAGGACTCAACTTTTTTTTTTCTCCATCAAAAGTGATAGAGGCAAGTTGCATTAAGCAAAGTTCAACAAGCAATCTTTGATTTTGACTCAGTTTGTATTTTAAATCACAATCATTTGCAATGGTGATTCCTTTCAATAAAAAATCTTGACTGCATTTTTGTGCTTGCAATCCATACATTTTTTGAGCTTGCTCACCAACTTCTAATAAAGTTAAAGTTGAAGGCGTTTTACTAACTAATAAGTCTCTAAAATGGGAAGCCAATCCAGATACAAAGTGATGCGCATCAAATCCTTTCGAAAGAATTTCGTTGAAAGCCATCAGTAATTCAGGAATTTTATTTTCAAGAATTAAATCGGTAACCGTGATATAAGTTTCATAATCTAATACGTTCAAGTTCTCCGTAACAGCTTGACGCGTCAAATTAGTTCCGCAATAAGAAACTACTCTGTCAAAAATTGACAAAGCGTCACGCATGGCACCATCTGCTTTTTGTGCAATAATGTGTAAGGCATCATCTTCAAATACGATTCCTTGATTAGTTGCAACTTCGGCAAGATGTTCTTTGGCGTCTTTAACGGTGATTCTTTTAAAATCAAAAATCTGACAACGCGATAAGATCGTTGGAATAATTTTATGTTTTTCGGTAGTTGCCAAAATAAAAATAGCGTGCTTTGGCGGCTCTTCTAATGTTTTCAGGAAAGCATTAAAAGCCGCAGAAGACAACATATGCACCTCGTCAATAATATAGACTTTATATTTTCCGGTTTGTGGCGGAATACGAACTTGATCAATCAAGTTTCTAATATCATCAACAGAATTGTTAGAGGCAGCATCTAATTCGAATACATTAAAAGCAAAATCTTCATTAGGGTCATCATAACCCGGCTGATTGATTTTTCGAGCCAAGATACGAGCGCAAGTTGTTTTACCAACTCCTCTGGGACCTGTAAATAATAGGGCAGAGGCAAGATGATTACTATCTATGGCATTCAACAAAGTATTGGTAATAGCTTTTTGTCCCACTACATCATTAAATGTTTGAGGACGATACTTACGAGCCGATACAACAAATTGTTCCATAAATTTTTTATTCGAAAGCAAATATAGGCATTGCCATTATATTATGAAAACGATAATTTGTTTAATTCAGAAATTATTTATTTCTACCTTTAATAGTAATATTAATTAACATTTGTGCGGCATCACTAACTGAATTTGCTGCAAATCCACTTACAAAAACACCGTTTTTACCAGATTTTGTCCGTATTCCGTAAACGATGGCTTCGTCGTCTGGATTTGTATTTCCTTCATAACGGTAGATGTGTACAATTTGATAATCATGGGGATTATTTACAATGTCCTCTTCATGAAGGTTAAAATCATAAGTGAATCCTTTTTCTTTTAATTCTTCTAAGGCTTTAGATACAGTGGCATAGTGATAGTTATGTTCCATAATATTTTTTAGTTGATTTTAAACTTATAAATTCTGAAATTGCTTTCATTAAAATTTATAGATTATTTTTATGATTTAGCTCGATTTTTTATGCTGATTTCTATTAGTGCTTGAGCGGCCTCAGTCACTGAATTCGCAGCAAAGCCAGCTACAAAAACTCCTTTTTTTCCAGAAATCGATTGAATTCCATAAACCACTGCTTCGTCTCCAGGATCTGTATCTCCTTCATAGCGATAAATGTGCTTGATTTCATATTTTTGAGGGTTTTTTGCAATATCTTCTTCGTGAAGGTTGAAGTCATAAGTAAATCCATTTTCATTTAGTTCGTCTAAAGCTTTGGAAACCGTGGCATAATGATACATTTTAGTCATAATTTTTATTTTAAGGAATTTAATTATTGGAGGTTAATATATTATGGTATGACAAAGCTAATTTTATTTTATTAAAAGACGATAATTAAGTTCTGCATTGATTTTCACTATTTGTAATACACAACTTAGCGAGTACAATTGCTGCTTTATTTCCTGAAGTTGCTGAAAAGCCGGTAACAAAAACACCTTTTTTTCCATCCACTGATTTAATACCATACACTATGGCCGAATCACCGGGATCAGAATCTCCTTCATATCGATACACATGTTCTATATCATGATTACCGGGATTTTTAATAATATCCTCGTAATGGATATTATAATCGTATTCAAATCCCAGTTGTCTTAATTCATTAAGAGCTTCTGATACTGTTGAATAATGATAAATAGGTTTCATAGCTACCAATTTTTTAATTAATTCTAAAGATAACCAATTTAAAATTAAGACTTTGTAAAATAGCTGTTAAACTAGAAACTCAATTGTTGACTTGGCATTAAAAATGTTGTAAATTTGCAGCACAGACCGCCTTATCGACTCGTCTCGTTTTTAGGAACGAGACAAGTAGGAAAGTCCGGACACCATGGAGAAGCATAGCGGGTAACACCCGTCGGTTTTGTCTGCAAAGGCAAGATTAGGACAAGTGCAACAGAAAGTATGTACAGGTAATGCTGTAGTGAAACCAGGTAAACTCTATGCGGTGAAATATCAAGTATATCAGCATTTAAGGGCTTCTCGTCCGTTGTTGAAGGGTAGATAGCTTGATCTCGTTGGTAACAACGAGACTAGATAAATGATAAGGTGACACTGAAATTAATTCAGTGTTAACAGAATCCGGCTTATAGGTCTGTTTTTTTTAACGTTTTTGATTATACTTTTTCTATGCTTACAAGAATTGGAATTTTAGGAATGGGTGGAGTAGGTGGTTATTTTGGCGGATTATTGGCGAAAGCCTACGCTGAATCAGACCAAATCGAAATTGTTTTTATAGCTCGCGGGGAAACTCAAAAAGCAATCGCAGTTTCAGGATTAAAGATCATCACAGACGAAAATGAATTCATTGCCTTTCCAAGTATAGTTTCGAATGATCCTCAGGTTATTGGGAAATTGGATTATCTTATTTGTGCGACAAAAACCTATGATATAGAAGAAAGCCTCCTCGCATTAGAAAAATGCATCACTAAAAACACAATTTTCCTTCCTTTATATAACGGTGTCGATGCGCCCGAAAGAATAAGTACCCTTTATCCTGATAATGAAGTTTTACAAGGTTGCGTTTATATCATTTCCATGATCGAATCTCCAGGTATTATTAGAAAAATGGGGTCTTATGAAAAACTGTATTTTGGTTCTGATTCTGCGCCAATAGCTCGTCTGAAAGCGTTACAGCTTATTTTTAAAAATGCGCGCATAGATAGTGATTTCGTTCAAAATATAGAGGAAACAGTCTGGGAGAAATTTGTTTTTATTTCTGCTTTGGCTTCAGCTACTTCCTATTTAAATCAAAATATTGGCGAAATCATAAATAGTAATTCTAATAGAATAGTCTATGTTGAACTCTTAAACGAGATTACCATGTTAGCCGCTGTAAAAGGATTGAACTTGCCCAACGATATCGTAATGCAAGCGATTCTTAAACTGGAAAAAACTCCAAAATACGCTACTTCATCGATGCATCGCGATGTCTTAGCCGGCAGAAAATTTGAACTGGCTTCTTTGACTGAATTTGTGGTGAATGAAGGTTTGAAGTATGAAATGGAAATGCCTACCTACAAAAAGGTATTGGATAAATTATCAGAGAAATTAGAATCTTAAGATTATTTTCTTTAAAGATTATATAAATTCAAAAATAAGCTTGAGTAGCTGTTTGTCTTTATAATCTATTTCTTATGTTTGTGTTGTGTTTTAATTTCGAACCAAGTTGAAATTATACTGCTTAACGAACCATTTTTAAAGATGAAAAAGAAGTTTTTGTTATTCTCAATTCTGCTTGCCTTCACTACTTTACAAGCACAAGACAATGCCGCAGTAGAAAAAAGTCAATTCAAAATTAATGTTCTTGTTCCAGGGATTGTGTACGAGCATGGTTTTAGTGATAAAAACACCTTATATTCTGAAGTTAGCTTAGGGTTTGGGTATCGCTCGCATAGTTTTATTGGTTCTACTTGGGATTTTTATCCCGTAATAAACGAACAATTTCGACACTACTATAATTTAGAAAAGAGAGCTGCAAAAGGTAAGGTTACAGCACATAATTCTGGAGGATTTGTTGCATTTACCGCAGCTTATTTTTTTGAATCTAGCACTACAAATGATTCTTTCGCGAAAACAATTCCGTCATTAACTGTTGGGCCAGTTTGGGGATTTGAGCGTACCTATAAAGGCAATTTTAATCTAGGCTTGAATTTAGGAATTGGTTATAATATGGATAAATTTGAAGATGAATTTACTTTAATTGCTAATTTTTCATTGGGTTGGGTTATTGGGAAATAGTTTTATTAAATGATTTTAAAGACATAAAAAAAAGTCCTCGTTTTCACGGGGACTTTAGTATTTATAAAGGTTTAATGACTTTTATTCTTCTTCGCTATCTTCAAAAAGATCAGGATCTGTTTCTTGGTCGGCGGAACTTAATTCGAAGAAGCTAAAAATAGAACCGCCGTAACTTTTCTTGAATGAAAAATTATCCATATGGTCTAACTTGGTGTATTTAGAATGTTCGATTATCATCATCCCATCGTCGTTAAGAGTGTTTTTTTCGAAAATCAATAAGACAATTTTCTCAAAAATCTTTTGGTCCAGACCGTATGGTGGGTCAGCAAAAATAATGTCGAAACTAGCATTGTTTCTTTCCAAAAATTTAAAAACATCACTCTTAGTTGCTGCAATATTAAAATCATACTCGGCTGCTACTTGCTTTATGAATTTCACACAGCCAAAATCACCATCTACTGAGGTAATAGGCTCGCTACCTCTGGAGGCAAACTCATAACTGATGTTTCCGGTTCCTGCGAATAAATCCAATATTTTCAAACCATCAAAATTAAAATGGTTGTTGATAACATTGAATAATGCTTCCTTAGACATATCGGTAGTGGGACGAACGGGTAAGCCTTTTGGCGGAGAAATGCGTCTTCCCTTGTATTTTCCTGAAATGATTCTCATGAGTTGAAAAGTATAAAATGATTTCTGTTTTCGGCCTCAGAAAAATAATTGTTCCATCGTAAATCTTCCACATCAATTAGTGAAACGTTACGGATGTATTTGTATGCTATTTTGAAAAAATCACTTTCGGTGTCAATATTCCCGATTAGTTCTAATGCGAAAGATTCTGGATTTAAACTCAATTGTTCGGCGGTAAACAATACATAATAAATAAAATCTTCAGGAGTTTGATAATCAAATGAATTGAATAATAACAGCTTCTGATTTTGAATCACAATAATCTCAAAATGTCCTTCGCTAAAATGAACGGTCATTTTCTTATCGTCAATATTTTTGGATGCATCCAAAAGAGTTGAGACCAAAATACTGTTGGCATGTTTGTAATCGAAAGTGCCAAATTGATCAATAAAAAAGTTGTTCATGTTTACATAAGGAATGTAAACCGAATTAATTTGGTAATTACTGATTTCATCGTATGCAAAAAAATCAGTGTCAAAAACCTTAGTATTGTACTGCAAATAACTTCCTAGAAAATTTTCATCGAAAAGTGGTGCGGGAACAAATGTGGACAAATTATTATTGTGAATAATTAATACATCATCATAGGTTTCGGTCAATTCCGGATAATCTCTAAAAGCATTCGAAAATAAATCTTCAATTTTAATTCCTTTATGAAATGAATCAAAATGCACTTCATTAAAGGAAGTAATGGTGTTATTGAGTGTGTCAAAACAGCAAAAAGACAAACCAGACAAGGAAACTTGAATGGAGAGTTTTTTATATTTTTTTTCGGTAATATTCGTGTTTTGTGTAGACATAATCTAATTTATAATCCATTCTGTCTTTAGAAAAACAAAAAGATTAAATGCGATGACAAACTTACAAATTAAAATAACAATAGCAATGACTATGACCACGCCAACTGCAAAAAGCAGTACAAATAATTTATTAGAATAATCGAAACTAAAATCGAAATTGAATTAGATAAATGCATTGATTTTTGAGATTGAAACCCTTACTTTGCAGTTAAAATTTGTCAGATGAATTCCTCCTCGTTTTATAGCCTTATCCGAAATAAATTTCCTTTTGTACCTACCTACAAACAGGATATTTTTTTTCAAAAAATCGCTATTTTCTTAACTGATACTCATAACGACACGATTTTTGTTCTAAAAGGATATGCAGGAACGGGAAAAACGACGGTGATTTCGACAATTGTAAATAACCTTTTGGACATTGATAAAAAATATGTTTTGCTTGCGCCAACTGGTCGTGCTGCTAAAGTAATTGCCAGTTATTCGAACAAACCTGCTTTTACAATTCATAAAAAAATCTATTTCCCAAAGAAGTCTTCCGGTGGTGGCGTTTCTTTTACCTTACAACAAAACAAACATAAAAACACCATTTTTATAGTCGATGAAGCTTCGATGATTTCGGACACTAACTCCGATTCTAAACTCTACGAAAATGGTTCTTTGCTTGATGATTTGATTTCTTATGTATACTCCGGAACTAATTGCAAAATGCTGTTGCTGGGCGACACGGCTCAGTTGCCGCCAGTGAATTTAGACATCAGCCCTGCACTGGATACTCATACTTTAAGTTTGAATTACAATAAGGAAGTCGAATATATAGAACTTGACGAAGTAATGCGTCAGGAAGAAGATTCTGGAATTTTGTATAATGCGACGGAGCTTCGAGAGCTATTGAAAGATTCCTTTATCACGGAGTTTAAATTTAATGTTCGAAAATTTAAAGATATCGTTCGCCTAACTGATGGCTACGATATTCAGGATGCAATCAACTCAGCCTACAGTAATTATAGTATAGAAGACACCGCTTTTATTGTTCGTTCGAATAAAAGAGCCAATCAATACAATGAGCAGATAAGAACCAAAATTCTTGACAAAGAAAGCGAATTGTCATCTGGCGATTTCTTAATGGTCGTTAAGAACAATTATTTCTGGTTGAAAGATTCTGATCATGCTGGATTTATTGCCAATGGGGATATTATCGAAATATTAGAAATTTTCAATATTAAGGAACTATACGGTTTTAAGTTTGCCAACGTAAAAATTAGAATGGTCGATTATCCAGATCAAAAACCTTTTGAAACCGTTCTATTATTAGACACCATAAAAAGTGAATCACCGTCATTGACTTATGAAGAATCCAATAGATTGTATCAGGAAGTTTTGAAAGATTATGAAGGAGAAACCAAGTACAAGCAGTTTCAAAAAGTAAAAGCCAACGAATATTTTAATGGTTTACAAGTAAAATTCTCCTATGCCATTACCTGTCATAAATCGCAAGGAGGGCAGTGGAACACTGTTTTTATAGAACAGCCGTATTTACCAAATGGAATTGACAGAGATTACATTAGATGGTTGTATACCGCTATGACCAGAGCAAAAAATAAATTATATTTGATCGGTTTTAAAGATGAGAGTTTTGTAGAGTAGTTTTATTTTTTAGCTGTCATAATCCAATCTAATTTTCACATTTAAATGATAAAACCGCTTACCTCATTACGCTTCTTTTTTGCTTTTATGATATTTGTACATCATATGACTTTTTTGGCAAAAAGTAAATCACCTAATTTGAGGTGGATTCACGAATTCATATTAAAAGAAGGCTATATCGGGGTTAGTTTCTTTTTTATTCTAAGTGGTTTTATATTGGCTTATAATTACCGCGATTCGATCATTAACAAAAAAACATCAAAATCCAATTTTTATATCGCTAGAATTGCTAGAATCTATCCGCTGCATTTGTTGACTTTATTGATTGCTGTGCCAATAACGCTTCAAAATGTGAATTTTGAGATTTCATTATGGTTGAAGCAGTTGCTCTTTAATGCTACACTAACCCAGAGTTTTATTCCCATAAAGAAAATATACTTTTCTTTTAACTCTCCTTCTTGGAGTATTTCTACGGAGCTCTTTTTCTATTTGATGTTTCCTTTAATAATTCTTCTAATTTCAAGAATTAAGAATCTCAATTACAGTAAGGTTTTATTGATTCCGTTTTTACTTTTGGTGCCAATATTAATGTTAATTACTCCGCCAGACTATTATAAAAACCTTTTCTATGTAAATCCGTTTTTTAGAATTTTTGATTTTATCGTGGGGATTGTACTTTTCGAATTATATTTAAAAATAAAAAATAGAGAGCGAGTAATTAATTACAATGTCTTAGAGTTTAGTTCTTTACTATTACTAGTTATTTTTTTTATATTTCATCGCGAGCTTCCATTAGTAGTGCGATACTCCGTTTATTATTGGTTACCAATGAGTTTTTTAATATTAGTATTCTCTTTCCAAAAAGGTGTTTTATCAAAATTATTATCTAATAACACCTTGATTTTACTTGGCGAGATAAGTTTTGGTTTCTATATGTTTCATCAACTAGTTTTGAAATATTTCCTTCAATATAATAAATCGCATTTTCACATTGCTAATGAATATTATATTATTTCGATTATTTTAATCATTTCGCTTCTAATAAGTTACATCAGTTTAATCTGGTTTGAAAATACAGTAAATAAATATTTAAAAAGAGTTTTGATTAAAAAACCAAAGGATTAGAGTTGTAGTATAGTTCTAAAAAGAGTTTTTTTTTGTTAGGTTAACCTTAAAAAAAGTATCGCATTGTCTTCTATGTCAAAGTTTTAAATTTTTACAAAGATCAGAATGTGGAGGAGTATTCAAAAAATTGATGGTTTTTTAAAAGTTATTTCTTCGATTGAATCTCTTTTAGGCATATTGCTTATGGGATTAATTGCTGGATTTGCAAATAATTCAAAGGATAATTAATAATACCAGAATTTATATATTTGCTTGAGATAATACGAAGAAGAAACTCGTATCAACAAAAGCAAATAAAACATTGATTCTTAGTGCCTTCGTTGCAAAAACAAAAACAAAAAAAATGAAAATAATAGCCGTTATTCCTGCCCGTTACGCTTCCACAAGATTTCCAGCCAAATTAATGCAAGACCTTGGTGGAAAAACGGTGATTTTAAGAACTTATGAAGCCGCAGTAAACACGCAGTTGTTTGACGATGTTTTTGTAGTGACGGATTCTGATTTAATCTATGACGAAATTGTTTCTCATGGTGGAAAAGCCATTATGAGTATCAAAGAACACGAGTCGGGGAGTGATCGAATTGCAGAAGCAGTAACTAACTTAGATGTAGAAATAGTAGTTAATGTGCAGGGCGACGAACCGTTTATCGATACCGAACCTTTGGTGAAATTGATTGATATTTTTAGAAAAGACGCTGCCGCTCAGGTTGATTTGGCATCCTTAATGCGAGAAATTAACGATGAGGAAGATATTAATAATCCAAACAATGTTAAGGTAGTAACAGATCAAAATGGTTTTGCATTGTATTTCTCTCGTTCGGTGATTCCTTTTCCTAGAGAGAAGAATGTGGGTGTTCGGTACATGCAGCACATCGGGATTTATGCGTTTAGAAAACAGGCTTTGTTGGATTTTTATAGTTTGCCAATGAAATCCTTGGAAGCATCCGAAAAACTAGAGCAACTACGTTATTTAGAGTTTGGAAAAAGAATTAAAATGATCGAAACAACCCATGTAGGTATCGGAATAGATACTCCCGAGGATTTAGAAAGGGCAAGACTGATGTTGTAATTTATTCTGGGTTGTCTTGGTCAAAATAGCCTTTTGATTTTATTTTAGTAGAGAAAAAATTCAGGAATAAAACCACAAACATCAATACGATCATAGATTGTGCACTCACCAAAAATTTCCCAAAAGGATCTACGGGATGAAAATCTCCGTAGCCAATGGTGGATGCCGTTACGGTACTAAAATAGATGGCATCAAACCAATGCGTAAAGGGTTTGTTAAAATTATTTGCAAAGGAATACAAAACAGCAAAACCGAATACCATTTCGATATAATTAAAAAAGAGCAATAACATGGACCTTTTATAAGAACGCGGTTTCGAAAATAAATCAGACGCAAATATCAATGTGGGAATGTACAAGATCGTTTCAAGCATAACATAAGCCATTATCTCAAGAACGAGATGGTTATTTTGCCAGTGGTTCATTAAAATCAGTAACGGAAAAGCGACTTTTAATAACACATAGAAATCTACCGCCAGATCTTCATACTCAGCACCTTTTTTAGCAACTAAATACTTTATATATATTCCAGGGAAAAACAACTGAGAAGAAGCTAGAAATAAACGAACAATTTTTTCTATTCCGTTGTCATCCTGATGATCGTTGTTCCAAATTGCTTTTATATTCTGAATTCGCCTTTGAATAGGATTAAACTGCGGATTTTCCATTTTAGTTACATTGCCTAAGAGCAGTTTGCGAATGATTTTTTTCATCAAGTTTGGTTTTACTATTCCTATGGAAAGTACGAAATATATCTTTTAGTTAAGAAAAGAGAAAAGGAGTATTTAAAAATTGATTACATTTTTTTTTCTATTACAATTAGCTCATTGTGAACTTCAATTCTAGGTATCGATTTTATGTTGTGATTAACCGTACAAAAATTAGCAATATATTTTTCATTTCTAAGGTTATCTTCCTTATTTAAAAGCATAGTGTTAAAAAGTACAAAACCTTTACTTTTTAGTAAATAGCAAACGCGATTGGTAAAATAACTTTCATAAAGAAAATTCGGCATTGTAGTATCCTGAAACACATCAATGATAATCAGATCGTATTTGTTTTTGGTTTTCAAAACAAACTCAAAAGCATCATCAATTATGATTTCTAGTTGTTGAATTTCATCCAACTTAAAATACTGATTGGCAATTTTGATAATATCAGGATCAATTTCGACACCGGTAATTTGGCCGCCAAATTTAATTTCGTCAACTAAAGTTTTTATAACGCTGCCGCCAGCGACACCAAGAATTAAAATGTGCTCCATTTTAACGATTTTGTCAAATCCGATGGTTTTCAATCCATATCTTAAAACGCGTTGCAAACTGCCATAAGAGTAATTAGTATTTTCTGAATCCAATACTAATTCACCATTAGCCCAAGTGACCTCAATACATTTACTAAGAGAGGATTTTTCGGTATGAATTTTAATCGGAATAAGGTAACTAAGTACTTTTTTTAGCATCAACAAGGGTTTTTATCAAAAATAAGTTTTAAATTATATATTTTGCAACAAATTACACAGTAATGAAAAAACAAATTTATAAATGGATCTTTTTCCGGCTTATGGGTTGGAAGATTATTGGCCAGATCGATCCTAACATTAAGAAATGCGTACTGATGGTTATGCCACATACTAGTGCCCATGATTTCTATCTTGGGATATTTACGAGAGGAATAACAGGATTAGAAATGAACTTTGTGGGAAAAAAGGAATTATTTACTTTTCCATTTGGTCACTATTTTAAATATATGGGCGGGGAACCACTCGATCGCTCTGGCGGGATGAATAAAGTAGATTCAATTGCAGCTATATTTAGTAGAAGGGAAGTTTTTCGTCTTGCTATAGCTCCCGAAGGAACTCGCAATAAAGTAGACCAACTTAAAACAGGATTTTACTATATCGCTTTAAAAGCGAATGTGCCAATAATTCCAGTAGCATTCGATTTTGGAAAAAAAGAAGTTAGTCTAGGTGCTCCTTTAATGCCAACAGGAAATCTTGAGGAAGATCTAACTATTTTAAAAAAACATTTTATAGGTGTCGAAGGAAAGATTCCCGAAAGAGGATTCAAAGAATAATCATATTTAAATATCTAGTCCCAAAAAAAAGCCAATACTTTAATTAAAAAAAGGATTGGCTTTTTTAGTTTGGCGTAAAAACTTTAAAAGTACCGTCCCTATAAAAAAATACAATTTTTTCGACATCAGCAGAAATGGATGAGTTGACAGCGTTTTGAATTTCTTCACTTTTTGATGCGAAACTATTTTTATCGCCCTTATTTTTTTCTTCAGAAAATAGATCTCGCGTAGCTGTAACTTCTGGAGTTGGAACAGTTGGAATTGTTCTCTCAACTGGTTCCAAATTATTTTCTTGTTTTCGAATAGGATCATTATTTTTTGGAAAACTACCCTTGCCATTTAAAATCCAATACAAATCCACATCAGGAAATACATCTAGAATTTTAAGAATAAAATCCAAACTAGGTTTGTTTCTGCCGGATAGAAGATGAGACAAACTGGAGCGTTGCACACCAATTTTATCGGCAAATGCGGAAGCGTTTAAACCGTAATAATCCAATATAATTTCGAGCCGTTTTATAAAATCTTCAATGTTTACCATTGTAAATAGTGGATTAGAATTAGTTTATTTACAAATGTAACATAAACAGCTGACAATAGCAAAATTACATCTGTAAATTGTCCTTAAATCAATAGTTTAATAGAAGTAATACATTGGATAAAGTAACTCAAGTGACTGATAAATAAGTTTTTGAACATGATGCAAAATACAGATAACATTTGTCAATTTAACAAACTAGCGCCATAGGCAATAGCGGCAATTAACTGTTTACAATTCTAAAAATTAATCCTTTTAAACTATTTACAATTGTAAAAATAAAGATGTTTACTTTTGTAAATCAAACAATACACTATGGATTTAGAACAAATATTCAATGATAATAAGGAGCAGTCTATTGAAGGTAGGTATCTTACTTTAGAATCAATTGAGCCTTTATTAAATAAATTAAACACCAATAATCAACTTTCGATTGTTGGGGAATCAGTACTTAAAAAACCAATTTATAAGTACCAAATTGGGCATGGGAAGACCAAAATATTACTTTGGTCTCAAATGCACGGAAATGAAAGTACAACTACAAAGGCGCTGTTTGACTTCATAAATGTGTTACATAATGGTTCCTCCCTTGCAAGCGAATTATTACAAGCATTTACCTTTTGTTGCATTCCAATGCTTAATCCAGATGGTGCGAAAGCATATACCCGCGTAAACGCTAATGCAATAGATTTAAACAGGGATTCACAAGACCTAACGCAGCCGGAAAGTAGGGTTTTACAAGAGGTGTTTCACTGCTTCAAACCTCATTATTGTTTTAATCTACACGATCAGCGTACTATTTTTGGAGTTGGCAGTAGTGGAAAACCAGCCACAGTCTCTTTTTTAGCGCCTTCTTATAATGAGGAACGAGAAATAAATGAATCACGATTAAAAGCCATTCATCTTATTGCTGGCATTAATGAAGTTTTGCAACAGTATATACCAGGCCAAGTAGGACGATTTGATGATTCTTTTAATCTAAATTGTATTGGTGATACTTTTCAGGCACTTGGAGTGCCTACTTTGTTGTTTGAGGCCGGTCATTATCATGAAGATTATCAGAGGGAAGAAACTAGGAAATATATTTTTATGGCCTTACTTTCAAGTTTTACTATACTTAGCGAAAACGATATAGTTGACAACGGAATTAACAAATACTTGAATATTCCTCAAAATAAAGTCGTTTTTTATGATTTTTTATATAAAAATGTCAAATTAAATTATGATGGTATAGAAAAAATTACGAATTTTGCTGCACAATACAAGGAGGAGTTAATAGAAGACGAATTCGTTTTTAATGCTTATTTTGTAGAGATTGGAGATTTAGACGGGTATTATGGTCATTTTGAGTACGATGCAAAAGAAGCAGCATATAAAGATAAGGACAGTAACTTTCCGAAATTAAATCAAAAAGCCGATTTTTATTTAGAAAATAGCATTAAATTTGTTAACGGATTGATAAATAAATAATAATTTACATCAATTTATCGTTTTTTAGTATATTTTTAAACTTTGTATTAGTCAAGTATAAATATTAATTTAAGAGATATGAGTAAGTTCCGTTTAGATGAAGTAGATCATCAGATATTAGATATGTTAATTGATAACACAAGAGTTCCGTTTACGGATATTGCAAAAAAGTTATTAATTTCTGCAGGAACCGTGCACGTTAGGGTTAAAAAAATGGAAGATGCAGGAATCATAATGGGTTCGTCATTAGTTCTTGATTACGATAAATTGGGATATTCTTTCATTGCTTATGTTGGAGTATTTCTTAATAATACCTCTCAAACTAAATTCGTTTTACAACGTATTAACGAAATTCCTTTTGTGACTGTAGCTTCAGTAACTACGGGGAAATTTAATATTTTCTGTAAAATTAGAGCTAAAGACACTAAACATGCAAAGGATGTTATTTTTATGATTGATGATATTGAAGGAGTTTATAGAACTGAAACTATGATTTCATTAGAAGAAAGCATCAATGACAAGAAACGCTTGATGCATACTATTTTCAAAAACATGTAATTCACTTGAATGCTATATTTTTATATAACCTCAAGTTAGTTCTTGGGGTTATTTTTTTATAACTATTTTCCACTATAACAAACCAACTATAACAAAATTATGTATACACTGCCAAAAATTGAACGTTTCAATCAAAACGTCCTGTCTAAATACAATATTTACAACAGCGTATTTATCACTTTGCCATTTGACTCCATAGATAATACAGGTGCTTTACTTCCTTTATTTACTGATGTTTGCGAGAGTGGTTTCAAAAAATCACAGACTCCGAAAGAAATTGTAGATTATTTTACTAGTAAATATTCGAATAGTACAGAAGAGGCAGATAAGATCGATTTTATGTTTCGTTTTATCCAGTACATCGAGCGCCAAATCGTATTATTTGATGCTGTTGAAGACGCTGCTTTTCCTATTGTTAATAACATGGAAGGTAGAGGATCGCTTAGAGATATTAAAGAGAAAGCCGATGCCAAAGGAAAGAAAGAAGAATTGATTGATTTTCTCGAAAGCTTTAATGTTAGAACTGTTTTAACAGCGCATCCTACTCAGTTTTACCCAGGTTCTGTTTTAGGGATTATTAATGATTTAACAGAAGCAATACGCGAAAATAATTTATTGAATATAAAAGAGCTCTTGGCTCAATTAGGGAAAACTCCTTTCATAAAAAGCGAAAAACCAAATCCTTTTGACGAAGCAGTTAGCTTGATCTGGTTCCTTGAAAATGTTTTTTACAGCACATCAGGGGATATGGTTCATTACCTTCAAAAAAATGTATTTCAGGGGGAGTCAATTCAAAATCCTTTGATAAAGCTAGGATTCTGGCCTGGTGGAGATCGTGATGGGAATCCGTTTGTAACTACCGATATTACACTGAATGTGGCAGAGCGTTTGCGAACATCTATTTTAAAGTGTTATTACATCGAGATTAGAAGTTTAAAAAGAAAGTTAACATTCTTAGGTGTTGATGTTTTAGTGTCTGAACTTGAACATAAACTTTATCGTTCTGTTTTCTATTCGAAAGGTGAAATTTATCTTACTTTAGAAGAATTTAAAGTTCAATTGAACAAGATTAAGCGAATCGTTATAGAACAACATCAGTCTCTTTATTTGGATCAATTGGAAGCGCTTATCATAAAAGTGAATCTATTTGGTTTTCATTTTGCTACTTTAGATATCCGTCAAAATAGCCGTATTCATGACGCTGTTTTCAAAGATATTCACAAGCACTTTGTAAATTCAGACTCTGCTGTTTTTCCTGAAAACTATTTTGATTTAACCGAAGCTCAAAAATTTGAAGTTTTATCGAATGTTAAAGGAGATATTGATTCGAATGATTTTGACGATGAAATAACAAAATCAACTATCGAGTCCATCCAAGCGATAAAAATTATTCAGGAGAAAAATGGCGAATTTGGTGCTAATCGTTATGTTATAAGTAACAATGAAAGTGCGCTAAATGTAATGGAAACTTTTGCGATGATCCGTTTGACAGACTGGGAAGAGCCTACTGTTGATGTTGTGCCCTTGTTTGAATCTGTTGAAGATTTGCTGAATGCCCACAATATTATGGAGCAATTGTATACAAACCCAATGTATGCAAATCACTTGAAAAACAGAAAAATGGAGCAAACAATTATGCTTGGTTTCTCTGATGGTACAAAAGATGGCGGTTATTTAATGGCGAATTGGAGTATCTATAAAGCCAAAGAAGCGCTTACGGCAATTTCGAGACAATATGGTATAAAAGTTATATTCTTTGACGGTCGTGGTGGGCCACCAGCACGTGGTGGTGGAAAAACACATAAATTTTACGCTTCTTTAGGTCCAAATATCGAAAACAAAGAAATTCAGATTACAGTACAAGGACAAACGATAAGTTCAAATTTTGGAACTTTAGATAGCTGTCGTTACAATTTAGAAAATTTATTAAGTGCTGGAGTTACAAATCAGGTATTTAGTAAAAATAAGAATGAACTCTCTGTCGAAGAGAAAGATGTAATGGGGCAATTAGCAAATTTAGGATATGAAAAATACTTAAGTTTCAAAAATCACCCTAAGTTTATTCCATATTTAGAGCAGATGAGTACTTTGAAATATTATGCTAAAACAAATATAGGAAGCCGCCCTTCAAAAAGAAGTAAGTCGGAGCAATTGGATTTCAAAGATTTACGTGCAATTCCGTTTGTAGGTTCTTGGAGTCAACTGAAGCAAAATGTTCCTGGATTTTATGGAGTAGGTACAGCGCTGAAGCATTTTGAAGAATCCGGTCAGTGGAACAAGGTTCAAGATTTATATGACAATTCGCTGTTTTTCAAAACACTATTAGAGAATAGTATGATGTCCATCGCGAAGTCATTTTTTCCACTAACCGCTTACATGAAAAAAGATCCTCAATTTGGAGAATTTTGGCAAATTATTTATGATGAATTTTTAGAATCGAAAAGATTATTGCTAAAAATTGCAGGTCATACAGAGCTTATGGAAAACTATCCTGATGGTAAAGCGTCGATTCAAATAAGAGAACGTATAGTGTTGCCTTTGTTGACAATACAACAATATGCTTTATTGAGAATCAACGAGCTCAACAAGGAAGGTGTTCCAGATGAGAGTTTAATAAAAGTCTATGAAAAAATTGTAATGCGTTCTCTTTTTGGAAACACAAATGCAAGTAGAAACTCGGCATAAACAAGAAAAAATATGAAATCAAGTCAATTACCCAATACTGAATATGCGCCGTATTATGCGCCATATATAGAAGCATTGAACAATGTTAACTTAATTGAAGAGTTAGAAATTTGTCTGCATGAATTTATAAAATTTGTACAGAACATTCCTATGGATAAGTTTGACTACCGTTATGCTGAAGGAAAATGGACCATAAAGGAGATCATTCAGCATCTTATCGATACAGAGCGCGTTTTTAGTTACCGCGCTTTGCGAATTTCTAGAAATGATAAAACGCCATTACCGGGTTTTGACGAAAATGATTATGTTGACAATACAAATGCCAATGAAAGAGGTTTACAAGTTTTATTGACAGAATTAGCGGTGGTGAGACAATCTACTTTAGCTCTTTTTAAAAGCTTTTCAGAAGAGCAATTAATCAGAGTAGGAGTTGCATCAAATTGTGCCGTATCGGTTCGTGCGATTGGTTTTATTGTCATTGGACATCAAAAACACCATCAGAAAGTTTTCCAGGAAAGGTATTTATAAAGTACTGAAACCAAAAAGTTATAATTTTTTATTCAATGGATTTATTTAAGGCATCGCGAAATTTAGTGATGCCTTAAATGAATTTTAAAAAACAATATCCTCATAATTTATTAGGACTACACAGTTGATAGCATGGCTCGTTTAATAACTAAAGTAGTGGATCTAGAGTAGTTCTCAATAATTCTATTTTACATAATATAAATTATAGTTCATTTATTATTAAATGTAATTTGAAGTAAATATTTATAAAAACCATCAAAAATCACTAATTGTTGTACTTTATTTCAAGTATATTTTGTGATATTTCTAAACTAATTCCTCCAAAGCATACATCAAACGATTCTGAGCGTTTTCTTGAGAACCAAATATGGAACGCGATAAAATTCCTTCCTTTGTAATTAAAACCCATTGTGGTGTTCCCGCAGAGTCAAATTGATCGTAAACTGCATGGCCGTAATCCAAGTAAATTGGAAACGGAAGTTCGTCAATTGTAAAAATACTTTTAATATCAATCTCAGTAGTTTCTGTATTGTTAAAGCTAGTATGAATACCAACTACCTGAATTTCTTTATTTTCTTTCTGTAATTCGTATGCCAAAGGAATTGCACGTCCAGTACATCCCAAACATTGATTGTTATAAATGATTGCCAAAATAGCTTTTCCATGGTATTTTTCTAATAAATCAATTTGTTTGCCGTTAAAATCCTGAACTAAAATAGAATCAACAGCTGCATTTTCTTTGTTCATTTATCTAAATTTTGATTATTATGTAAAATACGATCAGTTCGCACTAAAATTGCATAGTTTCTTTAGCTATTAAGGTTTTCTAATCAATCCAAATCGTTTTTGTATTAACAAATTCACGAATTCCATAAGCAGCGAGTTCTCTGCCATAGCCACTGTTTTTAATTCCGCCAAAAGGTAATCTTGGATCAGAAACTACTAATTTATTGACAAAGCTACTTCCCGCTTCCAACTGTAAAGCTAGTTTTTCGCCGCGTCTTTTATCTTTTGTAAATACGCCAGAACCCAAACCAAATTGCGAATTATTTGCCAATTCAACGGCATGAGCATCGTCTTTGGCACGTATTACTGAGGCTACAGGTCCAAATAATTCATTATCAAAAGCTTCCATTCCCGGTTTTAAGTCGGTGAGTATTGTTGCTGGATAATAAGCGCCTTTTCCTTGAGGAATTGTTCCTCCCAGCACTAATCGTCCGCCTTGCTTGATTGTTTTTGTTACTTGTTCGTGCAATTCATCTCTTAAATCTATTCTTGCCATTGGTCCGAAATAGACATCCTCATTTGTTGGTTCGCCCATTTTGGCGGCTTTCATTTTTTTAGTGAATAAGGCTACGAAGTCATCATAGATGGCATCCAGGACAATAAATCGTTTGGCAGCAATACAAGTTTGTCCGTTGTTTTGCAACCGGCCCAAAGTGGCTAAATCAGTTGCTTTTTCTAAATCAACGTCCTCCAGGATAATATAGGCATCGCTACCTCCTAGTTCCATCACCGTTTTTTTTAAGTTCTGGCCAGCAATTGCCGCAATAGAACGACCAGCTGCATCACTTCCAGTAAGCGTAATGGCTGCAATATTTTTATCTTCGATAAGTATTTTAACCTCCTTAGAATCGATATTCAAATTTGTAAAAACGTCTTTTGGAAATCCAGCTTTTAGGAATGCTTCTTCAATTGCCAAGGCGCAACCTTGTACATTAGAAGCGTGTTTTAAAACACCTGTATTTCCGGCCATTAATGAAGGAGCTGCAAACCTAATCGCCTGATAAAAAGGAAAGTTCCAAGGCATTACTGCAAGTATTACTCCAATAGGTTGAAAAGTTACATAACTCTTTGTCGCCTCGGTTTTTACGGTTTCGTCAGCTAGTAATGTGGCTGCGTGCTCTGCATAATACCTGCATACCAAAGCACATTTTTCAATTTCTTTGCGGGCCTGCCCTATTATTTTACCCATTTCGCGCGTTGTGAGCTGGGCATATTCCTCTTTGTTTTCGTCAAGAACATCAGCTAAAGCGTACATTAATTTCGCACGTTCGGCAAAAGTTTTTTGTTTCCATTGGTGAAATTCCATTTTTGAAGCGGCTATTTTTGCTAAGGCTTCTTTAGTAGAAATTCGGTTGTATTCTTTGATTGTTTCTCCTGTTGCGGGATTTATACTTTTAGCAGTTGCCATGGATTTTATCTTTAAAATAGTACTCTTTTATGTATTCGAAAGTATAAAAGTACTAAAAAGCCAGTCAAAAGTAGGCCTGCATTTTAATTAATAGTTACATAATTATATAGTTTCGAATTCTGTAGCTGCCATTGCTGTCAGGAGTATTTTGGCATAAAGTAGAAGCTTATTAGCTTTTTTATAGTTAGCGTTACTCATAAATTTCTGCGTTATTCTTATGTTCTAGGAATAATAGATACAAATTTCTTCTTTTTTATAAATTTGTATCTTTTATTGTTGTTTTGGAATGGTTTTGGCGCCTAAGGATACAGAAGGTTTAAATTTAAGAGCGCAAGGATTTAAAGTTGTGCAAAACGTATTTTTAAAAATTTAAAAAAAAATTTATGACTCAGGTTAAAGAGAACAACACGGTTAAAGTACATTACACAGGAAAACTAGCAGACGGACAAGTATTTGATTCTTCTGAAGGAAAAGAGCCATTAGCGTTCACTTTAGGGCAAGGAAGTTTGATTCCTGGCTTTGAAAAAGGGCTGATCGATATGAAATTAAATGAGAAAAAAACAATAACCATTCCAGCAGAAGAAGCTTACGGAGATCCTCGCGAAGATTTACTTATCGAAGTCCCAAAAAGCGAATTGCCTCAAGAAATGGATCCAGAAGTTGGTATGGGATTAGTTTCTCGCACACCAGAAGGTCAAGAAATGAACTTATTAGTTGTTGAAGTTAAAGAAGAGTCTGTTATTTTAGACGGAAATCATCCTTTAGCTGGAAAAGAACTAATTTTTGATCTTGAAGTAGTTGAAATTACAGCATAATAAGAAATACTAGTTTTATTAAATCCTGACACATAATGTTTTATCTGTCAGGATTTTTTTTTAATTTTCTTTTTTGCTTGATCAAAAAAGAAACAAAAAAATTTTGAAGTTAAATTATAGTTACCACTATACCACTACATGGTCTGAAAGTTTGCCAGCTAGGATTCCAGATATTGACCGCAAATTCGCAAATTATAATTATTTTTAAATTTGCGAATTTTTGGTCTGAGAGTTTTTTGAAGTTAAATTTAATTTGAATTTTTCAGGTCTGATAAAATTAAGTGGGTTGTGGGTTCGCCATAAACTAATAGACGATCAATGAATTTTTGCAAATGCAATTGATCTACAAGAACGACTTTCATAAATATATTATGGGTTCCTGTGATTCTGTTGATCTGAGAAATCTCTGGAAATGCATTTAGCTCATTGCAAAAGGTTTTTAGCTTGCCGCTAAACAACTTAAACATAATAAAAACCTCTAAACCATAACCCAGCTTTTGATTGTTTAAGGCTAATTTATAGCCCGTTATGATTTCGCTGTCTTCCAGTTTCTGGATTCGCTCGCGAACAGATGATGGTGAAAGTCCTATTTGTTTGCCAATTTCTACATAAGAAGCTCTCGCATTGATCTCTAATTGCGCAATTATCTTTAAATCTATCGTATCTACCATTAAAAAAGTTTTAAAGTCTAAAAATACCATTTTATTACGGATAAATACGTTTTTATCGATGGAATAAATTTTAAAAATCCTGAATCTAAGAGTACTTTTGTGCTATGGACACTCCGATTTTAGTACTTACCATTGGGATATTTACCGGTTTTTTTATTCAAACCATTATTGGTTTTGCAGGCGCATTAATAGCACTGCCCTTTTTACTTTTTGTAATGCCTTTATCTGAGGCGGTGGGGTATATTTCTATTTTTTACTTGATCTCCACTCCTATTTATGTTTATAAAGAATGGGAGCATATTGATAAAAATTTAGTTAAAAACTTAGCCTTATCTTCTTTCGTGGGAATTATAGTTGGGATCATTGTTTTGACTTATGGAAAACCCATATTTCTAAAAAAAGCGCTTGGTCTATTTATTATTCTATTTGTTTTGAATAGCCTAAAAGTTAAAAAAGAGTTTCAAATAATGAACAAAATGAAACATGTCTTTGGTTTTATGGGTGGTTTTTTCTCTGGGCTTTTTGCCACTGGCGGTCCTTTGTATGTGATGATTGTTAAAAATGAAACTGCCGATGTTAAGACTTTTAGAGCGACTATGTTCGCTTCTTTGGGATTAGTAACTGTAATGCGAATTCCCGTTTTGGCCCTAGGTGGATTTTTGACTTTAAGCCAGGTTTACAATTCACTTTATGTTTTGCCTTTTTTCATCTTAGCCTTATTTTTAGGTAAGAAAGTCTATTTAAAACTAGATGAAGTACTACTAAAAAAAATCATACTAGGATTGTTATTTATCTCAGGAATCGCTTTATTGATAGGTAGTTAGTAGTTATTCTTATTTTCTTCGAAAATAAAAAACCGAAATAGATTTATGGATCTAATTCGGTTTTTCTTGATGACTCTATAATGTTTTGGCACTTTGAGATATTTTGTGCTTCGTATTCGCTAATTTTTAGAATTGATGATAACTAAGAGTGAAACGATATTTCCTCTAAAACTCCAATCTCGCTAACCTTCTTTATAGCTTGAGCCGTTCTCTTTATTCGTAGGTCTTAATTGTTGCTAATAATTCAGTTTTATAATCGTAAATTTCGTCTAAAGATGATATTAATTTTTTCTCACCATTATCCTTTCCGTTATTGAAAAGTTCAACGTATTTATTTGCTGAATTAAAATGTAAACGGCAAATAGGTTTTCGATTATTATCATCTAATAAAACACCAAAATACGATTGTGTATCTCTGAATGCTATTCGTGAAGCTGGTAAAATTTCTCTTAAAATAGCTTTGATTATTTGAGAACCTTCAATTTCTTCTTCCGTTGTAATGAACTTTGGAGTTTCAACATTATCATCAATTGCTGTAGTTTGTTCGGTCGTTTTTGAAGGAACAGATTCAGTAATATTTAAAGCATTATTTAATCGGAAGTTTATGGATTCATTTATTGAATTTGAAAACGCTTTTTTAGTGTATTCTTTGAATGCAATTAACCTTGGAGCAGTTAACGGTTTATTAAAAAATCTATTTACTAAAAGACGAACAATTTCGTCCGAAGGTTCTTGTAGTTCTTTTTCAAATTCGTTTCTAATTGCTTTTATATATTTAAGTCCTTCAGCAGAATCTAAAATCTCTTCAAGATTATAACCGTTTTTAGAAAAATTTTCTAAAATTTTTAAACTTGTATCTTTCAAGTTTGAAATATCTAAGGTAAAAAAAGGTTTTTCATCCATTATATTTGGTTTCTCTAAATCGGCATAAAAGTTATAAATATGTCCGTTAGTTAGAACACCAAAACGTGATTTTGAAACGTGGTAATATCGATGTAATTGAGAATTATGAGCGTCTACATTTTCTTTCCAATTTTTACATTCGATGATTAAAATTGGTTCTCCATCTCTTTTAATAACATAGTCTATTTTTTCTCCTTTTTTTGTACCTATGTCGCAAACAAATTCAGGAATTACTTCTGTCGGATTAAAAATATCATACCCAAGAATTTGAATAAAAGGCATGACAAAAGCATTTTTTGTCGCTTCCTCTGTATTAATTTGATCTTTTAAAGAGTCAACTCTTTGGTGTAATTGTTGCAGTTTTAATTTTAAATCTTCCATCAGTATTGATTTTTAATATTATGTTATTTAATATTTTCCTCCGATTCTAAAGTATTAAAGAACTAACTTGTAGTAGTCTGTACTTAATCCCAACTATAATTTACTATTTATTAGTGTTTTTCTATATTATCAAATATATACTTTTTTTACGATTATTCTGATAAAAAAAATATTGATAGATATGCTTTTCAAATATAACGTGTTAAAAACCAGTTTCTTTACGGGAAACCATAAACGGGCATAATTTGAAGGATTTCCTAGCCTTGATAGCAGTGAAAAGCCTTTGTGAGATGAAACCACTTTTTTCTTGTTGTGGCAGTGCGACCAAAGGAAGCGCCTGCCAGGACTTAGAAAAAACGGTTGAAGCCATAAAGCTTGTAACACATAGCAAGAAAAGCTCCCAAAAAAAACTAAAATGAGAACGGGCGTTTTATATTGTGAGATGGTAGGTCTTTTGGCATTTTAAATATTTACCTTTGCAAAAAATTTAAAAAAGTTATTTTGAGTACTACTACACATAGATCCAAAAAAAGATATTTACAGCTTATCCTTATTTTAGGGTCGCTTACCGCGCTGGGACCGTTTTCAATTGATATGTATTTACCGGGTTTCTCGGGAATTGCCACTGATTTGAATACTACCGTCGCTAAGGTTGCCCTGACTTTATCGAGTTATTTCATTGGGATTTCGGCTGGGCAATTGCTGTACGGCCCGCTATTAGACCGTTATGGTAGAAAAAAGCCTTTGTTTATTGGGTTGATGGTGTATATTTTGGCCTCTTTAGGCTGCGCATTTGTGACTGATATTGATACGTTTATAGGTTTGCGATTCATACAAGCCGTAGGGAGTTGTGCTGCTACGGTGGCTTCTATTTCTATGGTTCGGGATTTATTTGAAGTAAAAGAGATTCCAAAAGTGCTCTCCATGTTGATGTTGGTAGTAGGACTTTCACCAATGTTAGCGCCAACCGTTGGTGGTTATGTTACCGATGCTTTTGGATGGCACGTTGTGTTTTTAATTTTAATGGTTATTGGGATTTTAATCCTGCTAGCGGCTCATTTTGGTTTGCCACACACCTACGAACCGGATACTACGATTTCGCTGAAACCAAAACCAATTATTCTAAATTTCTGGAGTGTCATTAGAGAACCTCAGTTTTATACTTACGCTTTTACGGGCGCGATCGCTTTCTCGGGCTTGTTTACTTATGTTGCGGCCTCCCCTATTTTATTTATGGATATTTTTGAGGTCGATGCCAAAACCTATGGTTGGATTTTCGCTTTTATGTCCTTAAGTTTTATTGGTGGTAGTCAGTTGAATTCGTTGTTGTTGAGAAAATTTACTAGTGAGCAAATGATTTTTGGAGCCTTGATAACGCAATCTGTTATAAGCAGTTGTTTTTTAGTGCTAGCGATGAGTGATTTGCTAGGATTGTATGAAACAATTGCGATGCTGTTTATGTTCTTAGTATGTTTAGGGATTGCAAATCCGAATACGGCTGCCTTGACTTTGGCACCATTTAAGCGAAATGCTGGTAGCGCATCAGCATTGATGGGGGCTATTCAATTAGGGTTGGGTGCTGTGGCTTCTTTTGCAGTAGGGACTTTTCTAACGGATACTATGGTTCCTATGGTGGTTATTATGGCGGTGAGTTCTATTACGGCTTTGCTAGTTTTGACTGTGGGTAAGAGGAATATTGCTGCTAAAGTTTAAGGTGTTTTATGGTTTGTGTGTTTTTAACATATAAGTCATGTAAGTTAAAAGTTTTACTTTTTCTTTTTTTTAAACGCATAGCGACAGACTTTTGTTGTGTTTAGAAAGTAGCTCTATTGGATAGAAAACAGAGGGATTGTCGGAAATAATTAGCCATATCAAATTCTACGAGGAAACTTATATGACTTATATGGTTTAAATTTTGCTCTACTTGATTTAAAAAGAAATAAGCCATACAAATAAATTTATATGGCTTATAGTTTAAATTGTAATCTCCTTGTAATTGATACAACTAAAATTATAGCTTAACAAGCAGGTTCATTGTTGCTTTTCTTTTTAGAACTATCTGGTCGAATAATCATTCGAAGAGATTGATCTTTGGCAAAATAAGCGATCATCCAGTTGAAGAATGTTTTAATTCGGTTGCGATACGTGATTAAAGAAATCAGGTGAATAAACAACCAAATTGCCCAGGCAAAAAAGCCTTTGAAATGCATTTTAGGACTTGGTAAATCTACTACTGCCTTATTTTTTCCTATAATTGCCATCGAGCCTTTATCATTGTACTTAAATGGAATAAAAGGCTTGTTTTTTCCGATTAACTTGAAATTTTCGGCTAGATTCAATCCTTGCTGAATAGCAACTTGCGCCACTTGTGGATGTCCGCCCGGGAATGCAGCATCGGTTAGCTGAATACAAGTATCTCCAATAGCGTATATATTTTCGGTTCCGTTTACTTTATTGTAGGCATCGGTGGCCATTCGTTTTCCGCGACCATAACTTTCGGTGGGAATCCCATCAAATATTTTAGCCGAAACTCCGGCTGCCCAAATCAAGTTCTTTGTTTGAATGGTTTCGCCATTAGAAAGAAACACGGTATCGTCAACATAATCAGTCACCTGAGTATTCAATTGTATCACTACTCCTAATTCAGTCAGCGCTTTATGAGTGTCTTCTTGCGATTCTTTACTCATAGGAGCTAGCAAAGCTGGTCCGCCATCGATGAGATAGATATTACTCGCTGCAGTTCCTAGTTCAGGATATTCTTTCTGGAAAATATTCTTTTTCATTTCGGCAAACATACCAGAAACTTCCACTCCTGTGGGGCCACCACCGGCTACAACAATGGTTAGGAGTTTGCGGCGTTTTCTAATGTCCTTGCAAATGGCCGCTTTTTCTAAATTTTTAAGAATGGTGTTCCGCATTTCGATGGCATCATTGAGCGTTTTCATCGGGATGGCGTTTTTCTGTACGTTATCCATTCCGAAGTAGCTTGTTTCAGCACCGGTTGCGAAAACTAGATAGTCATAACTTAATTCGCCATTATTCAGAATAATTTTATTTTCGGCAGGAACGACTGTCTTTAATTCGCCAAGGCGAAACTGGAGATTTTTTTTCCCTGCAAAAAACTTTCGAAAAGGATAGCTTATACTGGAAGGTTCCAAAAAAGCCGTAGCCACTTGGTATATTAATGGTGGAAAGAAATTATAATTGTTTTTGTCAACAAGGGTAACTTGAATATCTTTCTGGTCTAAAAGTTCTTTGGCTAGATTTAATCCCGCAAATCCGCCTCCTATTATTACAATATTCATATGCTCTTAATTAGGTTTTTTAATGTGAAAATTCCCCCTAAATATACAATAATTATGAGGGATTTTGAAGATACAAAATAGTAAAAAACTATAGCAGGATTACTTCTTTCACTTTATCTATTGTACAACCGAAATATAACTACTCGAAAATTTGTCTTTTCGACCAAGGGAAAATCTTTATTAGTATAATTAATAATCGATTGGATAACTCTTAAAATAGCAATACTAATACTATTTTTTGCTATGTAGCCAAAGCTAGTAATTAGCTAATAACTAAATTTAGTTGATAATCAATACTTTATATGGAATTAAAAAACCGAATAACATTCTCTTTCCTCAAACTTTTTCTACAATTAAATTCCGTATTTTATGGAATAAAAAAAGAGCTGTTGATAGGTTTTCAACAGCTCTTATCCTATTTTTAAATTCTTGTTTAATGAAAACTTCAGGTTTATAATCCTTGCTTTTTATTATTTAGGTAAAGCTGTAGCGAATTCTTTTTTCTTTTTATTCAGTTCATCTTGCAGCCTGCGCATTGCCTTTTGTTCTCGTTCTAAGGCTTTTTCTTTGTAGATTTCAAATTCTTTTTCCGACTGTTGTAACGCTAATTTACTTTCTATAGTTATAATGTTGCTTTGTTTGAATTTAAAAATGAAAAACACCAATGTAGCGATCAAGCCAATCACAATAAAGAAAAACAATGTTTTAAAAAACGTTTTTTCTAATGGAATGCCAAGAAGTGAAATACTATCCTTTTCCGATTTTAAGTTGGCAAGAATAGTTTCTGAGTTAGCAGATTTAGCTTCTAAATCAGCAATCGCTCGTTTTTGGGAATTTAGAAAGTTTACATTAGCTAACACTTTATTTTTTGAAACCTTAAGAGAATCAAGTACATTCGATTGTAATTTCAGTAAGGAAGTTTTCTTAATAACTTTGTAATCCTGAAAACTATTTGATTTATCAATAATATTCTGAAACTGACCTTCTACGGTAGCTAAATTGACAATTTTGTTTGGGGTTTGACTAAAAATGTTTGTTGTAAAAAGTAATAGGGCAATTGCCGTAATTGTAATGTGCTTCATGACTAAAAATCCTTTGAATTCGAAACTAGGTATAGAATCTAGTTATTGTTAGATAATGTAACGAGCCATAATACCAGTTATTGCAATTATTATCGATTAACAGCACATTTAACGAAGGTTAATATGGATTTTCATACAATAAAGAAAATTTAAATAAAATTATTGGGTATCGCAGCGCCGTAATATTCGAGTATGCTTCGTTAATTTGCTTTAAGTCACCGCTTTTGGAACTAATTCCCGTACTTCTTTACTATACAAAAGCAGCCCTAACCCGAAAGCAAATACGATACAGCTTAGCAACATCAGAATTCCATTATTCCAAATAAAATAAGAAATTCCAACAAATGGACCTCCTATTACTACCATTAGCGCAGGTATGGGATTTGTTTTAATAAAATTTAAAGCATGGGCCGCTAAACCGAGAAATAGTAATGATGGTCCTATTATAACAAAAGGGTATAAAATTAGTGGTGTATTGCTAATATGCTCACGTAGTTTGTCACTACTAATTGCATCGTTTCCAAAACTCCACATGATAAAGTCAATTGTGCAAAGTCCTATATGAGCAATAACTCCTAAAGCTGTCAAGACCGAGGCAACGGAGTTAAGCTTGTTTTTAGGAAATACAAAATTAAAAGAAAACAGGAATACTGCTCCTATCAAATTAAGCCAATACGCTAAATCAATATGTTTTTGCGCATTCAATGCCCCTTGAGAAAAGAAAACGTAACTGCTTACAAAAAATAGTAATCCTACAAGACATAAGGTTTTTGTTTTAGTCATAGTTTATTTTTTTACAATAGAATGAGTTTTCGTTGCGGAGATATATCCGAGAGATATTGGCTTAAACTGCTAATTTTAAATAGTAATAACTTTTTACAGAATAGGAATTCCTATCCAATGCATAATAAGCATTATTACAACAGTTATTCCAAAACTGCACAAAGTAAGAATACGCCAATAAACAGACCTTCCATTTCCAAATCTCCAAATTCGTTCACCCGCTTCTTCTCTGTTTGATTTCAAAGTTAATTTCGACAATATATATGTTGAAATAATAAAAATAAAAATAGCAATTAACCAAAATTTTATCATAAGTTAAATTTTTTTAATATTATTAAATTCTCTTGTCTTTTTAAAATTACTGCCAACTGCTTTTAAACTTTCTGCGGAAACAAATGGTTTTTTAAAATCGAATTTACCTACGTAATTTCTGCATAACTAGCCATTAAATAATAAATAACATCAAATATATAGATCTTTTTGCTGCTTTTTTTATAAATAATTAATCTTTTTCTTTCATTTTACCCTGTTGATTTCATGAGCTGCGCTAAAACAAAAAAACCATTACCCAGCTTTCATCAAGCACAGTAATGGTTTATCATTTATAAAACAGTAAAAATACTATTTCATTTTTTGTCTTTTAACCGGTTTTTCTACTGGCTCGTTTTTGTTTTGCAATAAATAATTAGCCAATAGTTTTTCAATCAATTCATCCTTAGTCAAATGATGAAAAACCGTTTTTATTTTAGTTTTCAATTCCGCATCCACTTCGTGGTTGGGTTTTGTTTTGAATATTTGTTTTGCCCAAAGTAAGGTATTGTTTTCTTCGATGCTTAGCGCACTTGGTTTTTTAAATTCAGTGAATTTAATTCCTAGCTCTTTTTCGAAGTCGGCGATTTCTTTTACTTCTTCTGGTTGCAATACAGTTAATGAAAGTCCCTTTGCTCCTGCCCTGGCAGTTCTTCCGCTACGGTGTACGTAAGCTTCATACGCATCAGGTAGATGGTAATTAACTACATACGAAATTTCCTTTACGTCAATTCCTCTGGCAGCTAGATCTGTCGCTACTAATATATTGATATGTCCTTCACGAAATTGCTCCATGATACGGTCTCTAATTCCTTGTGATAAGCTACCGTGCAAGGCACCTGATGAAAAACGATTGATCGCTAGGTTTTTAGCTAGTTTATTCACCGCTGCTTTAGTTTTGCAAAATATGATTCCGCGTTGTCCTTCTTTTGAATTCAGGAAATGCATTAGAACATCTAGTTTTTCAATAGGATCTACCACAATATATTCGTGATCAATCCCTTGATTCCCTACTGTTTCCATATTAGCGCTCACCTGAACTACATTTTTATTGAGGTAGTTTTGTATTAACTGTTTTATAGTTCCCGGCATAGTAGCTGAGAACAATAATGTTTTGTGCTCCTTAGGCAATTCGGCAACAATTTCATCTAGGCTTTCTTTTAAGATAGTCACCATTTCATCGGCTTCATCTAAAACAAGAAATTTGGTTTCCTTAAGATTGATTGCTTTGCGCTGAATTAAATCAATTAAACGACCTGGTGTTGCTACCACAATATGTGTGGGTGCAGCTAGGCGTTCGATTTGTGGTTTTATTGGGATTCCACCGCAGGTTGCTGCTATAGAAACTTCAGGAAGGTATTTTGCAAAATCTTCTAGGTTTCTAAAAATTTGATGTCCTAATTCCCTTGTAGGAACCAGAATAATCGCTTGTACCGTTGGCGAAGTCGTATCTATTAATTGTAAAAGAGGCAATCCAAAAGCCGCCGTTTTTCCGGTTCCTGTTTTTGCAAGCCCAACTAAGTCAGTGGTGTTTGCTAAAAGTAGCGGAATTGCTTTAAGCTGAATTTCTGTGGGCGTAACAATTTTCAATTCGGAAATTGCTTTTAGAATTGGTGCTGAAATCCCTAAATCAGAGAATTGTTTTGGCATTTTTTTGGATTTATTATTTTATAAAAAATAGTTGTTTGTATGCTGGATTCCTAGCCCTGATGGTAACGACATCCTGTTGTGGTGGTGTTCACCACAACAGATACAGTGTACAGCAGGAAAAAGCTCCTTATATTAATCTTCATCAGGTTCGTTCATGATTTTCTCACGATACTTCTTCCCGATCATTAATGTCATTTTTAATTTGTAATCATCAACCAGCCATTCGCGGTAGTTTTTACTACACTGGCTCAAACATTTAGAATAGCGTTTGATACGGCATTCTATATCCTCATCCAGTTCGCGTGACAATGATTTTGCTTCTTGCAATGTTTCAGTATTATCCACACACATTGAAGAATGTTGCTCTAGCGATTTGTCTAAAACTACTTTTGAACGTAGGTTTTGGGCAATGATAAGTTTGTGCTCTTCATCGACATCAAAAGTTACATCGGCAGTTTTACTAAATTTAGCACGTAAATCTGGCGGCATAGAATATTTGAAATACAATTCAATCTCGGTATCATCACGCAGATTTTCTAGATAAAACTCGGGTGATTTAAAGATGTGTTGCCAGTTTACAGGCTCACTCCACAAACCAAAACGGGCAGCGTTATTTCCTAAATCGATTACTGTAAACATATCCTTGTTAGGCAATTTTCTAGATCCACGCCCAATCATTTGATAGTATAAAGTCAACGATTTTGTAGCTCTATTTAGAATGATAGTTTCTACGGTAGGCTCATCGAAACCAGTGGTAAGAATCCCCACCGAAGTTAAAATCGCATCTGGCGTTTTCTTGAACCACTGTAAAATATCTTTACGTTCCTCAGTGCTACTCGTATTGTCAAGATGGCGTATTGGGTAACCCGCTTCTCTAAATGTTTCATAAACATATAAGGAAGTGTTAATTCCGTTATTGAAAATCAAGGTCTTTTTACCCAATGATTTTTCAGTATAAGCATGCAATAATTTCTCTTGCATGGCCATATTTGTATATAAATCATCTGATGATTTTACGGTGTAATCTCCGTTGATTCCCACTTTTAAAGAAGTCAGACCTACATCGTAACTGTATGTTATTGCTTTAGCTAAGAAACCGTTGTCAATTAATGAGCTGATGGTGTCTCCTACAATTAATTCATTGTAGCTTTCGTGCATTGGCAATTTAATATTTGAACTCAAAGGCGTTGCCGTAACTCCCAGAATAAACGCATTTGTAAACGAACTCAATAATTTTCTAAAAGAGTTGTAATGCGCCTCATCGATGATGACTAGTCCTACATTATCTAAATGTAGTTTCTCGTCATTGATACGGTTTTTTAAAGTTTCAACCATGGCCACAAAACAAGAATATTCGTTTTGGTCTGGAAGGTCTTTTACCTTGCTGTTAATAATTTTGTTTTTTACACCAAAACCTTTTAACATCTTAGAAGTTTGCTTACACAACTCAATTCGGTGTGTTAAAACAACCACTTTCTTGTCGCTTTTTGATAAATAACGACGAACGATTTCAGAAAACACAACCGTTTTACCACCACCGGTAGGCAGCTGATATAATAGGTGATGTTGCTTTGGCGCATTGTCTATCCTTTCAAAAATGGAATCAATATCTCCTTTTTGGTATCCATAGAGTTCTTTTCTGTCTTCCTTTTCTATTTCTATAGTATTTTCAAACATTGTTTTTTGTTGGGTTTTTGCAAAAATACGTCTAAAAAACAGTTATTCTGTTATATTTAATTAAAAATATAGCGATAGAGTGAAGAAATTTCTGTTATGAGGAGCCTGCTAATACTCGAATCTTTCGATGATTGCGTGAAATTCAGGCTCGTTTTTCCATCGTTGTGTAATCGTTTCCTTATGAATAGATTCAATTCTACTTTTAAATTCATTGAGAATTCCATTTGCAATCATAAAAACTACAGCCTGCTCAAAGGAATTAAACATACTTTTATAAAAGAGCTCTTGTTTAATGATGTTTTCGGCTGCGAAGGTCTGAGCGACTTCGATATTATATAACATAACATCCCCTATTACATATGGGTCTACGCCCAAAGTAACAAAGTGCTTGATGTATTTCTGGGCAACAGACCGACGCATTTTTGGCTTTTTGCGTTTCTTGGCAGCAGTCTGAATCGGGAAGTATTCATTTGAAATCTTAAGCCTGCATTCCTGCAGTAGCGTGTCTTCCTTTGGATTAAAAACAAAATTATAATACACTTTTACAGGACTAAATTTCTCATACAATTCAAGAATTTGTTCTTCGAGTTGGTCTTTCGTAAGTTGGTGCAGGTATTTTTTTAAATCGCGTTTGCTCATTTTAAAAGTTTCAGATTACAAAAGTAAAAGAGTTTAAGATTGGATGCTTATAAAATCAATCATATTACTTAATTTTGTCGTTAATTTAAAAAAAAATTAGATGCTCAAGATTTTTAAGATTATAGCGATCCTAGAAGGAATTTCATATTTGGCTTTATTTTCGAATATGCTTTTTATCAAACCTACAAATTTAGAATTATACAAAACTTTATTATATCCTATAGGAATGAGTCATGGCGTATTATTTATAGGTTACGTTTTGATGGCTATTTTACTTAAAAAACCACAAAATTGGGATTTTAAGACTTTTTCTATTATCCAATTAGCATCTTTAATTCCATTTGGTACTTTCTATATCGAGAAGAAATATTGCGTAAATGCTTAAATTCATAGAAAAAACATTCACGTTTTTTTATCCTATATTCCGTAAATGGGGAATGGGATACAGTTTTGCATCCTATTTAAGTTTGATACTTAATATAGCCCTGATGTGTATTCTGGCCTATACCATTTATATCGTATTCCGACTGGTTTTAGTAACTATAATGATTTTTATAGCACAAAAGACCAAAACGAATTTCGATGATTTATTAGTTTCGAATAAAACTGCGAAATACATAGCCCACTTAATTCCGTTGCTTTTTATCTATAAATCAGTTCCGGTAATTTTAGAACGTTATGAGTATTGGGAAGGGGTTTTTGGGAAGTTAGTCGGAATTTATATCGTTATTTTAGTGCTATGGATTATTCGTACCATTTTTAATGCCTTACGAGATTATCTAAAACTGAAACCACGATACAGCGACAAACCCATCGACAGTTTCATTCAGGTTATCATGATTGTGCTATGGATTGTGGGGATTACGATTATCATATCGAGATTATTCGAAATAGGTCATACGGAACTCTTGACCACTTTTGGAGCCGTATCAGCAATTATCATCTTAATATTTAGAGATATTATTCTAGGTTTTGTCGCTAGCGTTCAGGTTTCTGTTAATGATATGATTCGAATAGGAGACTGGATTACGATGAGTAAATTTGGAGCAGACGGAAATGTTATCGAAATCAATTTGACTACTGTAAAAGTGCGAAATTTTGATAATACGACTACTACTATTCCAACGTATAGCTTAAGTTCTGATTCTTTTCAAAACTGGCGCGGTATGCTTAACTCAGATGGGCGACGTATCAAAAGGCATGTCTTGATAAAAACCAGCAGTATTCATTTTTTGACTAATGAAGAACTTATAAAACTAAAGGATATATCGCTTATTAGTGATTACATTGACACACGAATGTCTGAAGTTGATAAATTCAATATGGATAATGGTATTGACAAATCACTCGCTATTAATGGTCGAAATCTTACAAATGTAGGTTTGTTTAGAAAATATATTACTCAGTATCTAAACAAACATCCAGCCATAAACAAAGATTTATTACTTCTATGTCGCCAAATGCAACCCACCGCGCAAGGTGTTCCATTAGAAGTTTATGCTTTTACAAGCGACAAGCAATGGCAAAATTATGAATATATCATGTCGGATATATTTGATCATATTATTGCATCAGTTCCATATTTTGGTCTGGAGCTTTATGAAATGCCTTCAACCAATGAGTTTCTTCAACAATAAGTGAAAATTTAGATTGGATATAAACACAAAAAAGGGAATGTAGACTTTAATCTTCATTCCCTTTTCTATGTTTATCGAAAATCGTTACAATCGATTTCTTACAAATTCAATTTCTGTTTTACCGTGCGCTTTCGGCTTACCGTCCGCTCCCAAGTTTACCATAGTAGTACTCGCTATAGAAATAATCGTTTCGCGCGTCATCATGTTACGCACCTCACACTTTAAGGTTAGTGAAGTGTTTCCAAACTTTACTACATCAATACCAATTTCGATAATATCTCCTTGTTTTGCTGAGCTAGTAAAATTAATTTCCGACATGTGTTTAGTGACCACTCTTTGATTCTCTAGCTGAACTATTGAATATAAAGCTAATTCTTCATCAATCCAAGCTAATAATTGCCCGCCAAATAAAGTTCCATTTGGATTTAAGTCTTCTGGTTTTATCCATTTTCTAGTGTGAAATCGCATCTTTTTACTTTTTATAATGCTAAATTAACCTATCTCTGTTTCTTTTGTTCTATTTTTAAAGAAAAAAAAAAAATGGATAAGAGAGATAATTTTTTAAAAGAATTTAGAGGAGCAACAATAGGAAGTATTAGTTCGCAATCCTCTACTGAAGAAATGTTCCAAAATGAAGTTCTTCGGCCCATCTTAAAGCTACAAAACGATTTATTTGTTGCCAGTTTCAAAAATTATTCTGCTAAATACAAGAGTGATTTTTATTCACAAACGACGGAAAAGAAGTTGTCTACCATCGAAAACGCCGTTCAAAAAGACATTAAATATAGAAATGCTTTAAAGGGAATGGTTATAGGACTTTTCACAGCTGAGGAATATGTGTTTTATATCAATAATTCGTCAAACCTCAATAAAAGAATGATGAATATGTTGATCGAAAGATTAAAAAGCCAAGTACAACTGTTTGAAGTCGAAACACTTTAGTAAAAATTAAATCTAAGCTATAGATCTAAATTCGGATTGGTTTTTTCTCAACAGACAGCGAGCATAGGCGTTTATATTTTGTTATTCTCAATAAACTCAAGCATTCGAATGAAAATAATAGGAATATCTAATAATTTAAGGATTCCTATTATTTTTAATGTAAAAACACGAATTATATAGCTTTTTACTCCTATTTCCATAAATATTTTCGTTATTATTGTTAAAACCAAAATGTATGAAAGAAGAATATTTTAAATGGTATTCTCCTAACCTAGATAAGGAGATCGAGATGTTAGTGTTTGGGCATTCGGGATATCCGGTTATTCTGTTTCCTACTTCGATGGGAAGTTTCCATGAAAATAAAGATATGGGCCTGATAGAATCGGCTAGATGGTATGTGGAGCAGGGTTTAATTCAAATTTATTGTCCAGATAGCATTGATAGAGATAGTTTTTATAACAAGAATATTTATCCTGTACACCGCATCGAAAATCATGTCCGCTACGACAAAATGATTTGTCACGAAATTGTAGAGAAAGTAAAAAATAATACTCCTACGGCGAAAGTTGCCGTTGCTGGCTGTAGCTTTGGTGGCTATCACGCAGCTAATTTTGCCTTCAGACATCCCGGTTATGTGAGTCATTTGTTTTCTATGAGTGGTGCTTTTAACATAAAAAGCTTTCTAGATGGTTTTCATAATGACGATGTGTTTTTTAATAGTCCTGAGGATTATTTATATGGATTAGAAGATCCCCAATTATGGCAGATGGATATTGTTCTAGGAACCTCAAATTGGGATATTTGCTTCGATGCTAATCTAAAACTAAGCAAAGTATTGAGCGACAAGAATGTACATCACTGGCTCGATATACGCCAAGAACGAATACACGACTGGCCTTTATGGAAGGAAATGTTTGCTCATTACCTATCCCGAATCAAGTTTTTCTAAAGAACTATTAAACACAAAAAACATATCTAAATTAATAAGGTAAACGAGATAAAAAATGAAGAAAATTGGAATTTTATTTGGGATGGAAGATACCTATCCGCAAGCATTTATTGACCGTGTTAATTCGAAAAACGAAAAAGGAATTATTGCTGAAGCGGTTTCCATCGACAAAGTTGTTCAAAATAAAGACGGAGAATATGCTGTCATCATCGACCGAATATCTCAAGATGTTCCCTTTTATCGCGCCTATTTAAAGAATGCGGCCATAACAGGCACAAATGTCATCAACAATCCATTTTGGTGGAGCGCAGATGATAAATTTTTCAATAATTCATTAGCTGATACTCTTGGAGTACCATTACCCAATACGGTTTTATTGCCTTCTGCAGAGCATCCGGCAGATACTACTGGAAAATCATTCAGAAACCTAAAATTCCCGATGGACTGGGAAGGAATATTCGATTATATAAAGTTTCCCGCTTACATGAAACCTTATGCTGGAGGCGGATGGAAAAATGTTTATAGATTGGAAAACAAAGAAGAATTCTGGGAGAAACATCAAGAAACGAATCAATTAGTGATGATGCTCCAAGAGGAAATGGTTTTTACCGAATATTTTAGAGTGTATTGCCTAGGTTGTAAAGCGGTTAGAATCATGCAGTATGAACCACGCAACCCACATCACCTTCGTTATGTAATTGACGGTCCGCCCGTGGATAAAAAATTATTAGCAACTATAAAAGATTATACTTTGCGACTTTGCAAAGGATTGGGTTATGATTTTAACACTGTCGAGTTTGCGGTTCGTGATGGTATTCCTTATGCCATTGATTTTGGCAATCCAGCACCCGATGCTGAGTTAACTTCTGTAGGCGCAGAAAACTTTGAATGGGTTGTAGAAGAATCGGCTAAAATGGCAATTGCTGCGGCCAAAAAGCAAAAACCAGGAATAATGAATCTGACTTGGGGAACATTTATGAAAGACGCGGTTGCGGGAAAATAAAATTATCAGACAGCCAAAATCCTAGCCTAGATAGTCCCGAAATATCGGGAAGAAATTCCATCATTTTTTTTACAAGATGGATTGTATCAAATAGCTAATCCTGCTTGTCCGCAATCAGGATTAGCTTCTGAAAAAACTTTAGAAATGAAAAAACTACCTGCTTTCACACTTGGTGTTGAAGAAGAATATCAAATTATAGATCCCGAAACCAGAGACCTACGCTCCCATTTGTCAAAAATTGTGGATGGTGCAAAGATTATCCTCAACGAGCAAGTTAAAGCCGAAATGCATCAGTCGGTTGTCGAGGTAGGTACTAACATTTGTACAAATGTCAACGAAGCCGAAAAAGAAATTAAATTCCTGAGAAGCAAAATTGTAGAATTAGCCGATAAACAGGGATTAATTGTGGGTGCCGCTGGAACGCACCCTTTTTCGAAATGGCAAAACCAACCTATTACTGACGATCCTCGCTATCATACCATAGTAAACGAATTACAGGACGCAGCGCGCTCTAACTTAATATTTGGGATGCATTGCCATGTGGGGATTGAAAATCGCGAAATAGGATTGAAATTAATGAATCAAGCTTGCTATTTTCTACCTCATATATTTGCTCTTTCAACCAATTCTCCTTTTTGGGAAGGACGACATACGGGCTACAAATCCTTTCGAACAAAAGTATTTGATAAATTTCCAAGAACCGGTTTACCTGAATATTTTGATTCTGTGGCTTCTTACGATAATTTCCTAGAGACCTTGGTAAAAACCAATTGTATTGATAATCCAAAGAAAATTTGGTGGGATTTGCGTTTGCATCCTTTTTATGACACCATTGAATTCCGAATTTGTGATATGAGTCTAACAGTTGAAGAGACCATGTGTATCGTTGCTGTTATCCAAGCTGTTGTGGCAAAATTATATAAGCTAAACTTGCAAAATATGAGTTTCAATATCTACAGATTAGCGCTGATAAAAGAAAATAAATTCCGTGCCTCGCGTTATGGAATCGAGGGTCACATGATTGATTTCGGACTTCAAAAAGAAGTGGAAACAAGGGTATTAATTCTCGAATTATTGGACTTTGTCGATGATGTTATAGACGAATTAGGCAGCCGTGAACAGATTAATTATGTGCATCAGATATTGAAAAACGGAACTGGTGCAGCGAAACAATTAGCAGTTTTCGAAAAAACAAATGACATTATAAAAGTGGTCGATTTTATTACGGATGAATTCACTAAAGGCTTATAAATTATTAGATTACATTTGTAACCTACTTTTTATTAACGATTACCAAGATGGACAAGAAAAAAATTACAATCGCTCTTTTAGACATGTACAATGGTGAACCTAATCAGGGAATGCGCTGTATAATTGACATCATAAACAGATTTAGCCCTTTTGTTAGCTTCAAAATATATGATGTAAGAGGAAAATGTGAATTACCCGAAATCGAGCAGTACGATATTTATATCTCAACTGGCGGTCCAGGAAATCCGTTAATTGGTGATGGCACTTGGGATACAAAATACTACGCATTTATTGATACTTTAACCAAATGGAACTTAGAAAATCCGGTAAAAAAACATGTATTGTTTATTTGTCATTCCTTTCAAATGGCTTGCAAGCACTTTGGCTTAGCAGAGATAACAAAAAGGAATGATACTTCCTTTGGAGTAATGACGATCCATAAAACCAAAGAAGGTCAAACAGATCCTTTATTCGAAGGCTTAAGCGATCCATTCTATGCTATTGATTCTAGAGATTACCAAGTGGTACAGCCTAATCTTAAAGTTTTTTCGAAAAAGGGAGCCAAAATAATTTCCCTCGAAAAAATAAGAGATCATGTACAATACGAGCGTGCAATTATGGCGGTGCGATTCACAGATTATTTTGTAGGAACACAATTTCATCCTGAAGCAGATCCAATTAGCTTCGTTTCTCACCTTAGAAATAAGGAAGCCAAGGAAAAGATAAAAGAAATGAAAGGAAAAAGAAAGTTTAGAAATATGCTAGAAGATTTGATGGATGACGACAAAATCTACAGAACGAACGAAACCTTGATTCCGAATTTTCTTCGTACGGCGATAAACGATTTATTAAAAACAAAAAAGATAATGTCTAATTAATACCTCCTAGTCGTTATGATTTCAAAATATCGAAAGCACTTCAATGAGCAATTTACGGAAGAAAAATACCAACTATTAAAAGATGATATTGCAGCCGATTTTGATTATGAACCTACTTTTCGAATAGCGGAAACTCCTTTTTTTATTTCTAACGAGCTAAAAGAACAATTAATAGAAGGCTGTCAAGATGTTATAGCTTTAATTCAGAAAGAAGGGTTTAAGTCCTTGACAAATAAATCATTAGATTTAAATACAAAAGTTCCTAATGAAGATGAGCACACCACTTTTTTAGCGATTGATTTTGGAATTTGCGAAGAAGACGGTGCTGTAATCCCGAAGTTGATTGAAGTACAAGGCTTTCCTACTTTATACAATTATCAGGCAATGTTATACAACAAATTTGTGTGTCAATATCCTTTTCTCAACGAATTGACTCCTTACTTTAATGGACTTAACGAACAAGAATATCTCGATATTGTAGAAGAAGTAATCTGTAACAATCATCCTGCGGAAAATGTTATTTTACTCGAAATAGAGCCCGGAAAGCAAAACACTAAAATTGACTTTTATTATTGCAAAAGAGATATTGGAATGCCGATTGTGTGCGTAACGGAGCTAATTAAAAAAGGCCGCCAACTATTTTACAAAAACGAAAACGGTGAGGATATTCTTGTCAAGCGCATCTACAACAGGGTAATTTTTGACGAATTAGATTTACGAACAGATTTAAAATTAGACTTTAGCTTCTCCGATGATCTTGATGTAGAATGGGCTGGACATCCCAATTGGTTTTTTAGGATCAGTAAATTCATTCTACCTTTCTTAAAAGGGAAATATTTTATTGAAACGACATTGCTAAGCGACTTGACTGAAATCCCTAAAGATTTAGAGAATTATGTATTAAAACCCTTATTTTCTTTTTCTGGTACAGGCGTTATTTTCCATGTAAAAAAAGAAGATATCGAAGCAGTTGAAGAAAAAGAACTCTATATTCTTCAGAAGAAAGTAAACTATATTCCCATCGTACAATCTCCTGATGGCAAAGTAAAAGCAGAAGTTCGTGTACTTTGCACTTGGAAAAAAGATGATGTCGCTCCTACTCTATTATGCAACCTGGTTCGTTTAAGCCGTGGCGAAATGATAGGTGTAAAATTCAATAAAGACAAAGACTGGGTTGGTGGAACTATCGGTTTATTTGAAAGATAACACCTTTATTTCCAAAGCTTTTCGAATAAAACGGGACAAATTTTCCCCATGGTTTCCGGTTCATCTGGATTCCAATTAAAATTTAATAATGGATAGTTTTCGTCATTGGTCACAAAAGTATCATAATCAATATAGGCATACAAATCCTGGCCTGTTGTGTTTTTGAATGCATTCATCGCCACATACCAAAACCCTTCAAATTCATAAGATTCTTTGTCTTCAACGACTTGATCAATTAAAGTGTCTGGCTTAGATTTTACTTTGTAAAACACTTCTTTACCTTGAGAAATCAACCAACATCTAAAATATTCAAATCCGCCATCAGTGCATCCGCCACTAACTATATAAGCCGCACACCATAATTCAGGATTATAACTATCAAAAAGGAGTTTGTCTGTTCGCAAACGGAAGCCTATCATTTCCTGAGGAGTCAATTTCTCAATTGCCGCAACTAGAAAAATTTCTTGATCTTCTTGGTTTGTAGTTTCCTTAATTGAATTATCAATAAGTGCCCAATATGCTTCCTCATCTAGCATTTCACTTGATTTTACAAGTCCTATTGAATCAAGATTAATTCGAAAAGGACTTGCTTGATTTTCAATACTATCCATCTCTACTCCTTGATTTTTTGTGCTGTTTTGACTAAAAACAACAATACTGAAGAATAGAGATAGTAGCGTAATTGAATTTTTCATAAAGCAAATGGAATTTGGCAATGCTGTTTTTAATAAACCTTGGTAAAATTAATTAAAATTATTCTGTAATATTAAGTTCTGCTACATAAAAATTTGGATCCATTTTAAGTTTCGGATTCTCAACAGAAATAGTGTTATTTGTCCATTCTATTGTTGGTTTAAGCCATTGTTCTTTTCCATTAATGAAAATTTTTACCGGCATATTGAAGTCTGCAACACAGTTAGTCCAACGAAAGCCCATTTTATTGTCTTTGAAGAAATACTCTAATGTAGGTATTCTAGTGTCTCTTAAATATTGATCAAAGAAAGATTGTAAATCCAGCCCAGCTTGGTCACTAAGGTAACCCTCAATTTGTTTTGTAGTTACCGTTTGATGATAAAAAGTACTGTTCAATCCTCTTAATATCGATCTCCATTTTTCATCGCTATCTACAATTTGGCGTAAAGTATGAAGCATATTAGCTCCTTTGTAGTACATATCACTTGAACCTTCACTGTTTACATCATAGGTTCCTATAATTGGCTTGTCGTTCTGAATCTTTTTTCTTAGTCCTCTTACGTATTCAAAACCGGCTTGTTTTCCATAAAAATATTCCACAAAGATACTTTCAGAATAGTTGGTAAAACTCTCATGAATCCACATGTCTGCGATATCTTTATTTGTAATGTTATTGGCAAACCATTCGTGTCCAGCTTCATGAATTATGATGAAATCAAATTTTAGCCCCCAACCTGTTCCACTTAAATCCGTACCTCTGTAACCATTTTCAAAACCGTTACCATAAGTAACCGAGCTCTGATGTTCCATTCCTAAATATGGCGCTTCTACCAGTTTAAAACTGTCTTCATAAAAAGGATACGGCCCAAACCAGTGTTCAAAAGCCTCAAGCATTCTAGGTGCATCTTTAAATTGTTTTTTGGCTTTAGCCAAATTGTCTTTTAAAACATAATAACTTAGGTCTAAATTGCCTTTTTCTCCTTTGTATTTTTCTGAAAAGGAAACGTAATCGCCTACATTTATATTAACTCCGTAATTATTGATCGGATTCGAAACGTACCAATTAAAGGTTTTTGTTCCGTCTTTTAGTTTTTTAACGCTTTGCAGACGTCCATTAGACACATTCGTCAAATTTCCAGGAACATTCACGCTAATTAGCATAGTATCAACTTCATCGTACATATGATCTTTGTTTGGCCACCAAACACTAGCTCCCAATCCTTGACAAGTTGACGCTATAAATGGGTTACCGTTACTGTCTTTTTTCCAAGTTATACCACCGTCCCATGGTGGGTTGTTAGCCACTTTTGGTTTTCCGCCGTAAAAAACTTTAAGCTCTTTTATACTACCCTCTTTTTGTCGAGCAACCAAGTCAATGAAGTAGGCATTACCTTCCCTGTTGTACTTTAATTCGACACCGTCCTGAATCACTTTATTTATTGTTAAAGGATTTTGAAGATCAATTTGCATGCGGTTGTACTCTTGTACAACCTTGTATTTAATAGTGTTTGAACCAGTTATAGTACTATCCTTCGGATTTACTTTAATATCTAAATGGTAGTATTTAACGTCCCACCAAGCTCTTTCTTTGGTAATACTTCCTCTTAAGCTATCTTGTCTGGTAAATTTTTGTTCTAAATGATGTTGTGCTTTTGCTTCACTAAATGCTAAAAATGATAATAATAAAATGGCTATCTGCTTTTTCATATTGTATTCGTTATAAATAAATTTAAACTTTTATAATCTGTAAATTTAATTCTCTAAATCTTATTTTCGGGGATAATCTTGAATAAATTCTTGGAGTAATTTGTTTTCTTTTCCTCGTATTTGCATAATTACTTTATTATTTTCGAAATCAAACTTTAGTAGACCAAAATTAATGTCGTTTACTACTTCACCTTTTACATATGGATTTTCCTCTCCTGAATAAGTGGTATAAGTATGCGTTAATCCGCTTGAAGTAAAATCAATTAAAGGATAATTTAAACCACTAACATTTTTGGAAGAAAAAGTCGCAATATGGCGATCACCTGATACTATAAAAGCACCACGTGCTTTTGAGGAAACTATCATTTTTTCTAACTTCTCCACTTCATGAGGAAAATTTGCCCAAGCTTCAAAACCATGCTTATTAGACAAAAATTGAATACTACTTACAATAACGTTAAACTGGGCGTTCGATGATTTGAGTTCGTTTTCTAGCCATTGCCATTGCTCAACACCTAAAACCGTTCCTTCACCGTATTTATTAGGTTGAAAACGTTTATTCCCAGATGCTTTCGTTAGTTTAGTTCTAAAAAATCGGGTATCTAATACAATAATTTTTACGCGGTTTTTATTTACAAGAATCGTTTTTGCGGTATAAACTCCGTGTCTATTTCGTTCAGTAGCATTCTTTGAAGTACCTAAGAAGTCGAGTAATAATTGTTGACTTTCTCTTTTAAATGGATATTCAACTCCCCCATCATTTGCCCCGAAGTCATGATCATCCCAAGTTCCTAGAATGATTTTATTTTTAATAAACGAAAGATACGCTGAATCTTGCTTTTGAATTTTATAATTATTTTCAAGAAATTGCATGTCCTCAGTATCCGAATAAACATTATCTCCGCCCCAAATCCAAACAGCAGGATGATTACCATCTATGTCTGGCCAAAGTTCGTTTTTAATCTTTTGGTTGTCGCAGGAACCAAATGCTATTGTGAAAAGTGAATCTTGAGCAGACTTTTGAACTACAGACGAATCCTGTGCATGTGGTGTTTTACAACTTAGAAAGGATAAAATACATAAAAGAAGAACCATTTTTTTCATCTGAAGAAATAATAAAATCTAATTTTAATTTTTTAAAAATTTCTTCGAAGGTAATAATAACAATACGATTTGGAGTTAAATTAAGTTTATTAAAAAAGCGACTCATCAATTAAAAATGGTCGCTTATTTGTAAACTTTAAAAGAAAAAACTAATGCAACTTAGATACCTTTTCCTGCGGTACTACAACGGAATAATCGGCAACTAAGCGATCGACATAATCATTTAATAACTCTAAAATCCTATCATTTTTATCTGACTTCACTACTAATCCTGCATGGTACTCCAAAGGGATTCTAAAGCAGACCTCGGAATCAGAAAAGGATGATAAATCAGGATTTTCATATTTAGACAAGGTAAGTACAATTCCTGCATACCCTTTTTTTACTTTGGGTAAAATATATTTCTTTTCTCTTACCAATGCATCTTCAATAGCTGCCCATTCTTTCCAAAGATTAATGTTCGATGCGGCTTCTACCATTTCTGCAATATGGGCTCCACCTACACGAGATGATGTCTCTAGAAAGTAAATCTCTCCATCCTGATCGCTTTTTATAAATTCAGTATGTGCGGCGCCAAATTTTAATCCGAAGCCTTTCAAAACTTGTTCATTTACTTTTTTTATCGCCTTATCATCTTCCGAATTATACGGAATATTCGAACTACGAAAAACTCCGCCTCCATGCGATATCTCCATTGGCGTAGCCAAATACTTTGAAGTCAAACTAAAAATGACTTTTCGATCTAAAATCAAACTGTCACAGTGGTAAACCGCTCCTGGTATAAATTCTTCTAGTAAATATTTAAAACGGTTGTTCCCCATTTCGTTAATATGAATCCATAAAGCTTCTTTGTCATAAACTTTTATAATACCAGATGCTGAGGCTTCTGAACGAGGTTTTAAAACCCAGGGCGGAGATACATCGTCAGCAAACGCATTGATATCATGATCATTAAACAACGAACAAAAATCAGGAATCAAAATTCCACAACTCTTCGCTCTCATGCGCATCGCCAGTTTATCTCTAAAGTAACGACCTGTAGTTTGTCCCATACCGTCAATTCTCAGATTCTCTCTTAGATAGGTCGCTTTTTCTACATCATAATCGTCTAATGCAACAATAGCATCAATTTTATTGGACTTCATTAAATTACCTACGCCCAATAATAAATGCTCTAAATTCCAGTCAGTATCCTGACCAGCCATGTAGAATGTTTCATCGATAGCGTCATGCGGCCATGGTTTATCTCTCAGTTTTTCACTAGTGATAAGGTAGACTTTGTTGCCCAAACTTTTTAAATGAATTAAAAAATCGGCTCCCTTGAAATAATTAGAAATACAAATAAATGTTTTAGGATTTTGCATAAGCTTATAAATTTTCAATGAACTTGGTTAATAAATGTACTCCGTACCCCGTAGCATGTTTGCTTTTTGCAAATTCATCGTCGCCAAATGCAACACCAGCAACGTCTAAATGTGCCCATGCAGCATGCTCTTGCGTAAAATATTCTAAAAATTTAGCCGCGCTAATGGCGCCGGCTACTGGTTTTCCACTATAATTTTTAACATCAGCAATATCGCTTTCTATATCTTGTTTGTACGCATCCCAAAGTGGCAATTGCCAAAGTCTTTCCCCTACTGAATCTCCCGCTTCTTGAAGTTTTTTAGAAATAGATTTATTATTGGTAAACAAAGCGCCACATTCGTACCCTAAAGTTCCAACACTGCTTCCTGTAAGTGTGGCGATATCTACAATATATTCTGGATCGAAGTTTTTTATTAGATAAGAAATTCCATCAGCTAAGATCAAACGACCTTCAGCATCAGTATCAATAATTTCGATTGAGGTTCCGTCGTAGCTATGAATCACATCACTTGGTAAAAAAGCTTTAGAATCAACAGCGTTTTCGGCACAAGGAACAATCGCAGTAACTTTTACGGGCAATTGTAAATCTGCAATAAGTTGCATGGCACCAAAAACCGCAGCACCGCCGGCCATATCGCACTTCATATGCAGCATTCCAGCTGTTTTTATGTTAAGTCCTCCAGTATCAAAAGTGATTCCTTTTCCCACTAAACCTACATGTTTCAAATTAGGAATAGTCGCAGCTGGAGTATAATTCATTATAATGAATTGTGGTTCGTTTTGGCTCCCTTTGGCTACAGCCAAAAAAGCTCCAAGTCCTTCTATTTCACAAGCTTCCAGACCAAGAACATTTGCTTCAAAACCGTATTTTGCTCCCTTATCTTGAGCCCAGTTAGCCAAATATTTAGGAGTAGCCTTATTTGGCGGCAAATCAACCAGCGCTAAAGTTTGAAGTTGGGCGCGGGCTATTTTAATCGCTCTATCAACTGTTGCAGTGTGATCTTTAGAGGACAGGATTTCCAATTCAAAATCAGGATTTAAAAAAGGATGCTCGTCCTTCTTTTTATAATGACCTAAATTATAGGTGCCTAATAACAAGCCCGAAACCGTGGCTTCCACTTGATCATTATTGAATTCTTCTGGTATAAATAAAGCGACACTATTACCTAAACTTTCTTTTTCTTTAAACGAAATTCTCCTAGCAATTGTTTTTAATACTTTATAATCAATTGTTTTCCCCAGTCCGATAAATATATAGGTATTACCATCTTTCTCAGCTAAATAATGCGTGTCTTTCTTACCGTAGAACACTTTCGACGAAATTTCTAAACCTTCAAACTTAATGGGAACAATGCTTTTAACAGTGGTTTCAAAAACAGGTACTAAAACTGTTCCTGAAAAATTATCTAATTTATCTATTTCTTTAGTTTTCATCTAATTGTCTTTGGTGTTAAAAAAAAGCCACTCTATCGCTTTTGGAAATTCATCACTCCAATAGGTCTCATTGTGTTTTCCTTCCTTATTGATACTCAAATTAATTTTCATTTTGTCTTTTACAAACTCACTTGCGATCGCTCTTTCTTTGAAGTTTTTTACATGTTCAATCATGGTATCACTTTCATCGCCACCGGCATACAAATATATTTTAGTGTCCTCTGTTTGCTCTTCGTCCATTTTTATTTTCATATCAGGTTTTACCCAAAGTGAAGGCGAAAAGATCATCAATTTACCAAATACTTTTGGATATCGCAAACCGCTAAAAATACTGATAAGTCCTCCCATCGAACTCCCTCCAATTCCGGTATTAGCACGGTCTTTTTTAGTGCGGAAATTATTATCTACAAAGGGTTTCAAGGTCTTGGTCACAAAACGAATGTATTTTTTTCCCTGTCCTTTTCCTAATATTGTTCTGCCAACATTGTATTCTTGAATTCTATCTTCGTCTGCATGTTCAATAGCAATTATAATAATTTTACCAATTTTATATTCTGACATTACTGCCAGTTTTTTGTCTATTTCCCAATTGCCAAATTCAGCATTCTCATTGAATAAATTTTGTGCATCCTGCAAATACATTACGGGATAACTTTCGCCTGAGGTATCATAGTCATGTGGAAGCAACGCCCATATTTTTCTAGTTCGATTCAGCTGCGGAATTTCAAATTCATCAGAGATAAGAAGAACCTGTGGCAAATAGTTTTGTTTAAAAGGAAGCCAGTTTCTTCGCCATCTTCCTACATGTTCCTTTTGTACTCCTGTATGCTGCGTCGTAGATCTGTTTTCAGTACGATTTCCTTCGCTGTCAATTTCCACTTCACTCCAATCACCTTTTGTAAACTTGTACAAAAGTGTTTCTGGATAGTCGAAATCATGTGTGAATTTGAAATGATATACGCCCGTTCCAATTCTCTTCATTACAAACTCCTTGTCTTGGGTACTCCAGTTGTTAAAATTTCCTGCGAGATATACTGGACGTATATCGTCTTCGTCTGTGGTTAATATTATGTGAAGTCCAGTTTTTATGATGGTTTGCTTTGATTTTAATGTACTAGTTGTATTGTCAAGATTCATAACGCGTATAGTGGTATTTTGTATAATAAAAGTAAATATAGTGGATTGAGACCTGAAATAAAAGAAAAAAGAAAACCCAATAGTAAATGAAAATACTATTGGGTTTGCAAGGTTGAATTTAACAAGAAAAGAGTCTCTATTTTTGACGGCTTTTTAAAACGTCAACTACATCGTTGATTTTGAATCCTTTCGCTTGAAGCAAAATGAGATAATGAAAAAGCAAGTCGGCACTTTCACTTAAAAACAAGTCATCGTTATCATCTTTTGACTCGATGACCACTTCGATTGCTTCTTCACCCACTTTCTGTGCAATTTTATTGATTCCCAATTTGAACAAAGAGGCCACATAACTCTTTTCAGAATCTGCGTTCTCTCTTCGCACTTGAATCGTTTCTTCTAGATCAGAAATAAAACCGTAATCCGATTTATTCTCTGTGGCCCAGCAAGTATCAGTTCCTTTGTGACATGTTGGTCCTTCTGGTTTGACTTGAATTAATAAGGTGTCGTTGTCACAGTCATTTTTGATGTCAATCACATTCAAAAAGTTACCGCTTTCCTCACCTTTTGTCCAAAGTCTTTGTTTGGTACGGCTGTAGAAAGTTACTTTTTTAGTATCGATTGTTTTTTGATAGGCCGCTGCATCCATGTAGCCTAACATCAAAACAGCATTGGTTTCGCTATCTTGAATTATGGCCGGAATTAATCCATCCGTGTTTTTTGAAAAATCTATGTTCATTTTTATTTTTTTTAGGAAGAATAAAGAGAATAGAATATAGAGAATAAATCAACCCTCAATTCTCAGTCTATTTTCTATGCTCTCTGATCTATATTCTGACTTCGATATTATTATTTTTTAGTTCTATTTTCAATTCTTTTATTTCGATTTCTTTAAAATGAAATACGCTTGCTGCCAAAGCGGCATCAGCTTTTCCAACGGTAAAACTATCTACAAAATGCTGAATGTTTCCTGCACCTCCAGAAGCAATTATCGGAATATTGACTAAACTCGAAAGCTTGGCTAAGGCTTCATTAGCAAAACCGTTTTTCGTTCCGTCATTATCCATGGACGTAAACAGGATTTCCCCTGCTCCTCTTTCTTCCACTTCTTTTGCCCAATCAAACAAGGTTAATTCCGTTGGTACTTTTCCACCAACTAAATGCACTATCCATTGACCGTCAATCTGTTTGGCATCGATTGCAACAACTACACATTGACTTCCAAATTTTTGAGCCAAGTCATTTATCAATTTCGGGTTTTTTACTGCCGACGAATTGATTGAAACTTTATCTGCTCCATTTTGAAGTAAAATCTCCACATCTTCTACAGATGAAATTCCGCCACCTACCGTAAACGGAATATTAATGGTAGAAGCCACTTTTCGTACTAAATCAACCAAAGTTTTTCTTCTTTCTTCTGTTGCAGAAATATCCAAAAACACCAATTCATCGGCTCCTTCATCTGAATAAATTTTAGCTAATTCCACGGGGTCGCCAGCATCACGTAAATCTACGAAATTAATGCCTTTTACCGTTCTACCGTTCTTTATATCGAGACAGGGTATGATTCTTTTTGTAAGCATAATTGTTGTATTACACAGAGATTCACAAAGGTGGCGCAGAGACACACAAAAATCTTAGACAATCTTTGTGTTTCCTTTGGGTGACTTTGCGAAAAAATCTATTTATTTAAAATATAATTTTCCAATTGTTTCAACGAAATTCGCCCTTCGTAAATGGCTTTTCCTATAATGGTTCCTTCGCAACCTAATTCGGCTAATCTTGGTAATTCATCAAAGGTAGAAATTCCCCCCGAAGCGATTAATTTTATTCCTTTGGCTTCCGCCAGAATTTTAGCATATAAATCGAAACTCGGCCCTTCGAGCATTCCATCTTTGGCTATATCTGTACAAATAACATGTTGAATCCCTTTAGCTTGATATCCTTCTATAAAGGGAATTAAGTCTTCATCAGATTCTTCTAACCAACCTGATACCGCTACTTTTTCATTATTAGCGTCTGCTCCAAGAATAATTTTATCAGCGCCGTATTCTTGAATCCATTTTTCGAATAAAACTCTGTTTTTAACCGCAATACTTCCACCGGTAATTTGGCTAGCGCCACTTTCGAAAGCAATTTTTAAGTCGGCATCCGATTTTAAACCACCACCAAAATCAATTTTTAGTTTCGTTTTAGAAGCGATTTGCTCCAATATTTTATAGTTGACAATCTGACTTGATTTTGCACCGTCAAGATCTACCAAATGCAAGTATTCAATGCCGTGAGCTTCAAATTCTTTGGCTACTTCTACTGGATTTTCATTATAAATTATCTTGGTATTGTAATCTCCTTTTGACAAGCGAACACATTTTCCGTCGATGATGTCTATTGCTGGTATTATTCTCATTCGTTTTTTGATTGTAGATTAACGTTTTTTTAGTTAAGATTGAAATTGATTTTTGCCATTAAATTATTTATAATTTTAGAAAATTTCCTAGGATTTTTTCTCCCACATCGCCGCTTTTTTCAGGGTGAAACTGGGTTCCGTAAAAATTATCTTTTTGCAAAGCTGATGCGTATTCAACTTCATAATTTGTGGTTGCAATGGATTCCGCACAATCTGGGGCATAAAAACTATGTACTAAATACATGTATTCGTTTTCAGCGATTCCATCGAATAAAGGCGATTTCAAGTTATAAATTTGATTCCAACCCATTTGTGGCACTTTTACTTTTGGAGTAAATTTAATCACATCCACATCAAATATCCCCAAACCTTTTGTATTACCTTCCTCAGAAGCATTGCACATCAACTGCATACCCAAACAAATACCTAAAACAGGTTGCGTCAATGTTGGAATTAGACTGTCCAAACCACTTTCTAGAAGCATTTTCATCGCTGAACTGGCTTCGCCCACACCTGGAAAAATCACTTTATCCGCAGCTTTTATTTCGTCTGGATTGTTACTTAAAACCGCTTTGAATCCTAATCTTTCAATGGCAAACATAATGCTTTGAATATTTCCTGCTCCGTAATTTATGATTACTATTTTCATCTATTTTTGTTTCAAGTTTAAAGTTTCAGGTTTAAAGTTATCGTGCTAACTTTAAACCTGAAACTTTAAACAAATTTTTACAACATCCCTTTCGTCGATGGCAAAATCATTTTCTCAGTATCGCGTTTTACGGCTACTTTTATCGCTTTGGCGAAAGCCTTAAAAATAGCTTCGATTTTATGATGTTCGTTTTCTCCTTCGGCTTTGATATTGATGTTTGCTTTTGCTCCATCAGAGAAAGATTTAAAGAAATGTAAAAACATCTCTGTTGGCATTTTCCCTACCATTTCTCGTTTGAATTCGGTTTCCCAAACCAACCAGTTTCTACCTCCAAAGTCAATCGCCACTTGCGCTAAGCAATCATCCATTGGCAAACAAAAACCATAACGCTCAATGCCTAATTTGTTTCCTAATGCTTTCGCAAAAACTTCACCTAAAGCAATTGCGGTATCTTCAATAGTATGGTGTTCGTCAACTTCCAGATCCCCTTTTACAAGGATTTCTAAGTCCATTTGGCCATGACGGGCAATTTGGTCTAGCATATGGTCAAAGAAAGCAATTCCAGTTTCAATTTTACTTTTCCCTGTTCCGTCTAAGTTCAGATTGATGTAAATATCGGTTTCATTCGTTTTTCTCGAAATTGTAGCTGAACGTGCTTCTAATTTCAAAAATTCATATATTTCCTTCCAATCAATTGATTGTAAGGTGATAATATCATCCAATTCTTCGCGCTTGGAAGCTATTTCTGTAACTCCAGCACCTTCACTAACATTCATGAAAATGGCTTTTGTACCAAGGTTTTTAGCCAATTCGACATCTGTTAAACGATCTCCTAATACAAAGGAATTTGCCAAATCGTAAGCGGGATTATCGATGTATTTTGTTAACATTCCAGTTCTTGGTTTGCGCGTTGGCGCATTATCTTCGGGAAAAGAACGATCTACAAAAATATCATCAAAAAGAACACCTTCATTTTCGAAAGCTCTTAAAATGAAATTTTGAGTAGGCCAGAAAGTATCTTCTGGAAAACTGTCCGTTCCTAATCCGTCTTGATTAGTCACCATGACCAATTCGTATTCTAGTTCTTTAGCGATTTTAGCTAAATATTGAAATGCTTTGGGATAAAACTCCAGTTTATCTAAACTATCTAATTGATATCCTTCTGGTTCTAAAACGATCGTTCCATCACGATCGATAAAAAGTACTTTTTTCATTCTTATATTTTTCAAAACTCTTTTAGGGTTCAAAACCCTGAAAGAGTTGTTATCATTAACAGCTTTGCAAAGCTTCCATTAACTTCTTATTTTCTTCCGCTGTACCAATAGTCAAACGCAAGGTGTTCTCACATAAAGGTTGGGTTGTTCTGTTACGAATCACAATTCCTTTAGCAATCAATTCTGCATATCTTTTATTGGCATCATCTACTTTTATTAAAACAAAATTAGCTTCGGTTGGATAAATTTTTGATACAAAATTCACTTCATTTAATACTTTAAGTAAATCATCTCTTTGTATTAAAATTGAGTCTATTTCTAATTGTATTTTTTCTTTATCTGCTAATCTTTCTAATGCTCTTTGTTGTGTTAATTCATTCACATTATAAGGTGGCTTTATTTTGTTTAAAACCGAAATAATAGCTGCAGAAGCATAACAAATTCCCAATCGAATGCCCGCTAAACCATACGCTTTTGATAAGGTTTGCGTAATGATCAAATTAGGGTATTCATCTAATTCATTTAACCAACTTTGCTTCTTTGAAAAGTCGATATAAGCTTCATCAATTATTACCAATCCATTAAAGTTTTGAAGTAAAGTAACCACACTTTCATCAGAAAAAGAATTCCCTGTTGGGTTATTCGGCGAACATAAAAAGATCATTTTTGTATTTGCGTCGACAGCTTGTAAAATAGCATCAATCTCGGGCTGGAAATCTTGAGATAATAAAATCTCTCTATTTTCAACTGCATTAATATTCGCCAATACGCTATACATTCCGTACGTTGGTGGTAAAGTGATTACATTGTCAGTTTTGGGTTCGCAAAAAGCTCTGAATAATAAATCCAATACTTCGTCGCTTCCATTACCTAATAAAACTTGATCTACTTTCAGGTTTCTTTGTTTGGCCAAAACGACTTTTACACTACTTTGCTGTGGATCAGGATAACGGTTCACTCCATTTTGATATGGATTTTCATTGGCATCCAAAAATATCATTTGAGCAACATCAAAATCTTTGAATTCATCACGAGCAGATGAATACGGCTTCATCGTTTTAACGTTTTCACGAACTAAATTATTTATGTCGAAACTATTTTCCATATTTAATCGCTTTTAATCGTAATGTAACTGCATTTTTGTGTGCTTGCAAGCCTTCCGCTTCGGCCATCACTTCAATTGCCTTTCCAATATTCTGAATTCCTACTTCAGAAATCTTCTGAAAAGTCATTGATTTTGTAAAACTATCCAAGTTTACGCCGCTATAGTTTTTAGCATAACCATTTGTTGGTAAAGTATGATTTGTTCCAGAAGCATAATCTCCCGCGCTTTCCGGTGTATAATTCCCTATAAAAATAGAACCTGCATTTTCGATTCCATCAATATAAAAATCATCCGATGACGTACATACTATAAAGTGTTCTGGGCCATATTCATTGATTAAATCTAAAGCGATTTGGTCATTTTCGACAAAAATCAACTTTGAATTAGCAATTGCTTTCTCGGCAATTTCTTTTCTTGGTAAGGCCTCTAATTGAATTTGGATTTCTTCTTCAACGGCGTCAATTAATGTCTTTGAGGTTGACACCAAAATTACTTGGCTGTCCGTTCCGTGCTCTGCTTGCGACAATAGATCTGAGGCTACAAATGCTGGAACAGCGCTATCATCTGCAACAACCAATAATTCCGATGGTCCTGCAGGCATATCAATTGCAACACCGTATTGGGTTGCTAACTGCTTGGCTACGGTTACAAATTGATTTCCTGGTCCAAAAATTTTATATACTTTCGGAATCGTTTTGGTTCCAAAAGTCATAGCAGCGATCGCTTGAATTCCGCCCACTTTTAAAATTTTAGTGACTCCACATAAATTAGCGGCATATAGTATAGCTGGATTTATTTTTCCAGTTTTATCTGGCGGCGAACATAAAACAATCTCTTTGCATCCCGCGATATTTGCTGGTACCGCAAGCATCAATACGGTAGAAAACAAAGGTGCCGTTCCGCCTGGAATATATAAACCTATCTTTTGAATTGGTCTTTTTTCTTGCCAGCAATTAACTCCTTCTATAGTTTCGACTTCAACGCGACTTGTTTTTTGTGCTGCGTGAAACTCTTCGATATTGCCTTTAGCCAATTGTATTGCCACTTTTAGTTCATCCGAAACTGCAGCGACAGCCTCCTTTATTTCCGTTTCAGTCACCTCTTGATTACTGATCGTCACGCCATCAAATAACGAAGTATATTTTGAGATTGCTTCATCTCCTTTTTTCTGAACCTCTTTAAAAATTTCTTTTACGGTTTGCTCGATATCGTCAACCGTTTTAGTTGGTCTTTCGAGTATCGCAAACCAGTTTTCCGGACTTGGATTGTATATTTTGTTCATTTTATTGTGGTTTAACCGCAAAGTTCACAAAGGATATTCGCAAAGTTCGCAAAAGTATCAATTAGACGTTTTTATTAAACTCATAATTCATACTCATAATTTATATTTTTATAGTACCATTTTTTCAATAGGACAAATCAAAATTCCTTCGGCACCAGCCTCTTTTAACTGATCAATTACATCCCAAAAAGTGTCTTTATCGATTACCGAGTGTACACTACTCCATCCTTCTTGTGCTAATGGCAATACCGTTAAACTACGCAATACTGGGAGAATTTTTCCAACTTCCTCTATTTTATCATTTGGTACGTTCATCAAAATGTATTTTGATTTTCTAGCTCTTAAAACAGACTCGATTCGGAATTTTAAAGTATCAATTAGCTTTTGAACGCCTGGCGTTACTTTTGGCGAAACAGCTAAAACCGCTTCACTTTTAAGGATAATTTCAACTTCTTTTAAGTTGTTTTTAAATAAGGTACTTCCGCTTGAAACTATATCTACAATAGCATCTGCAAGACCTATATTAGGAGCAATTTCTACAGAACCAGAAATTTGGTGAATATCAACATTTACTCCAAAAGAGTTAAAATATTCAATTACTGTATTTGGGTAAGAAGTGGCGATTCGTAGTCCGTCTAAATCTTGAATCGAATTGTACTCGAATGTTTTAGGAACTGCAACTGAAACTTTGCATTTTGAAAAACCTAGTTTCTGAACAACTTGAATTCCTTTTCCTTTTTCGACTAATAAATTATCCCCAACAATGGCGATATCTACCACACCATCAATTAAATATTGAGGAATGTCTGAATTTCTTAAGTATAGAACTTCAAGAGGAAAATTAGAAGCTTCGGCTTTCAATTGATCGATTCCGTTGTTGATCGAGATTCCGCAATCTTTTAGGATTTGAATACTTTCTTCGTTTAAACGTCCTGATTTTTGAATTGCAATTTTTAATGTACTCATTGTAATTTTTTTTATTTGATTATAATATTATGTTTGAGTACAAAGGATATTAAACAAAAAACCCGTTTGATGTACTCAAACGGGTTTTAGAATAGGATGACTTACAACCATATCGTTAACACATCGCTTGAGAGCAATAATGAAAATGATGATGATGTAATTGTATAGCGAACATAATTTTGTCTTTTTTTACTTGTGCAAATATAAATACTTTTTTTTATTAAAAAGCTTTTTTAGTTTAACTAAATACCGCTAATTTGTTAAAAAGCATTATTCTTCGTTTCTAGTCGTCGTAATCTCTGAATTTACGTTGTCGCTTTCAACAGCTGAAATCCCTGCATTATCACGAATTTCAGTGTGACGTATTTCGCCACCTGAAGTTCCTACACTCGACCCTAACACAGCTGCTCCGATCGCTAAAAATAATGTAATATAAGATGCTATTATTGCCAATTTATGATTTTTGCTACTTGTATATATTGACAGTAAGCTAAAAATTCCTGTAGCATACAATAATAAAGCTAACTTTTCAGCTAATTCTTCATGTTCGTGAATTATTTTTTTTCCGATATTAGGCATATCTTCAACAAGTTCCTCCGCTCCTTCACCAGTATTCATGCTTAGCGCTGCAAAAAGCGCTGCAACTATGAACAAAATATAGGCTGTGTTTTTTAAAGCGTTATTTTTTAGCACTAAACCGGCTATTAATATTCCAATGCCGAAAATCGTTCCGATGATCGGAAAATGGTTTACCATTAAATGTAAATGCGCGTCGTTCATAGTATTATATTTAAATAGTTAATAATCTGTTTTTGAATAAATTCATGTAACTTGATTTATTGCAATATTTAGCCCCCCAAAGAAACTCCAATCAAGGATCCAATTCCATACGTTATTGCTGCTGCTGCTAATCCAAAGAAAACTTGCCTGAATCCCGAAAACAGAATTCCTTTACCTGTCAACAATGTAATAGCAGCTCCTATTCCAAAAAGCCCTATTACACTGCTACCGACACTCAAAAGTATAGCGTTTTTACCATCTAAAAACATAAAAGGGTATAATGGTATAATGGCTCCAATTGAAAATAAAATAAAGGAAGCGATTGCTGCCTCCCAGGCAGAACCTCCTAATTCCTCTTTATCTATACCTAGTTCTTCAGTGATTATGGCATCAATGGCTGTTTCATGGTTTTCAAAAGCTTTATCTGCCAGTTTTTGAGCTTCAATCACATTCATTCCTTTGGCCTGATATAATAAAACTAATTCTTTTTTTTCTTCTTCAGGAGATGCTTCTAATTCTTCTGTCTCTAAGTCGATTTGGCGTTGATTCAATTCTCTAGAACTTTGAACCGAGAGCCATTCTCCTAGTGCCATCGAAATAGCTCCAGCCATCAATCCTGCAATTCCCGTCAATAAAATAGTATTGTTAGAGACTGCAGCACCAGCAACACCCATAACCAAACTCATGTTAGAAACCAGACCGTCATTAGAACCTAAAACAGCTGCGCGTAAGGCATTTCCCCCGACTGATTTATGTCGGCTTTCAAATTTAGAAAGAAAACCTCCAGAGACATTTAAAGCCGCATTATTGTTCACCGCTTCTATTATATTAAGGTGATTGTGTTCAAAACCAGTTGGCTTTTCTCCTTTTTCGATTTTATTCTTTATCGAATTGACAGCAAACTGTTTTTCGATACTTGACAAGCTACTGATTATGGATCCGTAACCAAAAAGCTTACCCAACTTGAGCTGAAATTTAGCTCTTGAAGATGGAGCAGGCATTTTGTATTTCTGTTCAATAGTCCTTACTTTATCCAACATATGTTGCGCATGCCCTTTCTCAATATCTGACAAACTTCGTAAGACCCTATTGAGATTTTCATCAGCTTGAATCTCGGCAATGCTATCATAAAGAAAAGCAGTGTCAACTTCAGTTTGCAGTTGCCCTTTCAATTTATTTAAATCCATACTTTATAATCAATTAACCACGTCAAAAACGCCTTTTGTTAAAATTCTAGAAGAAGAATTAATTTGATTATCAGGAATAATTTCAACATATTTCTCTGATTTCTCTCCTATTTTGACCGCAATCTTCTTAAAAGAATAATTGTCGTTTTTTTCTTCCTTTAATAAAAGTACGTAATTTTTGTCGTTCTCAGTAATCAAAGCTTCTGTTGGAATGGCCAGTCCTTTTTTAGAATCTACCACAATTGCCGCTTCCACAAACATTCCGGTGATCAATTTTTGCTTCATATTGTCATCTAAATGCCCGTGAATGTTAATTGTTCTGTCATTTCCTTCAATAGATTTTCCTACCAAATGTACTTTAGCGTGGAACACTTCATTTGTAGCTTCTGGCACTGTAAAATTGATGTCCTGATCCACTTTTACTTTTAATATGTCCTTTTCGAATACATTTAATTCTAAATGTAAATGATCCGTTTCAATAATTTCTAGCATCACATCTGAAGGCGCTACATACATACCAACATTGGCATTCATTACCACGATGTCTCCCGAAATAGGAGCATAAATAGTAATTACCGATGTCAATTTACCGTTTTCGACGTATGCGGGATTAATGCCTAACAGCTGCAATTTTGCTTTTAAACTTTGATACATTGCTTTTGCTCTTCGATACTCACTTTCCGCTTTTAGATAGTTTTTTTGAGAAGTAATTTTTTCATCAAACAATGTTTTTTGACGCTCGTATTCTGATTTTAAATATTTAATCTGTTCCGCTACTTCCAAATATTCTTTTTGAATATCAAGAAATTCTGTGTTTTCTAAAGTCAATAATACTTGTCCTTTTCTCACTTTATCACCTACTAGTAACCTAGTTGCTTTGATGTTTCCTCCAACAAACGTAGTTACTTTGGCTCTGTTTTGTGGTGGAACATCTATCTTTCCAGCTGTTTTTACAGTTACTTCAAAATCTTGTTCAATAGGACTTCCTATTTCCATTGACGAAGATTTAAATTGCGGCAGTGTCACCATGACTAAAGTAGCATCGGTAGCAACTGCTTCTTCTGTTTTGGTTTCTTTGCACGAAAATAGAACGATTGACAAGGCGAGTATATATAGTGTTTTTTTCATTTTTTATGTATTAGAAATTAAGGTATTGTGAATCGAGTTGGGTTGCATTGAATTGAAGTACGTTGTCTAGGTATTCAACTTGAATAGCTGTTGCGTTCTCTAAACTTTGAATATATTGGAAGAAATCAATTTCTCCGTGTTTATAACTTAAATTCGCCACCTTAATAATTTCATCCGATAACTTTTTTCCATATTGTTTGTAATAATTTATTGCTTCCTGGTACTTGGCTAATTCGTTCTTTTTTTGTTGAATAAACTGCTCTCTCTTTTGTTCTTCGTTTTGCTTTTCTTGCTCCCAACTTTGTAATTCTAACTCAGCCACTTTTGATTTTGAAATATTTCCCGAGAATAAAATGGGAACCCCAATTCCAATTTGAAAACCATTTAATGATTGTGACAATCCTGTATTCGAACCTCTAAAATATTCTAAATGCAAATCTGGCAGCCAATGTTGTTTTTCAAGTTTGATTTGATTTTTATAACTAGCCGTAACACTCTCTAAATAGGCATTATGAATTCCAGTACTTAATTCTTCAGTTGTATTAAATAAGGGAGTAATCGAATTGTTTTTTACAGCTATTTTTTCATCCGTTTGAATCAAGGAATACAACAAGTCATACTGTGCTTTTTTATCATTTTCAATTTGAGACAAGTTTGTTTTTATTTGTCTAAATTTGGCTTGTGCGGTTATTTTTTCTAAATAATTGGTTTCACCTAATTCAAAACGTCTATCACTTGCTTTTGAAAAATTTTGATACAAACTATCCAAATAGAAATATAACTTTTCACGGTTTTGTATATACGCAATATGATAATACACTTTAGAAATTTCTAACGAAAGTTTGTTTTTTTGAATTTCAAAGCTGGCTTTTTTCTTTTTATATTCCGTTTCATAAACTTTTTTCTGAGCTCCATAAACCGTTGGGAAAGAAAACCTTTGTTGTGCTCCAAAGATCTTCAAAGGTTCATTATTAGAAGCCAGATTATTTTGATCATAATTGTAATAAATAGTGGTTTTTTCAAAGGTGTAGGCAGTTTTTATACTAGCCTGGTACTTGTCTACCTGCAATTGAATGGCTTTTATGCCTTTATTATTTGTAATACCTTTTACTATTAAACTATCTAATTCGGGATTTGAATTTTGTGCAAAGGCAAACGAAGTACTCAGCAACAATAGAATTAGATAGGTGTTAGTATTGTGTTTTTTAAATTTTGCCTTTTTAAACTCTTTTCCATCAAATACCTTGAATAAAATAGGTAGCACTACCATGGTCAAAATTGTCGCTGTAAATAAACCTCCAATTACGACTGTTGCCAAAGGTCTTTGCACTTCTGCTCCTGCAGAAGAAGATATTGCCATTGGTAAAAAACCTAAGGCTGCAGCGGCGGCCGTTAGCAAAACAGGACGCAATCGATCGGTCGTTCCTTTCAGTATGAGTTCATCAATGTTTTTCATTCCTTGATGTTTTAATTCTTTAAAATGTTCAATTAATACAATTCCGTTTAAAACTGCAATACCAAAGAGCGCAATAAAACCAACACCCGCTGATATACTAAAAGGCAATCCTCTCATCCATAAAAATAACACTCCGCCTACTGCCGAAAGCGGTATTGCTGAATACACCATTAAGGCTTCTTTGATCGAACCGAAAGCAAAATACAATAAGATAAAAATCAAGATTAATGCAATAGGTACGGCAACCAACAATCTGGCTTTGGCACTTTGAAGGTTTTCGAATTGTCCTCCATACTGAACGTAATAGCCTGCAGGTAGTTTGATTTTTGTATTCACAATGTGCTGGATGTCAGTAACCACACTTTGTAAATCCCTGTTTCGAACATTAATTCCTACTACTATTCTTCTATTCGTGTTATCTCTTGATATTTTGGCAGGACCTTCTGTGTATTCAATGTTGGCTAATTCCTGAAGTGGAATCTGTTCCCCATTAGGAGCTGAAACATATAAATTTTTCAAGTCATTAATATCATGTCTATTGGTTTGATCCAAACGAATCACCATATCAAATCGTTTCTCACCTTCAAATACATTACCCACAGTTTTTCCGGCAAATCCGAGCGCAATCATATCATTTAGTTCCGAAATATTTAAACCATAACGAGCAATTTTAGAACGGTCGTAACACACGGTCATTTGAGGTAAACCTTCCGTTTTTTCGATAATAACATCTGATGCTCCTTCTACCTTTTCAATGGCTTTTTTGATTTCATGTGCTTTTTGAGCTAATACATTTAAATCTTCACCAAATACTTTTACGGCCACATCAGATCGAGTCCCCGAGATTAATTCGTTAAAACGCATTTCGATCGGTTGGGTAAATTCAATTTCCATATTTGGAATTTGTTTTTCAATCGCTGCTTTAATTTTATCTGCCAGTTCATCTTTACTTTCTGCTGATACCCATTCTGATTTTGGCTTTAGCTTAACTATTACATCACTTTCCTCCATACTCATAGGGTCAGTAGGAACTTCGGCAGCACCTATTCTGCTCACTACTTGCTCTACTTCTGGAAAGTTTTTTAGAATAATTTGTTCTATTTTAGTCGTGGTAGCAATCGTCTTTGTCAAGGAAGTTCCTGTCTTTAATACGGGCTGAATCACAAAATCTCCTTCGTCTAATGTTGGTATAAATTCCCCTCCCATAGTGCTAAATAAAACTACTGCCATAACTAATAATCCCAATGCGCCGTATAATACTTTTTTAGTATTCCCTAAAGCCCATGTTATGACAGGAAAATACCACGAATTAAATTTCCGTATTAATTTACTGGAAAACGAGTTTGTATTCTCTTCTTTTGGTTTCAAAAATAGCGAAGAAACAACCGGAACATAGGTAAAGCACAAGATCATCGCTCCCACTAAGGCAAAACTAAACGTCATTGCCATAGGTTTGAACATTTTACCTTCGATTCCTGAAAGAGAAAGAATTGGAATAAAAACAATTAAGATGATCAATTGTCCAAAAATAGCCGAATTCATCATTTTTGAAGCACTTTTATAAGTAATCTGATCAATTTCTAGTTGACGGTCTTCCTTAGACATTGGTCCTAATTGGGCTGCTTTACTGGCTATCTGAAAAGCTATAAACTCAACGATAATTACCGCTCCATCAATAATAATTCCAAAATCGATAGCGCCTAAACTCATCAAGTTTGCATCTATTCCAAAAATATTCATAAATGATATCGCAAATAATAAACATAGCGGAATCACAGAAGCCACTACCAATCCAGAACGCCAGTTTCCTAACAATAAAACCACGACAAAAATTACGATTAGACAACCTAAAATAAGGTTCTCAGCAACTGTAAAAGTAGTTTTAGCAACTAACTCACTGCGCTCTAGGAACCCATTTACATAAACTCCGTCTGGCAATGATTTTTGGATTTCGGCAATTCTTGCTTTTACGTCATTGATTACCTGTTTAGAATTGGCACCCTTCAGCATCATCACCTGTCCAAGTACCTTCTCCCCTTCACCGTTACCGGTAATAGCACCAAAACGATTTGCATGACCAAAACGGACATCAGCTACATTTTTTACATAAACTGGCATTCCGTTTATATTCTTAACTACTATATTTTCAATATCGGCTAGCGATTTCACTTTTCCTTCGGCTCGAATAAAATAACTCTGATTTACTTTTTCGATATAAGCACCACCGGCAATACTATTATTGTTTTCAAGCGCCGTAAAAACATCTGTAGTACTGATGTTCATGGCTTTTAACTTAGAAGGGGTTAATGCAATTTCATACTGCTTTAAATAACCGCCCCAAGTATTTATTTCAACTACCCCTTTTATTCCCGATAATTGGCGTTTTACAACCCAGTCTTGAATGGTTCTTAAATCAGTTACAGAATATTGATTTTTAAATTCAGGTTTTACCTCGAGAGTGTATTGGTAAATTTCGCCAAGACCGGTAGTAATGGGTCCCATTTCTGGAGTTCCAAAACCTGCTGGGATTTTCTCTGATGCCGCTTTAATTTTTTCAGCAATTAATTGGCGCGGTAAATAAGTTCCCAAATCATCGTCAAAAACAATGGTGACCACAGATAAGCCAAATTTTGAAATAGATCGAATTTCTATAACACCAGGCAAATTTGCCATTTCAATTTCTACTGGATACGTAATGTATTGTTCGATATCTTGAGTAGAAAGATTTCGCGAAGTAGTAATAACCTGTACCTGATTGTTGGTAACATCTGGGACAGCTCCTATAGAAATTTGGAAAACAGAATAGATTCCGAATCCAAATATTCCTAAGGTAAACAGTAAAACAATAAGTTTGTTTTTAAGACTAAAAGCAATAATTTTTTCAAGCATTTTTTACTTTATTTTATTTTTCAAAAATACAGTAAATCGGTAAGGATTGTCTTAAGAACTACTTAAGGTCTTCTTTATAGAAGCTTAACATTACTGCCGTTCCAATATTTTCCTGACTTGAAATTCGAATGTCAATACTTAGTAATAGACATAACTTTTTCACGATTGATAGTCCCAATCCCGTTCCTTTAATTTCAGGATGCTCTGTTGAATTAGATCTGAAAAATTGATTAAAAACTTTTTCAACATCCTTAGAAGCTATCCCAATACCTGAATCGATTATACTGCATTCGATTATATTATCATTTTCTGTTATAGTAATAGCTAATTTAGTATTTATATCCGAATATTTTAATGCGTTAGAAATTAAGTTATTTATTATTATTGAGAATAAATAAATATCCGTTTCAATATAATAGTCCTTTTTAAATTCTGCTGTAACCTGAATATTTTTAGTTTGAATTGTATTCGAATATCTTGAAATTGAATCTAGAATAACTGCATTTAAACAAATTTTTTCCTTCTTTAAGCTTTGTTTTTGATTTTCAAATCTCGCAAGCAGCAGCAATTGATCTACCAGATTGTTTAAGCGGTTCACTTCGGAAATACAATAATTAATTTTTTCTTCGTACTCTTCAACGTTTCTTGGCTTTCTTATTAAAACCTCCAGCGTTCCTTTTATTACGGTCAAGGGAGTCCTTAATTCATGCGAAGCGTCAGAGGTGAATTCTTTTTCTCTTTCAATGGTATTTTCGATTCTGTCTAATAAGTTATTTATTGTTTTAGATAAAACGTAGAGCTCATCACGGTTTTGAGGCAATGGAATTCTAGAAGTCAAATTATCTTTGGTAATATTATTAGAAGTTTCTATAATAGAACTAATTGGTTTTATACTTCTCCCGGCAATAAACCGTGCAATCAGAAAAAGTACAATTAGAATTAGAGGAAAAGCAATCATTAGCACTTCAGATAAGTTTTGAAGGACCATTGAAGCATCTTCCAAAGACATTGCAATCAATAAATAACCTATTTTTTTTGTTTGGTTGTATATTGGAATCTGTATTTGCCGAATTTTATTGCTTAATAATTTGGTGTCAAATAGCTCATTGTCGTCGATATTCTTATGAAGTATTAAGTTTTGTTTTTTTAGGTTGGGTGATTTTTCAATTAAAGAACCATTATTATCTAAGAATTGAATAAAAACAGGGTTGACATCAACAGTGTTGTGCTCTCTTTCTTTCCATTCTTCGACATGAATAATAAAAATAGTGTTATCTCTTATTTCAATTTCGTTCATGTGATTCTTTACCTCTTTGCCAATATCATTATTGAGATGATTGTAAACGCTGAACTTTACAATGGAATAAATAGTAAAAAACACCACAAAAATCAATAAAGCTGTGGTGATAATATAGTTGAAGGCAATTCTATTTTTAAATGAAAATTTTTGCATTAGTACTTAGTCATTTGCAATGTAACCTACACCGCGAACTGTTTTTATGTAATCTTCTTCGATTTTTAAATTTAACTTTTTACGGATAGCATTGATAAAAACATCAATGACACCAGTATCATAATCAAAATGAATATCCCAGACATCTTCTATAATTTGATTTCGGGTACATACTTTCCCTTTGTTTTTGACAAGGTAACACAACAGATTAAACTCTCTATTGGTTAGCTGTACTTCCCTTTCATGGGATAAAACGACATGTTTTGCAATATCAATCTGTATAGTGCCAAGAGTTAGAATATCTTGTTCATTTTGATTTCGGAAATGAATTTTGATGCGTTCCACTAATTCTTCAAAACTAAATGGTTTCTTAATATAATCATTAGCTCCCGCCTTTATCCCTTCAATTGTTTCTTGAACCGTGTCCTTAGCCGTCAAAAATAGTATCGGTGTGCTAGTGTCTTTTTTTCGAATAGCCTTACACAAATCCAATCCACTCATTTTAGGTAACATCCAATCCAACAAAATTAAATCAAATTGGTGTTTCTGTATCAATTCAAATCCTTGGAGTCCATCAGAAGCACTCGTTATTTGGTAGCCTTCCTCCTCTAAACCTTGTTGGAGAAATTGTACAATACCCGCTTCATCTTCCACTATTAAAATATGCATATTCTTGTTTTTTATTCCAATAAAAATTTAAAACCTAAAGAACCAATATTTGCCGAAAGGCCATCACTTCGAGTGTAATGATTCAATCGTAAATCTATTGATTTTAATCCTAAAACAAAGATTTTAGCTCGAGTAAAAATATCAGTATAAGTGAAACCTAAACCATATTGACTGCTGTCGAATTTTGATAAGTCATAATCCGAAGTATAATATTTCTCTGTTGAAAGATGTTTTTCATAGGGAGCAAAATAATCTGAAGCCGTTTGCGTATAATAACGGAACATGGGATAAGCAGTGAAACTGGAGCTAATTTTAATAGGTAACTCAATTGATACTGTATGCGCTTGAATACCCCAATTGTCTTGATAATATCTATAATAGGTTCTGGCAACGACAAATTCATTGATATAAAAATTGAGTCGTGCTCCTATCGGAATTTTAAAATGGGTACTCGGTAGTCGCTCTTTGTCATCGGCTAATTGATATACTCCTCTATTTTCTGAAGTGGTATATACTGGAATATATTGCGATTGACCTATGTAATAATTTGCTTTATCAGCAAAATAGACTCTCTGATAAGGAGTTCCCAATAAGCCTTCTTGTTGCAAAACATCCATAAAAACAGACATTTGAATCTTCTTTGTCAGTATTTGAGAGAATGAAAAGGAAGCCGAGTACGAATTTCTGTTTGACTTATCGTAAGGTTTAAATGCCGATGGCAAATACCCATTTGATGTAGCACCGTTTTGATCTAAAATACTAACCCCTACCAAATATCCTTGATTTTGAAAATTTGCACCGTACTGCGCATATTCATGAAGCTCTGTTGGATATATCGGTCTCCACTGGTCTAAATAAGCATTGACTTTTATGCTTATCTCGGTGTTTTTCTCATTAAACAACTTGGTAAACCCTCCTCCAAAACCAATGGAAGTATAATCATACTCATTCGAAAAAGAAACATCAGCACTCCAAATGTTATTTCTATTATCGGAATTATGACTGTAATTTACACTAACAGAAGCCAATTGATCGCTCTTTGAAGCTCCCGATGAAGCTTGCCATGGAGTGCCATACGTATTAGTTGCAGCGGCATTTTTTCCAATTGCCGTTCTATCATCATCATATCCAGCTCCAGAAGCCCCCGTTGCATTAAACGGATTAATATTGCTTGAAGAGGCAGAAGTATAAGCCGAAATCCCGACATCAAAAGTTAAGACATCATCCTCATTTAGCGGAACGGCCACAACAATATTTGAAGCTAAATCAGATAGTTTTTCTGAACCTATTCCACCGCTAACGGCAGAATGCGTCCCATCCTGATTATAGTAACTTAGTAATAAATCCACTTCGGTATTTTCTAAAACTCTCTTTTTAAAAGTGGTCGTTGAATCTTTAACTTGGGCAACAACAGCCATGTTTATTAACAAAGCCATCGTAAATATTATTTTTTTCATCTTGCTATATTAATTACAACCACATCCACCACCAGTTTTTCCGCCATTGGCACCTGCTGCAGCCTCACGATATACCTGAAAAGTGGTTTCGTATTTCTCAGAAGGTTTTGCCGCTAACTTCATGTCAGGATCGTTAATGTATAATTTATCATATTCCTTAACTGCAACACAAGATTGCAGGGTAATCAAAACGATTATAAAAAGAGCTAATCTATTCATTGTTGAATTTTTTTAAATCTATATTTTTTGATGCAAATATTTTGCCCTTATCATCGACATATATGCATCCTACTCCCGGTAATTGATTGACTAAATCTAATCCTACGTCTACTCCCATTACAAAAACACCCGTTGCTAACGCATCAGCAAACTCTGTTGATTTTGCAAAAACCGAAACGCTAATCACTCCTGAAGCAGGATAACCAGTTCTGGTATCAATGATATGTGAATATCGTATTCCGTTAAAAGTCACGTATTTCTCATAACTTCCTGAAGTCTCTACAGCGCTGTCTTCCAGCGGAAAAGTGGCGAAAATTTTGTCCTTATTTAACGGATTTTTAATTCCCACTTTCCATTTTTCTCCATTGAGCTGTTTTCCCCAGGTGTTGATATCCCCAGATATATTTACGATTCCGGCAATCACACCTTTCGAAATAAGTAATGCTTTTATTTTATCGGCAATGAATCCCTGACCAATTCCGCCCAATCCTAGTTTCATTCCTTTATTTTTAAGGAAAATTGTATTGTTCTCAGCATCTAGCATTATATTTTTATAGCCCACCTTCTCCACTGATTTTTTAATTTCCTCCGGTGTAGGCATTTTGGTCATACTGCCATCAAATTTCCAAATTTTATCCATCGAGGCACAACTAATATCAAAAGCTCCTGAGGTTAATTCAGATATTTGTATCGAGCGCTGCACTAAATCAAATACTTCTTGAGGCACTTTAACTGGTTTTATTCCAGCATTTCTATTGACGTCAGAGATTGGCGTCGTCGGAATCCAGTCTGAGATTAAGTTCTCAATGCGAGACACTTCGGCAACAGACATGTCAATATAAGCATCGGCTTCCGGAATGTCTTTGGCTTCAACAATCATTTCAAAGGGACTACCCAACATAGACAATGTTCTTTTTTGGGTGACTTGTCCAGAGACCACGACACCAACAAATAAGAATAAAATTAAAGATAGCTGTCGCATTATTATTTTATAAATGAGTTAAGTAGTTGGATATATTCTGTAGGAGTTACGTTTTTATAACTGGTCTTACCCAATACTTTTCCGTTAGAATCCAAAATAACAACTAATGGAAAAATACCGTCTTTATTATACATTTCAGCCAAACCTTCATTTTGTTTTTTAAGATCAGCCTCCAGTTGATTTTGTTTTTTCTTCGGAAAATCAGCACGCTCTAATACTAAATTAGTTGCAGCATATTCCTTGAATTCTGCAGATTGCCAAATGTTCTTATCTAATTTTATACAGGGTGCACACCAGTCTGATCCTGAAAACACTAATAAAATTGGCTTCTTTTGACTAACAGCTTCATTCTTTACGAGTTCAAAATTTGTTTTCCAATCTTGAGAATACCCTAGACTTATCACAAAAAGGAATACTATTACCATCACTTTTTTCATTATCATTTTAATTTTAAATCGATTTTTATTAACTCCTTCAAAACCAATTGGTAGGCGGTCTTTTCTCAACACTACCTAATCTTCATCAAATGTAACTCTAAATCAAAATCAATATTGTTAAAAAATTCTCATCTTAAGTGAAAATTAAGAATGATTGCCCTTATAATTGAACGATTTATAAATCTAAATACCTTAATTTGTAAAAAAAAACATGTCGTTCTATAAAAAATTATCCCCTTTTTATAATCTTATTTTTTTCTACGTAACAGTTAGTTTCATCCTAAGAATCATACTGCTCTTCCATCCCATCACTGATACCTTGTTTATTTGGACAGATGCCTTAAAGATTTTTATCTTTGGTTTCGTTTCTGATGTTTTTGTTTTTATACTCGCCAGCGGTTTCTTATGGTTGTACTTGATTTTTATATCTAATGGGAAATACCTAAAACCCTACGGCTACATTGTCTTTGGACTATTTATAACCTTATTTCTTTACATAGCTTCAGGAAAATCAATTCTGAATGAATATGGAGGTGAATTACCAAAGATTGGTCTTATATTCGTTGGGATAAAAACGTTTTTATTTGGACTTTTACTTTTTGCACCAAAACACCGTGACAAGATTAGATATTGGCTTTTTGCCTTCGTTATGTTTTTATTTGTTGTTTTGATATTACAAAATGCGATTAGTGAATATTTTTTCTGGAATGAATTTGGAGTAAAATACAATTTCATTGCGGTTAATTATTTGGTTTACACCAATGAGGTAATTGGAAATATTATGGAGTCCTATCCTGTAATTCCTTTGTTTTCTGGACTTTTTATAATAGCGGGGATCGTTACTTATTTTATACTAAAAGGATCCCGAAGTTATATTGACAACATTCCCACATTTGTTGAAAAAATTAAAATATCAGGAATTTATCTTGTTTTGTTCGGACTGTCATTATTGGCGATTCCATTTTTAGCTACCAAAGAAAATTCGCAGAATATTTTTTCAAATGAATTACAGTCCAATGGAATCTATAAATTTTATTTGGCTTTTATGAATAGTGAATTGGACTATTTTAAATTCTATATAACACTACCCGAAAAAGAAGTTTATGCCTTACTAGCTCAACAAATAAATGGGATTACTGGAGAATCTACTTTAAGAGAAATTAAAAGTGCCGCTGCCGAGAACCATAAAAATGTAGTTTTAATCACTATCGAAAGTTACAGTGCTGATTTCATGAAAACGTATGGAAACGAGGAAAATATCACGCCATTCTTAGATAGCTTAGCAACACAAAGTTTACTTTTTACTAATTTTTATGCTTCAGGAAATAGAACTGTTCGCGGTTTAGAAGCGGTAACCTTATGTATTCCTCCTACAGCTGGAGAAAGTGTTGTGAAAAGACAAGACAATAAAGATAAATTCTCAACAGCAAGTGTTTTTAAAGCGAAAGGATATAATGTGAAATACCTTTACGGCGGAGATGCTTTCTTTGACAACATGGAAGATTTCTTTTTAGGAAATGGTTATGATATCGTAGATAAGAAAACACTGCTACCGCAAGAAATTACATTTTCTAATGTGTGGGGTGTTTGTGATGAAGACATGGCTAACAAAGCTATTAGAGTCATGAATGAAGAAGCTAAAACTGGAAAACCATTCTTCAACCATTGGATGACGGTAAGTAACCATAGGCCATTTACCTATCCGAACAATAAAATTGATATTGCAGGTGATGTAAAATCACGTGAAGGTGGAGTTAAATATACAGATTATGCACTAAACAAATTCTTTACAATGGCCAAAAAACAGCCTTGGTTTGCTAATACTGTCTTCGTGATTGTATCAGATCATTGTGCATCCAGCGCTGGAAAAACCGAGCTACCCGTTGATAAATACCGAATTCCAGCCATGATTTGCAGTCCTGGATTTATTCAGCCGCAGCGTTACACCAATTTGATGTCGCAAATTGACATTATGCCCACCTTGTTTGGGCTTTTAAATTTTAACTACCAAAGTAAATTCTTTGGTCAAGATGTTTTAAAATCAGATTACAATCCAAGAGCGTTGATTGGGACGTATCAAGATTTAGGAATGATCAAAGAAAATGTTTTAACCATCATCTCACCCAAACAAGAAGTAAAACAATTTAAATTGACTTTATTACCGAAAGCTGGAGTTGAGAGTGATTTCCAAATCTATTACGATCAAAAGCCTTTGAAAAAAGAAAGAACCGACTTGGTACATGAAACAATCTCTTACTATCAAGTAGCTTCGGATATTTTGAAGAAAAAGAAATACCAGAAATAACTAAATCAAATAGAAAAGCCTGTGAAAAACGATTTCACAGGCTTTTTTTTTATCCAATTGGATTATTTTTTATTCGGCATCCTTTTCAATTTCAAGACCAAAAAGCTCTCCTTTTTTAAAGAGTTTACTATCCTTTTTATAGGCTTTAGCATTACGCTTAGTAAGCGCTTCAGAATCTAGCTTACTTAAATCCGGTTTTCCTGCATTAACCCAGGCCGTATACCAGAAACTAGCAGTTACAGTAACCGCCTTCTTCATTTGGCTTTCGACCATTCCGTTTAAGGCAGTATGAAATTTAGCCGCATATTCATTGGTATATCTTGCGCTGTTGTATTTGTTTTTCACCACATTTCCTTCTGCATCCGTCACAAATATTTGATTTGCGCCTAATGTTGTTCTAAGACCTTTATCGGCTGCCAAAAGAGGAGCAACCAAACTGTGAGTATCACTAATCATGTCCCAGGTTGCTTTATTCACGTCTTCATAATACTTTGCAGGAGCTACTGTGAATTTGTAATCTTTAACAAATAATTCAGGTAATCTGCTTTCCCACAAAGAGTGAATTCCTTTCTGATCCGTTAATTGTCCGTCGTGATTGTCAGAAGTGTGTAATGGCATATGCGCATCAGCGATATAATGTCCTAAATCGGCAGCAATAAATAAGATCTCTGATTTTCGTTTGTCTTTGAAGGCTTGCGTCAATTTGGTCATCATATCTTGGATATGCCAAGGTAATGTTCCGTTTTTGGCTAAAAATTTGTCATCATATTTCTTTTTGGCTTCGGCCATAGACTGTGGAAAACTGTCGACACTACCAAAATTTTCCATGTCAAAATAATGTCTCGGAGTCTCCGCCTTATCTTGCAAAATATACTTTCTTAAATCTGGAACGGTAGATTCGTGGGTTATAAAATCAATATGGTTGTAAAAGAAAACCTGAAGCGGTTTCGGCAAAGCCATCACAGCTGCTTTATTAATTCTTTCATGCCCTACGAATCCCCATGATAATGTTAGAAATCCTATGAATATTGCAGTTAGCAACAGGATTGTACGCTTAAATTTGATATTTATCATTACTTTTATTTTTTTGAAGCACAAATGTATTTGTTTTTCATAGCATTTGGAAATATCTTCTTCAAGATTACGTAAATTAAGAAATAACTTATATCTAACTATGTTTCGCCACCAAGGAAAAAACCGAACTTTTATCCATAATTTACGTTTAGCCACGCTTTTATCATTCGTTGCAGGAATCGTCAATATTACGGGAGTATTGGCAGTAAAAACCTTGACAACAAATGTTACAGGGCATTTTGCATTCTTTGCTGAAGAAATCTTTAAGCAGAACTATACCGCGGCAATTACATTTTTTGTATTTACTCTTTTTTTCTTAGCTGGTGCTTTTGTATCAAATTTTTTAGCCGAATCAGTCGCTTTAAAACAGCCAAATTTATCACATGTAATTCCGATATCACTGGAGATACTAATTTTGGTTTTAGTTGGTTTTTTTGGAGTAAAAGGTGATTTATCAACGATTTCGGGAAAATGTATCGCTTTTTCATTGCTTTTTTCAATGGGAGTACAAAATTCATTGGTAACACAGATATCAAACTCAATTGTAAGGACCACCCATTTAACGGGACTTTTTACTGATTTAGGAATCGAATTATCGCAATTGTTTTTTTACAAAAAAGCAACCGAAAGAAAAAGATTGAAGACTAGTATCTATCTTAGATTATCAATCATTGTATTCTTTTTTATAGGTTGTATATTAGGTGGTTTTATGTATACTTTTTTCGAAATAAAAACCCTTTTTATAGCTGCTTTTTTTCTTTTAATAGCGCTTATGTATGATTATCTCCGATTACAATTCTTTGTCATCAAAAGAAAATATTCACTCGTATTCCTAATTAAAATAGATAATTGATAGTAATGCTGCTGTTCCAATAAAAACCCAAAGTAAAATACCTTGAAATAACGGTTTTAAACCGACGGATTTTAGCACATTGAAGTTTAATCCAGCTCCAATTAAGAATAAAGTAAGTGTCAATCCAATTTTTGCAAGTGCAACCAAGCCAGGTCCAACAAGAGCAGTTTGAGGAACATAAGTATTCAGTAGCATTGCTAAAATAAACAATCCAATAAAATACGGTATTTTAACCTTGCTAGACTTGTTTTTAAATGATACTGCTGTTATCAAGGCAACAGGAATAATCCATAAAGCTCTGGCGAGTTTTACCGTAGTTGCCATTTGCAATGCTTCTGGTCCATATTTGTTAGCCGCACCCACGACTGAACTTGTGTCATGAATTGCTATAGCGCACCATAAACCAAACTCTTGCTGAGAGAGATCCAACCAATGTCCGATTACAGGAAATAAAAACAACGCAATCGAATTCAAAATAAATATCACTCCTAAAGCCACCGAAGTTTGTTTCTCATCCGATTTTATCACTGGCGCAATCGCTGCAATGGCACTTCCGCCACAAATAGCAGTTCCACAAGAGATTAAATGAGCCGTTTTCTTTTCGATCTTGAACCATTTTCCAATAAAATATCCTAAAATTAAAGTAGAAAATATAGAAGCTACTGTAAATATAAAACCTTCTTTTCCAGCAGATAGCGCACTGTTTACATTCATACCGAAGCCGAGTCCAATAACCGAAACTTGCAGTAAGATACTAGTTGCCTTGTTATTTAATTCTAAAAATGGATGACCTGATAAGTTCGCCACAACTAAACCCAACAATAATCCCATTGGTGGAGAAATAAAGCCTGTAAGACAAAGAACGGTTAATATACCAAAGATTATTTTCTGAAAGGTTGGATTTAGTTGAAGAAAAGTAGCACTATTTTTTTTAATAATGGATTGCGTTTTCACAATAAATTTATTTAATTATTACCTTACAAAGGTCAGCAGTTTATATGACTTTCACTAAGCATAATTAACAATCTCCTATAACTTCAGGTTATAATGTCTTGAAATATTTTTAATAAACAAGTCTGAAAGAGCGTCGGTTTTTCCTTGTAAACTAATGATATAAAAATAACGTTCCATCGTTAAATTATCAACATCAAGAATCACCAATTCATTGTTTTTCAGTTCGTTTTGAATCGCATGAATCGAAATAAAAGCAACACAATTAGAGTTCATTAAATACGATTTAATACTTTCGGTACTTCCCAATTGCATTTCGACAGTTAACTCAGACATTTTAATTTTTAAAGGTTTTAAGGCATGTTCAATTACTTCGAGAGTTCCTGAACCCTGCTCACGCAATAAAAATCGCAATTCCAGTAGATCTTGCTTGGTAATTTCTTCTTTGTTGACCAATGCGCTTGTACTGTTACATACAAGTACCAATTCGTCTTTTAAAAACGGAGTGTATTTAATTCCTTTATTTTTAGACTGCCCTTCTACAATCCCTATTTCAATTTCTTTATTCAATAAGGCACTTTCAATCTGCTCTGTATTTCCATTGCGCAAATTGACGTTGATTCCCTGCATTTCTTGATGAAAACGGGCTAATACTGGCGGAATAATATATTGAGAAATTGTGGTACTTGCTCCTATTCGCAGTATTCCACGTTGCTCATTTATAAGCGCACCCATATCAAAATCGATTTCACGATAGATTTCGAAAATACTTTTGGTATGTTTTAATAATTTTTCTCCGGCGATCGTCAAGGAAATCTTCGATCCCGTTCGATCAAAAAGTTTAATTTTATACGATTCCTCTAGTTCTTGTATGTGCTTGCTTACGGCTGGTTGTGTTATAAATAGTGCTACTGATGCCTTTGTAAAGCTCAATCTGGTCGCGACCGTGTAGAATACTTTTAATCTGAAATCCATTGTAGTATTGTGTTATTTATAACAATCCGTTGTATTTCCTGACAAACCATTCCGTAGCTAGTAAGGAGATTATTAAAATCAACAGCATTATCCAATCAATCAAAGGTGATCTGGTTGCCTTGTTTTTTTCTATTGCTTTATAATTTTCATCTTCTAAAAGTGATTTGATCAATACCGCCACTTGGTCCGGAGAGTATACTGTGCCTTGTGTTCGGGTTGCCAGCTGCACTAATTTTTCCATGTCGGGATTGACAAATTGTTTCTCTCTATCGAAATCCAAAATTTCAAAACGGCTTGAATAACTAGTATTTGAATTCAACTCTTTTACGGTAAAATTATAATTCCCTGCAGCAAGTCCGCCCAGATTTACTTTGTAAAAGGCGTTTCCCTTTAATAAATCATAGTTTTTTGTTTGTTTCGTTGCTGTATTTGTTACAATTATGGTCAAACGGGCTTTATTGTCAAATTCATAATTTTTATTGAAATACTGAGCGGTAATTTCAATCGCATCGCCTGAATTATAAAAACTTTCATGATTGACAACCAATGCTTTTTTAGAACTGCTGGACGCTAAATATTGTATTGTCTTATCCATAAAGATATCAAATTTTGAGAACGACTGCGTATCCACGTGACTTTGCAAGCGCCATTTCCAAATATTTTCTCCCAATAGAAAGGCATCGCGCTTTCCTTTATTTTCAGTATAAACCAGTAATGGAGAATTAGTTTCCATACTTCTAATTTTTGAAAAAAGTAAAACATCCGCATTTCCCTTCGGCGTAATTGTACCAAATGCATTTTCCAATGGTGGGAAATTTTCGAAACCAATATTATCAATGGCAAATAAATTAAATTGCGGGTTAAAGCCCGCCAAATAATTCTCTTTTTGATAGCTCATTTTAAATACTAAGTTACTTTGTTCTTGATTTAAAAATGAAAAATCAGTACTCGTTCCTGTGATAATAAAGCAACTTATTCCTGCTGATTTATTTTCTTCGAAAACAGATTTAAAAGCTGCAGTTGGTTGATACAAGATCAACACATTATAATCTTTTAATGAATTGATAGCTTTTGGATTAACAATAGTTACTTTACGCTGAGCATTAGATTCAATACTGCGTTTTAAAGCGCCTACATCTGGATGATTTATTGCGGTTATTAGTGCAATATTTGTCTTTTGATCGATTACTTCGATAGCAAAATTCTTAGTGTTATTGTAACTGTTCTTCTCTTTTTCTACACCACTAATTGTTGCTTTGAATATTTGGGAACCAATTTTATTTGCAGCTAAAAGGACATTTATCACGGCAGTTTTTTTCGAAGAAGAAAAAGAAATACTTTGTTTTACTACAACTGAATTTCCTTCCGAAATAGTAAAATTAGCTACTATGTTTTTATCACCTGAATAATTCAAAAACACTTCTACTGGAAATTTATTCTTATAAAACGCATATTTATTGACATTGATATGGCTAATTTTTAGATCAACTACCGCAGTTGTATCTCCTAAGACGATAGGATAAACTTTATTGCTAGGATCAAAACTATAGACATAATCATTCCCAGAAGTCTGGTTTCCGTCAGTTAGGAGAATTGTTGGGAATGTACTATTTCTATTAATACTTTTTAATTCTTTAGAAATCCCACCCAGATTGGTCTGTGTTCCTTTAAAATCAAATTCCTCCGAAGGTTCAAACTCGGCATCAAAACGATACGATTGTATGTCAAACTTCTCTTTTAATGCTGTATTAGTTGCTATTGCTGCATAAGCCTCTAATGCTTTTTTATTGGAATCTAATGCCGTAATTGAACTTGAATTATCTACAACAATCGCTAAAGGCGGTTTTATAATTTCAAGTGTATTTCTGGTAATTATAGGATTAATCAACAGCAACATAATCCCGAATAAACTTAAAAAACGTAAAAAAGCCAAAAACAAATTCAGTTTTGATTTGTTTTTGGCTTTATAAAAATATTGAAAAAATGATAAACAACCAGCTACTAATAATGATAAAAACAATAATAGTATAGTGGTTGTAGTCATATTTTAGTATTATTTAATCATCAATTATAAGTTATTTGTACTGATACTGAAAACTGAATACTGATCACTATTTTTTAAGTAAGCATTCCTCCGTCAACATTCATAACTTGACCCGTAATATACGCGCTCAAATCTGATGCAAGAAAAAGACATGCATTAGCAACATCTTCAGTAGTACCACCTCTTTTCAAAGGAATTCCGTCTCTCCATCCTTGAACTACATCATCATTCAATTTTGCAGTCATCTCCGTTTCAATAAATCCAGGTGCAATCGCATTACAACGAATATTGCGCGAACCTAATTCAAGTGCTACTGATTTTGTAAACCCAATAACACCAGCTTTGGAAGCGGCATAGTTCGTTTGACCCGCATTACCTTTCACTCCCACTACACTACTCATGTTAATGATTGATCCAGCGCGTTTTTTCAAGAATGTTCTTTGAATCGCTTTTGTCATATTAAAAACCGATTTCAAATTGACATCAATAACTTGGTCAAAATCTTCTTCAGACATACGCATTAAAAGGTTGTCTTTAGTGATTCCAGCGTTGTTGATTAAAATATCTACAGTTCCAAATTCAGCTATTACAGCATCAACCATAGTTTGTGCTTCGTTAAAATCAGCAGCGTTCGATTGGTATCCTTTGGCTTTTATTCCAAGCGCGTTCAATTCATTTTCTAATGCTAAAGCCGACTCAACAGATGAACTGTAAGTAAAAGCAACATTTGCTCCATGTTTTGCAAAAACTTCAGCGATTCCTTTTCCTATTCCGCGACTTGCGCCTGTTATAATGGCTACTTTTCCTTCTAGTAATTTCATGTTATAAAATAAGTTTAATATTTATTTGAAGCTATTCCTGCTATCCACTGCAATCTTTTATGTCCGCCGCGGCTTACATAAAAGGATTTTCGTTACTATCAGGGCTACAAACGAATTGTCAAATATAGAGTAATTCCTTTCTTAAAAAAAATTTCAAATTCAATAAAATTGTGTCATTACAGCAATTTATACTTTCAAAAACTTTTTCATCCATTTATCCCAATGTGAGCTATAAATTGCAAATAAAGTAAATCCGAATAAAAACAAATGATACCAAGCATTACTGATTAAATCAAAGAAGTCTAATTTACCTGCTGCAAAACTTAAAATCAACAAAACCTGAGCACCGTATGGTAAAATACCCTGAACAATACACGAGAAAATATCTAAAATAGTGGCTGTTTTTTTAGCGTCTAAATGATATTCGTCGTTTATTTCCTTAGCAATAGGCCCAGTAATTACAATCGATACTGTATTATTGGCTATTGCCAAATTAGCAAATCCAACTAGCGCACCAACTCCTGCCTGCGCTGATTTTTTACTTTTGATACGGCTTTTAATTTGGTATAATAAAAAATCAATTCCACCTGCTTTATCCACCAAAGCAGCTAAACCTCCCGTAAGCATTGACAATAAGAAAATATCAGTCATTGAAGTAAAACCTTCGTATATTTTTTGGATAAACTCCATAAACGTAAAAGAACCGCTAAAAAAACCGATGATACCCGCTAGAATTGTACCAATAAGCAAGGTGGAAAACACATTTAATCCTACCAAGGCCAGAACAATTACTAATAGGTATGGAATAATTGCAAGCCATTCAAAACTTGCTTTAGGCAGCTCAACAGCAACAATATCTGAATTTAAACCTAGGTAAAAGAATAAAATTATAGTAATTACCGCGGCTGGAAGCGCAATAAATAAATTGACTTTAAACTTGTCTTTCAGTTTACATCCTAAAGATTGAGTTGCCGCAATAGTAGTATCTGAAATCATAGACAGATTATCTCCAAACATGGAACCACCCAATAAAGCACCTGAAATTAAAGGCAATGAAGCGCCACTTTTATCTGCTAATGTCACCGCTATAGGACCTATTGCTACAATTGCACCCACAGAAGTTCCGGAAGCAGTTGATAAAAACCCAGCAATTAAGAATATTCCTAATGGAAAATAAGCCACATCGATAGTACTGATTCCTAAATTTACCACAGCATCGACACCACCCATCGCTTTACTAACCACTGCAAATGCTCCCGCAAGTAAATAAATCAAACACATAGTCATGATTTTACTTTCGCCACAACCTGCAATTAAAGTCGCTACTTTTTCATCTGTGGAGGACTTGAATAGTAAAAAGGCAGCAATAATCCCCACTATTACCGCAATTGGAAATGGAAATGCATAAAAATCATCCAATACAATTCCAGCACCTAGAAAAGTAAAAATAAAAACAAACAGGGGAATCAAAGCGTACGGATTTCCTCTTTTATTCGAAAAAACAGTCATAAAATTAATTTTAATATGAATTAAATATGACGAAAAACAAAAGCTAAAAAATGGGAATTAAACAACATTTTTTCCAAAGGATTTGGCTTATCGTTTTAGCACCTTGCTCGTTGTTGCAGGTTGCTATCTCATAAAGAGATTCGTGATAACGGCTGCAAATGTAATACATTCAGGAGATCTAAACGATAAAATCTAATAATTTTTCATAAAAAAAGCCTTACCGAAGTAAAGCTATTTTATAATGATATAGGTTGAAATGTTTTAGAATGCTACATTCCATCTCGGTAATCTACCGTTTTCATCTAAGAAGTTCTGTAAAACTTGTGCTTCTACAGCAGTTGGAATTCCTTTAGTTTTATCATTGAATGTTTCATACCACACTACTTCTAACAAACTAATATCTTCTTTAGACATTTGCGCTGGCCAAGAATATTTTCTTCCTGTTTTTGCAAATTGATGTCCTTCAACAATCTTTTCTTTTAAGCCACCATTTTTTATTTTCAAAGAGCCATCATTTTGTACTGTTCCAGTAGAACCTACCATGATTAACTCTTTTTCTTCTCCTACTGCATATACTAAAAACACACCGCTTCCTTCTGAAGCATTACAAACTTGTTCTAAGCTGTCGTCTGTAGCAAATGAAAATGAGTCGCTAACCTTGAATTTTTTTAATTCCTTATACATATTATTTATTTTTATTTTATTTGGCTTTCACAAAAAAATACCCCACAATAAGCAAGGATCACTACAACCATATGTTTTATTTATTAAATGAAAAGGCAAAACATGACCTCTTTTAATAAAGTGCAAAGATATTCTTTAATTCTATTTTATAATAAAAAAGCCCCACAAATGTGAGGCTTATTCTATTTTAGTTTAAAATAGCAAACTATCCTAAAACTTCTTTTACTTTTTTACCAATTTCAGCTGGAGAATCTACCACGTGGATTCCGCATGCTCTCATGATTTCTTTCTTAGCTTCTGCTGTATCATCAGTTCCACCTACAATAGCACCTGCGTGACCCATTGTACGACCAGCTGGAGCGGTAACTCCTGCAATAAATCCTACTACTGGTTTACGGTTACCATCAGCTTTAATCCATTTAGCAGCATCAGCCTCTAATTGTCCACCTATTTCACCTATCATTACGATACATTCTGTTTCTGGGTCATTCATTAACAATTCAACCGCTTCTTTTGTAGTAGTTCCAATGATTGGATCTCCACCAATACCAATTGCTGTAGTAATTCCTAAACCTTGTTTTACTACTTGGTCAGCCGCTTCATACGTTAATGTTCCTGATTTAGAAACAATACCTACAGTTCCTTTTTTGAAAACAAAACCTGGCATAATACCAACTTTAGCTTCACCTGGAGTAATAACTCCTGGACAGTTAGGTCCTATCAATCTTGCGTTTCTTTCTTTAACATAAGCATTTGCTTTGATCATATCAGCTACAGGAATTCCTTCTGTAATAGCGATAATCACTTTTATTCCTGCATCAGCAGCTTCCATTATTGCATCAGCAGCAAAAGCGGGTGGTACAAAAATAATAGTAGTATCAGCCCCTGCTTGTTCTACAGCGTCTTTTACTGTATTAAAAACAGGACGATCTAAATGAGTTGAGCCACCTTTTCCTGGAGTAACACCACCTACAACGTTTGTTCCGTACTCAATCATTTGAGAAGCATGGAAAGTTCCTTCGCTTCCTGTAAATCCTTGAACAATTATTTTGGAATCTTTATTAACTAAAACACTCATGATATATATTTTATGTGATTTTTAAAAATTGTGATGCAAAAGTAAGGTTTTGAAAATTATTTGTGGCCATTTATTAACAAAATAAATTATGCTAATTGACTCATTTGGTGGCCTCGAAATAATTTATTGTCTTTTATTTGCCAAATCGATATGAAATGTGCCATTAACATCTCTTCTCTAGGGTTTTCTATTGTTTTAACAAAATGAGAATAGCGCACTGTAATCATATCATTTTCTTCAATAATATGACTTATTCTAATCTTCGATCGAACAAATGCGCGACCTAATTCTTCAGACAGATTTATTAAAGCATCGTAGTTAAGCTGTACAAAACCCGTACTATTATTCCAATCTACCAGAATGTCTGCGTGCAAATATTCCTTCAGCACTGCACTATCAATAAGAGCATCTGATTTATAAAAACTTTGAACGAGTTCCTTTGCTGTCATATTATTTTAATTTATTTAAAATTTCTGGAATTTTCTTAATATTAGCTAGTTGTTTTAATTTTTCTCGTGATTCTTCTATTGGCGTACCAAAATAGGACTTTCCACCTTCAACAGATTTTGTAACACCTGTTTGGCCCAGAATCACAGCTTTTTCGCCAATCGTGATTCCGCTTGTTGTTCCTACCTGTCCCCAAATAGTAACTTCATCTTCTATAATAACGCAACCTGCTATTCCAGTTTGAGAGGCAATTAAACACTTTTCTCCAATTACAGTATCATGACCAACATGAACCTGATTGTCAATTTTTGTTCCTGCTCCAATAACGGTATCTCCCGTAACTCCTTTGTCAATTGTACAAAGTGCGCCAATACCCACATTATCTTTTATCACGACCCTACCACCTGAAAGCAATTGATCAAATCCATCTTCTCGCTTTTTGTAATAAAAAGCATCGGCGCCTAAAACTGTTCCAGCATGAATAATGACATTATTTCCAATTATGGTGTTGTCATAAATCGCAACATTGGCATGAATTAAACAATTCTTACCTATTACTACATTGTTTCCAATAAAAGCGTTAGGCTGAATTATAGTCCCTTGACCTATTACAGCTGAAGTAGAAATTGAAGCACTCGAAAACTCAAAAGGTTTGAAATGTTTCGTCAATCTATTAAAATCAGTAAAGGGATCTTCTGAAATTAATAATGCTTTTCCTTCTGGACAATCTACTTTTTTATTAATCAAAATAATAGTCGCAGCTGAATTTAAAGCTTTGGTATAATACTTAGGATGATCCACAAATACAATATCGCCCTTTTCTACAACATGAATTTCATTCATTCCAGATACTGTAAAATTAGCATCCCCAACAAATTCACAGTTGATAATAGTGGCAATTTCTTTTAGCGCGTAAACTTTTGGAAATTTCATAAATTTAGTATTCGGTATTCAATAGTCAGTATTCAGCTTGATGACAAACTGAATACTGAAAACTGTAATTTACTCTTTTACACGCTCCATGTAAGAACCTGATGCGGTATCAATTTTAATTTTATCTCCTTCATTGATAAACAAAGGTACATTTACGCTAGCTCCAGTTTCAACCGTTGCCGATTTAGTAGCATTTGTAGCAGTATTCCCTTTAATTCCTGGTTCAGCATAAGTTACTTCAAGAATTACTGACGCAGGCATATCTACAGAAAGAGGTAAATCTGTTTCTGTATTGATACTTACCATTACATTTTCTCCTTCTTTTAATAAATCTGGCGAATCTAAAATGTTTTTGTTCAAAGAAATTTGCTCGAAAGTCTCCGTATTCATGAAATGAAAATCATCTCCTTCTGGATATAAAAATTGAAATTTGTGGTTTTCAACTCTCACTTCGTCAATTTTATGCCCAGCAGAAAAAGTATTGTCTAATACTTTTCCATTTGTCAAACTTCTTAATTTAGTTCGAACAAAAGCAGGTCCTTTTCCCGGTTTAACGTGAAGAAATTCTATAATCTTGTATATGTCATTATTGTACTTAATGCATAATCCGTTTTTAATGTCTGAAGTAGATGCCATTTATTTTGCTTTTGGCTATTAGCTTATGGCTATTAGCGATTTATATTTAAATTATTTATTTTTAGGCTAATAGCTAGATGCCACGAGCCAGAGCTTTCTTTAGTAATTTCCTGTATAGCCTTTCATTACACCACGTGAAGAATTTCTAATAAAATCAATGATTTCATCTCGTTCAGGAGTCGCTTCCATCTCTGCTTCAATTATTCCTAAAGCTTGAGTTACATTGTAATTTTTTTGATATAAAATCCTATAAATCTCTTGTATTTCTTTGATTTTTTCAGATGTAAAACCTCTCCTTCTCAGTCCAACAGAATTGATTCCTACATACGACAAAGGTTCTTTGGCCGCTTTAGTAAACGGAGGTACATCTTTTCGCACTAATGAACCACCCGAAACCATGGCGTGATCACCAACACTAATAAATTGATGAATAGCAGCTAAGCCTCCTATAACAGCATGATTCCCAATAGTAACATGTCCTCCTAAAAGAACACCGTTAACAATAATAGCATTATTGCCAACAATACAATCATGCGCAATATGAGCAGCAGCCATAATTAAGCAATTATTGCCAATTAGAGTTTGTCCAGATGCTACAGTTCCTCTATTAATAGTCACACATTCTCTAATCGTACAATTATCACCTATAATTGCTAGTGATTCTTCTCCACCAAATTTTAAATCCTGTGGAACAGCAGATATAACTGCGCCAGGAAATATATTACAATTTTTTCCAATTCTCGCGCCTTCCATAATGGTAACATTAGATCCTATCCAAGTACCGTCTCCAATAACTACATTATTGTGAATTGTTGTGAAAGGCTCAATGACAACATTTTTGGCGATTTTCGCACCAGGATGAACATATGCTAATGGTTGATTCATCTACTTTTTTTTATAATTTATATCTATAAAATAAAAACCATGAAAGGGTATATTTCAGGGTCTTATCCTATTATTAATTTATTGCTTTCTAGCAATTTGAGCCATTAATTCGGCTTCTGCAACTAATTTACCATTAGCGTAAGCATTTGCTTGCATATGACAAATCCCTCTTCGAATAGGTGTTATTAAATCGCATTTGAAAATTAAAGTATCACCAGGTAATACTTTTTGTTTGAACTTAACATTATCAATTTTCATGAAATAAGTCAAATAATTTTCAGGATCTGGAACTGTACTTAATACTAATATTCCTCCGGTTTGTGCCATTGCTTCCACAATTAAAACTCCTGGCATTACTGGTGCTTCCGGGAAATGTCCTACAAAGAAATTTTCGTTCATTGTAACATTTTTCATTCCTACCACATGACTTTCAGACATTTCGATAATTCTGTCAATTAATAAAAATGGAGGTCTGTGAGGAAGTACAGCCATAATCTTATGGATATCCATCAAGGGCTCTTGGTTTAAATCAAAAACAGGAACATAATTTCTTTGTTCGATTTTTATGATTTTTGCCATTTTTTTAGCAAATTGTGTATTTACAAAATGCCCTGGTTTATTAGCGATAACTTTACCTTGTATTTTTGTTCCAATTAAAGCTAAATCACCTACTACATCAAGTAGTTTGTGTCTTGCAGCCTCATTAGGATAATGTAATGTCAAATTGTCTAAAATCCCATTTGACTTCACATTGATATCTTCTTTTCCAAAAGCAACTTTCAAATTCTCCATAGTAGCTGCAGAGATTTCTTTATCTACATACACAATAGCGTTGTTCAAGTCACCTCCTTTAATTAAACCATTTTCTAACAATGATTCTAATTCATGTAGAAAACTAAAGGTTCTTGATTGTGAAATTTCATTTTTAAATTCAGAAATGCTTTTCATAGTTGCATTTTGAGTACCTAAAATTTTTGTACCAAAATCAACCATCGTAGTAACACAATATTGATCACTTGGCATGATTAAAATTTCGCTTCCGCTTTCCTCGTCAGTAAATGAAATAACTTCCTTAACAACATAAACATTGCGTTTTGTGTTTTGTTCTTCTACGCCTGCTTCTTCAAGTGCTTGAACAAAATATTTAGACGAACCATCCATTATAGGCAGCTCCGAAGCATTTAATTCGATAATAACATTATCTAAATCACAACCAACTAGGGCCGCTAACACATGTTCTGGCGTTTGTATTTTTACTCCAAGTTTTTCTAAATTGGTTCCTCGTTGTGTATTTACAACATAGTTTGCATCTGCTTCAACAACAGGATGTCCTTCTAAATCTACTCGGACGAAAGTAAAACCATTATTTACCGGAGCAGGTTTAAAAGTCATTGTAACTTCTTTACCAGTGTGCAATCCAACTCCTGTTAGCGAAACTTCTGTCTTTATAGTTTTCTGTTTAACCATTATTCCCGATTTTTTGGTTTAATATTTGTTTTTTTAATTCTTCTAATTCTGAGACGATCTTTGGTAAATTTTTAAAGTGGACATACGATTTACTGTAATCGTTGTAGCCAAATGCTGGGCTTCCCTGTAAGATCTCCGCATCTTTGATGTTTCTTCCTACTCCGGATTGTGCCTGAATTCGAACATTATTCCCAATGGTTAAATGTCCTGCAATACCTACCTGACCGCCAATCATTGCGTTTTTCCCAATTTTAGTAGAGCCTGCAACACCAGTTTGAGCTGCAATTACGGTATTCTCTCCTATTTCCACGTTGTGACCTATCTGGATTTGATTGTCCAGTTTCACTCCTTTTCTTATAATTGTAGAACCCATTGTAGCACGATCTATAGATGTACAAGCACCGATGTCTACGTCGTCTTCTATTATGACATTTCCTATTTGCGGAATTTTTTTAAAGCTTCCGTCAGGATTTGGCGCAAAGCCAAAACCATCAGCTCCTATCACCGCACCAGAATGTATGGTACAATTTTTTCCAATTACGGTTTGCTCATAAATTTTAGTTCCTGCAAAAATAGTTACATTATCGCCAATGACAACATTATCTCCGATAAAACAGTTAGGATAAATTTTCACATTGTCGCCTAAAACGACCTTAGAACCTACATAGCTAAAACTACCTAAATACAAATTCTTACCATAAGTAGCATTCTCTGCTATTACCGACGGCTGTTCGATTCCGCTTTTAGCCCCTTTTGCCTGATCATAGAACTCTAATAATTTAGAAAAAGCCAAATAAGCATCTTCTACTTTTATCATCGTTGTCGTTATTTCCGATTCTGGAAAAAAGCTTTTATTTACAATCGTGATTGTAGCTTGGGTGCTATATATGTAGTTATTGTATTTGGGATTTGATAAAAAAGTCAGCGACCCTTCCTTTCCTTCTTCAATCTTAGACAACTCATGCACTTCAGCATTGGGATTCCCAACAACTTCTCCTTCCAATATTCCCGCTATTTGTTCTGCTGTAAATTTCATTGCGACAAAAATATAAAAAAATAGATTTTAAATGTTCATTTCCACGAGTTGTTTTGGGAAACATATGTAATATTTGGTCACTGATTTAGATAATGATTTTAAATTCAACTGATCAGAAGATTCAATGACAGTTTCTACTGTCCTATCTTTTTTCAATATTCGTATGGGTTCTGCTTCTTTGCTATAAGCTTGGTTTTTTATTTTTCCTTTAAAAATAAAATAGTTTGCTTCTAATAAACTGATATTGTTTTCTAATGCAAAACGTTCTTTTAAAGGTTGTAAATCTTCACTAGGCACTTTATCGCTAGTTAATTTTATTTTTAATAAATCCCTATTAATTATCATTTTACTCATCGTAGATAAAATAAAATCATCTTGATATTGCCATTCCTTTAGAGCACTAATTATATCAAAATCATCGAGTTGAGCGAATAAATTTAAAGTCTGGGCATCAAATATATCCATTGTAACTTTATGTTGCAAGAAATAGTTCAAAGGTCTACTTGATGGTAAAACCACTCCTTTTAGGGTTAGTTCTTTGGCACGTTTTAAAATTCGCGTCAAGATCAATTCGGCCGCTAAGCTGGTTTTATGCAAATAAGCTTGCCAGTACATTAAACGTCTGGACATCAAAAATTTCTCAACAGAATAAATCCCTTTTTCTTCGATTACTAAAACATCATCAGCCACATTCATCATCTGAATCAATCGTTCTGAGTTGACATTTCCTTCGGCCACACCCGAGTAAAAACTATCTCTTTTTAGGTAATCCATTCGATCCATATCCAGCTGACTGGATATCAATTGCAACATAAACAAACGATGGTATTCGCCTTTAAATACTTTTATAGCTAAATCAAGTTGCCCATCAAATTCAGCGTTTAACTGATGCATAAACAACAAAGAAATTTCTTCATGGTGTACGTCTTCAACAATACTTCTTTCCATGGCATGCGAAAAAGGTCCATGTCCTATATCATGTAATAAAATGGCAATATAAAGCGCATTTTCTTCTTCTTTTGAAATTTCAACGTCTTTAAAACGCAAAACATCAACTGCCTTTTGCATGAGATGCATGCAACCCAAAGCATGGTGAAACCTAGTATGGTTCGCTCCTGGGTAAACAAGATAAGACAATCCCATTTGCGAAATTCTTCTCAGGCGTTGAAAATAAGGATGCTGAATTAAATCGTAAATTAATGCATTGGGTATGGTAATAAACCCATAAATAGGGTCATTGAATATTTTTAGCTTATTGATTTGACTCACTATAAGTTTGTTTTTAGGTCAACAAATATAGGAAAAATAGATTTTAGTTTCTCAAAGTGTTTTTTACAGCTGTTTACTACCAGTGATACTTATAAAATACTGGCTATTTCTCGAGCTTATTTCATTTCGATAAAATTAACATAACATTAAGTTCGATTGGTTCGGTGATTTGCGAACCAATCGTATCTTTGCAAAAAAAAACATGGACAATTTACAAAAAGAGAGAGGGGAACTCATTGAATTTTCCGGAATTCATTTTGCGTCTACATATAATATTCCTCCACTAGCAGCGAGAATTTTAGCATTACTGATTATTGACGGATGCAAATCGGGATTGACCTTTGAGAGTTTAGTCGAAAAGTTATCGGCGAGTAAGAGTTCGATATCCACAAACCTGAATTTACTGCTTAAAATGGAGAAAATAAATTATTTCACAATTGCTGGTGATCGAAAAAAATATTTCAAAGCCTCTCCATTAAGCGAACGACTTTTGAATTATAAAAAAATGCTGGAAGCGGAAAAATTTCTTGTTAATAAAATGCTTCATTATCGCGAACAAACCATTACATGTCCTCAAGAAAAATGCAATTTGGAGAATGTAAAAGCATATAAAAATCACATTGAAGAAATGGAGGAACTTTTTGTAAAGACCATTGCTGAATTTAAAATAATAGAAATCGATAATAACAATAATAATCAATAATTAATCAAATTTAACAAAATGAAAAAAATTTCATTACCACTAATAGCTTTCGTACTGCTACTCTCTTCGTGCGGAAAGAAAGAACAACAAGCTGCAGTACAAGGACCCGCTCCTTTTCCTGTACAAGAAATAATAACTCAAGATGCGACGGTCTATCAAGAGTTTACTGCTAATCTTGAAGGTCAACAAAATGTTGAAATTAGACCAAAAGTGAGCGGATTTATCCAAAAAGTGTATGTTGATGAAGGTCAGGTGGTAAGAAAAGGACAAATTTTGTTCAAATTAGAAACACAAACGCTAAACCAAGATGCATCAGCTGCAAAAGCGATGGTATCAGCGGCACAAGTCGAAGTAGATCGTTTGAAGCCTCTTGTAGAAAGAAGCATTATTAGTAATGTTCAATTGGCTACAGCCAAAGCAAAATTAGCACAAGCTAAAAGTGCTTATGGAAGTATTGCTGCTAATATTGGTTACGGAACCATATATTCTCCTGTAAACGGAGTCATTGGTAGTTTGCCTTTTAAAGAAGGAAGTTTAGTAAATCCTACTAGCGAAATGCCTTTAACAACAGTGTCTGACACAAAAATTGTACGTGCCTACTTTTCTATGAATGAAAAACAAGTGCTCTATTTTAATAAGACATTTAAAGGTGCTACAACTGCTGAAAAGTTAAAATCAGCTCCAGAAGTTTCCCTGATTTTAGTAGACAATTCAGAATACGATCAAAAAGGAAAAATTGCAACGATTAACGGATTAGTAAATGCAACTACTGGAACAACAGAGTTTAGAGCCGAATTTAAGAACCCAGAAGGGATTTTAAGAAGCGGAAGTAGCGGAGTTGTTCGTTTACCAATCGTACAAAGCAATGTTATTTTATTACCTCAAAATGCTGTTTTTGAAGTGCAGGGAAAACAAATGGTTTATGCTGTTGATAAAAGCAACAAAGTAAAGTCGAGAATTATAGAAACTAATGGAACTTCTGACTTGAATTACATTGTAACTTCGGGACTTGCTGAAGGAGATGTTGTCGTTGTTGAAGGAGCTTCCAAACTAAAAGAGGACATGGAAATTGTACCACAGCCTACAAAAAATACGGTAGCTGAAAAAGTCATTCCAGCAGCTGCAGAAACTGCAACAAAAACTACTACTAAATAATATTTACTGAGATGTTAAAAACTTTTATAGAGAGGCCAGTACTCTCGACCGTAATCTCAATCTTAATTACCATTTTAGGTGTTTTAGGATTGATGTCATTACCCGTAGAACAATACCCCGAAATTGCTCCGCCAACAGTTCAAGTATCTGCAACGTATACTGGTGCAAATGCCGAAACAGTACTGAATAGTGTGGTTATACCGCTAGAAGAAGAGATCAACGGTGTCGAAGGAATGACCTATATGACTTCCTCTGCCGCTAATGATGGTTCGGCTAAAATTTCTGTTTACTTCGAATTAGGAGTTGATGCAGATCTAGCTGCGGTAAACGTGCAAAATAGAGTGGCTCGTGCGACTTCTAAACTGCCTCAAGCAGTAGTGCAAACTGGAGTTACAACCGTAAAAAGCCAGACTAGTGCCTTGATGTTCTTTGCTTTATATTCTAATAATGATGATTTTGATGAAACATATATTCAGAATTATGCCAAAATAAATCTAGTACCTAAATTACAACGTGTTAAAGGTGTAGGTCAGGTTAATGTTTTTGGAGCCAAAGATTATTCGATGAGAATCTGGATTGATCCTGCAAAAATGGCTACTTATAACCTAACTCCTAAAGACATTCAACTTGCATTGCAAGAACAAAATGTTGAAGCTGCTCCAGGAAAATTTGGAGAAAATGCCGATGGAGTTTATGAATATGTAATCAAATACAAAGGGCGTCTTTCTGAAGTAGAAGATTATGAAAATATCATTGTAAAAGCAATAGGAAATGGAAATTTCTTGCGACTTAAAGATGTTTCTACCGTAGAATTGGGTGGTTTCAACTATGGGACTAAGAATATCGCTATGGGTAAACAAGGTGTTGCTGTTGGTGTATTTCAAACTTCTGGTTCGAATGCACAAGACATCATTACTGAAATTGTAGATATTCTTGACGAAACAAAACCCAACTTCCCTGCGGGAGTGGATTATGTTATTCCATATAATACTAAAACGTTCTTAGACGCCTCTATTGATAAAGTAGTTTATACTTTAATCGAAGCCTTTTTACTGGTTTTCCTTGTGGTTTATTTATTCTTACAAGATTTTCGATCTACTTTAATTCCTGCTATCGCAGTACCTGTAGCTATTGTTGGAACCTTTTTCTTCCTTCAAATATTTGGTTTCTCTATAAATATGTTAACACTTTTCGCTATGATTCTGGCGATTGGTATTGTGGTCGATGATGCCATTGTCGTCGTCGAGGCAGTACATGCTAAACTTGATGAGGGCGCTAAATCCGGAAAAGAAGCTACTTTATCAGCAATGAGCGAAATTACAGGAGCGATTATTTCGATTACGCTAGTAATGGCAGCGGTATTTATTCCAGTATCTTTCTTGGGTGGTCCATCGGGAGTATTTTATAAGCAATTTGCCATAACATTGGCCATTGCTATTTTGATTTCGGCAGTAAACGCTTTGACTTTAAGCCCGGCATTATGTGCTTTATTTTTAAAGCCACACCAAGATTCTGACCATAAAGACAAAAACTTTAAAGATAAATTTTTCATCGCTTTCAACACTAGTTTTGATCGAATGAATAACAAATATGTTAAGTCTCTTGGATTCTTAGCACGGAAAAAATGGATTACCATTACGGCTTTAGTAGTGTTTTCAGGAATTACTTTCATTTTGTTCCAATCAACACCTTCTGGGTTTATTCCTAATGAAGACAGGGGAATTATCATGGCCGATTTGACGCTTCCTCCGGGAACAACCTTAGAGAAAACTCAACTTGCGGTCAATGAATTAGATTCTATTCTTGGATCAATGGACATTGTAGAAGCACGAATGAGTGTGGTAGGTTTCAGTTTGTTAAACAGTGTAAATGGAGGTTCTTATGCCTTTACCGTTATTAGATTAAAAGACTGGAGCGAACGTAAAGAAGACAACCAATCAGTTGATGCTGTTGTGGGGCAACTATTTGCTAAAACCGCTCACTTTAAAGATGCAAAAGCACTGTTTTTTACGCCACCTAGTGTGCAAGGTTTTGGATCAGCAGATGGTTTTGAACTAAAAATTCAAGACAAAGGAGATGATGATTGGGCGACGATGAGTAAGGTGAGTAATGAGTTTCTATGCGAATTAATGAAAAGGCCTGAAATTCAATATGCAATTACAAACTTTAATCCTTCTTTTCCACAATATCAAATGGATATTAATGTAGAAAGAGCCAAGGACGCTGGAGTTTCAGTAACTGATATTTTTAGTACTATGCAAGGTTATTATGGCGGATTGTACACCACGGATTTCAATAAATTCGGAAAACAATACCGTGTAATGATTCAAGCCAAAGCATCAGACCGCGCCAATCTGGAATCGATTAATTCTGTTTATGTTAAAAATTCCTCAGGACAGCAGGTTGCAATAAGTCAATTTGTTGATTTCAAAAGAATTTATGGACCTGAAGCCGTGGCGCGATTTAATATGCTAAAAGCAGTAAACGTAAACGGTAAAGCAAAACCAGGATACAGTTCAGGAGATGCAATTAAAGCTATTCAGGAAGTAGCTGCAGAACATTTGCCAAAAAGTTATACCTACGAATTCTCTGGAATGACCCGGGAAGAAATTTTAGCGGGAAGTCAAGCAATTGGTGTATTCTTATTGAGTTTAATATTTGTTTACTTCTTGCTGAGTGCACAATACGAAAGTTATTTAATACCATTATCAGTGCTACTTTCACTACCTGTAGGTCTTGCAGGAGCTATTGGTTTTATAAAACTGGCCGGTTTAGAAAATAATATTTATTTCCAAGTCGCCTTGATAATGTTGATAGGACTACTGGCCAAAAATGCCATTCTGATCGTCGAGTTTGCTATACAAAGGCGCCGAAATGGAATGGATCTTACAAAAGCCGCTATCGAAGGTGCCAAAGCACGTTTGCGTCCTATTTTAATGACCTCACTAGCCTTTATCTTCGGATTATTGCCATTGGCATTTTCTTCAGGTGTTGGAGCAGTAGGAAACCGTTCTATCGGTATGGGAGCTGTTGGAGGAATGTTAGTAGGAACAATTTTAGGAGTATTTGTTATTCCAATTTTGTTTATCATCTTTCAAGGATTACAAGAACGTCTATCTGGAAAACCAGTAGTTGCTAATGAAAATGATGTTCCACTTTTAGAAGAAGAAAATGAAAAATAAAATATACAGAGTCGCGCTATTAGGGCTAACTGCAACGGTAATGCAATCGTGTTTCGTTGCTAAAGACTACAAACGACCAGAATTAAAAACAGCTGATTTATATCGAAATGAGGTAGTGTCTACGGACACTATTTCATTAGCTAATGTGTCCTGGGACAAGGTTTTTACAGACCCATTATTGCAAGGATATATTTCTAAAGGATTACAAAACAACCTAGACATCCGTATTGCCATGCAAAATCTAGTTGCGGCTGAGGCAACAATGAAGCAAGGAAAAGCGGGCTACTTCCCTACTCTTTCTGCAGGAGCAGACTGGACGCACCAGGAATTATCTAGAAACAGTCAGTTTGGCGCTTTGTTAAAAGACCGCAGCACAGATCAGTATCAATTAACGGGTTCTTTATCTTGGGAAGCAGATATTTGGGGTAAAATAAGAAGCAATAAACGTGCTGTTAATGCATCTTACTTGCAAACTACGGCCGTAAACCAAGCGATAAAAACACAGTTGATTGCCTCAATCGCGACTACTTATTATCAATTACTTTCAGTCGATGCACAAATAAAAGTAGCTGAAGAAACCTTGATTAACCGCAACAAAAGTGTTGAAACTATACTTGCTTTAAAAGAGGCCGGTAATGTAACTGAAGTTGGTGTTAAACAAACCGAAGCTCAAAAATATGCTACTGATCTTATCATTGCGGATCTAAAGAACAACATCATTTTCCTTGAAAATACGATGAGTATTCTTTTAGGAGAGCCTTCGGCTAAAATTGAACGCAACACATTCGAATCTCAAACAATGCAACCAGCAATTACCCTAGGAGTATCTGCAAGTTTATTGAGAAACAGACCTGATGTGATCGCAGCCGAATACAATTTAATCACTAATTTTGAAATGACTAATGTAGCCAAAAGCGGATTTTATCCTGCCTTAAGAATTACAGCTACAGGCGGACTTCAAAGTATCGATTTGAAAGAATGGTTTAGTGCTAATTCTATATTTGCTAATGTGATTACGGGTCTAACACAACCTATTTTCAATCAAAGACAAGTTAGAACGAAATATGAAATTGCCAAAGCCAATCAGGAGAAGGCCTACTTACAGTTTGAACAATCATTGCTTACTGCAGGTAAAGAAGTTTCAGATGCATTAGCCCAATACAATAATGAAACTTATAAAATGACGGTTCGAGTGAAACAGGCTGATGCCCTTAAAAAAGCAGCTAATTTTTCAGATGAATTGTTGACTTATGGTTTAGCCAATTACCTAGAGGTTTTGACTTCTAAGAATGATGCTTTAAATGCCGAATTAAGTTTAGTAGATAACAAGTTCCAACAATATAGAGCTGTAATTCAATTGTACAAAGCCCTTGGTGGTGGATGGCAATAAGCTATTGCGAATAAAAATTTAAGAGGTTGTTAATTCCAAAAAAGCCACTAAGTATCGTTCTTAGTGGCTTTTTTATATTTTTATGTTCCCCTCTATTTTTCGAAAAAGACTAGAAAAACGAAACAAATTTTGTTAAACCAAAAACAGTAAATAACCCATTAATGCTCCTCCCAAAACAATAAAAGCACTATTTATTTTCTTATAATTGAACGCAATTCCAATACTCAATAAAGCTATTAAAATCGTACGCCAGTCTGTGATAGTTTCAGTCCCTAATTCATAACAGATTGATACAATTATCGCAATCGAAGCTACATTTACCGCGTCCAAAAATAGGGCAAAAGACTTTGAGTTTCTCATCATTTTTACCAAAGGATTTAATAGCGCCACAAATACAAAAGAGGGTAAAAATATTGCTAGCGTAGAAATAAGTGCTCCTGATATACCATTGATCTGATAGCCAATAAAAGTAACTGAGGAGAAAACAGGTCCCGGTGTAAATTGTCCTACCGCAATGGCGTCAATCAATTCCGTCCTGGTGAGTAATCCTTTAGCAACTAATTCGGCATCCAAAAAAGCAAAAAGCACATAACCGCTTCCATATAGTATTGCCCCAATTTTTAAGAAAATCAGAAATAAATTTAAGTTAGTGGGTACTAATAAAGCTGTTTTAGAAACTGGAATTAGCATCAGCGGAATCCAGTTGTTTCCTTTAATATTAGAATCTTTGTTGGTTATGGAATTCCAAAACAAAGCCAGGAATCCAGCGCCAAAAAGCAGTGCTATTTCATTGAACTGCAATAGTGAAAGCAGCAAAACGATGCCACCTATAATTCCTAATCGAACTGTTTTTAATGATTTTTTTGCCAAAGGAAAAATAGCACTTAGAATAATGGCAATTATTGCCGGTTTTATTCCGTACAAAAAAGGCTGGATTTCAGGCAGCTGACCGTATTCTTTGTAAAGCCAAGCAAATATTCCAGTTATCAAAACGGCTGGAGTGATAAAGCATAATCCGGCGACAATAAGTCCTTTCCATCCTGCTCTTTCGTGACCAATATGAATTGCCATTTCGGTACTGTTAGGACCTGGAATCAAATTAGTAGCACCTATTAAATCTAAAAAATGTTGTTCGTCGAGCCACTTTTTTTTCACCACTACTTCCTCTCGCATCATAGAAATGTGTGCGGCGGGACCGCCAAAACCTATAATTCCTAACTTTAAAAAAAGTCCAGCAACTTCCTTTAATTTTTGCTTTTCATTCATCACGATCGCTCGTTTATTATTTTATTACAGCGAGCCAAGATACTATTTTTTCAGTTTTATAGGAATTCAAATTTCTATTTAAAATTAGCGCCACAGTTTTTATACTTAGCATCGAGGATTTAGAAAAAAGTCTATTACTTCTAATCTAAACCAATAATTTAAATAGTAGTAACTCTTCGGAATCATCAATTAGTTTGATGTTTTTCTCAAATTGCAGACCGAGTTTTACTAATAATTTTTGTGAACTGATATTCCCTTGTGTAGTGATTGCGCTAATTTCCATTAAATTGAACTCGGCAAAAGCAGCTTCTTTCAAGGCATTTGTACTTTCAAAACCGTAACCTTTATTCTCATATTGTGGAAGAAAAGCAAATCCAATGTCCATTCCCTCCACGCCTTCTCTATCATAAAGTCCACAGCAACCTATTTTTGCTCCATCAAATTTTCGTCTAACAGTATGATTCCCAAAACCTAGTCTTTCGAGTTGAGGAGTCATATGATTAGATATATATTCCTTTGCATCTTGAGTGTATTTTAGATTTCTATCTCCTATAAATTCAATCCATTTTGGAGTATTGAAGAGTTCTAAAATTAATTCGGGATCCACCGTGGTCGTTGGCGTCAGATATAATCGTTCTGTTTCAAATGTTTTCAATTACTTTAGTTTTGAGATTCACATTGTGTATTTTACCTAAAAATTCCGAGTCACCTTAACTAAGTTTAAAACCTAAATACTATTTCAGTTTAAAAAATAACTTCTACTTACTATTTTTTTTAGAAATTAGTCTTAAAGAAATCGCTTTCCTTACGGTTTCCCTTAAAATGTTTTGTTTTTTAATTAATACTTTTTAAAATCCACTTTTTTGATTAGAAAAATATTCTTTTATTAACTCTAAATTTAATGCAAGAAATTGATAGAGCACTTATCTAGTTTACATATCTGGTAGCTTATGTAAATCCTTCAATTTATTCTTTGTTTTATAAAGCAGAGTTAGATTTATAATTTAATTTTAATGTTATTACTTTAATATTCATTTAGTTATAAAACTAATTTTTTTGTCGTACATTATTTATTATTGCAAAATTAAAATATTTTCACTGTTGTTTTTTCACGCAAATTCATTAAATTAGTACTTTAAACTTCTTGTTTTTAACAAAAATCTAATACGCATAATCTTATAGCATACTAAAATTACATCCATAAACCAGAATATCATAAGTAATACCCACTAAAAATAAATTAATGTATGAGTGAATATATTAAAATTAAAAGGGGATTGAATCTCAAATTGATAGGTGAAGCTGTTAAGTCAGTATTGGAGCTGCCCGTGGCCGAGATATTTGCTATTAAACCAAAAGATTTTGTGGGTCTTACGCCAAAATTATTAGTTAAAGTAGGAACTAATGTTCTAGCTGGAACTAAACTATTTTACGATAAAAACGATGAAAATATTCTGTTTTGCTCTCCCGTAAGCGGCGAAGTAATTGAAATTCTTCGCGGAGAAAAAAGAGTCATCTTAGAAATTAAAATCCTTGCCGATAGGGAAGTAAAACACCACTTATTTAGTAAATCAAATCCCAACCAACTTTCGAGAAAAGAAATCGTTGAGCAACTGCTAGATAGCGGCGTTTGGACTTTTATTCGTCAACGCCCATACGGAACTATTGCGAAACCTAGCGAAAAGCCAAAAGCCATCTTTATTTCTACTTTTGATACAAATCCATTAGCAGCTGATAACGATTTCATTATGTCAGGGAAAGAGTCTCATTTTCAAACGGGAATTGATGCCTTAAAAAAATTAACGACGGGAAAAGTACACTTAAACCTAAAAGCAAACAGCTCCCCCGCTGCTGCTTTTAGCCAAGCTCAAAACGTACAAATCAACAATATATCAGGTCCTCATCCTGCGGGAAATGTTGGCGTGCAAATTCACCATATTGACCCAATAAATAAAGGCGAAGTCGTGTGGTACATTCATCCACAAGATGTAGTCATCATTGGAAAATTATTTACCGAAGGAATATTCGACGCCACTAGAACCATTGCGGTTACAGGCTCTCAAATTATAAAACCCCAATATTACAAAACGATTGTAGGTTCTTCTATAAAAAATATCCTTTTAGATGCAGGTCTAAAAAAAGGAGAAAACCGAATCATTAGTGGCTCTATTTTATCAGGCAGTAAAGTTCCCGCGGACGGATTTTTAGGTTTCTATGATTCCCAAATTACCGTAATTCTAGAAGGAAACCAATACGAATTTATGGGTTGGCTAAAACCAGGCTTTGATAAATTCAGTGTATCTCGTACTTTTTTCTCTTGGCTGACACCAAATAAACAACACGATTTAAATACCAATCTACATGGCGAAGAACGTCCTTTTGTAATGACTGGACAATATGAAAAAGTTTTTCCAATGAATATTTACCCTGTACAACTTTTAAAATCAATACTAATTGAAGATATCGATATGATGGAAAAGCTGGGTATTTATGAAGTCGCAGAGGAAGATTTTGCACTCTGCGAGTTAGTCTGTACATCAAAAATAAAATCGCAAGAAATCATTCGTCACGGACTAGATATGGTTCGGAAGGAATTTAGTTGAATAGTTATGTCTCTTTTAAGACATATAAGATTTTTAGTTTTAATCTATAACTAGTTTATTAGGAAACCTTAATAAAAGGGAATAAAAGTCGCATCGTTAAACAATGAGTATTTAATGCCACGATAAAGTTATTTCCGTCAATCAAAGCGAAGTTGGTGGGGTTGATCAAGAAGATTAGTAAAAAGAAATTATCAATTGGACTAAAATATTTTCAATAGTAATTCTCAAAAATGAGTCTTTTAAACATATAAGTATCAAATTAATTAAACGGACATACAAATCACACAATCTAATAGTTACCAAATTTAATCCTTAAACAATCTGAATTTGAAGCCACTTAGAAACTTACTAAACAATCTCAAACCTAATTTCGAAAAAGGAGGAAAACTAGAGAAATTCCATCCCGCATTTGATGCGTTTGAAACCTTCCTATTTGTACCTAACCATACTACAAAAAGCAAGGGAACACACGTACGCGATGCGATCGACTTAAAACGCACGATGATCTTAGTGGTGTTGTCTTTAGTTCCATGTCTGTTATTCGGTATGTGGAATATTGGTAACCAACACCATCTCGCTTTAGGGATTGCAGATGTTTCACTAATGGATAATTTTATTTTTGGAGCTATTAAAGTTCTCCCACTTATCTTAGTTTCTTACGGAGCAGGATTAACAACAGAGTTCATCTTTGCTATTATTCGAAAACATACCATAAATGAAGGTTTCTTAGTTTCAGGTATGTTGATTCCGCTTATAATGCCCATTGATGTCCCTTTGTGGATGTTGGCTATTGCCACCATTTTTGCGGTAATTATCGGGAAAGAGGTTTTTGGTGGTACTGGAATGAATATTTTAAATCCTGCGCTTACCGCTAGGGCATTCTTATTCTTTGCCTATCCAACCAAAATGTCAGGAAACGAAGTTTGGATTAACACGAGTACAAACAAAGGGCAAGCCGTTGTTGATGCTTATAGTGGTGCGACACCATTAGGAGATGCAGCAGCTGGTTTTGCTGATAAAATTCCCAGTATTATGGATTCCTTTATAGGTGTTATTCCTGGATCTGTAGGGGAAACTTCGACTATTGCTTGCTTGATTGGAGCTGGAATTTTATTATATACAGGCATTGGCAGTTGGCGCATTATGGCATCAGTTTTTGCTGGAGGATTTTTGATGGCTGTAATATTTAATATTTTTGGATTGAATACCTTAATGCAAATCAGCCCGCTACATCATTTAGTTTTGGGAGGTTTTGCCTTTGGCGCTATTTTCATGGCCACTGATCCTGTAAGTGCTGCACAAACGAATACTGGAAAATACATCTATGGATTTTTAATAGGACTGTTAGCAATTCTTTTCAGAGTATTTAACCCCGCTTATCCCGAAGGAATGATGTTAGCTATTTTATTTATGAACGTAATGGCGCCCTTAATAGACCATTATGTAGTAGAAGCAAATATTAAAAAAAGACTAAATAGAGTTACCCCAATACACAATCAAAATGGATAAAGACAGTAACAAAGCCACGTTTATTTTTTCCTCCTTTATGGTGGTAGTCATTGCTATTCTGTTATCAGTAACAGCCATAAGTCTTGCTCCCTATCAGGAGAAAAATGTTAGGGTCGAAAAAATGAAAAATATACTCAGCTCTGTTTCAATTCCTACTGAAACATCCGAAACCGAAGCTGCCTTTAATCAATACATTAGCAAACAAATTGTGTTGAATAATAAAGGGGAACAAATAACTGGCAATGTCACTGCATTTGACATTGACCTCAAAAAAGAATTGGATAAAGCCAAAACTGGAAAAACCAATGAGCAGTTGTTTCCGTTATTTATTTGTACCAAAGATGGCAAGTCTTTTTATATTATTCCGATTAGAGGAAAAGGATTGTGGGGACCTATTTGGGGTTTTATCTCGCTAGAAAGCGATAAGAATACTGTTTATGGAGTTAGTTTTGGCCACAAAAGCGAAACACCTGGCCTTGGTGCGGAGATTGAAACAGAAAAATTTCAGCAGCAGTTCGTTGGGAAGAAAATATTTGATGATTCTGGAAACTTTGTTTCCGTTACTGTAATTAAAGGTGGAGCAAAACCAGATGACACACACGGTGTTGACGCAGTTTCGGGAGCGACGATTACTAGTAAAGGAGTTTCTGAAATGATTAAACGAACGGTAAACAACTACATCCCATATTTCAAAAAACAAGGAGTAGTAGCTTCAACCAACTAAAAATAACAGGCTATGAGCAAAGAAACCATCGCAGTACCTGCAAAACCTAAAAAAGAAAAAGAGCCTTTATTTTCGCCAAAAAATAAAAGACTTTTATTTGATCCATTAAATGATAACAATCCCATTACGGTACAAGTATTGGGGATTTGTTCAGCATTAGCGGTAACGGTAAAAATGAAACCTTCTATTGTAATGGCTCTTGCAGTAATGGTAGTTTGTGCTTTTTCGAATGTGATTATTTCTTTTATTCGAAATATTATTCCCAATCGCATTCGGATTATCGTTCAACTAACGGTGGTTGCGGCAATGGTGATTATAGTAGATCAATTCTTAAAAGCTTTTGTATTTGATGTGAGCAAACAGTTATCGGTTTTTGTGGGATTAATTATAACAAATTGCATCATCATGGGGCGTTTAGAAGCCTTTGCCATGTCTAACAAGCCATGGCCTTCCTTTTTAGACGGAATGGGCAACGGTTTTGGTTACGGCTTAATTTTGGTAATCGTTTCTATGATTCGGGAGCTATTTGGTTCTGGAGAACTGATGGGTTTTCGTGTCATTCCAGAATCCATTTATAAAATGGGATATTTCAATAATAGTCTCGTCATCATGCCACCTATGGCTTTAATCATTGTGGGAATTCTTATATGGATTCAAAGAAGTCGTAATAAAAAACTAATTGAATCGAAGTAATCAAGTAATGAACGATTTAAACATTTTAACATGGAACACTTCAATATATTTATAAAAGCGGTTTTTATTGAAAACATGATATTTGCCTATTTTCTTGGCATGTGTTCTTATTTGGCGATTTCTAAAACGGTAAAAAGCGCTGTGGGACTTGGCCTTGCGGTGACTTTTGTATTAACTATTTCTGTTCCTGTTTGTTACCTCCTAGAAAAATATGTCTTAAAAGCGGGAGCTTTGCAATGGTTATCTGATGACTACAAGTCTGTTGATCTAAGTTTTTTAAGTTTTATTATGTTTATCGCAACCATTGCCTCTATTGTACAACTAGTAGAAATGATTGTTGAAAAATTTGCGCCCGCATTATACACTTCCTTGGGGATATTTTTACCCCTAATTGCGGTAAACTGCTCTATTCTGGGAGGTGCATTATTTATGCAAGAGAGAGAATATGCCTCTTTAGGGGAAGCCACTGTTTTTGCTTTGGGTTCTGGTGTGGGATGGTTTCTAGCGATAGTTGCTTTAGCTGCTATTCGAGAAAAATTAAGATATTCTAATGTTCCAGCGCCTTTAAGAGGTTTAGGGATTACGTTTATTTTAACTGGTTTAATGGCAATCGCTTTTATGAGTTTTATGGGGATTTCGATATAAATCTTTAATCAAATTAAAATGATAATATTAAGTATTGATAGCACAACAATAGTAAGTAGCGTAATAGTATTTTTACTCTTCAACTCATTACTTGTTTATATAATTCTGTATGCCAAATCAAAGCTTATTCCGTCAGGATTAGTCAAGATAATTATAAACGAAGTTGATCAGCTTGAAACAGAAGCTGGTGCAACACTACTCTCTACCTTATCTAACAAAAAAATATTTTTACCCTCAGCTTGCGGCGGCGGTGGTACCTGTGGTATGTGTAAATGCCAAGTTTTATCCGGTGGCGGCGAAATATTACCAACTGAAACCCCTTATTTTTCGAGAAAAGAACAGCAAGACAATTGGCGACTAGGATGTCAAGTAAAAGTAAAACGGGACATGGAAATAGTCATTCCTGATAATGTGATGGGGATCAAAAAATGGGAATGCGAAGTAGTTTCAAATGACAATGTTGCCACTTACATTAAAGAATTAGTGGTTAAATTGCCCGAAGGTGATTTTCTAGAATTTGAGTCAGGTTGTTACATTCAAATTGATATTCCTGAATGTGAAATCAATTTTAAAAATGATTTATACAAAATTGATGAACGCTTCAAAGGGGATTATGACAAATTCGGGATCTGGAATTTAAAAATGAAAAATTCAGAACCTATTTTTAGAGCTTATTCGATGGCGAATCATCCTGCGGAAGGCAATATTATTATCCTTAACATTCGATTAGCAACTCCCCCATTCGACCGAAAATCAGGTGGATTTATGAAGCTTAATCCTGGAATAGCATCTTCCTATATTTTTGCGCTAAACCCTGGAGACAAAGTAACAATTGCTGGACCTTTTGGAGATTTCCACATTAAACCAACAGAAAGAGAAATGATTTACATAGGCGGCGGAGCAGGAATGGCGCCTTTACGCTCGCATTTATTTCATCTATTTCACACTGAAAAAGAAAGAAATAGAAAAGTGAGTTTTTGGTATGGAGGAAGATCTTCACGAGAAGTTTTTTATACCGAGGATTTTAGAAAAATAGAAAAAGAATTTCCAAATTTCGAATATAATATTGCACTCTCTGAGCCATTACCAGAGGACAATTGGACTGGTTACACTGGTTTTATACATAATGTATTATTTCAAAATTACTTGAAACATCACGAAGCACCTGAAGATGTTGAATATTATATTTGTGGTCCACCAATGATGAATGCGGCAGTATTTAAAATGTTAGACGATCTAGGTGTTCCACCGGAAAATATTGCATTTGATGACTTTGGAGGTTAATAATATTTTTATGACAAAGACACTACTTCTTATTCTGCTATTAGTCCTAACGAGTTGTGCTTCCGATAAAAAAGAAATTATAAAGCTAGAAGGAAATTCGCAAGGAACAACCTACCACATTACTTACTTATCTGACAATGGTGTTTTGTACCAAAAAGAGATTGATTCACTATTAAAAAATATTGATCAATCGATGTCAACATGGATTCCAACTTCGATTATTTCTAGAATAAATAACAATGAAAAAAATGTTGTTGTTGATGAATATTTCAGAACGGTTTTTAATAAATCTGTTGAAGTGTCTCAAAAAACGGAAGGAAATTTTGATATCACAGTCGGTCCATTAGTAAATTCCTGGGGATTTGGACCAACGAAAAAAAACAAGTTGAGCAAAAACCAAGTTGATAGTTTACTACAATTAGTGAATTATAAAATGGTGACTTTGAAGAATAACCGCATTATAAAATCAAAAACAAAAATACAAATCGATTTTAATGCTATTGCGCAAGGATATTCAGTAGATGTTATAGCTGATTTTCTCGAAAGCAAAAGGATTAAAAATTACTTGGTCGAATTAGGAGGCGAAATTAAAGCCAAAGGGAAAAAAAATACTGAAGAATGGAAAGTAGGTATCGACCAACCTACTGAAGATAAATCCGATAGAAGAAAACTCGAAGCCATTATAACTTTAAATAATAGAGCGCTGGCCACTTCTGGTAATTATAGAAAATTTTACATTGAAGGAAATCAAAAGCTATCACACATAATTGATCCTAAAACGGGTTATGCAGCCAAACATAATTTATTGAGTACCACGGTAATTGCTGATGATGCAATCACGGCAGATGCTTATGCCACAGCTTTCATGGTGATGGGTCTTAAAAAATCGATTGCTTTTTTAGAAAAAAACAAAAGTTTAAATTTGGAGGTTTATTTTATTTATGATGAAAATGGACATTGGAAAACCCATACTTCCCAGAGTTTAAAGAAGCGTATTGAGCAATTGAATTAAGATTTACATTTTTCCTGCGGTCTAGCGCCACAAATACCACATGACTCCCCATCGCCTTGCAACAATGGATTATTACTACTACAAGTACCTGAAAAACTACCGTTTTTTTTCACCAGCAGTTTGATGGCAATTCCAGCAATTGCAATAGCTAGAAGTACAATAGAAAGAATGATTGTTGCCATAGTATTTCGCTAGGTTATTATAAATTTAGGTATAATTAAGCTTTAGTACCGTGGATATAAGAATCTAAGTGATCAATCGTATTTTTTTGTAATTCAATAATTGATTTAACCACATCACCAATAGAGACTATACCAACAACTTTTTCATCTAATAAAACAGGTAGATGTCTAACTCTTTTATTGGTGATTAAATCCATACAATATTCGATGTTATCCGTTGGTTTTACACTAATAATCTCCTCGCCCATAATTTCATGAACAAAGGTATCTTTGGAAGCTTTGTCTTTCAAAACGATTTTTCTCGCGTAATCTCTTTCGGATAAAATTCCTTTTAAAACATCATCTTCGATCACCAGAATTGCTCCCACGTTTTTTTCGCCCATTATTCTTAAAGCTTCATAAACCGTAATAGTGGAAACTATTGAATAAACTTCATGCCCTTTCTCTTTTAATATTTGATCTACAGTCATATAGGTTAGTTTTAGTTATCCATAAATTTAAGGAAAAATAAATTGAATTTTGTTAGAACACATGATTATTTTTTGCTTAACGAACTGTAAATGAATATAAATATCAACTTATAGTATTTTAAAGGTCTATTAAAAAAGACTTCCATTATTGAAAATCCAATCAATCTCTTTTTTTTTATTATCCCTCAAATACGAATTTGCTTTAGTGAAATGCTTATTTCCAAACCATTTTCCTTGATTAGCACTCATCGGTGAGGGATGACCCGATTCTAAAACTAAATGCTTATTTCTATCAATTTTAGCTCCTTTTTTATGAGCAAATCCGCCCCAAAGCATAAATATTACATTGTCCTTTTCTTCAGAAATTTTTTGAATTACACCATCTGTAAATAGATTCCATTTCAAATGTTTATGACTGTTTGGACTGTCTTTTCTAACGGTTAGCGAAGCATTTAGCAGTAAAACACCTTGCTCAGCCCAGGTTTCTAAATTACCCGATGTTGGCAAAAAAATATGGTCAAAATCGGCACTGATTTCCTTGAAAATATTACGCAACGAAGGCGGAATTCTTACTCCATCATTCACCGAGAAAGACAAGCCATTAGCCTCTCCAGTTCCATGATACGGATCTTGACCAATAATCACTACTTTCACATCTGAAAATGAACAGCGATTAAAAGCTGCAAAAATCAACTCTTTTGGCGGATAACAGGCGTGAATCTTGTATTCCTCCTCCACGATCACCGCTAATTCATTAAAATAAGGTTTCTGAATTTCGTCGGCCAAAAGGGTTTGCCATTCGGGCTTAAGGTTGATTTGCATAGAATATTTTTAAGTGCAAAGTTCGCAAAGTTTTTCGCAAACTACACAAAAAAGTAAACCGTTTTTAGTGGGAAACTTTGTAACTTTGAGCCTTTTAGAACGTACCGTATAAAATGATATCCATTACCGAAAAGACCTTACAAGATTTACAATTCCCAACCGTTCTCGAAACTATTTCAGAGATCTGTAATACCGACATTGGGAAACAAAAAGCACTAGAAATCACACCTTTTAGAGACAAAGAAACCTTGATGCAAGCTTTATTGCAAACATCTGAATATGTTTCTTCCTTTCAAAATAACAATGCGATTCCAAATCATGGTTTTGATGCTATAACTCACGAAATTAAATTTCTGGCAATAGAGGATAGCTTTCTTGAAGTAGGTAGTTTTAGAAAAATCGCCACCTTGTCTTCAACGGTGAATTTTTTATTGACTTATTTCAAAAAATTCGATGACTATTACCCTCACCTAAATACCAGAGCTTTAGAAGTTGAGTTTACCAAGGAAATTATCACTTCTGTTGATGCGATCGTTGATAAATATGGTGAAATAAAAGACAATGCTTCTCCAGAATTATTAAATATTCGTAGAGATATCAATTTAATTCGCGGAAAAGTCAACCAGAGTTTTGGTGTGGCATTGACACAATACAACAGTTTGGGTTATTTGGATGATATCAAGGAAAGTTTCGTTCAAAACCGCAGAGTTTTGGCGGTTCTAGCGATGTACCGTCGTAAGGTTAAAGGATCCATTTTAGGAAGTTCAAAAACAGGAAGTATCGCCTATATCGAGCCAGAAGCAACCTTGAAATATTCTCGTGAATTAAGTAATTTAGAATACGAAGAGGCCGAAGAAATTACGCGAATTTTAAAACAATTATCAAATGATATTCGTCCGTTTCTGCCCTTATTAATCCAATATCAGGATTTCCTTAGTGATATTGATGTTATTGCTGCCAAAGCAAAATATGCGAATCGAATCAATGGTATAATGCCTACGATTACGGAAGAAAGACGTCTTTATTTTAGAGATGCCTACCATCCTATTTTGTATTTAAACAACAAACAAAAGAAGCAAATTACGCATCCGCAAACCATTGAACTGAAGCAAGAAAACAGAATAATTGTGATTTCTGGACCTAATGCTGGTGGTAAAACAATATCTTTAAAAACAGTTGGATTACTCCAATTGATGTTGCAGTCTGGAATGTTGATTCCAGTGCATGAACGCTCTGAGACTTTTCTGTTCGATAGAATACTTACAGATATTGGAGGCAATCAATCTATTGAAAATCACCTAAGTACATACAGTTACCGACTAAAGAACATGAACTACTTCTTAAAGAAGTGCAATAAGAAAACGATGTTCTTGATTGATGAATTTGGTACAGGTTCTGACCCAGAACTGGGTGGTGCTTTGGCTGAAATTTTCCTCGAAGAATTTTACCATAGGGAAGCTTTTGGAATAATAACAACTCATTATTCGAATCTAAAAATTCTAGCCAATGAGTTGCCTTTTGCGACGAATGCTAATATGATGTTTGATGAAAAATCATTGGAGCCTATGTATAAGTTGGCATTAGGCCAAGCAGGAAGTTCTTTTACTTTTGAAGTTGCTCTAAAAAATGGAATTCCTTTTAGTCTAATCAATCGTGCTAAGAAAAAAATTGAAGTTGGAAAAGTGCGTTTTGACAAAACCATTGCGACCTTACAAAAGGAACGCTCAAAGATGGAAAAGACTTCACAAACGCTAAAAGAAGAAGAAACCAAAGCGCGTGAGGAAGGAAAGAAAATGGAAACGATCAATGTCAAAATCAAACAAAAACTAGAAAGCTATCAGGAATTGTATGACAGTAATCAAAAAACAATTTACATAGGCCAGAAAATTGAAGACATTGCCGAGAAATATTTTAATAATAAAAGTAAAAAAGACCTTATTGGTGAGTTTTTGAAAATCATCGAAATTGAGAATTCAAAACGCAAGAAAGCCACTCCGAAAGAAGCCAAAGCTATCGTAGCCAAGAAGAAAGAAGTCGTTGCCGAAGTGACGGTTCATGTAGAGGAAATTAGGAAAGAAAAGAAGGAAAAGAAGCTAAAACCCGTAGTCGAAAAAGTAAAGGCTATTTTAAGAGTAGGTGATCGTGTGCGCATGCTCGACGGAAAAGCTGTGGGAAGTATTGACAGTATAGAAAAGAATAAAGCAACTGTAAATTACGGCATGTTTACCTCGAAAGTCAGCTTAGATGAACTGGAACTGGTGGAAGCGATGAAGAAGAAGTAATCAGTGTTCAGGATATAGCGTCTTTGCGAGGAACGAAGCAAACTCACTAGAGTACATCGACAAACCTAGTAAAGAATTTTTGTTGTTTATATACGTTATGCTATTGCTTCGTGCCTCGCAATGAAAGTTAAATTAATACTACTAAATATGTCAAAAGAGATTTCTCCGTCACTATTAAAGATACCTAAAGAAAAAAAAATTATCCTTTTTGATGGCGTTTGTAATTTGTGTAATTCGGCGGTACAATTAATCATAAAACACGATAAAAAAGATCTATTTCGTTTTGTTGCTTTACAATCTGATTTGGGAGTGGAAATATGTAAGCACATTGGAGTAGACCAACAAAATACAGATAGTATAATACTTTACGAACCTGGAATAGCTTATTACTACAAATCGGAAGCGGCTTTAGAAATTGCTTCTAAACTTGGCTCTTTCTATAGTTTACTAGCACTATTTAAGTTTTTACCCAACTCATTTAGTGACATAATATACGATTGGATTGCTAGAAACAGATACAAATGGTATGGTAAAAAAGAGAGTTGTATGATCCCAACTCCCGAACTAAAAGTAAAATTTTTAGTATAAATTTCGATTTACTGATTTTTATCATATTACATCACTTTCAAAATCTATATTTTTGATTTTTAATTTAAAATATACATGAAAAATATAGCACTTATTACTTGGGATAGCGGTTCGATAATTATTGTTTTTGGGTTTGGTTTTGTATGTCTAGCCTTAGTAGCTACTGTTTTGCTTTTAATGAACAACGACAAGAAAAAGAAATAAACCACCTATAATTAAAGTGATTGAAAATGTGATTTTAATCCGCATAGATTAAATCCTAAAAACCACTGAATATAATTGTAAATGCAACATAATAAGGATGCCGAAATGGGCATCCCTTTGTTGTTATAAAAAATGCTGAAATGATACACTCCCTAATTTCCTGTATTTAAAGATCTTCAGATAAATTAATTATTTATCCCTGAACCTTGTTTTTTTTCAATTCAACAAGGACTCCCTCAAATTAATTGTTTTAAGTCAATAAAAGAATCTTTTTCTTACACTTAATTCTAATATTTTCCTAAATTTACTTATCCTACCATACATCATTAGAATGTGTGTGATGTGTGCGTAATATAATTTCTAGTTTTAATTGTTTACGGATACAAGGAAATTTTTAATCTAATCTCATTCGTAACCTACTAGAAAAAACCAAGCTAAATTTAAATATAAATGAAAAATCATTACCAATTAATTACTTCTATAATTCTAATTGTAGTAAGTTGCGCTACTCCGTTACAAGCTCAAGACCGTACTGTCGAAGTAACTTCGGTTCGAAATGACAATAAAAGTGTAGATTTTTTTTATACGAAAAACAAACCGGGAAGTTATACTGTGAAAATGGAGTTTAATAGCTTGAGTAATACTAGTACTTCGCTACATCATGAACAAGTTGTAGAAGGTAATTCAGGAAGACTATTGTCACTTAAGCCTACCAATGGCGAACTGGGAATTGGTTACGGCTATAAAACTTCTTATGCTTTTGGAAATTCAGAACCAAAAGTAGATCGTTTATTTCAATATTTACTTCCGTTTAAAAAAGGAACGCAAATTACTATTTATGAAAGTAGCAATTTGAATGAAAAGTATTTTGGGGCCGAAAAACCTGAAAGTTGGAAATCATATTCTACAAATAGTAAAACAGTTGATTCCGTTTTTGCTATGCGAAAAGGAATAGTTGTTAACCTTAAAAATGAATTTCAAAATGACACTATTACTAAGATGCTTTATACAAGCAAGACCAATAGTATTCAAATCGAACACGAAGACGGAACTTATGCCAGTTACAGCGGATTTAAAAAAGACAGTTTCAAGGTAAAATTAGGAGATATTGTATATCCTAACACCATGTTGGGGACATTGGCAAATTTCAATAATGAAAATTATATTTTACACTTTAGCATTTACTATTTCGATAAAAATCGAATGTTTGAAAGCTCTAAATCTTTAAGAGCATCTAAAACTCCGCACGTATATTTAACTCCTTACTTTTATACTGCAGCAGGAGCAATCAAAATAATCCCTAAAAATAGCTTCACAGTTGATTACAACGAATCTATCATAACAAAAGAAATGTCCAAAAGAGAAATCAAACAGCTATTGAAAAACAAATAAATTTAAGCTAGTTATGCATAAAAAAAGAGGATGCCGCGAAGCATCCTCTTTTGTAAATATCGAAAACAAATTGATATTATCCTCTTATTAGTTTTCTGTATTTCAAACGTTTTGGAGTTAAATCCCCACCTAAACGTTTTTTCTTATTTTCTTCATATTCAGAGAAACCACCTTCAAAATAATAAACTTCAGAATTTCCTTCAAAGGCAAGAATGTGTGTACAAATTCTATCTAAGAACCATCTGTCGTGAGAAATCACCACAGCACAGCCTGCAAAATTATCCAGACCTTCCTCTAAAGCACGAAGAGTATTAATATCCAAGTCATTGGTAGGCTCATCCAGTAATAAAACGTTACCTTCTTCTTTCAAAGTCATCGCAAGGTGTAAGCGGTTACGCTCTCCTCCAGATAATGTTGAAACTTTTTTGTTTTGATCACTTCCTCCAAAGTTGAAACGACTTAAATAAGCACGAGAATTTACTTGGCGACCGCCCATCATAATTAATTCTTGACCATCACAGAAATTTTCCCAAATCGATTTATCTGGATTAATATTGGAGTGCGCTTGATCAACATAAGCGATTTTTACTGTATCACCAATAACAAATTCACCTGCATCTGGTTTTTCTTCGCCCATGATCATTCTGAAAATTGTCGATTTACCAGCACCGTTTGGTCCGATGATTCCAACAATTCCAGCTTGTGGCAAGGTAAAGTTCAAATTATCATATAATAATTTGTCTCCATATGCTTTAGCAACTCCTTTAGCTTCGATTACATTAGTACCTAAACGTGGTCCATTAGGAATATAAATTTCTAATTTCTCGTCTAATGCTTTTTGATCTTCATTAAGCATTTTATCGTAGTTCTGTAAACGCGCTTTTTGTTTCGTTTGACGTCCTTTGGCACCTTGACGAACCCAGTCCAACTCACGTTCTAAGTTTTTTCTACGTTTAGAAGCTACTTTTTCTTCAAGAGCCATTCTGCTTGATTTTTGGTCTAACCAAGAAGAATAGTTTCCTTTCCATGGAATACCTTCTCCTCTATCTAACTCTAAAATCCAACCCGCTACATTGTCTAAGAAGTATCTATCATGCGTTACAGCGATTACTGTTCCTGCATATTGTGCTAAATGTTGCTCTAACCACAATACACTTTCTGCATCCAAGTGATTCGTAGGCTCATCAAGAAGCAAAACATCAGGTTGTTGCAATAACAAACGACATAAAGCCACACGACGACGTTCTCCTCCAGAAAGGTTTTTTATAGGTGTATCTGCATCTGGCGTACGTAAAGCATCCATTGCAATTTCTAATTTGGTGTCAATTTCCCAAGCTCCTAATGCATCGATTTTGTCTTGTAATGCCGCCTGACGGTCCATTAGTTTGTCCATCTTGTCCGCATCTTCATAGTTTTCTGGAAGACCAAACAAATCGTTAATTTTGTTGTATTCTTCTAAAACAGCCATCGTTTCAGCAACACCTTCACGAACAATTTCGATAACCGTTTTACTATCGTCAAGAATTGGTTCTTGTTCTAAATATCCAACTGAATATCCCGGTGCAAATACAACATCTCCCTGATAGTTTTTATCAACACCAGCAATTATTTTTAATAAAGATGATTTTCCAGATCCATTAAGACCTAAGATTCCAATTTTAGCCCCATAAAAGAAACTTAAATATATATTCTTTAATACTTGTTTATCACTACTTGAGTACGTTTTACTCAATTTTGACATTGAGAAAATTACTTTTTTATCATCTGACATATCTTATTTTTTTAATTGTTTTTAAGTAATAATAGTCTTTTAATTAGAATACAATTCTTTTTAAACCACTATTATCGCACACAAAATTAATAAATTTTTGAAGTGCAAAGGTATTATATTTTTATCAAGAAAGACTCTTTAAAGTAGAATGAATCAATCATAATGTTTGTGCTAATTTGAAATAAAATTCAATAAATCCTACTCCTTTTAATCAATAAGTTCAAAATTTGAAATCACAAAGTCACATCCTACATCCTTATTATTTTTAACTTGTATTGAAACATCGTTTCGATCTACAAGCTTCTTAACTAAATTTAAGCCAATACCTGTGCTGCTTTCGCCATTAAAACTCTTACCCAATGTATGAAACATCTCGAAAATTTTATCATGGTATTTATCATTTATACCTGGGCCATTATCTTTAATTGATAAGGAGGAATTTTCTTCATCAAAAGAGATTTTAAGGTTTAAAACTTCCTTGTCATTATATTTAATTGCATTTGATATAATATTAGAAACGATTTGATGAAAAGCCAGAGGTTGAAAAAGAATATTATGATTCAAATTTTCTTTTTCAATTTGAATATTTGTTAACTGATTTGTCTGTTTTAAAATTTCATCAATTGCAATTTCGATATTAACTAGTTCCTTACCCTCATTATTTCGCACATTTTTACTGTAATAAAGTAAATCTTCAATTAATTTTGACATGCTTTTTGAAGATTTTTTCACCATACTAAATAGTTCTGCAACCTCACCGTTAAGCTCAAGATTATAATCTTCCTCAATTAAATTTATTAAAATTTGCATGTTTCCCAATGGCGTCTTTAAATCATGGGCAATGATATGAGCAAATTGTTCTAGTTCCTCATTCTTTTGAGCTAATACTTCATTTAATTTTTTTAGCTCTTGATCGTATTCCCAAATTTTTAGAAATGACTCCACTTTTTTTCGAGTAATTTCAGTGTTTAAAGGTTTGGATAAAAAATCAATGGCTCCTAAATCATATGCTTTAGACAAATACTTTTGTTCATTACTTATTGCCGTGACAAAAATAGTTGGGATAGAGACCGTATTTGGGTGACTCTTTATGATTTCAACAAACTCATAACCATCCATATCAGGCATTTGAACATCAACCAGTATTAACGAAACTTTTTTAGTAAGTAATACTTGTAACGCTTCATTTCCTGACAAACAACTGATGATTTCTCTGTCTGGTTGATCAAGAATACTCTTTAAAGCCATCAAATTTTCAGGCTTGTCATCAATTAATAAAAGAGTATGTTTTTTATTTGGCATAATTATTTATATTTTTTATTATTTTGCTTAGTGTGCACACTATATGATTATTATATATTTTAATTGCCGAAAGTGGCATCGATGAAAATTCGGCTTCGTTAGGATCTTGTACAATCGTTTTTCCTCCATTTTCAGCAATCATTTTTAGACCTATTGCTCCATCTTGATTCGCTCCCGACAATAAAATTCCACAACATTTTTCATTTAAGGCAAACGAAAAAGATTCAAAACTAACATCAATAGATGGTCTACTATAATTGACTTCTTCTGAGACATCTAATGAAAAGCTTAAATTTTCATTTAATAAGAGATGATAGTTCGATGCAGCAGTATAGATATGTCCTGCTTTGACAAGTTCTTTATCTTCAGCCTCTTTAACTTTATAATGAGATTCTAGCTGCAGATAATCTTCGAGTATCGTTTTTGCATTTTTTAGTCTGTGTAGAACCAATACAATAGGAATATCAATCTCTTTATCTAATCCTTTGAGTATAGATAATATAAGATTGAAAGCACCAGCTGAACCACCAATGATAATTATTCTCATTTTATTTTTTGATAAATTTTTTGTTTACTGTCTATAATTTTAAATTTATCATTTATAGAACTAAAACGCAATGACTCTTTATTTCCAAGTGCTAGAAAACCATGAACTGGTAAACTATCATAAAAAAGCTCTAGAACTTTATTTTGTAATTCTTCATTAAAATAAATTAATACATTCCTGCATAGAATAAGCTGACATTCTTTGAAAACACCATCAGTAACTAGATTATGTCTAGAGAATAAAATATCTTTTTTTAATTCTGAATTTATAATCGTTTTTTCTCCGTCAGATACGAAATATTTATTCAAGGATTCTTTTCCCCCAGATGAAAAATAATTATTAGAATATTCTTTAAAATCTTTTATCGAATATATTCCTTTTTTAGATCTATCTAGTGCATTTGTACTAATATCTGTAGCATATATCCTCGATTTATTTAATAAATTAAGTTCTTTTAATAAGATTGCTAATGAATAGGTTTCTTCACCAAAAGAGCAACCTGCACTCCATACGTTAATCTTAGGATAACTTTCTAAATACGGAAAAACATTAGTTAGCAACGAACTAAAAAAATCTGGATCTCTAAAAAACTCGCTAACATTCACGACTATTTCGTTTATGAAAGTATTAAAGTTTTCAGGATAGTTTATCAAATCATTCTTCAAATTAACTATATTAACCATTCCAGAAAGCTGCATATAACGATTGATACGTCTAAGAAAGGATGCTCGCGAGTAGCCTTCAAAGTCGTAACCATATTGTTTTTTTATCAAAAAAACTATTTCGTCAATATCATTAAATTCAATCATCTATTTATATACCCATATACTAATTAAAGAAATAAGCTGCTGTATATCTATAGGTTTAGACTGATAATCAGAAGCTCCAGCATTTAATATTTCTTCCCGATCCCCTTTCATCGCCTTAGCAGTAAGTGCAATAATAGGAAGATTTTTCCATTTTGGATTTTCTCTAATTTTTCGGGTTGCTTCAAAACCATCCATCTCTGGCATCATAACATCCATTAGGACAATATCAATAGTGGCGTTATTTTTTAAAACCTCAAGTGCTTCAATTCCGTTGAATGCGGTTAAAATCGAAGCTCCCTTTGTTGTTAGAGCACTTGAAAGCGCATATATATTTCGAATATCATCATCAACAATCAAAATTGTTTTGTCCTTGAGAACTTCTCCTCCCAATAAATTCGAGACTGTTTTATTCACTTTTTTATTCGAAGTCTCCACAGTATCTAGAAACAACAGTAGTTCATCTTTTAATCTTTCAGTAACATTACTCGTTTTTATAACAACTCTATCTGCACTATTTTGTAATTCTAGTTGTTCTTCATCGGTCAAGGATTGTCCTGTATTAACAATTATATTAATCTGTTTATTTTTTGATACTGTTCTAAGTGCTGCAATGTTTGCAATGTTCTTAGAATCAGGTAAACCAATATCCATAATAGCACAATCAATATCGTCGTTTGCCAAAATATGCTCTGCTTCTTTAAAGGTATGTGCCTGAACACAAATTACATTTCGATCACAGTTATGAATTAGCTCTTTTATTGAATAATTAAGACTTACATCATCTTCCAAAATCAATACTTTTTTAAATACCTTATTTATCTGAATATCGATAGATTCAAAAGCATTCTTTAGTTTAGCTGTAGTAATAGGTTTGATTAAGAAATCAAAAGCGCCCATTTCTTTGGCTAATTTTTCTCTATTCATCCCAGACATAACGTGAACAGGAATGTGTTGTAAATCTTTGTCTTCTTTTAACCATTTTAATACCGTCCAGCCATCAATTCCGGGTAATTTCATGTCTAGAATAATAGCCTTTGGCTTGTATTTTTTTGCATATTGATACCCTGTTTCTCCTTGATAAGCAACTATTGCCTTAAAACCATTATCATGGGCTACTTGCAACAATACGTCTGCAAATGAAGCGTCATCTTCAATTATTAATATGGTTTTGTCATCAATCGAAACCAAATCTCTATCATCCTTAAGATTTTCTGATAAATCTACGACAGCTTCCGACGATATTGGGGTTTCTATCCTTATTGAATCTACCTTATTAGCGCTATGAGATTCTAATTTTTCAGCTTTATAATCTTGGAAATTTGCTGGAATATGCACACTAAATACACTTCCTTTGTTTATCTCACTTTCAAATTTAACTTCCCCACCTAGCAGTATCGCTAATTCCTTAGAAATGAATAAACCTAATCCTGTCCCACCGTATTTTCGACTTGTAGAGCTATCTGCTTGTTGGAATGTTTGAAATAATTTCTTTTTATTTTCTTGCGATATTCCAATCCCATTATCCTCAATATAAATGGATAATACGTCCTCTGATTTCAGTTTAGTCAATGTTTCTGAAGTAAAATCAGTATTGCCTGAACCAGATGAAAAACGTAATGAAACCTTACCGTTTTCAGGAGTGAATTTTAATGCATTCGACAAAAAGTTTTTGAGTATTTGTTCTAATTTTCCAATGTCAGTAAATAATTTTCTAGGACAGTCTTCAGCAATGCTTGTTATTAACTCAATATTTTTCTTTTCCATTTGTGCTCTAAACAAGCCATCCATGTCTGAATAGACTCTTTCGACAATGGATTCTTCACTATAAATTTCGACTTTACCAGCCTCAATCTTAGAAATATCTAAAATATCAGTAATTAGATTTAGTAGATCTTTACCCGAAGAATTGATTACCGAAAGATTATCAATTTGTGGATCTGTTAAATTTCCTAAATTATTCTCTTTTAATAGGTCAGACAGAATCAAAATACTATTTAAAGGTGTCCTTAACTCATGAGACATATTAGCTAAAAACTCAGACTTATACTTACTTGCTTGCGCAATTTCCTCGGCTTTAATATTCAATTCTTCTTGCGCAATAACTAGCTCTTCATTTTTAATGACAACTTCATGGTTTTTATGTTCAAGTTCACGCCCTTTTTCTTCCAGATAGGAATTCGTTTGCTCTAATTCTGCTGCTTGATTCTTGAGTTCTTCCTCCGATTGTTGCAGCAACATAGATTGCTTATTTAACTCTTCATTGCTTTGTCTTAGTTCTTCTTCTTGTACTTGAAGTATGTTATTTTTCCGATTAATTTCATCGACAGAAATTTTCAATTCTTCGTTGCGCACATAAACTTCAATTGCACTTCCTATTGAATCTGAAATCGTTTTTAAAAGTACTTTATGATCATCACTAAAATTTTCCAAAGATCCTATTTCGATCACACCAATAACTTTATCTCGAAAGGAAACAGGTGTAATCAATACATTAAAATAGGGCGTTTCGCCGAGAGAAGAGGCTAAGTAGGAATAAGTATTAGGCAAGTTATTCAAACATCTTTGTTGTTTTGACGAGGCAACTTCTCCTACTAAACCTTCCCCGATCTTAATAACAGCAGGAGTGTTTTTATGGTCAGCATAGCCCCCTATTTTATAAAGTTGATTGCTATCTTTAGTAGCATTAATTATATAAAAATTAGCTTGACAACCTTCGGTTTGCTCGACAAGAGTATGACATATTTTTTTTCCAAATTCCTCTAAATCTGTTGATTCTAATATAGAATTATTGATCTTGCTTATACTCTCCTTCATTTTGTTAAGTTCAATAGAATCTTCTTCCATCCTCTTTAGTTCCAGAGACATTACGTTCATTGACTTATTGAGAGTATCGTTTTGGCTTCTTAGGCTAATTTTTGTTCCATACTGTCCTGAACTAATTTTTGATGCTAACTCTAATTGCTCTTTCATTCCTACTAACATCTGATTAAAGGAATCACTAATATCTTGAAATTCAATATTTCCTGAAAAAGTAGGGTTGCGTATAATTTTTCCTTCTGATATCTTCCTTATTGTTGTAGACATTAAATACAACGAGCCAGATAATTGATTGACTAATTTATATAATAAAATAAAAGTTATTGCTAGAAATAGTAAAAGAATAGAGACTAAAATTATGACACCTCTTAATGCTGATGCTTTTTCATTACTAGCAAATTTTACAATGTAATCTAAATTATCTTTTTCTAATTTAGCGATGTCTTTTACAATATTCGAGGACCCTTTCCACCATTCATGAGGGGAATAATTCAATTTATTACTTATAATATCTTGTGCGGCGTTATTAAAAGACACATAATTTTTAGAGTTTCTAAATTCAATCAGCTTTGCATTTAGAAGATCATTTTTATAATTTGACAATTTGAATTCAGTAGTTCTAATATATACTTTAGACTGAAAGTACAAATCTATTAATGCACTATTATTCGTTTTATCTATTAAAGTTTGCAGTACTACAGCTCTTTTTAATAATGCTGCTCTCTTCAACATCACATAACTGCTATAATTATTTGCAAGTGCGGAAATTTTAACATTTTTACTATAAATAATTTCTCTATCGATTAGATTAATGAGACTTTCGTTAACTTCTGTGTACTTAACAAAAGTAGTGACAGGATCTTCAATTTTATCATTAATACTTTCTCGCAGATTTAAAATTCTTGTATGAGCTTTGTTAAGATCAGTAAAGATTAAAGTATCTTTAATATCATTCTTTAAAAACCATTCATTCGTTTTATGTTTGCTTTCTAAATAATCGTTCTTTTTATTTGTATCAAAAAAAGAATAATTAGCCAACCCGCGCTCGCTGCCAATCAACTCAATACCTTCTGATAATGCAGCTATATTTTTAACATTTTTTAAACTTTCATCAATATTTTTATAATGCTCAACAGAGAAATTTATATTTGAAATAGTGATATAAATTAACCCTGAAAATGGAATCAATAGAATTAATATTAACTGCGATTTTATTGATAATTTTTTCCACATAAACAATTCTATTTTTTTTTAATGTAATATTATATAAAAAAAACACTATTTCCACAGTGCTTTTCTTCTTCTAATATATAAAATCTATTTTTTTTACAGCATTTTTTTTCGACGCGATTTTATAATCGGCCTTTAAGTGAGCTAAAAACCCACGCATTTGCTAAGAATCCCACGCCAACAGCAGCAAATCCCCATCCAGAAACATCGCTGTATCTAAATGCGCCAAGACCTATTAAAAGTAAACCCATTATTATCATTATAAAAGTAGCCCATCCTAAAATAGTATTCTTATTCATTCCCATAATTAAAGTCTGTTTTTTTCAGTGCAAATATCGTATATATAAATACTAATTGAATATATTATAGAGCATTTCTCGCAATAAGTCAGAATTTGACATAGAACTCGCTCCTACTCCTTTACTTTTCACATCGATATCCCGCAAGGAAGCCACAATCTGACTCACCTTTTTCATTGGATAATTTTTAAGCGCTACATCATATTCTTTTAGAAAAAATGGATTGACTCCAATAACTAATGCGACATTTTTCGGGTTTCTATCTTTCAGTCCGTGGTATTTTAGTAATTGGATAAAAAAACCAAAAACCAAACTGGTAGTAACGACCATCGGATTCTCTTTTGGATTATTGGCGAAATTTTCAGCGATAGTGTACGCTTTTAGTTGGTTCCTTTCCCCTATTGCTTTGCGGAGTTCAAACACATTAAAATCTTTACTAAACCCGATGTTTTCTTCAATATCTTTAGGGGTGATTACACTTCCTTTGGGTAAAATAATTTGTAGCTTTTCAAGCTCATTATTTATTTTACTTAGGTTTGTTCCCAGAAACTCCACAAGCATTGCATTAGCTTTGGGTTCGATCGTATATTTTTTACTAGCCAGTATGCGTTTTATCCAATCTCCAACTTGATTTTCATATAATTTTTTACTTTCGTAAACTAACCCATTTTTCCCCAGTACCTTGGTTACTTTTTTACGTTTATCTAATGTTTTGTACTTATAACAAATCACTAAAACGGTAGAAGGCATTGGATTCTCGGCGTAACTTTCCAACTTGTCAATCGTTCGTGTCAACTCTTGCGCTTCTTTTACGATTACCACTTGGCGTTCAGCCATCATTGGATAGCGTTTTGCAGTAGAAATAATGTCTTCGACAGAAACATCTCTACCGTACAAAACGGTTTGATTAAATCCCTTTTCTTCTTCAGACAAGACATTTTTTTCAATATAATCTGATATAATATCAATATAGTAAGGTTCCTCACCCATCAAAAAATAAATTGGTTTGATGTTCCCACTTTTAATATCATTCAGAATTTTTATAACCTCGTCCATTTTTTTGAGTATTCAGTCTTTAGTTGTCGTATTCAGTTAGATCTTTGTAAATAACCCTAACTTTAAGCGGTAAACTTTAAACATTTTAATTATTTTTGCCTGATGCAGCAATTGGATTTTTCTTCTTATACTTTCCGCTTCAAAAATAGCGAAAATAAAGTGTCTATTTTTGACGAAATTAGGAAAAAATTTATCATTCTCACTCCCGAGGAATGGGTTCGCCAGCATGTTGTTCGATTTTTATTGGAAGAAAAAAAATACCCGAAATCCCTGATTAATGTAGAAAAAGTACTTAAAGTCAACGGCTTACGCAAGAGATATGACGTGGTCGTATTTAAGAACGATGGTTCAATAGATGTCTTAATCGAATGCAAAGCTCCCGAAATAAAAATTGCCCAAGCAACCTTTGACCAAATAGCACGTTACAACATGACAATGAAAGCCGAATATTTGATGGTAACCAACGGAATGAATCACTACTTTTGCCAAATGGATTTCGAAAACGAGAAATACCAATTTCTGTCTGAACTCCCTGAATATAGGATCTAAATAATCAAAATGAATATAGCAGTCGTTATCCTTAATTGGAATGGTGTACAATTATTAGAGCAATTTTTACCTTCAATAATCGAATTTTCGCCAGAAGCCACTATTTATGTTGCAGACAATGCTTCTACAGATGAGTCCGTGTCATATATAGAACAGTTCTATCCTACTGTAAAAATCATAAAAAATAGCGAGAACTTTGGTTTTGCTCAAGGATATAATGAAGCGCTGAAACACGTTGATGCTGAAATATATGCTTTGGTAAATTCAGATATAGAAGTAACTGCAAACTGGTTGTCATCTGTTATCGATACTTTTAAAAACGATCCTCAAACTGCGATTGTACAACCTAAAATTTTAGATTTTAAAAATAAAGAATATTTCGAATATGCTGGCGCTGCTGGTGGCTTCATTGACAAATATGGATATCCCTATTGCCGTGGTCGTGTCTTTGATACCATCGAAAAAGACCAAGGACAATACGACCAGGACAGAGAAATATTTTGGGCTTCAGGAGCTTGTTTCTTCATCCGAAGTTATGTTTTTAAAGAATTGCATGGATTTGACGATGAATTTTTTGCTCATCAGGAAGAAATCGATTTATGCTGGCGTGCTATCAATAAGGGATATAGCATAAAATACAACTACAAATCCTTAGTGTATCATGTGGGTGGTGCTACTTTAAAACAAGGACATCCAATGAAAACCTACTTGAACTTCAGAAATTCATTACTAATGTTAACCAAGAACCTACCAAAGGAAAGTTTGTTTGGTATTTTATTTGTCCGTATGGTACTAGACGGAATAGCGGGTATACAATTTATTTTACAAGGTAAATTTTCGCATTTTACAGCAATTATGAAAGCTCATTATTCTTTTTATACTTTATTTTCAAACACTTACAAAAAAAGAGGGACTTTCCAGAGTAAGAAGTATTACAAGCTCAAAAGCATCGTTTTCCAATACTTTGTTAATGGTGGCAAGGTATTTGTTAATTAATTTTAACATTAAATTATCTATTTTATTAACTTTATTAAAACTATTTTTGTAATTCACTAAACATTAAATTTATGAAAAAAATTGTAATTGCCTTATCAGTACTAGCCCTTTTAACCTCTTGTGTTTCTAAAAAGAAATACAGCGAACTAGAAGCGAAAAACAAAGAAACTCAAGACTTATTGAATAGTTGTACCGTAAAATTGAATTCTTGTCTAGAAGAGAAAGCAGGCCTTACAGCAACAGTTGCTGGTTTAAAAGACCACAACCAAACGTTGATCAGTACTTCTAAGGACATGACTGTATTGACTACTAAAGGTGCCGAAAATATTGAAAAAGCATTAGAGTCAATCAAAGAAAAAGATTTAAAAATTACTAGAATGCAAGACGCGTTAACTAAGAAAGACAGTGTTACACTTGCTTTAGTTACAAGTCTAAAAAGAACAGTTGGATTCAATGATCCAGACATTGAAATTAATGTTGAAAAAGGAGTTGTATTCATCTCTATAGCTGACAAATTGTTATTCAAAAGCGGTAGTTACAACGTAACTGATAAAGCAAAAGGAGTTTTAGCTAAAGTTGCTAAAGTTGTAAATGACAAACCAGATTTTGAATGTATGGTTGAAGGTCATACTGATAGCGTTCCGTACATTGGAAACAACATCTTACTTGACAACTGGGATTTAAGTGTGAAACGTTCTACCTCAATTATTCGTGTATTAACGAATGAATTAGGTGTTAACCCTTCTCAATTAATCGCTGCAGGTAGAAGTTCTTACGTACCGTTAGTAGCAAATGATTCAGCTGATAACAGATCTCGTAACAGAAGAACTCGCATTGTTGTATTGCCTAAAATTGATCAATTCTACGAAATGATCGAAAAAGAAATGAAAAACCCAAAACAATAGTTTTGAAAATTCATAGTGTAGTTTGAATTTACAAACTACATAAATAGAAAAACGTTCCGAAATTCGGAACGTTTTTTTTTTATGCTTACATTTCTAAAAACAAAAGCAGCTTACTACAAAATATCTAAACTTCCTTTTCCTTCTCTTATTATTTCTGGTTCATCTCCTGATAGGTCAATTATAGTAGAACCTACGTTATCACCGTAGCCACCATCAATAACCATGTCAACTAGATTTTGCCATTTTTCAAAAATAAGCTCAGGATCAGTAGTATATTCAATCACGTCATCATCGTCTCTAATAGAAGTGGAAACAATAGGATTCCCTAATTGACGTACAATTTCCAGAGCGATCGAATTATCTGGAACACGTATTCCTACAGTAGTCTTCTTCTTAAATTCCTTAGGTAAATTATTATTTCCTGGTAAAATAAAGGTATAAGGTCCTGGCAAAGCTCTTTTTAATAACTTAAAAGTTGCCGTGTCTATTTGTCTTACATAGTCAGAAATATTGCTTAGATCATGGCAAATGAATGAAAAATTTGCTTTTTCTAATTTTATCCCTTTAATCTTAGCTATGCGCTCTAAAGCCTTTGTGTTTGTAATGTCACACCCCAAACCATACACCGTATCTGTTGGATAGATAACTAAACCACCATCTCTTAAAATCTTTACTACTTTGGCTATAGCCGCTTCGTTAGGTTTATCTTCGTATATTTTTATAAATTGTGCCATTTTGTTTTGTTTTATAGTGATTCGCACGTCTCTTCGAGTGATTTTGATTAGTAATGCGAAAGCTATACTAATTAAAATAGTATCGAGAAGCGTTTTAAAAATTAGTTATATCACTAATTTGAATACCTTTTATTTTTAACTTACAAATCTTTAGGTTGATTGATAAACTTTTTCTTTGCTAAATTAGGCAGTTTGTCATATTCTTCGTTGATTAATGCTTCTTTTTTTACCCTAGACCATTTTTTAATTTTTTTTTCAATATCTATTGCAAAATTAATGTCTGTAAATTCACAATAATAAACCAATGTTAGAGGTCTTTTATTTGCCGTATAACAATCCGGATAAAAAGCTTTTTCATGTTGAAATATTCTTTGAGCCAAATTACTAGTTACCCCCGTATAATAAGAGTTGTCAGAACATTTTAATATATATACAAAGGACTGTTTCATAATATCATTTTGTAAACCGCTTTTAATAATACAGTTCTCGATACATTTTGTGTTCCGCTACGCTACACAAAAAACACTCGAACAGACGCACAAAATAGTATGAAACAAAATTTATTATCCTATTATATCCAATTTTGCAAAACGCAATAATAATTTTTTTATACCGCCCACATCAAATTTAATTTCTGCCTTTTTATCAGCCCCTACTCCTTCAATATTGATTACTTGCCCTTTGCCAAAGCGTTCGTGCATAACCATATTTCCAGCAACCAGTTTATTGTCGAATAAATTAGCAGTTCCTGAACTTCCATTATTGGAAATAGCTTTCAATTTACGAATATTTATTTCAGGATTAACAGCATTCCCCTTAATTTGTGGTGGAGGTGTTCCGTTGGCTGGTTTGGCCAAACGCAATTTAGACTTATCCACATCCCCAAAGATATCACTATCAATCATGGGTTTGTATCGGTAATTATTTTCTGCGGGAGTGAGATACTCTAAATATTGTCCATCAATTTCTTCGATAAAACGAGAAGGCTCACTGTCAGTCAATTTACCCCAGCGGTAACGGGATTGCGAATAGGTCAAATACGCCTGATGTTCGGCTCTTGTCAGGGCTACATAAAACAAACGGCGTTCTTCCTCAAGTTCGCTTCTGGTACTCATACTCATGGCACTTGGAAACAAATCTTCTTCCATTCCTACCACAAAAACGTGAGGAAACTCTAATCCTTTTGCTAAATGTATTGTCATTAAGGCAACACGATCTTCATCGCTAGTATCTTTGTCTAAATCGGTGGCTAGAGCTACGTCTTCCATGAATTCAGATAAAGCACCACGAGCACCATCAATTTCTATTTGGCCTTCGGTAAAATCCTTGATTCCGTTTAATAATTCTTCTATATTTTGGATTTTGGCCATTCCTTCGGGTGTGGCATCTTTCTTCAATTCCTGAACCAATCCTGTTTTTTTAGAAACATGGTCCGTTAAGTAGAAAGCATCTTGATTTTCATTAATCACCTGAAAACTTTGAATCATGGTTACGAAATCTAATAGTTTCTGTTTGGTTCCAGAATTTAATTTCAAATCAATTTTATCAATGTTTTGCATCACTTCAAAAATTGATCTTTTATAATGATTGGCTGCGACCATTAATTTTTCGATCGTAGTATTTCCTATGCCTCGCGCCGGATAATTGATCACACGCATCAACGCTTCTTCATCTTTTGGATTGATTACCAATCGCAAATAACAAAGCACATCTTTAATTTCTTTTCTTTGGTAAAAAGACAAACCTCCATAAATTCGATACGGAATATCTCTTTTTCTTAGCGCATCCTCCATCGCACGAGATTGCGCATTGGTGCGGTATAAGATAGCAAAAGCACCATTATTCATTTGGTTTTGCATCTTTTGTTCGAAAATCGTTCCAGCTACAAAACGACCTTCTTCAGCATCAGTCATACTGCGATGCACTTTTATCTTTGGACCAAAATCATTAGCGGTCCAAACGATTTTATCCAGTTTAGTTTTATTTTTATCTATAACGGTATTTGCCGCTTCCACAATATTTTTTGTCGAACGATAATTTTGTTCTAATCGAAAGGTTTGCACCCCTTCATAATCCTTCTGAAAATTCAAAATATTATTGATGTTAGCACCACGGAAAGCATAAATACTTTGGGCATCGTCACCAACCACACATATATTTTGGAATTTATCTGATAAAGCACGAACAATTAAATATTGAGAGTGATTTGTATCTTGGTACTCATCCACAAGGATATAACGGAAACGGTTTTGATATTTCGCCAGTACCTCTGGAAAACGAGTCAATAGTTCATTGGTTTTTAGCAATAAATCATCAAAATCCATTGCCCCAGATTTGAAACATTTGTCTACATAACTTTGATACAATTCCCCCATACGAGGTTTTTTGGACATCGCATCCGCTTCTTGAAGATCCGGATCATTGAAGTATGCTTTTACAGTAATTAAGCTATTCTTAAAGTTCGAAATCCTGCTTAAAACCTGTTTGGGTTTGTAAACATCGCGATCTAATTGCATTTCTTTGATAATTCCAGAAATAGCACGTAGCGAATCCTGTGAATCGTAAATCGTGAAATTAGAAGGATATCCTAACAAATGAGCTTCAGAGCGCAGAATTCTAGCAAAAACAGAGTGAAACGTTCCCATCCAAAGGTTCTTGGCTTCACTAGATCCCACAATATCAGAGATCCGTTTTTTCATCTCACGTGCTGCTTTATTGGTAAAAGTTAGCGACAAAATATTGAAAGCGTCGATTCCTTGATGCATTAAATAGGCAATACGAATCGTTAAAACACGTGTTTTACCTGAACCAGCACCGGCAATAATAATCATAGGACCGTCTTTTTGCAAGACCGGTTCGCGTTGTGCTTCGTTAAGTTGGGAAATGTATTTTTGCATGGAAATTATCTATTTATGCAAAAATAAGAATTTAAGAATTAAAAAGGAGTTTTAAATCGAAATCCGAGGTACTTATTCGATTAATGCTTTACAGGGAAAAATTACAGGCATAGAAAGTTAGGTATTGCACTAATTTCACAAACAAAGTAAAGTTGCACGAAATAATAGGCATTCTATATTTTCGTGTAGTAAGCTAAATCTACTTTATCTATAAATGTTAGATTTTACTTGTTACATTGCTGCAAATTCAGTTTGCTTTCTTGTTCATTTTGCGCCTTTTTAAAATTATTTCCTATCAATATTAAAGTAAAAAATCCACCAACAACTAAAAGTAAATATCCTTCTGCAAGTCCAAATTGTGTATTTGCCTGAACGAGATACGCGACCCCATAGCTAAAAAGAGAAGTAAGCACATAGGTTATTCCACCTGTTAATCCTCCCGCTGTAGCTGCATATTGAGGAAAACTACTCAGGCAGTACGGAAAATAAACACTAAAAGTGAAGCCTGCCGCAATATGAATTAAAAAAGCAAAAATAGCTATCGTGAATAAGTTACTTAGAAATGGAGCACTTAACATCATGGTTAAAACCAGAGCAAACTGAATGTAATTAGCCACTCTTAATTTACTCACTAACGGTTTGCTAATTAATGCTTTCGATAGAAACCCACCTGTCATCCAGCCTGCTCCTAGAAACAATGAAACATATCCCGTTACAATTGCTGAATAACCCAACTCATGTTCCAGAATAAAAGGACCACTCAGACCATAAAACATTACTGCTCCATACGAAATTCCTAACATAAGCAAGCCATATCTAAAATCTTTCCGTTGCAGCATTTCAGAATAGCTGTTTTTAATTGCAATTATTTCCATTTTTTTTCTAGTTTTCAAAGTTTCCCCAGAAAATATCAGCTCTAAAATTAGCATTATAGATCCAAAAAATGCCAAAACGTAAAAATTAGAACGCCATCCGAATCCATATTGTAGATATCCGCCGATAAAGGGAGCGACAATAGGCGCTACAGACCAGACAATAGTCATAATACTCAAATAGCTTTTTTGTTTTGCGCCTTCATAGATATCGACAAACAAAGTACGCTTAGCGACGGCAATAAAAGCTACAGAAATGCCATGTAAAACACGCATGCAATAAATCACCCAAATACTATCGGTGGTCGCTATCACTAAACTCGCTACAATAAAGAGAAGTAAAGCAAGTAGCGACAAGCGGTATCTTCCATAAACATCTAATAGACTACCCGCTACAATTTGCGTTAAGCCATAACTTACTAAGAAAAGCATCAACGTAAGTTGAATATTGCTTTCACTGGTGTTTAACGAAATACCCATTTGAGGCATCGAAGGCAAGTAAATATCTGTTGCTAATCCCGATAAAGGGACTAATGCAAAAGCTAAAATAGTCGCAATTGATTTGTTTTTTTCGGGTAATAATCGAACTTCTTTTTTGATTTTCATTTTATATTATAATTATTCTCAATCATATCAATTTGATAAATGACCCTGTAACTCGAAGGTTTTTCTATTCTAAATTATTTTCGCTTTAAAAACAGTACAACGGCTGAAATTTCCCTTAAAACCGCTTCATTTTTTTCTTATTAGAAAAGTTGAGACTGCATTATTTGAGTGTATTCTTAGATCCAAAAGACATCATAAGCAAAACGGATCAAGGTACCCACAACGATAATCAAAAAGAAAATGCGAATAAACCCATTCCCTTTATTTATAGCCAGTTTAGCGCCGAGCCATCCCCCAAGCGCATTGCTTGCAGCCATGGGCAAAGCAATAGCCCAAATAATTTTTCCTTTCATCATAAACAAGCAGATCGAACCAAAATTTGTCGCTAGATTAACCATTTTAGCATTGGCAGAAGCCTGAAGAAAATCAAACCCCATCAAAGCGATAAAAGCGACCACAAAGAAACTTCCTGTTCCCGGACCAATAAATCCGTCATAAAAACCAACTACAAAACTGATGATGATTGCATTTAAAATCTGAGTTCTTTCGGAAATATTTCTCTCCACGTGCTGTCCGAAATTTTTCTTAGCATAGGTGTAAATTGCCAAAAGTGAAAGAATGAAAAGCAGTAAAGGCTTCATAAAGTCATTGCTCATATAAGTCAATAAAGCAGACCCTAAAAATGCTGAAGGCATGGCCAGTCCCATCATAATAAACAGCAATTTCCAGTTCATATCTACCTTTTTCAAGTATTGATAAGCCGCAAATGAAGTTCCGCTAAAGGCTGGGATTTTCAAGGTTCCAATTACGGTAGAAACCGGTAAATTAGGTAATAATATTAGCCCAACGGGCGTTTGAATAAGTCCACCGCCACCTACTATGGCATCAATAAGACCTGCTGCAAAAGCAGCAATACAAAGAAAAACAATGATATAAACCTCCATTAATGGCACGAAATAAAATGATGAGACACTAAACCTTGTTGAAAAAGTAATATTTTTTGCAAAAGTACTACTCCGTAGATACATTCCATTACAATTCATGTGAATTTATCTCCAAAAAGTATATTTTTGCTTTACCAAATTGAAAACAAATGAATTCTCCTCTTATCGTTGAAATAATTGCCTATACTCTTCCATCTTTAATTACAGGTGGTGTTGCCTATTTTTTATTTAATTCTCATTTTAAAGACCAACAAAATACCCGAAGATGGTTGTTGCAAAAAGACAATCAAGCATCGACATTGCCCGTTCGCCTGCAGGCTTATGAGCGTATGACTTTGTTTATGGAGCGTATTAACCCTTCGCAATTGATGGTAAGAATCAGCCCTCTTTCTGAAGATAAAAATGACTATAGAAATTTTGTAATTGCACAGATAGAGCAAGAATTTGAGCATAATCTCGCCCAACAAATTTATATTTCGGAACGTTGTTGGTCCATTATTGTTACAGCCAAAAATGCAACAATTCAGATGATTCGATTAGCTGCCGCAAACGAAAAAGTAACAAATGCTGATGGTTTACGAGAATTAGTTCTAAGTGATTTATTAGAAAAACCATCTCCTAGTAGTGCCGCTTTGGCTTTTATAAAAGATGAGGTAGGACAGCTTTGGTAGTATAAAAATGTTGTGTTTTTTATTTGAATAAAGCAGCGATAATAATTACGGTATCATCTATTGCAATTCCTTTAAAAGTCTCTTTAGCTGGAATTCTTCTTTTTCATCTAGTTGAGACACTAAGTTCTCAAATGAAATCACCATTTCCTTGTTTTTTAACATTGTTCGAATATTATCTCTTCCAAACTTAGAGAATTGCCACATATGATGTGTAGTCGCGTTTACTAAATTCTTTAAAACAGCAGCATTAATTAGTTGGAAAGCAATCAGCTTTTCTAAAGCTTTTTGACGTGTAATTGCTTCAAATTTAGGTGAAGAATAATTGATTAATTCCGCTATTAAAGATGCTTTGTCTGCATCATATTCTGGCGTTGATACCGCCAGTGATAACCATAATGTCTTTAGATTATTATCACTAAAACCAACCCAGTCTTTAGATTTCTCCAAGTAGTTTGATCTATGTTTGGGAAAATTATTCCATAAATAGAACAGCGCTATTTCCTGCGTTTGATAGGATTTATCATCTAACAAAGTCTCATATTGTAATCTAAAATCTTCTGGGATTTTTGAATTTGTATTGGCTACAGCCTGACGAACTGGGATGTTATTAGTAGCTAAAGCCAATTCCAATAACTGTTTTTTAGCTTCAAATTTTTCGCTTTTAAGTTGGTTAACAAGCGCTTCCTTTACCGTATAATACACGTCTGATGTAAGGAGCTCTGCCATATACGCTGATTTTTCAGCTAATGGTTTTTTCTTTAGGATATCTAATTCTAATAAAAGTCTGGTGGTTTTATTTTTACCCAATAACTCATTGATTTCATTATTACTAACAACAGTTGATTCAAGCCAAACTTTACTTAAATTATTGGTGTCGAAATCAGATACTCTATTAACTTCCCGGAAAAAATCAGCTGTGGTTACGTTTTGAAAAGCGTATTTTTCTAAGTAGCGACGCACGACTTTTTTAAATGCTTTGTCGCCTATTGCCTCATGTAAAACGAATAATGTCCAAGCCCCTTTTTGATAAAAACTTAAGGAACTTGCTTTCTCATTCATCACCGGAATCGAGTCGGTTCTAGAAGCATATTTAATTTGCTGTGCTGATTCATATAACTTAGAATAAAAATAATCGTCGCCATAGATTTCCCGTTCGGCAAGTAAGGCATAATAAGTAGCAAATCCTTCTTGCAACCAATGATGTTTTCCACTTTCGGCGGTGATAAAATCTCCAAACCATTGATGCGCCAGTTCATGGGCATTGACATTGATATAATTGCGATCTTCAAAACCTGTAGAATCGACCACATACCTACTTGAAAAAAGGGTAGCCGAGGTATTTTCCATTCCGGCATATAGAAAATCACGAACCGGAATTTGCTTATAAACTTTCCAAGGATACTTCACTCCTATTTCTTTCTCCAGAAAATCAAACATTCTAGCAGAATACCGATACGTTGCTTCGTATCTATCTGCATGATTCTTTTCTAAATACAATTCTAATTCGGTTCCACATTTTGTTTTCTCTGTATATTTATCAAATTTACCAATGGCAAGCATCAGCAAATAAGAACTCATGGGCTTTTCCATCTTATATTGCCATGATGAACTATTGCCGTTCGTTGTTTTATGAGTCAGTACTCCATTTGAAATTGCCTGATAATCCTGATTAAAAACCAGTTCCATACTAAAAATCACTTTTTCATTCACATCATCAAAACTAGGAAACCAATGACTTGTATATTTCCCTTGTCCCTGCGTCCATATTTGTAAATCATCTGCTGCATCAGAACCTACAAAATACAGAGCCTGCTTTGGTGTTGCTTTATATTCGAAACTGATTTCGTTTTTACCCTTTTTAAACGGAAAGATGATTAGCAATTGCTTCTCAGAATTTATGAAGCCCACGTCTTTGTTATTCAGTTTTACCTTTGTAAAACTCATGTTTTGCGCATCTATTTTTATAGTATCAATAGGCATTAAAACCTCCAACCAATAATTGACAGAACCCGCAACCGATTTTTCTTTAGGATCTAAACTGATTTGACCGGAAACCGATTTGAAATCAACGTATTTTGTTTGTTGGGCGAAAGCCAACGTGGATAGTAAAAGAAACAGATATTTCATTCAAGAAAATTTAAGAAGTAAAACCCAAAGTTACAAAGGATTCAGAAACAAATAGAAGTAATTTTGTAAGTTTGTAGACATAAATTTTGACCCAAAATACATTGAAAAAGATTGCCTTATTTAACTGGAGTAGCGGAAAAGACTCTGCTCTCGCCCTATATAAAATTTTAAAAGACCCAGAATTTGAAAAACACTGCTTGCTAACGAGCGTCAGCGAGCAATTTCAGCGTGTTTCCATGCATGGCGTGCGCATAGAATTACTAAAGCAACAGGCTAAAAGCATAGGATTACCGCTAGAAATTATGCAAATTCCAGAAATGCCCACTATGGAAGCTTATGAAAGTGTCATGGAGAATACACTTGAAAAACTGAAGAAGCAAGGCGTAACGCACTCTGTTTTTGGTGATATTTTCTTGGATGATCTCCGTAAATACAGAGAAGACAAATTAGCCACAATGGGATTGATAGGTGTTTTTCCGCTTTGGAAAGTACCAACTCATGATTTGATAAAGGAATTCATTGCGCTAGGGTTTAAAACCATCGTTGTTTGCGTTAACGAGCGTTATCTCGATAAAAGTTTTGTAGGACGCCTTATCGATCAAAATTTTATAAACGATTTACCAGAAAATGTAGATGTTTGTGGCGAAAACGGTGAATTTCACACTTTTACTTTTGATGGACCTATATTCGCAAAACCAATTGATTTTGAAGTTGGCGAAATCGTGTATCGAAAATACGAGAAACCAAAAACGGTTGCTTCAAATAGCGCTTGCGATACTGATTCCACAGACGCATTTGAATTCGGATTTTGGTATTGTGATTTAATAGAAAAATAGTGATCGTAATAAAAACTCCGAAGACCTAGAGGATTCGGAGTAGAATCTATGGCAGTACTAATTTTAGATCTTCCATTTTGATGCACTTATTTGTTCCAATCGGATTTCGACATAATTTTTAAAATTATCCAAAATAGCTTGCCAACCTTCTCTTTGTAATTCGATAGAGTTTTCAGTTTCTGCTTCAAATAATTCTATTACTTTGGTTTGATTATCTTCAGATGTGAAAATAATTTTTACTTTTCTTCCGTCTTCTATAGTGTATGTAATTTGCTCGTATATTTTAACCTCTTCATATTTACCAATAAAATCAAAACCCGTACTACCGTCTTTGGCTTCCATCCTATAACGAAATTTACCATCCATTCGGCAATCATTCTCTACGTAGGGTGTATGCCAATCCTTTGAAGCTACATTCCACACAACAATATTCTCGGGCGTGATCCAGTTCTTCCATACCGTTTCTACGGGTGCGTTAATCATAGTTTCAACTGAAATAATCGTTCTCGCATCTGCTTCCATATTACTATTTTTATATATTTTCAAATCTTTCGTAGAAGAAATAGAATTTCAAACCTCCTTCTAGTGTTATTCCAAATCCTTGTAGTGAAGTATTAATTGTTTAACATAGCACATTCAATAATTTCTATTTAAGACAGTTACAAAATTAACTTTTACGCAATTTATCAATAAAATTAAAACAAAAAATCCAATACTCCTCTGAATACTATCATAAGAAATCAATTAATAATTCCTTTTTTATTGGCTTATCGCCAACATAAAAAAACTCCGAAATCAAATGATTCGGAGTTTGGGATACTATTAATGTAGAATTTTAAGAAAAATAAGTCGATAATCTACTAATTCAAAAGGTTTCAATCTCAATCAAATTAAACCATTTCTTCATACATCTTTAACAAATGTGTCACGGTATTCCAGTTTCTTATGGTTGCTGTAAGATTTAGTTTTTTCTCAATATATTTTTGATCAAGTCTCGTTTTTCCAGCTCCAACGGCGTATTTAATAAAAATTCGATTGCCATCTAAATAAGCTTCGTCGGGTTTAAATTGGCTAATTTTCAAATCATTGATGTTTTCAGACCCAAGTTCTTTCGATACAAAAGCAACATATAATTTCTTAGTGTCTACTTCTTTTTCTTTCAAAAAGGGATTATTGGTGAAGCAAGCTTGTAAGTCAGCCGCATTAATAACGATCACTGGTACATCACCGCCAAAAACTTTAAAAAGTTCCTGTTTGATGATAAAACCCACTTTGAGAGCGCTTTCTTCCTCAGTAGTTACAAAAACATTCCCTGATTGAATGTAGGTCTGCACTTTTGTGAAACCAATGTTTTCCAAAGTTGTTTTTAGCGCATCCATTTTAATCATGTTGTGACCAGAAACGTTTATACCACGAAGCAGTGCGAGATGGGTTGTCATTTTATCTTTATTTTGATTGCTCCAAAGATATTGTGTTGATGTCACTTTGCCAATTTATTCTATTTTAAAATTGCAATACTTTACGATCCTCTATGACTAATTATTATAGAAAAGCATCGATTATAATTCATTAACTATAATTACTTAAAGTGATACTATTATTCGGGAAACGAACAAAAAAAAAGAGACTGCTATTGGGGACAGCAGCCTCTAATTTGAAAAAAAATTATTGAAGTAAAAAAAAGAGGCTGCGATTTGGGAACAACAGCCTCATTAAAAAAATAATCTACTTATATTTTCGCAAAGATGTTAGTGTAATATTTTTTACCAGTTACCGAATTTTCTCTGATAGAAATTCCGAAATGAGTATAATTTCCAACTATATTTTCTTTGTGACCTGGACTTTTTAACCATGCAGCTACTGCAGCTTCAGGCGTATTGTAATTGTATGCTATATTTTCACCCACTGTTTTTGCTCCAAGATTTTTTATAATTTTATCAGAACGGTCTACAAAACCATCGTGATTAACCACATTATTAGTGATCATATAATTATCATGCACTTCTGATTTCGCAGAGATGTAATTAATTTTCTCTAAGGCATTAAGACCAACACTTACTCTATAATCATTTATTAGTGCTAAGGTTTCTAACTCAATTGGAGAATATGTATAATTTACTACTACTTGAGTTTGAGCTTCTACTGGCGTTACTTCAGAAGAGTCAGAAGAACAAGAGTTCAAAGTAAATATTACCGCTAATAATAGTACTGTAGGAAGTAAAATTTTTTTCATAATTCAGTAGTTTAAGTTTAAAGTAGATTGTGGGGCAAACTTCTTTAATGTTGTATCTTAATTGTGTTCTAATTCTCCTCAAACATACATACAATTCCGTTAAACAAACAAAAAAAATCGACGAACTACATCATTATTAAAAATACTTGTAATTTTTCTTACTTTTTCAAAAGAAATACTGAACTAGCTTATTAAAGAATATAATTTTGGAAATCTAAATTTCACTCTTGTAATTGACTTTTTTAACTTCTAAATGAATAGCTCATCCAGATTCAAAAAGATAGTATTTCAAAATCTATATTTAAATAAAAATGTTTTACACTTTTAGGATAAAAAAATACCGTCTATTTTTAAAGAGACAGTATTTTTATTAAATAAAATTATGATTTACATCTTTGCAAAAATATTGGTGTAGTATTTTCTTCCAGTTGCAGAATCCACTCTAATTGAGACACCAAAATTTGTATAAGCGCCTTCAATATTCGCTTTATGTCCTGGACTTGCCATCCAAGCATCAAAAGCAGCTTGTGCTGTACTAGAATTATATGCAACATTTTCACCTACTGATTGAGCGTCTAGAGTTTTCATTATATCTTCGGCACGTACTGTAAAGTTATTGTGACTTAGCATACTTGTACTAATCATATAATTACTATGACCTTCCGCCTTTAAGGAAATATAATTCGCTTTAACTAATGCAGGTAAACCAATGCTAACTCTGTGCGCATTAATTAAATCCACAAGTTGATTTTCAGAAGTAGAATAAGAATAATTATACAAGTCTACAGTTGCCGTAGATGTTTGTGAAATAGTAGGAGATTGTTTATCCAATGCGATGGATTCTGGTGTTTCGTAAGAATCTGTTGAACAAGAATTCATAGTAATTATAGCCGAAATAAGGCCTAATACTAAAAGTGATTTTGATCTCATAAAAAAATTGTAGTAGATAAATAATAAACTTGTTAGCATCCGCTACTTCATTTATTATTATTTTGAATATTAGTTGTTTTCCAAATTCAAAACTACTTTTTTTATCGACAAACAATCAATTAAAATCGACGAAATACATTAATTTAACACCAGCCTTTACGTTTTTCCTACATATCAAGGAGATAGTCTTTCAATTTTCCAAGAAAAATCTTCTAAGCTTTTATATCTAATTCTGTCATGTAAACGATTAGCCCTTCCTTGCCAAAACTCAACTTCAACTGGAACAACTAAATAACCACCCCAGTGTTGTGGTCTTGGAATCACGATGCTATCAAAATCTTCTTCTAATTGCTTTAGATTTTCCTCAAGATATGTGCGAGATGGAATTACTTCACTTTGATTAGAAACTAGGGCTCCCAACTTGCTTCCTTCAGGTCTTGAGTCAAAATAATTATCTGAGATTACTTCTGAGGTCTTTTGAGCAATTCCTTTTATAATAACCTGGCGCTCCATACTATGCCAAAAAAAAGAAAGACATATATTTGGGTTTGCTTCAATCGCTTTGCCTTTCTCTGAATTATAATTGGTATAAAATATAAAGCCTTCTTCTGTGAATTTTTTTAATAATACAACTCTAGCCTTTGGAAATCCATCGAGACCAACTGTCGATACAGTCATCGCATTTACTTCTTCATTTCCTCCAAAACCTTCTGTTTCGTGGAACCACCTGTTGAAAAGGTTGATAGGATCTTCTGGAATGTTAGATTCTAATAACTCACTCTTTTCATACGATTTTCTATAATTGCTTAAATCTTGCATTTCTATGTGTTTTTAAGATGATTCTATTATTAAACTATCAGTTTCTAAAAATAAGGCTATTTCTTTTATTTGTTAAATCGTTCGGACTGAGGCTAAAAGTCAAAACTACGTCCGTCGTCAGCTAATAGAACTTCGGGGAAAATAGTTTCTGCTTCCTCTTTAAAAAGACTAATATTTTCATAACGCGTAGAATAATGCCCTAAAACTAATTGTTTTACATTAGCTTTCAAAGCAATTGTCGCAGCTTCTTTTGCTGTGGAATGCATGGTCTTGCCTGCCAGCGTTTCTTCTGATTGCAAAAAAGTAGATTCATGATACAAGACATCTACTCCTTCTATTATTGGAATTATATCCTCATTGTATTTGGTGTCAGAACAGAATGCGTAGCGCAATGGTGGTTTTGGATCGAATGTTAATTGTGTATTTTCAATTATCCTTCCATCATCTAAGGTGATATCTTTACCGTTTTTAATATTTTGATAATAACATTTGTCAATTTCATAATTCTGAACAGCGTCCGTATTCAATTTTCTTTTATCGGTCTTTTCTTCGAATAAAAAACCGTTGGTATAAATACGGTGTTTCAGCGGTATTGTTTTTACAACCACTTTATCATCTTCAAAAACAATCTCGCTTTCATTCGATTCTAATTCATGAAAATGTAAATTATAATTCGTCCAGGAATTGGTCAATCGCAGCTGCAACTTTATAATTTCTTTGATTCCTTTTGGTCCGTGAATATGTAAATCTGTAGTTCGATTAAGCAATGTAAAAGTGGACACTAAACCTATAAGGCCAAAAAAGTGATCGCCATGCAAATGCGATATAAAAATATGATTAATTTTAGAAAATCTGATTTTGTTTTTACGCAATTGTACTTGTGTACCTTCTCCGCAATCAATTAGAAATAATCTATTCTTAATTTCTAAAATTTGAGACGTCGGATTTGTAAATGTACGTGGAGTAGCTGCATAACAGCCTAGTATTGTTAGTTTCAAAATGATACTTTTCGATTAAAGACAATAGAATAAATGATTTTTAAAAACCTAAATCTCTTTCAATTTCTTCCATTTCGATAATATCATTAGCTTCCAGTAAAGAAGGAACCACAGTTAGTTTATCTGGAACAGCATTAAAATCTAAATCTGAAACGACAACTACAAATGATTTTTTTGCTTTTTTATGCTCTTTAGAAAGAGGTAAGAATAATTTTACTTCATCGACAGTTAAGTCTTTATGATGTAAAAGATCTATTGTAATATTATGATTTTCAAAGGTTTTATATTGATGCGTAACTTTCATCAAAAAAGAAGTGAAATCCCCTTGAGTATCTTTAATTGTAATTGTGTGGCCTTTTTGATCTACTTTCATTGTAATGGGATTTCAAAATTTCTATATAGCTAAGATACTACCTTTATTTTTATTACTGAATTTTTGAAGCCAAAAGATAGATGACTGCCATCCTAATTGCTACCCCATTTTCTACCTGGTTTAAAATAACAGATTGACTAGAATCCGCCACTTCAGATGTAATCTCCACACCTCTATTTATAGGTCCTGGATGCATGATTACAATTTCCTTATTCAGAGAATCAAGTAAGGTTTTATCAACTCCATACTGTTGCGCATATTCTCTAGTTGAAGGAAAATAATTCACATCCATACGTTCGTTTTGCACGCGCAACATATTAGCAACATCACACCATTCTAGCGCTTTACGTAAATTTGGCTCTACGGTTACTCCAAGTGATTCTATGTGTTTTGGGATTAGCGTTTTTGGCCCGCAAACTTTAACTTCGGCACCTTGCATTTGCAAAGCATAGATATTAGATAACGCAACTCTGGAATGCAATACATCACCAACAATTACCACTTTCTTACCTCCTACTTCACCTAGTTTTTCTCGTATCGAATAACTATCTAAAAGACCTTGCGTAGGATGTTCATGTGCACCATCACCTGCATTTATGATACTTGCTTTCACGTTTTTAGACAAAAAGTAAGCTGCTCCAGGATTCGCATGACGCATGACCACCATATCGACTTTCATCGATAGAATATTATTTACGGTATCGATTAGAGTTTCTCCCTTCTTTACAGAAGACTGTGCTGCCGAAAAACTAATCACATCTGCAGATAATCTTTTTTGTGCCAGTTCAAAAGAAAGTTTTGTTCTGGTACTATTTTCGAAAAATATATTGGCAATTGTAATATCTCGTAGCGAAGGTACTTTCTTTATGGGACGATTAATGACTTCTTTAAAATGATCGGCTGTTTCAAAAATAAGGTCAATATCACTCTTGTTAATATATTTTATCCCTAATAAATGATCTACGCTTAATTCTTTCATTTTTTTACGATTATTTTTATTTTTATAAAATTAGATTCTTCCCGACTTAAATCAAGTCTTCTAATTAGTCACTAAATACACTGCGTCCTCACCATTATTTTCACTCCACTCCACCTTTACCTTTTCATTGTTTATGGCGTCAACTTGTCTCCCTCTAAAATCAGGCTGAATAGGTAAATTACGACTAAAACGTCTGTCAATTAAAACAAGTAACTCGATTTCTGAAGGTCTGCCAAAAGATTGAATCGCTGTTAAGGCAGATCGAATGCTACGGCCTGTAAACAATACATCATCAATAAAGATTACTTTCTTGTTTTCGACAATAAAATCAATTTTAGTTTCATTTGCTTCTAATGGTTTTTCGGTTCTTCGAAAATCATCTCTAAAGAACGTAATATCCAAGAGGCCTAATTTTATTTCAGGCGTATTATATTCCTTTTCCAAAATTTTTTTAAGTCGCTCCGCAAGAAAAGTTCCTCTAGGCTGAATTCCTATTAGAATTGTATCTTTAAAGTCGAGGTGTTTTTCAATTAGCTGACAAGCCAAACGATGCAGAATGATATTGACTTCTTTGGAATTGAGCAATACTTTTTGAGTCATAATAATGTGTTGTGTTTGGTTTTGCAAATATACGAATTCCAATTTAGGATTTAATAATTAAAATTGGAGATTAAAAATTCATTTTAACAAAATTACAATTACAATAATTGTATAACATAAATACGTAATTATGTAAATATAAATTTAACATATCTACTTAATTTTATCAAACCTAAAAAATTAAACTAAATACTAGAAATTATGCAAAATAAAATAATTAGAGTTTTACTGCTTTTAACGGTAGTATTATCGCTTACGGGATGTTCTGTAATTGAAGGAATTTTTAAAGCTGGAATGGGTGTAGGTATTTTTATAGTCATCGCTGTCATTGCGATTATCCTCTTTGTTGTGAGTAAATTATTTGGCAAGAAATAGCCGAATCAAGGTATAAAAAAACTCCTGCAACACGATGTCGCAGGAGTTTCAAATATAGTTTTATATCGCTATTATTTAGCGTACATCTTAGTTCTTAATTCTTGAACTTTTTCATCATCTAAATATTCATCAAAAGTCATATAGCTGTCAATTGCTCCATTTGGTGTCAATTCAACTACTCTATTCCCCACAGTTTGAGCAAATTCATGATCATGAGTTGTAAAAATTACAGATCCTTTAAAGTTTTTCAATGAATTGTTAAACGCTTGAATTGACTCTAGATCCAAATGATTTGTAGGCTCATCAATCATCAATATGTTAGCTCTTTCCATCATCATTCGAGACATCATACAACGTACTTTTTCTCCTCCTGATAACACTCTACATGTTTTTAATGCTTCTTCTCCTGAGAAAATCATTTTCCCTAGGAAGCTACGAATATTTACTTCGTCACGTTCTTCTTCTGTTTTTACCCATTGACGCAACCAGTCTACAAGTGACAAATCATTTTCGAAAAAAGAATGATTTTCTACCGGTAAATAAGCTTGATTCGTCGTTACTCCCCAATCATAAGAACCTGAATCCGCTTTTTGGTTCCCGTTCAAAATTTCGTAAAAAGCAGTTGTGGCACGTGAATCTTTAGAAAATAAAACAATTTTATCTCCCTTGGCCATATTTAAATCAACACCCTTAAACAAAACTTCACCATCAATAGATGCGCTTAGATTCTGGATATTCAAAATTTGATCTCCAGCTTCACGCTCTTGGTCAAAAATAATCGCTGGATAACGACGACTTGAAGGTTTTATCTCAGATATATTTAACTTACTAATCATTTTCTTACGGGAAGTAGCTTGTTTAGACTTGGCTACATTCGCAGAAAAACGACGAATAAATTCTTCTAATTCTTGTTTCTTTTCCTCTGCTTTTTTGTTTTGTTGTGCACGTTGTTTTGCAGCTAACTGGCTTGACTCATACCAGAAAGTATAATTCCCTGAATAATGGTTTATTTTACTATAATCAATATCAGAAATATGAGTACAAACAGAGTCCAAAAAGTGACGGTCATGCGATACTACAATTACTGTGTTTTCATAGTTTGCCAAGAAATTTTCTAACCAAGCAATAGTCTCAAAATCCAAATCATTGGTAGGCTCATCCATTATCAGTAAATCTGGATTTCCAAATAAAGCTTGTGCCAAAAGGACACGAACTTTAATTTTTCCCTCTAGATCTCCCATTAATGTAAAATGGTGCTCTTCTCCAATTCCAAGATTTGATAGCATTGCAGCGGCATCAGAATCAGCATTCCAACCACTCATTTCTTCAAATTGCACTTGCAATTCACCTATTCTATCTGCATTTTTATCATTATAATCTAAATAGAGCTCGTCCATTTCTTTTTTGATAGCATATAAAGTCTTGTTCCCCATAATTACGGTTTCCAATACAGTATGTTCATCAAACATATTGTGGTTTTGACTTAAAACCGACATACGTTTCCCAGGCTCTAAATGGACATGACCTGATGTAGGGTCCATTTCACCTGAAATTATTTTAAGAAATGTAGATTTCCCAGCTCCATTAGCACCGATAACTCCATAAATATTACCGTGTGTAAAGGTGGTATTTACTTCGTCAAACAAAATTCGTTTGCCAAATTGAACTGATAAATTATTAATTGTTAGCATGTATCTCTTTTTATAAAATTTCCGCAAAAGTACGAAAAAATAATCATTTATTTAAGGCAATATTCTTCTGTGTTTTTAAATCGAATTTGTTATTGCTTCAATAAACTAAAAAAAACCTGGCAATTAATTACCAGGTTCCACATCATTTCTTTAAACAAAACCATTTAACCAAATAAAGAAAAGATTGTTCTAAAAAAGGCTAATTCAATTCCTCTTTTTCGAAACTTTTTTACATTAACTTTTTTAAACTATTATAAACCGCCAATTCTACATCAGCATGTTCTTTAGAATTGCATTTTTCTAAAAGATCTTTAATAGAAGTAGTATTAGTAACTTGTTTCATCTCAATCACCAATAAAAGCTGCTGTGACAAATCGCTTAGACTTTTTGATAAAGGCAACAGCGGCTTTACAAGTGGTGCATTAGCACTTAATGCAATTAAATTTGTATCCATCTCAATCCATTTTCTAAAGAAATCAGTAACCCTTTTTTGATTCTCCGTATTTTTATTTTCTAAGTACTTATTTACCGCGCTATCAAAATCTAATGCATCCGAAGCATCGGCTGTACAGGCATCAGCAAATAATGTCAAAGGAGAGTACATCTGATATTCAGTTCCGCCAGCATTACGCTTATAGATTTTCAGTGGTTCGCATACATTCGAAAAATCTTCTAAAGCTCTTGTTTCCTGATTATTACTTATATTTCTTAAAATTACATGTTTGTTTCGAATGTGTGTAATTCCAAGTTCTTCGAGTCGAAAGGATACTGTTTTCATCCTTTTATGCATACTATTTAAATCCACCACCTCTTGATTAGACCATAATCGCTCAGCAATGGCTGCAGTCCTTGGCCAAATTCTGGAATCAAGCGTTAGCGGAGTTACGAGTTCGGTCCACATGGTTGCTTCTCCACCTAATATTCTGGATTTTTCATCAGCTGTTAGATTGCTTCCTTTGGGAATTGGATCATTCAAATAATGGTCATTTACACTTTGCATCAAATCAATATAATATCCATTTGACAAAACGGTTTTATAACCATTTTTTGCTGCATTTGCAACTGATTGCCCAACGGGCACGCCTTCATTTGGTCCTTTCCAAGAATGTATAATGGCTGTTTTAGACATGTCTTTTGTCATAATCTCTTCCCATCCCATCAATTGTTTTCCATGTTTTTTCAACATCGGAACTAATTTCATCGTAAAATGGGTTTGAAGATCATGATTAGTAACCAACTTATTTTTCTTTTTAAATTCCTGAATTCGTGGGTTTGAATCCCAATCCTTTCCTTCATTTTCATCGCCGCCAATATGGAAATAGGCACCCGGAAATAATGGACAAACCTCATCAAAAATTTCACTTAGTAATTGATAGGTTTTCGGATTCGTGGGATCTAAAGTTGGATTAAAAATACCTGCATTTCTTTCGATTCCGTAAGTTGACAAAGCAATTGCTTCCCTATTCTTCTCTGAATTTCCGTTTGTCAAAGGAATTATTTTGCTGCCCAATTCTGGATAGGCAGTTAATATAGCAGAAGCATGACCCGGAACATCAATTTCTGGAACAACAAGAATCCCTCTTTCATCAGCATATTTTACAATACTTTTAATTTCTTCTTGAGTATAGAAAGAGCCATCCGAAGCCAATGCAGTTAATCTAGGATGTTTCTTTATTTGAATTCTCCAACCTTGATCGTCAGTTAAATGCCAATGAAAAACATTCATTTTGACAGCCGCCATGGCATCTAGATTTCGTTTGATTACGTCTACGGGCTGGAAATGCCTTGCTACATCGATCATTAGACCTCGCCAAGTAAACCTCGGCAAATCTGTTATCGAGGTTGTCGGGAAAAAGTAAGAATTACTATCATTTTGCAATAATTGCAATAAAGTTTCTAATGCATGTAGGGCTCCAATATCGCTTGTGGCATTAATCGTAATTTTGTTGGGTTGAATATCTAAATGGTAACTTTCGTCTTCATAGAGATCAATCTTTCCTTTTTTAGAGCAATTAATTTGCAACTCGGCCTCCGGAAATTCGTTCAATTGAGTTACAAAGCCTTGAGTCAGGAACAAGCCAGTTCTTCCATCTAATCGTCGTAGAAAATTTGTAGTTCCTACATAAATTCTCGAATTTGGATCTCCAGTAATATTTACTTTAAAATTTTTAGTAAGTGCAAAAACACCTTCTTGCATGGTTATATTCTGAGGCCATGGCATCAAATTTAAATTTTCTTTTTTTATTTGGGCATTTGATATAAAAGCCACAAATAATAAGATTAAGGAGTATTTCATATAGTAGTAACTAAATTTAAATGTTATTTTTAATAATCAAAACGCTTAAAAGCCTCTATCGCTTCGTACTCTGACAAGCCCAAATCGTCATACAGTTTTGCTGTGTTTCTATTTCGATCTTCAGCTCGAACCCAAAATTCCCTAGAATCATTTCCTTGAAACATCACCCTGTCTTTTTGGGATTGATGATATAAAATCGCGTGTTTTTTCAATAAAACTTCGTCTGGACTCAATGGTACTGCCATATCAATTTCATGTAAATCCCATTCATGCCAAGCGCCGCGGTACAACCATAACCAGCAATCATCCATGTAAGATTTATGTTTTAATTGTTTCATAGCTGCAAAAACGGCATTCAAACAAACTTCATGAGTTCCATGGGGATCAGCTAAATCACCAGCCGCAAAAACTTGATGGGGTTTTATTTTTTCGATGATATCTGCTACAATACTAATATCTGCTGCGCTTATGGGCTTTTTCTTTATCTGACCGGTTTCATAAAATGGCATGTCAAGAAAATGGGTGTTCTCATCTTTTAAACCTATATATCTTGTTGCGGCATAGGATTCACGACGACGTATTAAAGCTTTTAATTTTCTAACTTCTAAAGAATCTGATTGATTCTCTGATTTAGTATTTAAAAAATCTACAACAGCACGGAAATTAATTTTGCTAGCATCATCGCCAACAAAATCATTAGCCACCTCGGCAAATTTTAAAGCTTCGTCATCAGTAACTGCAATGTTCCCTGATGTTTGATAAACGACATGTACATCATGTCCTTGCTTTATTAATTTCGAAAAAGTACCGCCCATTGAAATCACATCATCATCTGGATGAGGACTAAAAAGAACTACACGTTTTTTTGCAGGGTACGCCCTTTCAGGTCTATGAGAATCGTCGGTATTAGGCTTTCCTCCTGGCCATCCTGTTATAGTGTGTTGTAAAACATTAAACATATTAATATTCAAATCATAAGCGGAACCTTCTTGCGCTAGAAGATCTGACATGCCATTATTGTTGTAATCTCTGTCTGTTAATTTGAGAATGGCTCGATTTGTTTTTTGGCAAAGCCAAACAATTGCTTTACTCTTCAATTCCTGTGTCCAAAAACATTCCCCTACTAACCAGGGTGTTTTGAATCGAGTCAATTCTGAAGCCGCAGATTGATCCAGAACAAAAGTAGTATTAGTATGATTTTGCAAGAATGTAGCAGGAACCTCAGAACTAATATCACCCTGAATCGTTCTTTTTATAATATCAGCTTTATTTTGTCCCCAAGCCATCAGTACAATTCTTTTAGATCGCATAATGCTAGAAACTCCCATGGTGATCGCTCTCTTTGGAACATTATCAATTCCATTAAAATCAGATGAAGCATCAACTTTAGTAATATAATCTAAGGTAATGATCCTAGTTCCTGAATTGATATGAGAACCTGGCTCATTGAATCCAACATGACCTGTACGTCCTATTCCCAGCAATTGAAAGTCCAAGCCACCTGAATTTCTAATATTCATTTCATAATCAATACAATACTGATTTAACTCTCCTATAGCCACAGTTCCATCAGGAATATTGATGTTTTCAGGTTTAATATCAATATGATTAAAAAGATGTTGGTGCATGAAATAGTGGTAACTCTTGCTGTTTTCTTTGGTCATTGGATAGTATTCATCCAAGTTGAATGTAATCACATTCTTAAAACTAAGTCCTTCTTCTTTGTGCATGCGTACTAATTCCTCGTACACTTTTATAGGCGAAGAACCAGTTGCTAGACCTAGAACACAAGCTTGGTTTTGCTCTTGCTTATCTCTTATTAATTGAGCTATTTCTTGGGCGATAATTAAAGACGCTTCACTTGAACTTTTGAAAATCTCGTTGTGAATTTTTTCAAATCTGGTGTCTTCAAATTTTCCAGCACTTTTATAACTTATATCCGGTTTAATTTCTAAAGAAATTTTCATTTTATATTGTTTAATACGACTTTATAAAGAAGTGGTTTTTAAAAATGGTATAAGTAATTTACATACCTATACCATTTTAACTTATTAACTTAATTTGTTATTTAAAAATTAGGCCCAGTGGTATCCCACCAAAGTCTAGTTGCTCCATTGTCAAGCCCTCCTAGCGCTGCAACTCCTGAAGCTACTCCTTCTTTATTATTACTAACTTCTGAATTGGAGAAAGCTAGTCTTCTCACTCCAAGCTCCGTGCTAATAAGGCCATTACTTTGGTTATTAGATATTCTGAATAATTTTGGATAACCTGTTCTTCTAAATTCTGACCACGCTTCTTGACCATCAGGATAAGTAGCGATCCATTTTTGAGTAATAATTTTCTCTAAATTCTTTTCTTTATCAGTTCCCCAAGCAACAGTAATCTTGCTAATTGCTTGTGCGTTATTTGCAGGATTAAGTGGGTCTACGTAATCTTTAGGTAGCTTGGTATTATCTGTAATATAAGCGTCAGCCCCTTCCGCACCATTTTGTTCAAATGACGCTTTTATACCTGCTTCATATAAACTTTGTGCAGTTCCGCCCATATTCCATCCTCTTAAAGCACCTTCGGCTCTAAGGAAATAAACTTCTGCAGTAGACATCCAAGTAATTTCCCCAGTTTTAGTTCTAGGACCTGTTTTAGAAAATTTAGAATAAGTACTTCCTGAAGGATATACAATTCCTGTTCTTACTCCTTTATATTGTCCTGGCTCTACCGCTGAAGTATTCCAATATTTAGCTATTCTTGGATCTTGATAACCTCCTAAAATTGATTCCATGTCAGCTCCCATAAATAAACCAACCCAACTATGACTCATAACGTCAATTACGTTAAGATCCGTAGGAGATTTAATTTTTAAAGCATCAGTATTTATTGTAAAAACTCCAATCGAATGACTAACTGCTTTTTCTGCTTCCGCTTTTGCTAATGCAGGATCAACTTTAGAGATACGCATCGCCATTCTTAATCGCAATGAATTGGCATATTTTGTCCATTTTGCATACTTTCCTTCATACAGTGACAAATCAGTTTCGTCAAAAGCAGTTTTTTCGCCCGCTGTATTCCTTTTTGTTAGCTCTGCTACGGCAAAATCTAAATCCTTAAACATTTGATTGTAGATTTCTTTTTGTGAATCATAAGTAGCAACTCCTTTTCCAAATTTAGAATATACAGCTGGTCCGTACATGTCTGTAATTCTTTGCATGGTTGCAACTTTCAAGATCAAAGACCAAGCATAAAATTGATCAAATTTATCTTTGGAACGTTGTTCTGCCTTATATAAATACGAGATAATATTAACATAAGCATCATCCCAAGCGTAGCTATTCCAACCGCCATTCAAAACATAATCATGATTGTTTTGCGGTCCAAAAGGAACTGGAGTAGTCATATAACCTGACCATCCATCAGCTTGTAAACTTTGCTGAATTTGGTATTGCCATGTAGTTTCACAAATATACAAATGATTAAATGCTGGCTTAAACAAAGATTTTATACTATTATAATCCTGATCTAATTGCTCTGTAGTTGCACCTTCTGGATTTGTATTTATCTCCTCAAAATTATCTGTACAACTAAAAGCCGTAAGTAAAGAAAGGCATAATGCTGTTCTTTTTATTTTATTTATTGTCATGATTGTAAGATTAAAAAGTTAAATTTAAATTAATACCAATACTTCTTGTTGACGGTAAACCGAAAACGTCTACACCTTGCAAGCCTTCACCTGTGCTCAATGCAATATTTGGATCGAATGGAGCATCCTTATAAATAAAGAATAAGTTTCTTGCGATTAAAGAAATACTTGCTGTTTGCATAAATGGTAATTTAGTTTTACTGAAAGTATATCCAATAGAAACTTCTCTTACATTAATATTAGTTGCATCATAAACATACTCACCGGTTGCACCGTTTCTTCCTGCCGTTTTATCGTAATAATCGAAAGCATCCATTGTAGTTACAGCAGTTCCATCAGCTTTGGCACCATTAATTTTAACACCACCAGCATTTCTGGCATCGCCACTCGCTTTAGAAACTCCGTTAAAATCATTGATAGCTTCCGTTAAACTTAAAACTTCACCACCAAAACGACCGTCAATTAAGATATTTGCTGTAAAAGCACCAAATTTAAATGTATTAGAAAAACCTAACATGAAATCTGGATTAGCATTTCCAACTTCTTCCCAATCAGCATTAACAGACAACTTGCCATTATCACCAACTAACAATCTACCTTGATCATCTTTTTGAATGTTTTTACCTTCAATTATACCAAAAGGTCTTCCTTCTATTAATGAATATCTATAATTATTCGATCCTGGATCAGTCAGCACGATTCTTCCTTCTAGATTTTGAGCAGGAATATCATTTACTTTACTCCTATTTTGAGAATAGTTGATTCTAGATTCCCAGTTAAATTTATCGCCTTTAACAAGATCAGCAAATAAAACCACCTCAAATCCTTTGTTAGAAATACTTCCAGCGTTTATTGCATAGTTTAGGTATCCATTTTCATTTGTAGATTCAGCAGGAACTTGCATATATTGATTTTTAGTTTTCGAATCATAGTATGAAACTTCAAAACCTAATCTATTATTAAACATTCTCCATTCTGTACCTAATTCATACTCTGATTTCAATTCTGGTTTCAAAGTAGTTCCTGGTCTTGGACCTACAGGAGGATTAACTGGTTGACCTGCAATTATTGAATAGGTAGGTGTTGTAATAAAAGCAGCAATGTCATTACCAACTTGTGCATAAGTAGCACGTACTTTTCCAAAATTGATAAAATCTGGCATTGTAGTCATTTCGCTTATAATCGCTGTTACACCTAAAGAAGGATAAAAGAAACTTGGATTATCTGTGTTTACTAAAGTCGATGACCAATCATTTCTTGCGGCAGCATCTAGGAATAAATAATCTTTGTAACCCAATGTAGTTGCTGCAAATACAGATTGTACTTCTCTTTGATACGCAGTTTGATAATTCCCATTATTATTTGCAAAATTTCCTAAAGTAAAAATATTAGCATTTTTCAATCCGCCACCAATTCCAGAATCTAAAGTAAGTCCTGTACTCTTGCCATTATTAATACTTGCTCCAACAGTTCCACTAAAAGAAAAATCTTCTGAGAAATTAGTATTTATTAAACCTATTATATCTGCATAATTTTGACTTGCGATAGAGTTAGAATTAATGTATCTTCCTTTAGGATGTACTAAAGAAGTAGCTGATGTAGCGTACATTTCTTTTTCAAAATTACTTTCACTTCTGTTATAACTATATCTTGAAGTTAAACGAAACCAATCGGTAACTTTGTAATCTAAAGCAATAGCTCCATTAAAGAAATTATTAGTATCAAAAGATTTTTGTCTGTTAATTTGCCAATATGGATTTTCATTATTTTCATTAACTGCCGCAAATCCAGGATAATTTTGAGCATTCCAGTTTTTAGTAACATCAAAAACTTCATAGTTCTTCAAATCATTTAGGCTAAATGCTCTAGGATGAGAATAAACACCACTCACTGGATTAAAGTATAAACCGTTTACAGGCCTGTTGTTAATCTTTTGAGAAACATAATTACCAGTTACCGCTACATTCAATCGATCATCAAAAAACTTTGACGTTTGACGTATTCCAAAATTATTTTTCTTCAAATGATTTCCTGGTATTACTCCAGACGCATCAGTATTAGCATAGGTTAAACTAGTAGAAGCTCCTTCAGTAGCTTTCGAAAAAGACATAGAAGTAATTTGAGTAGTTCCAGTATTAAAAAAATCTTTGATATCTCCTTCTACTTTTTGTTTTGCTCCCCAGCTTTTGGCATCACCTACATTTGAAGTATAATCAGATTGAAATTCAGGCAAATAAGCTACAGAATCAAATGTAGTAACTGAGTTTACATTGAATGTTTCTACACCTGCTTTTACTTTTTTAGAACTCAGTAATATTACACCATTTGCACCTTGACTACCATATAATACAGAAGCAGCCGCTCCTTTAAGCACAGTCATACCCTCATAATCATCAGGATTAATTAAGGAAACAACATCTCCTCCATCTCTATTACCTCCAGCTAAATCTCCAAAAGTTCCATTAGGTTGAACAGAACCTCCATTTGACAATGGAATACCATCAATTACATATAATGGTTGGTTATTTGTAAACGAAGAATTACCTCTAATTACCACCTTAGTTGAACCTCCTGAACCTGAGGAACTTTTAGTAATAGCCACACCAGCAATCTTACCAGCAACGGTATTGATAATGTTAGCATCTTTCACTCGCACTAATTCCTCCCCTTTTAATTCCTGAGCTGAATAAGTTAATGTTTTTTTCGCTTTAGTGATTCCTAATGAAGTGACCACAACTTCATTTAAAGAATTTGTAGCTGCCTCATTCATTCTGACATTGATTGTACTAGATTCACCCACCACAACATTTTTTGTCTCTAAACCTAAATAAGAAAAAGATAAGGTTTTACCTTTTGCAACTTGAACAGAGAAATTACCATCAAAGTCAGTACTTGCTGACGTGCTCTCACCTTGAACGATAATATTAACTCCTGGTATAGGAGCGCGATTTCCATCTGTAACCGAACCTTTGACAGTTTTCATTTGCGCAAGTGAAACTTGTACAGTGAAAAGAATCATAAAGATTGAAATAATTTGTTTCATTTTTATTGATTTTTGTTAGTTATAGTGTAAATCTATCTGTTAAAACATTCTTAAAAAAATAAATTATACTAACAACATGAAAATCGGCATTAACCACATCCTTTAGTAAACAAAGTGTATTTTACTAAAGCATTCTGATAGAAAAAATTACTAATATTCAACAAACGACATCATTTCTTTAACGAACTGTAGTTGTTAAGCAGTTAATATGTTAAATTCATTTTATTTTGGATTTTATTGGATTAAAATTCGATTTTTGGTTGCAAATTCCTTAAAGTTGCAAATTAATCCTGTTAATAGTTTTGAAAAGCAATGATTTAACCTCTAATTTATTTTCAATTGAAGCCCATTAGAAAAATAAAATTTAATACGGAGTTCCGAAATCATATTTGGTTTTGGGTTATCTTTTTTTTAATCAACTTTTTGCGTTGGGGTTCTTACTTTGATAATTATCCATACTCTTTTAAATCCAACCTAATTGAGTTTTCCTTGCACATACCTTTTGTGTACTTTAATCTAATTGTGCTCATTCCTCGTTACATTGTAAAATTCGAATATTATAAATATACCTTAGCGCTACTAGCGAGTTTAGCTGTTATTTATATGGCCAAAACTGGATTGACCTATTATATGATTTCAGAAAATATTTGGCCTGAAGCCAACAAAGTATATCGTCCCTTTGATATAAACCATATTGTTGCAGTAACCATTGGCGAAATTTATGTACTATCTATTGCTTCTTCTGTCTTCTCTACCATGAATTGGTTAAAAGAAAGAGATCGAAATACGATTATGAAGCAGAATCAGTCTAAGATGAAACTCAAATATCTGAAGACTCAAATACAACCACACTTTTTCTTCAATACGCTCAATAATCTCTATGCTTTATCTTTAGAATCCTCTAAAAAAGTCCCTGATGTAATCTTAAAACTTTCTCGATTGATGGAATATGTTTTATATGATATTAAGGGAACCCAAATGGTGGACCTAACCAAAGAGATTGATTATATCCAGAATTATATCGAAATCGAAAAACTTCGTTTTGAGCATGTGGAAGTAGCGGTAAATATCGAATCAAACATTGAGGACATAAAAATTCCACCTTTGCTCGTCATAACATTGATTGAAAACGCGTTTAAGCACGGCGGACCTTGCAATAACAACCTCAGAATTAAGATTAATTGCAAAGTAATCGATAAAACCAAGCTGCAATTTGAAATACTAAATAATTTTGTACTTTCACAAAATACTAAAACAAAAAAAGGGATTGGTTTATCCAACACCAAAAAAAGGTTGAAATTGATTTTTCAAAATAATTTCACTTTAGAAAAAACAATAAAATTCAATTATTATATCATTCGACTGCAAATACCCATCCAAAATGAAGATTAAATGTATTTTGATTGATGATGAGCCCTTAGCAACAAAAATACTGCAGAATTATTTTACTAATTTTTCTGATTTTGAAATCATCGGGACTTTTCATAATCCTATCGAGGCCTTAGATTTTCTAAACAGCAACGCTATCGATGTCGTCTTTTTAGACATACACATGCCTTTAATGACTGGTTTTGAACTAATCAGATTGATTGAAAACAAAACTAAAATTGTGATTACGACCGCTTTTAGAGAATTTGCTGCCGAGAGTTACGAGCTTGATGTTTTAGATTATTTAGTTAAACCCATACCGCTTCCTCGTTTTATTAAATGTATTCACAAAATCGAAGCCGATTTTAATTTAAAAAACAATTTAAAAGCTGATACACTAAAGGTTGATTCTCACATTTTTATCAAAGTTGACAAGAAAATGGTGAAAATAATCATTGATGAAATCTTATTTATCGAAGGGATGAAAGAATATATAAAAGTAGTCACTACTGATAAAACTTACATTACCCATAAATCCTTAACCGCTTTATCCGAAGAGTTGCCTGAGGATCAATTTACTCGCATCCATAAATCCTATATTATAGCTGTAAACAAAGTAAAATCTATAGAAGGAAATAGAATACAAGTACATTCTTACACACTTCCCATAGGAAGAAATTATAGCAAAGATGTAAAAATTAGAATTTTGGATTAGAAAATCTATGATAAAAAACGTAGCAAACGACAAAAATATGTTGTTCATTATAGAAATACTGCCGATTGTATAATTTTAATCAATTTTCTTATAAATAATTTTTTTTTACTTTACTTAAAATCTACATTTACGACCGAACTAAAAAAATTAACCATCAATAATTATGAATTCAGAAAATTTACAAACTAAGTGGGGACAGTTTATATCATTAATAATAGTCTTCTTCTTTTGGGGATTTGTTGGCTCTGCCAATGATATATTAATACCCGTTTTCAAAAAAGTTTTTACATTATCTCAACTGCAATCACAACTAGTGGCTTGGGCATTTTATGCCGCATATTTTGTAGGCTCACTAATTTTCTTTCTTGTTTCTTTAAAGTCTGATGTTTTACAAAAATTTGGCTACAAAAAAACGCTCTCTACAGGATTACTTATTTCTGCGATAGGTTCGTTTTTATTTGTTCCTGCTGCAACAATGGAAAGTTTTCCATTCTTTTTGACCGCATTGTTTACTGTGGGTCTTGGGTTTTCTATTCAACAAATTGTTGCAAATCCACTTGCTATTAAAATGGGAAGTCCAGCAACTGGAGCACACCGTTTAACTTTGGCTGGAGGTTTAAACTCATTTGGAACAACACTTGGTGCTATTCTTCTAGGTATTGCACTTTTTGGAATGGGAGATAACAAAAAGACAAGTCTTTCATTAGAAGATATTAAATTACCTTTTATAATTTTAGGTCTTACTTTCGTTTTAGTTGCAATATTCATGTATTTTTCTAGAATAGAGGATCCAGCAAAAACAGATGTGATTGAGGCTAAAATTGAAAGCAAACACGCTAAGTTCAGCATTTTAGACTATCCACAATTGTACTTAGGAATGATAGGTATCTTTATATATGTTGGAACAGAGGTAACAATTATCAGTAATCTACCAGCTTTACTTCATACTAGGGAATTTGGAGGAATATTAGAAGACGCAATTTCTCCATTTATTGCACTTTACTGGGGAAGTTTAATGATTGGTCGCTGGAATGGTGGTGTGAATGTGTTTAACACAACTAACTTAGTAAACACTGCGCTTAAGTTTATCGTGCCCGCTTTAGCATTTGGAGTAATTATCGGAGCTAATATATTTGCTGGTCATAATGTTTCTGAATTCTACATCTACCCTCTTTGGATCTTATTGTTTATAGGCGTTAGTTTTATTGGTGGTAAAAATGCAGGTAAAACATTAATGCTTTTTGCAATCGCTGGTTTAACCATGATGTTTGCAGGTTTAGTTTGTACAGATACTGAAATCGCTAAATACTTCTTTATTTCAGGAGGTTTATTCTTATCAATCATGTGGCCATCTATCTTCGATTTAGCTATCGCAGGGTTAGGAAAAAACACTGGAAAAGCGTCTTCATTCTTAATTATGATGATTCTTGGTGGTGGTGTAATCCCGCTAGTTCAAGGAGCAATATGCGATTTAGATTTAACTAATCCAAACGGAATACTTGGCATTACTTTTACACGTTTTTCTTATGTGGTACCTCTTCTTGGTTTTGCCTATTTGGCATTTTATGGCTATTACTGTCCTAAAATACTAAAAAGCCAAGGTGTCAACTTAGACACTGGGACTTCATCGGCACATTAATTCATTATTTTCTATAAAAATTAAAACCATCAAATCTACTTTGATGGTTTTTTTATGACCTTATTTCAAGGTTTTCGAAATGAAAAAAGATCCTGCTAATTAAATTTAAAGTCGGTCAAGAAAAACACTATTGCGCAGACAGACCTCCTGTTTTGGTCTATTGCTGATTGAGTGAGCAGAAATTACAAAGTCTCTTGCAACATAATTTTCATAGAATTGCTATTTTTATAAAATGCAACAAAGAATTAAAATTTTGTTAGAAAGCATGAAGTTTGGTGTTGCGTAAAATAAAATAGTGTACTTTTGCACCAATGAATAATACAAATTTAAATATTAATCCAAACTCACGGATAATCACAACTGCTACTTCTCCCGAAGTACGGACGCTATTAGTATAGTTTCCACAGTTGTGTTGTAAATATTTCTATTCATTTATTTTTTTTTCATTTTGAAATCACATTTGTTTCCCGTTGGAATACCTATTTTCCAAAATCAATATTTCTTTCATCATACTTCCTTGTTATTCAATTCATTGGATAATAAATTCGTATTTTTGTTATTTTATTTTGGGAAACAAAGAATGCATTTTAAAACTATCTTACAAATCATTTTTTAACTCAAAAATTCAACTCTTGTAATGAATATCTCTATTATTATTGCCCAGGAAGAGCATTTTAAGTACGCACAAATTATTTGCGATACTATAGAGTCGTCTGCCTTGTTGAGAGGAACTGGAATTGCTAAAAGAACGCCTGAATATATTTTGAAAAAAATGCAAAATCAAGATGCAGTTATCGCTTTGGACAACGGCGTTTTTGCAGGTTTTTGTTATATCGAAAGTTGGCAAGACAGCAACTATGTGGCGCATTCAGGATTAATTGTACATCCTGATTACAGAAATATAGGTCTAGCCAAAAAAATTAAATCTAAAGTGTTTGATTACTCTTTGAAAAAATATCCAAATGCAAAAGTATTCGGAATCACAACGGGATTAGCTGTAATGAAAATCAATTCTGAATTGGGATATAAACCAGTTCCTTTTTCTGAACTAACGACAGATCCCAGTTTTTGGAAAGGATGTCAAACGTGTACCAATTATGAAATTTTAAAAAGTAAAGATAACAAAATGTGCTTGTGTACTGGAATGCTTTATGATCCGAAGGAAAAAGCTAAGGTGCCGCCAAAACATCCTTTTAATGTTAGAATTTGGAATCGTTTGAAAAAAATCAAACAAGCCCTTTTCTTAGAAGACTAAATTAAAATAATATATATAATCTGCTAAAGGCTTAAAGCCAATAGCCCATAATAGATCAAAATATGAAAAAAGTTGTATTAGCTTATAGTGGAGGTTTAGATACCTCATATTGCCTTAAGTATTTAAAAAACGAAAAAGGATATGAAGTTCACACCGTATTAATCAATACTGGAGGTTTTGATGATGCCGAATTAAAAGCAATTGAAGATAGAGCCTACGAATTAGGAAGTGCAAAACACGCTAACCTAACCATTGTAGACAGATATTACGATAAAGCAATCAAGTATTTAATTTTTGGTAATGTCTTAAAAAATAATACCTACCCATTATCTGTAAGTGCTGAACGTGTTTTTCAAGCAATTGAAGCTATAAAATATGCCAAATCTGTGGGTGCAACTGCAATTGCTCACGGAAGCACCGGTGCTGGAAATGACCAAATTCGTTTTGATTTAATTTTCCAAACCATCGCTCCCGAAATTGAAATCATCACTCCTATTAGAGACTTGAAATTATCAAGACAAGAAGAAGTGGATTATTTAGCAAAAAACGGAGTACACTATTCTTGGGAGAAAGCACAATATTCAATCAACAAAGGACTTTGGGGAACTAGTGTAGGTGGAAAAGAAACTTTAACTTCAAGTCAACCACTTCCTAGCGAAGCTTATCCTTCGCAATTACAAAAAGAAGGCGAAGAAAAAGTAGCTTTGACTTTCGAAAAAGGCGAATTGATTGCTATCAATGGTATTAAAAAATCACCAGTTGACAATATTGTTATTCTTGAGAAATTAGCAAATGCCTTTGCAATTGGTAGAGACACACATGTTGGTGACACGATTATCGGTATTAAAGGAAGAGTTGGTTTTGAAGCTGCTGCTCCATTAATTATCATAAAAGCACATCATTTACTTGAGAAACACACCCTTGGTAAATGGCAACAATACTGGAAAGAGCAACTAGGAAACTGGTACGGAATGTTGTTTCATGAAGGTCAATTTCTTGATCCTGTAATGAGGAATATTGAGGCTTTCCTTGAAGACACTCAAAAAACAGTTAACGGAACTGTAACAGTTTCATTGAAGCCGTATCACTTTACGCTTGACGGAATTGAATCAGAAAATGATTTGATGAATACAGGTTTTGGTCAATATGGAGAAATGAACAATGCTTGGACATCTGATGATGCCAAAGGATTTATCAAGATACTAGGAAATGCCCAAAACATATTTTCGTCTGTAAATAATGAAACTTACGAGTAATAAAAAAAAAACGAATTACTCTCAAAGGTTTAATTCTAATAGATTTTAAAAAATAAAAACATGATTAATGTTGGAATAATAGGAGGTTCAGGATATACGGCAGGAGAATTAATTAGAATACTAATGTTTCATCCTAACACAAAACTTGATTTTGTTTACAGTACTACAAACGCTGGTAGGCCTTTATCAGTGGCACACCATGATTTGATGGGTGATATAGAAATGAATTTTACTGACACTGTAAATCCAAATGTAAACGTTGTTTTCTTGTGTTTAGGTCATGGAAAATCGATTCAGTTTTTAGAACAAAATCAATTTGCCAGCCATACTAAAATCATCGATTTAGGAAATGATTTCAGATTGACGAAGGACAAAGAATTCAAAGGAAAATCATTTGTGTACGGTTTGCCTGAACTGAATAAAACCAATATTAAAAACGCAAACTATATCGCAAATCCAGGTTGTTTTGCTACAGCAATCCAATTGGCTTTATTACCGCTTGCAGCAGAAGGATTATTAAATAGCGATGTACATATCAATGCTACAACAGGAAGCACCGGTGCAGGAGTTAGCCCATCAGAAACTACACATTTTAGTTGGAGATCAAACAATATGTCACATTACAAAGCATTCGATCATCAACATTTAGGTGAAATCAATCAAAGTGTGAATCAACTGCAAGCTGATTATGCAAACGAATTGATTTTTGTACCGAATAGAGGAGATTTTGCTAGAGGAATTTTCGCTACTCTATATACTACCGTAGAAGAAAGTTTAGAGAATTTAGTTGCTAAATATGAAGCTTTTTATAAAGACCAACCTTTCGTAACCGTTACCACTACTAACATCAACATGAAACAAGTAGTGCAAACGAACAAGTGCATCATTAGTTTAATGAAAAAAGGAAACCGGATACTAATTACTTCAATAATTGATAATTTAGTAAAAGGCGCCTCCGGTCAAGCCGTCCAAAACATGAATTTAATGTTTGGACTTGAAGAAACAACTGGATTGCATTTGAAACCTTCAGGGTTTTAAAAATTTGTTTCAAGTTTAAAGTTCAAAGTTGCCCACCTAACTTGAAACTTTAAACCTTAAACCATTAAACAAAAAAAAATGAACTTATTTGACGTTTACCCATTATATAATATCACTCCTGTAAAAGCATTAGATTGCACCATTACAGACGACAACGCAACTGAATATTTAGATTTATACTCTGGTCACGGAGTAATTTCTATTGGTCATACCCAACCAGATTATGTTGCTAAAGTGAAAGCACAATTAGACAACATTAGTTTTTATTCAAATGCGATCCAGAATCCATTGCAAACAGAGTTAGCTGAAAAACTAGGCAAAGCTTCTGGTTTAACTGATTACAGCTTATTTTTATGCAGTTCTGGGGCTGAAGCCAATGAAAACGCGTTGAAACTAGCTTCCTTTCATACCAATAAATCAAGAGTGATTGCTTTTGAAAATTCGTTTCACGGAAGAACTTCTGCGGCAGTCGCGGTTACAGACAATAAAAAAATAGTAGCGCCGTTAAATGCGCAGCAAGCAGTTACTTTCTTGCCTTTGAACCAAATTGATTTGGTACAAGCCGAATTAAAAAAGGGAGATGTTTGTGCGGTAATTATCGAGCCTATTCAAGGTGTTGGTGGTTTAGACCAAGGAACAACCGAGTTTTTTCAAGCTTTGGAAAAAGCATGTATAGCACACGATGTAGTTTTAATCTTAGATGAAGTACAATCAGGATACGGAAGAAGCGGAAAATTCTTTGCTTTTCAACATCACGGAATCAATCCTGATATTGTTACCACTGCCAAAGGTATGGGGAACGGTTTCCCGATTGGTGGTGTATTGATTTCTCCAAAATTTACTGCAAGTTACGGACTATTAGGAACAACTTTTGGCGGAAGCCACTTAGCTTGTGCCGCTGGAATCGCAGTGCTGGATGTTATCGAAGATCAAAAATTAATTGAAAACACTAATAAGGTATCGGATTACTTTTTTGAAGCCATTAAGCAAATCCCTGAAATTACAAAAGTAAAAGGAAGAGGATTGATGCTAGGTGTCGAATTTGATTTTGATGTTAGCACGTTGAGAAAAAAGATGATTATCGAAAAGCATATCTTTACTGGAGGTGCCAACAATAAAAACTTATTGAGAATTCTTCCACCTTTAACAATTACAACTGATGCGATAGATACATTTATTGTCGCGTTGCAAGAATCGTTGGCAGAATTGAAGTCTTAGATATAAATCAATATTTGATAAAGTTTTAAACTTTGACAAATCTCCTAATTTTAGAACAATGAACAAAATACTTCCAATCGTAAAAAGAAATGCCGTTTTAAGTCGAATGGCTGTGCTTCTCGAAAAAGAAAGAACAGCTATAAAAACCACAAACCAGCAAGATCTTGCCAACTATTCCGGTGATGATTTGGCTATGGAAAAACGCTTGCTCGTTGATGATGCTAAAATTGACGGAATGATTCTATCGTTACAACAATTGACAACTCAAGAAGATCCTGTGGGGCAAGTTCGATTTAATTTTACTCATGACAACGGCATGAAAGCCAGCAATAAAACGGCTGCTTTTGGAACTATTTTAATCATTTATGAGTCAAGGCCAGACGTTACTGTCGAAGCAGGCGGAATTGCATTTAAATCAGGAAATAAAATTTTGCTAAAAGGCGGAAAAGAGTCATTGCTTTCTAATTTAAAGATTGTAAGCCTCTGGCATCAAGCCTTAACAGACAATGATGTAGCTAATTCTTGGGTCGAATATTTAAATTATGACCGAAATGAAACCCAAGCTTTTCTAGAAAAACCAACACAAAAAGTCGATTTAATTGTTCCTCGTGGTGGTGAAAACCTGATTAACTTTGTTAAGAAACACGCTACTTGCCCAGTAATAGTAAGTGGTAGAGGGAATAATTTTGTGTATGTAAACAAAGATGCCGATTTAGATAAAGCTTTAGCCATTATCATGAACGGAAAAACTTCAAATATTTCAGTTTGTAATGCTTTGGATAAAGTGTTAATCGATAGGAATTTGCCAAATTGGGAAATTTTCACAAAGCAAATTATTACCGAGCTGCAACTATTTAATGTTACAGTTCTAGGAGACGATGTTGTCGCAAAAGCAACTGGAGTAAAAGCAATTGAGTCTGATTTGATTTGGTATGAAGAGTTCTTAGATTACAAAATCGTCATTGGAACCACTAATTCTGATCAAGAGGCAATTGAAAAAATAAACAAATATTGTGGAGGTCATTCGGCTTCGATTATTACTAAAAATGATGCTGTTGCACAGGAATTCATGGAAAACGTGGATACGGCAGCAGTATATCATAATGCATCCACACGGTTTACTGATGGAGGTCAATTAGGTCTTGGTGGTGAACTCGCCATCAGTACAGACAAATTGCATCAACGAGGACCAATAGGACTGCAACACCTGGTTACTAATAAATGGTATATTTACGGAGATGGACAAATTAGGTAGTTTGCAGTGTTTAGTATTTAATGTACAGTAATCCGTTTGAGAAAATAGTAATTGGAATTTAGGTACAAAATACTAACACACCGCTTTGCGAACTTTGCGTTTTTATAGATAAAAAAGGAAGAAAAACTTTGTGCCCTTTGCGGTTAAAAAAATAAAGTAAGGAAAATCCTCTGCGAACTTTGCGGTTAGAAGTAAATTAAAAAAAAACCTACGCGGTTAAATACAATGGCTAAAAAAAGAATATTACTAAAAATAGGTACAAATACATTAACAAGAGAAACCAATCATATTTCGAGAGGAAAGATTGAGGATATTGGGATGCAAATTGCCGCTTTAAACGAGGATTACGAGTTTATTATTGTTAGTTCTGGCGCTATCGCCGCAGCAAAACAGTTCGTAAAACTAGAGAGTAAAGGAAGAGAAATCGTTGTTAAGCAAGCGCTAGCATCTATTGGCCAACCCCATTTAATGCGGATTTTTCATGAGAACTTCAGCGACTTAGGATTACTTACTTCTCAGTGTTTATTGTCCTATTCTGACTTTGAAAAAGAACAGTCAAAAGTAAATATTGTCAATACTATTAATGTATTAATAGAGAACAATTACATTCCGATTATTAATGAAAACGATACCGTTGCAACCGATGAAATTCAATTTGGTGACAATGATAAATTAGCGGCATTAGCGGCAGTTTTATTAAAAGTAGATATATTAATCATCGCTACCAATACAAATGGAATATATACAAAATCGTCTATCCACGATTCCACACCTGAAACTATTACTTTAGTTAAAGACATTAAGTCTCTTCAAAAAGAGGTAGGTGATACGAAATCATCTCAAGGAACAGGTGGAATGCAATCTAAAATTGAAGCGGCAGCCATTGCTAAGGCAGCTAATATTGAGACTTGGGTTGTCAATGGTTTAAATGATAATTTCATTTTGAATGCTTTAAAAAACAAAATACCTTTTACTAAAATAACATAACGATGAACTATACTTCAATAAAAGATATCGACTCTCTCTCTAAATGGGTGAAATCGGCAATTAAAATTAAGAGCAAACCGCTTAAAAATAAAAAACTAGGAAAGAACAAAACCTTAGGGATGTTGTTTTTTAATCCAAGTTTAAGAACCCGCTTGAGTACTCAAAAGGCGGCTTTAAATTTGGGAATGAACGTCATGGTGATGAACTTTACCAATGAAGGTTGGACACTAGAATTTGAAGATGGAGCAATCATGAATCAAGGCGCTTCAGAACATATAAAAGAAGCTGCAGAAGTAGTGTCTCAGTATTGTGATATCATCGCTATTAGAGCTTTTGCTGGATTGGTAGACAAGGAAAAAGACAATGCCGAAACCGTAATAGCCGGATTTTTAAAATATGCCACTGTGCCCATCGTTAATATGGAAGGCGCCACAGGACATCCTTTGCAATCCCTTGCCGATGCGATTACTATGGAAGAGTTCAAAACTGAACACAGACCAAAGGTTGTTTTATCTTGGGCGCCGCACCCTAAAGCTTTACCTCAGGCTGTAGCCAATTCCTTTGTGGAAATGATGCAGTTACAAGATGCGGACTTTGTCATTACGCATCCTGAAGGCTATGAATTAAATCCTGAAATTACCAAAGATTCCAAGATTGAATACGATCAAAATAAAGCATTTGAAAATGCCGATTTCATCTACACTAAAAACTGGAGCAACTACAAAGACTACGGAAAAATCACTAATTCAGATCCAAATTGGACAGTAACAGCAGATAAAATGAAACTGACTAACAACGCCAAGTTCATGCACTGTTTACCAGTTAGACGTAATGTGATTGTTACCGATGAAGTGATTGACAGCGAGAATTCAATTGTAATCGAACAAGCTAACAATAGAACCTATGCAGCACAATTAGTTTTGCAAAAAATATTAAAAAATGGGCAATAAAAAATCCGTTACCGTAATAAAAATAGGTGGAAACATAATTGATGATCCCAAAGAGCTACAACAGTTTCTAACTGATTTCTCCAACATTGAAGGCTATAAAGTACTCGTGCATGGTGGTGGAAAGTCAGCGACAAAAATGGCTCAAAGGATTGGTTTAGTTCCACAAATGATTGACGGACGTCGTATTACTGATGCGCCTATGCTTGATGTGGTAGTAATGATTTATGCGGGGCAAATCAATAAAAATATTGTGGCGCAATTACAGGCTCATAATACTAATGCGATGGGATTTTCTGGAGCGGATGGGAATTTAATCCAGTCAGACAAAAGAAATCACCCCACAATTGATTACGGCTTTGTAGGCGATGTAAAATCAGTGAACACTCCACTATTAGAAACTTTGCTTTCTAGCGGTATTGTTCCTGTTTTTTGCGCTATAACCCATGATAAAAACGGGCAGTTATTAAATACAAATGCTGATACGATAGCCAGCGAGTTAGCTATTGCCTTATCAGAAGTCTTTAAGGTAACTTTGAATTATTGTTTCGAAAAACCAGGTGTTTTATTCGATTCAGAAGATGATTCCTCAGTAATTTTAAATATGAATGCGGAGTTATATTCGAAATTAAAAGAAGAAAAAGCCATTCATTCTGGTATGATTCCAAAACTAGACAATTGCTTCAATAGCTTGTCTAAAGGAGTTCAAAAAATACGAATTGGCCACCATAGCATGTTAGAAAACGAGGATGCTATTTGCACTACAATACAACTATAAATATCCTCTCCAAAGCCCTCTCCAAAGTAGATGGAGCAGCAACGGGTATTGTTTATCGCATATCTAATAAAAAATAAAATTTGCGCCTTTGCGCCTTAGCGGCAAAAACAAAAATAAAATGAAAAACATCGAAATCCTTACACAAGAAGCCATTTCCCTTTTAGAAGCACTAATTGAGACTCCTTCTTTTTCAAGCGAAGAAGATAAGACTGTCATACTAATTGAAAACTGGTTCAATTCAAACGATATCCCCTTCAAAAGAGAAAACAATAATGTCTGGGCTTACAATAAGCATTTTGATGACGCTAAACCTACCTTGCTTTTAAATTCCCACCACGATACTGTAAGACCCAACCAAGCCTACACAAACGATCCGTTTAATGCTTTTGTAAAAGACGGTAAATTATTTGGTTTAGGTAGTAATGATGCCGGCGGTTGTTTGGTTTCTTTGTTAGCTACTTTTGTCCATTTTTATGCTAAGGAAAATTTACCGTATAACATTGTCATTGTGGGATCTGCCGAAGAAGAAAGTAGCGGTAAAAATGGCTTAAATAGTGTCTTAAAACATTTACCGGAATTAGATTGTGCAATTGTGGGCGAGCCTACCTTAATGCAATTGGCTATAGCTGAAAAAGGTTTATTAGTCTTGGATGTAAAAGTAAAAGGAACGCCAAGTCATGCCGCACATCTAAATGACGACAATGCGATTTACAAAACGATTCCGGTCATGGAATGGTTTAAAAACTATACTTTCGACAAAATATCAGAGCAATTAGGTCCCGTAAAAATGACCGTTACCCAAATCAATGCCGGAAAACAACACAATGTCGTACCTTCAGAATGTGATTTGGTTATCGATATCCGTGTTAACGACTGCTATACGAATCATGAAATTTTACAAATTGTAAAAGACAATGTGAACGCAGAGATTACGCCGCGTTCTATGAATTTAAGTTCCTCGTCTATTCCAGAATCGCATGGATTAGTCCAAGCCGGAATCGCTCTAGGACGCACGACTTATGGCTCTCCTACCCTTTCTGACCAATCTGTTTTGAGCTGTAAATCTTTGAAATTAGGACCTGGAGATACGCTACGGTCGCACTCCGCAGACGAATTTATATATGTGAACGAAATCGAAGAAGGAATTAAATTGTATATTAAAATACTTGGTGATTTCTTAAAACAATAAAATGAACGCAATTGATTAGAGGCGGGAGATTGTTCGATATAAATAAATAAATAAATACACTTTGCGAATCTCTGAGAAACTTTGTGAAACAAATATTAAAAAATTAAACTTTGCGAGTCTCTGAGCTACCTCTGAGAAACTTTGCGAAACAAAACATACAACTATGAAACTTTGGGAAAAAGGAATACCTACTGATAAACAAATCGAACAATTCACCGTTGGTAACGATCGAGAATTGGATTTAGTTTTAGCTAAATATGATGCTTTGGGCTCCATTGCTCACGCTAAAATGTTAGGGAGCATTGGTTTATTAACTACTACTGAAACAAATTCTTTAATAGCAGCTTTAAACGAAATCATTACTGATATCGCTGAAGGAAACTTTATAATCGAAGATTCATTTGAAGATGTGCATTCCAAAATTGAATATTTATTGACGGCGAAACTAGGTGATGCTGGTAAAAAAATTCATACCGCTCGTTCTCGTAACGACCAAGTTCTAGTTGATGTGAACTTGTATTTAAAAGACGTTGTTATTGATTTAAAAGAGCAAGTAAAATCACTTTTTGATTTACTAATGGAGTCAGCAGAGAAATATCAAAATGTTTTGCTTCCTGGGTACACACACTTACAAATCGCTATGCCATCTTCATTCGGAATGTGGTTTTCAGCTTATGCTGAAACCTTGATTGATGATATTACGATGTTGAATGCTGCATTGAAAGTGGTAGATCAAAATCCCCTAGGTTCTGCTGCAGGATACGGTAGCTCCTTCCCTATTAACAGAACATTCACTACAAAAGAATTAGGTTTCGAAACTTTAAAATACAATTCGGTTGCCGCTCAAATGAGCCGCGGAAAATCAGAAAAAACTTTGGCTTTTGCAATGAGCAGTGTAGCTGCAACTTTGGCTAAGTTCTCGATGGATGTTTGTTTGTACATGAGTCAGAATTTTGATTTTATTGGTTTACCTGCGCATTTGACAACAGGTTCTAGCATTATGCCGCACAAGAAAAACCCAGATGTTTTTGAATTAATCCGCGGAAAATGCAACAAGATTCAAGCTTTACCATACGAAATCACTTTAATCACAAATAATCTTCCAAGTGGCTACCACAGAGATTTACAATTATTAAAAGAAGGCTTGTTTCCGGCTATTCAAAACCTAAAAGCCTGTCTAGATATTGCCATTTTCTCTATAAAAGATATCAAAGTAAAAGACAATATTCTAGCGGATAAAAAATACAACTACCTGTTTACTGTAGATACTTTAAATGAAATGGTTGTAGCTGGAATGCCTTTTAGAGACGCATACAAAGCTGTAGCCGAGCAATTAGAGAATGGCACTTACGAATCTCCAAAAGAAACTAAACATACGCATGAAGGGAGTATTAATAATTTGTGTTTAGCTGAGATAAAAGATAAAATGGACAAATCGTATTAAAAATACAACAACTATAATTTGCACAACTTCTTTAAAAATCCATTCTTAACTGAATGGATTTTTTTTTGAAATCATACTATGCGAAAAAAGTAGTACGGAAAATCAACACAGAATACATATATTTGAATAGTAGCCCATTTAAATTATAACTATGGATTCTTTTAAAGAACAAGCAACTCAGACTCTTTTTGAGAAAAAATTAATAACGGACACTCAATTTAAGCAGGTTAAAGCGTATCGAAATTTAGAGATTTTTTCGCTAAACACCGAGTTAAAATTGTTTCTATACCTGTCAGTTTTATTCTTTACCACGGGAATTGGAATATTGATTTATCAAAATATTGACACGATTGGTCATATCGCTATCTTATCATTTCTATTAGTGGTAGCCATTATTTGTTACTACTTCAGTTTCAAGAATAGCAATGGATTTCAAAAAGGAGAGACTAGTTTTGAGAATCCCATATTTGACAACCTCATTCTTGCTGCTGTTCTTTTGACTTGTATTTTTATAGGCTACTTACAATATCAATACAACGCTTTTGGCACTCATTATGGATTGGCTACTTTAGTTCCCACAGTGATTGGACTTTTTTGCGCCTATTATTTTGATAATAAAAGCATCCTATCCATTGCTATAACTGGCCTAGCCGCATATATTGGTTTAACAGTTAGCCCGCAATCGCTACTCAATAATAATTTCTACACAACAAATACGTTAAGCTATTCGGGGATAGCTTTAGGAGTTGTACTCGTTCTTTGGTCAATTTACAGTAAACAAATTGCATTAAAAAAGCATTTCACCTTAGTCTATTTGACTTTTGGATTACACCTTATAAGTATTTCCTGTGTTAATAATTTATTTGAACCACACTGGTTCGTATTCGCAGTTATTTTAGCTGCTGCCTTGTATTACTTTTATATCTCCAGTTACAAAGTCAAATCTGTTTCTCTTTTTGTTTTCACAATCATTTATGCCTATATTGGAGTTAATATCATTTTATTCAAAGCAATTGCTTTACTAAATATTGATGAATTTTTAATTTCTTTCTTCTTTTTCGTGCCCTTTTATTTTATAATATCTATAATCTTATTTATTCGCCTTATTAAAAAATTCAATAAAAACAGTAACGATGATAGTATACGATAAAGGTGAATTAGAGAATTTGATTCTAGTAGAAGAAGCACATTCTTTAAAAGTAGGGGGCTTCATAGATAATGAACAATATAATGCCATTTCTAGACAACTAGCAACTCCTAAAAATAGTAATAACCTATTAATCAGACTGGCTTTTTTCATATTGGGAAGTTTTTTATACTCCTCTATCTGTGGTTTCTTAACTTTACTCAGCGAGGATTTAATAACTGAAAATTTCAAAGTAATTGTATTCCTATATACCACCATTGGTTTTGCAGGAGCAGAAGTTTTAAGTCGTCTAAAATTGTATGGACATGGCTTAGATGATGCTTTTATAGTAGGATCTCAATTAACTTTGGCAATAGCCGTAGGTATTTTAACAGATGGAAACGAGATGGTAATTGCATCAATTATAACGATTACTGGATTAATTAGCTATCTACGCTATCTACATCTTTCCATGGCATTACTATTTTGTCTAGCATTGACAGCTACTGTAATCTACGCCATGTTTGAAATAGGTACTTTTGGTAAAACTATTTTGCCTTTTGTAATGATGTTATTTGCTGTTGTAATCTATTTTAGTAGTAAAACAGTTGTGTCTAAAATAACAAACCCATTTTATTACAAAGGAATTTCTTTAGCGAATAGTTTCAGCCTTATTCTCTTTTACCTGTCCGGAAATTACCTGGTAGTGCGTGAACTTTCAGTTGTACTTCTTGGAACTGAGATTGCTCCAGATAGTGATATTCCGTTTGCATTCTTCTTTTATGGTTTTACCTTTGTTGCCCCACTTTTTTACCTAGTCTATTCGATATTAAAAAAAGATAGAATAATGTTTTGGATTGGGTTCTTAACACTTAGTTTTTCTATCTATACCATCCATTTTTACTATCCTATTTTGTCTATTGAAATTATATTAACGATTGGCGGTGTACTCCTCTTTGTACTAACTTATTTAGCTATCAAAAAACTTAAAGACAAAGAAACTGGAATCACATTTAAGCCCGACCGGTTTAGCAAAACAAATACTTTCTTAGATGCCGAAATACTGATTTCGTCACAACTGGGCTTAAAACCAGAAACTTCAACGGGATCAAATATAGAATTTGATGGAGGTGAATTTAGTGGTGGCGGTTCTAGTGGAAAATTTTAAAAAGAAAAAGCCACGAATCCACTAATCATTTATTTAATTAGTGAATTCGTGGCTTTTTTTTAAACCTTTTTTAGAACTATACCTTCCCCTTCAGAGCGTCAGCATCGATGTCGCTGTGGGAAACATCATAAACTGATTTTCCGCCCTTAATCAACAATAATTGCGGCGATTGATGCATTACTCCAAATCGTGATGCAATATCATTAGAAACATCGCGATGCGCTATTAAATCTAAAAAATATGGCGTAACTTTATCTGAGAGATCAAATTCATTTTCAAACTGTTTCAAAGCCATTCTACTTATACTACAGCGCGTGCTGTGTTTGAAAATAACAACTGGTTTATCATTAGAAAGAGATACAATCTCATTTAGCTGCTCCAAATCAGTTAAAGCATTCCAGGCAATTTTAGATGTAGATTCATTTTGGTTGTCAGACGAACCACTAAAGATATTTTTAAAAAAACTCATAATTTATTAATTTTAAGACAATTTGTCCTGTTAATATGATTAAAATCACGCGGATACAGTCATTTTGTCTGCGTTTTTGTATTGGAATATAAATTGAATAATAATTATCAAAGTTACCAAAATAACTCCAAAAATATAAAATCATGAACATAAATAAATTTACGATTAAATCACAGGAGGTCATCCAGCACTCACAGCAGCTTGCTCAAGGCTTTGGCCAACAACAAATAGAAAACGAACACTTATTTAAATCCATGCTTGAAGTGGACGAAAATGTAGCTCCTTTTATTTTGAAAAAACTAAATGTAAATGTGCCACTATTTATAAAAATAGTAGACAGCACAATTCAAAGTTTCCCAAAAGTAAGTGGAGGCGAAATAATGCTTTCCAGAACGGCTAATTCAACCTTAAATGAAGCAGAAAGTATTGCAAAGAAAATGAACGATGAATTTGTTTCTATCGAACATTTAATTCTAGCAATTTTTAATTCGAAAAGTAAAGCTGCCCAAATATTAAAAGACCAAGGCGTAACCGAAAAAGGATTAAAAGCCGCGATTGACGAATTGCGAAAGGGAGAAAGAGTGACTTCCGCCTCTGCCGAAGAAACGTATAACTCTTTGAATAAATATGCTAAAAATCTAAACGAACTAGCCAAAGAAGGGAAATTAGACCCTGTAATTGGTCGTGATGAAGAGATTAGAAGAGTATTACAAATATTAACGCGTCGTACAAAAAACAATCCAATGCTTGTGGGAGAACCCGGCGTAGGTAAAACCGCCATTGCCGAAGGTTTAGCGCATCGAATTGTTGACGGTGATGTGCCAGATAACTTGAAAGATAAAATCGTATTCTCACTAGATATGGGTGCCTTGATTGCGGGAGCCAAATATAAAGGAGAATTTGAAGAACGATTGAAAGCCGTCGTTAAAGAAGTTACCGCTGCCGAAGGTGATATTGTTCTTTTCATTGATGAGATACATACACTCGTAGGCGCTGGAGGTGGCGAAGGCGCAATGGATGCGGCAAACATTCTGAAACCTGCTTTGGCTCGTGGAGAACTGCGCGCTATTGGTGCCACCACATTGGATGAATACCAAAAATATTTCGAAAAAGACAAGGCGCTCGAAAGACGTTTTCAAAAAATAATTATAGAAGAACCAGATACTGAAAGTGCAATTTCAATCCTGCGAGGTATCAAGGAAAAATATGAAACACACCACAAAGTACAGATAAAAGACGAGGCGATTATCGCTGCAGTCGAATTATCACAACGCTATATTACCAACCGTTTTCTTCCGGACAAAGCCATTGATTTAATGGACGAAGCCGCTTCAAAAATACGCATGGAAATCAATTCAAAACCTGAAGAATTGGATGTTTTAGATCGAAAAGTAATGCAACTCGAGATCGAAATTGAAGCCATAAAAAGAGAAAAAGATGAAAGCAAGCTCAAAATTTTAGGAATGGATTTAGCCAATCTTAAAGAAGAGCGAAATGAAATTTATGCCAAATGGAAATCAGAGAAGGATGTTGTCGATAATATTCAAGGAATAAAAACAGAAATCGAAGACTATAAATACGAAGCCGAAAGAGCCGAACGTGATGGCGATTATGGTAAAGTAGCGGAAATTCGCTATGGTAAAATCAAAGAAGCCCAAGAACGTCTTGATGTTTTACATAATGAACTTGTCGAAAACCAAGCTGGCGGAAGTTCACTCATAAAAGAAGAAGTGACTCGCGAAGATATTGCAGAAGTTGTAGCCAAATGGACTGGAATTCCAGTTATGAAAATGCTACAAGGAGAACGCGAAAAACTATTGCACCTAGAAGCCGAATTGCATCAGCGTGTTGTAGGTCAAGAAGAAGCGATTGAGGCCGTAAGTGATGCCGTACGTAGAAGCCGCGCCGGATTACAAGATATGAAAAAACCAGTTGGAACCTTTTTATTCCTTGGGACAACTGGTGTTGGTAAAACTGAATTGGCAAAAGCATTGGCAGAATACCTGTTTGATGATGAAAATGCCATGACCCGTATCGACATGAGTGAATACCAGGAACGCCATAGCGTGAGCCGTTTAGTGGGTGCGCCTCCAGGATATGTGGGCTATGACGAAGGCGGTCAGTTGACTGAGGCGGTGCGTAGAAAACCGTATTCTGTGATATTACTGGATGAAATTGAAAAAGCACATCCCGACACGTTTAACATCTTGTTGCAAGTATTAGACGAAGGACGATTAACCGACAATAAAGGACGTCTCGCCGATTTTAAAAATACAATTATCATAATGACTTCTAATATGGGAAGTCAGATTATTCAGGAAAAGTTTGAAAACTTAAAAGGAAGTATGGAAGCAGCCACGGAGGCCGCTAAAACCGAAGTGCTAGGTTTATTAAAACAAACCGTTCGTCCAGAATTTATCAATCGTATCGACGAAATCGTAATGTTTACGCCATTAACCACTGCTAATATAACTAAGATTGTTAGTTTACAACTTAAGAGCGTGACCAAAATGCTTGCGCTGCAAGGAATCACCATGGATGCCACGCCTGAAGCTATCGCTTACTTGGCGGAGAAAGGCTATGATCCACAATTTGGAGCCAGACCTGTAAAGCGTGTGATTCAAAGAGACGTATTGAATAGCCTCTCTAAAGAAATTTTAGCCGGAAAAATCGCTACGGACAGTATCATATTGCTCGATGCTTTCAATGGGGAATTGGTTTTTAGAAACCAAACGGAATCAGAACAATAAATCAATTTAATCTATCAACCCTTTCAGAGTTTTGAACTCTGAAAGGGTTCTTTACAACACCAGTTGAAAGGCTGGTATTTTTTTATCAATTTCAAAGTAAAGGCGAAGTCTTCTGACTTCGTTCCCGTTCCTATTCTAGAATATAATTTGAACCTCTTGTGAAAAATCTCTTATTGTGATTGCTTTCCAACACGTCGGACAGACTGTTCATCGCAACGACCTTTTAAGTGGAAATTCTTTATAATCCTTTGAAAATCTCTGGGATTTCCTTTGCCTCTCTTTCTGAAACAAATTTTACTGTATATATAAATAAGCAAATTTCTCGTTCCTAAGAATGGAAAAAACAAATAAACTTCTTTGTAGAAGATTTATTTTTATGCTATTTTTAAAATTCTATTAATTGGGATTCCAACACCCTTCTTTAGCACAACACTCTCATCTGTTAATGCCCAAACTGTGGTTTCAACCATTTTTTTTGACGAATCATCTTCAAAGAAAATTTGAATTTTAGAATGTTCTAAATTTCCTAAAGCAAGTGCTCGCTTTAATTCATTCTTCCGCTGGATGATAGCACTTTCGTCTTCTAATACTTCAGTATGTGGAAATTTTAAAGTTTCTATCTCTTCTTTTTCGATGATTTCAAAATCTATAGTCATAATCTTTTAATTTGAGTTATTAAATAGTCCCATTGCCTTACTACACTATCAACATTTAATAGCGGTAGTATTACAAATGTAATTACATTTTGCTACTTGTTAACTTTTGTTATTAGTAATTTAACAAATCTTTAAACTAAGGGCAAGTCTTTGTTTAATCACGTATTTTATATTATTGGGAACGATAAATCCACATTAAAAACGGAAATTTAATTTGGTAAAAAAAAGACAGTTAAACATATCTTTATGCGCTTTGAACCAAATACTAATTTAAGAATATATTTTGATAAGTTTGGCGTAAAATCAAGATAATTTGATTGCATTATTTGAGTTGCGATTGAAGCTCAGAATAAATTGATTTACAGAAATTCTTTGTGATTCTTTAAAAATCTCTATGCTGTATCTACGTATCTTTGAAAAACAAAAATGCTATATGCGCTTCTATTTATTATGTTTTTTAAATAATTAAAAAGCGAAAACTTATATGTCTTATCTATTTAAAATAAATCGCTACGCAGGCTCTGTGTATCTTTGCGGAAACAAAATACATTAACACCTACTATATAATGAAAACAAAGTCTAGGATAGCATCAATAGTAAAAGTGAATAGTCTAGACTTTTCTGTGACAGGCTTGCAATCTTTTGATCTCTCAGCATTAAACCTAACAACTGACCTCGAATTTCAATTACCAACTAATGTGAGATTAGGTCATTTAGTAGAGAAAATTGTTTCTGAATTGATTAAATCTTCATCCAACTACAATGTCTTGTATGAAAATACTCAGTTAATTGAAGATAATAAAACCATAGGAGAAATTGATTTTATTATTGAAGAGGAACATACAAAGCAATTAATTCACATGGAGTTAGCTTATAAGTTTTACCTGTTTGACCCTAGCATTTCTTCAGAAGCTATAAATAATTGGATTGGCCCAAATAGGAATGATTCTTTAAAAGAGAAATTAGAAAAATTAAAAACTAAACAATTTCCTTTACTATACCACAATTGTGCTAAATCAAGGTTTAAAGCTATTGCAATCAACGAGATTTCCCAAGCGTTGTGTTTATTAGTTTCCCTGTTTATTCCTTACAAATACAAAGGTAATTTTAACCCTATTTATGAAAAAGACATAAAAGGGTATTATCTAAACATGGAAACATTTAGCAAGCTGGATAATCCCGCAAAAAATTATTATATCCCTTCAAAAAAGGAATGGGGAATGGATCCTGCTGAAAACGAAATCTGGACCGACTTTAATGGTGTAGTAAAAGACATTCAAACTTGTATGAAGGAAAAACAATCTCCCTTAATTTGGCAAAAATATAACGGTTCCTATATAGAGTATTTTATTATTTGGTGGTAAGTTTGATTAAGTAGAGAAAAGCGAAATAGTAAAATATGAAGAATCGAAAATCTGTTATTACAAATAAATATAGATTAATCTTTCTGACAATATGTTCTGGTAAAATGCCGATAGGACAAAAATTAAAACTAAATAAAACATGAAAATAAAATCGACAATCTGGTTATTAAGTTTGCTATTACTAGCATGCAACAAACAAAATAAAGACGATAGTGAAAGTATTGATACCACAATTGTTAATGATACTGTTCAAATAACAAAATCCATAGCACCCGAAGAAGAAATGGTTACAGCATCTTCAAATGAACGTTTTCGCCAAGTAACGGTAGAAAAAGTTGGTGAAAATAAGTTCCGCTTGCAAGGACAAGCACAAGTTTGGGAAGCAAACATTAGTTGGGTTATTGAGGACGGTCATAATGAATTGAAAAGTGGATTTACAACAACAGACGCTGGCGCACCAGAATGGGGTAATTTTGACTTCACAATTGACATTGAGAAAAAAGACAATTATTCAACATTAATCCTTATTTTGTTTGAAGAAAGTGCAGAAGACGGCAGCCGCAAACATGAACTACCAATACCGCTTAACTAAACCCTAAACGATGTTTCTTGACTTTCCAGTTTTTAACTATCAAAGCCGGATAATTGTGAGTTGAAGTAGAATATTTGATTTGCTCGCCTAAATTACAACCCGAAAACACTAAACCTTACTTTTAAAAATAACTCAAGATTCGGATATTTCACAATAAAAAAACAGTCAATTTAGACTGGTTTTTTATTGCGAAATGAAAATATTTACTTTTTATAGCTCTGTAAAAATAGAGGAATCTAAATTAGTTTTAACGACTACGTTTTTTGGTCCCACCTCTTCATTTGGTCTATCGAAAGAAAGCAAAATATTACCCACTTTTTGATAGTTGCTCCAAGGCTTCAAAAACTTAGGCTCAGCATCATTAAAGTTTTTATAGTAAGCCCATTGCTTTATCAGGTGATCTTCTTTACCTACAAACAACCAATATTTATTTTCGGGAGTTACACCAACAGCACTGAAGGTAAGTTGCAATATATCGGCGGTTTTACCATTAGGTAACTTCTCTGTTTTAACATATTTTAGACTTACACCAGGATCTTGTAATTTCCATGGCATTACTAACCAATAAGAATCATTAATCCACCAGTTTTTCCCTTTTTCAAGTAGCTCTTTGGCTTTAGCCTGATCATTTACTAGTACTCCATTTTCATATACTTTGCCCTTTAAAGTATTTATATTTACTAAAATTACTTGTTTTGCTGATGGATTTTCGACGCGAACATCTCCGGTCCATTTATTCCAAGAGAGTTTTCTATTCACAAAATCCCATTGAATAAACTGGGTTGAATTGTAATTTTTCATTCCACCCATTGCAGTTAGCATTTCTTTGACAATCGCATTAGCTTTTTTGTCTTTTGACTGTGCTAATAATGAAGTGCAGCTAAAAAGCAATGTGAAAAGAATTAGAGTAGCTTTAAAAATATTTTTCATAAAAATGTATTTGATTGATTCTAAGCAACAAAAATAGTTCCTTTTTTTCTTATTTCGAATTTAGATCTGATTTTATAACCTTATACAATGTATTATCGTTTCCTATTGCAATCTCTTTAACGTCTTTTTAGCACCATACTTTTTATTGCTCTTTTTTTCAATTTTATGATTTTCTACTCTTTATAAAATTCACTATTTTTGCAATCTAAAAATAAGACTATGTCAAAGAAAAAATATAAAATTGCAGTTATTCAACTAAACCTGAACGATGTTGCCGAAAACAACCTAAAAAAGTGTTTGAGTTGGGTACGTGATGCTGCAGGTCAAGGTGCTGAGGTTATTTCGATTCCTGAATTATATAGCAGTCACTATTTCTGTCAGAGTGAAGATGTAGCCAATTTCGAAATTGCCGAACCGCTTTACAGTACTTCGTTTATCGCTTTTAGTGCTTTGGCAAAAGAATTAGGCGTGGTAATCATTGTTCCATTTTTCGAAAAAAGAATGGCTGGTATTTACCATAACAGCGCTTATATAATTGATACTGATGGTTCAGAAGCGGGATTATACCGTAAAATGCACATTCCAGATGACCCTCATTTTTATGAGAAATTCTATTTTACTCCTGGTGATTTAGGTTTCAAAACGATACCAACAAAAAAAGGAAAAATTGGAACTTTAATTTGTTGGGATCAATGGTATCCTGAAGCTGCTCGATTGACTGCCTTAGGTGGTTCAGAAGTTTTGTTTTACCCTACAGCAATAGGATGGCATCCGGGAGAGAAAGAGCAATTTGGCGAAAATCAATACGGTGCCTGGATGAATGTTATGAAAGGACATGCGGTAGCAAACGGTGTATATGTAGCGGCAGCTAACAGAATAGGTTTAGAAAAATACCTACCAGATACGGACGGAATCCAGTTTTGGGGCGCTTCGTTCATTGCAGGACCACAAGGTGAAATTTTGGCGCAAGCCTCACACGATAAAGAAGAAATATTAATTGCCGAAGTTGATTTAGATTTACAAGAAAATGTACGTCAAAACTGGCCGTTTTTCAGAGACAGAAGAATAGACGCTTTTGGAGATATCACTAAAAGAGCAATCGACTAATTTCATTTTATATAAATGCAGAAAAGCTACCAATTTGGTAGCTTTTTTTGTGTAGAAACAATAATTTTAATTCTTAATTCAAATCAGGTTGAAAAAATTTAACAGTTCCATCCCCTTCGCTGCTTACTATCAGCAAACTTTTTTTCGTTGGACTTTTTGAAGCAGGAATGAAAAGTAATCCCTCTGGGGCATCACCTGTTTTGATACTTTGCAAGTATTTTGGAGCCAATGGATTAGTAATATCATAAATGATTACCGTATCGGTTCTTTCTAATCCTACAAATAGGATGTTTTTATCTCCCATTTTGGCTACTACTACTGATTCTGGCTCTGAACCTTTATCGTCACTTCTGCCGTCATCATAAGTTCCAAAATCGTTCGAACGCTTGTCTAAATCGTTTTTACTATCAAAAACTAAACTTCCTGAATTTCCATTCCAAATCGTAAATGAACGGGCTCCGAAACTAATTAACTCATCTAAATCACCGTCATTATCTGTGTCGCCTTCTGTAGAAATCAAATTCAATCGCCCCATCATGGCATCTGCTTTAAAAGTAGTTGCATCAGGAAAAACAGTCGCATCAAAAGTCATTTTAGCTAATCTTTTTACATCAGCATAACTACCGTATTCTCTAGCATCTCCTTCGTTAGCCGTAACAAAATAAGGCGTTCCGTTTACAGTATAACTCGCAATTGCATCTGGCATAAACATCCCTTTTACTTTCCAAGGCTTGAATACAACAGCTCCGTCTTTATCGCTGATATCAATTCCGTTTTCTGCCAAATTAAAATCTTTATATCCCAAGCCAAAAAGAGACGAAATGGTTTTACTTGTCAAATCCACTTTGGCAACCCCATTATTTTCTTGTAAGGTAACCCAAGCCGTTTTAGAGTCGGCTGAAATAGTAATGTATTCTGGTTCAATATCGGCGGTAAAACTTTTAGCCATTTTAGAAATTCTAAATCCTTTTGCTTTTAAAGTACTCAATTGACTTTCGAAACCAGCAAAGTTTAATGTGGTCACCGCATAATTATTTGAGACATCAATTATAGAAATCGAACCATCGGGATCAATAGTATAATCTGCATTCGGTTCTCCTTCATTGGCTGTCACAATAAATTTGCCATCAGGCGAAAATACAACCATATCCGGTAAAGCACCCACGGTAATTTCTTTAATCAAGCTATAATCAGCAGTACTAAAAACGACCACCTTGCCATTGGCTTGTTTGTCAATGGTCGATTCTAAAGCTACAGCAAGTTTACCATTGTATGTAGCCACACTGTTTGAAGCTCCGTTATAAACTGACAAATTAATACTTGCAATACGTTTTGGATTGGTTGGATCCTCTAGGTCAATCACATCAATTTTATTATTATCACTATTATTCACCGTAAAAAGTTTCTTAGAAACTTCGTCGTAAGCACTTATTTCGGCTGCTCCTTCGCCTCCAATAGTTATCGAAGCAATTTCTTTAAAACTAGAAGGGTTTTCACTTACCATTCCTTCCGGTATTTCATTCTCATTAGTGTTTTCATTTGCACAAGCTGTCAATAAAAAAATTGATGCAAATAAGGCTAATCCATAGTTTTTCATAATTCTATTTTTAGTTTTTCCAAAAATATAGAGATTGCATCGAAGCGAGATTAAAATAATATTATCGAATGATTAACAAAACTACTCTGCTTAAAAAAATTAAAATGACTCCTCTTATTTGGTTTCAAGCATTCAAAAACAATTTAAAAATTGCTCCTTAATGTTTACCTTTGTCCTTTATAATCGAAAAAAATCATGACTGAAAATAACAGAAGATTCCCTGCCGAATGGGAAAACCAACAAGGCATTTTACTTTGTTTTCCTCATAACGGAAAAGACTGGCCTGGAAAATACGAAGCGATTCAATGGGCATTTGTTGAGTTTATTAAGAAAGTTGCAACATATGAAACAGTCTTTTTAGTTGTTTTTGATGAAAAACTAAAAGGTAAAGTGAGCGAAATGTTAGAAATGGCAAGAGTAAATCTCGATAATGTTTCCTTTATCATCCAAAAAACAAATAGAAGTTGGATGCGTGATTCGGGGCCAATTGTTGTAAAAAATGGAGATCTAAGAGAAGCGCTAAACTTTAATTTTAATGGTTGGGCAAAATATAAAAATTTCCAGTTAGACAAACATGTCCCTGCTAGAGTAGCTGATTTTCTAGATATGCCACTTACCCAGGTGATGTACAAAGATAAACCTGTAATTCTAGAAGGTGGAGCAATAGACAGTAATGGACGCGGTACTTTGTTGACTTCAGAAGAATGCTTAATGCATCCTGATATTCAGGTGAGAAATCCAAACTTTACCAAAGCAGATTACGAAGCAATTTTCAAGGAATACCTAGGAGTATCGAATGTAATTTGGTTAGGCGATGGTGTTGAAGGCGATGATACTCATGGACATATCGATGATTTATGCCGTTTTATCAATGCGGATACGATTGTAACCATTGTAGAATCAGATCCAAAAGATGCTAACTACGCTCCTTTGCAAGACAACTTGAAACGTTTGCAAAATGCTAAATTAGAAAATGGTAAATCACCTAAAATTGTTGAATTACCGATGCCAAATCGAGTAGATTTTGAAGATTTAAGATTGCCGGCAAGTTACGCTAACTTCCTAGTTTTGAATAAATGCCTATTAGTTCCTACTTTTAACGATCCTAATGACCGTATAGCGCTGAACATCCTTGCTGACTGTTTTCCTGATAGAGAAATCATCGGAATCAGTTCTATTGATTTAATCTGGGGGTTCGGAACCTTGCATTGCTTAAGTCAGCAGATTCCAGCATAAGAAAACAAAATATTTTGTATAAAAAAACACCAGCAAATTGCTGGTGTTTTTCGTTTGTAATTGTTTTATAAAATATTATTTATCTTTCGTAAACGGTATTTTTTGAGTGTCACCAATAATCATTTCAAAACCAGTTTGACTCTCATTAAATTGGAATTTCAATCCTGCTCTTTTAGATTCAAATAGGTTCTTCCCTATTGGTTCTACAGAAAACGATGGATAATCAGTAATCAGCACATTTAGCACACCATTTTTCTCTGAAAATGCAATTTTTATTGGCGCTTGAGCATTCGAGTAGCTACCTAAGTAACCATCTAAAATTAAATCTTTTTCAACAGTACCTTTATCAGAAGTCCACACATTATTTTCTGAATTACTATCTGGGAAAACATGCTCTGGATCTAAAGTAATACTTTCAATTTCCTCTGTAGAATTATGCTTAAACGACCATTCCTTGTTTTTTTGCCAAATCTCAACAGGAAGTTTTATTCTTTCGACCTTACCGCTTTTTGTTTTTACATCTAAGATTATAGGCATAGGCATTTTTTCGAAATTTTCAACGGTAATGATAACTCCTTGTTTAGGATCATTTTTTACATATTTGATTCCATTAATACCTTGGTCAAAACGCCAGTTGTACTGAAACCAACCTCGCCAAAACCAACTTAAATCTTCACCTGCAACATTCTCCATCGTTCTAAAGAAATCATCTGGAGTAGGGTGTTTATAAGCCCAACGTTCGATATAAGTACGTAAAGCCAAATCAAAACGTTCTTTTCCTAAAATTTGCTCGCGCAAAATTGTTAATCCTGTACTAGGTTTATAATACAGTAAAAGACCAATATTAGCTTCCTTCATATTATCAGGAGAACTCATCACCGCTTCTAAATGTGGACTTGTAAACATTTCCGCATTTTGATGTAAATTCATCGCTTCCTCTTTGTACTCACCATTATTAAATTCAGCTGTACTCAATGAATTTAGAAAGGTATTGAAACCTTCATCCATCCAACCAAATAAACGCTCATTTGAACCTACAATCATTGGAAACCAAATATGACCAAATTCATGATCAGTAACTCCCCATAAATCAGCTCCTTTAGATTCCCAGCTACAGAAAACGATTCCTGGATATTCCATTCCACCTTCATTTCCTGCCACATTTGTAGCTACTGGATAAGGATATTCTAACCATTTTTTAGAATAATGTTCGATAGAATATTTAGTATATTCACTAGAACGTCCCCAAGCCTCGTTACCTGCACTTTCAACCGGATAAGCCGATAATGCTAATGATTTTTTTCCGCTTGGAAGGTTAATTTTAGCACCATCTAAAATAAATGCCGCTGAAGAAGCCCAAGATAAATCTCTAGCATTTTTAAATTTATAATGCCATGTTTTAGTAGCTGTAGAAGTGTTTTTTGCTAATGCAGTTACTTCTTCTTCGGTACGAATTACAACCGTATTGTCACTTAGTTTCGCTTTAGCTAATCTATTTTGCTCAACAGTACTATAAACTGCTGCAGGATTCACTAACTCACCTGAAGAAACCACAATGTGATTTGCTGGTGCAGTAATCTTAATGTCAAAATCACCATATTCTAAATAAAATTCAGATGCTCCTAAATAAGGATGCGTATTCCAACCTCTTACATCGTCATAAACACACATGCGCGGATACCACTGTGCAATGGTGAAAATTTTTCCGTTTTTAGTTTCCAAAACTCCAGTTCTGTCTGAACCTTCCATTGGAGAAATATAAGAGAAATCAATTTTAATTTTTACGACTCCGCCTTTTGCCTTCAAAACCTGCGGAAGAAAAACCTGCATTCTAGTATCGCTAATCATATATTTAGCGTCAACTTCGGTAGTTTTCCCTTTGATAGTACTAACAATTTTTACCGATTTGATTTTATGACCTCCGTCAAAAACCTCACCTTGACCTCCATTGCGACTACCCGTTAATGGAACAACAGCATTACCACGTGAATCTTCTTTAAATAGATTTTGGTCTAAGTTCATCCATACAAAAGACATCGTATCAGGACTATTGTTAGTATAGGTAATTAAATCAGTACCTATAATTTCGTTGTTATTCTCATTCAATTTTGCCGTTAATTGATAATCGACTCTGTTTTGCCAATATTCTGCACCTGGCTGACCACTTGCCGATCTTGTACTGGTTCCATTCTTTGTGTAAAAAAATGGCGCAAAAGCATCATGGTAATTGTAATTTGACTCTAACGTACTTACCTTATTTACAGGAGCTTGTTGCGCATAAAGGGAAGTAATCCCCAATAATAAAACCATTTGAAGCATGGTTTTAAACCTAATATTTTTCATGTTTTTCGTTGTTTGTAAGCAAATTAAGTAAAAATAATTGTACTGGTATAGTTAATTCGATCCTTTAATGAAAAATTAAGAAATTATTTATGGTAGTTTTCCTTATTAATTATGAAAATTAAGAAATATCTTTACAATCCTAATTAATTAATCCTAAATACAGCTTTCATTTTGATAACAACAATAACAAATTCAAATTTAACTGCAGCAATTAAACACCTTGGAGCAGAATTATGTTCTTTAAAAAGTAAGCTAAATGTCGAATATATCTGGGAAGGCAATGCTGATTTTTGGGGCAAACACTCTCCTGTTTTATTTCCAATAGTAGGAACTTTAAAAAATAATAGCTACCAATATAATGGTGCAGAATATCAATTATCACGACATGGTTTTGCCAGAGATATGGTATTCGAATTAATCGAAAAAAATGAAAATAGCGCCACTTTTACAATAAAATCATCTGAAGAAACCATAAAAAAATATCCATTTGATTTCGAGCTGCAGATCATTTATACTCTTGACGGCGATAGCTTGACTATTGCTTATAAGGTCCTAAACAAGAGCAACACACAAATGCCTTTTTCGCTAGGAGCACATCCAGCTTTTGCTCTAGCAGGCAATTTTGAAGACTATAATTTACAATTTGAAAAAGACGAAGTTTTAGAATACAGCCTCTTGCAAAATGATTTGATTTCGAATGAAACTAAAATACTTGCTAAGACCAATAATTTGGTTCCGCTAAAACATGAATTATTTAAGGACGATGCTTTGATTTTTAAAACATTGCAATCCCACTTTTTAACAATCTCGAAGAATCAAACACCATTCCTTCGAATTCATTATGCTTCTTTTCCACATCTTGGAATTTGGACAAAAATGAATGCGCCGTTTCTTTGTATTGAACCTTGGTTTGGATATTCTGATTCAATTGATAATAATGGAAATATGATGGACAAAGAAGGCATTCAAATCTTAGATCCAGACCAGACTTTTAATGCCGAATTTAGTATCGAAATCCTTTAAGCCACAAAATAAATGTTAACTATAAACTTCTCTCCATTTCCAAATCTAGAAACTGAACGTCTGTCTTTGAGACGTGTTAATAAAAATGATGCAAGCGCTATTCTCGAATTACGTTCAAGCCCTGAATCCATGAAATACATTCCAAGACCTTTGCTTAAAACTACTGAGGATGCTCTGGAACACATTGCAATGATAGATGATAAAATCGATAATAACGAAGGTATAAACTGGGCTATAACACTTAAAAATGATTCGGAATTAATCGGTCTAATCGGATTTTACAGAATAAGACCAGAACATTATCGTGCTGAAATAGGTTATATGCTTCTGCCTGACTTTAGCGGAAAAGGAATCATTTCAGAGGCCGTAAATGAATTAATGAACTATGGTTTTAAGACAATGCAATTGCACTCTGTTGAAGGAGTTATTGACCCAAATAATCTAGCTTCGGAGAAGGTTTTGCAAAAAAATGGATTCATAAAAGAAGCCCATTTAAGAGAGAATGAATATTTTGAAGGCCGGTTTTGGGATAGTGTAATTTATTCGAAATTAAATCAGTTATAACATACTAATTAATTCATTTTTTATAATATTTAGATTACATATTCTTGCGCTTTTACTTTATATTTGCAACTAATGCTGAAAATAGTAAATCTATTCATTGTTCAGTCAATTTAACCTTATGAAAAAACTACTTTTTTTTATTGTTCTTTTAATTTCATTTCAATTACAAAGTCAGACCTACGTTAAAGTTAATGCTTTAACCACTTTGTTATCTATTCCTAATGTAGGTATCGAAACCAGTATAGGTGAAAAATCAACTTTCCACTTTGATATTTTGGGTTCTCCTTGGAAATCAGTTAATGGAAAACCGAGACAATTTTATACTATTACACCAGAATATAGATATCATTTTAAAGAAAAATTCAATGGTTTTTATCTTGGAGCTCACATTGGTGCTAGCCTGTATAAATTCCAAAAATGGAATTATTTAAACACTGATTATTCTGAACATGGCTTGGGGTATTTTGTGGGCGGTACCATTGGTTATCAAACTAAAATAAATGATAAATTCATGCTGGACTGCTTTTTAGGCGGTGGTTCTCATCAAGGCTTTTACAAAGGTTATCTTATAAGCACCGGAGAACGATACGATAATGCTACAAATTACAATAAAAGCGGTGAATGGATTCCTTACAGAGGAGGAGTTATGATTTCGTATCGAATAAATTAACGCTATTTATCAAATTTAGACAGAGATTGAATATAGAGTTCTTCGACTTCTTTCCTTGCCCAATCTGTCTTTCTTAAAAAAGTAAGGCTTGATTTTACACTTGGATTGTCATTAAAACATTTAATTTTCACCAACTCACCCAAAGTATCAAATCCGTAATGATCTACTAGTTTTTCCAAGATTGATTTTAGCGTTATTCCGTGAAGCGGATTTTTTGATTGTTGCTTTTCCATAGTGCAAATTTAAATCAATTTTATAAAAAATAGTGTCGATTCATTGATTTGTTCCTACATTTGTAGTCCTATGCTAAAAAAAGTCAACATACTTAATAAAAGAGCCCGATACGATTATGAAATAATCGAAAAATTCACTGCAGGAATTGTTTTGGCGGGTACTGAAATCAAATCCATCCGTTTAGGAAAGGCCAATATCACTGAGAGTTTTTGTGAATTCAGTGGCACAGAACTCTTTGCCATCAACACCTATATCGAAGAATATACCTTTGGAAATCAATTCAATCACAAAGCACGTAGCGAGCGAAAATTGTTACTAAATAAAAGAGAATTAAAAAGTTTAGCCCGAAGTGTTCAAGCCAAAGGTTTAACTATAGTCCCTTTAAAATTGTTTACTAACGAGAAAGGAATGGCCAAACTTGAAATAGGGCTTTGTCGAGGTAAGAAGACCTATGACAAAAGAGAATCATTAAAAGAAGCAGATACTAAGCGTGATTTAGCGCGTATCAAGAAAGAGTTTTAATAACGAAAGGGTAAATGCGATTACCCTTTTTTAACGTTTACTTTGATGACTAAATTTGTCAAGACTATTTATAATCTGGTTTAAAAATGAAAACATTACTCAAAGAAGCTCGTGAGCTTAAAAACTTTAAAACAAGAGAAGTAGCTCAACTTTTAGGGATTGACCAAGCACTTATCAGTAAATTTGAGAGCGGAACTCGAAAACCAACCAAAGATCAAGTTTCAAAATTAGCTGCACTTTTAGATATTGATTATGAAACAATTATAATTTCTTGGTTGAAAGAAAAAATAATCCATGAAATAGGTAATGATGAATTTGCTTTAAAAGCTTTACGTGCTGCCGAAGAAGAAATTAGATTAAATTCAAGCTCGACAGCTAAAAAAGTATCAACAGTACTCCAACAACTTTTAGATGAAATTGATTCTTTTAAAGCAAAACTGAATCTTTCGAAGCAAATTAAAAATAATAGCTTCACCGAGGCTTTAGAAATAGAATACACCTACAATACTAATTCACTCGAAGGAAACACACTCTCGCTTAACGAAACTGAGCTGGTTGTTAATGAAGGCCAAACTATTTCTGGCAAGAGCATGCGCGAGCATCTGGAAGCAATTAACCATCAAGAAGCGATTGCATTTATTAAAAATAAGGTTGAAAGCAATACAATTTTTACTGAAAAAGAACTGCTATCCATTCATGCTATTATTTTAAGAGGAATACTTCCTAAAGAAGCAGGTCATTACCGCGCTGTGTCGATCACAATTAAGGATCGAAGTTTTACTCCTTGTGAACCAGCATCGATTCCGCGAGAATTAGAAGCGCTTTTCAATTGGTACGAAATGAATAAAAATCTAATACATCCCATAATATTGGCTGCCACAATAAAACAGCGCATACTTACAATTCACCCATTTATAAATGGAAACGGAAAGGTATCTCGGCTAATTATGAATTTTGTTCTACTGCAGCATGGTTACCTAATTGCAAACATTAAAGCTGAAAATGAAAGCCGCAACAGGTATTTTCAATCCTTAAAAGAATCGATTTCTAAAGAAAATAATGATGCTTTCACGTTATATCTAGCTCAAATAGAGAAAGAAAGTTTAGAAAATAACATTAGAACTATTAGCCAATAAAAAAGCCTCTTTGAACGAGGCTTTAATTTAATTTTTATCTTCTAATAAGGGAACAAATTTAAATTCGCCCAGTTCATGCTTCTCAAATTGCGTTTCATTTACCCGAATTAGCAAGGTCATAATTTGTACGGTATCTCCTAACGGAATCACAAGCCTACCTCCTACTTTTAATTGCGCCATTAGCGGCTGCGGAATAAAAGGAGCTCCTGCGGTAACAATAATACTGTCAAAGGGAGCATAACCTGGTAAGCCTTTATATCCGTCACCAAAGGAAAGATGTTTTGGACGAATTCCTAATTTGGGTAACAAAGTAGAAGTCTGTTTAAACAATTCATTTTGTCGTTCCACACTGAACACCTTTGCTCCCATCAAACATAAAACTGCCGTTTGATATCCAGAGCCAGTTCCTATTTCTAATACTTTGTGCTCTTTTTTAATTTCTAACAGTTGAGATTGAAAAGCAACCGTGTAAGGCTGCGAAATAGTTTGACCAGCACCAATAGGGAAAGCCTTGTCCTGATAGGCATAATCTTCAAAACTGGAATTCAAAAACAAGTGTCTCGGTATCTTTTTAATCGCATCCAACACATTCACATCGGTAATCCCTTTTTCCCTTAAAACGCTTACTAATTGATTCCGAAGTCCTTGATGTTTGGCTGTATCTTTCAAAGTTTATTATTTTATTTCAGCAAAAATAGAAGTAAAAATACCAATAAACAAGTCCTAAATTCGTGATCAAATTATTACTAGTTTAATTGCAATTTGCTATTTTAAAAAATGGATTTTTAATTTTAATTGCTATTTTTGTAGAAACAACATTATTATGCTGAAAATTGGAGTATTAGGTGCTGGACACCTAGGAAAAATACATTTACGTTTATTACAACAGTCTGAAAAATATGAATTAGTTGGATTTTACGATCCAAATCAAGAGAATGCCGAGAAAATTTCCAAAGAATTTGGGTACAAACATTTTAGTACAATTGCGACTCTTATTCATGCAGTTGACGTAATAGACATTGTTACTCCAACCCTTTCCCATTATAAATGTGCCAAAGTTGCCATCAAATCTGGTAAACACGTTTTTATAGAAAAACCCATTTCAAATACGATTGAAGAAGCAGAAGAAATTATTGCTTTGGCAAATGAATATAATGTTAAGGGACAAGTGGGACATGTGGAACGTTTCAATCCCGCATTTATCGCCACTAAAAATATGATTGATAAACCTATGTTTATTGAAACGCATCGTTTGGCTGAGTTCAATCCTCGTGGTACAGACGTTCCTGTAGTTTTGGATTTAATGATCCATGATATCGATGTGATTTTAAGCGTAGTACAATCTAAAGTAAAAAAGATAAGTGCTAGTGGAGTCTCGGTAATTAGCGATACACCCGATATTGCAAATGCCCGAATCGAATTTGAAAATGGATGCGTTGCTAATTTAACTGCCAGTAGAATTTCGATGAAAAACATGCGAAAAACACGTTTCTTTCAAAAAGATGCCTACATATCTGTCGATTTTCTAGAGAAAAAATGCGAAGTGGTAAGAATGAAAGATGCACCAGAAACTCCAGGTGATTTTGATATGATTTTGCAAAATGCCGAAGGAGTAAAAAAACAAATCTATTTTTCGAATCCTGATGTGGAACAAAACAATGCCATTCTTGAGGAACTAGAAACATTTGCAGATGCAATAAATAATAATACTGCACCTATTGTCACTTTAGATCAAGCTACAGAAGCTTTGCGAGTTGCGCATCAAATTATCGATTGTTTCAAGAAATAGAACAGCCTTTCAAATTTAAAAGTTAAACGAGAAAACTTTAGAATTAAATATACAATAAATGAAAATAATAGCAGTAATCGGTGCAGGAACAATGGGAAATGGAATTGCCCATACATTTGCCCAAAGTGGTTTTACAGTAAAATTAATTGATTTATCTGAAAAATCTTTAGATAAAGGAATGGCGACAATTGCTGCCAATTTAGATAGAATGATTTCAAAAGGAGTCATTACCCAAGAAGACAAAGTAAAAACGATCACAAATATAATTACCTACACTGATATTAAAGACGGAGTTGTAGGTGTGGATTTAGTGGTAGAAGCTGCAACGGAGAATGTAGAATTAAAGCTAAATATTTTCAAACAATTGAATGAGGCTTGTTCTCACAATACGATATTAGCAACAAATACATCTTCGATTTCTATAACTCAAATTGGAGCGGTAGTTTCACATCCCGAACGCGTTATTGGTATGCACTTTATGAATCCAGTGCCTATCATGAAATTAGTCGAAATCATCCGTGGATACAACACCAGTGATGAAGTGACGAAAACTATTATGACGCTTTCAGAAAAATTAGGAAAGACACCAGTCGAAGTCAATGATTACCCTGGTTTTGTTGCTAATAGAATTTTGATGCCAATGATCAATGAAGCTATCGAAACATTATACAATAAAGTAGCTGGTGTATATGAGATTGACACGGTAATGAAACTAGGAATGGGCCATCCTATGGGACCATTGCAATTAGCTGATTTCATAGGTCTTGATGTGTGTCTTGCCATTCTAAACGTAATGTATGACGGATTCAAAAACCCAAAATACGCTCCTTGCCCACTACTAGTTAATATGGTTCGCGCCGGAAAATTAGGAGTGAAATCTGGTGAAGGATTCTACGATTATTCAGAGAGCAAAAAAGCAGAGAAAATCTCTAAACAGTTTGCGTAAAGTAAAAGTTGGTAGTCGTAGTTTCTATTGAATAGTGCGACTACCAACTTAAAACAATAAATAATTTCCAGAATTATTCCTTTTAGAGCGGAGTATTCTATCAATGATAACACTTTTCACAAAGTTGTTACTTTCGAATTGAAAAAAATCATTTCTATAGTTCGATATATTCTTTTAACTACTAACAGTTACAATATTATAGCTTAGGTGAATATTGTTCAAATTATACCCAAAAAAAAGACTTGTTTTAAGTCTAAATCTAATAACGCATAATCATCTATGAACTTTATTTCGATAAAAAGAGTTTATATATAAAAACCCTCTCTATGTCAATAGCTGAAAATTTACTTTCGATAAAAAATACCTTAGCAGAGCAGCTAACGCTGGTTGCTGTTTCAAAAACTAAACCTATTCCAGATTTAATGGAAGCTTATGATGCGGGTCAACGTATTTTTGGTGAAAACAAAATTCAGGAGATGACTGAAAAATGGGAACAAATGCCAAAAGATATTCAATGGCACATGATAGGTCATGTTCAGACAAATAAGGTTAAATTTATGGCTGAATTTGTCAGCTTGATTCATGGAGTAGACAGTTTTAAATTACTCAATGAAATTAATAAGCAAGCTTTAAAAAACAATAGAATTATTGATTGCTTACTACAAATGCATATTGCGGAGGAAGAAACAAAATTTGGTCTCGATGAAGACGAACTACATGCTATTCTCGCTTCACCTGAATTTGCGGAAATGAAAAACATACGAATCACAGGATTAATGGGAATGGCCACATTTACAGAGAACCAAGATCAAATAAAAAAGGAGTTTTTGTATTTGAAATCAATTTTTGATAAATTACAATCGCATCATTCTGAAAACTGTCAATTTAGTACGCTCTCCATGGGAATGTCTGGCGATTATAAGCTGGCTATCGAATGCGGAAGCACGATGATTCGCATAGGAAGTAGTATATTTGGGGGGAGATGAAATAGCAATGGCAATTTCAATGGCAATGGTAATGGAAATGGCTATGACAATTGAAATTCAAAAAAATATAATTAACAATGGAAGTTGACGAACCTAATTTTGATAAAATATATAATTTTGAAGATCGTTTGGTTCGATTTGCTGGCGAATGTATTTTCTTTGTTAGAAAATTAGAAAAATCATACGAAATCGAATATTATAAAAACCAACTTATAAGATCTTCAGGAAGTGCTGCATTAAATTATGGAGAAGCTCAAGGCATGCTAACTAGCAAAGATTTTGTTTTTAAAGCCTCATTAACGGTAAAGGAATTGAAAGAATCTCGAAATTCTTTAAAAGTTCTTGATTATATAAAAGCAGGCGATTCAGAAGAAAAGAAGTGGCTTTTGACCGAAGTTGAAGAACTCATCGCAATCACTTCAAAAATGATTAATAATAAAAAATAATTCGATCGTAATGTCAATGTTTTTTCAATAACAATTACAATAGCAATCACAATTTTTAATCCTTAGGAATTGGTATTGATTTATAAAATTGAGTTTGATATTGACATTGATTTTTGAAATTGAAATTGATATTGACAATGTACGCAATACTAGACATAGAAACCACCGGAGGACAATTCAATGAAGAAGGAATTACTGAAATCGCCATATACAAATATGATGGTCATGAAATAGTAGATCAATTCATAAGTTTAGTCAACCCTGAGATTCCAATTCAACCCTTTGTAGTAAAATTAACTGGGATTAATAACGCCATGTTACAGTCGGCTCCCAAGTTTTTTGAAGTTGCAAAACGAATCATCGAAATGACAAATGATTGCGTACTTGTAGCACACAATGCCGATTTCGATTACCGAATATTACGAACAGAGTTTCGTCGCTTAGGCTATGATTTTAATTTAAGAACACTTTGTACCGTTGAATTATCTAAAAGATTACTACCAGAACAACCTTCTCATAGCTTAGGAAAACTTGTAAGAGCCTTAGGAATTCCAATGGCTGATAGACATCGAGCCAGTGGCGATGCTTTGGCTACAGTAAAATTATTCAAAATGTTATTGGATAAAGATCTTGAAAAAGAAATCGTCAAAGACTTCATTAGATTAAAAATCGAGAAAGGAATCGCTCCTAAATTAGTTGATATTTTAAGTGGCTTGCCTAATGCTACGGGAGTTTATTATATCCATAATGAAAAAGGTGATCTTATTTATATAGGGAAGAGTAAAAACATCAAGAAACGAGTAAACCAGCATTTCACAGGAATTACTAATAGTGCTAAAAAAATCCAACTGGAAGTCTTCACTGTAACTTATGAAGAAACAGGGAGCGAGCTTATTGCACTATTGAAGGAAAGTGAAGAGATCAAGAAAAACAAACCAAAATATAACCGAGCGCAACGAAAAAGTATTTTTCAATGGGCATTGTATCCTGAAATGGACGAAAACGGCTATTTAAACTTAAAGATACAAAAAGCTGACGGTAGAAAAAAAGAAATCACTTCGTTCACCAGCTTACAAGAAGGTAAAAATATTTTATTCAGAATCACTGAGGAATTTAATTTATGTCAAAAATATACTGGATTATATCAGACAAAAGCAGCTTGTTTTCAATATAAAATAAAAGAATGTGATGGCGCATGTGTGGGCACCATCTCGACAGTAGAATACAATTCAAGAGTAACAGCACTCATTGCTAAAAATAGTTTTGAACACACAAACATGATTATCGTTGAAAAAGGGCGAACTGTCAATGAACGCAGTGCCGTTTTAGTCGAAAACGGTATTTACAAAGGCTATGTTTTTTACGATTTAAATTATCAGATCAATAATATCGAAATCCTGAAAAACATTATCGTTCCAATGCAAAATAATCGAGATACACGTACAATTATTCAGGGGCATATTAGAAAAAACAAAGGATTTAAAATCATTAATTTCTAAAATTCAATTCCAAATACTACGCTTTCTTATGCCTGATATAAAATCAAAATACGAACGTTTTAGACAAAAAGTTAATATCATAATCCATGGTACTGGAACAAAAGCGGGTCGGTTATTCGATTTAATTCTGCTAGGTCTTATTGTACTGAGTGTCCTTTTAGTGATGATGGAAACCGTTAGTGGATTTGACACCAAGTACCATCGTACCTTAGTATTACTTGAATGGATTATCACTGGATTATTTACGCTGGAATACCTGCTTAGAATCATTTCGATTAATAAGCCTTGGAAATACATATTTAGCTTTTACGGTATTATCGATTTACTTGCAATTCTCCCTATGTATCTCTCGTTTTTCGTTGTGGGAACAAGTGTTCTCACTGTCATTCGTTCTTTACGTTTATTGCGATTATTCAAAATATTAAACCATCCAAAGTTTATAACTCAATCCACACAACTCAACCAAGCTGTTAAAGCCAGTAGAGGGAAAATAATCGTTTTTATCTACTTTGTTCTTATCAGCACCATATTAATTGGCTCAATAATGTTCCTTGTAGAAGGTCGAGAAAATGGATTTACTAGTATTCCTGTTAGTATCTATTGGACAATCGTGACCTTAACCACCGTTGGATATGGAGATATTTCCCCTGCTACACCATTAGGGCAATTTATCGCCTCTCTAGTAATGATTTTAGGTTACGGAATCATTGCCGTACCAACTGGAATTGTAACTGCCGAGATAGCGAAAAGTGCGCAGAACCTTGCTTTAAAGCCAAAAAAACCATGCAGCGCTTGCGGTAACGAAGATCATCCTGAGGATGCTAATTATTGCCCTCATTGCGGACATTCCTTTACCACTGACTAATTTATGAAGCTATTTCCAGCTATTCACTACAACTCCTCCGCCTGGAAATTGTATTTCTAAGACATAAAAGGAGCTTCTTAAGGCGCTCTTTTACATCTAGAAATACTAACTTGCAGTCGTCCGGGGTTTACGTTGCTATCTGGGCTAAAAATAAATATGAAACATCTAATTACCATCGTCGGACCTACAGCTATAGGAAAAACAGCCTTGAGTATAATCTTGGCTAATCATTATAAATGCGAAATCATTTCCTGTGACAGCCGTCAATTTTTTAAGGAAATGACAATTGGAACTGCCGTACCATCAACAACCGAATTAGCTGCCGCTCCGCATCATTTTATTCAGAACAAATCGATATTCGAAAACTACAGTGTAGGTGATTTTGAAAAAGAAGCTATTAAAAAAATGGAGGAATTATTCCTGACAAATGACTACGTAGTACTAGTAGGCGGTTCTGGTTTATATGTTAATGCTATTTTAAAAGGATTTGACGATTTTCCCGAAATTGATCCTTCAGTAAGAGAAGCTGTAAATGCGCAATATGAAAAATTAGGCATCATCTATTTACAAGAGCAATTAAAAGCGCTCGATTTAGCATATTTCGATAAAATTACAAATGAGAATCCACAAACTCTGCAAAACCCACAACGCATGATGCGTTTTGTAGAAGTTTGCATTGGCTCAGGACAGCCATATTCCTCGTTTTTAAACCAGAAAAAGAACGAACGTAGCTTCACTCCTATTCTCATTGGTCTTGAAGCTGAAAGAAGTTTAATGTACAACCGAATCAACCAACGGGTTGATATCATGATAAACGAAGGTTTATTGGCAGAGGCCAAAGGATTGTACATAAACAGAGAACTGAACGCCTTGCAAACAGTAGGTTATCGAGAGCTCTTCAGTTATCTAGACGGCGATTTTAGCTTAGAATTTGCCATCGAAGAAATCAAGAAAAACACACGACGTTTTGCCAAACGCCAACTCACTTGGTTCAAAAGAGAGGAAAACACAAAATGGTTCCATTTTGAAACACCATATTCAAAAATTATCGATTACGTCAACTCCAAAAAATTAGATCATTGAAAGTTTTGAAAGTAATCAGTAAAATTTTATTTTTACTTTTTACAACATATTTAGTTATGCTATATTATATAGGTCTATAAATGAAAATTTCACAACCTTCTTTTAAAAATTTATACAAAAAAATTACTTCTTTTTAGGATTTCTTATATTGATTTCGGTAGTGATAAATATACACTTATTTCATCCCTTCTTAAAAAATCAAAAATCCTAAATCGTTAATCATAAATCTTAAATCTTCATGCCAATATCTCCAAATTTCACTTCAATTTTAAGTAAGGAATGGGAAATCAATTTCACGCAATGCATGCCAAATGGCTATTTAAAATACACTGACTTGTGCAATATTTTGCAATTAACAGCTGCGGCACACTCAGATATGGGTGGCATCAGTTTTTCTGATATGCAGGAATTCGACCAAGCCTGGGTATTAAGCAGAATGCGTGTTGAGATTAGCGCGCTTCCGAAATGGAGAGACGTTGTAACGGTAACAACATGGATAAACACACTAGAAAACTCCCGTTCTGTACGTGCCTTAGAAATGCATTTAAATGGCGTTAAAATAGTAGGTTCAGAAACTTTCTGGGCCGTTTTTAATACGGAGAAACGACGTCCAGAAGCATTGGCGTTGCCCTATCAACATTTCGAACTCTATCCCGAAAGAAACCCTACGCAAGAAAGTTTTTCCAAAATAACGGTTAATCCAGAGAAGGAAGTTGTTTTTGAAAAAGTAGTCTATTTATCTGATTTGGATATTGTCAATCACGTCAACAATGTAAAATACCTAGAATGGTGCTTAGATCATGTGGACGATAAATTGATTCTCAATCAAAAGATGAGCAGTTTTGAAATGAATTTCATGAAGGAACTTTCCTTAAATGACACCGTTATTATTCATGAGAATCTATGTGAAGAATCCACTACCTTTAGTATAACAAAAGAGAACAAAAACTGCTTTGCTTTACAACTGAATTGGCAATAAAGAATAAAATTTCGACAAAACTCCCCAAAAAAAAAGCTCCGATTTCTCGAAGCCTTTATTATTTTATTTCTCTACTTTGTTCTTAACAACAAGTCTAAATCCTTCACCATGAATGTTTAGAATTTCAACATCTTCATCTAATTTAAGATACTTTCTTAATTTAGCGATGTAGACGTCCATACTTCTAGAGGTGAAATAATTATCATCTCTCCATATTTTTGTCAAGGCTAATTCTCTTGGCATTAAATCATTTTCATGAAGAATCAACATTTTTAATAACTCATTCTCTTTTGGAGACAGTTTTATTGGTTCTTGATTGTCGAAAGTTAAAAATCTCAATTTAGAATTAAGGTGAAACTTCCCAATATTGAATTCATGTTGAACTTGTTCTGTTTTAGAATCAGAAGATTTTCTTTGAATGATCGCTTTTATCTTCATCAAAAGTACTTCTGAATCAAAAGGCTTGTTCAAATAATCATCAGCTCCTGCTTTATAACCTTTCAAAACGTCTTCTTTCATCGATTTTGCCGTAAGGAAAATAATAGGTACTTCGCTATTTTTCTCTCTTATTTCCTTCGCTAATGTATATCCGTCTTTGTATGGCATCATGACATCAAGAATACATAAGTCATACGTATCTTTCTTGAATTTTTCAAACCCTTCCATACCGTTTTTAGCTAAAGTAACTTCAAAATCATTTAACATTAAATAATCTTTAAGTACCGCACCAAAATTAAGGTCGTCTTCTACTAAAAGTATTTTTTTATTTATATTTTCCATTTTCTATTATATTAGTGGTATCTTAATTTATTAAAGGTAATTTTATAATGAAGGTACTTCCTTTTCCCTTCTCACTTTCTACATATATCTGACCGTTATGGTCTTCTACAATTCTTTTAACGTAAGCCAATCCTAAACCGTGCCCTTTTACATTATGTATATTTCCGGTATGTTCTCGATAGAATTTTTCAAAAACTCTTTTTTGAGCTACCTTACTCATTCCTAATCCTTTATCCTTTACTTTAATAAGGATCATATCTTTAATGTTTTCTGTATACACATCAATATCAGGTACATCCGGAGAGTATTTAATAGCATTTTCTAATACATTTACAATCACATTTGTAAAATGTACGTCATTCATTAATGCTGTCTTTCTGCTAGCATCAAAATGAGTCTTTATCTGTCCTTCTCTATCCTCTAGAATTAAATTAACGTGTTCTATAGCGTCAAGAATCACCTCTTCAACATTACTCGATTCCTTATCTATATCGAGCTCTTTTTTCTCGAGTTTAGAAATTCGTAAAACATTTTCAACTTGGGCATGCATCCGTTTATTTTCGTCTCGAATCATCTGCAGGTATTTGAAAACCTTTTCTTTATCATCAATTATCTTTGGGTTTTTAATCGCATCTAGAGCTAAATTAATGGTAGCGATAGGTGTTTTAAACTCATGCGTCATATTATTAATAAAATCAGTTTTGATTTCAGAAATTTGACGTTGGCGTATCAATTGATTTAAAGCACTTGTATAAGCCACAATAATAATTAACGTGAAAATGATCGATAAAACAGTTATACTAATCAATTCAGACAATAAGAACTTTTTCTTGTGCGGAAAACTAACTAATAACTTGTATTTTTCATTTCCTTCGTTATCAGTATAAATAGGTATAGAATAGGTTAATTCTTTATCGTATTTAAATTCAGGAGATTTTACGTTTGTAGCAATACCATTACTGTAAATTCCGAATTCAAATTTTGTATTTACACCGTATTCTTCTAATTCCTTTTTTATTAATTTTTGAAGTTCCTCTTTAGAAACTCTTTCATTTAATGGCATTGCCGCGGCAATATCCTTGTAAGAGATTTCAAATTGTACTTTATCCAAAACATCTAGATTACCTGATTTTTCAACCGTTACATCAGGAAGTAGATTATTAGACAAACTTGATTTATCAACTGTATTATTGTTATAAACCTCAGTTACTCGTTTAGAACTAAAATTTTTAAACTTTTCATTATTAAACTTTTTATTAAATAATGAAGATGAAATGTCGTAATCCTCAGAAATAACACTATTTGAATAGACAATAGTTTTATTTGTTTTCGTATTTCTTTGTACGTAATAAAACTCTGTTAAATCTTCTTTTCTTGGTGTTTTCCCAGTACTATCTTTTATGCGATTGTATTTGTCATAAAAACTATACGCTTCTTGTTTTTGAAGCTTATCAGCAACGTTACCAATAACTTGTGTTACGTGAAATTTAAATTGTTCATCATTATTTTTAAATGATGTATTAAACCAATACACCTGAACTAGAATTATCCCTATTAAGGATAAACTCATCAATAAAACCAGTAATCTAAAAAAAAGTTTATTCATCGGTTCAAAATTAACATTTTAACAATATGAATGATAATGTATTAACCAAACATTAACATCTAATACTCATTTTGTTTAATCCTCAAAATTTTAAGAATATTTTCTGTTTCTCTTTTAGCATTTTCAATTTCAATATTTTCGATCACATAGTCACTTTTTGAAACGCGCTGTTCATCAGTCCATTGTGAATTTATTCTACCTAAAACTTGCTCTCTTGAAGTTTTATCGCGCGTCATTACCCTTTGAATCCTTGATTCTAAAGGGGCTGTAACGGTAATAATTACATCGAAATCTTTGTAACTTCCGCTCTCAAATAATATAGCGGCTTCATAAACTACGATTGGAAACGCCTTGTGTTCTAAAAGCCATTGTTTAAAATGTCGTTTTACCTCCGGATGAACAATCTCATTGAGTTGCTGCAGTTTTTCGGGGTCGTTAAACACTATTTGAGCAAGCTTATCTCTTTTTAATACTTCTCCTTCAAAAAGTGTCTCACCAAATGTCTTCTTAATAGCATCGATTACTACTGAAGTTTGCATAATTTTTCGAGCTTCATCATCTGCTATGTAAACAGGAATTCCTAAAGTTTTAAAATGATTTGCTATTGTAGTCTTTCCACTTCCGATACCTCCAGTCAATCCTATAATTCTAGTCATACTTAAACTTTAAAAAATAATTCAGGAAAAGCTACTTGTGGTTTTTGTTTTAGAATAATAATTTTTACAAATGATTCTATAAAACCTATTCCGTAACCATAAAATTGTTTCCAAACAGCTACTACTGATAAATAGCCAATTTTAATACTTTTATTCTGATAAGTTGACACCAAAAATAGTACCAAAAAATAAATAAAATACAATTTAAGCAATGCGTCAAAATTGAAAATCAGAGACAGCACTGCGACCGCAAATCCAATAATAAAAACAGACGGAAAAAAGAAAGTGATTTTATTGTACTGCGGATACCAACTGTTAAGTATCGGTCTGGCTTTACCAAATTTATTTACTTGTATGGAAAACTTGTCCCAATCAATCCTTCTTTTATGATAAACATACGCATCAGGAAAGAGTTTGGTTTCAAAACCTAAATTCCACAATCGGATTGATAGGTCTGGATCTTCACCGGGATGGATGTTTCCAAAGCCATTTGATGCTTCAAATGCTTTTCTAGACAATCCCATATTAAAACTTCTAGGTTGGAACTTATCAATTTTTTCAGAACCGCCTCTTATTCCACCAGTTGTAAGAAATGAAGTCATCGCAAAGTTGATTGCCTTTTGAATATCTGAAAAACTATCAAGAGCCCGATCAGGACCACCGAAGCAATCTACATAATTTAGTTTTAAAGCTTTATCAACTTCAAGAAGATATTGGGTTGGAATAATACAATCAGAATCAAAAATAATAAAGTAATCACCTTTGGCCTTTTTCATTCCGTAGTTTCTGGAATCACCAGGTCCTGAATTGTCTTTATAATAATAGGCAATAGTTAATTTACTGTCGTATTTTTTTACAACATCCTCACACTTCACTGAAGAGCCGTCTTCTATAATCACAACTTCAAAATCTTCATTATATGCTGATTTTGATAAACTTTCTAATAGTTCATCTACTTCCTCAGGTCTATTGTATACTGGAATAATTAAAGAAAAAAACATATTTCTATACTGGGATTAATTACTGTAATAAGGGAATTTTTCGACAAAGATATACTATCTCAATAAAAAAACCATCAACTACTAATTGATGGTTCGTTATATAATTAAAGTAAGCCTCTTCTTGTTATTCCAACATTTTTATTACTTTCAAAATCCTTAACTAATTTGCTCGAATTTACTTTCGAATCTAATCTAGAAATTGATTGAGATGCTCTTTAATACTATACAATCGATTTTTTGTTAAATCACTTATTCTACCCGCCATAATATTACTTTGAATGGATCCTCCTCCAGAATATTCTGTTTTAGAAACAATTCCGATAAGCTGAATTTCACTATCTCTAAACTTAATCCAATTTCTTTGCGCTACTTTTAATTTTTCTTGATCCTTCGGTACTAGTTTTTTTATCAAAATGGCATAATACTTATTCAGTAATTTGTCGTAATCATTATTGAGTTCAACAATAGCGTTGGTCATTCCTGAAGTGGTATAATCAATCGCAACTTTCTTATCTGCTAATTTTTCAACCCGGTACAGGTCTGTTTTAAATTCTATATCTAATTTAAGATCAGTACCGTCATTCACTTTTGTCAAAGAATCTCTGAATTTAACCGTTTGTTTATCTACTTGAACTTTTATTTCGGCTAGTTTTAAACTTGTAAGTTCTGTTTGTGCATGGGCAAAAGTCGCCAATAATAGTAAAAGTAATAATAGTCGATTTTTCATTATATAATTTTTATGAGTTACAACACAATATGAGCATCTTCTGTTTCGAAAATCCCCTTGCGTTAACAATCGAACTAAAGTAAGCAATTGATATAAAATTAATAGCTAAAATTATATTAAAAAGGAGATTCTACTAAAGTAGTCCACTTTATAATTAGCAAAAACCGTATTCTAACGCAATGAGATGTAGATAATATTATTTTAGCTTAAAAATTACTATGAAATTTTTAAGCTAAAAAACAAGCAATAAGTTTTTTATTAGTACAGAGGAGGAATTTCATCAAACTACATCTTTAGCTAGGATTCCTCTTTCGCCGGAATGACAATATTGTGGTAATTTTTGATTCCAGTATTTTCAAAAGTTAAATAGCACATAACCTCTCTTTAGCCGTGACAGCAGCGGCATCTCCCGATTTAGAAAAACAAGGCTTTTTTAGCCGTAGTTTTTATTTAGCGGGAATACAGCGAATGGCGCGATTATAATTCATCAAAATTCTAAATCGTGAAGCTCCTAAAACCAAAAAAAAACCTTATTTTAATTGGCATGAACCGCATAAAATAAGGTGTTATATTACAATTAAAGAAAAGAATTATTTGATACTCTCTACTCCTACCATTTCATTTGTATCTGCTTTGTAATCTACTCCTTCAAGTCCAAATCCGAAAAGATTGTGAAAATCACTTCTGTATCCTTCTAAATCTCCTAGTTCAGCAAGATTCTCGGTAGTTGCTTCTTGCCATAGTTGGCCTATTTTTTCTTGAACATCAGCACGCATTTCCCAATCGTCAACACGAATTCTTCCTTTTTCATCCGTTGGGACTTCTTTTCCAGTAAATAATCTATCCGCATACAAACGTTGAATTTGTTCGATACAACCTTCATGAATCCCTTCATCTTTCATTATTTTATACAATAAAGAAATATACAAAGGTATCACTGGAATCGCTGAACTTGCTTGTGTTACTAAGGCTTTATTTACAGAAACATAAGCTTTCCCGTCAATGTCACCAAGACTGTCAGTGATAGTAAATGCAGTCGCTTCAAGGTGATCTTTAGCACGACCAATTGTTCCTTTTCTATAAACCGCTTCAGTCAAAGATGGGCCAATGTAAGAATAAGCAACTGTTGTTGCACCTGGAGCCAATAGATTTTCTAATTTTAAAGCGTCGATCCACATTTTCCAGTCTTCACCTCCCATTACAGCAACAGTATTTTCAATATCATCACCAGATGACGGTTCAATCGAAATTTCTGACACCTTCCCTGAATGGAAATCAACAGTTTTATTAGTAAATTTATCTCCAATAGGTTTCAAAACTGAACGGTGCAAAACTCCAGTAACTGGATGCATACGAACTGGCGAAGCCAAGCTATAGATAATTAAATCTACCTGTCCTAAATCCGCTTTTATAAGATCTAATGTTTGTTTTTTTATTTCATTCGAAAAAGCATCTCCGTTAATACTTTTAGCATACAAACCTGCTTTATGCGCTTCTTTTTCGAAAGCAGCAGAGTTGTACCAACCTGGAGAAGCAGTTTTTCCTTCACTTGGTGGTTTTTCAAAAAATACTCCAATAGTTGCAGCATCAGATCCAAAAGCACTAGAAATTCTTGACGCTAATCCAAATCCTGTTGAAGCACCAATTACTAATACTTTTTTAGCACCAGCAATAGCACCTTTTGATTTTACATACTCAATTTGATTTTTTACGTTTTGCTCGCATCCATCTGGGTGAGATGTCAAACAAATAAATCCTCTCATTCTTGGTTCTATGATCATTTTTTATATCGTTTAATCGTTGATTTACTATTTCTATTTTTTATGAAAATTATTCTACTTCTAACTAAAGAGGGCAAATATAACCCAAAAAACTAGTTCAGCAAGGCTTTAGCGTGATTTAGAGCAGAATCTGAGACTACTGCTCCAGACAGCATTTGGGCGATTTCAATGATTCGATCTTCCTCTGACAGTAATTTTAACTCAGACTGCGTGTCTTCGCCTACCGTTGATTTCGAAACCTTAAAATGTGCGTTTCCTTTTGCTGCTATTTGTGGTAAATGTGTAATTGCAAAAATTTGCATGGTTTGACTCATTTCTTTCATGATTTCGCCCATTTTGATGGCGATTTCTCCAGAAACACCAGTGTCAATTTCGTCAAAAATCAATGTTGGAAGCTTCGAATATTGTGCTAATATTGCTTTTACAGCAAGCATTATTCTAGACATTTCACCTCCAGAAGCAACTTTCTTCAGTATACCAAAGTCTGTTCCTTTATTGGCCGAAAATAAAAACTGAATTTCATCCTTACCATTATTATAGTAATTAGCAGATTCTATTAGTTGAATATCAAAACGAACATTAGGCATTCCTAAGGTCGCTAATATAGTAATCATTTTTTGAGATAAAACAGGAACTGCTTCCACTCTTTTATTATGAATAAGCATCGCCTGACTATCTAATAATGTAGCTTTTTCTTGAATTGCAAGTGTCAATTTTTCTATTTCTCCTTCTAAATTACCAAGTTCAAAAACTGAATTTTCTAATTGAGTTTGGATTTCTAATAATTCATCGACAGTCGAAACCTGATGTTTCTTTTGCAAATTATAAATAAGCTGTAACTTCTGACCAATAAAATCTAATTGTGCTGGATCATTAATAAGTTTATCTGAACAGCGACTCAGTTCATCTGAAATGTCATCAAACTCTATAGCGACACTTGTGATTCTTTCTAATAGCGCATTATAGTCTGTCGAAAAAGAGGCGATTTTTTGTAACGAACCTTTTATTTCTTTTAAATTATATAAAACTCCTATTTGTTCTTCATTGGCAACAGCCAACGATTTATCAAGAGATTCCTTGATAATCTCTACGTTATTTAACTTTTCGAAATCATCTTCAAGAACTTCTTGCTCTCCTGATTTTAAATTTGCTTCAACTAGTTCATTTAGTAAAAAACTATGGTACTCTTGCTCTTTTAACGATTCCCCTTGTTTTTTTATAAGCGAATTTAACTTGGTTTTATCGGTTTTATAGCTTTTAAGAAGTGCTTGGTATTCTTGAATACTTTCTGAATTTCCCGCAATAGCGTCAATGATATCAAACTGCACATTCTCATCAGAGAGTTCTCTTGTTTGCTGTTGCGAATGAATGTCTATCAAAAACAAGCTCAGCTCTTGTAAAACTTGTAAATTCACAGGACTGTCATTGATAAAAGCTCTCGACTTTCCCGAAGGAAGAATTTCGCGTCTTACAATAGTATCGTCTTCATAATCTAATTCATTACTATCGAAAAAAGGGGATAAATTGTATTTTGATATTTCAAAATGAGCTTCAATAATACACTTTTCCTCCTTATTTTTTAAAGAAGTCAAGTCGGCTCTTTTTCCTAAAACCAAGCCTAGAGCTCCTAAAATAATCGATTTTCCAGCACCTGTTTCTCCCGTAATAATTGAAAATCCTTTTGAAAAATCTATACTTAATTTTTCTATTAATGCATAGTTTTTTATCGATAGCGTGGTTATCATTTCTGGTGTGTTTTATTATGAAGATTTAAATTTATTGTAAAAAAGCTAATAAATTTAGTATTTAATCATTTCCCATTTACTGGAGTTCAATGGCGATGTTTTATTCAAACTCTCAATTAAATCCGAGATATTACTGCTGGGTCCGCCTGAAAAAACAGAGAGAATTTCATCTGATTTGGCATCGAAAAAGATACGTGTCAAAAAAGCGTTGGGTTTAGATGAGTTAAATTTACCTAAATCTAATAAAGTTCCCTTTATTTTTTCTTTGGCCAATTTTAAATCTTTTGACATAAGATCTAAGCCTAAATGATAGTCTACAGACGATTTTCGTACTGTTGAAAATGATCCGGATAACAAATCATTAATAAGAAAATAACGATTTTGGTTTCCATCTGACTGACTCCAACCTTTGTAACCACTTTGTTGCGCTAAGTTTGAAATATTTTGTGCAACTTCAAAATTAGAATCTCCAGATTCAAAAACGAAGGTGTCTTGATCCATTCCTAAAATAATATAGCTATAAAAAGAAATCACAGAAACGAGATTTGACTCAAAGGAAGTAGGATTAAAAAGAAGATTCTCAAACTCAGTATATCTAAAACTAAAATCTTTGTCATTGAAGTTTACAACTGGTGATGAATAAGAGGAATTGTAAATAGGTCTTGAAGATTGTACTTGTAAGGTCGCCGTAAACTGATCTGAATTATTTGATTCAATAGTAATATACATCGAACAACTAATTTTTTCGCTCTGTTTCAATGACTGTCCTGCCCAATCTGTTTTATTTACAAACTCATTTAACGATGTCTCCAGAGTTTTAAAAACCTGCTGATTAGCATTGCTTAATTTATCTGAATTTACCGTCACAGTACAATTAAGCTGTTGCGCTTGAGTAAGCCCAACTGAAAGTAGTAATAAAAAGGTAATTATCTTATTCATTAAATTTCGCAATTACTTTATTTAATATATCGTCAGCAACGGCTTCTTTCGATTTCAGTTCCATCGGTTCGATATTAAAATCCTTATCAATAAAGGTAACTTTGTTAGTTGATTTTCCAAAACCTGCACCTTGATCTTGTAAAGAATTTAAAACAATCAAATCTAAGTTTTTTTTCTGGATTTTCCCCTTTGCATTTTCAATTTCATTTTCAGTTTCTAGAGCGAAACCAATTAAAAACTGATTTTTCTTTCTATCTCCAAGCGAAGCTAGGATATCCTTTGTCTTTTCGAGCTCAATAACAAAATTATCTGCGGCCTTTTTAATTTTTTGAGTAGCCACATTTTTTGGTCGGTAATCAGCTACAGCAGCAGCCGCTATAGCAACATCTACCTCTCCAAAATACTGATGACAGGCTTCATACATTTCCTGAGCAGAAACAACATTTATCACTTTAATTAAAGAATGATCTACCTTAAAATGTGTTGGACCAGCTACTAAAATAACTGAAGCGCCTAAGTTAGCAGCACTTTTAGCAATATCAAATCCCATCTTACCCGAAGAATGGTTTCCTATAAAACGTACAGGATCTATTGCTTCGTATGTAGGACCGGCAGTAATTAGTATTTTTTTTCCTTTGAGGGGTAATTTACTTTCTAAATCAGCTTCCAAGAAACGAATAATAGTTGAAGGTTCAGCCATTCTTCCTTCGCCAGAAAGACCACTGGCAAGTTCCCCGCTTTCGGCAGGAATTATGTTATTTCCAAATTCTTTTAAAGCTTTAAAACTAGCTACTGTAGAGGGATGAATATACATATCTAAATCCATTGCTGGTGCAAAATACACAGGACATTTGGCAGATAAATAGGTAGCGATCAAAAGATTGTCGCAACTACCGTTTGCCATCTTAGACAAGGTATTTGCAGTAGCGGGAGCAATAACCATAAGATCTGCCCAAAGCCCTAACTCAACATGATTATTCCATTTTTCGTTTTCTTCATCTTGATTAAAGAACGTGGAATGAACCGGGTTTTTAGATAAGGTGGATAATGTAAGAGGAGTTACAAAATCCTTAGAAGCAGGTGTCATTATCACTTGGACATGTGCACCTGCTTTTATGAAAAGTCGTACTAATGACGCTGTTTTATAGGCGGCAATTCCACCAGAAATTCCTAGTAAAACCTTTTTTCCGCTTAAAACTGACATTGCACTTTTATTTATTTGAATCTCTGTGATAAATTTTACCATCTAACCATTCTTGAACTGCTAAAGCATGTGGCTTTGGTAATTTTTCATAGAATTTAGAAACCTCAATTTGTTCTTTGTTTTCAAAAACTTCTTCAAGACTATCATTATATGTAGCAAACTCTTCTAGTTTCTCAGTCAATTCTTTTTTAATTTCAGAATTGATTTGATTTGCTCTTTTAGCCATAATGGTTATCGCCTCATACACATTTCCAGTAGGTTCTTCAATAACAGTTTTATTATAGGTTATTGTATTTACCGGAGCATTCGTCTTTTTTAAATCCATGACTTTATTTATTTAGAAAATTTTTGTAAATCTTGTTCAACTCTAGCTAGCATTTCGTTAGCTACTTTTTTGTATTTTGTATCAGCGTTAAATTTCATCAAATTTGTATGTGCTGTTTTTGCAACATTCAAACGTTCTTCCATCTTATATTCAACACTATTGATTCCTAGTTGGTAAGCAGAATCAAACTTATAAAATAAAGCATCTTCTTTATAAGGAGTTCCAGGATAATCAGCTATAAAATTATCTAAAGCGACAATTGCTGACTTGTAATCTAATATTGTGTTGTATCCTTTAGCATTTTCAAATACTTTCTTTTCGATTTTTTCACTTAAAGCACGCACTGTTGCATTAGCCTCAGGCAAATACTCAGAGTTAGGATAAGTATCAATAAAAGCCTGTAATTTATCAATTGCTTTAAAAGTATCCGTTTGATCTAAGCTGTAAACTGGTGACAACATAGAGTAACTTTTAGGTCCTAAATACGCAGCTTCCTGTATTTTTTCACTTTTTGGATATCCTGAAACGAAACTTTCAAACTGATAACCAGCTAAATAATATTGTTTTGTTTTGTAATAAGATTGTGCAAACATGTAAAACAACTTTTCTGCTTGCGGTTTCCCTCTGTAAGCAGGTGCTATTTGTTCAAAAAGTCGTATTGCTTTACTATATTTCCCAGCTTCATAAAGTTTTGTACCCATTTCAAATTTCGCGGCTACATCATCATTTTTCAGTGCTTTTTGGTATTCGTTACAAGAAGCAAAAAGAACAGTAAGAAGCAATAGAGATACAATTTTTTTCATTTAATTTTTTTTATTTATTCTATGGGTTACTCAAACCCACAAAAAATCATACCGAAGTTTCGGTGGCAAATTTAGTTATTAATTTAGCTACTACAAAATATTTCTTTGCTTAATAAGTAAGCGGTACTTAGTATATCTAATTTGATAATTTTTTAACAAAATCATCGATTCTCTGAGCTAAGGATTCATCAACCTGAACTAATGGTAAACGCACAAAACTTTCTGCTATACCCAATGAATCAAACACTTGCTTAATTCCAGCAGGGTTTCCTTGTTCAAAAATCATATCAATAGAATCAGATAAAAGATACTGCAATTTATATGCTTCCTCTACTTTGCGATCCAATCCTAAACGAATCATTTCAGAAAATTCTTTCGGAAAACCTTGTCCTATTACTGAAATCACGCCTGAACCTCCCGCAAGAACCATTGGTAAAGCAATCATGTCATCTCCTGAAAGCACTAGAAAATCGCTTGGTTTATCCTTCAATATTTGCATCGCTTGAACGATATCTCCAGCAGCTTCTTTAACAGCTACAATATTTTTAAAATCATTTGCCAATCGCAAAACTGCTTTTGGCAACATATTACTTGACGTTCTCCCAGGAACATTGTATATTATCACAGGAATTGGAGAGGCTTCAGAAATCGCTTTAAAATGTTGATATATTCCTTCCTGTGTAGGTTTATTATAAAATGGAGAAACTGAAAGTATCGCAATAAAAGCAGATAAATCTCTAGTTCTTAACTCTTCAACAATCTTTCTAGTATCGTTTCCTCCTACTCCTAAGACTAATGGTAAGCGTCCATTATTGCAGTCCACTACTGTTTTAATAACCACCTCTTTTTCTGCCTCAGAAAGTGTGGCGTTCTCTGCTGTTGTTCCTAGAACTACAAGATATTCAATTCCCCCGGCTATTGAATATTCTACAATTCTACACAATGCTTCCGTATCAATTGAAAAATCTTCTTTAAAGGGAGTCACAAGGGCAACACCAGTTCCTATTAATGCTTGCATGATTATATTAAATTAATTTTGTTTGATTCTTTTTAAATATTTGAACAACTCATTTGTAAAAACCTCATTTTTTTCAGCAGTGGTATCTATTATTAGGTGATTCAACCTTTTATCAATTGATGCAAATCCTACTTTGAGTTTAGCAATAGAACAATGAGTGATCAACATTAAAATTGGTCTATCTACCTCATAATAACTAATCAATACATCAAAATCCTGGCTGATAAAATCATTTACAGCTGCATTGGTTATTTCAAAATTTGATTTCAAATCCTTCGAACTAAAATCAGCTGTCGTACCACTTTTACTTACGCTGTTCTTGTAAGTAATAATTGTAATGTTTTCTTCTAAAATTCCGTTTTCGACCAACTCTTTCATCAAAGAATTTCTCTCTAAAAAATGACTTTCATCAATAATTAGTCCCACCGTTTTTATAGCACCAGAAAACGTACTACTTTTTACATCATAAAAAATATTTTTCAACTTCCTTTTTACGAAAAAACCTTTTATATAACTTAAAAACATACTAATTTTACTGGATAACAAAATTAATTAATAAAGTCTCATTTTAAATGGTAAATCTAAAAAAGTATAACGGGTTTTTAAAACTTTTTGTTATATTCTTAACATTATTTTCTGCGCTTTCGTGCAGTAAACAAGTTCTTCATGTTACTACTATTGAAGGAAAACTAGTTCCTATAGTAAACACAACCAATCAAAGCTCTGAAATTGATGCTTTTATCAAACCTTATAGGGAACACATAAATAAAGATCTAAACACCGTCTTAGCCTATTGTCCGGAAACGCTAGATAAAAGTTCAGGGAAATGGCAAACTAAAATTGGTAACCTTCAGTCTGACGTTACGAGAAGCCAAGGGAACCGCGTATTTAAAAGTAGAGAAAACAAAAACATTGATATATGCATGCTCAACAGTGGCGGAATTCGCTCAGTACTTCCAAAAGGAGATGTTACTGCCCGAACTGCTTTTGAAATCATGCCTTTTGAAAACAGTCTTGTTGTCATTGCTTTAAAAGGCGAACAAATCACAGAGTTAGTAAATTATTTTATTGCCGATAAAAAACCACATCCTCTATCTGGAATGTCTTTTACGATTGACAAAAATGGCACACCAAAAAGTATTCAGGTACAAGGCAAAGCACTTAATCTTGAGACAATTTATTATGTTGCTACCAATGATTATTTAGCAAACGGAGGAGACAATATGACTTTCTTTTCTAAAGGTGTTCAAAAATATGATTTGAATTATAAACTTCGCGATATACTGATCGACTATTTTAAAGACGTTGATACGATTCCCGTACCAACTGATATTCGAATTACAGAAGAATAATTAGTATTAATAAAAGTGGTTTAATACCATAACGACTAGCCCCGATAGAAATGAAAATCCTTTCTATCTCGTTTTTAGAACGAGATAAAAAGATTGTAATCTCCCGAAGCTTCGGGAGCGGGAAATAGCTCCAAAAAAAATAAATTGATGAAAAGAAGAGATTTTATAGAGAAAACAGCCGCTGGAACTGCTTTTGTAGGTTTGGGTTTGTCATTAAGTAGTTTTGAATCCTCGAAAATAAAACAACTTACCATTTTACACACAAATGACGTTCACAGTTATATTGATCCTTTTCCTGCAGATCATCCAAGGAATCCAAATATGGGTGGTGTTGCTAGAAGAGCCGAAATAATAGAAGCCGTTAGAAAAGAAAACCCGAATGTATTACTGCTGGACGCTGGTGATATTTTCCAAGGAACTCCTTATTTTAACTATTATGGCGGAGAACTGGAGTTTAAATTGATGAGTATGATGCGCTATGATGCCGCAACGATAGGGAATCATGATTTTGACAACGGTATCGAAGGTCTTTATGCGCAGTTACCACATGCTAGTTTCGAATTCATTTCTTCGAATTATGATTTCAAGAACACGCTTATGGACGGTTTTGTAAAACCTTATAAAATCTTCAATAAAAACGGAATTAAAGTTGGCGTTTTTGGATTAGGCGTGGAATTAAATGGCCTAGTTGACAAAAATATGTATGGAGAAACAGTTTACAATGACCCTGTAGAAATAAGCCAGGACATGGTACGTATTTTGAAAAAAGAAGAAAATTGTGACTTAGTGATATGTCTATCCCACATAGGGTACAACTATAGAAATGAACCAGAAAAGATTTGCGACTTAAAATTAGCTGCACTAACAAAGGATATCGATATGATTATTGGTGGACATACTCATACATTTTTAAACAAACCAACAATTGTCAAAAACCTTGATAACAAAGAAGTTCTAGTAAATCAAGTAGGATGTTACGGAATAAACCTTGGTCGAATTGATGTGTTTTTTGATTCAAATAAAAATAAAACACACGAAGGAAGATCAATCGTTGTCTAACAAAATCACCGATTCAGCATTTACTTTTTCTGCGTCTATCACAAAGCGGTAAAACACATAATAAACACTGGCATTCAATAGCATCGCCAATGGCCTAAACGCTATTGGCGCTATATTCGAAAGGTAATATTTCTCAATAAAAACAATAAAATACTGCGTTACAGACAGCAATCCAAAAATTAACAACCAGGAATTCATTTTATTATAATTCATCGCATATTGAGACAATGCAAGTCCGCCAATAACCGAAATCAAGACATTTTGAATTATTAATACAAAATAACTCTTCATTTGTATTTCTGTCGAAATCGACAATAAATAAGAAAAAATAAATAAAAAAGGCAAAACAGCAATAAATAAAGGGAAATAATCCTTGAGTTTTATTAGCTGCACTACATAAGAAATTAGCAGTAACCTATGTGCTAAAAAAACGATTAGCCCCATAAACAATAAATTCTCGGTCCCAGGAATAAAAAGAATATTAGTAACCATCGACAAAAAAAGCACAACAAAAAAAGTGCGATTTCTTTCCTTAGATGCATTCCAATACAGGACCATAATTCCAATAGACAATAAAGGTTTAAAAATAAATACCAATACTATATCCGAAAGCAATTCTGTAATTACTTCAATTAGCGCAATACTATAAAATAGTATTGTCAATCGTTTTCCACGAGTATTTTCATTCTTAAGTCCAAACATCTGTTATGCTTTTAAAGTTATTCTAGCAACTTCATAAATTCAATTTCAGAAATGATTGGAATATTGAGTTTTCCAGCCTTTTCTAATTTTGCCGGTCCCATATTATCTCCAGCAACTATGTAATTAGTTTTTGCAGAAATTGAGCTCCCTACCTTTCCTCCATTGTCTTCGATCGCTTTCTTTAAATCATCTCTGGAGAATTTTTCGAAAACACCAGAAACGACAAAAGTCTTCCCGCTAAGCTTGTCGGTTGCATTTGGGTTTGATTTTTCAACAATTTCAAACTGAACTCCGTAACTTTTTAATCTGTCAACAATAATTATATTTTGTTCATTATCGAAAAATTCAATGACACTTTGTGCAATCCGCTCCCCAATTTCATCAACCAAAATTAAATCCATCAACGTAGCCAAACTTAACGCTTCAATGTTTTTATAATGTTTAGCTAATTTTTTGGCTACAGTTTCACCAACGAATCGAATTCCTAGCGCATATAAAACACGCTCAAAAGGAATGCCTTTTGAATTTTGGACGCCATTAACCAAATTTTCGGCTGACTTCTGCGCCATTCTTTCCAGTGGAAGAATTTGTGCTACATTCAATTCATATAAATCGGCGTAATTATGAACTAATCCATTATTAAAAAGTAGTGCTACTGTTTCGCCCCCAAGTCCTTCAATATCCATTGCTTTTCTGGAAATATAATGTTGGATTCTTCCAATAATCTGTGGAGGGCAGCCATAAAAATTAGGACAATAATGATTCGCTTCACCTTCATTTCGAACCAATAATGATTCACATTCTGGACAATGCGTAATGTATATGGTAGGTTCTGAATTCTCAGGGCGCATACTTAAATCTACAGCAATAATTTTCGGAATAATCTCTCCTCCTTTTTCTACAAAAACTGTATCGTTTACCCGAATATCAAGCTTCTCAATTTGGTCAGCATTGTGTAGCGAAGCTCGCTTTACAATAGTTCCCGCTAGTTGTACCGCTTCCAAGTTAGCGACTGGCGTAATTGCACCTGTCCTTCCCACCTGATACGAAATCGAATTTAGCTTGGTCGAAACTTGTTCTGATTTAAATTTGTAGGCAATCGCCCAACGCGGAGATTTAGCAGTATAACCTAATTCCTCCTGATGCTGAAAGTTATTCACTTTCACGACCACTCCATCCGTTTCATACGGAAGATTATGTCTGTGCGCATCCCAATAGTCTATAAACTCGAAAACTTCTTCTAAGTTACGAGCTAACTTGGCTTCTTTGGGAACTTTAAAACCCCATTTTCGGGCCGTTACCAGGCCATCGAACTGAGATTTAAATGGTAGATTATTTCCAATTAGAAAGTACAACAGACAATCTAAAGGTCTTTTAGCAACTTCAGCGCTATCCTGAAGTTTTAAACTTCCAGAGGCTGTGTTCCTAGGATTTGAATAAGGTGTTTCTCCAATTTCAATTAAGTCCTGATTCATTTTTTCGAATCCAGCAAACGGCAAAATAATTTCGCCACGAATATCAAATTTAGCAGGAAAATTACCCTTTAAACGTAGCGGAACTGACTTTATCGTTTTGATATTATTAGTAACATCATCACCTTGAAAGCCATCTCCTCTGGTAACGGCTTTTTTTAGTTTTCCATTCTCATAAGTAATACTAATTGATGCGCCATCATATTTTAATTCACAAGTATATTCTAATGGTACCTCGCCCAAAACTTTCTGTACACGTTTTTCCCAATCGATTAAATCTTCTTTAGAATAGGAATTATCTAAAGAATACATCCTGTACTCGTGGGGAACTGTTTTAAAATTTTTAGTAATTGCACCTCCAACACGTTGCGTAGGAGAATTTTCATCAAAATATTCAGGATGTGTATTTTCTAAATCTTGAAGTTCTTTAAGTTTTATATCAAATTCATAATCCGATATAGTGGGTTCGTCCAATACATAATAATTGTAATTGTATTGATCTAATTCTTCCCTTAATTTTAGAATCGTATTTTGAACATCCATAGAAAAAAAATTGGCTATTTTAGTATTTGATAATCGCGTACTAAAATAACCAATTTAAAATAAATATAGTGAATATTTACCCTTCAATAATTGAATTAATTTGCTTGTATAATTGACCGTCACTTAAGAAAGCACCTTGCTGTATTAAAGCAAAAAGAGAAGTATTACGCTCTTCTGTAAACTCTTTTTTACCTACTTTCATTTCGATTGTATCTGTAAACATATTGTCACTAAGCCATTGCAATCCATCTTTTGTTAAAAAATCAACTTCTGGAACTAATGATTTTAGAACTATAGATTGCACATGAGTATCGAAACTCTGAAAAAGAAAAATATGATTTTTCGAAAAATGCTCTAAATATTCAGCTCTAGTCAAAACTCCTTCCCATACCAGGTCAGAAAACACATCAAGTTCCTGCTCGGCTACTTCTGGTTTCTCTGCTTTAATAGTGTCCCATTCAGCCTTATCAATAGTTTGGGTAGCTAAAAAAGTACTGAATTCTTGATTTAATTCGTCAAATTGCTCTTTTGTTAATCTTGTATATTTCATGAAATTTGTTTTTCTACAAAGGCACTTCCGATAGTTTTCGGAAGGCACAAAGTTTCTATTATTTTTACTCTGTAGCAAATTTATAATTTTTAATCAAAAAATAGCTGATTTCTCCAGGTTCAAAACAAGAAACAATTAATTATTTCTCGGCTTACACGAAAGGATTCTTTTTTATATCAAAAAGAAGGCAAAAAAAAAATCACTCCGAAGAGTGATTTTTAAATATTGTAAACAAATTGTTTAACAATTGAAATTATTCTGCAACAATTTCATAAGGTAATTCGATAATTACATCTCTGTGTAAACGTACATTAGCTGTATATTTACCAGTACGTTTAACGATACCGCTAGTGATGAATTTTCTGTCAATTGCTTGACCACCTTTTGCTAATGCATCAGCGATGTCAATATTCGTGATTGAACCGAATAATTTTTCACCACCAGCTTTTGCTGTAATTTTAATTTCGATAGCTTTTAAAGCTTCAGCAGTTGCTTGTGCATCTGCTACAACTTTAGCTTCTTTATGTGCTCTTTGTTTCAAGTTTTCAGCTAATACTTTCTTTGCAGAAGAAGTAGCTAATTGAGCAAATCCTTGTGGAATTAAAAAGTTACGACCGTATCCGTTTTTTACAGTTACGATATCATCTTTAAATCCTACGTTTTGAACGTCTTGTTTTAAAATAAGTTCCATGTTGTTGTCCTTTATTATAGAAGTTAGGTTTCATTTTCAGAAAACCAACAACTGATTTTAATTATTATTTAAGTAAATCCGCCACGTATGGCATTAAAGCTAAGTGACGTGCACGCTTAACAGCTACAGACACTTTTCTTTGGTATTTTAATGAAGTTCCAGTTAAACGACGAGGAAGAATTTTTCCTTGCTCATTTACGAATTTCAATAAGAAATCACCATCTTTATAATCGATATACTTGATACCAGATTTTTTGAAACGACAGTATTTCTTTTGTTTGTTAGTTTCTATGTTTAAAGGAGTAAGATATCTGATATCCCCGTCTTTTTTTCCTGAAGCAGATTGTTGTAATGTTGCCATGATAATTAAGCTTTTTGAGATTTAAGTTTTGCTCTTCTTCTTTCAGCCCAAGAGATAGCATGTTTGTCAAGACTTACAGTTAAGAAACGCATAACTCTTTCGTCACGTCTAAATTCAGTTTCAAAAGCAATTAGAACTTCTCCTGATACTTTGAATTCGAACAAATGGTAAAAACCAGATTTTTTGTTTTGAATTTCGTAAGCCATTTTTTTAAGGCCCCAGTCTTCTTTCGATACCATTTCGGCTCCTCTAGTAGTAAGAAAATCTTCAAATTTGCTTACTGTTTCCTTTACCTGAACATCAGATAAAACGGGATTTAAAATGAAAACAGTTTCATAATGATTCATAAATATTTATTTATATGTTAATTTGGGTGCAAAAGTAGTTTTTATTTTCGAATAATCAAGACTAATTTTAACTTAATCGACGTATGACAAAATAAATGGTATCAAATTATTATTCATTTGAAAAAAAACTATACATTTACTTAACTAAATCTTAAAACCAACCATTATGAAACTAAGCTGTGTTGTAGTGGATGACAGCTCCATCCAACGAATGATTATCTCGAAGCTTGTGAACAACCATCCAAGTTTACACTTAATTGGCGACTTTTCAAATGCGATAGAAGCGAGAAGTTGTATGTCTATACACAATGTAGACTTGATATTTCTTGACATTGAAATGCCAGTAATCAGCGGTTTTGATTTTTTAGACGGCTTAAAAATCAAACCTCAGATTATTTTCATTACATCTAAAGCAGAATATGCTTTAAAAGCATTTGATTATGATGCAACCGATTATCTTCAAAAACCGATTGCATTAGACCGATTTAACGCGTCTGTAACCAGAGCGATGGATTTACATTTACTTAAAAAAGACACCAAAGAAGAAGACGGAGAACATATTTTTATTAAAAGTAATTTAAAAAAATTAAAGATTTTTACTTCAAAAATAAAATGGATTGAAGCTTTTGGTGATTATGTAAGAGTTGTAACTGAAGATGACAATAACTTAGTACTTTCTACAATGAAAGCATTCGAAAATGATTTGTCACCAAAGAAATTTGTAAGAGTTCACAAGTCGTACATTATAAACGTAGACAAAGTAGATCGCTTCAATAGTAAATTTGCCGAAATCGGTATTACTAAAATACCATTGAGTAGAAATAGAAAAGAGGACCTAGTAAAAGCACTATCATTTGTATAAAAAACTACTTTAATAAAAATCGACATTTATTGACACCTTAATTGCTCTATACTGAGCAACTGAGTCGAAACTGTTTAACATTTTTTGAACTGTATTTTTAGTACTTATTATCGAAATAGAAGTTGGAATTTTAATAATAATAGTTCTAATATATTCGTTTCTGATTCTATTTATCGCGGGTTCCTCTGGACCTAATACAGGTATAGTTAAATTTTGACTAATCACTTGGTACAACCACATAGACCCTTCCTTAAGCTTGTCAAAATCACGATGTTTTAATGTTATTTTTATAATTCTGAAATAAGGTGGATATTTATAAATTTGTCTGTCATATAACTGCTCCTTATACATTGCTGCATAATCATTCCTAGTTACCTGCTGAATTGTATTATGCTCTGGATTATAAGTTTGAATAATCACCTTTCCTTGTTTTTCTGAACGCCCTGAACGCCCAGACACCTGTGTCATCATTTGAAAACTTCTTTCAAAAGCTCTAAAGTCAGGATGATACAACATATTATCAGCATTCATAATTCCTACTAAACTGACATTATCAAAATCAAGTCCTTTTGCTAACATTTGCGTTCCCACAAGAATATCGATCTCTCGATTTTTAAAACTATCAATTATTTTTTCGAATCCAAATTTACCTCGGGTAGTATCCTGATCCATCCTTCCGATTTTACTCTCAGGAAAAAGAGTTGTTAATTCCTGCTGGATTTGCTCAGTTCCAAAGCCCTTAGTAGTCAATTCAACACTAGAACAGCTGTGACAATGTGTGGGTTTAGCAATAGAATATCCACAATAATGACATCGCAGCTGGTTTTTATGCTTATGATAGGTCAAACTCACATCACACTGCTGGCAATGCGGTACGTGGCCACAAGTCATACACTCCACGACAGGAGAATACCCTCTTCTATTTTGAAACAAAATCACTTGTTCTCCTACAGCGATAGCCTCTGTAATTCTTTCGATCAAGGTGTCACTAAAATGACCTTTCATTCTTTTTCTAAAATACTTGTCCTTTAAATCTACGAGTTCAATATCCGGCATCATCACTTTACCATATCGCTCCTTAATTTCTACCAAGCCATATTTTTTTGAAACAGCATTAAAATAAGTTTCAATACTAGGTGTTGCTGAACCTAATAAAACTTTAGCTTTATAAAAACTTGCTAATACTACTGCGGCATCACGAGCATGATACCTGGGAGCAGGATCAATTTGTTTGAAGGTTTGCTCGTGTTCTTCATCGACAATTACAAAACCTAAGTTAGCAAAGGGTAAAAATAATGCCGACCTCGCTCCTATCACTATTTGTGCTTTCTCAGAGTTTTGCAACACCTGATTCCATACTTCTACACGCTCATTGTTATTGTATTTCGAATGAAAAACAGCTACTTTATTTCCAAAATGAACTCTTAACCTGCCTACTAATTGGGTGGTAAGCGCAATTTCAGGTAGTAAATACAACACTTGCTTTCCTGTAAGAAGATATTCTTCAATCAGTTTTATATAAATCTCTGTTTTTCCACTGGAAGTTACACCATGTAAAAGAGTAACTTCTTTTTGCGTAAAACTTTCTTTTATTCCGTCAAAAGCATTTTGTTGGGCTTTACTAAGTTGCAATTCCGTGTCCCTACTCTTTCCTGCAAAATTAACGCGATCCTCCTGTATAAAATAATCTTCGAATATTTCTTTATCGATTAGCGTTTTTACAATTGCCGAACTTGTTCCAGCAGCGTCCACTAGTTTTTTTACAGTGATTGGATTCTTGTCAGTAGCGCTTAATTGAAAATAAGATAAAACAACTTCTTTTTGTTTGTTAGCGCTTTTTAGTGATTCTAACAATGCGCCTAATCCTTGATTGGATTCATATTTAGAATGCAAACGAATGTAGCGAACTAATTTTGGTTTATAGTTTTCCAGCATTTCTTCCTGAAGCACCAATATATTCTTATCAATCAGTTTTTGAATGACCGGAAAAATATTTTTTTTGTTTAAAATTGCAATGATATCCTGCACCTTTAGAGAAGATTGCTGCTGTAAGGCTTGGAATATTAAAAACTCATCGTCTGAAAGTGTACTTTCATCAACAAAACCATCTGCTTTCTGAGAAATAACAGTTTCGCTTTCTAAGAGTAGAGCACTTGGCATAGCACCACGATATACATCCCCAATGGCACACATGTAATACGACGCGATCCACTGCCAATGGGATATTTGTATTTCAGTAACAATAGGATTTTCATCTAGAATTTGATGAATTTCCTTAGCCTCGTATAATGTGGGTTTATTTTGATGGGTTTCTACAACTAGAGCAGTGTAGATTTTACTTTTTCCAAAAGGAACTGCAAGCCGCATTCCTTTCTTTATATAATGGTACTCGGCTTCCGATATACTATACGTGAACGTTTTGGCAAGAGAAAGCGGTAAAATTACTTCGGCAAAAAAAAGCATTCTTTTAAATATTGGGGGTTTATCAGTACAGTTTAGAGATATAGAAAATCTTATTTAACTCTATTCCAATATTGAGTTCTTCCTAACACAGCAAATCCAATATATCCACGTACTTTAAGTTTATCTTTTGATTCTAAAGTAATCAAGCATTTATAAACTTTACCATTTTTAGGGTCTAAAATTTTTCCTGAATTGTATTCGTCTCCATCTTTTGAAAGTCCTTTTATGACTGTTAACCCAAGAATTGGTTTATTTGCATCTTCTCCTGCACAACCATTACAACGATCTTTTCTATGCTTAGCATCGAAAATTTCAATTACTTTACCATAAATTTTTCCGGACTTTTCATAAATTTCTATAACTGATTTAGCTTCTCCAGATTGATCATCTATTGTTTTCCATTTTCCAATTACATCATGACCTTGTGCGTAAAACAATGTTGAAACAAATAGCAATACGAATGTGATACTCTTTTTCATAATTTATCTTTTTTACAATTTCCCTTAAGAGGAAACTTCTTTTTATTTTATTTGAATCAGAAGGATATATCCCTCAATTAATGCGCTTCTAAGACCAAAAATAGCTTTACTTACATCAAACATACCATAAAATTAGCGAAAATCATTTAGATTGTCTTAATATTATTTTTTCTTTTCAAATTATTTATTGCTGCATTCAATTCAAAACCTAGAAGTAAAATCATACAGTTTATCCAGATATAGAACATCACAATTAGTAAAGTTCCTATCGAGCCGTAAAGTTGGTTATATTGAGAAAATTTGATAACCCAAATTCCAAAAAAATACGAAATAATAATAGTCAAAATCGTAGAAAAAACCGATCCTATAGAAATGAATGCTCTTGATTTATCATGTTTTGTTCCAAATTTGAATAGTATTGAGGTGGTCGTTAAAATCATTGCAATTAAAAAACAATACCTCCCCATCACAATTAATGGAATTTGCTCATTTAAAACCTGATTAGCGGTTAATTTATGAATAAATACTTCAAAAACTACAATAACACCTACTGTAACTAGTAACAACAGCGATAAAAAAACAGACATCCCCACGGCAATCAAATATTGACGAACAAAACCTCTTTTTACTAAGACATGTCTTGAGTTTTCAAAGCCTCCCAAAATAGCATTTAATCCATTAGCCATCAAGAAAATAGACAGTATAAAACCCGTAGATAACAATCCTGAATGACTATTATGTAATATGTCATTTACAATATTTTCAATCGCGTAAAATGTATTAGGAGGAACTCCCTCTGATACAAATTTCAAAAAATCAGCTTGAAATCCCTCAATGGGAATGTATGGGATAAGGTTAAGAATAAACAACGCAAATGGAAACAATGCCATAAAAAAACTAAATGCAATAGAACCAGCCCTATTCGATACTGCCCCTTCTACAATACCTAAAACATACAATTCCATTAAATCATAAAGCCGTAAATCAGCCAGCCACTTCAATTTGATCCCTTTTAAATATATTGCAAAATTGCGCAACACCGGGATTTTATCAATTTTTTCTTCAATTTCCTCACTCATTCTATTCAGGTATCAGTCCCTTTAATAACTGGGATCAGGTTGCGAAATTAGTAAATTTATATCGCTTTTAAACTCAAATCCATATTAGAGACAGAATGCGTTAATGCTCCCGAAGATATATAATTCACTCCACACTCAGCATACGCTCTAATAGTTTCTTCATTAATATTCCCCGATGATTCCGTTAAGCTTTGATTACCTATAAAAACCACTGCCTTTCTAGTCATTTCAAAGTCAAAATTATCTAATAGAATCCTGTACACTCCGCCGCAGGCAACGATTTCCTTAACCTCGTTTAAATCTCGAGCTTCCACAATAATTTTCAAGTCCAAATTATTTTCCTTGAGATATTCCTTTGTTTTGGCTATCGCCAAAGTTATACCGCCAGCAAAGTCAATATGGTTGTCTTTGAGCATAATCATATCATACAAGGCAAACCGATGATTCTCGCCACCACCTAATTTTACTGCCCATTTTTCGGCAACTCGAAAACCAGGTGTGGTTTTACGAGTATCCAATATTTTAGTATCCGTTCCTTCAAGTAACTTGACATAATTATTTGTTTTGGTAGCGATGGCTGACATGCGTTGCATCGAGTTCAAAACCATTCTTTCTGCTTTAAGTATCGATTGCGAACTTCCCGACACATGAAATACTAAATCTCCGTATTTTACTGGCGTACCATCAACTATAAAGGTCTCAACTTCTAAGTTTGGATCTACATATTGGAAGATCATTTTAGCAAATTCAACACCGGCAATAATTCCGTCATCTTTCACTAATAACTTTGCTTTTCCTTGAGCCGAAGCTGGAATACAAGCTAACGAGCTATGATCACCATCACCTACATCTTCACGGATGGCATTTGCAATTAAAATCTGTAATTCGTTTTGAAATTGTGCTTCGCTAATCATGTTTATAGTAAATTTATATACTGCTAAAGTAAGCTATTTTTTGTGGATTGAAAAACTTGCTTTGTAATCTTTTTAGTAGTTTTAAGACCAAATAAAAGTAGCAGTAGTGAAATCCTTTACTTATAACAATCACATTCTTAGCAGTACAGTCACTTCTAATTTGAGCTTTAATGACTTATTTAATTTCCTTATCTCATTGTGGCAAAATAATTTTATTGTCCGAAAAAACTCTTTTTTTTTGCAATCAAAAAAGCAGTAAACTAGTACTTAATGAGTACTTTTATACTTTATATGATATTTTTCACTTTTAATTACTGTGTCTTAACATAGATTACATGCTTATTATACAAAACACTTTAAAATTTAACACAACTAGCATTCCATGACAATATTAAAGATTTCACTCTATTTCTTTTCCTTTTTGGTTATACTTATGGTACTATTGCCATTAATAAAAAAAGATTTTTGGGTTTTTCGTGTTTTTGATTACCCTCGATTACAAAAGTTTGTAATCATTGGCTTTCTTATTGCAGCCTGGTTGTTATTGTTTAGAGACACTCTACTGACAATAGATTGGTGCATCATTGTTTTTCTAGGCGTTACGTTCATCCATCTTTTCTATGTTATACTTCCGTTTACGTTTCTGGGAAGAACAATGATTGACCGTGTAAAAGCACCCAACCAAGATACTATAAACATACTTGTTTCTAATGTTTACCAATACAATACCAGTTATTCAAAACTTCTTGCATTGATAGAAAAGAGAAATCCAGATATAATATTCTTAGTAGAAACCGATCAAAAATGGCTAGAAGCGGTAATAGGACTTCGAGAAGAATATCCTTACTACTTAGAAATACCACAAGAAAACACTTATGGCTTACTATTTTACAGCAAATTACCATTAAAAAAACAGAAAATCAATTTCCTTATTGATAAGGAAATCCCCTCTATTATTGTGGACGTAGAATACGACAACCAAAATGTAAGAATCTATGGTCTGCATCCCACACCACCGGTACCCCAAGAAAACAAATATAGTACCGACCGAGATGCCGAAATTCTATTAATTGGAAAAATGGCAAAAGAGTATAAAGATCCCTGTATTGTTATAGGCGATATGAATGATGTGGCCTGGAGTTACACTACCGAATTATTCTTAAAAACTAGCGAATTAATGGATCCTCGACGTGGACGCGGCATGTATAGTACTTTTAACGCAAAGCAGCTATTATTGCGATGGCCACTGGATCATTACTTTTTAAGCAGCCATTTTAGACTCGTCGACATGAAAGTTGAAAAAACAATTGACTCTGATCATTTCCCTATAAGTATCAGCCTTATTATTTCAAGAGAAGATGAAGCTGATAAAATGGAAGCTGATAGCGAGAACAAAGCATTAGCTGATGAAAAAATTCAAGCAGGATTAAATGGAAGCCCTCGTTAAATTTACCTCTTTTTAAAATATACTTTAGAACTACTATGTTAGACATCCATCTACCATCTAAGTTACTTTTAAAATTATATCCTTAATTTAGTATAAATTGAAATCTCATGAGAAAAAACATACTCTTTGCTATTAATCGACTCAGAGAAAAACTATGGTTTAGACCATTCATTTTTTGTGTTGTTTCGATATTAGGTGCTTTAATAGCAAAATTAGCTGATGCTACATCTATTCATGAAATAGTTCCCGAAATTAAATCGGAGTCTTTAGGGGATTTGCTAAACACCATTTCGGCTAGCATGTTAGTAATTGCTATTTTCGCAGTGGGATCAATGATTTCCGCATTTTCGGCGGCGAGCAGCATTGCAACTCCTCGGTCCTTTAAATTAATAATTGCCGATGATGTTTCTCAAAATGCTCTTTCGGTTTTTATAGGCGCTTTTATATATAGTATAGTTGCAATGGTCGCGCTAAAAAACGGCTATTATGGCACAGCTGGTCATTTTACCTTATTGGTATTCACACTACTGTTTTTCACCTTAGTTATACTTACTTTTTTAAGATGGGTGGAGCGCATTTCTAAATTGGGCCGTATGGGTCACACCATCAAATTAGTCGAGAATGCTGCCTTCAACGCCATAAAAAACAGACTGAAATTACCTAATTTAGGCGGTATTGCCGTTAACCCTTCCACTGTAAAAGGTCTTGCTGTATTTTGCGAAACAAGTGGCTATGTACAGCAGATTAATATGTCTAGACTACAGGAAATCGCTGAAAAATTAGATGTTTTGATTACCATAAATGCAATTCAAGGTAGCTTTGTCGCCTTAGACAAGCCTTTATTTTACATTAGCCCGCAAAGTAATCCTGTTGTGGTAGATGATTTTAGCGAATTGATAAATGCATTTACAATGGGTCACATCCGATATTTTGACGAAGATCCTCGTTTTGGACTCATTACTTTAACTGAAATAGCGAGTAGAGCTTTATCTCCTGGAATTAACGATCCGGGTACTGCTATTCAAATTATTGGCAGTCATGTAAGATTATTTTCGCTTTGGAATAATGCTAGTACTACTACTGTCGAAAAAAAGATAACATTCGATCGAATTGCAGTTCCCGAAATTGTTATTAGTGATTTATTTGAAGATGCCTTTAGACCCATTGCAAGAGACGGTGCCGCAAATATCGAAGTAACACTGCGTCTGCAAAAAGCCTACACCAGTTTATACGCCATCGATAATTTTGCTATAAAAAAAGCCGCTTTACATCACTCCTATCAGTCATTTGAAAGGGCAGTAATATCAAATGACTTTGAAGATGATATTAATCAATTGAAGAGCGCGAGTTTATTTACCAAACAATTATAGTAAAACACAATTTTTATTATTCTTAACCGAATCTCTATATGCCTTACTAACAAGCTAAAAATTAAAAAACAACCTCCCTTTCGATCAACAATCAAAATACAGCTAATTTTACTATTCAAAAAATAAATGTACTACTCCGTTTAATATCAAGCTGAATAATGAGTAATTATTGCGACTATTTTTTTTATTCGCTTTATCACCTATATTTGCCTCCAATTTATTCTGAACTGCATGCTTAGAATCGAAAAAATAACACCTATTTACGGATTCTGCAATTCAAAATAAATTCCGCTAATGGACAATTACCGATAGCCGTCGGGCAATAGAAACCGCTACTATGAAATTAATTTATACAATCCTTTTTTCTGCAATACTAAACTTTGGGTATGCGCAGTCTCCAAGTCAATATTTAGAAAAAATCAGAGACAATGAAGCGCAGTTAACTGCATTCTTTTCTCAAATGCCAAAAGGAGGCGATTTACACCATCATTTTAGTGGTTCTATTTATGCCGAGCCTATTTTAGAAGATGCTATTGCCGATGATTTCTACCTCAATACCGCAACCATGCAGGTGCTTAAAGAAAAACCTGCCACTGGAAACTGGGAACAATTCTCTGCTATTAAAGGTCGTGGCGAACTAGATATTTACAAACAAAAAATAATGGAAAAATGGTCTGTAAAAGATTATAACTATGTTAGCTACCCATCTGACAAATTATTTTTTGAGTCTTTTGATAAATTTAGCCCAGCGATTACAGGTCATTTTGGCGAAGGTTTATTGGAACTAAAAAATAGAGCTATTTCAGAAAATGTAAGTTATATCGAAACGCAATTATCTACCATTCCTTCTAATATAAAGACTGAAGATCTAAGTGATTTTAATAAGCAATTAAGACAATTAGCAATTAAAAGAGACGAAAAAGGAGTAAAAGCGCTACTCGATATTTTGTATAAGAAAATGTTAGAAAGAGATGCTGCTAAAGACGCTAGCACTTTCAATTCTAACTTTGTGGAAAAAATGCACAATGATTTAAAAATTGATGATCAGCGTTTCACGATGCGCTATCAAAATTTTGTATTGCGCTTTATGGAACCTGTTGATTTGTTTAAAAATTTAGTGGTCGCTTTTATCTCAGCAGACAAGAGCGCGCTTATGGCTGGCGTTAATATAGTTTCTCCAGAGGATGGAGAAACATCCATGAAAGATTATTGGTTGCATATGGTAATGTTTAATTACTGCCATTCTCAGTACCCAAATGTAAAATACTCAATGCATGCTGGCGAGCTTACTCTTGGACTAGTTCAACCTGAAGATCTAACTTGGCATATTAGCGATGCTGTTTACACCGCTGGAGCCAATCGTATTGGGCACGGTGTTGATGTGGCATATGAAGCAAAATCGTACGAGTTGTTGCGCTATATGGCAAAAAACAAGATTGTTATCGAAATCAATTTAGTGAGTAATGAATTCATATTGAAAGTCAAGGAAAACCGCCATCCTATATCATTGTACAGAAATTTTGGAGTTCCCATCGTAATTAGTACTGATGATGCTGGAATACTACGAACAAATATGACCGAGCAGTATGTTCTATTAGCCAAAAGATACAAAGACATTTCCTATCCTGATATTAAGCAATATGTGTACAACAGTATAAACTTCAGCTTTATTCAGGACGAAAAGCTGAAAAAACAATTAACAAAGGACTTAGATACTCGTTTCAAGACTTTCGAAGCTAATTTTCCTTTAAAATAGACTAAAATGAATATCAAACTAATCGCCATTGGCAAAACCGATAATAAAGCATTACAGTCTTTGATTGATGATTATACCAAGCGTTTGTCTTTTTATATCAAATTTGATTTAGAAATTATACCAGATATAAAAAATGTAAAAAACTTATCTGAAAGCCAACAAAAAGAGAAAGAAGGCGAATTGATTCTAGCCAAAATATCCACCACTGACCAATTAATTTTATTAGATGAAAATGGGAAGAATTTCTCCAGCGTAAGTTTCTCTGAAGAACTACAAAAGAAAATGAATTCTGGCGTAAAAACTTTAGTATTTGTAATTGGTGGACCTTATGGTTTTTCAGACACGGTTTATGCTAAAGCTCAAGGCAAAATATCGCTTTCGCTAATGACATTTTCTCACCAAATGGTGCGCTTATTTTTCATAGAACAATTGTATCGCGGGTTTACGATTTTGAAGAATGAACCTTATCATCACCAATAAAAAAGTATTCAGTAATCAGTTTTTAGTGTTCAGCTTTTGTGTTTATTAAAATAGATACTCTTGATTTTCATCAAAACTCAAACCTTTATTATTTAATTTAATGCTTTTTATAAAAACCTTATTTTGAATATAAGAACCATAACTACTATTTTTATCAAAGTATAATACAACTGGCATGTCACTTTCTACTTGAATATTATTCAAATATTCTTGTAATTCGGCTTTAGCAACTACAGTATTATTAACCGTAATCTTATCTTTATAAAAGTAAATTACTAGCGCACTTGATACTGTAGGCTCCAGTTTATAAAACACTTTTGTAAAGGGAATAAAAGCCATATTCTTACCAATACTATCCGCATAAGAATAATAATTCTCGGCTTTTTCATTTACATGCGATTTCTCAGTTCGCTTTTTTTCTTGCAGTTTTATCACTTCTGGAATCACGAGTCTTAAAGGCAGCCGCTTGTCTATATTAAAAATCCAATTGGTTGTAATAATGCTATTTTTTCTGTTGACTTCCGCCAAAGTATCGTTGCCGTTTGTTCTAAAAAAAATATAAATGGGTGAATGATCTAACACATTAGACACCATGGTCACATTCGATTTTGGCAATAATATATCTTCTTTATTTCCGCAGGACAGCAAAAGAAAAAGAATAACTAAACTTAAATATTTCATCTGTATGTATTAAAAGGAATTCTGAATTTTTATTCCCTATTTATAAATTAATTTTACTCCAAAGTTGAACACATTCAACCGCTTCCTTTACATCGTGAACACGAAGAATACCGGCTCCTTTGGTTAAGGCAATTGTATTTAAAACTGTAGTTCCGTTCAACGCTTCTTTTGCACTGCTATTAAGCGACTTATAAATCATCGATTTTCTAGATATACCAACTAATAAAGGTAATTCTAAAAGCTGAAATAATTCCGTTTTTCGCAGTACTTCATAGTTCTGATCTAGCGTTTTAGCAAAGCCAAATCCGGGATCAATAATTAAATCACTAATACCTAAACTCCTTGCTTTATTCACTTTTTCTGAAAAATAAAACAGCATTTCTTTGACAATATCTTCATAATTAGTCATGCTTTGCATCGTTTGTGGCGTGCCACGCATGTGCATCATAATATAAGGAACTTTATATTTAGCTATAACATCAAACATCGATTCATCCAGATTTCCAGCCGAAATATCATTTATAATGGCTGCACCATTTTCTATACAAGCTTTGGCTACTTCACTTCTAAATGTATCGATCGAAAGTAAGGCATCTGGAAAATGTTTTAAGATTAATTGAACTGCTGGAATTATTCTATCCAACTCCTCTTCCTCTGAAACGAATTCAGCACTAGGTCTACTGGAGTACGCTCCAATGTCAATAAAAGTAGCTCCATCGCTTAACATTTTCCCAACTTGAGTCAGCAATTCACTTTCATCATTGTACTTTCCACCATCAAAAAATGAATTTGGCGTTACATTCAAAATTCCCATAATTTTGGGAATTGATAAATCGATAAGTCGTCCTTTACAGTTGATTGTCATTTTTTCTTTGTTTAAGCTTCTCCTTGTTTAAGGTTTATATTTTTCATGATCAAAGTTGTTTAATTACAAAACTCAACAATTCCATTAACTTTAAACCTGAAACTTTAAACCTTTTAAAATTAATCCCTATTTTTGAGGAAATTTTAGACAAATATACATCAATAATGAAGAATACTTCTCAAGAATACGATAACGTAATTGCGATTTGTCGTTCGCTATTTATCAATAAAATGACCGATTATGGAAGTGCTTGGCGCATCTTGCGATTGCCTTCTTTAACGGATCAAATCTTCATCAAAGCACAAAGAATAAGAAGTTTACAGGAAAATGAAGTTCGAAAAGTAAACGAAGACGAAACCGGAGAATTCATCGGGATCATTAATTATTCTATAATGGCGCTAATCCAATTGGAATTAGGAGTTGTAGAGCAGCCAGATTTAAATGTCGAAAAAGCAACTGCTTTATATGATGCTAAAGTCCAACTCACCAAAGAATTAATGGAAAACAAAAACCATGATTATGGCGAAGCATGGCGCGAAATGCGGGTAAGTTCTTTAACAGACCTGATTTTACAAAAACTACTTCGCGTAAAACAAATCGAAGATAACAAAGGAAAAACAATCGTGTCAGAAGGTATTGATGCAAATTATCAAGACATGATTAACTATTCCATTTTTGCACTAATATTAATGAATTTTGGTAAATAAATAGTAGATAAAATGAAAAACATAATTACTCAATTCTCAAGATTATTCGTTGGCTTACTTTTCATCATTTCGGGATTAATAAAACTAAACGACCCAGTAGGTTTCTCCTATAAACTGGCTGAATATTTTAGCGAACCCGTTTTTAACATCCCTTTTTTAGTACCGCTTTCATTAGGCTTGGCTATATTTTTAGTCATCGTCGAAGTGGTTCTTGGCGTCATGCTTCTTATTGGATACAAATCTAAATTCACGATTGGAAGTCTCTTCCTTATGATTGTATTATTTACATTCTTAACATTCTATTCAGCTTATTTTGATGTGGTAAAAGATTGTGGTTGTTTCGGAGATGCTTTAAAACTTACACCTTGGCAGTCTTTCACTAAGGATATCGTTTTACTATTCTTTATCCTTATTTTATTCATTAATCAAAAATTAGTAAAGCCCCTTTTTGCAAACAGTATTCAAAATACAATTACCTACGCAACTATAATCTTGTGTATCTTGATGGCAGTTTGGTTACTTAATCATTTGCCTTTAGTAGACTTTCGTCCTTATAAAGTAGAAGCAAATATCCAAAAAGGAATGGAAATTCCCGAAGGTGCGCCACAGTCTGTTGTAGAGATGCTGTTTATCTATAATGTAAATGGAGTGGACAAAGAGTTTACGACTGACGATTTAATGAATCTTCCAGACGGAGCCAACTTTGTAGAGCGAAAAGACAAAGTAATTACTGAAGGTTACGTTCCTCCTATTCATGATTTCACGATGATGAAAGACGATTATGATCATAAAGATGAGTTGCTAGCAGAGCCTAAATTAATGATGATTGTTACCTATGACTTAGCAATTTCAGAGGAAGCAGGAATGAATAAACTGAACAAATTAAGTCAGGAAGCAAAAGCTAAAGGTTACAAAGTAATAGGAATGACGAACTCCAGTACAGAAGAAGTTGCAAAAGCCCAGAAAACATACGGACTTACATTTGACTTCTATAAATGTGATGCAATAACTTTAAAAACGATCGAAAGAGCTAATCCTAGTATTGTGCTTCTTGAAAAAGGAACGATTAAACAAAAAGTTCATTACAACGACATCGAAGATTTGAAATTATAAATAACTAAAAAGCGAAAAGTAAAGAAGGAAAAACATAAGTTTAACTTAATCACTTTTCGCTTTTGGCAATCGAAGATTTAACAATGCTGAAATACTTTCTCAATAAATTCGGATATGCGCTACTTACTCTTTTTGGGGTAATTACAGTCATTTTCTTTTTATTTAATGTGTTACCTGGAGATCCCGCAAGAATGATGCTGGATCAAAATGAAAACTCAGAGCAATTAGCATTGATCAAGAAAAAGTATGGTTTTGATAAACCCATTGCGACCCAATACTTATATTATCTCAACGACCTCTCGCCTATTTCACTGCACAGTACAACCGAATCAGATTATACTTATTTGAGTAAAGGTAAATACAATGCGGCAAAGTTGTTTACTTTTTCGAATTCAATTGTGGTACTTAAAACTCCTTATTTAAGGGAAAGTTTCCAGAAAAGTGGTAAGAAAGTATCAGAGATAATTGGCAATACTTTGCCAAGCACAGCAATATTAGCCTTGTTCGCCATTATCATTGCGATAGCTTTTGGTGTTCTATTAGGAATTATTTCAGCACTTCACAAGGATAGCTGGATTGATCGCTTAATTGCACTTGTGAGCACATTAGGAATGAGTATTCCGTCATTTTTTAGTGCGATTTTATTTGCTTGGCTTTTTGGTTTTGTATTGCAAAAGTATACGCACTTGAATATGACCGGAAGTTTATATGAAGTAGATGATTTTGGAGAAGGAAGCTATATCCAATGGAAGAATATAATTTTACCAGCAGTGGTTTTAGGAATCCGTCCGCTGGCAGTGGTAATCCAGCTAATGCGAAACTCATTATTGGAAACATTTGGTCAAGACTACATTCGAACAGCAAGAGCAAAAGGCCTTTCTGAATTTCAAATCATTAGAAAACACGCCCTAAAGAACTCTTTAAATCCTGTGGTTACTGCAATTTCAGGATGGTTTGCATCGATGCTTGCCGGAGCGGTATTTGTTGAATTTATTTTTGGATGGAATGGATTAGGGAAAGAAATAGTAGAAGCGTTGAACAATTTAGACCTGCCTGTAATCATGGGTTCAGTTTTGGTGATTTCAACGACATTTGTGGCGATCAATATCCTAGTCGATATTATTTATGCCTATTTAGACCCTAAAATCAGACTTTCATAATACAAAAAATTAGGATTTTGGTCGGATTTATTACTTTAATTACAATTTAAGTTCTTCCAGATTTGATTTTAAGTCCAACTATTACGATTTCATTTTGGAATTTATAACGAAGCTCGTTTGTTTTGTTATTTCGAATGAGATTATTTAATTTTTTTTAAACTGTATACCCTAATTAAATTGTTTGTTTAACTTTGTTAAAAATAAAAAAATGAAAAAAATATTTGCTTTATTAACAGCTTTCGTTGCATTCTCTTGTGCTAAAACTGATGGACAAAAAACTGAATTTTCGAAAGTAGCTTTATCAGAAACATTGCTAGCGAGTGACGGAAGTCAAGTTGCTTTTCAAGATATATTAAAGAAACACGAAGGAAAAACAATTGTAATTGAAGTTTGGGCTTCCTGGTGTGGAGACTGTGTAAAAGCAATGCCAAAAATAAAAGAACTACAGGCGAACAATCCAGACGTAGCTTATGTTTTTCTTTCGATGGATAAAACGGCTGATAAATGGAAAGCCGGAATTGAAAAACACGCACTTATAGGAGATCAGTATATGGTTAACGACCAAATGGGCGGAGTTTTTGCTAAAGCGATCGATTTAGATTGGATTCCAAGGTACATTATTGTAGATAAAACTGGTAAAATAGTTTTGTACCGCGCAATAGAAACAGATTTTGATAAAATTAATGAAACTTTAGCTTCTTTAAAATAATACCATTTTAAAAAAGAACTAAAAACTAAGAACTAAATATAACACCAATTGAAATGAGAAAAAAGATAGTTGCAGGAAACTGGAAAATGCATAAAAATGCGGAGCAAACTGAAGATTTATTGAATGAATTGATCGATAAAATGCCTCTCGAAACTAAAGTACAAGTCATTGTAGCGCCAACTTTCATCAACCTAGCTTCAGCGGTTGATCATTTAGAATTCACCAATATAGATGTGGCTGCCCAAAATATGCATCAAGCAGAAGGTGGAGCATTTACAGGAGAAATATCTGCTGATATGTTGCAAAATGTAGGTGTGAATACAGTAATTCTTGGACACTCAGAGAGAAGAGCTATTTTTAATGAGACAGATGCCTTAATTGCAAGTAAAGTAAATACTGCTTTAGAGCATGACATGACCGTGATTTTTTGTTTTGGCGAAGAATTAAAGGACCGTCAAACTAAGAATCATTTTAATGTAGTAGAAAATCAATTGAAAGATGGATTATTCAACATTCAAGCTTCAGACTGGGGAAATGTTGTTCTAGCTTACGAGCCAGTATGGGCTATTGGAACAGGTGAAACTGCTTCTCCAGAACAAGCTCAGGAAATGCACGAATTCATCAGACAAACAGTTCGCACAGCATATGGAAACGAAATCGCAGAAGAAGTTTCAATACTTTATGGCGGAAGTGTAAAACCAGAAAATGCTAAAGAAATATTCTCTAAGCCAGATGTAGACGGCGGTCTTATTGGTGGTGCAGCATTAAAAGCAGATGATTTTGTTGCGATTGTAAGCGCAATCTAAACCTCTTATCTGAACATACACGAAAAGCGGTAATTGAATTTACCGCTTTTTTTATTTTTATATTATACAAAGTAAAGAGTACCTTTGCAAAAAAATTAAAGATGTCAAACATATATATAGGATACCATTTTACGGTTGAACCAAAAGAGTTAGGTTCAGAAATATTAATCGCTGAATTAGGAGAAACTGCTTTTGAAAGTTTTACAGAAACGGAGACTGGAATTTCTGCATTCGTACAAAAAGAATTGTGGGACGAAAATATCCTTGCGAATATTCAAATATTAGATTCAGAGGAGTTTAAAATCGAATATACATTCGAAGAAATCGATCAGGTAAACTGGAATGAAGAATGGGAAAAAAACTTTGAAGCAATTGATGTAGAAGGAAATTGTCATGTGCGTGCTCCTTTTCACCCAAAAACAGATGCCGAATTTGATATCTTGATTGAGCCTAAAATGAGTTTTGGTACAGGTCATCACGAGACAACTCATATGATGATTCAGCATTTGCTAGAAACAGAAGTTACGGGCATGAAAACATTAGACATGGGCTGCGGTACCGCTATTTTAGCTATTCTTGCCGAAATGAAAGGCGCTCAGCCTATTGATGCCATCGATATTGACAACTGGTGTTATCTCAATTCTATCGAAAATGCGGAACGTAATAACTGCAAACATATTACTGTTTATGAAGGAGATGCTTCTTTGTTGAAAGATAAAAAATATGATTTAATTATTGCGAACATCAACAGAAACATTTTGTTGAACGACATGCAAACTTATGTAGATTGCTTAAACCCAAAAGGAACACTTTTATTAAGTGGTTTTTATACGCAAGACATTCCATTTATCGATGCTTCCTGCACAGAGAAAGGCTTAACGTATGTTAAAAAATTTGAAAGAAACAACTGGGTTTCACTTAAATACGTAAATTAGCAACTAAATTATATACCAATAATCCAACTGGAAAATAAATTGGGCGCGCGTTTGCAAAACTAGAATGAATTAATGAAGATAATAGAACGCCCTTTAAAACTATGCAAAATTTTGTGTTTTGCATTTTTAAAAATTGATAAGCCAAACTATATTTTTATCTAACCCTTAAATTATTTAAAAATGAGTACAAAAGAAAAAATTAGAGAAAAAGTCAGTGTTAAAGAAGTGACCTCTAAAAATAACGAAATCATCGTCTATAATGATGATGTCAATACTTTCGACCATGTAATCGACACCTTGATGCGTGTTTGTGACCATACACCAGAACAAGCAGAACAATGTTCGCTAATTGTGCATTACAACGGTAAATGTACCGTAAAAACGGGGCCACTTGACAAATTGAAGCCACAATGCACCAGCTTATTAGAAGCAGGTTTAAGTGCAGAAATTATCTAAACTACAGGAATAACGCTAATAAATACCATATTCTTTTTTTTTACAATAATTCAAAAAACATTCTATTTTATCCTATATTTGGGTAAAATAGAATGCTTTTATGGAAGAATATGGTAAAATATTACTAATTGCAATGCCTTTTTTCTTGGTACTGATCATCGTGGAAAAAATTTATGGTGCATATAAAGGCGAAGACAGCGTGCCGCTAATGGATAGTGCATCGAGCGTTAGTTCTGGAATTACAAATGCGGTAAAAGACGTCTTAGGTTTAAGCATCACTTTTATTTCCTATGGTTGGATGGTTTCTAAAATTGCAGTTTTTCATTTAGAAGCCAACGTTTATACGTATATCGTGGCCTTTATAATCATTGACTTTTACGGATACTGGACGCATCGTATCGCGCATCAGGTGAACTTTTTCTGGAACAAACATGCCATTCATCACAGCAGTGAGGAATTCAATCTTGCATGTGCATTAAGACAAACCGTTTCCAGCTTCGTCAATTTATTTACTTTTTTATTAATTCCTGCGGCAATTATCGGAGTGCCTACTTCTGTTATTGTTATTACGCTTCCAATTCAATTATTTCTTCAATTTTGGTATCATACCAAGCATATAAAAAAAATGGGGTTTTTAGAGCATATTCTTGTTACTCCATCTCATCATAGAGTACATCACGCTATTAACCCAGAATATATTGACAAGAACCACTCGCAGATATTTATTATTTGGGATAAATTATTCCATACTTTCCAAGAGGAATTAGAAACTGTCCCAGCTGTTTACGGCATTACAAGACCAGCACAAACTTGGAATCCAATTCGGATTAACTTTCAGCATTTAGGATTACTAATTTCGGATGCTTGGCGTGCAGAAAACTGGAAGGATAAATTTACAATTTGGTTTAAACCCACTGGTTGGCGTCCTGAAAATTTTGAAGAAAAGTATCCAGTAAACAAGATTACAAATGTTTATGCTTTTGAAAAGTATGGAACTAATGCTTCATCAAAACTTGTTTATTGGTCTGTTTTTCAAGCATTAATAAGTTTACTATTTGTCAGTTTTCTTTTTAATAATATTGCTATAATAGGATTGCCTTCTATTTTTATTTACGGCCTATTTATATTCCTCACTATTTATAGTTATACGGAGTTAATGGATGAAAGTCGGTTTTCTGTGTATTGGGAAACCGTTCGTTTTTTATTTGGCCTCGGTATTATATACTATTTTGGAGATTGGTTTGGACTCAATTCCTTTTTTCCGCTAGCAAGTTATATTGTAATCTCTTACCTCCTACTTTCATTAGTGATGTCCATTTATTTTGTTTCTTTCGAGTTTAAAGCAAAAAAAACTTCTCTTATCCACGTCTAAAAACCGACCATGAAAAGTACTTTGTTTTTAAAAAGCTATGTTTTTATAAGTTTTACTTACCTTTTAATTATCCTCTTAGGTCACGAAGATATTGCTTGGTACATTAAACCTTTTCTACTTCCATTTTTAATATTGGGAGTGTATTTTCATAGTGATTTCCCATCGAAAAAGTTCTTACTTACAGCTTTATTCTTTTCATGGATTGGTGATATTATCCTTTTATTTGCTGACAGAGACGAGATGTATTTTATGGTAGGTTTAATCGCTTTCTTACTGTCTCATATCGCCTATATACTCTTATTTAACAAACAAATAAAACCTAAGAAAACCAAAAGTATCGCTGTTTTCTGGATAGGAGTTACTGCAATTATAGTCTATCTCAGCTTAATGATGTCTCTACTATTGCCAAGTCTTGATGGTTTGACTATTCCCGTTTTTGTATATGCATTAGTTATCTCAACGATGCTATTATTTGCTTTCAAAGGATTCTTAATATGGGATACGCCCGGAAATTGGTATATCTTGATAGGAGCCATTGTTTTTGTAACCTCAGACAGTATCCTTGCTTTCAACAAGTTTTATCAGCCCGTTGTTTTAGATTCCTTTCTAATTATGATAACATACCTTGTAGCGCAATTTTTACTCGTATGCGGGATTTTCGAATTAAATAAAAAAAATAGCATTTTCAATTTCTAGAAAATGCTATTTATATATTTTGAAGTAGTAACTACTACTATACTAATGAGGTAATTTATCTTTTAAAACGCCATAAATATAAGTGCCTAACAGCGCACCAAAAAGAACAATACTAATACTCCAGAAACCAGCACCTAGTAAAATGAATATTGGACCTGGACAGGAACCCACAAGTGCCCAACCCAATCCAAAAAACAATCCGCCAACATAATAGCGTGTCGATCCTTTTTCTTTATCTTGGATTTCAATTGGTAATCCTTTGATATCTTTCACATTATATCTTTTCATTATTTGAATTCCAATAGTTCCTGTAAGGATCGCAACCATTATAATTCCGTACATATGAAACGACTGAAATCTAAACATTTCGTAGATTCGGTACCAAGAAACCGCCTCAGTTTTTGTAAGTACAATTCCGAAAATAAAACCAACCAATAAATATTTTAATACTTTCATATTCTAAAAAATTAAGGGGAATAATAAATAAGCCATAATCAAACCGCCAACAAAAAATCCAACAACGGCTTTTAAAGAAGGGATTTGCAAGTTACTCAATCCAGAAATTGCGTGACCGGAAGTACAACCGCCTGCATAACGAGCTCCAAAACCTACTAAAACGCCTCCAATTAACAATATTAAAATGCTTTTTGGCGAACTAAAAACATCAGGTCCAAAAAGTGCATTCGGTAACAATTTACCATCTGGCGCATCAATTCCCAATTTAGCTAACTGTTCAATAGTTGCTGGATTAATACTAACGTTTGAAGGATCGCTCATGTAATTAACGGCCACAAAGCCTCCAATCATCGCTCCTACAACCACCACAAGATTCCATCGCTGTGCTTTCCAGTCAAAGTTAAAGAAACCAACACGTTTTCCTAATCCCGACATAGAACATAACGAGCGTAGATTGGAAGACATTCCAAATGACTTTCCAAAATAAATTAAGATCAGCATAATGCTGCCGATTAAAAAGCCTGAAAGATACCAAGGCCATGTTTGAGTTATAAAATTCATATTTTTTAATTTTGCTGCAAATATAGGAAGCATTTATTACCTAGTATGTGAGAAATGTTACATTCGATCAAAAAGCTAAGCAATCATAAAAAAAGGCTACTATAACAACTAAGAGTAAAACTTCTTTTTATATTTGTTTCTAATTCCTATTGTGCGATAAAGCATATTCAACATTCAAAACAACAAAATCTATTATATGAAAAAAATCGTTGCTTTTATAACACTGATTATCTTAACGACTTCTTGTGTAAGCACCAAATCAACAATACAGAATATTGATGACAATGCTCCTATACCACAAATCTCGCAGCACAATACTTTTGTGATTACAGAATTCAGTAAAGAAGCAAAATACGGATACAATAAGGACTACCCTATCAATGTTTTTTATCGAAATACTTTGAACGAGTCTATCAATCAAGAACGCTTTTTGAATGCTTTATCTGGACCTAAAGGAGAAAAAATCACTTTTAAAAAACTAGAAAGCTGTTGTCCGTTTCCAACTAAAAGAAGCGAAATGGGTGCTGGATTTCTCGATGTATATGAAGTAACTTGGCAGGGACAAAAAAAACCAGTGGTTCTTTATTTAAACATCTATGAAAAGGGAGTTTTAATGGTGCCTGTAGGATTGGCATTAAAGAAATTTTAAAACATAAGAAACCTCTTGTCGTCGAGCTGTTATCTCTAACGAATCAAGAACAGGAACTAGCTTCTTAAAAAAGCGATAAAATCTAAACTTAAGTTACAAATCATAACTATCTTTGCACTTTCAAAAAAACTATTATGAACATACAAGATATTCCTCAAATCAAACATACCAATAGTGGTAACTTTTTTTTACTCGCTGGGCCATGTGCGATAGAAGGTGAAGAAATGGCGATGCAAATTGCCGAAAAATTAATCGGTATTACTGATAAATTGCAAATTCCTTTCGTTTTTAAAGGTTCGTTTAAGAAAGCAAATCGCTCTAGAATTGACAGTTTCTCTGGAATTGGTGATGAGAAAGCGCTAAAAATTCTTAGAAAAATATCTGAAACTTTTGATGTCCCTACCGTAACTGATATTCATACAAATGAAGATGCAGCGATGGCCGCTCAATATGTGGATGTACTTCAAATCCCAGCTTTTCTAGTTCGTCAAACTGATTTAGTTGTGGCTGCAGCCAATACAGGAAGAGTCGTAAACTTGAAAAAAGGACAATTTATGAGTCCGGAAAGCATGAAACATGCCGTACAAAAAGTTTTGGATTGCAACAATCAAAACGTAATGGTAACAGATCGCGGAACAATGTTTGGTTACCAAGACATGATTGTTGATTACAGAGGAATCCCTACTATGCAGCAATATGCAACGACAGTTTTAGATGTAACACATTCACTTCAACAACCCAACCAAATGGCTGGTGTAACGGGTGGACGACCAGATATGATTGAAACAATTGCCAAAGCAGGAATTGCTGTAGGTGTTGACGGAATTTTTATCGAAACTCATTTTGATCCGGCTAATGCCAAAAGTGATGGAGCAAATATGCTGCATTTAGATTATTTTGAGGCTTTAATGACTAAGCTTGTAGCCATCAGAAAAACGGTTAATTCATTTTAATTTTTACAATTCGTTCATTGAAAAATATATTTTTATACGCGGCATTTACTGCCTTAGTTTTTTCTAATTCGGTTACCGCACAAGAAGAAATCAAAATACAAGATAAATATACGGCCCACAACAAAGGCAAGTTCATTGTTTCATGGGGTGGAAATAGAGAAAGTTACTCTAAATCTGATGTGACCTTTAAGGGAAAAGACTATAACTTCACGATAGATAATCTGAAAGCACAAGACAAACCTAAAGGTTGGCATGTTGATTACATTAACCCTGCAAAAATGACAATTCCTCAGACTAATTTTAGAATGGGGTATTTCATCAATGACCATTACAGCATTGCAATAGGAGTGGATCATATGAAATATGTAATGACCCAAAATCAAACGGCTAACATTACAGGGACTATTGCTGCAAATACTGCTTTTGATGGACAATACAATAATACACCAACTGTTTTGACAGAACAGTTTTTAATGTATGAGCACACGGATGGTTTGAACTATGTGAATACAGAGTTTTCTAGACATGATGATATTTCTTCTATTTTTAAAATTGGTAATACAGATAAAATCCAAGTTAATTTAACGGAAGGTGTTGGTGTTGGAGTATTATATCCTAAGACAAATACAACCCTAATGGGAAAAGAACGCCATGACGATTTTCATATTTCAGGATTTGGAACTTCATTAAAAGCGGGTTTAAACATTACCTTTTTCAAACACTTTTATATTCAAGGAGAATTAAAAGGCGGTTACATAAATATGCAAGATATTCGTACAACTCAAAGTACCGAAGATAGCGCCTCACAAGATTTTTTCTTTTTTCAAAGGATAATTGCAGTTGGAGGTATTTTTAGAATCTAAAAAAAACTGAAGGACAAAAGACCTCAGTAAAATTAAGCACAACATACTTTAATTTTGCTGTACATAAAAAAGAGGCTATCATGTTATGATAGCCTCTTCTTGTATAATATTTTTTAGCTATTTCTAATAAATATTGCTTCTCATTTTATTTGAAATAAGAATTAAATAGTATCAATATTTAAATTATTATTATTTAATTTTGAAAAAACAATTCTTTTTTGCCAGCTAGCGAATTCACGAAATTAGTATTAGCCTGAAAAATAAATAATTAATGCTACAAAGTCCAATGATTAAAAACAAAACGAATACGGATCCTGATGGAATCTATTGCTTTGATAATTTTTTCAACATATCCGCGGATTTAATTTGTATTGCAGGATTTGATGGTTATTTTAAGAGAATAAACTCCGCGGTTTCAATATTATTAGGTTATTCTGATGAAGAATTATATGCCACTCCCATAAGTGATTTCGTTTATAAACCAGACCTGAAAAGTACAATAGAAACTAGAGAACAAGTCTATAATGACAAGCCACTTTTGAACTTTGAAAATAGATATCTCACTAAAAGCGGAAAAATAGTTTGGTTATCTTGGACATCTATGCCTGTATTATCTGAAAGATTAGTTTATGCAATAGCCAAAAATATCACTCATAAAAAAGAAATGGAAGAGGAACGTAATTTACTCCTTGCCAAACTAACACAAATAAACAAGGAACTAACGCTCTTATCACATAAAACCTCACATGATTTAAAGTCACCTGTAAACAACATGCTTTCGGTTTTTAATCTTCTAGATGTTTCTAAAATCTATGATACAGAAACCCTAGAGTTAATAAATATTCTTAAAATTACTAGTGAAAATTTAAAAGAGACTTTAAACAATTCGATTGATGAATTAGTTGTAAATGAGAATTTAAACACTCAAGTTGAAGAGATTAATTTAAGAGAAGCTCTTGATGAAGTACTAATTTCTGTAAATTCTTTAATTAAAGATTCGAAAGCAATTATTGACATTGACTTTTCTGCTTTTGAAACTATTACTTTTAATAAAGCTTACATGAAAAGTATTTTTTTGAATTTAGTAACTAATTCTATTAAATATGCAAAAATAGATCATGTTCCTGTTATTACAATCCAAACTAAAAGGACGGATGGAATGAATCAATTACTATTTTCAGATCAGGGACTTGGTTTTGATATGGATAAAGTGAAAGATAAGATTTTTGGACTGCATCAAAAATTCAGTAACAATAGCGATAGCAACGGCATTGGACTCTATTTAGTGTACAATCATATTACTAGCCTTGGGGGAAAAATTAAAGTAGCAAGTAGCTTAAATGAAGGTGCTAAATTTATTATCACATTCAAAGACTAAACTAGAACAATGGAGTTTATTTATGCTTGATTGTTTTTGAGGAAAAAAATAGTAGCGCGATAAAAAAGATAATTTTTAAAGTAGAAAGCTGTAATGATAAAATTTCCGAAAATACAATCTTCATCTGGTAAATTTTCAGCACTTGAAATACTTCAATATATTGTCTTAATTGGCTTTATACTTTATTTTGGAAAAACACTATTCATCCCACTCAGCTTTTCACTACTAATCAGTTTTATCCTTTTCCCCATTTGCAAGTGGATGGAAAACAAAGGAATCAACAAAATAGGCGCTATTAGTATTTCTATTTTACTTCTAACTTCTTTATTCGGGTTTATAGTTTATTTACTATTTATACAAATCAATGCATTCACAAGTGAGTGGGACTTGTTCAGTAAAAAAGTCATGGAAACTTGGAATCAAGTCAGTATTTCTATTGCAGAGCGCTTTGATGTAACTACTGAAGAGCAAGTTGCATTTTTTAAAAATTACATAAATAATTCGGGAAAAGAAGCTTTTTCACTCCTTCGAAGTTCACTATATTCAATCTCAGAATCCCTGTTTTTTCTTCTAATTATCCCTGTACTTTCAGCCCTTATTCTTTATTACCGTCATCTTTTAGTTAAAGTATTGTACTTAATTTTTCCGTCAGACAAAAAAGAAACGATTTATGAAATTCTAGTTGAAACTATACACGCCTATTACAACTTTGTCAAAGGGATGCTATTAGTTTACTTACTCGTCGGTCTTTTAAATAGTATCGGTCTTTTAATTATTGGCGTACCACATCCATTTATGTTTGGTTTTATAGCCTCCATACTTACCTTTATTCCCTTTGTAGGAATCATAATATCCGCTCTTTTACCCATTGCAGTTTCTTGGATAACCTTTAACTCTATTTGGTATCCGATAGCTGTTATCGTTGTTTTTGTTATTGTCCAAGCCTTGGAGGCGTATATAATCTTTCCATTTACAGTGGGCAGGCGATTAAAAATAAATGCTTTAGTAATCATCATCATTATTACTCTAGGAGGAATATTATGGGGTGCTGCAGGTATGATTCTCTTTGTGCCATTTGCAAGTATCGCAAAACTAATTGCTGATCGTTCCAGTAGATTGAAAACATTATCCGTTCTATTGGGAGAAGGAGATGAAGAAATAAAAGAACCTGATAAAATACAACCTTAATTTATCATAAAATACTACATATCAGATATTTAAAACTATTTACATAAAGTATACTTTATGTCTATTTTTCTCTTTCAAATAGCTAAAAAATGCGTGTCATTTTCCTATCTATTTTTTTGAACAAAGTAACTTTATAATTAAAAAACCACAATCGGTACGATTGTGGTTTTAATTTATTTAAGCTGGTATAAAATTTCTAATTTACAATACCATATTTATCAACCAGATAAATCATAGAAGCCATTGTTCCAGCTCCTAATTCTAATTCTCTTTTATTTACAGCATCAAAGGTGTCATTTCCTGCATGATGATGATCGAAATAACGTTGAGAATCGGGCTTTAAACCCATTTTAATAATCTTTTTAGACGTTAATGGCCCAATGTCAGAACCAGCATGTCCAACAACAAAACTATGTATTAAATAAGGTTCGAATAATTTCTTATAGCTTACTATTTTATCAAAATTTGCAGCGTCACCCTCAATAGAAAAACCTCTAGGCGTAAAGCCTCCTGAATCACTTTCGAAAGCAAGAATATGATTTTCCTTATTCAAAAGTGAAATTTCTTCGTATTTTTTGCCTCCTCTTAGTCCGTTTTCTTCATTCATCCAAAGAACGACACGCAAGGTATTTTTAGGTTTATACCCTAAATTATTAAATATATTTACCACTTCCATACTTTGCACTACTCCTGCTCCATCATCATGTGAGCCATCGGCTAAATCCCAAGAATCCAAATGCCCACCAACAACCATAATATTTTCTGGCGACTCACTCCCTTTTATTTCTCCGATTACGTTATAGGATAAAACGTCATCCATTTGCACGCAAGATTGTTTGAAATAAAATTTTAATTTTGGATTCGATTTTAAAGTTTTCGACAACAATTCAGCTCCGTTTGTGCTTATTGCAGCAGCAGGGATGTATTGCGACTCCGGAATATCACCATATCCTTGAGCACCAGTATGAGGAAAGTCATCTAATCGTAAGTTTAAAGAACGTACAATGGTACCAACGGCTCCAAACTTAGAGGCTTCTGCAGCTCCAGCATACCGTTGATCTCCCGCTCCCGAATAAGCATGAAAAGCTTCAATTTGAGCAGCGTCCATAGCTCTATTGAAGAATACAATTTTCCCCTGAATTTTATCTTTCCCTAGTTCTGCTAATTCTTTCAAACTATTCACTTCAATAACTTCAGCAGTAATTCCTTTTTTAGGAGTAGCAATTGAACCGCCAAGCGCGCAAATAGGAACTGTAATTTTGGTTTTATTATCTAAGATGTACGCTGTTTCTTTTTCTCCTCTTACCCATTTTGGTACCATTACTTCTTGCAGATAAACTCGATCAAAACCGAGCTTTTCCATTTCGGCTTTAGTATATACAACTGCTTTTTCAGCACCCGCTGATCCAGATAAACGAGATCCTATTTTATTAGATAGATGATCTAACCAAGCGTAAGACTTAGAGTTTGTTAAAGCTGAATTGTAGACTTCCTTAAGCATTTGCTCGTCACTTTTTTGTGCCGAAATAGAACTACTAGCTATAAATAATAAGGCAATAAATGTGTTTTTTTTCATTATTGATTGTGGTTAATTCGTATTCTATTTTTATATAATTATTGGTCAGTCAATGATACTAATATAAAAGTCTTTACTTCTTTACAAAGTCATATTCAGAACTAGAAATTTATTCTACGCGTAAAGAAACAAAAATATTCATAGTTTATTGTATTTATAATCTAACAGAAAAAGCCTTTTTAATAAAACTCAATTTTTTACTTCAAAAGCAAGTCATATACTTGATTGGCAATTTCAATTTCTTCATTAGTTGGAATCACCATAATTTTAGTTTTCGAATTCACCGTGTTAATTTCTCGTATTTGTTTCGAACGAACTTCGTTTTTACCATCGTCTAAATCCAGTCCAAAATACTCCATATCAGTACAAACTAATTTTCTAATATAGGACGAGTTCTCCCCTATTCCAGCCGTAAAAATAATGGCGTCTAAACCATTCATTACCGCAGTATAAGAACCAATGAATTTTTTAATTCGGTAGGCGTTCATTTCCAGTGCTAGCTGACATTCCTTATTTCCTTGTTCTGCTTGTGATTCTATATCTCGCAAATCACTGAAACCGGTAAGCCCCAGCATTCCGCTTTCTTTAAGCAATAGATTATTCACTGCATCCAAAGTATAACCTAACGTATTAACCATGTAAAACACAACCGACTGATCTATATCACCGCTTCTGGTACCCATAATAAGTCCGTTAGAAGGTGCAAAACCCAAACTATGATCGATACTAACACCGTCTTTAATCGCGGTCATACTGCAGCCATTCCCCAAGTGAATTGTTATAATTTTACTGCTTTTTTCTAAGTATTCTGCAGCCCTTTCTGAAACGTATTTATGACTCGTTCCGTGAAAACCATAGACTCTAATCTTATTTTCCGTTAATAATTTATTGGGAATCGCATATTTATGTGCTATAACAGGAATCGTTTGATGAAAAGCAGTGTCAAAAACAGCCACTTGTGTAGCTTCTTTAAAAATCTCTTCTGCTACAATTATTCCTTCCAAGTTTGCGGGATTATGGAGAGGTGCCAACTGAGAAAGCTGTTTTATTTTTTCCTTTACGGCCGAATCAATAACAACCGTATTAGAGAAACTAGCGCCACCGTGAACTACGCGATGTCCCACGACATCAATCTCTTGAGTGCTTTTAATTACACCAATACTGGGATCCATCAACAGTTGCGCAATTCTTTCGAGTCCTATTTTGTGGTTCAGAATAGGTTTATTTTCTTCTAAAGATTCAGTATTAGTTTTATAGGTGATATTTGAAGTTTCTAGCCCTATTCTATCGATCATACCGCTACAAATAACAGCTCTTGAAGGCATTTCAATTAATTGGTATTTTATGGATGAACTCCCCGAATTTATTATTACTATTTTCATTTATATTTAATTTAAAGATCAAAAGATTGAAATATTTCAAGATTAAAAGATTATCGTTTACATCATAAAATATTTCAATCTTTAAATAAAAAGCTACAATCCCTGAGCTTGAATTGCTGTAATAACCACCGTATTGATAATATCATCCACTGTACAGCCACGGCTTAAATCGTTTACAGGTTTGTTTAATCCTTGCAACATGGGCCCGATGGCTAATGCTCCGGTTTCTCTTTGCACTGCTTTATACGTATTGTTACCCGTATTCAAATCAGGGAAAATAAGGACACTTGCCTGTCCAGCCACTTCTGAATTTGGCATTTTACTTTGTCCTACAGCCATATCAACTGCGGCGTCATATTGTATCGGTCCTTCAATTTTTAAATCGGGGCGTTTTAATCGCACTATTTCAGTTGCTTTTCTCACTTTTTCTACTTCATCCCCTTTTCCCGAAGAACCAGAAGAATAAGACAGCATAGCCACTTTTGGTTCAATACCGAAAGCTAAACTGGAATCGGCTGAAGAAATTGCAATTTCGGCCAATTGTTCTGCAGTTGGATTCGGATTAATGGCGCAATCGCCAAAAACAGATACTCGATCTTCTAAACACATAAAAAATATTGAAGAAACAATACAACTATCTGGTTTCGTTTTTATGAATTGTAAGGCTGGTAGAATCGTATGTTGGGTGGTATGAGCTGCTCCAGAAACCATTCCGTCCGCATGACCTTTATACACCATCATTGTCCCAAAATACGAGCCGTCTTCCATTAAGTCTTTCGCCATTCCCAAAGTAACATTTTTGTTCTTGCGCAACTCATAATAGGTATTTACATAGTCCTCATAATTCTCAGATTCAATAGGATTGATGATTTTTATTTTCGAAAAATCGAAAGCTATACCTAATTCTGCTACCTTATTTTCAATTTGTTTTTTATTTCCGAGAATAGAAATATCAACTACATTCATAGTTAACAATCGAGAGGCAGCGATAATAATTCGATCGTCATTCCCTTCTGGCAAAACGATATGCTTTCTATGTTTTTTAGCTCTTTTTACTAGGTTGTACTGAAACATTTTTGGAGTCATCCCTTCCGCTTCAAAAGAACTTAGTTTTTTAGCCAAACTATCCAAATCAACATACTTTTCGAAAGTATTAATAGAAGTCTCGATTTTCTGCTTATTATCAGCATAAATCTTAGCTTTGATATCGCCTATTTTATTGGTTATTCGATATGTCCCTTCTTCAACAGAAATAATAGGAACAACACTAGTTAGTCCTTCAATTAATTTAAGAATACTGTCGTCAGGGACTATATTACCCGTCAAAACTATTCCTGCAATGGTTGGGTAATTTGCAGATTCATTGGCTTGCAATGCTCCCAAAATAATATCAGCACGATCACCAGGAGTGATTACTAGCGCATTTTCTTTCAGGTGTAACAAATAGTTGCGCAGCTGCATGGCTCCAACACTAAAATTCCCAATTTGATTATTTAAGAATTCACCACCAAAAAGCACTTTGGCACCTAGTTCATCAACAATTTCTTTAATCGTTGGATTATTCAAACTGTGAATAATTGGAATAGAATTAACCAAAATCTCTTTTGGCAAACTTGCTCTCAAACCATCAGTTACTAATTGAATATTTTCAGGTTGTACTTTATTAGCAATAATTCCCAACACTTCGACTTCCTTTACTCGAAAGGAATCGTATGCCAAATAAAGGCTGTCAACTAACTCATCTAATGTTTTACCAACTCCAGAACCCACAATTATTGTTGGGATCCCTAAGTTTTTAGCGATTAACACATTCATATCGAGTTCGATTACGGTTCCTTCACCGCTAAAACTCGTTCCCTCAACTAAAACAAAATCAAATTGTTCTTCCAGTCGTTTGTATTTATCGATAATTAGATCGAGAACTTCTCCTATTCTACCTTGATTTTTCTTTTTTATCAGCTTGCTTTTGGTAATGGCAAATGCATCTTCAAATGCAATATCCAGACCAAAATGAGAGATTACAGTTTCGATGTGATTGTCTAATTTTCCATCTTCAAAATCCTCAATTATAGGTCTAAAATAACCTACTTTGGCTGTTTTACCAATTAGCATACTCATTAAACCTAGAGTAATAATCGACTTGCCACTATTGTGCTCAGAAGTCGCTATGTATATGGCTTTGTTCATTTTTTGTTTTTAAATTTAATTCTAATATAAATTGAATATTTACCTTCTTTTAGTAGTTAAAACCATCGACGCTTTTTAAAATAAAAAACCATTCCTATTACGATTAAAATCATGACACCAATAACCGTAAAGTATCCATTATGTTGCCTTAGTTCGGGCATATTATCAAAATTCATCCCATAAATTCCAACAATAAAAGTAAGCGGAATAAATATTGCAGATACAATGGTCAATGTTTTCATAATCTCATTCATCTTATGCGTTTGCGAAGAGAAAAAGAAATTAGATGCACTTTCTAACATCCCCATATCTGAGTCAATTTGCTCTAAAAGCTCTAAGCTTTTTTGATGCAATCTCGAAAAATAGCTGAAGGTTTCTAATTCGATAACTTCAAAATCTTCGTCTTCTTTCAAACTTTTAATCGCATACAAGGAATCCCGAAGTGGAACAATCGAACGTTTTAAAAAATTAAAATTATCACGGTGTTTCTCAATTCGCTCCAGAATTTTGGGGTCGGTACTATTCTTAGAAAGATTTATTAATTCTTCGACTTTGTCTTCTTCATTTTCGATAGTGATGTAGAAATTCTCCATAACAGCATCTAACAACAAATACAGTAAAAAATCAGCCTTTTTACTACGAACACTTCCAGCTTGGTTTCTAATTCTTTCCCTTATATGTGAGAAAAAATCACTTCTCTTTTCTTGGAAAGAAATCAGAACATTATTTTTTATTAAAAAACTAATTTGCTCCACACTAATATTATCTGAATTCTCAGCAGGCAGCATGGATTTTATATTAAAAAACAAAGTATCTGGCGATTCTTCCACCTTTGTTCGCCTAGTCGTGTTTAAAATATCAGAAAGCAAAAAATTATCAATCTTGAAAAAAGCTCCTATTGCTTCTATTATTTCAAGTTCATTTAAACCGTGTAGATTCAGCCAATTTGTTTTTTTATCATTAATACAACTCTTTAAGTCGATAATATCAATTTCTTCATATTCAAGAAAGTCTGCAGTGTCATAAACAAATAATTGTAGTTCCGACTCCATCTTTTTGTGCCTTCCGGTATATTCAAGATTATTCGGTTGTACTTTTCTAACTTTTTTAAATTTAATTTTTCTCATGTAAAATTATATATACAGTAATATTACAAAATTCTTTCTTCAATGAATAGTCCCTTAACATTTTTGAAATAAGTGTTACCGATGATTTCATTCGATAATTATTAAAGTAAACAAAGGTATTAAGCCCTCTTCTTGTATACCATGAGATTTATCATGTTGCACAGCTAAAAAAAAACCGAACTATGACTAGCCCGGTTTTAATAAACAAATAAATTTGTATTTTTTAGTTAACTTGTGATTTCACTGCTAAAGTATATATTACTAATCCAAAACCAATTTTATTGATTGCGTCCGCGATATTGTAGACAACATCGATATTACCAGAAGGAATTAATCCGTTGTACCATCCTGTTGTCCCCATCATGTATCCTAATGGGTATATAGCCCAACCTACAAGTACAAACCAACATAATATTTTGTGTGCAGTAAGTACATTTCCACCTGCAGCTTTCGCTAATTTTGAAGCTTCACCTAACCATATCTCGTAAACGATTAAGAAATAAGCTACTCCTGAAACTGCTCCCCAAAAAGCGGCGGCTTCCGTGAAGACGACTTCACCAAAGTAACCAGTAATCAACATTATTAGAGAATAAATAATCATCTTCCATAACAAAGATTGCTTAGCTCCCGCTATTTTCAATATTAAATAAAACTCAACACACATTAATGGCACTGTCAATACCCAGTCAACATAACGGAAAAAGGTAGGTGATTCTCCAAATGCGGCCCAATAATCTCTCATGTAGAAATAATGAACTGCAGCAATAAAAGTAATTAAACCCGAAACTAAGACTGAAGTACGCCACTTTTTATCAAATTGACTAAGTGATAGAAAGAAAAATGCAGATGCGGCCATCATTGCCATGCACCCTACGAAAAAAGTGAATCCTACGTAGTCTGTAGGAGATAACTTTGCAACCATTCCTGAAATAAACATAAAATTTGTCATAATTAAAGGTTAAAGGTTAAAGGTTAAAGGTTATTTGTTTAATCAAATATAAGTAATGTTAAACAAATAAATTACATTTTGTTCCATTGTTTTTGTTTAATTTTAAACAAATTTAAATTAATCATGCTTAGATACACAAATATTGCAATCGTAGCAAGCTTTTTTTGCTTATGGCTCACCTCCTTTTTTCCAACAGAAGTTCAAATAGTAATTGGTTTTTTACTCATTTTTAGCTTTGGAATTTTACATGGTGCTAATGATTTACTTATAATTCAGAGTACAAACGATTCTCACAACAGAATTTCATTTAAAAAAATATTAACCTATTATGTTCTTGTAGTTTTATTTGGGGTACTGCTATTCTATTTAATACCTATGCTAGCCTTAATTCTTTTTATTTTTGTTAGTGCCTTTCACTTTGGCGATCAGCAAGGCTTGTATTTGGATTTTAAAGTCTCAAAATTTCTCTTGATTGTTTATCCTTTTATTTACGGAATCATTATATTGTATTTGTTATTTTACTTTCATTCTAATGAAGTTGAAGTGATCGTAACTGAGATTATACGATTTAAAGTCCCTACGTTATATATAAATGAAATCCTCTTGACTAGCGGATTGATCTTTCTAAGTATAAGTGCTTATTTTTATTGGAATTTTGAATCCTTTCGAAAAAAATTACAGGCAGAATTATTTTTTCTTGTGGTTTTTGCGGTCATATTCAAAACTTCCAGTTTAATATGGGGATTTGCAATCTACTTTATCATTTGGCATAGCATTCCTTCTATAATTGACCAAATAATATTCATTTATGGTTCTTTTAACTTTAGCCTATTCATAGCCTACTGCAGGAATGCCTTTGTATATTGGTTGGTTTCATTATTGGGAATTGGACTTCTCTATTTCCTATTTAGAGATAAAGAAATATTTAATGCTCTGTTTTTCTCTTTTCTTGCAGCTATCACATTTCCACACGTATTAGTAATTCTGAAAATGATGCATAAAAAAAATACAAAAAGCGCATAAAAAAACCGAGCTATTTCTAGATCGGTTTTTTGTATTATATAGTAGAGATGCGCCGAAGTGCATCTCTACAGAAAATAATTATTTTACTTCTTCGTAATCTACGTCTTGAACATCGTCTCCTTGCGCTTCAGCTTGTGGCTGTGCAGCACCTTGACCTTGTTCTCCTTGAGCGTACATTGCTTCAGTAGCAGTTTTCCAAGCAGCATTGATATTATCAAGCGCAGTTTGGATTGCAGGAATGTCTTGAGATTGGTGAGCCATTCTCAATTCAGTTAATGCATATTCTACAGCTACTTTGTTTTCGTCAGATAATTTATCCCCTAACTCTTTCAATTGAGTTTCAGTTTGGAAGATCATTCCATCTGCTTCGTTCAATTTTTCAGCTCTTTCTCTTGCGATTTTGTCAGACTCAGCGTTAGCTTCAGCATCTTGTTTCATTTTTTCGATTTCTTCAGATGTTAATCCAGAAGAAGCTTCGATACGAATATCGTGAGATTTTCCAGTTCCTTTATCAGTTGCCGAAACTTTGATGATACCATTAGCATCAATATCAAAAGTTACTTCAATTTGTGGAACCCCTCTTGGAGCTGGTGGTAAACCATCTAAATGGAAACGACCAATTGTTTTATTATCAGCAGCCATTGCTCTAGCTCCTTGCAATACGTGAATTTCAACTGTTGGTTGAGAATCTGCAGCAGTAGAGAATACTTGTGATTTTTTAGTTGGAATAGTAGTATTAGACTCAATAAGAGTTGTCATAACACCCCCCATAGTTTCGATACCTAAAGATAAAGGTGTAACGTCAAGTAACAATACATCTTTTACATCTCCAGAAAGAACTCCACCTTGAATAGCTGCTCCAATTGCAACAACTTCATCAGGGTTAACTCCTTTAGACGCTTTTTTACCAAAGAATTTTTCAACTTCTTCAGCAATTCTTGGCATACGAGTAGAACCTCCAACAAGAATCACTTCGTCAATATCAGAAACCGTTAAACCTGCATCTTTCAATGATTTAGCAACTGGTGCCATAGAACGTTTTACTAATGCGTCAGTTAATTTCTCAAATTGAGCTCTAGTTAATTTTTTAACTAAGTGTTTTGGTCCTGAAGCTGTAGCAGTTACGTATGGTAAGTTGATTTCAGTTTCAGCAGAAGAAGATAATTCAATTTTTGCTTTCTCAGCAGCTTCTTTCAAACGTTGCAAAGACATTGGATCTAAACGTAAATCAATACCTTCTTCAGCTAAGAAATCAGCAGCTAACCAGTCAATAATTTCGTGGTCAAAATCATCTCCACCAAGGTGAGTATCACCATTTGTAGACAATACTTCAAAAACTCCGTCTCCTAATTCAAGAACAGAGATATCAAATGTACCTCCACCTAAATCGTAAACAGCAATTTTTTGATCTTTTCCTTTTTTATCAAGACCGTAAGCTAAAGCTGCAGCTGTAGGCTCGTTGATAATACGCATAACTTTAAGACCTGCAATTTCACCAGCTTCTTTAGTCGCTTGACGTTGTGAATCATTAAAGTAAGCAGGAACAGTAATAACTGCCTCAGTAACTGTTTGACCTAAATAGTCTTCAGCAGTTTTTTTCATTTTTTGAAGTGTCATTGCTGACAATTCTTGTGCAGTGTATAAACGACCATCAATATCAACACGTGGTGTATTGTTGTCCCCTTTTACTACTTTGTAAGAAACTCTTTTTGCTTCAGCCGTAACTTCAGAAAAAGAATGACCCATAAAACGTTTAATAGAAGCAATTGTTTTGGTAGGATTTGTTACCGCTTGTCTTTTTGCAGGATCTCCCACTTTAATCTCTCCACCTTCAACAAAAGCGATGATAGATGGTGTTGTTCTTTTTCCTTCTGCATTAGGGATAACAACTGCTTCGTTACCTTCCATTACAGAGACACAAGAGTTTGTCGTACCTAAATCAATTCCGATTATTTTACCCATTTTTAATATATTTAATTTATTGTATACTTATTTTTATAACTTGATGACTCTAAAGCAATCTTTGTGCCAAGCCAAAAGCTCCTTATTAATTGTCAGTTTATGTTAAAATGGCGGAAAATAATCTGCCAACATGACATTTTGAATTGACTGACATTGAAAAAATAGTGCAGTCTGAGTGGCAGTTTAAGTTAAATATTTAAAAGCTATTCCTATATTATCTAATTAATCATCTTAGTCCAATTTTTATTTCAATCCCTTAACAAGAGTATTTGTGGTTTACAACATATACCCCATAAATGAAGTACTACAACCCAAATTTCATACTTCATAAAAAAAGTTTCCTACATTTGATAAAAATGAATAATGAGAGATTTCATAATAACCGATAGCAGCATTACTTTTTTAAAAAATCTAGAGAAGAATAACAATAGAGACTGGTTTACTGAAAATAAAACACAATATACTACAGCACAAAATAACATTATCGCTTTTGCTGACCAACTTATACTTCTAATGAATTCTCACGACGCCATCGAAAATGCTTCTGGTAAAAAAAGTCTGTACCGAATCTATAATGATGTTCGATTTAGTAAAAACAAATTGCCTTATAAACCTCGTTTTGCAATAGGATTACAACGAGCTACCTCCTTAAAAAGAGGTGGGTATTATTTGAATATCCAACCCGAAAATAATTTTCTAGCATGCGGTTTTTTCTCACCTAATCCAGATGACCTAAAAAGAATAAGAAAAGATATCGAACTAAATCATGACGCCTGGCGTGAAATTTTTAACTCTAAATCAATAAAGGAAAATTTCACAGAGTTGGCTGGCGATAAAGTTCTAACGTCTCCAAGAGGGTTTTCAAAAGATCATGAAGCAATCAATTTAATACGGCACAAGCAATTTATCTTGAGACATCATTTTACTGATCAAGAAGTAGTTGACCCAGATTTCATAAACAAGGTAAACGAATTATTTAAATCGGTACGCCCGTTTTTTGACTATATGAGTCTTGTACTTACAACTGATTTAAATGGAGAAAGCAAAGTTTAAAACCAGCTTCGGGATAAGATTTAAAATAGGAATCCCCCAGATTCTAATGCTTTATTTTTAATTTTCAAACACATTCTAGCAAGTCTTTTTACTATTTTTTTATTACTTTTAAATTTTTAAAGAAAGATTTTTTACTCAAAGGCGCCCTAGATAGTTCTTAATATTTGTAGAACGCTTAAACCTTTAAAAACTTTTTTTATAAAAATTAGTAATTAAAATACTGCTCTAATAAACGAGATAAAATACAATTTAGATTAGAGCATTGTAAGATAATATATCAAATTAGTCAAAATGAATAATGATACCACTACTAACATCTTTGAGTCTATAGTTACTGACTCAAGTTGTGATAGCAAAATAAAGATTGCCGGTTTTTTACCTCATATAAATTCCCGTTTAGACTCTACCTTAATGAAGTACACGCCTATTTGCGATTCTAGTATTCCATTTAGAGACTTAACTGATTCAGCAACAAAACGAGAAAGTATCGCTCGCCTAATCGATAAACTAGATGTAACTACAAACATTCGATATAAAAGAACAGTCGAAGATACTTATTGTAACGTATACTCTTATGATTTCTGTTATTTCTCTAAAGTTTACCTACCTACAGTTTGGTGGACAGACGACGCAATCAAAAAAATACTTGACGGGCAAAATGTAGAAGCCGTTTATGGTGAAACTGTAGAAACAATTTATTCTAGTGCGATCCACGATTGGTTTTTGAAATGGGGAGAAAGTTTTGGCTGGAAAAGGATATACAACCTTGACGAAATGCAAAACAAAGTAAATACTAACGGAGGTGTAGGAATAATTTGCGCCAAAAGAAAACAAAAAGGACTCTCCGGACATATCGTTCCTGTTGTACCAGAAACAGTAGTAAAAAAAGCATATCGAGAAAATGGTGTTGTTGTGTATCCTTTGCAATCACAAGCGGGAAAATTGAATTACAACTACTTCGCCAAAGCTAGAAAAGATTGGTGGAATAATGCACTTTATTCTTCCTCTGTTTTTTACTATCATGACTAAATAAGCTTATCATTAATTGGATAAAATCAACACTTATTTGCGTCTTCAAAACCATGACAACTTTAAGAATAAAAACAGCTCGAAAACAAAAATAAAATCAACTAGCCCCCTTGTTTTAATTATTTTAAAATCAATATATTGAACGATTATAACTTTAAATAAATTTATTTTTCATTTTAAATAACATTTAAATAAAAACTTCTTGCTTTTTCGTTATTTTTCATTCAATTATCTAGTTGGAAATAACATTATTTTTAAGTACTTTTGCACTTTGGAAAATGACAAGAATAGCAAAAACTATAATTCGGCTTTCCTCCTGCTTAAATCATTGATATAAAATAAATTACATACAGTACATATTTTATAATTACAGTACAAAATTTTATTTTTTCAACGGTTGTTTTAGGGGTATAAACACTAAAATTTTAGAATTGGAATCAATTCTTGTAAATTAAAAGTACAAAGCGCTTTATAATTGCGAATTCAAAAAAAACAAAACAGAATAAACCACTGTTTTTAAAGGACTTAAACCTTAAAAATTCTTGTTTTAAAGTCAAAAAAGAATAACTATAAAGATTAATTAACATATTAAAGAACTACTTGTATAAATGAAAGTAAATCACACAGCAAAATATTACTGGGGAATTGGATTAGAAAACGAAACCTACATGCAATTTGAAGAATCCTTAATAGTATCTGGTGAATTTATACAAGAAAAAATTGGTTTTGAGAAATATAGTATTGATTATAGAAAATGCTATAAGCCAGAAAGCTTAGCTCCTTTATTGAAGAAAGCTTTCACTTTAGACAAAGAATACAAAGTAAGTAGAATGATTAATAGTCATTCCTTAGAAAAGCTTGATATTAACTTCCAGCATAAAACAATTCCGGCAGTACTTGCAATTGCGACCAGTAACGAAATTACTGAAGCAAAACCCGAGCCGATTGACAATCCTGAATATCTTGGAAAATCTATCATGGAAACTTTTCTTGAAAATCAGCCGTATAATATTCAAAGTATGATTACCCAAAGAGAAAAAACTATGGGATCTGTGCATTTTGATGGTGATTCTATCGAATTTGTAACAAAATATTTTGAAAACAGAACCATCGTTGGCTCTTGTAATGAGTTAAAAGCTACCAAAAAGTTATTTCTCGATAAAATCAATGAGTCAGGTGTTCTAAATGAAAAATTATCTTTTCCAGATTATAATAATGGTCTTAATATGTTTATGACAAATCAAGAAAACCTTGTTTTGTTTAATAACGGAACTTACCATTTTCATATTACTTTACCTACTCTTACAGAAAATAGCCGCATTGTAGATTACGATACTTTCGATAAAACACATGCTAATGCTATTTATTTATTACAATGGTTTGAGCCTTTCTTTATAGCGACTTTAGGAAGTCCAGATATTATGGGAGTGATCAGCGATACCTATGATATGGATGAAAATTTCACAATGGGATCTATGCGAAATGCCATGTCTCGTTATATTGGCGTAGGAACTTATAATAAGGCAATGCCAAGAGGAAAAATTCTTACTTACAAGGTCGATGATTTTAGAAAACTACTAAATTTTGAAAAAGAAGATAACATCTGGTGGAGAGACCGAATAGAATTGGAAATGGAATACCAACTACTTCCAGAAGTTGGTCTTGATTTCAATCAGGAAAAGATGTATCAAAGTGGTTTCGAATTTAGAAGTTTTGATGAGTTTCCAGCAGAGTATTTAAATGATGTTCTACATGCTATTGTTTTAATCTGTGAGCATTCTTTAAGCCTTCCTGATGTTAAATGGGGACATGATAGCGTAGCTTGGAATAATTTAGTTTATAAAACTTTAAAATACGGTTACTTAACAGAAATTGATGAGGCCGAAAAGAAAGAGCTGTTGGATTTACTACAATTACTTAATCCAGCCGACACTAATTATGATAATCTTAAAGCTCAATTTGACGCTATAGTATTGCTCGACGCGTTTTTCTTTAAAATTTTAGAAGTTTTACACGACAAATATAAAGACGACAATGTATGTATTGATTCCTTATATGGTCAAAAAACAAGCTATGCTCCAAAATGGGATAATTTTAATAAATACCAAATAGAACAACATAAACTTCAAATTGATTCTTATTTAAATCCTAAAAGCAGCAGTTACAGTCGTATAAAAAATCATAAAAACAAGTTGAAAGTATAGCTAGAATAATCCTAAAGTTATAAAGATCGTGTAATCGACAAATTATAGATTCAAATTCCAAATAAGTTATTGGAATTACCGAAAATATAGACGAACTCATTACGAAAAACGGACTATAATTAATCAATTTTCAAACTTATAAATTAAAAACTAAAAGTAATGTTTACCCTAGAGCAAATTAAACTAGCACACGATAAAGTACAAACCGGAAGTGATTTTCCAATTTATATTCAAGACTTAATCAATTTAGGTGTAAAAGGATATGATACTCATGTCAATGACGGACGCGTTTCTTATTATGGCAACAAGGAGTATGCTGTAAGTACGGATAAAAAATACAACCTTCTTAGAATTGCGCCAATGGCTAATAAAGAACGTTTCATCGAGTTTCTAGTGATGCATCAAGGCGGACAAAGCGATTATTTTACTTTTTGCCAACAGGCGGCTCAATCTGGAATCGCTAACTGGCGTATTGATATTATCGAAATGACTTGTACTTACTATGATACAGCTGGAGATGCCATCATCATCGAAAAAATACCTGCTTAATTATCTGGTTTTAATATACTAAGCATTTTTATAACGAGACTTCTATCAATTCTATTTTAGATTTAAAAAAAAAGTAAATTACAGTCATAAAAAAAACGGGATTAAATCCCGTTTTTTTTATTTATAGTCTATTAAGTGATTCTTAAAACTTAAAGTTTACACCCGCTGTAAATGTTGTTCCGCTGTAACCAAATTGGTTAACTTCCCATGGGTATTTAAAACGACCTCCTAAATCAGTAGCAACATCTCCTTTTGGATCCAATTCATCTGGATACACATTAAATAGATTGTTTACCATCACATTAGCTGAAAGTGTAGATGTAAATTTATAAGCAACTCCTAAATCTGTAATAACTTTTCCTGCAAAAGTTTGATCTTTGGAGACATCAGTAGCATGTTGCCATGACACTTCTCCAAAATAAGTATTATTAAAAATAAACGTTGTTTTGTTCAAATCATAATTAGCTCCTAACAAAACTTTTGTATTAGGTCTTGCACTTAAGATTCTACCTTGCTCTTTACGGTTAAAAATATCGTATCCGTTCGCTTTCAAAATCGATGGCGTAGCAATTTGTCCGTCAATTTTAGTTTTAGCAAATGTAGATGCTAAACTAAGTCCAAGTTTACCCGTTCCTATTTCAAGGTTTTTGTAATTCAAAACAACATCAACACCATTAGTTATTGTATTAACTGCATTGATAAAAAACTTCATACTTGTGATATCATTATCAAGCAATACTCTTTCAACCGGGTTTGTTGTATTATCATCGCCGTCAAATCCTACTTCTCCAGAAAATAATACACGGTCTTTCACTTTAATATTGTAGAAATCTAGCGAAGCAGAAAAATTAGCACCTGATCTAAAAGTAATACCACTTGAAAGATTTTGTGATTTTTCAGCGTGCAATTGAGGAACTCCAAGTCCTCTCACTGCTGGATCCACATTGTTAAAAGTTCCCTGATTAGAAATTGTACCACCAGAAACTAAGGTTTGAATGTTACTCAAATAGATTTGGTGTAAAGCAGGAGCTCTAAATCCTGTGCTATAAGATGCACGTATAGCAACATCATCATTAAGCTTGTAACGTGAGTTTACTTTCCAAGAAAAGTTATCTCCAAAATCTGAATATTTCTCATATCTTAAAGATCCTCCTATCAAAAAAGCCTCTGTCATATCGTAATCTAAAGTGGTATAAATACCAAAGTTGTTACGATCTTCATTTAATGCATTCGAAGGTTGAATTCCAGGGAATGACTGTGCACCACCTCCGGCATAAGATTCTGGTTGACCTGCTCTAGCTTCGTATCTTTCTTTTCTTAATTCAGTTCCAAAACCGAAGGTTACCTTATCAAAAGTTCTAGAAAAATCAGCATTTCCTACTAATTGACTAAAAGTATAACCACCTACTTCAAATTCTGTAGGACTGTTTGCGCCCAAAGATACATTTAATGTATTTCCTACTATATAATCCACTTTATTAGAACCTGCTGTTAAACTGAAATCAGCATTAAAACCTAATATGTTAGATTTTATTCCAATAGATCCAAGATTATCAAATACATCCGTATTAAATGTAGGTTGGAAACCATTATAAGTTGTACCCGCTTCATGTAATAAATTATTCGGATCTGAAACCCAGTATGGCGCTCTGTACAAAGCAAAACTTGTTCCTTTTCTAATATTTATATCTCCAAAAGCATACAGTGTCGTTTTATCCGAAAGTGGGTATTCGGCATTAACAACAAAGGCTCCCATTTTAGAATCTGGTTGCCCAATATTCATTCCTAAGTCAGGATTTCTACTTAACCAATCTCCCCATGTTGGATCGTTTGCTTCAACTTCAAATAAACCGTCTCTTCCAGGTCTCCCTGCTCTGTTCGTTTTATTTTGGTCTAAGTAAGAAATATTAAAATTCACAAAACCTTTGTCAGCAATTTTAAATCCTGAGTTAAGATCTGCTCCAAAATTGAAACCATCTCCTTCAGAAGTTACTCCCGATGTAAGATTTACTTCAGTAAAATTAGTTTGTTTTTTCAAGATAATATTCACTACTCCTGCAATGGCGTCTGAACCATATTGAGACGAAGCTCCATCACGAAGTACTTCTACTCTTTCGATAGCAGAAAATGGAATACTTTTCATATCTGTTCCTACTTCTCCTTTACCTGGAGTATCGTTGATGTACACTAAAGCACTTTGATTTTTTCTTTTTCCGTTTACTAATACCAAAGTACGACTCGGGCCTAAACCACGTAAATCTGCTGGGTCAAAATGCGCAGTCGCGTCAGAAACCGCTTGACTACTTGAGTTAAATGACGGAATTTTATAAGCTAACATTTTATCAAATGTTACCTGCCCGCTTGATTTAAGATCTTCTGCATACAACTTATCGATTGGTACAGCTGAATTTAATACACTTCTCACTTTTGATCTGTTTCCCGTTACAACAACCTCATCTAGGCTGTTATTAGGGCTTAACTTAAAAGTGATAGCTGCACCATCACTAGTCACCTCGATACTTTTGTTTTGAAATCCAACATACTTTGCGATTAATGTAACTGGAAATCCCTTTACCTTAATTTCAAAATTACCGTTGCCGTCTGTGGTGACTCCGGTAGAAGTTACCTTTTCAACAACATTAGCATACGGCAACGCTTGTCCATTCTCATCCAATACAATCCCTTTGATTGATTGGGCATTTAGCACTGTGGGCATTATTATCATAAATAACACTCCTAAAAAAAAATGGTTAAATCTCATAAATAGTCTTTTTGGTTTTTTAATAACATTATAGATTCCAAATCTATTCTTTTTTGTTAAATAAACCTTAAAAAATCATTTTTTTTATTTAAATAAAAGTGAAATTATCTATTAACCATTTATAGCGGAAACCCTTATAATTAATACTAATTACATACATAAACAGTCATTAAAACACTCCGTAGACACAAATAGTCGAATCAAACAAAAATTAAGTTTTGTAAATTGATTCTTATGGCGTTTTTTAATTAAAGAGGACTTTATAAAATGAATTCCAAACTAAGAATATATTTCAAGTTCTTGCTTGTGTTTAATTTCCTTAAATATTTATATAGAAAGATTTACGGACACGCAATAAAGTGTCCGTAATTTCAAGAAAAAAATTGAAGTTTAGTTTATTACCAGGGGATCGGGTTGTAATCTTTTAAGAATTTTCCACACCAATGCTTTCCTGTATTTATACCGTCAAACAAAGGATCCATTACTCGTGCAGCGCCATCAACAATATCGAGAGGTGGCTGAAAATCTTCTAGTTCTTGTTTCTTTTTGGCAAGTTCTGCAGGATCTTCGTCAGTTACCCAACCCGTATCTACAGCGTTCATGAATATTCCGTCTTTTGCCAATTCCCCTGCGGCGGTGTGTGTTAGCATATTCAAAGCCGCTTTGGCCATATTAGTATGAGGGTGACGAGCTTCTTTAAAAAAGCGATGGAACTTGCCTTCCATGGCCGAAACATTTATGATGTGCTTTTTTCCTGTATTGTCTTTCTTCATTATTTCCGAAAGTCGATTGCATAATACAAATGGCGCTACTGAATTGACAAGTTGTACTTCAATCATTTCTGTGGTTTCGATTTGTCCTAATCGCAATCGCCAGCTGTTCGTTTTTCTTAAATCTACTTGCTGTAAATCGGCATCCAACTCCCCTTCTGGAAATACTTCATTGGCTACTAATGTATTATCAAAACTATACGGAATCTGAGATAATTTGGCGGAAGCCCGTAAACCAATACCAGGTTCCGGTCCGTGCCAAGTAACCGGCATATTCTGATTAGAAGAAGCTCCAGAAGTCAATACTTTTAATTCCTGTAAACAATCAGTATGGTCTAATAATAAATTTTGCGCTTGTTTTGGTAAGTCACTTATTGGCAGTTCTTCATTAGCCATTAAATGAGTATAAAATCCCGCTGGTCGTCTCACGGTTTGTGCCGCATTATTGATAAGAATATCGAGACGCTCGTATTTTTGTTCTATAAAATTGCAAAAAATCTCCACGCTAGGAATATGTCGTAGATCTAATCCATGAATTTTTAAGCGGTGTCCCCACTCCATAAAATCTTCTTCTTTAGAAAAACGCAAAGCTGAATCCACTGGAAAACGAGTAGTGGCAATGACGGTTGCTCCTCCACGAAGCAGCATTAGTGTAATATGATATCCAATTTTTAATCTAGAACCTGTTATAATCGCAATTTGTCCCTTTACATCTGCTGTTTGGAAACGTTTGGCGTAATTAAAATCTCCACAATCTGTACACATTGTATCGTAAAAGTGATGCATTTTAGTAAATGGAGTTTTGCACACATAACAATTTCTAGGAGTTTCTAGTTCTAACTGTTCTTTGCTAGCAAGATCATTATATGCCAAAAGTTTTGGCGCAACAAATATACTTGCTTCTCGAGCGTGACGTATTCCAGTTTCTTTACGAGCGGTTTTGTCTTGCTTTTCTTTTTTGCGCTTGGCTACTAACCTACCGTCTTTTTTACGTCTCGAAAGTTCGTCGCGATCTGGTCTCGAAAACATTCCTGCCGCTTTAATCAAAGCCGTTCTTTTATCTTTTTCAATATCGAAAATCTCGTCGGTATTCGAATTTAATTGCGCCAATATGGCGATGCATCTATCAATTTCATCTGAAGTTATTGCGGTCTTAGGCATTATTTCATCTTTCGTCATCATAAAAAACGGGGATCAGTCTTGGCAAAAATACCAAAGCGCAAATATAGTTTTAAAATCATTGTCGTTCTCGCTTTTTTTCTGATAGTCTAAACAGTAGATTTAGCCTCTTTATACCACTGGTATTCGACAGCTTAATTTAGACAACACGAAACTTTTCTCGTTGTTCCTTCACAAAGATTGTTCATCAAATACAAAGTTGCTATTTTTCATAAAAACTCCTTTTTTTCTTATCTTCGCAATCGCAATTTTCAGGTACACATCGCGATTTGGCTGTGGTGAAAACCAACTTTTGCAAAATAAAAAATTAAATAGAAAAATTATAATGACATCTTTCAGTAAACAATTATCCTTTCGTTGGTCAGATTTAGACCCTAACTTTCATGTGCGACACAGTGCTTACTATGATTTTGGGGCGCAGCATCGTATCGAAATTTTGGAAAGCCTTGGATTAACAATGAGAGTTTTACAAAAAAATTCTTTTGGCCCTATTCTTTTTAGAGAAGAGTGTATCTTTCGAAAAGAAATAGGACTTGCAGATACTATATTCATGCATACTAAAATTTCTAAAATGAGAGCTGATGCTTCTCGCTGGTCAATTGTACATGAGCTAAGAAACGGCGAAGATCAATTGTGCGCCACAATAACAGTAGATGGTGCGTGGATGGATACAAAACTTAGAAAAATAGCTAATCCAACTCCGGCAATTGCTATGGAAGTAATGAATGTAATTCCTAAAACAGCCGACTTTATTGCGCTCTAATTTATTCTTCATGCAAAGTTTGTAAAATCTATTCTAAATTTACAAACGTATTGAATCTTTATAAAAATTAGAAAAAGACTGATTGTCAACGTTTATTGTTGGTAATCAGTCTTTTTTATTTATATTAGTTCAGCAGAATATATAGGCAAATGAAAAGCAAAATTGGCATTGTATTATCAGGAGGTGGCGCTAGAGGAATTGCTCATCTAGGGGTTTTAAAAGCGTTGGAAGAATTTGGAATTGTTCCCTCTCATATTTCAGGGACTAGTGCTGGTGCAATTGCAGGCGCTTTCTATGCTGCAGGTTATTCTATCGCTGAGATTGTTAGTATTCTAAAAAAGGGACAAATATTTAGTTTCTCTAACATTCTTATTAAGAGGCAAGGCTTTTTTGCTATGAAAGGATTCAATGACATTTATGAGCAAAGTTTTCCCACTAATTCTTTTGAGGATCTCAACATACCATTGTATATAACCGCTACCGATATTTTAAAAGGAGAACTAGTTTACTTATCATCTGGAAATTTATCGCAATCGCTAATGGCTACTTCCTGTATGCCTTTGTTGTTCCAACCTGTAAACTACAATAACACTTTGTACGTGGACGGCGGCGTACTCAATAATTTTCCTATTGAACCTTTAGTTGGGCAATGCGACGTGATAATTGGTAGTTATGTCAACTCCATCAAGAAAGAGGTAGATCAAGTACACATGAATAATATTGTTGACCGCTGCTTTCATTTGGCCATGAAAAGCTCGGTACAAAGTAAAATAGATAGCTGTACTTTATACATTGAACCGCCAAACATGAGTCAGTTTAGCCTTTTTAACTTAAAAAGAGCAGATGAAATTTTAGACTACGGCTATCAATATGCACTCACTTTCGAAAAACAAATTAAAGAACTTGACCTGCAATTGTAGAGTATTAGAAAATCACAAACTCCTTATTTATAAGATTTAACTGATCGATCTTCCTTAAATAGTGCAGCTACTTTCTCTAAAAAACAACCAACTTTGGCAAACAAAACTTCTCAGCATATTCTAAATAAATCAGCTAACCCACTCGGTTTTTGTCTCTTTATAATTACGTCGCTTCATATGACAGATGCCACTAGAAAAATTCTAATTGATGAATTTACCTCAATAGTCGCATTGCTATTAACTATTTCATCGGTTTTGTCCTTTTTTTCGATTTGAACACAAAAATCAAAGAAAGAAATCAAACTTGAAAAATGGGTTGATAATTTTTTTATCAGTTCTTTAATTGGAATTTTGGCAATAATTGTATTTATCATTGTCATGTATTGGAACCAGTAAAAATTAAAAACAAAAGCCAATAGAAAACTATTGACTTCAAGAACCTACAAGTATTTCTTAAGCCGTCTATACTCTTCTTACTAAACTAACGACAAACAGTAATACTATAGCTCCAAGCACAGCAGTTGCGATACTTGCAAAACTAAAACCGCCAACCACAGCATCTGAAATACCGAGTTTTCCGCCAATCCAACCTCCTAGAAAGCTACCAATAATACCAACAACCATATTTCCGATAATTCCAAAACCGCCACCAGTAATAAGCAGCCCTGCTAACCATCCTGCAACTACTCCTAAAAGCAACCACATTAAAAAAGTTTCTCCAGACATAATTAAATAATTTAAAGCATTAAACAACTGATTTACTTACACTTAAATATAAAGTTAATGAAAAATTAGTTTTCTTTTGAATTTTTTACAAAATATATTCTTGTTAATAATTTACTAAACAAAATACAACTAACCTAATACCAGTGTTATGTAGTAATTAGTATGAATGTTACCTAATAATTATGCTGAATCATAGAAAGTACTTGTCAAAGCAAAATTATGAATTCAGATAATAGCGCTAATTACAAATTATCCTTTCGTTTTCATATCAAGGATTTTCCTCTTACCTTTAGGTATATTTTCTGCTATGGATATCTTCTATCATATTCTCAAACTCAGCGCAGGGGTAGGCCTCTTTCTATTTGCTATGTACTTACTGGAAGAATCAATAAAAAATCTTTCCGGACGCACTTTTAAACTCTTTTTACAACGCATAACTAAGAACAGAATTGGTGCGGTTACCGGCGGAGCGATAGTGACAGGAATTCTCCAGAGCAGCTCCATGGTTTCATTCATGGTTCTTGCCTTTGTAGGTGCTGGTGTTTTTACTATGCGAAATGCGATGGCTATTATTCTTGGAGCAAATTTGGGTACTACACTTGATAGCTGGGTCGTGGCTGTGCTCGGGTTTAAAATGGACATAGAAGTAGTTTCTTATCCTGTTGTTTGTGTAGGCGGCTTTATTCTTATCCTTTTTGGTAATCGAAAAAACTATCGCTATATCTCCTATTTCCTTTTCGGATTTGGTTTACTTTTTATAGGATTGTCTTTTATGAAAACCGCCATGGAAGCTCAGGTAAAACTTTTTAATTTTTCTCAATACGAGTCGATGCATCTTGCTGTCTTTTTACTCATTGGCTTTATTATCACCTTATTGGTTCAATCCAGCTCGGTTACCATGGCACTTACGCTTAGTGCGATCCACGTTGGTGCTATCAGTTTGCCTATTGCCGCCGCAATAATATTGGGTTCACAAACCGGAACAACTATTAAAGTAATGCTTGGCGCGATAGGCGGCAGCGCTTCCAAAAAGAGAATTGTGCTCGGGAATTTTCTTTTTAATGTCTTTGTCACTCTATTTGCGTTCCTACTATTATCCCCTCTACTATTCTTGATAACTGACTTACTAAATGTAAAAGATCCTCTCATTGGTTTAGTCACTTTCTCGACCATCATTAATCTATTTTCGGTTCTACTATTCATACCGCTATTAGATCATTTTACTCGTTTTTTGGAAGGATTTTTCAAAGACACAGATGGAACTGTAACCGCATTTATTGGACATGCCTCTATCGTAGAACCCTTAACTGCTTTCGACTTATTTAAAAGAGAAACACACTTTTTTATTAATAATTGCATGCTTTTCAATCTCGAACAGTTTAAAATTGATACCCATTATATTCGTACTAATCCTAACTATGAAAGCATCAATGAAAAAAAGAAGTTCTTCATAAAAACTAAAGAGCAAAAATATGATTTTCTAAAGCAGGTACAGGGAGAACTTCAGGTGTTTTATTTAGAATTAAGGTCAAAACTACAATCCGATCAATATTCTGATCTCAACCAGTTAATTTCTGCGGTACGTAGCGCGATGCACTCGGTAAAAAGTGTAAAAGATATTGAATCTAATATTGACAACCTTAGAAATTCGTCCAAAGACATTAAGTATAATTTCTTCACCCAAAATAAACAGGAAACACAAGATTTATACCAGGAGTTTCACAATCTAATTACTGCGGAAGTTCCAGCCAATTTTGAAAATCTGCAGGGATTTTTTAATACAATACAAGAAAACTATAGTTCCGCTTTAAACGACTTCTACGCCGAGGCACAAAATACTTCGTTAGAAAAAATTGACATTACCACAGTAATCAATTTTAACAGAGAGTTATTTACGTCTAACAAAGCCATGCTAATAGCAATAAAAGATTATTTATTAAAAGAAAAACAGGCGCAAGAAATTAACGAAATCCCTATATATAGAACCTAACCATAGAGAAAAATCCGTTTTAATACGCCCATTTTAGACAATAAGAAAATACGATGTTAAGAAAACTAGATCTAGTTTTATCCTAATCCATTAATTTTGCAATATAAACTTACTTTTTTATAAAAGAGTACCAATATAAATTTTCATCTTTGTAGTTAATTCAATTCTGAATTTTAGCATATTTTGAATTTTTAGATTAAGAAAAAAAAGTATCGTTTGAAAGAATATTTAAAAAAAGGTTTGAAAGTTATCCAATGGACAGTAGGAATAATCATTGTATTATTTTTATTGATCTTACTGCTTATCCAAATTCCCTATGTTCAAAATTTTGCCAAGGATAAAGCTGTAATTTATCTAGAGAGTAAAATAAAAACTAAGGTGTCTGTAGCTAAAATAGATATTGGCTTTCCTAAAAAAATAATTCTAGAAGGTGTATACATTGAAGGACTTAAGCAAGATACCTTGCTGCTTGCTAATAGACTCGCTGTCGACATTAGTATGTTTCAATTACTAAATAACAAGGTTGAAATTAACTCCATCGACTTTCACGGAGTATCGGCAAATATCAATAGAGATTCTACGTCCGTATATAATTTTGATTATATCATTAAAGCATTCTCTTCACCAGAGAAGCAAGATCCAGAGGCAACTCCGATGACATTTTCGTTAGAAAAAATTAATCTGGACACCATAAATCTAAGATATACGGATGCGTTCTCAAAAAATGACATGTACATCAAATTGCAACACCTGGAAACACGCATCAAAACTTTTGATTTAGACGCGATGGCTTTTGAAGTGCCAAAAATTAAAATCAAAGGTTTAGACCTGAAATACAAACAAGGTATTGCACAAACGAATATTCAAGAGGACAATGCACCACCAACTAGTTATACGCTACTTTTAGGCGAAATTGATTTGTCTAAAATTGCAGTAGATTATAAGGATGAACTAAACAAATTAAGCACTACTTTATCGCTAAAAAATGCCGTTGTTAAATTTGACAAAACCGACTTTTACAATCGTTTTTTCTTAATCGATGTTCTAAATCTATCAGATGCAAATGGGAAATTAGCCCTTGGTAAAACAGAAAAAAACACGACTAAAAAAGAATCGGCTCCAAATGAAAGTCGCGATTGGGATTTTAAAGTGAGACAATCTAACTTCAAAAGAGTTGATTTCAACTACGACAATAATAACATTACAGCTTTACCAAAAGGTTTTGATTCGAACCATTTAAAATTAAAATCACTAAGTTTTGACACCCAAGACATTCATTACAGCTCTGTAAGTATTTCTGGAAAAGTAAATGATTTTTCGGCAAAAGAGCAAAGCGGTCTTAATATTGAGTCGTTTAAAGCTGATTTCTTCTATGGTAAAACAAATTCATTTCTTAAAAACTTATACTTAAGAACACCACAAACACTAGTAAGAGACGAACTCCTAATTGGCTACTCATCAATCGCGGCAATAAGTGAAAATTTAGAAAATTTAAGCATTAATGCCACTTTGAAAAAAAGTAGTGTAGGATTTAAAGATATTTTGCTATTTGTACCTAGTTTAGCTAATACCGTTCCTTTTAAAGATAATCCAAATGCTATACTAAATGTAGATAGCAAGGTGTATGGAAAATTAAGTGCCGTAACTATCCCGAGTTTAGAGATTAGCGGCATAGGAAATACGAAGATTGTAGGAAGCGGAACTATTACTGGATTACCAGATACCCAAAAAGCCTACTTTGATTTGGACATCAAGGAATTTGCATCTACAGCAAAGGATTTTAATACTTTCCTTCCAAAAGAAACTATTCCGAATTCAATGCGTTTACCTGCTGCATTTAATGCCAGCGGAACCTTTAAAGGAACCATCAATAACTTCAGTACCAATCTTGATTTAAAAAGTAGTTTTGGTCCTGCAAAAATCATTGCTGCTTTTGACCAGAGAATAAAAAACAAAGAAAAATATGATGTCAAAGCAAAGTTGGAAAATTTCGATCTCGGCAAACTGATTAAGAATAATTCCATTGGAAAAATAAGTTTAAATGCTACTGTCAAAGGATCAGGATTAGACCCGAAAACTGCTAATGCTGCCGTAAAAGGAACCATTGGAAAATTCAATTATAATAAGTACAACTATACAAATCTCGATCTTAAAGGAAACATAAACAACGGACTGTTTCAAGCTGTAGCTGCTAGTAACGATCCTAATTTAACTTTTGACTTAGTCAGTAGTGGAAGTTTTAAAGACAAGTATCCTACTGGAAAAATAAAACTAAATGTCGATGTTGCAGACCTAGCAAAGTTAAATCTTCACGCTGGACCAATGAAGATTAGAGGAGAGATAGATGCAGATCTTCAGTCAGTTGATCTAGATTATCTAAATGGAAATTTCAATGTTACCAACCTTACTATTGCCGATGAAAATGAGCAGTTTGTCATGGATTCCATTACAATGGTTATCACTTCTACTGCAAACAGAAATGCATTAACTTTCAAATCTCCATTTTTAAATGCGGAAATAGAAGGAAAATACAAACTAGCAACCATAGCCGATGCACTAACAAACTCCATAGCTCATTATTATAATCCAAATCAAAATAAACAAGCAACAACTGCCGAAAAGCAACAGCTAGCTTTTAATATCAGAATTGCAGACAGTCCTTTACTAATAAAATTCATTCCGGAGCTAAAGAGCCTTGAACCTATCTCTATCACTGGAAGATACAACACAGTCAATGATTCTATTGTTTTGAATGGAGCCATTCCTAAATTAATTTATGGTGATAATACCATTACAAATGGAGTGTTAAAAGTAGATACAAAGGACAATGCTTTAGTATATTCTCTTGTTGTAGATGATATTCAAAATAGTCAATTCCAGTTGCCTTATACTTCCATAAATGGAATAGTGCAAGACAATACCGCTGCTTATACCTTTCAATTAAAAGATCTAAAGGATAAAGAAAGATACCTAGTATCTGGAACTTTGAAAGCAGCTTCGGGAAATAACGAACTTCGTCTTGACCCGAATAATTTATTGCTTAATTATGAGTCTTGGAAAATGGACAATAATAACCTGCTTCGTTTTGGAGAAAAAGGAATCTATGCTAGTAATTTTGAATTAAGCAAAGAGCAAAGCAGCATTAGAATACAATCACAGTCAACCCAAGAAAATGCTCCACTTTCTATTGATTTTACTAATTTTAAGATCGAGACAATCACAAATATTGCCGTAAAGGGAGATTTAGAAATAGGCGGAAACATTAATGGTAAAGCAGTTGTTAAAAACTTGAATCAAACTCCCATATTTACTGCTGATATGATTGTAGATAATTTTGCCTTCAAAAAAGACACCGTGGGTACCGTAAACCTGCATGTTAACAATAAAGTGGCTGATACTTACAACACCAGAGTTTCTATCACAGGACAAGACAATCTAGTCGATTTAAACGGAACCTATAAAACGGGCGAAGGAATTTTAGACATGAACTTGGATATTTCGAGAATAAATCTAAAAAGCATCCAAGGTTTTACATTGGACAACCTAAAAGAAAGCAGTGGTTTTTTTAGCGGGAATTTTAAAATTTCAGGGAAAGCAAACCAACCACTAGTAGTTGGTGATTTAAAATTCAACGAAATTGGATTTAAAGTCACCCCACTTAATTCTACGTTTAAATCCTTAAATGATAAGATTGTTTTTACTGGAAATACGATCGTTTTCAATCGCTTTACTATAAAAGACGAAAGAGACAATGATTTAGTTATTAACGGAAAAATCGCCACTCAAAATTTAAGTAACATTGGCTATGATTTATCACTTGATGCCGTGAATTTTAAAGCCATTAATTCTCAGGAAAAAGACAATGATTTGTATTACGGCGAAATGTATCTGGACAATCATTTAAAAATTGGTGGTACTTTTAAAAGTCCTATCGTTGACGGAAACATAAAAGTCAACAAAGACACTAAATTCACCATTGTAATGCCACAATCTGATCCTTCGATAGCAGACAGAGAGGGAATTGTTGAATTTATCGATCAGGACAACCCGCCGATGATTCAGAAGACGTTGAGAGCAGATGAAGCATTAAGTAATCTTGAAATTACAGGTATTAATGCCTCTGTAAATATCGAAATCGATAAAGAAGCTGAACTTTCGATTGTAATCGACAAAGCCAATGGCGATTTCTTAAAATTAAAAGGCGAAGCCCAGTTAACTGGAGGAATTGATCCTTCAGGAAAAACAACTTTAACAGGAAGATACGAGCTGAAAGAAGGAGCTTATGAGATGAACTTCAACCTAATCAAACGAAAGTTTGATATTAAAAGTGGGAGTTATATTTTGTGGACTGGCGAACCAACAGAAGCTGATATCAATATCATTGCTGTCTATAAAAATGAAGCCGCACCTATTGATTTAGTGGACGATCAGTTAGCTAATGTTTCTGCTTCGGTAAGAAACACCTATAAACAAAAAATACCTTTCGAAACTGAATTAAAAATGAAAGGCGATTTAATGAAGCCAAGTATTTCTTTTGATATATTAATGCCCGAAGGGAATAACAGTGTTTCAACAGAAATCATCAATACAACTCAAGCTAAACTAACGCAGTTGCGTCAGCAGCCGGACGAACTTAACAAACAAGTATTTGCTCTACTCCTGCTGAATCGTTTCATAGGCGAAAATCCATTTGCTAGCGAATCTGGAGGTGCTAGCGTTTCCTCAATAGCTAGAGAAAGTGCAAGTAAAATTCTGTCTCAGCAATTGAATAATTTAGCAGGTAATTTAATAAGCGGTGTCGAACTTAATTTTGATTTAGTTTCGTCCCAGGATTATACTACAGGCCAACTGGAAAACAAAACTGATTTGAATGTAGGGATATCTAAAAAATTACTAAACGATCGACTGAAGATTACCGTAGGAAGTAGTTTTGGTTTAGAAGGTCCACAACAGCAAAATCAAGAGGCAAATACTATAGCCGGTGATGTCACTATAGAATACCAACTTTCTAAGGACGGCAGGTATAAATTAAAAGCATACCGCATCAATAAATACCAAGTTGCTCTTCAAGGTCAGGTCGTTGAAACTGGACTTGCTTTTGTTATTACCTTAGATTACGATAAATTTAGGGAGTTATTCGAAAAAGAAAAAACAGATAAAAAGAAAAACAAATAAAGATAAGAACACTCCAAATAGAAGTCTGATGAAAAAGAATTCCATACTATATTTTCTATTTATAATAATGTTCATGGCTTCTTGTAGCGGTACAAAAAACCTACCAGAAGGAGAACTGTTGTATGTGGGTGCCACAATAAAAGTAGAAGGCAATACCACACCAAAAAAAGAACGCAAAGCATTACAAGCGGAATTTGAAGCTATTGTAAGACCAAAACCCAATGCCTCAATTCTGGGATTAAGACCTAAATTATTTATTTACAATCTTGCGGGTACACCAAAAAAACAAAAGGGATTTCGCTATTGGTTAAAAAACAAAGTAGGCGAAGCTCCAGTTTATTACAGTAAAGTAGATCTCGAATACAACAAACTCGTTTTACAAAACAATGCCGAAAACAACGGCTATTTTAATACTAAATCAACAGCCGACTCAACACGTCGCGGGAAAACAGTAAAAGCAATTTACACGGTAGTTCCTAAAAGGCAATACCTAATTAGAGACGTGCAATTTCCACAAGATTCCTCGGTGCTTTCAACTGCTGTTAGTGCAACAAAAAGAAGGTCTTTATTAAAAAAAGATCAAGGCTATAATCTTACCACTATTAAAGAAGAAAGAATACGCATCGATGCACGGCTTAAGGAAAAAGGATTCTACTATTTCCATCCTGACTTTCTAAAAATTCAAGTAGACAGCACCGTAGCTGACCATAAGGTCGATTTAATCGTTATGGTAAAAGACGAAACTCCAGAGTTGTCACAAACACAGTACCGCATTAACGATATCGTAGTATATCCTAACTATTCTATCAACGCAGATAGTGTCATTGTTGCACCAGATGCAATTGTACATCATAATGATTTTACCATTATCGACTCTGAAAATTTGTTTAAACCTAGAATTTTTGATCGTACCTTATATTTCAAAAAAGACGATCTATACAATCGCACTAACCACAATCTATCTCTAAATCGCTTGGTTAATTTAGGTACATTTAAGTTTGTGAAAAATGAATTTAAGGTAGCAGACACCATCGGGAATTATCTCGATGCTTATTATTTCCTTACTCCTTTACCTAAAAAATCCATTCGTTTGGAATTATCGGCCAAGACAAACTCAGCTAATTATAGCGGTACCGAACTGAATTTAAACTGGAGCAATAGAAATCTATTAAAAGGGGCTGAATTACTTACTGTATCTGCATTTGCTGGATTAGAAGTACAAGTCTCAGGAGTAAATAACGGCTTCAATGTGTACCGTTTTGGTAATGAAGCTAATCTAATTTGGCCTAGAATTGTCGCTCCTTTCCGTTTTGAATCTTCTAGTGGTTTTGTTCCAAAAACCAAAGCAACATTAGGTTATGAGTTCCAAAAAAGAACTAAATTATATTCACTACAAACATTCAAAGGCTCCTTTGGTTATTTATGGAAAGAAAACGAGCGCAAAGAACATCAGTTCAATGTTACCGAAATTACATATGCCAGTCCGAACAACGTAACCCCACTCTATCAAGAAAAAATCGCTGAAAATGCTTCGCTTGGCAAAGTGATCGAAAAACAATTAATCTTTGGCCCTACCTATTCTTATACCTACACGAACACGATGCAAAAAAGAAGGAAGAACACCTTCTACTACAAAGCCGGAGTGGACTTATCAGGAAATATTGCGGGACTAGTGACGGGTGCCAACTTGAAAAAAGGAGATACTGTAAAAGTCTATAATGTACCCTTCAGCCAATTTGTAAAAGTCGAAAATGAGTTCCGTCATTACTTAAAATTAGGTGGCGAAAAACAATTGGCCAGCAGAATCATTGCGGGTGCAGGATTTGCCTATGGAAACTCAGATGAGATGCCTTTTATAAAACAGTTTTTCAACGGTGGTACAAATAGTATTAGAGCTTTTAGAGCACGTTCTATAGGTCCGGGAAGTTTTGATGGGACTTCAACTTCAAATACCTTTCTTGCTGATCAATCCGGAGATTTAAAATTAGAATTCAGTACAGAATACCGCGCTACCATTTATGATTTTGTAAAAGGTGCGTTATTCGTAGATGCAGGAAACATCTGGTTGTTAAAAGAGAATCCGGAAAAACCTGGAGCTAAGTTTTCTAAGGACTTCTTAAAAGAATTCGCCGTGGGTGTAGGTGCCGGATTGCGTTTTGACTTTTCTTTTTTAGTGTTAAGAACAGATCTTGCTTTCCCTATTCGCAAACCGTATTTACCTGATGGAGACCGCTGGGTTTTAGATCAAGTGAATTTTGGTGATCGTTCTTGGCGAAAAGAGAACCTAGTGTTTAATCTTGCCATTGGATATCCGTTTTAGTATTGGATTAAAATAACTTTTAATCGAATGCGATCTTGCTTATTAACTGGTAAATACTGTGTCTAAGGGCGTTATAATTTATATAACAAAGACAATCTTACTTTTATTTACAGAATCGATAAAATCGGACTTAATTTTTTACCAAATAACTAATATTAGTCCGTTTTTGATTTACATCATTGCTAATTTCTGCTATATTTGCGCTTTAAACTACTCTAATTATGGAAGAATGTATTTCTGTCTTTGACATGCTAAAAATTGGTGTTGGACCTTCTAGTTCGCATACCCTTGGACCATGGAGAGCCGCAGAGCGCTTTCTTGAAGAGCTAAGAAGTAAAAACCTGATTCAGGATGTTGTAAGAGTAAAAACAGACTTATATGGTTCCCTTTCCCTAACAGGAATAGGACATGCAACTGACTTAGCTGTTATGCTAGGACTAAGTGGTCAAGACCCAGAATACATTCCTGTAGAAAATATAGATGGAATTATAAAAGCCATCAAAGAGGAAAACCAAATCAATTTAGGCAACGAAATCCTAGTTCCATTTTCCTTTGAGCAAGATATCGTTTTCAATAAAAAGTTTCTTCCTTTTCATGCTAACGGAATGCGATTTACCGCTTTTCTTTCGAATGGAAAAAAGCATGTCGCTACCTTCTACTCCATCGGTGGTGGATTTGTAGTTAAAGAAGAACGCCTTAATGCCAAAAAGAAAGTACAAATAAAATGTGCTTTTCCGTTTCCTATCGATAAAGCAGTTGATCTTTTAGCCTATTGTAAAGCTGAAGACAAGAAAATCTCTGAAATCGTTTATGAAAACGAAAAATCCATGCGCACCGAGGCTGTTATCGACCATGAGTTAATGCGCATCTGGAACACCATGTTAGAGTGCATGTACATCGGGTGTCATACGGAGGGAATCCTTCCGGGTGGCTTGAAAGTGCGTCGCAGAGCATTTGACATGCATCAAAATTTAATTGGATTATCAAATTATAGCAATCCGCAAACGTGGATGGAGCAAATAAGACTGACCGAAGTAAAATTTCGCCAAATCCTGAAATGGGTAAGCTGTTTTGCCTTGGCCGTAAACGAAGTCAACGCCGCTTTAGGCCGTATTGTAACAGCGCCTACAAATGGTAGCGCTGGAGTAATTCCGTCGGTATTGATGTATTATTTAGTGATTGAGAACCATAATGCAGGACCTAAAGAAATCAAGCAATTCCTTTTAGTTGCTGGAGAGATAGGTAGTATTTTCAAGAAAGGATCTACGATATCAGCTGCAATGGGCGGTTGTCAGGCAGAGATTGGCGTTTCGTCTTCTATGGCTGCAGCAGCACTGTGTGAGTTGATGGGCGGAACCCCAGAGCAGGTTTTAATGGCCGCTGAAATTGCCATGGAGCACCATCTGGGCTTGACTTGTGACCCTATTGGCGGTCTGGTACAAATCCCTTGTATCGAACGCAATACTATGGGCGCGATAAAAGCCATCAATGCCGCCGAACTAGCCCTAGAAACCGATCCTAAGAACGCCAAAGTGCCTTTAGACAAAGTAGTCGATACCATGTGGCAAACCGCTAAGGATATGAACAACAAATACAAAGAAACTTCAGAAGGTGGACTCGCCATTGCAGTCAACATGGCGGATTGTTAATGCTGAACTTGATTCAGCATCTCACAATTAATGCACTATTTTGAATTAAGCACGTTGTTCTTAAATCTTAAATCATCTGGGCGTGTCCCTGCTTCCACTCCGTTGCAGCAGGGTCAGGCTGTACGTTGCAATCTTTTATTTCGCTACGCTACATAAAAGGATTTCCACTACCATCCTTCACGCGAGACCATTCTTCGACCGCGAAAGCAATAATCCACAAAATACACCTTTTGATATCTTAAAGAATTCTCCACAAGAATTCAATTGCACCACCCATTTACTTCCAAGCGGAACGTATTTATAATTTTACTAAGAATTACCAGAACACCGTAGTTGCAAAACAACAGAAATCTACTCTCCTGTTCATACCAAAAGGACTAGACAAATAAAAAATCTCTTTGATAATTTGTAAATAAAATATTATATATTAGCTAATTGATAAGTTACTCAATAGCGACCATCTACCTCAAACTAGGTGCATAGTCGCTATTATGTAGCGAGTATATATAAGTTATAGGCAACCCTACCGCAACAACCTAATAATCAATCAAATAATTCATAATGAAGATAAAAAGAATACAACTAAAAAATGGATACAAAAGATTTCACGATTTAACCATTGATTTAGGAAGTGAACCCAAAAGAATTATTGCTTTAGTTGGTCCAAATGGTTGTGGTAAAAGTAGTGTTCTTGACGGAATGCTATTTGTCAATAATGCTTATAATCAGATAGGAAACAAAGGGCAAAAAGGATATGCTTATCATTCAATGACTCAAACTCCAAATTTTAATTACGAGAACGTAATTATTGATTTTGATAATGGAGATTTCAATAATGTAAAAAGTAACAGAAGTAAAATTGGAAATGAAAATACTATGTTCTCTTTTAGAAGTCCATATCGATATAATAGTAATTTAAAAGTTAGTCAATCAAAAGCTACAAGCGAAATTAGATTAAATAATTATGGCGCAACGGCTTCTTCTGATCTTGATGACAAAATGGAAGAAAATTACAGACGTTTAAATATAAAATTCAATAAATATTTAAAAGATAATCCATCAACAGCAACCTATGATTCAGCCAAAGCTAAAATAATTGGAGATTTAAATCAATCTCTAAAAAATTGCCTTGATTTAGAAATCACAAGTATTGGAGATATTGAAGCTAACAAAGGAACTCTATTCTTTAAAAAAGACGACCATCCAATTGAGTTTGAATTTAATGTATTATCCTCGGGTGAAAAGGAAGTGGTAGATATTTTGTTAGATTTATATTTAAGACAAGATGAATATTCAGAGACTATATTTTTGATAGACGAACCGGAATTGCACATAAATACTTCAATTCAAAAAAAACTATTACTCGAAATAAATAAACTTATTGGTCAGAATTGTCAAATATGGTTAGCAACTCATAGTATTGGATTTCTTAGAGCATTACAAGAAGATTTGAAAGATGAATGTCAAATAATTCAATTTCAAAAAGGAATTAATTGGGCATCAACACAACAAACACTAACTCCTATAAAAAAATCTCTTTCCAAATGGAAAGAAATCTTTGAAACCGCATTGGACGACTTAACTGGTTTAGTTAGTCCCAAACGAATAATATATTGTGAAGGAAAAGATAGACCAGGCACAAATGGACAGGAGAACGGTTTCGACGCCAAAGTTTTTAATAACATTTATGGAGAAAAATATCACGACACTTTGTTTATTTCAAGTGGTGGTAATACAGAGTTAGACCAAAGAAGCGAAGTTGCGTTGGCTATTTTAACAAAGGTCTTTTCAGATATAGAAATTTTTGTTTTTAAAGACAGAGATGTTTCATCTGGAAGGCAAAATGACGAAAATGATAGACAAGTATACTTAAAAACTAATCCCGATCATTTTAGAATAATGAAAAGATGGGAAATTGAAAACTATCTTTTTGACAAAGAAGTTTTAATTGCCTTTTGCAATGCGAATAGTTTAACATTTAACGAAACAGAATATGATAAGTTCGTGACTAATGTAATTGATGATAATATAAAAGATGAAACTAATAGATTTAGAAATTTTTGTGGAATAACTGGAAGTGTAAATGCTGAAAGTTTTAAACTAACGTTATCTGAATATGTTACTCCAGAAATGGAAGTTTATAAAGAATTAGAAAATTGTATTTTTAATAGAGGATAAAAGGGCAGCCTATAACAGCTAGGATTTCGTTGCGTGCGTAGCACGAACAATGAAATCCGTGTTGAACGGAACCGATTACATGCCGTAAACACTATGGAGTTATCGTAAAGTTTCGAGTGAAATAATCAAGAGGCCAATGCGCCTCTTTTTTTTGAAGTAGTTTTTCAGTTGGTTTTAATGTGTTTTTCCTTCACTTTTGGACATAGAATCCCTTACCCATAAAGTTAACTTTTACAGGCAACTAAGTTTTGGCTATCGCCAAGGTACCAAGCAGGCGAACCACGCTGGTCAAAAACCGCTATTCGATGCAAATTGCCTGTTTTACAACAAGGACATTTGGGCAAAAAAGGTTTCTTTTCTGCTTTTTCTAGCACTTTTACTTTTAGTTTTTCTTGTACAACCTTTAATTTCTCCCGTTTCCAAGTGCTACTCAAAAAGCCACTTTCTAGGTAATTCCCAACTCTACTAAACAAAAAAAACTAAAATTCTAAAAGGATGGCCGAGGACAAAAGTCTCACACCAAATGCTTTTAAAATTTTAGTTTAATCTATTGAATTCGAAACCTGAAATGTTTCAAATCCATTTATTTCCCTAATGGTAAGTTATAACCTATTCCTACTCCTAATGCACCTACTGAATAATCTTGAGATCCAATGTTTCCTTCGCTTCCAGTAAATACTTTAGTGTACTGTAATGCAAAATTCCAGTGAATGTTATGATATCCTATTTCTGGTTTAATATACAAACCACCTGTAGGTCTATCTACTAATGAATTTGTCGCTACTTTATCATCACCGGTAATAAATCCATACCCTAGATCAGTTCCTAGATAAAAACCAGATGTTTGTGGATAGTATCTAAACATAGCTGCTACAGGTACTACAGCGAAATCATTGTTATTGATTCCGTCATTCTCTTTTCCGAAAAATTGATTGTAACCCGTCGCTATCCCTAGTCCAAAACCTGGCGTAACTAAATATTGGTATCCTAAATCTACTCCTACAGTTGCTGATGCATTTTCTGAAGGCAATGCTATACCTCCATTAACACCAATTTTTATCATATTTGTGTAAGCACTATCTTGTGCACTTGCTGCCGCTCCGCTGAATAATAAAAGAGCTAAAACTGTTTTTTTAATCTTTTTCATAATTTTAAAATTTAGTTATTATTTATCTTTAGTACTTATTTTCCTAAAAAGCTACCAACTGTTGAATTTATCGGGCTTTGAACTACCTTGTTTTCTTCAGTCCTAGAAAATGAATTTAGATCTCTTTTAGAGTTACTGCATAATACAGTAGGATCCATCTTTGGATACGTTTTTCCCACTCTAGAATATTGTCTATTCATAATCCTGTTTTTTAGTTTGTTATTATTTTACAAATATTGAAAGAATACACAGCAACCACCTTACAGAATTTACTTTAATTATTACATAATTATTCTTCGAAGTGAAAACCGTGAGGAATTTGAAATTTACTGCATTCTTCGAACGTGCAGCTTATTCGCGATAGCATGAAATAATTCGACAAGGCAACAAAACAGCTAGCACCCTTTTAAAACAAATCTTATTAATGTACCTTGCCCTACTATTTAAAGAGTAAAATAATGGACAATAATAAGAGGCTAAATTACATTAAAGAGGTGTTAAAAAACATGCCAACTGGCTGGTTGAGTATAACAACCCATCGACTAGATATATATGACGAAAAATTGGCGAAAACTCAATTCTTAGAGCAGTTCGAAGCTTTATACGACGGTAATAATTCAGAATCAGCTGCCCTAAGTGAATTACCTACGGCATACGACTACATTCGCTTAGGACATCCTTTATCTTGTTTACTGGAATGGGCGATTGCCAAGGCAAATAATTTAAAGTCTGAAAATGTCATCAGTTTTTCATCTAAGACGGTTCCTATTTTGGCAATTCTAAGAAAAAACGCATTAGACAAGAAAAACATCCAAATCTTCTACACCGGTGAATTGCTTGAATTTTTTGATGCCGAAATAGTGCGAAATATTTATGGTTATACCTTCGATTTAAAACAAGTTGAAAATGCTGAAGCCATTTCTAATACTAATAGCAATCCAAAAAACGGAAGTACAATCTTTATTTCGCAACAAGCGGAATTTGATACTGTTAATCTCCCTACTGAAATTGACTTTTTCATCAGTCTTCATGGAGACCTAGGAAGCGTTTTAGTAGTAAATGGTCCAAAAAACGAAAGTTACATATCCGAAATTCAGCATGTAAGAAGAAGAGAGACTGTTGCCATGACTCCAGATGATTCTCTTACAGCTTTGAGATCTTTAGTAGAGCAATCTCCTATTCATAATCGAAAAACTAATGTTGAAGCAGATAAAAATTCGGTTTTAGAATCAATTAAATCCATTACTGCCACAACTACAAAACCATTAGTGGCTTCAAGTGGTTTATCCATTCAGTATGCGATTTTAATGGGATTAGTTCACGATGCGGTAGAAAAACACAAAGGAAAGGCGATAAAAATTATTGTCCCTCCAAATTGTTATGGTGGTACAAATGACCAAGCAAGACGTGTCGCTGCTTGCCTAGATAATGTTGAAATAGTTGACTTACTTGTTGATGGTGATAACGATATGGTTCAAAGCATTGATACTGTTTTAGCAAAAATTGCTATTGAAGACGCAATCCCTTACATCATTGCTGAAATCCCAACAAACCCAAGAGTCGAAGTACCTAATCTTATAGATTTAAAAAGGGTGTTAAGTCAAGAACGCAAAACGGCTTTTGGTACAATCGCGATAGATCCCGTTTTTATTCTAGATCAAACCTTTTGTCCAAATGTTCACTTTTTAGGTGTGGGAGAAGTACTTTCTGAAATAAGAACTATTTCATTTGCTAGTGGTTCTAAATTTCCAAGTGGCGGACAATGTACGGCTGGATACTGCGTAGGAAATACAAAAACGGAAGCTTTGATGGAGAAAATAGAAATGCATCTTACGCTGTGTGATAATGAGGCTACGGCGCTACAATATGAAATTTTAGCCAAGCAATTGCCATCCATGAATCAGCGAATTAAGGATGCTTATAGTAATACACGTGATTTTGTAAACTTTATCAATACTGCTCTACCCGAGGCAAAAATCAATTTTGTTTCAGAGGAATTAGCGAGCCAAGGATTTACACCATCTGTTTTTTCACTGGATCTTCCTACTAAAGGGAATACTGCCGAAGAAAAAGAAACTCATAAAAGAGCCTTGAACTTGAAGTTAATTAACTTAATGATTACAGAAATTCCTAACGAGAGTAAGTTCTGTGTGAGCTATGGCCAATTAAAAGGCTGCTATTGGACCATTCCTGCAACATCGACTCAAGGAACAACTAAGGAAGGTGATAAGGATTATATTGTTCGTGCGTCGCTTTCTCCTAATATGGATTTGGAGCTACATAAAAAAATATTTTTAAAATTTGTTGAGAGTATTTAACTCTCTCGATAGGCAGAATGACAAAGTTTTAATTTTTCGAAATTCATAAAATACCCAGCAGCTTTACAAATCTTTTCGTGTGGCGGCTGGGTATTTTTTTTTACAACGGTAAGTGATTATTTCTTATCAACTAATTTAAAAAGCAACTAACTATAAAAAAAACCGCCTTAAAATAATCAAGACGGTTTACTACAAATAATGAGTATACTAGGCTTCTTTCAAATTCAATTTACTGTTTTTTCGGCTAAAGCCAAAGTAAATCGTAAGTCCGATAAGTAACCAGGCGGTAAAATAAATCCAGTTCCATACGCTCAGTTCTGCCATCATATACAAACAGCTTACTAAACCTAATAACGGAATTAAAGATAAATTTTCAGCGAATGACCAGAAAGTAAGTCCTACCAACACAATGAGGAAAATCCACATTGGAATTTTATGTTTAAACAAACTTAGCCCGCTTTCATATTTTAATGCATTGTTTATCGGCAATCCTGCCACAACAGTGGCGTAATTCGCATCATCTTTCTGGTACTGACTCAATAAATTTTCTAAATCTAGCGATTCAGCAGTTGTTTTTTGGCCTCCGATACTTACTAGATAATCATATACTTTTGTGGATTCTTCTTTGTTTAAAGAAGTAATAATAGTGGTTGCATCGTTTACTTGGGTTTCATTAGTAAGAAAATCCATTGTCGCTTTATTGTTATAACTAAAAGCGTAATATAGACCGGCAGCCAACATAAAAGGAATCACATATTTTGAATTTACATAAGGTGTTTTAAACTTCCCTCTTGGTATATCAGGTTTATTTTGCAATACTAATACTCCAGCACAAACTAGTACAAAGGCAAATAAAGTTCCAATGCTACACAAATCAGTCACCATAGTCAGGTTTAAAAATAAGGCTGGAACCGACACTACAAAACCTGTTACAATCGTTGCATAAGAAGGTGTTTTAAATTTTGGGTGCACTCTAGAGAAACGCTTTGGTAACAAACCGTCACGACTCATACTCATCCAAATACGAGGTTGCCCCATTTGGAAAACTAATAAAACACTCGCCATTGCAATCACAGCGCTCACCGCCACAATCCCCGACATCCATTTTAAATCTACTTTATGAAATACAAACGCTAATGGATCACCCACATTCAGCTCCGAATAATTCACCATTCCAGTTAAAACTAAAGCAACAATAATATATAAAATCGTACATATAATAATCGCCCACATCATACCGCGCGGCAAATCCCGTTGCGGATTCTTACATTCCTCGGCTGTGGTAGAAATTGCATCAAAACCAATGTAAGCAAAGAAAACCGCCGACACTCCTTTCAAAACTCCGCTCACACCGTTTGGCGCAAAAGGAGTCCAATTATCAGTATCTACATAAAAAATCCCAACTGCAATAACCAAAAGGATAATACACAGCTTCACAACCACCATAACGTTACTCGCATTACGAGACTCTTTCATGCCGCGATAAACTAAAGCCGTAATCAATATGATAATAAACAGCGCAGGTAAATCGGCTACAAAATGGAACGAACCTATTGTTGGCGCCGTGGTCCAGGCAGTGTAAGCTGCCTTTAATCCTTCACTAAGATTTTCATATAATTTTCCGCCCTGCATTAAAGCAGTTGCGTCTTTATAACCATTTGATGCACTTAGATAATCCATTTGTACCCATTGGGGCAAATGGATGCCGCCGCTATCGAGCAAGCCTGTAAAATAATCACTCCAGGATATGGCAACCGTAATATTCCCAATGGCGTATTCCATGATCAATGCCCAACCGATAATCCAAGCCATCAGTTCGCCAAAGGCAACATAAGAATAAGTATAAGCACTTCCTGAAACGGGAACCATAGAAGCAAACTCTGCATAAGCAAATGCAGCAAAACTGCAGGCAAGAGCCGTAAATAAGAAAAGGAAAATAACGGCAGGGCCACCGTCTGAACTGGCTTTACCAATCGTACTAAAAATACCAGCACCAACTATAGCAGCAATTCCAAAAGCTGTTAAATCACGAGCCGTTAAATGTCGGCCTAGCGCTTCGTGACCGTCGGCTTCATTTTTTTCAATCTGTTTTAAGATATCCTGTACGGTCTTCTTTCGAAATAAACTTGAAAATGTCATTCGTTACATTTTTACATTAAAATTTAATATACTTTAAATAACACCCCATTATTATACTAATAACGTAAGTTTTATTTAAAAATCAAATGTATAAAACAAATTCATATTTCGATAAAAAGACAGTTATTTTTTATTAGAAATCGATAAAAAGTCAAAACAACACAAATCAACTATATCAAAAGTCAATCCTGCAATTTAAAAATCCTCATTTGACTTAAATATAACAATATGACATTCTAGAGGGAGTAAGCCAGAAAAAAAAGCTGTAACTCTTCGCTGAAAAACATCAAAAGAGTTAATTATTTCAGAAATACTTTCAAGATAATTACTGGATTTTGTGCATTTCCTTAAAGGAAATTGAAGTAGGCAAAATGCAAATTAGAATTAGCTTTCACACAGTGCCAATTTAATTATTCTTATTTATTTTTTTCCAAATCTTAGCCGTAAAATCATCTTTATACATCAATGTATTGCTTCGGCTAGGATTCACACGATTAGACAAAATGATCAAGAATCGATCATTGTCCGGATTTAAAAAGAAAAAGGTTCCAGTATATCCAGTATGTCCAAAATCATTTTTTTTATAAATGTCATTTGGTTTTCGTTTATCAAAACCAAGTCCGCGATAAATTCCTTTTTTGACTAAAGGCGATTTTGTGAATTCTCTAATGACCTTCGTTTTAAGAATTTGTTTTCCTTGATAATTTCCTTTGTTTAGCAGCATCTGACAAATTACGGAGATGGAGGTTGCATTTGCAAACAACCCAGCATTCCCAGAAATACCTCCAAAAATCGCCGCTGCTTCATCGTGAACATAACCCTTAATAGTATCTTTTCTAAAAAAATTATCAATTTCTGTTGGAATTACATTTTGCTCAACTGTCCATTTCAAAGGGTTAAATCCAATAGTTGAAATGCCTAATTCGTTATATATTTCTTTGGTTAATTGGTCTAATTTCACACCCGTTTTAGACTCGATCATTTGCTTTACAAGAAGTAAGTTTAGGTCACTGTACAAGTATTTTCCACTTGGATTAGTATTGGCCACTGCTATTTTCTCATATACTGTAGTATAAAATTCAGGATTCAGCCACAGAGTTTTAGCTATTTGGATGTAATTTTCTTTCGGTTCTAATGACACGTATTCCTCATCATAAACTATAGTATTATTCACATACATCGTATCAAATAGCTCCGGATAATTCTCCGACTTTTGATCGCTAAAAAATGGCAATCCATTAGAGGTAGACAACAAACTTTGATAGAAAGTGATGGATGGTTTTATCCCGGTTGTATGGGTTAATAATTCGAAAAGTGTCAAATCAGCAATCGCAGTATTTTTATAAAATGCTACAACATCTCCTAGTCTATCTTCTAAATTCATCTTATTTTCACCTACTAATCGCATCGCTACTAGGGTCGCTCCTAAAACTTTGGACATCGAAGCTAAGTCATACACATCCTCTGCTTTTACAACTTCGGTTTTTGAATAATCATGAAAGCCGTAGTTTTTTGAAATAAAAATACTGTCTTTACTTCCTACAATTACTTGGGCACCAGGAAAGAAGCCTTTTTCAAGTCCATTGGTAAACATCGAGTCAATGTAAACTTCATTTTTTTTAGTGTCGAAAGATTTTTTCACCGAACGACAGCTGATTCCTGAAAAAACTAACAAAATAAGAAACGCTCTGATAACTGTATTTTTCATTTTTTAAGGATTAATTCTTAAATCTTGTCCTGCCATAATAGGTTCATTATTGGTTCCCGTAATTACAATTTTCACTGCTTTTACAGCTTGTTTTGGATAAATAAATGCGTTTCCATAATCAAAAGGATCTCCCTTTATAAAATCGACTCCATTATACGAGTATTCAACATGTCCATCACTTACAATAAATCTCGGGTGGTGTGGAATTCCCGTCAATACTTCAATTTTTGAAGAAATAACAGGAGTAGTAAAAGTGTATAAAATCCAGTCGCCATTTTCACAAGGAACATCCGTACGCAAATAGGTTTCTAAATTATAATCTTCTAATCTTGTAAATGGAAATTTTGGATTTTCGGCCATCGATGAAGTCACTTTTACTTCTGGTTCTTGATACGGACTTGCAATGAAATCAACCTTTGCAGCCGATTCTTTGACCTCTTTATTTTCTACTGTAAAATCTAAACGATACTTGTTGTTATCGTTGTAATTTTCGATTACAAAACGCAAGCTAGGTTTTGATTTTAAAGTTCTTTCTGGTAAATAGGTTTTAATTAATTTATCATTTTCAAAAAGTGAAATTTCCTTGATTACGCCACTCGTTGCTTCGTCAGTTACTGGATTAAAAGATAAATACCAAATCGCTTTTTTATCGATATGATCCGTAATATCTTCTGAAATCTTTATAGTTTCCACTTTTGAAGTATTCCAGTTTGCGACTGGTAATTTCTCCACTTTTACAGCAGGACTAGCAGCATTCTCATTGAAATAAGTACGGAACCTATATTTTTCATACTCTTTGGTTTCAATTGAGTTTGTATATAAAGGAGATTGTCTTGTAGGCTCATTTCCTTCTGTATCGTAGCGAACAACCGCCCCTTCATAAGGCAACCTTACCGTTATCTTTCCATTTTTATAAATTGCTGTAGGCGGAAAATCTCTAAAAGCAATTCCTAAATCAGCTAAACGCTGCAAGTGACTATTAGTTAACCTTCCATAAAAATCATCCCAGTTTTTATGTTCTTTTTTAGACCAAGCAATCTCAGACAAAGCAGCAATTCTTGGGTAACTTTGGTATTCCATAAATCGAGTTGGAACATCAAGATATTCACTCCACAATGCACCCTGAACACCTTTAATTAATTTTTGTTCTTCAACTGATAGGTCATTCTCTGGAACTGGTTCAAATGAATACACTCTTTTAGTATCTGTAATAGCGGCCCATCGATGACCACGCTCTTCTTCAGATTGTGCCATATCAAAATACGTATATTGTCCCGGAATCATAATAGTAGGATGTCCTTTTTTCACAGATTCGATTCCGTAACTCACTCCTTGCCAAGCAAAAATCTCCGTTTTTGGACTTAGTTCGCCACCTTTCAGGATTTCGTTCCAGCCCGCTGATTTTTTATCGTATTTCTCAACAATTTTTTCAATTCGTCTAAAGAAATAGTTTTGCAATTGAAACGTATCAGTATAGCCTTCCTTTGCCATCACCGCTTTACATTTCGGACAATGTTCCCAATTAGCACGGTTTACCTCGTCACCTGCAATATGTATGTAATCAAAAGGAAAAAGTTCTGAATACTCTTTAATTATGCCATCTAGAATCTCAAAATTTTCTTCGCGACCTACACACCATACGTTCTTCACTTCTCCTTGAACACTTTTTGTTTCTTGCGTTGTAACACAACCTATTTCAGGATAAGAGGCAGTTACGGCGCGAGAATGTCCTGGAATTTCAATTTCTGGCATAATAGAAACGCCACGTTCAGCGGCAAAAGCGACTACTTCTTTAATATCTTCTTGTGTATAAAAACCGCCGTAACGCTTATCTCCAGAGCCATAAGAAGGCAACAGCACTTCTCCTGGACCTCGCCACGCTCCTTTTGAAGTCAAATCGGGCATGGATTTAATTTCAATTCTCCAGCCATTATCATCAGTGAGATGCCAATGAAAAATATTCATTTTATGTGCCGCTAACCAACTGATATAATTTTTAACGGTTTCCTTATCGAAAAACTGTCTCGAAACGTCCAGCATCATTCCGCGCCATTCAAAGCGAGGATAATCTTCTATTTTCACAAAAGGGATTGTTCCTTTTTTAACATCTTTTGCAGAAGACATTTGAAGTAAGGTTTGAAAGCCATTCAAAACTCCATTATGAGATTTTCCCTTGACAACAACACCGGTCTTTGCAACACTCAAGGTATAACCATCATTTGGAACATTCATTTTTTGATCTACGACAAGCCGTATTGTGTTTTTTTGGTTTCTTTTACCAATAGAAATTTTTGGATTAATTCCCGTATTTTTAAAAAACGAATCCGCAATATATCCCGCACTTTTTTGTGCTTTTTTATCTATACTAATGTGTACCAATGAAGGAATTACAAACGCCCCCGAAGTTTGTTCAACTTTAACTGGTCTCGGAATAAGATCTAGCTTCTGTGCTTTTAAGACACTCATAGAACTTAAAAAAATGACAATTAATAAGAGCTTTTTTTTCATCTTTTATATTTTGTTTAAAATTGCATTGCTCTAGTAAATAAAATTGTACTTTTTCAAGCAATTTTTGCGTCTTATTCTTTAGTTCACCATCCGGACATAACTAAACTCCCCTCCTTATTCCCTAACTGTTTCCTTAAAAAAATTATTAAAAAACAACAATTGAAATTTCAATGAATTTTCCCAATAATCAATATTATGTTTTCCAGGCCGCTCAATATAATCATGATTGATTTTTAGTGCCAGCATCTTTTGGTGAAGCTGTCTGTTGACATCAATAAAAAAATCATCAACTCCGCAATCAATGATAAGTTTTAGTGAATTAGTTTGAGCCAATTCTAGCATATTAACCACCGTGTTTTTTTCCCAATTTTCAGGAAAATCGGTTATTGAACCCAAGCGTTTCTTAATATCCCATTTTTCCGAAAAAGGTCGAATATCAACCCCTCCACTCATACTTCCTGCTGCTCCAAATACTTCCTGATTCTTAAAGGATAAATATAAGGCACCGTGTCCGCCCATACTCAAACCTGTTATTGCTCTGCCCTTAGGACTTGCAATCGTTTTATATTTCTTATCAACATAAGGTATTAGTTCATCAATTATATAAGTTTCATATTGGTAATTTGGGTCAACTGGACTGTCAAAATACCAACTGGAATAATTACCATCAACACCAATGGCTATAAAATCATACTTATCTACCTGCTCCGCAACGTCTTTAAAACTTTTCAGCCAAGTAGCATAATTTCCGCTATAGCCATGAAGCAGATATACAACTGGTAAATTTCTATTGCTTTTATCATAACTATCTGGAGTAACGACACAGGTTTTTATATTCTTATTCATCACTGCACTAAAAACTTCTAAAGTATCAATCTTAGCTGCTTGAGCAGGTAAAAAAACGAATAAAAAGAAAGTAAAAAAGATTGATTTTTTCATAGCATTAGGCGTTTTAAATTCCCATTCATCATATAAAAGAATAAGAATATTATTTTAGGCAACTTCTCAAAATGGTAACGGGATGCAAAGCTTTTCTATTGGTTCCATCAAAAATCTGGTGGCGACAACTTGTACCAGCAGCAGCAATTTCAGTTGTATCGGCCGTACTTCTAATTTTTGGAAATAAGGTGTCCTCCCCCATTTGCATACTGATCTCATAATGTTCTTTTTCATAACCAAAAGAACCCGCCATACCACAACAACCTGAATTGTAAATAGTAACGGAGTTATTTTTTGGAACATTCAACATCGCAAAAGAAGCTTCAACGCTACTCAATGACTTTTGGTGGCAATGCCCGTGAATTTTTATCGTTTTTTGAATATCCGAAAATTGCTCCTCATGTATTTTACCAGCTGTAATTTCTCTTTTGAAAAATTCTTCAACTGTCAGACAGTTTTTTGCTAATTTTTCGGCGGAAGCCTTATCATCAGCCAGACGAATGTATTCATCTCTAAATGTCAGAATTGCCGATGGCTCTAAACCAATTAATGGAATTCCAGCTGTGACAATTGGTGCAAAAGTGCCGACATTTTTATTAGCAATAGCTTTGGCTTCTTCCAGAAAACCTTTAGATAAATATGCTCTTCCGCTTTCTTCATGATCGACAATTAGCACTTCATAGCCTAATTGTGTCAATAATTCATACGCATCAATCCCTACAGCAACATCATAATAATTAGTGAATTCATCACAAAAAAGATACAATTTTCCGTTTGCAAATGAAAGTCCTGCTGCTTTAGGTTTATTGTTTTCGATCCATTTTCTAAACGTTTTTGGAGCTAATAATGGTACTTCTCTTTTTGAAGCTATTCCCATTCCATTTTTCACAAATGGTTGGCGTACCATAAAATTAGTTAGGGATGGAAAAATACTTCCTAGTTTATTTAGTTTCGAATTGTTAGCAAAAATTTTATTTCGAAGCGAAAAACCATTTGCCTTTTGATATTGGTATAAAAATTCAGCTTTAAGCGCCGCCACATCAACATTAGACGGACATTCGCTTGCACAAGCTTTACAGCTAATACAAAGTTCAAAAACCTCGTATAATTCTTTATGATTGAATTTATTATCTTTTTCTGAATTGGTTAGATATTCCCGCAAGGCATTGGCGCGGGCACGAGTCGTGTCTTTTTCATTTCGCGTGGCACGATAACTCGGACATAAAGTTCCGCCCGCCGATGGTAATTTCCTGCAATCTCCTGAACCATTGCATTTTTCGGCAGCACGTAAAACGCCCATACTATCTGAAAAATCCTGAATAGTTTGAATTTCTGGTTCTACTCTACCAACTTCAAAACGAAGATTCTCGTCCATTTTCAAAGCATTAACAATTTTCCCCATATTCAAAACCGAATTTGGGTCGAATGCCAATTTAATGCGTTTTAACAATTCGTAATTTTTTTCGCCAATCATAAAAGGTAAAAATTCACCACGAACAATTCCGTCGCCATGTTCACCACTAAGTGAACCGCGGTATTTTTTTACCAAATGTGCTACTTCGGTAGCAATATTTCGAAATTGATAAACGCCTTCCTTTGTTTTTAAATTCAAAACAGGACGCAAATGCAATTCTCCCGCTCCAGCATGAGCATAATAAATCGCTTCTTGGCCGTGGCGTTTCATCATCGCCGAAAAATCAGCGATATAATTAGGTAAATCACTCAATTCAACAGCGGTATCTTCAATAGAATCAGCTGCTTTTTCATCACCTACAATACTGCCTAAAAGTCCGAGACCTGCTTTTCTAAGTTCGTTTACTTTTTCAATATCAGCACCGTATAATTTTGGCGAAGCGTAACCAAAATGATTGGCTTCTAAGTCTTTAATCAAAGCATTGGCTTGCATTTCGGCATCTTCCATACTGGCATGTGAAGCCACCTCAAACATCATTATCGCTTTGGGCTCACCCTGAATAAAAAACCGATTTTTACTTTGCTCTTTGTTTGTTTTTGTACAATCAAGAATCGTATCATCGATCATTTCGCAGGTATATAAATGATGCTTCATGGCAATCATCACCGCCTCTAAACTTTCTTGAACACTGGTAAAATGCGTTACTACCATCACATTATTAGTGGGTGGTAAAAGATCAACTTTCAAAGTAACTTCGGTTGTAAAAGCCAAAGTTCCCTCGCTTCCACAAAGTAATTTCCCCACATTTATGGTGGGTTGGCTTCCGCCAAAAAGATCAGATTGCAATAATATATCTACTGCATATCCTGTATTTCGTCTATGGATTTCCGGTTTCGGGAACTCTTTTACAATTTCCTGTTGGGTCGCCTCATTTGATAATTCAGTAAACAGGCTTTTATAAATATTACTTTCAAGAGAATTCCCTTTTGTTTTTTCGATAAATTCAGCTGAAGTTAATTCGCCAAATACAACCTGAGAACCATCACTTAAAATCGCTTTTATCTTTACAATTTTATCTCTGGTAACACCATAACGGATGGAAGTTGTTCCCGAAGAATTATTTCCTACCATTCCTCCTATCATACAACGATTAGATGTTGAAGTATTAGGACCAAAAAACACGCCGTGCGGCTTCAAGTATAAATTCAGTTCGTCCCGAATTACACCCGGTTGAACAGTCACCGTTTTATTATCCTTATCGAAAGAGAGAATTTTTGTGAAATATTTAGAAACATCAACTACAATACCATCACCCACCGTTTGCCCTGCAAGAGAAGTTCCTGCTGTTCTGGGAGTTAGAGAAATTTTATTTTCCTTAGCGAAATGAACCAATTTTATAATATCTGCCTCATTCTTAGGTAAGGCAGCTGCCACAGGCATTATCCTATAAGCCGAAGCATCAGTAGCATAGAGTGTTTTATGGAGTTGGTCATATAAAAGTGTTCCTTCTAATGAGTCTGATAATCGTTTTAGTTGTAATGCGATCGACATGTAAATCTAATTATATTAAAATATTCGTTGTAAACGGGCTAAATTAAACTTCGTTAAACATCTTAAATCAAAGAATTATTTCCTTGTTTAATAACATATCAAAGTTTGAATACTGCACATCAAAGATAGCGTAAAACCAAAAAAATCTTTTTGTTGTACTGCTCTAGAAGTAAAAAAAATAACGCAAAATAATGCAAAAATTTTTTCCAGACTGTTATAAAACGGTAACTCCTAATTTCCTATATTCTTCCAGCCTAGCATCTTCTGGACTTAAATCTGTAACTATAGTGTCTAACTTGTTTAATTCGCAAACAACATGCGGCATCTTTGTAGCCAATTTATCTGAAGTAAACATAGAAACCACTTTATCTGATGATTCGATCATTGCTTTCTTAACAATGGAAACCTCGTACCCCATTTCGGTTAGTCCTTGTTGGACATTTATACTACTAGCTCCCATAAAACAGATATCGGCCTTAATTTTTGACAAAACCTGAAGCACATCGATTCCTATAGTAACCATAGCATTTTTTTGCATTTTACCTCCAATAAAAATCAAATCTATATTAGGATATTGAGACAATTGCATCGCAATAGGCAAACTATAAGTGTAGACTGTCGCTTTTAATAATGGTGGAATTAATTTAGAAAAAACCAAGTTAGTAGTTCCCCCACTCATAATGATCACCTGACCATCATGAAGTAGCGAAAGCGCCTTATTCCCTATTATTTCTTTTTTATCTACGTTTGATATCACAATATCAAAAATATTTTTTGCCTTGTTAACAACGGGAATAGCACCACCATACACTTTTTCAAGAAGTCCTTTTTCATGCAACTTAATTAAATCCCTTCTAATAGTATCTTCAGAGACAGCCAACTCCTCAGCCAAGTCAATTGTGCTAATTCGCTGTTCATCAGTAAGTTTTTTCAATATAATATTACGTCTTTCTGCTTTAAGCATAGTATAATGGTGTATGATAAAAACAAATGTATAAAAATAATGAATTAGTAGGTTCTAATTTATGATAGAATTTCGATTATCTGCAAATTTAAACAACAAAAAACTGCGTTATGTTGCATTATTAAAGTTTTTAATGAAAATAACTCGAAAAATAGTGCAATTATTTGCAGAGAATAAATACATTTGTTTAATAACCATAACATAAACCAAATAATTATGAAAAAATTATTCCTGATTTCATTGTTGTTTTTGGTAGTACAAATCACATTTGCACAAACAAAAACAATTACTGGAACTGTAAAAAACAAAACCGATGGGATTCCGATTCCTGGAGTGACAGTTCTCATTAAAGGCACTACTAAGAGTGGCGTCACTGATTTAGATGGTAACTATGCTATCAATGCATCAAACACTGATGTGCTTGTTTTTAGTTATATTGGTTTTGAAACCAAAGAATTAAAAGTGACAGGATCCACATTAAACCTTACATTAAATGAAGGTGCAGAAAATCTAAAAGAAGTTACAGTAACTGGAGCCTTTGGTATTAATCGACCAAAAGCATCTTTAGGTTATGCCACACAAGGTGTAAAAGGTTCTGATATCGCCGATACGCAAAGAGAAAATTTCATCAATGCTTTACAAGGAAGAATAGCAGGTTTAACAGTAACTAGTACTTCTGGTGCTCCGGGCGCTTCTGCTGCAATCCAACTACGTGGTGTAAACTCAATGAGTGGAAACAATTCACCTTTGTTTATTGTTGATGGTTTACCTATTAGTAACTCTACTTTAGATCAAGGATTATTAATTTCGAATGGACCAAACAGAGATACTGATTATACCAATCGTGGTGCTGATATAAATCCAGATGATATTGAGTCAGTTACTGTATTGAAAGGCCCTGAAGCTGCTGCATTATATGGTATAGAAGCAGGAAATGGAGCTATCATCATTACTACTAAAAAAGGAAAAAAAGGAAAAGGTACAATCACCTATTCCACAGATATCAGGCTAGATGATGTATATCGTTTCCCAGAAACACAAAGAGTTTATCAAAGAGGTTCTAATGGTATATCTAATAATAATTTTCGTAGACATTTTGGAGAAAAATATGCTGATGGAACTCAATTATATGACAATATCAATAGTTTCTTTAAAACAGGTATTAAGAAAACAAACGCCCTTACTTTTGACGCAGGAACGGAACAAATGACGTATCGTTTGTCTATGTCTAATTTAGAGCAAACTGGTGTTGTTCCAAATTCAGCTTACAATAGATTAAATTTATCTTTAAGCGGAACTGCAAAAATTAGTGATAAATTAAAATCAGAAGCTTCTTTTTCTTACATCAAATCTGAAACAGACAAAACATCTAAAGGAGCTGGTGGATTTTTATTAAACTTATTATCTTATCCTGCTAATGAGGACGTTACAAATTATTTAAACTCTGATGGTAGCCGACGTAAAATTACTGATGGAACAAATGATACTGAGGTAGATAATCCATTTTTTGAAGTAAATAAAAACAAAGGAAATGATAAAAACAATCGTATTTTAACCAATGTTGCTTTAACTTATGATCCTTTATCTTGGTTAAGTTTTACAGGACGTTTTGGTATAGATGCAAACTCAACTCAAGGATTCAAGTCAGTACATCCAGAATCATCTAGAAGTGCCTTAGGTATTGGTAGCGGTACTGGTATTTCGACAGGTGGTTACTTTGAGCAATATACTGATCAATCGAATAATTACAACTATTTAGCATTTGGTACTGCAAAACATACCATTGGAAAATTTAATGGTTTACTTCGTATAGGTGCTGCTAGATTAGAGAATAACTATAAAATTCTTTCTACAAAAGGAGAACGTTACTATGAGGTGGACGTAATGAATATTAATAATACTGATCCATTATCACAACGTTCACAAGAAAGAATAATCAAAAGACGCGTTGATGGTGTTTTTGGAGAATTTACTGTAGACTATGACAAAATTGTATTCCTAACATTAACGGGAAGAAATGATGTTTCTTCCACTTTACCAAGAGCAAACAACTCTTTCTTTTATCCTTCATCTTCTTTAAGTTTTGTGTTTACAGAATTAGGCGCATTAAAAGACAACGATATTTTATCTTATGGAAAATTAAGAGCATCTTATGCAAGAGTAGCAAATGACGCTAAGCCTTATTCGATATCGCCTACTTATGAAACCAAGCCAACCACTGGTGGAGGTTTTGGTTATTCAGTTACTGGAGCAAATCCTAATCTTCAAGCAGAGATGAATACCTCTACTGAGTTTGGTACAGAGATGCGTTTTCTTAAAAACAGAATAGGTATTGACGTTGCTGTTTATAAAAGAAAAACTGATAATCCTATTATCAACAACATGCGTTTAAGTTATGGAACTGGATTTGTATTAACTGCATTTAACTTTGGAGCGTTACAAAACAGAGGGCTTGAGATGACACTTACAGGTTCGCCAATCTTAACAGATAACTTTAGCTGGGATGTAATGGCCAATTTCACTAAAACAGACAGTGAATTATTAAGCCTACCTCCTACTTTACCTGAATATTATACTTCAGACACTTGGTTATTTGGAAACATTAGAGGTGGTGCCAGAGTAGGTGGCCCATTGACAACGTTTACAGGATTTACTAATTTGAGAAACAACAACGGTGATATTTTAATCAACCCTTCAAATGGTCAGCCAGTGAAAGATCAGTCCTTTCCTATTGTAGGTGATAGAAATCCTGATTTTTCTATTGGACTTCAAAATAGTTTTAACTATAAAAACTTCAAATTATCCTTCTTGTTAGACATCCGTAAAGGTGGAGATATTTACAATGCAACAGCAGCGTATTTATACACTCAAGGTTTAAGTACTAAAACTTTAGATCGTGAAACTCCCTTGGTTTTAGAAGGTGTATTCCAAGACGGTTTAGAAAACTCTTCTACACCAACTAAAAACAATATTCAAGTAACTCCTTACTACCAAAACGAATATTATAATCTTAATTATGTTGACTCTGACTTTATCGAAAAAGACATCAATTGGTTAAGAATGAGAGACATCACAGCGAGCTATAAGTTCTCTTCGGAAATGTTGAAAAAAACAAAATTTTTCAGTAGTGTTTCCATGTATATCACCGTAACTGATGCCTTTATGATCACAAATTATACAGGAGCTGATCCTGCTGTAAATGGTTTGAACGCAAGTTCTGGTGGCGCAGGTGGTACAGGGTTTGACTACGGAGTACTTTCAACCGCAAGAGGTTTTAATCTAGGTTTTAAATTTGGAATTTAATACATAATAAAATGAAAAACATAACAAAATATATAGCTGTATCAATGGTAGCCTTATTATCTACAGCTTGTAATCGTGATGAAATAGCAGAAGTAAATATTAATCCCAGTTTTCCAACTGTTACGGAGCCAATATATCTTTTACCTAATATCCAGGCCTCTATGGCTACAGGAATTCAATTTGATTCTAGATTCTTAGGTAAATACACCCAATACTTTTCTCATACAACCGCTAATTATATATTTGACCAATACGGTTATATTGCAAATAGTGATAGTGGTGGAGAAATTTGGAAAATGGCTTATTACTCGATTGGATTAAACCTTACACAAGCTCAAGAAGTTGCAAATAAAAACCAACGATATGATATAGTAGGTTTATCAAAAGCAATTAAAGCTTGGACTTGGCAAGTATCTACAGACTACCATTCAAATCTTATCAAATTTGATCAAGTCTTTACTGCTAGGCTTACATTTGACTATGGAACTCAAGAAGAGGCTTATGCTGAAGTGGTAAAATTAGCTAATGAAGCTATCGTTGATTTAGCAAGAACGGATGGAAAATCAGATGTTAGTTATACCGCAAAAGGAGATTTAATATATGGTGGTGATAGAACTAAATGGACCAAATTTGCCTATGGAGTATTAGCTAGAAATTCAAATAACTTAATCAACAAAACAACTTACAGCCCTGATAAAGTGATTGAATATGTAAACAAATCGTTATCAAGCATCAATGATGATTGCTACGTTAAATTTACAGCAACAAGCACATCTGACGCTAACTTTTTCGGACCTAGTCGTAATAACTTAAATAGTTTCCGTCAATCTGATTTCATTTTGCGTGCTATGGATGGAACAGTATTTGGAGGAACGGTAGATCCACGTATGGCTAACATTTTACAACCTTCGGCAGATGGCGTTTTTAGAGGAAATCCATTAAGTACTACAGCTGGAACTGTTGCTGCTACGCGTATTCCTAACTTATGGGGAACGATAGGCTCTGGAAACAGTACTATTCCTGGAAGATACCTTTTTAGAGACAAAGCTGATTTTCCTTTAATGACTTATGCTGAATTACAATTCATAAAAGCAGAAGCAGCATTTATAAAAGGAGACAAAGCAATGGCATTAGACGCTTACAAAAAAGGGATTGAAGCAAGTATTGATATGGTAAATAGAAATACGGTTGTATCTACAGTTGCACCAACAGCTGCATTGATTACGGCTGCGCAAAAAGCCGCTTTCCTTAGTGATGTAAATATTGTTCCTACTGCTGCAAATCTGACGATTAAGCACATTATGATGCAAAAATATGTAGCCCTTTTTGGGTATGGATATTTAGAAACTTGGACGGATATGAGAAAATACCACTATGATCCTTTGGTTTATGAAACAATAGCTTTCCCTACATTGTCGCCAGATAATAATGGAAAATTAGCATATAGAGTTCGTCCGCGTTTCAATTCAGAATACGTATGGAACTTTGCTGCATTGCAAGCTATTGGAGCGGATAAACCAAGCTATCATACAGAAGAAATGTGGTTCTCTCAACCCTAATTATCTACTCTTAAATAAATTCAGATGAAAAATATAAAAATAACAATTACAAAGTACTTAGGATTAGCTGTACTTAGCTTAGGTATCTTTTCTTCTTGTGGTGATGAAACTAATTTTTCTCCATATAAGGAAAGTGTTTCTCCAAATGATGCTTTAGTGAAATTTCAACATACAGCTATTGGTCCAGACGGAAAAAACTTTAGTGCCATTTGGTATGTTGATGACGTAAAAACTAGTGGAGTTACTGTATTATCAGGTTTACCTATAGGAACTAACTATGGTAGTGGTTATCCAGCTTCCATCAATTACTCGTTAATTCCTTCTGGAACTAAAAATTTGAGAGTAGAGACTCCTGCAACTGCAACTGTAGCAGCTAGTACTCTTTTTACTTCTCCTTTTAATATCGAGGCTAAAAAAAATTACACTAGTTTCATAGTAGGATTGTCTCCAAATTATACGGCACACACAATAAAAGATGATTTGTCAGTTACCCTAACTGACCCTACAAAAGCTTATATCCGCTTTATAAATGTGATTACAAATACGCCAACAACAGGTTTTGACTTCTCTATTAAAGAGTTGAATAGCAATGCTGTTATATATTCTGGAGTTACATACTTAAAAGGAAATGAAGCATTTATTCCAATTATACCAATCCCTGATCTAGAATCTTCGACATACGAAGTTCAATTGCGTACAGTGGGCACAGCTACAATTGTTGCCAAAACTACACTTACACCAAGAAAAGGAAGAGCTTACACTTTTTTTAGTAGAGGTTACGTAGGAGGTCTAAACAATGGATTACCTAGTGCTACGGTAAACATCCCCGTATTAACTTTCTTCACAAATAAATAAACCCTTATTTTACTGGATAGTAACCACTTTAGCTTAGCTAAAGTGGTTTACCTTATCCTCATTTCAACTAATTATCGCTTTTAATAACAGTGATTTAATCTTAAATTATCATGGATTTATTTATAAAAAAACTAACCTTTATTTTGTTGTTTTCTATTTCTTTTCAAGCTTCCTCGACTCCATCAAACATAGAAATAGATCCTAAAACGAATAAGTCTAAAAGCGTTATCAAAACTGGAGCTGATAATTTTGAGAAGTACCTCCCATTATTAAAAGATAAAAAAGTTGGAATCATAACCAATCAAACTGGAATTTTGTCTAATAATACTCATTTAGTCGACTTCCTACTAGATAAAAAAATAAATGTTCAAACCATCTTTGCGCCTGAGCACGGTTTTAGAGGAACGGCAGATGCAGGCGAACATGTGGTTGATGGAAAAGATCCTAAAACTGGATTGCCAATAATTTCCCTTTACGGAGATAACAAAAAACCAAAACCAGCACAATTAGCGAACCTTGATGTTTTGCTATTCGATTTGCAAGATGTTGGTGCTCGTTTTTACACTTATATTTCTTCTTTACATTATGTTATGGAAGCATGTGCTGAGAATGGAATTCCTCTCATAATCCTAGACCGACCAAATCCAAATGGTAGTATTGTGGATGGTTCGTTATTAGAAAAAGAATTTACAAGTTTTGTTGGCATGCATCCTATTCCGCTGCTTCATGGAATGTCAATTGGTGAATATGGAAAAATGATAAATGGTCAAAAATGGTTAAAAAATGCAGCACAATGCAAATTAACTGTTATCCCTTGTATCGACTATAATCGTAAAATGCAATACAGCTTACTAGTAAAACCATCGCCAAACTTACCAAACGACCAATCTATAAATCTCTATGCTAGTTTATGCCTATTTGAAGGTACTAATGTAAGTATGGGCCGCGGTACAGAAAAGCAATTTCAAATCTATGGTTCCCCTTTTTTAAATAAAAAAAGTTTTGATTTTAGCTTTACTCCAAAACCAAATTTTGGAGCTAAAGACCCCATGCATAATGGAAAAGAATGCTTTGGTGAGGATCTAACATCCTACCCTAAACTTAAACGACTTGAACTAAAATGGCTAATTAAAGCCTATGAAAACACCAGCGACAAAACTAAATTTTTCAACGCCTTTTTTACAAAATTAGCTGGAACAAAGAAATTACAAACTCAGATTGAAACTGGAGTTTCGGAAAGTAAGATAAGACAAAGCTGGCAGAAAGATTTGAATTCATTTAAAAAAATGCGTTCTAAATATTTGATTTATTAATACAATAAATAATTAAAGCTTCACCTTTTAAATAGTATAAAAATGGCTAAAAATAATCCTGATACCGAAAAAGAATCGCTTTACGCTAATCTAGAAAAAATGAGTACCGAAGAAATACTCATGGGAATCAATGCCGAGGATAAGAAAGTTTCGAGCGTAATAAAAAAACAAATACCAAATATTGAAAAACTGGTAGATGCCATTGTTGTAAAAATGCAACAGGGCGGTCGCTTGTTTTATATTGGTGCTGGAACTTCTGGTAGAATTGGTATTTTAGATGCATCAGAGTGCCCTCCTACTTTTGGAGTGCCGCACGATTTAGTAATCGGAATTATTGCTGGTGGAGATTACGCCATTAGAAAAGCAGTTGAAAACGCCGAAGATGATTTTAATCAAGCTTGGCTAGATTTAAAAAAACATAACATTACAAGTGCTGATTTTGTTATTGGAATTGCAGCCTCGGGAAATACCCCTTATGTCATTGGTGGTTTAAAAATGGCTGGTGAAAATAAAATTAGCACCGGAAGTATTTCTTGTAATAGCAATAGTTTGATCTCAGCAGAAGCCGATTTTCCTATTGAAATTGTTGTAGGTCCAGAGTTTCTAACAGGAAGTACACGTATGAAAGCGGGAACTTCGCAAAAACTTGTCCTAAATATGATCTCTACTTCGGTAATGATAAAGCTTGGAAAAGTGTATGGAAACAAAATGATTGACATGCAACTATCTAACAAAAAACTAGTTCAAAGAGGTGTTGAAATGATTGTAGAAGAGCTTCGAATAGATGAAAAATTAGCTGCAGAACTATTAAATAAATACAAAAGTGTTAGAGCTGTTTTATTAGCTGAAAATAAAAATTTAGGAAACTAATAGTAAATACTTCAAACTCTACTCTACATTTACAACAGAACTACCAACCTCTAAAAACCAAAAATGACACCAAGCGCAATCCTCATTCTAATCATCGTTTATTTCGGAGTATTATTTTATATCTCTCACAGAGTGAGTCGGAAAGATGATGGAAACGAAGCGTTTTTTACTGCCAACAAAAATTCAAAATGGTATTTAGTGGCTTTTGGTATGATTGGAACTGCTCTTTCTGGAGTTACTTTCATTTCCGTTCCTGGAGAAGTTGGTGCAGCTGGTGGTGAACAATTCAAATATTTTCAATTTATAATAGGTAATGCAATAGGATTTATAATAATCACCAAGTTATTATTACCGTTGTATTACAGAATGAATTTAACCTCTATTTACAGCTATATCGAGCAAAGAATGGGGTTTTACAGTTATAAAACTGCGGCTTCTATTTTCTTAATTAGTAGAACGATAAGCTCTGCTTTTAGACTTTATTTAGTAGTTATTGTACTGCAGCGCTATGTTTTTGATTTTTATGGAATTCCTTTTGCGATGACTGTGTTAATCGCTTTACTTCTTATATTTTCTTATACTTATCGAGGCGGACTGAAAACAATCATTATCACAGATACTTTACAAACGTTTTTCTTGGTAACTTCAGTTTTCCTAACAATTTATTTTATTTGTGATAGCATGAATTTGAGCGCTATTGCTGCATTCGAAGAGGTAAAAAATAGTAATTATTCTAAAATATTTTTCTTTGATGATTTCCTGGGAAGTAAATTCCATTTTGTAAAACAGATTTTAGGAGGAATGTTTGTCACCATTGCAATGACAGGTCTTGACCAAGATTTAATGCAAAAAAATCTGAGTTGCAAGAACATTGGCGAAGCCCAAAAAAATATGTTTACCTTTACAGGAATCTTTGTTGTTATCAATATATTTTTCTTGAGCGTAGGTGCTTTACTTTATATCTATGCAAACAAAAACGGAATTGCCGTACCAACAGATTTAATTACAGGTAAACCAAGAACCGATTTGCTTTTTCCAGAAATAGCCTTAAATCATCTTTCTATAATTCCAGCGATTATATTTTTACTTGGAATTATTGCAGCTACTTTCGCTACTACTGATTCGGCTTTAACAGCATTAACAACTTCTTTTTGTGTCGATTTTCTAGGAATGGATAAAGAAGAAAATCAAAAGAAGAAAAATAATGTACGCATTAGACATTTTGTACACATCAGTTTTTCAGCACTTATTTTTGTAGTGATACTTGTTTTTAATTCTATTAATGACAGTTCGGTAGTAGGTATGATTTTTAGAGTGGCATCGTACACTTATGGGCCATTATTAGGATTATATGCTTTTGGTTTGTTCCAAAAAAACAGAAATGTCAATGACAAACTAGTCCCATTTATTTGCTTACTGTCTCCCCTATTTACCTATTTAATAAACGAATATTCCAGAACCTTATTTTCTGGATATGTATTTGACAATGAATTAATAGTTCTCAACGGATTATTAACTTATCTAGGTTTACTATTAACCAGTTCACGCAGTACCGAAAGAATAAGTTTTTAGTACTGTAAAAAAATTAAAGTATAGATTAAATTATTGTATGCCACTCTAACATAAGAAAGGTATGAACTTCACATAAAAATAAATTAAATGAAAAATTTTTTTATAAAGATTAGCCTTTACACGGTGTTTTTACTATTAATTACTAATTGCGCTATTTCCAAAAAAAACGATACAATTAGTGCCTTAAAAAAAGACTCTTATACAGAAGATAAAACCATTTATACTGCATTAAAAAAATCCGAAAGAAAAAATTTCTTCAAAGATTCTGATCCAGAAACCCGCTGGGTCGATAGTATTTATACCAAAATGACTGTTCAAGAAAAAATAGGACAACTCTATATGATTTCGGCTTATTCTAACAAAGATTCGGTTCATGAAAATAAAACCAAAGCGTTAATTAAAGAATACAATATAGGAGGTGTAATTTTTTTCCAAGGTGGTCCAGGTCGTCAAGCTAAATTAACGAATCAGTATCAGGCAGAAGCAAAAGTACCTTTATTCGTGGCAATTGATGCCGAATGGGGATTAAGTATGAGGTTAGACTCTACTTATTTTTTTCCGTGGAACATGACTTTAGGAGCGATACAAGATTTGAGTTTAATTGAGAAAGTAGGTCGACAAATGGGAGCTGAAAGTAAGCGAATGGGAATCCATTTCAATTTTTCGCCTGTGATTGATATCAACACCAATCCTAAAAATCCTATTATCGGAAATCGTTCTTTTGGTGAGGATAAAAATAATGTAGCTAATAAAGCTATCGCTTTGATGAAAGGCGTTCAAGGGCAAGGAGTTTTTAGTACAGGTAAACATTTCCCTGGTCATGGCGACACATCAACCGATTCTCATCATACATTGCCATTAGTTAATTTTTCTAAAGAGCGAATTGACTTAGTAGAGTTACATCCTTACAAACGAATGTTTGATGAAGGTTTAGTTTCTGTAATGGTCGGACATCTTAACATTCCTAGTTTAGAACCAAAAGAAAATCACCCTTCATCGGCTTCTTATAATATAGTGACTAATGTACTTCAAAAACAATTAGGTTTTGATGGCTTGATTTTTACCGATGGTTTAGGAATGAAAGGTGCGAGTGACTTTAAAGGTCCTGGCGATCTTGAATTAGCCGTTTTACTTGCAGGTAACGACATTTTACTTTTCCCTATTGACGTTGCTGCAGGATTTAAAAAACTAGAAAGATTTTATAATGAAGGTATTCTCACTGAAGAGCGCTTGGCACATTCCGTAAAAAAAATATTACATTATAAATACAAAGTAGGTCTAAATAAATACAAGCCTATTGTTACTGAAAATTTGTCAGCGGAGCTGAATCCCTCAGAAAATGAAGCTTTAAGTTACAAACTGTATGAAAATGCAATTACAGTATTAAAAAATGACAAGAACATACTTCCTATTAAAGATTTAAGCCAAAAAATTGCCTACGTAAAATTAGGCGAGGCCGTGAATAGTTCTTTTGTGGCAACATTAAAAAAATATACTGAAATAACCGAAGTGTCTCATACTAATATCGACAGTTTAAACATCGAATTAAAAAAATACAAAACCGTAATCGTTGGTCTACACAAGAAAAATGGAGTTTGGGAAAAGCAAAATGTTTCTGAAACAGAATTGTTTTGGTTGCAAGAAATTGCAAAAAACAACAAAGTAATCTTAGATGTTTTTGCAAAACCGTACTCTTTATTACCAGTAACTAATTTTGACGATATCGAAGGGTTAGTACTTTCGTACCAAAATTCAGATATTAGTCAAATCGTTTCTGCAGAAATACTATTTGGTGCGGTCGAAGCCAAAGGTAAATTACCGGTTTCCATAAATAATTATTTTCCTGTAAATTATGGTTTATCAACACAAAAATTAAACCGACTGGGTTTTACTACTCCTGAAAATGAAGATATCAATCCAAAGATTTTATCTAAAATTGACAGCGTTGCAAAAAAAGCAATTGATGGCAAAATGACTCCTGGAATGCAAGTATTAGTAGCAAGACGAGGCAATGTGATTTTCCAGCAATCCTATGGTCATCACACTTATGACACTATAAAAAAGGTTACAAATTCGGATTTATATGATGTAGCCTCGATTTCTAAAATGATTTCGACGCTTCCAAATGTTATGCAATTATATGATAAAAAGAAGGTGAAATTGCACACTAAGCTAAAGAGAATGCTTCCTTTTTTTTCGAAAACAAATAAAGAAAACATCGTTTTTAAGGATTTACTTACCCACTACGCTGGACTTCAGGCTTGGATTCCATTTTATAAAGCAACATTGGACAGTAAAAATAATCCTTCTGAAAAATATTATCGTAAAGTTCCGAATGCGCAGTTTTCTACTAAAGTAGCAGATAATCTTTTTATCAGAAATGATTATCATGATACGATTATGAAAATAATCGCTGATTCTCCATTGTCTTTAAAAAAAGAATACAAGTACAGTGATTTTACCTTTATTATTTTAAAAGAATATTTAGAAAGAAAAACCAAACAACCATTAGAAGTTTTAAGTCAGAAAAACTTTTACAGTTCTCTAGGAATGAACAATACACTTTACAATCCGTTGACAAAATTTGACAAAAACAATATTGCACCATCAGAAGTTGACAATTACTTCCGTCATCAAGTAATACAAGGATATGTACATGATATGGCTGCTGCTATGGAAGGCGGAGTTGCAGGTCATGCAGGAATTTTTTCGAATGCGATGGATGTGGCTAAAATGATGCAATTGTTTCTACAAAAAGGTAATTATGGCAATAAAAGCTACTTTTCTGAACAAACATTTGATATATTTAACACTTCGCATTACGCCGCAGAAGGTGTTCAAAGAGGCTTAGGTTTTGATAAAAGAATAGGCAAAGACGGTTCTACTTGCAACTGTGTCTCTGAATTCAGTTTTGGACATACTGGTTTTACTGGTGACATTGCATGGGTAGATCCAGAAACAGAAATTGTATATGTTTTGCTTTCGAACAGAACCTATCCTGAAGTAGGACCTGAAGGAAATAAATTATCGAAAGAAAGAATTAGAGAAGATATTCAGAAAATAATTCAGGAAGCTATTATAAAATAAATCACCATGATAAAAGAACGTTTAATTTCGCTTGACGTATTCCGAGGGTTCACAATTTTGTTAATGACGATCGTCAACAACCCGGGAAGTTGGGGCTCTATTTATCCGCCTTTAAAACATGCAGAATGGCATGGCTGTACTCCTACTGATTTAGTTTTCCCATTCTTTATTTTTATAATGGGTACTGCAATTCCTTTTGCAATGCCAACAAAACAGTTTGACTTCACCGTTTTTAATAAAATTCTCGTTCGTTCTTTGCGGATTTTTTGTTTGGGATTATTCTTAAATTACTTTAGCCGAATAGAAGTCTTTGGTTTAGAAGGTGTTTCATTACTCCTTGTTCGATTGCTAATAACTTTTGCAGTAGCCTATGCCCTTCTTGGAAACTTCAGCCTGAAAATTAAAACGTATTTGGTTTTCTCTATACTTGGAATCCTACTATTCTTAGCTTATAGTAACATTCCAGCCTACCAAGATGTACGAATTCCAGGGGTTTTACAACGAATAGGAATTGTCTATTTCTTCATTGCTCTTTTATATTTAAAAACCACCTTAAAAACACAACTTCTCCTTGCGGCCTCTATTTTAATTGGCTATTATATTCTGATGGCTTTTGTTCCCGTTCCTGGATTTGGCGAAGCCAATTTTGAAAAAGGCACCAACTTAGCGGCTTGGTTAGACAATTTAATCCTAAACGGACATTTATGGAGTTACTCAAAAACCTGGGATCCCGAAGGAATTTTAAGCACTTTACCAGCAATTGGTACCGGTATTTTAGGAATGTTTGTGGGACAAATTCTCAACTTAGAAATTCCAAAAATAGAAATTGTCAAAAAAATAGCCATTGTAGGTAGTGTCCTGTTGGTTCTTGGCTTGATATGGAGCTTAATTTTTCCATTAAACAAGCCACTCTGGACAAGTTCTTATGTGTTATATACTGCCGGAATCGCTGCTTTATGCTTGGCCGTTTTATATTATATAATTGATGTGGCAAACTATAAAAAATGGACAAAGTTGTTTCTGTTTTGGGGAGTGAATCCTATGATCGTTTTTTTCTTTTCTGGGATAATTCCAAGAGTTTTGAGCTCCATTACCATTCAAAATCCTGAAATCGCAACGGACCAAATCAATATCCAATATCTAATCTATAACGTCTGGATTGTATCAATATTTGAAAATCCATTAAATTCCTCCTTAGCCTATGCCCTGTTTTATGCTGTTTTTTGGTCTGTAATCCTATGGCTATTTTATAAATACAATTTGATTTTTAAAGTATAGTGCGTAATTCGACCTTTAAAGAAGTCGTTTTTTACAGTGAGTAGCTAATAATTGGCAAAGAAATTGCTCCAGCTAAAGAATTCCAATTTTAAGACTTTTATATTTAATACTTGTCGCTAAAAAAACTATTTTTGAATTCTATAAAAACATCCCAATAATGAAGCCTAACCATTACATTTTTCTATTGCTTTCCTTTTTTTTATTGTCTTTTTCGAATGGAATCGCACAAGAAACAGTGAGTTATCCTAAAAACGAATTTAGAGCTGTTTGGATCGCCACTGTGGTTAACATTGACTGGCCAAAAAGCGGAAAAGATCCAATCGAAAAACAAAAATCGGATTTTATTGAAATTTTAGACACCTATAAAAAACTAAATTATAATGCTGTTATTGTTCAAATAAGAAGTGTTGGTGATGCTTTTTATCCTTCAAAACTAGCGCCTTGGTCTAAGTATTTGACCGGAAAAGAAGGAAAAGCACCAAGTCCTTATTTTGATCCTTTGGAATGGATGATTACAGAAACTCATGCACGCGGTTTTGAATTCCATGCTTGGATGAATCCCTATCGCGCCACAATGAATCTGAATACCGCAGAATTAAGTCCAGATCATGATTATTTTAAACATCCAGAATGGATGATCAAATATGGTGGGAAATACTACTACAATCCCGCTTTGCCTGAGGTTCAGACTCATCTAATTAATGTAGTTGATGAAGTAGTTAGAAACTATGATATCGATGCAATACATTTTGATGACTATTTTTATCCTTACAAAATACCCGGAGAAAATTTTAATGACACCGCTTCTTTCAAAAAATATGGCGAGGGAATGAGTTTGCCAGAATGGAGGCGTTATAACGTGAATAATTTTGTAAAATACTGTTCCTACTCTATAAAATCAATTAAACCTTGGGTACAATTTGGTATTAGCCCATTTGGTGTTTGGCGTAACAAATCAGTCGATCCACGAGGATCAGATACGAATTCCGGGCAAACAAATTATGACGATTTGTTTGCTGACCCAATGGCGTGGATGGAGCATCGCTGGATTGATTACTTGCTTCCGCAATTGTATTGGAGTATCGAACACAAAACAGCTTCCTATGCAAAACTAATTAAATGGTGGGCAGCAAACTCAACGAATACGGCTATTTACATTGGGAACGGAAGTTATAAAGTCAACACCGACTCTGATAAAAAATGGTTTAACCCAAATGAGATTCCGAATCAGATTGATATGACCCGTTCTTACAAAAACATGGGCGGAAATGCTTTTTTTAGTGCCAAATCTTTTGTGAACAGAAACAAAGCTGTGACTGATTTGCTATTGGAAAATCAGTACAAATACCCAGCGCTTCCTTATGTGGTTCCTAATTTTAGAAAAACAAATATTGAGTACCCAATTATTTCTAATATTAAGTCTAACAAGACAACTGCAGCGGTTACATTGAACTATCCGTCGCTGAGCAAAATTCGTTACGTTATGGTTTACGGTGCAAAAAACAGCTCTAAACTGGACATTAATGATCCAAGTCAAATCGTTGATAAAATTGCGTTTAAAGAAAAAGAAAATAGCATTACCATCAACGTTCAGAATAACCTTTTAGAAAAAAATAATATCTGCGCTGTTTCTTTCATTGATTACTACGGTAATGAAAGTCAGGCTACTTTAGTTAACAAACCTATTGAAATCAAAACGTTCCAAAGTTCTTTGAATAATGAAAATAGATAACAGACCCTGGTATTGGATACCATTTTTGAACTTTGCTTCGGGCTTGCCGTATGCGATAATTATCTCGGTTTCGGTTATTATGTACAAAAACCTGGGAATTGATAATGAAGATATCGGGATTTACACGAGTCTATTATATCTTCCTTGGGTTATAAAACCATTATGGAGCCCTTTCATCGATTTATATGCAACCAAAAGAAAGTGGTTTCTAGCCATGCAATTAGTGATTTCTATTGCTTTTTTGATTGTGGGTTTAACGATACCCATGAATAATTTTTTTGTGATCAGTCTTGCTGTTTTTTGGGTAGCGGCTTTCGCATCTGCTTCGAATGATGTAGCGAGTGACGGTTTCTATATGTTGGCTTTAGAGAAAGAACAACAATCTTTTTTTCTAGGAATACGAAGTACATTCTACCGACTTTCTATGCTTACCGGAAATGGTTTGATCGTAATCATAGGTGGGTATCTGGAGCAGGAATATGGCGACAAGCAAAAAGCATGGTCTTATACTATGATTATCGTGGGTTTAATTATGACTGCTTTAACCATCTATAATTATTTCGCTACGCCAAGAACTGAAGTTACTCCTGCGAAGGATGAGAAATCAACGGAACCAAAAGTAAGTTTTGGAGATGTCTTTGTTAGCTTCTTTCAAAAAAAACAAATTGGATTAGCCTTGGCTTTTATCCTTTTATTTCGTTTGGGGGAATCCCAATTATTAAAAATGCTTACTCCTTTCTTAATTGACGATATTTCTGTTGGAGGAATGGGATTGACAACCCAAGACGTAGGTATTATCTATGGTACTTTTGGTGTAGTGGCATTAACGGTAGGTGGAATAATTGGTGGAATTGTAATCTCCAGAGACGGTCTTGGCAAATGGATGTTACCAATGATTTTAGCGATGCACTTACCTATTATCGGTTTTGTTTTATTAGCCCATTTTCATCCTTCCTCAATTTACTATATCTATGCTACTGTTATTGCAGAGCAATTTGGCTACGGCTTTGGTTTTGCCGCCTTTATGATGTACTTAATTTATCTAGCCGATGGCGAATCGAAAACCTCTCATTATTCTATTGCTACAGGATTTATGGCATTAGGTATGATGCTACCTGGAATGGTTAGTGGTTTTATCCAAGATTATCTAGGTTACGGAAACTTCTTTATTTGGGTTTTTCTAGCCACAATTCCAGGATTGATAATTTCGCGTTATTTGATTTATCCAAAGGCATTTGGAAAGAAATCGGACAATAATAAATAGTACCTGGCCGTGAGTACAAAGTTCTTAGTCTGTTTAGCGAGAATGTAGTCGATAAAGAGTAGCGATAATTACTGTTTAATAGCTAAGTAAGTCTTGAATTTGCAGTGAAAATATTACTCCAACTTTGAACTAATAGGACTAAACACCAATCTATTATCACGTAAAACTAAGTACTAAAAACTTACAAACAAGTACTAAAAACTAAGAACTAAAAATGACATTAGAACAAAAAATAGGACAATTCTTTTTTCCAGCTGTTTTTATAAACGACACCGAAGAAAATATTCAAGCAACCGAAGAGTTAATTAGAAAGCACAACATCGGCGGTCTTACTTTTTTTCATAGTAGAGCCAGCGCTGCTACTAATTATGAAACTAAGAAGAAAATTGTCTTTAATGATGACAGTTACCAACGACTGAAAGATTTAATTGTACGCTATCAAAAATGTGCCACTACTCCACTATTAATGAGTATTGATGCCGAATGGGGCTTAGCGATGCGTGTCGAAAAAACACCGCAATACCCATATGCGATTACACTTGGCGCTTTGCCTTTGAGCGAATCCTATTTAGTATATGAAGTAGGGAAACAAATAGGACTTGATCTAAAATCGGCTGGGATACATTATAATCTAGCGCCCTTAGCCGATGTAAACAATAACCCAAATAATCCCGTAATTGGGTACCGTTCTTTTGGAGAAAATAAAGAAAAGGTGGCTCAATTTGCATTAGAATATTTACGAGGGATGAACGACGTAGGTGTTTTAGGATGTTTAAAACATTTTCCCGGACATGGAAATACCAATGTTGATTCTCATTTAGGATTACCCGTTTTAGAAGAAAGCCTAGAGCAATTACTCGAAAATGAATTATATCCTTTTATAAAAGGAATCGAAAGTGATGTCGATTCAATTATGATAGGACATTTAGCAGTGCCTGCATTGAATGGCGGAGCAAATACTTCGGCTACATTATCAAAGTCAGTCGTGGAGGATCTTTTGCGGAAGCAATTAAACTATAATGGATTAATTATCTCAGACGCCTTGAATATGCGCAGTGTATCTATGCTTTACGAAATAAAGGGGCAACTGGAATGGGAAGCGTTCAACGCCGGAAATGATGTGTTGTGTTTTGCCGAAAATGTACCCGAAGGCATTCAAGAAATACTTAAAAACGCTACTCCTGAACGTATTGAAGACAGCTACAATCGAATTGTAAAATGCAAGCAAAAAGTAGGTTTATCTGATATAGAAACGGTTCCTACGACCGAATTAGATTTTGCAACAGCTTCTCTTTTGAATTATAAAATTGCTGAAAATTGTATTACTAATATCAAGGACAATCAAAATACGGCAGTAGTTCTTGATGCCGCAAAAAGAGGTAAATTAGCAGGCCTAAGCATTTATAAAACCACCGAAAATACTTTTTTTAAAACACTTACTCCTTCCCTATCTGCACCAAATTTTGCAATTGAGATGGATGCTACGAACAAAAGTGAGGAAATAGAAAATAATTTAGCTGATTATGATACGCTAATTATTGCGCTTTTTGTACCAAAAGCCAAACCAATGAATAATTTTGACATTGAAGACTCTGTTTTACAGTTACTAAAAAATGTATTCACAACAAAAAAATGTGTTTTATATTTATTTGGAAATCCTTATGTTTTACCGCTACTTCCTAACATACAATCGCTAACTGGCCTTGTTCAAATTTATCAGGATTTTGAGGAATTTCAGGAAACTGCGGCGCTTCAACTGCTTAATAATATTCCTTGTCAAGGAACTCTACCTGTGAACATTAGCAATATATAAATAGATATTGACATAAAAATCTATTAAAAAAAGGGAACCTTGTGTATTCTATTTTTTAATATAATCCATATTAAATTCGAATAAAAACACACAAACATCTCTGTTTTTGTTAAATAAATTAAATAAGACAAGGCATAAACTTAATTTTTCAGAAAATTGCGTTAGGCTAATCGAACCTTTTTTATCTATATTGCAAACTCAAAAGATTTAGAAATACGATGGACATAAAAATACATAAAAATAAAGAATTATCAATTGGTGAAGCATTAATCCCAGTCGCTGCACTTGTAATCATGCTCGCTTTTAATGTTTATGTTTATGGCGATGAAGCTTTGAGCGGCAGCAATCAATTTGTTTTACTGTTAGGAGGAGCTGTTGCGGCTATTGTTGGCTTTTTTAATAAAGTTAGCTACCATAAAATGATAGAGGAAGTATCTGAAAATGTAAAATCTACTGTAGGTGCCATACTAATATTGCTTATGGTGGGTGCTTTAGCAGGAACCTGGTTAGTTAGCGGAATTATTCCTTCGATGATTTATTACGGTTTGCAAATTCTGAGTCCAGCGATATTTTTGCCGGCCACACTAATTATATGTTCTATAATTTCAATAGCGACAGGAAGTTCTTGGACAACGAGTGCCACTGTTGGTATCGCTTTGATTGGTGTAGGTGGTGCATTGGGGTTTAATCTGGGAATGGTAGCTGGTGCAGTAATTTCTGGTGCTTATTTTGGTGATAAATTATCTCCCATGTCAGATACAACAAACCTTGCTCCTGCAATGGCTGGAACTGATTTGTTCACCCACATTCGATACATGGCTTTAACGACAATACCAACATATGTTATCACATTCATTCTTTTTATTGTGCTTGGTCTCTCCGTGGATGTGACTGGAAACGTTGATATTGCTACCCTGTTAACCGATATTAAAGCTTCATTTACAATATCACCCTGGTTATTCCTTGTGCCTGTAGTCGTAATTGGCTTAATTATTAGAAAAACGGAGCCGTTAATAGCATTGCTAATTGGTACGTTATTAGCTGCAGCCTTTGCTATCTTCTTTCAACCACATATCATAAATAAAATTGCTGGAGTTGACCAAATGACTTTCCAGTCGGCTTATAAAGGAGTCATGAATGCTATAACTGGAGACGTGGTCGTAGCTACCGATAATAAAACCCTAGAATCATTATTCACCTCAGGTGGAATGAAAAAAATGTTAGGCACTATTTGGTTAATACTTTGTGCTATGGTTTTTGGCGGAATTATGGATGCCATTGGTGCTTTGGCTAGAATAAGTCATGCATTGTTAAAATTAGCACATACTACTTTTGGGCTATTTGCAGCGACAGTAGGAAGTTGTTTAGCCCTAAACATTACAGCTTCTGACCAATATTTAGCGATTGTTGTACCTGGTAAAATGTTTGCCAAAGCCTATGAAAAGAAAGGTCTAGCACCTGAAAATTTAAGTAGAACATTAGAAGATTCCGGTACTGTGTCTTCTGTATTAATCCCTTGGAATACTTGTGGAGCCTATCATGCTGGTACATTGGGCGTTTCGACTTTCGATTATCTACCTTATGCCTTCTTCAATATTATAAGTCCGTTTATGACTTTACTCTTTGCGGCATTCAATATAAAAATCAGACAATTGGTAGCTGAAAAAAATAACTAAAATACCATATTACAAAAATCTCCATAAAATCATAATACCATAGCTCTCTTTCAGTTATGGTATTTTTTTTGTTTTTATAGTTAAAATCTATTGCTTAATAAAAATATATAATTGGAATTGATTCTTTAAATACGAGCTTAATGCCTATTTTTGCAAAACATTAAAAAAACAATAAAATATATTATTATGTCATTAGTAGGTAAAAAATTCCCAAGTATTGCAGTTGACGCTATCTCAGAAATGGGTGACAACTTAAAAATCAACATTTTCGAAGAAGCTACAAAAAACAACAAAAAAGTATTATTATTTTGGTACCCAAAAGATTTTACATTTGTATGCCCAACGGAACTACACGCTTTTCAAGCAGCATTACCGGAATTTGAAAAAAGAAATACAATCGTAATTGGTGCTTCTTGCGATACAAGTGAAGTGCATTTTGCTTGGTTAAACACTCCAAAAAACAACGGTGGAATTGAAGGTGTAACTTACCCAATTCTTGCTGATACAAACAGAAACTTATCTAACATATTAGGTATTCTTGATGTCGATTCTACAGAATATAGTGAAGAAACTGACTCTGTAATTGTCGAAGGATCGAATGTAACTTTTAGAGCTACTTACTTAATTGACGAAACTGGAAAAATTTTCCACGAAAGTGTAAACGATATGCCACTAGGTCGTAATGTAAATGAATATTTACGTATGGTTGATGCTTATACTCATATCCAAGAAAAAGGAGAAGTATGTCCTGCAAACTGGGAGGCTGGTAAAGAAGCGATGAGCGCTGACAGAAACAGTACTGCTGCATATTTAAGCTTGAACTAAGAATAAAAAATCAATATCAATGGCAATATCAATTTTAATTATTGAATATTGATATTGCCATTAATTTTTGAAATTACCATTTAATTTTTGAAATTGAATTTAAAAAGAAAAACATGTTAATAGATTTAAACGAAGATACATTACAGGATTTAGTAACTAAAAACGAGAAAGTAGTAGTTCAATTTTCGGCTTCTTGGTGTGGAAATTGTCGAATAATGAAACCAAAATTCAAAAAATTGGCTTCAGAAAACGAAGCAATTGCTTTTGTCCTTGTTGATGCTGAAAACTCTCCTGAGTCAAGAAAAATGGCCAATGTGAGTAACCTACCAACTTTTGCTACGTTTGTAAACGGAGTTTTGGTAAACGAAACGCAAACTAATAAGCAAGAAGTACTAATTGAATTAGTAAATGAAATTGTTTAATTCCTAGAACTCAAATTACAATTCCTAAATAGTATTTGTTTATTCCTCAATCCTAAATCAGAATTCCTAAATTTAAAAAAATGAAATTACCTGTAATAAAGCATTTGACTCAGTTTATTGAAGAAAACGATCAAGATTATATCATTGAAACGATTGAAGTTCTGGAAGCAATGACAGAAATCCCGTCTTTGAAAGACGAAGAATTAGATGTTATAGGTGAATTGATTTCGAATATGTACGGAGCTTTAGAAGTAAATAAATTAGTAAAATCCGGAACAGATAAAAAAGAAGCCCTAAACACTTTTATGAAAAGAGTGCTGGGTTCTATCGACAAATAGAAACTCTTTTATACCGCTACTATAGAAAAAACGCACTCAGAAATGGCTGCGTTTTTTTCATTTATCTCCTATTTATCGAAAACCCACTTGATTAGAAACCTTTGTTCCCCGTACTAAAATCTTACAGCTTAAATCCTAATTCTTAATTAATTTTCATACTTTTGAACTTCATTAAAAAACACATATCATGGCATCAATTACATTAGGAGGAAATCCAATAAATACTTCAGGAGAATTACCAAAAGTGGGAACACAACTGTCTGACTTTAAATTAATAAACAACGATCTTTCTGTCGCTTCACTAAGTGATTTTGCTGGAAAAAGATTAGTGTTAAATATATTCCCAAGCATAGATACTGGGACTTGTGCTACCTCAGTAAGAAAATTCAACTCGAGTGCTGGAAAATTAGAAAACACGGCTGTATTATGCGTTTCAAGAGATTTACCTTTTGCTCAAAAACGTTTTTGTGGTGCTGAAGGACTTGAAAATGTAATAAACCTATCTGATTTCAACAATGGAGATTTTGGTAAAGCAAACGGTCTTGAAATTCTTGATGGTCCATTAGCTGGATTACACTCTAGAGCGCTAATTGTGGTTGACACAAACGGTACTATTATCCATACGGAGCAAGTTCCTGAAATTGCTAATGAACCAAATTATGCAGCTGCTTTAGCAGTACTATAATTTTATTTAATGGAATTTCAAAAAGACAATAGCTTCATCACAGGAAGACTAAAAAGTGTTAATTATGCCGTAAAAGGGGCAGTGAAATTAATCACTACAGAGCACAGCATAATGATACAATTTTCATTAGGAATTTTAGTCACCATCGCTGGATTTTATTTTCATATTTCGGCAACCGAATGGCTTTTTCAAACTTTGGCAATCGGTTTTGTGATGAGTATTGAAGGACTGAATACGGCTGTAGAAAAAATAGCTGATTTTATTCATCCTAATTATGATGAAAGAATTGGCTTCATAAAAGACATTGCAGCGGGAGCAGTTTTTTTTGCGGGAATAACTGCAATAATAATCGGTTTAATCATATACGTTCCCCTTATTTTTTAAGCAGTAGTACATACAATCAAGAATGGCAAAAACAATAAAAAAAGAAACTTTAGACAAGAAAATCAACTCAAAAGCTAAAGTAGGTACATCGCGGGTATTAACGAAACAGCACAAAATCGTGCTGGGTAGTCTCTTTATCTTATTTTCTGTTGCTTTACTGCTTGCTTTTATCTCCTTTTATATTCACGGCCAAGCAGATCAAAGTGCTGTTTCACAACTCACAGATCGCTCAGAAGTTGTGCAGAATTGGTTGGGGAAATTTGGCGCTTTATTAGCAGATGCAATTGTTTACAAAGGATTTGGGGTTGCTTCGTTTCTTTTTGTGCGCTTATTTTTTCTAACAGGAATCTTTTTAATCTTGGGAATTTCTTTTAATAAATTGAAAGGAATCTGGTTTTGGGATTTATTTGCGATTATTGTTTTGTCGATTTTATTTGGCTTTTTCGCCACTTCCCTTCCAGAATTAGGAGGAACAATCGGTTATGAATTGAATTTGTTCTTGCAGGATTATATTGGAAAAACAGGAACATTATTACTGTTAATTTTTGGTTTAATTATCTATGTTATATTTAAACTAAAACTATCTCCAGAAAGAATTCAGTCCTTTTTCGAAAATACAAAAAAAGAAATTAAGTCTGATTTAGGTTCTCCTTCTGTTGCTAAAACAGGAAACTCTTATAATTTAGAAGAGTTTGCTCTAACAGAAGAAAAAGAACTAGAAAACAGTATTCCAGTTGCAAAGCCATCTCAATTTGAAGTTAATAAAGAAGCTTTAAAACCAACTATTAGTAAATCTTCAGAAATCAATCTTGACCCTATTTCTAAACCGAAAGTAGTCGAAGAAATTCTGACAGATCAAAACGCTGTTGATGATTCCTTTGTGATCGAAACTGCGCCCGAAGAAGATCTTATTGAAGAGAATTTGGCTTCTAGACTTGTATCCGATTTTGGTTTATTCGATCCTACTTTGGATTTATCCAACTATAAATACCCTACAATTGATCTTTTAAAAGAATATTCAACTGGTGGAATCACAATTAACCAGGAAGAACTAGAAGAAAATAAAAATAGAATTGTTGATACACTGCGCAATTATAAAATTGAAATTGCGCAAATCAAGGCAACTGTTGGACCATCTGTAACCTTATATGAAATCGTTCCAGAAGCAGGAATTCGTATTTCAAAAATTAAGAATCTCGAAGACGATATTGCCTTATCCCTTTCGGCATTAGGAATTCGTATCATCGCCCCTATTCCTGGAAAAGGAACAATAGGTATCGAAGTGCCGAATAAGAATCCAACGATGGTTTCTATGAAAAGTGTGATTGGTTCGGCTAAATTTCAAGAAGCTGAAATGGAATTGCCTATTGCTTTAGGAAAAACTATTTCTAACGAAACCTTTGTGGTAGATCTTGCTAAAATGCCTCACCTATTGATGGCGGGTGCCACTGGACAAGGAAAATCGGTTGGTTTAAATGCAGTTCTAACTTCTTTATTGTACAAAAAACACCCCGCCGAAGTTAAATTTGTATTGGTCGACCCTAAAAAAGTGGAGCTGACTCTTTTTAATAAAATTGAAAGACACTATTTAGCCAAACTTCCTGATGGTGAAGATGCTATTCTTACAGATAACGCAAAGGTGGTAAATACCTTGAATTCTCTTTGTGTAGAAATGGACAATCGTTATTCGCTGTTAAAAGATGCGATGGTGCGAAACATTAAAGAATACAATGATAAATTTAAGGCTCGAAAACTAAATCCTGAAAACGGACATCGCTTTTTACCTTACATTATATTAGTAGTAGATGAGTTTGCCGATTTGATTATGACTGCTGGAAAAGAAGTCGAAGTTCCCATTGCCCGTTTGGCACAATTAGCCAGAGCAATTGGTATCCATTTGATTATTGCCACGCAAAGACCATCTGTAAATGTAATTACAGGTTTGATCAAAGCCAACTTCCCTGCGAGAATCGCTTTTAGAGTAACATCAAAAATTGATTCAAGAACAATTTTAGACACTTCTGGAGCAGATCAGCTGATAGGACGCGGAGACATGCTTTATACAAACGGTAATGATGTGGTGCGAATTCAATGTGCTTTTATAGACACGCCTGAGGTAGAAAAAATAACTGATTTTATTGGATCCCAAAAAGCATACGCTACAGCTTATTTGCTTCCAGAATTCGTGGGAGAAGATAGTGGCATCAATCTTGATGTAGATATTTCCGAAAGAGATACTTTGTTTAGAGAAGCTGCCGAAATTATTGTTAATGCACAACAAGGCTCAGCATCATTGTTACAAAGAAAACTAAAGCTGGGCTACAACAGAGCTGGTAGATTAATCGACCAACTAGAAGCAGCAGGAATTGTAGGTCCTTTTGAAGGAAGTAAAGCACGTGGTGTTAATATTCTGGACATGAGTTCTCTTGATCAATTTTTTAACAATGAACAAAACAATTAAAACCATGAAAAAAATCATTCTAATTACATTTGTACTACTTTTTAGCTTTTCGACACAAGCACAAGATAAAAATGCGAAAGCACTTTTAGATCAGGTAACAGCAAAAGTTAGAAGTTATAACAATATTGTAATTGATTTTAAATATTCTTTAAACAATTCTAGAGAAAATATAAATCAAGATAGTAAGGGAAATGTTACTATGAAAAACAATCAATACGTATTGAATTTCATGGGAATAACTAAAATTTTTGACGGAAAAAAAACCTACACCATCGTTCCTGAAGATGAAGAAATTACAATTTCGAGTTTTAACGAAAAAGACGACAGTGCGATTACACCTTCAAAAATGTTAACTTTTTTTAATAGCGGCTATAAATATTCGATGGATATTCTGCAAGATGTAAGAGGTCGCAAAATACAGTACATCAAATTAATTCCTACTAACGCTAAAGATCAGAGAAAAGAAATACTATTAGGGATCGATGTACAAACGAAACACATCTATAATTTGATAGAAGTAGGTAAAAAAGGAACAAAAACTACTTTAACCGTTAATTCTTTTAAAACCAATCAACCTTTGTCAAAAAATCAATTTATCTTTGCCGAAAGTAAATATCCAAATTACTACATCAATAAATTAGATTAAATCTTTAGGTGAAAATTCTCGACAAATACTTATTAAAAACATTCCTGATTACATTTACTACGGTATTTGTAATCTTGTTTTTTATATTCATATTGCAAACAGTATGGCTCTTTATAGCAGAACTTGCTGGTAAAGATTTAGATTTTGCTTTAGTCATTAAGTTTTTAATGTTCTCGATGCCTCGAATTATTCCGCTGGTATTGCCCCTTTCCATATTATTAGCTTCGATAATGAGCTTTGGAAGCTTAGCCGAGAACTATGAGTTTGCTGCAATGAAATCTGCAGGTATATCGTTGCAAAGAGCGATGAGAGGCCTTACGGCTTTTATACTTTTGCTTAGTATCGTCGCCTTCTTTTTTGCCAATAATGTAATTCCCTTTGCCGAATATAAGTTTATCAATTTCAGAAAAAATATCGCGCAAGTAAAACCCGCCATGGCCATTGCCGAAGGTCAGTTTAGTGACGTAGGAGATTACAACATCAAAGTCAATAAAAAGTCGGGAGAAAATGGAAGCGTTTTAACTGGTGTTACGATCCATAAGAAATCAAGTGTTGGAGACGGTAGCAAGACGGTCATCAAAGCTAAAGACGGAAAATTAGTTAGCAGTGAAACATCCAGCATCTTACAACTTGTTCTAAATGACGGTAACTATTATGAAGATCTAGTTCCAAAGAAATATGAAGACCGAATAAAAATGCCTTTCGCAAAAAGCGCTTTTAAAAAATACACTCTTAATATCGATTTATCGCAACTCAATAAAGTAGATGTAAACGAAAATAATATTGCCAACACTAATACTATGTTGACCATTAATGAATTGAGCTACACCTTAGATTCCTTACATAAAAATTTGAAAAGCGAAATTGTATCCAATTCGGAAAATATTAATTCGAGAACAGGAATTACCTCAAAAAATATCGTTCCTAAAACAGCCAAAGAAAAAGAGAAGCCACTTCCCGCTGACATTTTAGCTTTATATAACAATAGGCAGAAATTAGAGATTTTGAAAATGGCAAATAGCAACACCGTAAGCACAGGCTACTCTATCGATGCTACTAAAGTCAATTTTGAAAGTAAGCAGAAAAACATCAACAACCATCAACTTGCCTTTTACGATAAATTTGTAATCGCTTATGCTTGTTTTATGATGTTTTTTATAGGAGCACCCTTAGGTGCCATCATTAGAAAAGGAGGACTTGGTCTACCTATTATATTTGCAGTACTTATCTTTATCTCCTATCACTTTATAAATACATTTGGCAAGAAAATAGCGCAAGAAAATGGTCTGTCTCCTTTTATGGGAGCGTGGATGTCTTCTTTTATCTTAACACCATTAGCTATCCTATTAACCTATCGCGCAACAAATGACATAGGACTAATAAACATGGACCTTATTTTAAGTCCATTCCAAAAACTATTTCAAAAAATATTTCCATCTAAAAAATAAAATACCTAACATGGTCACAAATAAAATACACCTTAACACAATTGAGGAAGCAATCGAAGACATACGTCAAGGAAAAATAATCATAGTTGTTGATGATGAAGATCGAGAAAACGAAGGTGATTTTTTGGCTGCAGCCGAAAAAGTAACTCCAGAAATGATCAACTTTATGGCAACTCACGGTCGCGGATTAATATGTGCACCATTGACTGAAAGCCGTTGTAAAGAACTAGGATTACACGTAATGGTTACAAACAATACTGACCCTATGGAAACGGCATTTACAGTTTCTGTAGATTTAAGAGGTGGCGGCGTAACAACAGGAATATCGGCTGCTGACAGAGCCAAAACTATCTTATCTTTAGTAGATTCTGATACTAAATCACATGATTTAGCCAGACCGGGACATATTTTCCCCTTGATCGCTAAACAAGGAGGTGTTTTGAGAAGAACAGGTCATACCGAAGCAGCTATAGATTTTGCTCGATTAGCGGGATTCAAATCGGCTGGTGTGATTGTCGAAATAATGAACGAAGATGGAACAATGGCGCGCTTGCCACAATTAGCTAAAGTTGCTAAGAAATTTGATTTAAAATTAGTTTCTATCGAAGCACTTGTAGCCTACCGCATGCAACACGATAGCCTAATTGTAAAGAAAGAAGATTTTGACATTACTACTCGTTTTGGCACCTTTCGTTTAAGAGCGTACCAACAAACTACCAACAAGCAAATCCATATTGCCTTAACTAAAGGAACTTGGAACCTTGGCGAGCCTGTTCTAACCAGAATCAACTCTTCTCAGGTTAACAACGATATTTTGGGCACCTTGACTAATAATGCCGACCAACAACTGGACGATATGTTTAAAAAAATAAACGAACAAGGAAAAGGAGCTGTAATCTTCATTAATCAAGATATGCAGTCGGTAAATTTACTGAGTCGCATCTCTGAATTGAAAACATTACAAGCCGACGGCCACATGAAAGCACCGAAACTTAAAATTGACAATAAAGATTTTGGAATTGGCGCACAAATTTTACACGATATTGATATTTCTAAGATCCGATTAGTATCTAATACCGAGCAAGGAAAACGTGTTGGAATGATTGGCTATGGTCTTGAAATCACAGAATACGTCAACTATTAGAGTTTTTTATTTTTATTTCTAAAAAATATTTTCAAGCTAATATAAAGGAAATGAAACGATTAAAAAATAGTTTAAAAAACAGTTGAAATTTTTCTTCAAATTGTTTTTGATAATCGAAAAAGGTGCTTATATTTGCACTCGCAATCAGGTAATGATTGTCGCTCACTGGAGAAATGGCAGAGCGGTCGAATGCGGCAGTCTTGAAAACTGTTGACTGTAACAGGTCCGGGGGTTCGAATCCCTCTTTCTCCGCCAGTAGAAAAACAAATGGTATCAAAACCCCGTAAATCTTATGATTTACGGGGTTTTTGCTTTTATGACATATTCAAATTATTCATCTAATCTCATCCTTAACGAGATAAAATCGAGACCCTAGAATTTTTCAAAAATCAGGGTCTCGCTGAATCAACTTAAGCATTTCAAACAACCTGTTCAATGGCTAATTTAACACTAGTCCACTATTTAAACATCTTGTTTGATATCCTTTAGAAATCTAAATTGAATAATAATTAAAAGGTTACCACTATGAAAACTAAAATCACATTGCACTTTTATGCCAAAAGCACAAAAGCTAATGCTGCTGGTCTACTTCCTATCTATGTAAGATTAACTGTAGATGGAAATCGAATAGAGTTCAGTACCAAAAAATTCATAGATTCCGCTAAATGGTCTCCTGAGATGTCAAAAATGAAAGGCAACACAGAGAATGCTCGTTCATTAAATGAATACCTTGATTTACTGAAATCAAAAATATTCGATATCCAAATGGAATTAATTCACCGCAATGAACCCCTCACAATTGAAGTTTTCAAAAATAGACTTCTCGGCATCAATGAGCGTGAACGTATGCTCATCCCTATTTTCGAAGAGCACAACCGGAAAGTAGAAGAGTTAATAGGGCTCGAATACGCACCTGGAACACTAGAGCGATACAAAACCTCACTCAAGCACACCAAAGACTTTTTGGAGTGGAAATACAACATATCCGATATTGAAATCAATAAAATAGACCATCCTTTCATAACAGAATATGAATTCTATCTAAGAAGTGTCCGCAAATGCGCTAACAACACAGCAGTCAAATACATTAAGAACTTCAAAAAGATAATCAAAATCTGTATTTCAAATGGATGGCTAGATAAAGATCCATTTGCAAACTATAAATCAAAAATTAGGGAAGTCGAAAGAGATTATCTAACGCAAGAAGAAGTTCAGGATATCTATTCCAAAGTATTCATAACTGAAAGACTAAACCTAGTCAAAGATATTTTCGTTTTCAGCTGCTTTACCGGTCTGGCTTACATCGATGTCAAAAACTTAACGGTATCAAACATCAGTATGGGTATTGATGGTGGAAAATGGATATTCACCCATCGTCAAAAAACAGAAACCGCTTCTCGTATTCCCCTCCTCCCTATACCGGAAGAATTAATTCTGAAATATGCCAATCATCCACAATGCATAAATGAAGATAAACTGCTACCCATTTTAAGCAATCAGAAAATGAATAGCTATTTAAAGGAAATAGCGGATGTTTGTGGCATTAAAAAAGATTTAACCTTCCACATTGCCCGACACACTTTTGCGACAACTGTAACGCTCACAAATGGTGTTCCAATAGAAAGTGTGAGTAAAATGTTGGGCCATAAAAACATAAGAACCACACAACACTATGCTAAAATATTGGATAAAAAAGTGAGTGAGGATATGATGGTTTTAAGAAACAAAATGTCAAACAGCAACAATGATAAAATTATCAAAAATACCAATTAACACTTTTTTAAATTCTCACAAATACAAAACCAACTTCAAATTAAGCCTAAAACCCGACATATTGCCAAACGGCAGTTATGCCTCGTTCTTATTTCTTCAGTCGTTGTTTACTTGTTCATTTTCGTGTCGTTTTGCGTTTGGAAAAAACTGCAAATGTGCTACCAAATGCGGTGGCTTATACTTTTTCTAATTTTATGATTTTCCATTTGTCTCCCGAAAAAATTGCTGTTGCTGTAATATTGCAATTCGTCGTTATTTTATTTTCACATAAAACATTTTTTGGAACATAAAAATCTCCAACAAAACCAAAGTCAGGTGATGTGTAGCTCATATCATCCTCATCCAAGTCATAAAAATCAACAGTACCTCCACTAGTTTTATATTTCAATACCAAAATACCATTTATAGACTTTATTAATTTAGGATTTATTTCTTCGGTTTCATTAATCTGAATTGGTTTAATAATTGTTCTATTTTCGGTTCTATGCTTTTTTGAAGTGTAAAATATTTCTAAAAACTTCCCTTCTTCTGGAATTATATCGGTTTCTGTGAATCGAATAATACCTTGAACAGTTGCGCTTCCAACGTAATGAAAAAGATTCTTTTCTTTGTTTACTCCATCAATAACTGCAATTATTTTTGAAAAATGAACAACTGCATTTTCTTTGTCAATCTTGGCAATGTCTTTTAATTCAATTCTGATTTCATCCTTTACTTTCTTGCTGTAATATTTAGCTTTAATAAAGTCGCCAATCTGTAATTGAATTTTGCCTTTTGGGAAAAATACTTCTTTGTTATCCGTGGTAATGGCGTGAATTATATTTTTTTCAGTATTGATGTAATCAATTGTAGCATAAATATCATCAAGAATTGACCAGTCTGGTTTTTCTGATTTATCAACAATTAATGGAATGTATTTATAATCTGTGATAGTTGTTTTTCCCATCCAAGCAAATTTGGCTTCAACCTCTTTTTTGATTTCTTGCTTGTGCAACTTAAATTTATAGACTTTACCTATTGATGATTGTTTTAATAAACCAAATCGTCTGCTACCAATTGAAAAATCAATTGTTTTTCCATTTGTAAAAGCAATTCTTTCTTTGCCTTCATTTTTCCATTTATCTACCAATATTACTTCTGTCCAGTCAATTTCTTCGTAAGCATATAGCTCAGCAATAGGAATATATTTGTCATAGAGACTTTTGTTGTCTTTTAGGTTAGTGTTCTGATTTTTTGTTTTGTTCGAAATTTCAATAAATGATTCTGATAATCTCCAACCCTTCAATTCTCTATGTATTTTATAAGAATTAAGTTCAACAATACAATTTTCGATTAAGCCATTATCAAAAAGTGTCTTAGCTAGTTCTAGATGAATATCGCCAAGAAAATCTTCATTTTTTTCAAGCTGAATAGCTTTTGAAAGCATTCCGATTTTTAAGTCTTTTTTGTTCTTGAAACAAGAAGAAAACTCATTCCAGATATACGATTTGTCGCCTAACTCTAAAACTAGTTTTCTGTAAATATTAATTGCTGATTCAAATTCATTGTTTTTAATGAGTAATAAAGCGTTCTCCCTTAAAAGCCATTCATCATTTGGATAAAGTTGAACGGCTTTTGAATAAATAGGTATCAACCAATTTTCACTAAACTCTTTGTTTTGGGTCTTTATAATTTCAAAAGTCTTTTTTATGCATTTAATAGCGAGTGGTTTATAAACTTTGTTATCTTTCTTAACTTCTTTCCAGTCTTCGTCAAGTAGGTTTTCAGGATTCCAAATTTTGAAAAAATCTAAAAATCTCCATTCTTCGGTTTCTTGCATATATCGTTCGGCAATACTCAAAATTTCAGAATGCCATTTTGACCTTTCATATTTTGAAAAAGTCTGATTGTATTTATTGAAGACATTCCATAGTTCAGACTTCTTATTTTCTTTGTAGGCATTGAATAATCTCCAGAAATAAGGCTCTCTTAATAAATCTAATACCTTTTGAGTAGAAGTGTATATTTTAACCGAAGTATTCAAATCATCCCAATCTAAAAAACACTCCCAAGTATTCAAATCCTCCCCGATATTTAAATCAGTATTTTCAATTAGAAAGTCAATATCTATTGATAAATCTTTTTCGTTGAATTCTCTAAATATTCTTGAAATTAATGATGGGATTTCCTTATCATTAAAATGCTGCTTCTTTTTATCTTCATTCCTTAAGTTTAAAGGATTCCATAATTTAAAGAAATTATAAAGATTGAAATCAGAATGGTCTTTTGAATAATGCAGTGCGAAATTCAAAATCATAGAATGAAGCATTGATGGTCTTTCATTCTTTAAATCTATATAATCTCTTAGAAAGGTTCTAACTTGAATTGAGGTTAATTCATTTTCTTTATCTTTTATGTATCTGTATATTACCCAACCATAAGCTTCGTGGTGAAGCTCAGTTAGACGATTTTCAGTAATCAGTTTTTTGAAAATATTTAAAGCATCTCGATGATTTCCATTTTTACTTAGTTCCTCTGCTTTTTGAACTTCTGTATAATTGACATCAATTTTCGGACGAAGAAAATTCTTTTGGCTTTCTATAATATCGTCAACTTCTTGAAAGTTTATTAAAAGTAGCTGATTATAATAAACTCCAGCTTGATTGATGTTTTTATTGAAAATATAGTATTTACTTAAATCAATTAGAGTGTAAGCAAATGCCTTTTGAATCCACTCATCATAAGGTTCGACAGAAAATAATCTTTGTGCAAGATTTAATGCCTCAGTTAATTTATTGAGTTTTGAGATACCTTCTAAATTTTTGGCTTCATTTCTAAGTTCAAAAACAGTTTTAGAATCCATTAATTATTAGTGTGTTTTAGAAGTTCATTAATTTCATCCGTCAAACCTGTTGTTCTTGCTGGAATAATTTCCGTTTTCTTAAAGATGCTTTTACCGTCATACCAAAACTTGTAAGTTGCAATGAGTCCGTTTTTCTTAAACTCATATACTTCGCAATAAGAGTTGTGTTCAATACTATTGATGTAAATATTGGTGGGTTCTATTTTCAGTTTTATGCTGTCATAAAACTCTTTTAAAAATGGTTTTTCAAATTCAAATAGGCTCTCGCTTTTTGATTCGGTCGTTTTTTCTTCTGTTAAAATGATTGCTTTATTTTCAAGTTGAGTTAACACAGAATAAATTGACTCAACAAGTTCTGTTCTGTTTGTTGGTTTTTCAATTCTTGTGATTTTATTTTTATTGTTGAAATGGATTTTGAAAACTACATTTTCGTTTCCTTGTGAGAAAGTGTAATGTTCCAAATAACTTGTATGTTTGACTGAATTAATCTTCAAGTTCGCATCTTTCAGAACATCATTTATTGCAAGAAATATGTTTCTTAAAAATGGTGTTTCGTTTGGAAGGTCAAAAGGTATTTCCATTTCTAATATTTCATCACTTAAAACAAGTATGTCTTGTCGGGGCGCGATATTTTCAATCCTTGGTGGTTGAAGGTTACTTCCAATTTTAAAATGTGGTTCGTCAATTGCAAATAGATTTTCTTTTGCTCTTGTGATTCCTGTGTAAAGCCAACGAAAATAACTTGAATTGAAATAACCCATTGACGTTTTGCAATTTAGAAAAGTATTTTTCCATTCTCCACCTTGTGCCTTATGACAAGTTACTGCATAACCAAATTTTATTCTTAAAGCATTGAAGTAAGGGTCTGCTCTCAAAGCATCTTTAAATTCTTTAGTTCCTGCTTTTAATGAGCCGTTACGAATTTTGAAATCAATATAAATAGCTTTCAGCTCGTCTGAACTTAAATCACGATTGTGAGAATAGAGTAGATTCTCAATTATCTTGCATTCGATGTCTTGTTTGTTTTGTTCTTCGTCCGTAAAAGCAATCATTACGTTGCGAAAAGTCAAACGAACATCAATTTCGACTAATTTTCCAACTCTATTTTTTCGTTTCAATTTAATTACTCTGCTTTCATTTACTGGCGATACTTGTTTTACAAAGCCAAAATCGCCATTAAGCAATTCCATTTTTTGATGATTGTAATTATTGCTAACTAAAATCACTTTGTCTCCAACCGTAAGAAATTGTTGATTTGGAAAAAAGTGGTTTCTAACAAAGTCGTTATACTCTTTTACTGATGAGTTGGAATGAGCCACAATTATAGTTTCGTCATCAATGCTATTGTTACAAGCTTGTAAATATTTTGAAAGAAGTTCTTTGTGTTTCGTTTTATTTATGTCTTTGAAATTTATTTCAATATCAAGTTGGTTGAAAAGATTAGCTTTTAATGATTCACGTATTTTGGTTGCGTTATGAAGTATTCCGCTGTCCGCTTTTTGTCTTACTACTTCTGTGAGCTCAAACTCTTTTGATTCAATGTTACAATTTTCTTTTAAATATTTGCAGTCCAATGCTGGCGAAAAATTCATATTGACTGGAGGTAACTGTGCATTGTCACCAATGAAAATTATTTTTTTATTGTGGTCATTGTTATCAAAATTGATATAATTAATTAAATCTTTTAATAAGTAACCTGAACCAAACCTAAAGAATTCTCCTTCGGAGTAAACATTTGAGAGCATTGACGATTCATCAATTATGTAAACTGTGTTTGCAGGGTCTACATTGTTCTTTAAGTCGTAATAGAATTTGTAAGTTTCTGTTCCGTCTTCTTCTTTTACTTTAAATTCTTTCAAGTCTTTGCTTGAATAAATTGATTTGTGAATTGTATATGCCTTGTGTTTTGTCTTTTGTGAAATTACTTTAGCTGCTCGCCCTGTCGGTGCAGAAATTCTAAAACTTCTTTTATTTGTAGAAAGAAAGTCTGTGAGCCCTTTCATCATAAAAGTTTTTCCAGTTCCTGCATAACCTTTAAGCAAAAAGCATGTTGATTTGTCGGCAAGAAATTCTTCCAATTCGGCAATAAGATTTGTTTGTCCTGGAGTTAGCTCGTATTCAGCAAAAGTTTCCTTAAGATTCATATTGTTATTTGTACGTTTTGGAAAAAACAAATGTAGTGCAACCGTGAGTCGGCTTGTGCGTTGGGTTGCACCTCTTTTGATTTTGCGGAAGCATTGGCTTTTCTTTCCGTCATATTTCTGTCGTTCTTTTGTTGCACTGTCGTCTTTTTAGAATGAGGCATAACGTCCCGTGGATTTGCGCAGTGGCTTGTGATTCAAGACCGAACTCTCCAAACACAAACCCAATTTTGGCGGACAGCGTTTTTTCCGCAGGAAAAAACCAAGCCCAAGCCATTGAGCAAAACCACTGTTATGGGCAGGTTGTGTTTTTAGTTACAGTTTTGTTACTTCAAAATTCCCAGCACTTTTATATGATTTTGCTTGTGAATTAAAACCTAATCGTTCAATTTCTTTTTCGATGTCAGTTGCATTTGGAGTCGGAATTGTTGAAGAAATAACTTGAAATTCATATCCTTTAGACATGTTCCCGTAACTTCCCTTTGCTTTTAATTTATAAACTGCCATAATAATGTGTTTTATTTGTTTAATCGGTTTTAATTAATTTTTATTTTAAGAAATTGCGAACTTCATTAGCAATTTCTATCAACAAATTGTCTGAAACATTTGTGCTTAATTGTCTTGTATGAATTACCAATTTTGTTTTATCAGAATTATAATGTGTCCAAAATAATTGCTTTTCAACTCCACATTGTTTATCAAAACTCACATTGAAAATCTCTTCGATTTCATTACCATTGATATAATTGCTACAAGCTAATATGACAACAGGAAAATTTTGAAAAAAATCACTTTCTTTGAAAAATTGTTTTCTATTTGGAATTCCGCTCTTGTCAGCATCTTTTGTGAATTTTGCGGGTGAACTATTCATCTCTGTCAAAAAGAAATTATTGTGAAAATCAATCTGTTTTTCTTTTATTAATGATAAATCGTTTAAAAATATTAAATCGTGTAGCTTTTGATATTTACTCCAAGTTTGACCTTCTCTCAATTCCTTAGGATGTAAACTTTTAAAAGGGAACAATGGATTTGAAGTCAAAGGAGAATTTTTTCCTCCAATCCAATTTGGTAAAGAATCTACATTAACTAGATTTTCTATATTTAAATTCCATTTAATAGCATTCTCCTTGAAATCTTGAAGCATTTCATTTTGAAATCTTACGTACAGTTCGTTTCCATTTGCTTTGTTTTCAGTGTCTGTTGCTGTTTCTTTACCAACAATTAAAATTTTGCCATTTGGATTACCTGTTCCAATATAGGTTTCTGTTTTTTTACATTCTTTTGCTTTTTTTACAAAAATTTCTGGATATTCCATTGGTTCAGACGTTTTGGTTTTTATAGTGATTTTATTGCGTTCCGGTCAACTTGCCCATAACTTGCTTATACTCGCTATAAAGTAGCGACTATACACTCAAAATTGGGTTGATTGTCGCTATTGATTGTCCGTTTTGAACAAATATAGATATAAAGTTTTTATTACAAATAATCAAAAGAACTATTTATTTGGATACCCAACTGATATGTATCCCACATCGGCATAAAACAAAAAATGACACCTCCTAGCATCTTTCTATTCCTTCCTCCTACTCTTCCAACTATCATTTTTATTATAATCCCTCCTAAACTCATAAATCTTCCATCTCAGGTAAAGACCTAAAAAACAAACTACAATAAATCCTATTACTCCTTACATCAATTATAAAACGCATCGAGAATTACTCTTTGATTATGGAATTAAAAAACGATTTACCACTCACTTTTAACTAAAAAACACCTATTCAATTCCCGAATTGCACACCATACTTTTAGCTTCGTATAATTTATTTAGATAGGTTTGCAAAGGTTTTTCCTTTTCTTCCTCCAGCAAATCACTTCAAATAATATAATTATGTCAGACCAATTTAATCAGGTCCGGATTAAACGTATTTACCAAATGCTGTTTGAAATGGCAAGTGGAAATATGACCATCCGCATCCAGGATAATAGCAATGATGAATTAAAAAGTATTGCTGTCGCATTAAATAAAATTGCGGAAGATCTCCAAAAAATAAGTCTGGCATCAGGACATAACAGTGCTTACTATCCGTACCAAAATCTAATTCAATTAACATTTGTATTGGATAATGATTTTGTTTTATTGAGTTTTAATAATGAGGTGCCACACACTCTTAAATATAAACCGGATACAATTATCAATACCGACTTTGGAAAATTGATCGCTCAGCAATCGAAAGATCTTTGGAAAGGTATTCTTGATGAATTAGATAAAAACTCCAATTACAACACTACTTTGCAATTAATTTTAATTACTGGTGACAATCACCTACTGCCGTCATTTTGCACAGTATCACGATTACTATATAGCGATGAAATAATTGTAAGTTCAGTATCAACCATACTTGAAGAGATGCGTGACATTAATGACCGTCTCTCTGGTTCAAAAATTCGCAAACACAATGAAGTTACTGCGGTGCAAAATCTGCATGATTATATTTTAAGTCATCTGGATGAACCATTACCCACTTTACATTCCTTGGCTCAAATGTTTGCTATTGAAGAACACATATTAAAAAATGGTTTTAGAAATTTTTTCAAAACAAGTGTCTATAACTTTTATCAAGAGGAACGCTTGAAAAGAGCAAATCTAATGATCCGGCAAACAGCTGTTTCTTTAAAAGAAATTGCATATCTGAACGGCTTTAAGGGCTATCTTAACTTCTATAAAGCCTTCAAAAAAAGATTTGGCTACAAACCAAGTGATCTATCAAGACCCGAAGAAGATCTTCTACCCTAATGCTTTTGCACTGTTTTATTTTTTGAATAACGAAATGCCTGATTTGCATAATGTTATATGTTTTTTATTTACAATTTTACAGTACTAAAAAAAACAGTACAATGAAAGTAACTGCTACATTCAAAGAGAAATTCACGATCAGTATTAGTTACTTATTCATACTGCTTTTCGTCTATTCAGCAGTCAGTAAACTACTGGATTTTCACAACTTTCAGATACAGCTTGCTCAATCTCCTTTACTTACTGCCTTTGCTACATATATTTCTTATGCAGTACTAACAGTAGAATTTGCAATAGCTATTTTGCTATCAATACCAAAAACCAGAATAATCGGATTGTTCTCGGCATTTGGACTGATGCTACTACTTACAATTTATATCTACATAATACTCAATTACAGCTCATTTGTACCCTGCTCTTGCGGAGGCATCCTTGAAAACATGAACTGGACAGAGCATCTTATTTTCAATATTGCAATGGTAATACTTGCAGCGACAGCTTTGTATCTTTCCAATGATTGGCAGAATAAACCGCGATTTTATATCAGCATACGTCTTGTAGCAATATCGCTACTAAGTGTAGTTTTAATGGCTGGGCTGTTTCTTATTTCTGAAGACATGGTGCAACATCGCAATAACTTTGTGAGAAGGTTTCCTCCCTTTCCTGCCAAACGAATTACTGTAGAAAACCTGAAATTCAATTCCTTTTACTTTGCTGGCGAAAGCAATGGTAAGCTATTTCTGGGAAATACTTCGGCACCAGCATTGATAACTACATTGGATACAGCACTTCAAGTGATCACAACCCAGCACATCAAGATTACGGATACGTTGTTCAAATTCCATAATATTCAATTACGAGTACTTCCACCCCACTTTTATTTATTCGACGGTACAGTTCCCATAATTTTTAAAGGAAATTTAAGTGATGGAAAAGCCGTTTTACAATCCAGAAAAATCCCCGGTTTCACAAAAGCAGTACTCATTGATTCCGCAACCATCATAATTCGAACGCTCAGCAATACTCGAGAAAATCTTTTAGCAACTGTAAACCTCAACGATGGCCAAATTAAAAAATCGGCTCATGAACTTCTTCAGAAACAAATTGATGGATTATTCGATACAGATGGAACAATGCAGTACAGTCAACAGCAAAGAAAATTTGTTTACTTATACTACTACCGCAATCAATATACGGTTTCAGATCAATATCTTAACCTTGTGCATCGCGGAAACACAATTGATACCACTTCTAAAGCTAAAATCAAAATTGCATATGTAAAGGCGAAGAAGCAGAGGGTATTTTCAGCACCCCCATTATTGGTAAACAGAGTTAGCGCAATCCATAATAACCTGTTGTTCGTAAACTCAACATTACCTGGGAGATATGATGAAATAAAAATGTGGAAAAATGCAAATGTTATCGATGTATACGACATTCTAACGAAATCCTATTTAATGAGCTTTTACATCTACAAAATTGACGGTGAAAAAATTGATGATTTTATAGTAACCAATACCCATTTTTTTGCAATAATAGGGTCCAACATTGTTTCTTACAAACTAGCTGCAACATTGAAAAATAAATACAATAATTAAATGAAAGACATACCGGCCAGTATCAGGGGTCAGATCGAAAACCTGTAAAAAAGAGTAGATCACATTAGTTAATTTTTAAATTTTAATATTATGAAATCTTTAGCAATTAAAATGATGTTTCCCGTTGTCGCCTTTGTGTTGGCATCGGCAGGTGCGGTAAGCACCAGTGATTCGACAACTAAATCTGAAATCGCGAGCGTGCAAGGGTTTAAACGTACGGCGCCATTCAATTGTCAGCCACAAAAAATCTGTAATAACATCGGAACTGTGCTTTGTGTTGACGGAACAGATCAAATGTATGCGAAACCTTCGCCAACATCGGACTGTACAGAGATATTGACCCACAAACCTTAAAAAAAATTTAAGGTAAAATTAATGCAGGTCATAATTTCTTATGACCTGCATTTCTTATTGTACTCCTTCAGCAATCCATTTTTTGGGTGATTCTCCTTTTAAATAATAGCCAAACCAATCTTCAATTCGATGAGCAAAGTCTTGTTGATTTTCCTTTTTTACCAATGCATGACCGTCTCCGGGATACACTAGCAAGATGGCACTCTTGTTCAGTCGTTGCATCGCAAGATAAAAAGCAACACTTTGATAATAATGAATCTGTCTATCTTCTTCTCCTGTCCAAATGAGCACAGGCGTTTTAATTTTATTGACATAAGTAAGCGGCGAATTACACGCATAGCCTTCCCTATCCTCAAACAGCGATTTTCCCATGCGCCACTGCTGGCTCTCAAATCGCCACATCTCAGGTCTGCCAGCAGTCCAACCGATAGAAAGATACCATCCAGCAAGATCAAAAACAGAAGCCCCTGATATAGCACTTGCAAACAAATTGGTCTGCCCCAGTATAAAATTGGTTTCATATCCTCCAAAAGAGTGTCCAATTAATCCAATTTTAGAACTGTCGACTACGTCTTTACTTACAACCGCTTTGGTGGCAGCAATGACACAATCTGCAGCTGATACCCCTGGATTTCCCAACTCATATTCAATATCAGGGAGCAGCACAAAATAACCTTGAGCAGTTAGGTTAGAGGTATTAAATCCTGCCATATTATGGAGCGATGGATTGATGTAATAATGAAGTAAATAGGATTGCGTTTGGTATATGTGTACAATCATTGGATACTTCTTTTCTGGATTATAAGCTGCAGGATAATACAAGATCCCAGTTAAAAGTGTGTTTTTTGAATCCCGATAATAGATCTTTTCCTGCTTTGCCCACGCATATTTATAATGCTGTAAATTACTCTGATAGAGTTTTTTACTCGTCCCTTCCTTGCCCATGCTTATGCTTAATTCTGGCGGACTATTATATTTCTGTGATTCATAAACATACGCATTCGCTTTGCTGGCTTTTAGTATTTTTGTAGTAAGAAAATCACCAAAAACAATCGGTTCTACGTTCTTTTTTGGACCAAGAATAAAGTAACCACTTTCATTATTCCTTTTTGCACTTAACATTATTTTATTTTTAGTATTGATCGCTGCATCAATATGTCCAGTAAAATAGGGTACAAAAAATTCGCTATCAACTGGCGGAGCTATCCGAAATGTAATTCCCGACTCCTTCCCCCTAGTAAGTCGAACAGCTTTATTTTCTTTAAAATCTATTTGCCAAATATCAAACCGGTCATAAAGTAGAATACATTCGTCATGAATACCCCAGCCTACAATCCGGTAGTTAATTTGCCAAATTTTATCTTCCCAATCCGCTAATTGTAATCCGTGCCTTCCTGTAATATTAGAATGGGTACGAGTCAAAAAATTATACACCCACCAGTCGTTATCTTTAAAATAAGCAAAGTATTTTCCGCTGGGTGACAAACTTGATGCCTCTAGTTCTGTAGACTGGTTTTCTAAAAGCAAATTTTTCCGTCCCGTTTCTAAATCAGTAACATAATAGTTTACATTGCGATCCAGTTTGTATTGCGGTCCTAAATCTTTCGTATTATAAGTAATAGCAAAATCTTCACTAGCATTCAGAAAACCAAAGGGTTTACTTTCATCGGTAATTAGCATAAAACGATCGCGCTCCGGCCACCATGCTGAGATTCTGGTATTAAATTCGACATCCCCCACAGTCTGCCTTTCAGGATAAACTACCGCATCATTGCCATTCCACAACTGCACACCATCAAACTTTTCTGCAATAGTAATTTCCTTCCTAATAGTAAAAAATACCCTTTTACCATCGGGAGAAAGCGTTAAACCACTTGCGAATCCGCTTTCCACATAAAAACCCTCTGGAATTTTATTGGGCTCCATTTGAAATAATGTAGTATTTTTTACAGAAAAACAGAAAACAGCCGGACGATTAATTCCACTGATACTATCTTTATTTTCTCTAAGAAAAGCAACAGATTGACCATCAGCATTCCATATCAGTTGCGAAAATTTCCCACTACCACTTTCAGCTACTACTGATTTCCCAATAGTTGACCCAAAGGATACCTTCAGTACTTGGCAAACGCCACCGTTTTCAATGGTACAGACCAGTGCATCTTTGGTACTAGTCATGCGGAATTGATCAATCCCAGCGATGCTTTGCAGTAGCTCTCCTCCACTATTCCTGAGTTGTAATACGCGCTGCTTCGCTTTTCCTTCCACAGTAATCAAATAGTTACCATTTCCCGAAAAGGAATACGTTTCCACTTCTTCAATTACGTTGATCTTATCCTTCTCCAAATCAAGAAGAGATAGTCGTCCATCAGTATCACGGCAGACAAATTGACGTTCCCCGCTAAATGCTCCCGCATTGGATTTAGCAAAAGTATACATCTTCTTTCCATCAGTACGCTTCACAAAAAGCGTATCAGGGCTTTCGTCATAGCGCATCGCATAGCTTACCCAGTTACCTTTATCAGATATTTTGTCAGTATAAAGTGTTCCCCACAAATGATAATCAGTTTCTGTAACTGCTTTTTTTGGTAGTACCTGTCCGTAATTCGGGCAAGCAACTAACAAAAAAATTAAAAAATTAACCCATCGGCAAATAGTGCCACAAAGTGTCGTATTGGTCTTTCTGTAGAGAAACCTAAGAAAGCCATTATTATATAGTATCATATTAATATCCGGGATTCTGGGGTTTTAAAAATGGGTTTACCAACAACTCCGCTTGAGGCAACGGCCATAATTGGTCGCCCGCATTCCATCCTGGCTTCAAACCCAAAACATCATTTAATTTCCCAAAGCGTTTCAAATCAAAAAAACGATGCCCGTGCTCCGCAAATAATTCGACCTTTCGTTCTTGTAAGATGGCTTCGAGTAAGGTTGCTAGAGTAGTAGTATCTGTATCTGATAGGCCTGCTGCATGTCTAATTTTGTTTAAATCCTCTCTGGCACCAATGATTTCGCCCTGCCTAGCACGTGCTTCTGAGCGTATCAAATATTGTTCTGCTACTCTAAAAATAATAGAGTATTCCATAGACGAGCCTGTAGCAAGGTCTTGCTTATATTTATAGGGATGATACCAAACTGTACTCCCTTCAGTCACAGTTTTTATCCAATGACTTTTCCGCAAATCATTGGGCTCAAACGCTGATACGAAACCATCGGACAAGGAAACCAGCTGTGGCGGACCAGAAAAGAAAATAAAAGTACTGCCTTCATACGCATTCGCCCCTTCGCTTCCAGCAGCAAATTGCCAGATCGTGCTAGTGCTTTCTTTGAGGAATACAGCATCAAGATTATCCTCCCAAATATAATTGGAAGTATCGTTCAAAACAGCCGAGGCCATGTTAGCGGATTCTGCATAATCACCATGGTACAAAAACACCCGTGCAAGCAACGCCTGTGCGGTTGCCTTATTGGGACGGGTGCGGTCTGCGCTAGTGTAGTTGACAGCTAGTAATTGAATAACCATTTCCAGATCAGCAATGATCTTTTGATACACAACCTCAGTAGACATTCTAGGGATGGTACTGTTATAAACATAATCAGTGGTGGCTACATATGGAATATCCCCAAAAAGATTGAGCAGGTAAAAGTGAGTTATGGCTCGTGCAAAAAGAGCTTCTCCCTGCAACTGATTTTTATCGCTAATGGCTATAGAGGAGGAAGTGCCCACTCCCTCAAAAACGGCATTAGCTGCATAAATCTGATTATAGGAACTAGTCCACAATAAGGAAACAAAAGCATCTGAAGCAAGCAAGGAATTGTTATAAAAATCGGCTGTGGTATACGCACCGTTTTCATAAGAAACCATTTCATCAGCATACGTACCCAACAGGCAAGAAAGCCCAAAAGATTTTCCGGTAAACAGTCCGTTCTCTCTCATTTGTGAGTATACGTCTACCATCGCAGCAGTAGCAGTGGTTGCATTCTCAAAAACCGCATCTGTGGTCAGTTGTGAATTGGGTTGGTCTATTGTAACAAAATCATCACAGCTGATAAGGAAAAGGCAACACGACAATACCAGTGGCCTCATAATGTATTTTCGGATTCGTATTAAATTTTTCATATATTTTAATTTTAAATGTTAAAACGTAAGTTGTATGCCAACTGAAACCACGCGCAACGGCGGTAAGCTGCCTCCTTGAGTAAACTCTGGATCGGCCCCTTTATACGAAGTGATAGTAAGAAGATTTTGAGCTTGCAGCGAAAGTCTACAGCCTACTTGTGGCAAAAATGCTCTCGAAAAATCGTAAGAAAGCGAAATATTTTTCAGTCGTATATAGGAAGCATCGCTCACAGCACCATCACTCAAACCAAAATATTCACTGGCTTGCATAACCTGTTGGTCAGTGCCAGTAGTATACCTCTGATATGGAGCCAAATCCCCAGCCTGATGCCAGCTGTTGACATAAGCTGATGGTTGATTACTCAACAATCCAGCAAAGCGCTGTGTAGCAGCAAAATTGAAGTTTTCCTGTTTGACAAACTGGAATAGGAAATCCAATTGTAAACCTTTAAAAACAAATAAGTTTTGCAAGCCTCCATAGTATTTCGGATTAAAATCCTTCACGGTTTCACGATCGTCTTCAAAGGATATAGCGCCATCACCATTCACATCCTTAAATTGGTATACTCCTGTTTGTGGATCAACTCCCGTAAAATGGAACAACTTTTTTATTGTAGTAGGCGCGCCTATAACATAATCACTTCGATAACTGGAGGCTGCTAAACCGGGAAATGAAATCAATTTATTCGTTGCTCGGGTCACGTTAAAGTTAGTCGTCCACGAAAAATTATTAGTTTTAATCGGTACTAAGCGCAGCGTAGCTTCAAAACCAGTATTTTCAACGGTCGCATCTAAATTGGCTTGGATGCTACTAAAACCTGTGGTTCCTGCTAAAGGTAAACCAACCAGCTGGTTCGAGGAACGATTTTGATACCAAGCGGTTGTCAAAAAAATACGATCATTAAAAAATCCAAGCTCTAGTCCAGCTTCAAATTTTTTATTAGTTTCCCAACCAAAATCAGCATTATAAAGTCGCGCAGGCTGCAAACCATTGGTACCTCCATATTGATATCCAGAGGAGCTGTAGGTGTTTAGAAATTGGTAATCCCCTATTTGATCATTTCCAGTTGTACCATAACTAGATCGTAGTTTTCCAAAACTGAGCCATGAACTATTTTCAGCTAGCAGTGGCTCTTTATAAAACAACCAAGCCCCGCCTATGGCTCCAAAAGTAGCAAACTGCTTTCCTGGTCCAAAACGACTGGAACCATCCCTCCTACCGGTGAAATTTACAATATACTTGTCGGCAAAGGTGTAATTGGCTCTTCCAAAAAAAGCTTGATATTTATAATATATCGCATCGTTATTAAAAAGCTGAACTACTGATGCTGATGACAAGTCATTGAGCAAACTATTACTGGTGAATCCACTGGCAAGGCTAAGGAGCTTCTTACTGTCTTGGTTTTGATAACTGGCTCCCAACAACACATCAATTTTAGATTGTCCATATTCCCTCCTCCAATTCAGTTGTGGCTCAACAATCCAAGACCGCTTGCTCACAGTATTGCTATAAATGGAGGAATACTGACTACCCAAATTATAAGCAGGATCATATACCGTAGAAGGTATAGAACGATTGTCCTCATTATGAAGATCAGTAAAACCCAAGCTTGTTTTAAATTCTAAATTTTTAGCTACTCGATACGAAAGCAAACTATTCGCAATCAAATCAGACGTTGTAGCGATATTTTTGCTTTCTAAATTAGCCAATGGGTTTTCCCACGTGCTATTCTCCCAGTTCAACTTGTTATTCGCATCATAGAGTGCTGGAGCATTGGGTGCAAGTTGCCGCGATAAGGTTACAAAGTCAGTCCAAGGCAAGTCGTTGTGTTGCACAGTATAGCTTCCTGAGAAGGTAATATGAAACTTTTTGTCCTCAGAGACATGGTCAAAACTGAGTCGAGCTCCTCCTCGTGTATATAAAAAATCACCCGGAAATACGCTGCTTTCTGTTCGATAATTTCCACTTAGTAGGTATTTAGTTTGTTCTGAACCGCCACCAACAGTTGCCTGCAATCCCATAACCTCAGATGTACCTCCTGTCAATTTCTTTTGCCAATCGGTATACCGACTCGGATCCCACGTTCCGTTTACATCATAGGCGTTGGCGGGATAGGTCGTTATGCCATCAGTAGCAAATGCTTCTCTACGCATCAATAAATACTGCTCTGTATTCATTAGAGGCATAATTTTGCTAACCCTACCGCTACCGTGACTGGAATTAATAGTAAAGGTCGTCTTACCTGCTTTGCCTTTTTTAGTGGTAATCAGCACTACTCCATTGGCACCACGGGAACCATAAATAGCAGTAGCATCTGCATCCTTTAATATTTCTAGACTTTCAATATCACTAGGATTGATGCTCCCCAATGGGTTTCCATCTCCAGGTATAGAGGTTGAAGTCTGGCGATCGCTAATAGGATCAGACGAATAGGGCACGCCATCAATAATAAAAAGTGGCGCATTCGCACCCTCTCGAAGACTGTTCAGTCCCCGAATACTGATGCTAAATCCGCCACCTGCGATACCACTTTCCTGCACAATATTAACACCAGCCATCCTTCCTTGCATAGTCGCAAGCACATTTGTGACCGGTTGCGTTTCAATAGCCTTAGCTGTAATACGGGCAATACTTCCGGTGCGTTCGCTTTCCTTTACGGAATAGTAACCCGCATTAATTCGTACTTCTTGCAGTTGGGTAGCATCCTCTTGTAGATGTACACTAACTATAGTGCGTCCGGCTATAGGAATATTTAAGGTGGTATACCCTACGAAAGAAAAAACAAGAATATCAGTCGCCGTGGCCGTTATGCCATATTTACCTTGATAATCTGTAATGGTGGCTGTTGATTTTCCCTGAACCGATACAGTAACACCAGGCAGTACACCCTGACTGTCTCTTACAGTTCCGGTAATAGTATATTGTTGAAGAATGGGTTTTGGCAATGGCGTTCTAGCCATAACGGGAAGACAGCAAAGATATAATCCAAAAAGAATAGGATAATAAAATACTGCCCAACCCATAAATAATGAATTTTTATTCATAATATTGGTATAGTTAAATGAAACGTTAGTTTTGTTAGCATTGGTCCTCTATGCAGTTGTCGAGACGGTTGGAGGGCCTTTTTTGTCATTGCGAGGCAAAGCTTGTCCGCCGTGGTGGAAAGCAATCTCACTTTCAATGTTATTATTCTGTCATAGGCATCATTTTAGTTAGATTTATATTCTTGCTTCTTTGTTCTTGTTATTATGTTCTTTATCTCAATTCAAAATTTATAATTCAAAATTTAAAATAAAAATGACCTCTTTGCCCCTCACAATATGACTTTGGAAGATCAGTTTCGGTGAAACTATCTCAACCATAAAGCCACATAATCATCGTTGCTATAAAAAGTAAAATTATTCCTATTTGTATTTGTTTGTAGTATTTCATTTTAATAATTCAGATGTTATAAACTCAATTGTATTCCTAAGGTAATGTGGCGTGAGTGTGATATAAAAAAGTAAGATTGATTTTGAGGATCGGCGCCTTCGTTCTTTATCTCAATTCAAAATTTAAAATTCAAAATAAAAATGACCTTTTTACTACTCACCATTCATAATTCATAATTCATAATTTTAAAAAAGAGCCTGCACTAAAACACTAACTCAAAATAAAGAAACAGCACAGGCATTAAACAGATAGTATTTTTTTTATGTCATAGGCATGCGGGTTTTAGTGGGTTAAACTGCTGCGAGACTATGAAAAGGATGAAGCGGTGCTAAGAATGTTAAGCGGAGTATGAGCCTATTAGAAATAAAAATGGCATGGAACTCAGCTTATATCGTTTTTCAAGGTACTGGTATACCCTACGCACGAATAAGTGAGCCCACGCCATGGGACGTGAGCATCGTACTTATCATCTCGAGCGTTTAAAAATTACCAGTTTTTGAAAACGAGATTCAAAGCGAATGCTTCAAATATTTTATATGAAGAATCGCAAAAATAATATTAATTCTAATAGAATTAGGGCATAAAGATAAAAAATAAAATGACAAATATGTCATTGTGTGAAAATATTTTTCTGATTCAATTTGAAATACTATGGAACAGATAAAAAATGAACAATTACTAAGTGCAGTAAAGCTAGTTTTAAAAGAACTTCGTGCTAAAACTGGATTGACCCAAGAGCAAGTAGCAAACAATATAAAAGCTAATAAAGATTTGTCAATTCATATTGGCCGTAATGAAACCGGAAATCAGAATATGACCGTCAGTACTCTTTATGAATTGTGTGAATATTATAAAGTGCCAGTATCTGAGTTTTTTAAGCGAGTTGAGGAAATAGACAAAAAACTTAAAATAAATGATAACAAATAAAAGATGCTTAGGCATCTTTTTTTAATTTCTTAGCAATACTTCTAAATTGCATATTGAATTTTCCAAATTGCATATCTTATAAAAATTTAAATACATATTTTGATCTTAATTAAAAATTCAAAATATGAAATGGTATGAAATTATAGGACTAATTGTGGTATGCCTTATAGGTCTTTATGTGACAGGGAAGTTTTATGAACATTTGAGGGATAGGCCTTATAATGGTAGTTGGAAGAATAGAAAAAAGTAAAAGATACTGAGGAGTCTTTGTTTATTTACATTTTATTTTTTTCTGATAATGTGGAAAACCGTAAAGGATAATAAAAATGGTTTTGTATGTTTGGTACAGGCCAATAAAAAACAATTTTATGGCACAAAGCAAACTAATTCGGGTAGATTATGGCCATTTTGTGGCTGATATAAACAAGTTGTATACTATTGTAAGACAAAAATGAACAAAATGACAAATATTGAAATAATATTTAATAAGGAAAGTTACATTGCAAATTATGTTGAAGAGTCAATAAAACTGATAAGCTCTTTTAAATATAATGAAGAAATTAAAATTGAATCCATAATCGAGGATATAATATTTCCTAATAGACATGAATTAATAAAACTTTTTGAAAAGTTGAGAGGATCGGATAATAGTAATCTTAAACTCAAATTTTACGAGAGTAATTTGATGAAATGGGCTAATGCCAATTTTTATGAACAACAATCCTTTAAGAGCCTTGTTTTAATTTATCATTGGTTAGAGTTAGCGCTTTCAAACCCTGAAGACTTAGATGTAAAAAAGAATTTATATAATGAATTCATCGTCGATTGGAATTTCAGTCCTGGTTTTCAAAATACAATATTTTTGATTCCTGAAAAATATTTACAAAAGTCAGATCAAGTAAATCTACTCGACAATTTAGTGACCGTAAATTTACTTTGTAAAATAATAATTACAAATAAAAAAACAAGATATGTGAATTATTTCATTCCATTATTGACGCCTGGAGTTCCAATTGACTACTATAAAACAGAGTTCGATAAAGATGGTTTAAAAAGTCACGAATTGTGGAAAAGCTTATTGGAAGATAGAGACATTAGAATTAAAAATTGGGTAAATAATAGATTTTAATATGGAAATATCAATTATTTATAATAACAGCATATTACTTCAATTTATCGGTGCAATTTTTTCCATTATACTTACTGTTACTGTAATATATATCAAAAGAGAAAACGAAAGAAATAGTAGACGAGAATATTATGAAACAGCAAATCAAAATACTGACATTTTGGGAGACATAACCATTAAAATTGATGAAGAACTTCCAAGTGAAAGTTACATCAAATTAATGACAATGTGGGGACTACAACCTTTGCTTTTATTAGTGTTACTTAGCTTTATTGATAATCATAATATTTATCCAAAAATTTGCTGGTTTTTTGGTTTACTTATCTTCACATTGCTTCATGAATTTTTAACAGCATTAAAATATTCTGACAAAACTAAATATCAAATCTTAATGTTAATCATTTGGGTTATTACTTTTTGGGTTTTGAGTTTAGAAAAAAATCAATCTGTAATAGAGTCTTCGAAACACGAAAGAAAAATTACTGTAGAGCAACAGCATACAACCGCCGTTTTGAGCTAGTGTGTAATTTAGTGGAATTACCGTTTCGTATCATATTTTCTGCAAAAGATTACGAACCACACACCATCTCAAAGCGTCAGAACGTGGAAAATACTCCCTAATTACTTCACATAAAAACCAACTATGAAAATTGACTTTATAAAAATCAAAAATTTCAGAAAACTAAATTCATGTAAAATTGAATTTTCTGAAAAAGAAACAATATTTGTAGGAGCAAATAATAGTGGGAAGACCACGGCGATGGATGCTTTAATAACTTTTTTAAAAAGAAAGGAATTTAAAACACAAGATTTTACAATATCTAATTGGACGGAGTTAAATAAAATCGCTGAAACTTGGATTATAAATTCCGATTTGTCAGAAGAGGATAAAAGTATGAAATTACTTGAACCATATTTACCTTCATTGGATTTATGGATAAATGTAGAGACCTCAGAACTAAGATATGTAAGCCATTTAATTCCTACTCTAGATTGGGAAGGTGGACTACTAGGGATTAGATTAATTTTCCAACCTAAAAATTTAGAAGCATTAATTGAAGAGTATATTGTAAGCAGAAGTAAAGTAAAGAAGCTAAATACTGATTCTGGTAAAAATGTTGAATTATGGCCTAAAGATTTTTGGCAATTCTGTGAAAAAAAATTAAATTCTTTATTTGAAATCCAAACATATATTCTAGACCCCAAGAAATTTGATAAAGATCAAGAATTAACTGAACATAATATTGCCTTAGAAGGAAATCCACTTAATGGATTAATTAAAATCGACACAATAAATGCTCAAAGAGGGTTTAGCGATGCCAATTCAGACAATACAGAATCACAAAATTCTAGAAATCTATCATCTCAATTACGTACTTACTATGACAAACATCTTAACCCTTCCATAGACCCAACAGAAAATGACTTAGATGCACTAGAAAAATTGAATAATGCTCAATTGGTATTTGATGGCAATCTAAAAACTAGATTTAAAGACCCTTTAAAAGAATTAGAAGATTTGAATTATCCTGGTTTTGGTAATCCTCAAATAACTTTATCATCGCTCATTAAAGCTGCTGATGGATTAGAACACGAATCTGCAGTTAGATATGAAATTGACAATGGATTATCTCTACCCGAGAAATACAATGGATTAGGGTATCAAAACTTAATATCAATAATTTTCAAATTAATGCGATACAGAGATGAATGGATGCGTAAAGGTAAGGCAACAAGTGAAGATAATGATATTATAGAACCTCTACACTTAGTTTTAATTGAAGAACCTGAAGCACATTTACACGCTCAAGTACAACAAGTTTTTATTAAAAAAGCATATAATGTTCTAAGAAAGCATCCTGATTTGGATGTAAAAATTGATTTCACAACTCAATTGGTTATAAGTACTCATTCAAGTTATATAGCACATCAAAAATTTGAGAGTCTAAGATATTTCAAAAGAAATAATACATTGACAATACCGACATCAGAAGTCCTTAGTTTAAAATCAGTTTTTGATAGTGCTGTATCTGAAGAGAAGGAAACTGAAAAGTTTATTATTAGATATCTTAATACAACTCATAATGATTTATTTTTTGCAGATGCGGCAATATTAGTTGAAGGACCTGCAGAAAGAATGCTTATTCCTCATTTTATAAAAAATAAACACCAAATACTTGATAGTTGTTATGTAACGATTCTTGAAATTGGAGGTAGTCACGCTCATCGCTTAAAACCATTAATTGAAAAATTAGACTTAATTACTTTGATTATTACAGATATTGATTCTCAAGAAAAATATACTGACAACTCAAAAACTCCCCCAAAAGAGAAATTTAGAAAGTGTCAACCTAAAAAAGTATCTAACCAAGAAACTAATAACGATACGCTAAAAAGTTGGAATCCTAGACTTAATGATATCAATAAGTTGTTAGACTTAGAATATAAAGATAAAGTTCTAGCTGATAATCCAATTAGAGTTGCGTTTCAAAATGAAATAGATATAAAAGGTAAAAAGATTTATCCATACACTTTCGAAGATGCACTTGTAGTAGAAAATATTGAAACGTTTAAGTCAATATCTAAATCATCAGGTTTGCTTAAAAAAATGGTTGAGTCAGCTAATGAAACTGATATTACAAATGTTGCAAAAAAAGCTTATGATGCAATTAATGCGGAAGGTGCAAAAAAAGCAGAATTTGCTTTAGACGTTTTGTATTTCGAAAATCCTGAAAATTTAAATACACCTAAATATATTGAAGAAGGACTCATTTGGATCGAAGAACAATTGAAATCAAATAAAAATATTAACATCAATTAAACTTAAGTAAGATGACTACCTATAATAATGATATTGATAAAAATGTTGATGTTGAAATTTACGATTGTATTGATCCTACTAATCCTAAAAGTTTTTTTCTTTTTGCAGGTGCCGGATCTGGTAAGACACGCACATTAGTAAATGTACTAAGCCAATTTAAAGAAAACTATGGAAAAGTGTTTAAGTTAAAAAACAAAAAGATTGCAATAATAACCTATACAAATGCAGCTGCAGATGAAATCAATCATAGGTTAGCTTACGATCCAATTTTTAGTGTTAGTACAATTCATAGTTTTTGTTGGGATTTAATTCAAAACTTTACAACAGATATAAAAGCTTGGTTGGTTGTAGATTTAAAAAAATCTATAGATGACTTAAACATACAGCTATCAAAAAGCAGAGATCCTAACAATAAAACATCTGTTACTAATAAAAGGAAAATTGAATCTAAAACCAAAAGACTTGACTCACTACATAAAATCTCTAAATTTATCTATAATCCTAATGGCGATAATTTAACTAAAGATTCATTAAATCACGCTGAGGTAATTTCAATTGCCTCTCACTTTATCGCTTCAAAAGATTTGTTTAAGCAGATATTAATTAATAAATATCCAATTGTTTTAATTGACGAAAGTCAAGATACCAAAAAAGATCTAATAGAGGCTTTATTTTCATTACAATCGCTGAACGTAGAAAAATTCTCATTAGGCCTTTTTGGTGATACTATGCAACGTATTTATAGTGATGGTAAAGAGAAATTAGGAGAAGATTTACCACCAGATTGGTTGAAGCCGGTAAAACAAATGAATCATCGTTCAAAGTCTAGAATAATTGAACTAATCAACAAAATCAGAGAAGATGGGGATCAACAACAGCAAATTCCAAGAATTGAAAATTCAGGTGGTGTTGTTAGATTTTTTATCGTTCAGAGGGGATTAGATAAACTATCTACTGAAGAATCAATTAAACAGAAAATGTCATCAATCACGGAAGACGATAAATGGACAGACAAAAATATTCCAAAGGATAAAAAATATATTCCTGTAAAGACTCTTACCCTTGAACACCATATGGCTGCTGTTAGGATGGGGTTCTCGACTTTTTTTAATCCATTATATTCTGTTGATAAAATGAAAACTGGTTTGTTAGATGGTAGCTCCTCATCAGTTAATTTTTTCATTAAAATAATTTTACCATTATTACTAGCTCATAAAAGCAATAATAGTTTTGAAATAGCTAATATTATTAAAAAGCAATCCCCCCTTTTTGATAAGGAAAACATCAAAAACGAAAGTGATAAAATCAGTATATTAAAAACAGCTAACACTAATGTTGAAAAACTTCTAAAACTTTGGGATGACAATAAATCACCTATATTATTAGAAATACTAAACAATATAAATGGTTCAAAGTTATTCAAATTACCCGCTGACTTAAAGTTAGCTATAGAACGATCTTCTATCACTCGCGTTGAAACTGGAGAGGAAGAAGAGGAAGATGATGAATTATTACTTGCTTGGGATATTGCATTAAATGCAGATTTTAATGAGATAATAAAATACAATGACTACATATCTGAAAACTCAGGATTTGGAACACATCAAGGTGTAAAAGGACTAGAGTATGATAGAGTAATGGTTGTTATCGATGATGTTGAAGCAAAAGGATTTATGTTCAGTTACGATAAGTTATTCGGAACAAAATCACTAACTCCAGCAGATAATAAAAATATTGCAGACGGTAAAGAAACAGGAATAGATCGTACATCAAGACTTTTCTATGTTGCTTGTAGTAGAGCTAAAGAAAGTTTAGCTATTGTAGCCTATACAGATAGTTCAACAACATTAAAAAAAAACTTATTAGATTTTGGTTGGCTAAGAGAAGAAGAGATAGAAATTGTATAAAAAGCACTTCCCATAACACACAGTAAGCGATTATTGCCAAATACTTAACTAACCGGAAAGCAATATTACGAAGAAAGTTTATCTTCACCGAAACAACGCAGCTCGCTTTGATTGGCAACGTAGCCAAGCGCGGGAATGTTAGGCGAAATTAATAATAAAAAATGAGCAACAAAGAGAATTTAAAAAATCATTTTTCAGAAAGAATTGATCAGAACTTTGATGAACTTAAAAAGTACTATAATCACAACTTAATTGAAATGTGTGAGATTAATTCTTTGAAAATGGAGGCCTTAAATTGTCTTTTATTTGGTTTGTATACCGCAAGCATTACTTCAACAAGTCATTTGCTTGAACGTACGATGAAAATGGCCTTGATTAAGTTTGAAACAAAAGGTTTGACTTATTCGGATTTTGAAAAATATAACAAGGCAGTAAATCATGTACATAGTCAATTTGATCATTTAAAATTGCCAAAGACAGTATCGCTTGCGAAAAGTAAAGGACTAATATCTTCAGCTCAATTCCAATATTTAAATGAAAAGGCCAAATCATTAAGGGATGCATATTCGCACGCTCAAACTTCAGTCATAAATAAAGACTTACCACAATTCTTTTCCGGCTTTCTCTTTAATTTTTCAGAAGTACAAAATAATTTAATTAACAATGAAGATGTTAAAATTACAAGAATAATTGATATCGCTAAAACTTCTCCAGCCATAGCGCAATTACAACAAGACAGTTCGTCTAAGACAAATGCATTGGTTTTTTTTGAAAATGTGTATAAAATTCTATGTGATATTGAGTTTAAATTGAAAGAGTGAACATCACCTAACAAAGAACTGTGCTTAAAAACAAATAAAACTTACTATTTTTCATGAATCGATTACACTACAGTATATGTCAAAAAAACTACGCCTTAAAGAACCAATTCGATGAGAACAGATTTAAATAATGAATTTGATAGTAAATTATTTAATCTCGAATTTGAAACCGTTAGGCAATGGGCAAAAGATAATCTAGAAATTGGTAATGTTCTTAGAGGGCTAACAAATGAATGTTTTGCTTTATCAGCGAATTTTGAACAATCTTATGAAATACAATTTGTGTACGTTCAATTTTCACATGAACATCCAGGTTACATGCTAGAATTAAAATTTAAAGAAAATAATTTTTACAATATTTTACTTCTCTTTTCATTGGAAATTACCAAAATTAATAAAAAACTAGAAGTCTTATCAGTCTACAATACATTCATACATCAACTAAGAACCTTCTTTGAAGCAAATGATATCATGACGGTTACCACATCTGATCTTCAAAGAACAGGAAAAGGAATTTTGGTTTCGTCTTCAGCAATAGAAATTATAAAAACTTACAATCGAGTAAAATTTTATAGAAGTTTTTTAGAAATAGAAAATTATAAAAATTTGGCTCCTGATGTGGAATATGTATATATAATGATGAATTGTGATGACTTTACTTTTAAAATTGGACAGAGTAAAAATCCTAAATATAGAGAAAGAACATTGCAGTCTAAGGAACCAAATGTAGTTTTATTAAAAGCTTGGCAATGTGATAAAAAAATCGAAAAAGAACTTCACAAAATATACAAAGAAAATCGCACAAGAGGAGAATGGTTTAAATTGGATTTTGGTGAAATATGTAATATAAACGAAACAATTATTAATTTAATTGAAGAACATAAATCCCAATAGGTTTGCCATTTTTAGCCGCGCTAATGCGAGCGTCTCGCTCGTGCAAACAATCAAAATCAATTAAGAGAAGTAATCCCGATGGCGCAGAATTGTATTCCGTGACTGCAATGTGAAGTGTAATTAAAAGTTTTAAAGAACAAATAGAAACTGTAATGCAAAAAAGAAAGGGCTGAAAAGCCCTTTTTAAGATTCTAAAGTCAAAAGAAACTCAGAAAATTTGATATTGTCAGAGTTACAAATCACTTCCGTTTCTTTTTCTAATACATCTGGTGTAATAAAATCAAAATCATCTTTGTAGTTTTGAATACTCAAATCAAATAAATCGTATTGTAATGTACCTTGAATGGGTTCTTCAAAAGCAATTTTAATTTTTTTAACTGTAGTATTGGCCTTTTTCGCAAAGACATTCAAAGCTTCTTTTATAATTTTTGTTTCATACAAATGATGCACCACCGTTTGTTCTCCTAAACTAAAATCAACGATTTGAATGGCACTAATAGCTCCATTTTTAGTAATCAGCGGGATATGTGTCTCTTTTAGAATACCATTGAAAGTAAAAGGGTCAAAAGTAAATTTTAGATCCGCTTTTTCGTCAAGACCTTCTTTTTCAAAAGCAGGTTTTATCTTTTTGGCAAAAGTCACGATTTCTTTTTTGGTTTCTATAGCTATCGTTTCACCTACAAAGTTGTAATAATACTGCATGAATTTCTCGGCAGTAAAATCAAAAGGCAAAGATGTAGGTTCCGTAAAATGCAAAATGCCATTATTATATTTATTCAAATAAGAAATATAATCTTTAGAGAAAATCGACTTTGCAAATACTAATTGCTGTTGGTCTTTGGTCAACGCTTTATTAGTCTCAGCCACTTTTTGCTTGATTTGCTGCAAGGCATTTTTAGCCATGCTTCCAATCCCAACTTTGGTAGGAGCCAATTTATCCAACAATCCTAATTTGCTCTTAGAATAGTCAAAATGAATTTCATTTTCGGTAATAGCCAAAACGCCCATAACCAATTTTTCCGAAGAAATAGGGTTAGTTTGAATGCTGACAATGCTAAAAAATGTTTTCATTTTAATAAATGGATTTACTGTTCAATATAACCGCTTTTACTTTTTCAATTCGTTCTTCACAAAACAAATATTCTTGTATTCGGTCCGCTAAATTAGGCGTTAATTTCCATACATCAGCTAATTGAAAAATAATAGCATCAATAACCTCCTTATAGGAAATTTTCAACAAAGGTATGAAATTATCAACAATTTCAATTATTTCTTCTTCGTCCATATAACGAATAAAGCTCTTGTAAAAATCTGATTGATGAAACTTATCCTGATTTTCGAAGGGCATTTTTGAATTAAAAACTCCTATTTGCTGAACTCCACCAAAAACAAAAGCATGATCAAATGCCATTATTTTACGTTTGCTGCCAGATCTAACAACCAATAGATTGTAATTAAAACCTGGATTGATAAATCGCCCTCTATCTACATTATTAATCCACAAATCAAAAAGAGCAATTTTGATAACATCTTCTGGATTTACAATTCGATTGTACTCTCTTTTGTTACTACAGGTTTCAAATTCATTAATTTCTTCTGAAGGATCTATTCCTTTAGAACCAAAGCAAATATGGTTTACACGAAGGCGTCTGTTTTTTACGATTTTACTTTTATCCAAAGTTCCTTCAGCAACCTGAACCAAAGCAATATCTGGAGTAGGGATATTCAAGGCTTTCAGTAGATAATGCGAAACTATTTCATAAGCAAGGCAATTAATTTCATTTGGATCAAAATCAACTAAATATTTACAGTAATACAAATTGTTATCATTACAAATAAACTTTAACGGAGCATGACCTGATGTTTTTGTTTCTTCCAATAAAAGTTCTGTTTTAACCTTGAGAATGTCAATCATACAATTTATAATAGTTTATAGTAAATATAGTAGTATTTCTTTAAAACAAGCTGTTTTTAGTACCATTTACTAAAAAGCTACTTTGCAGATATAAAGGATCATACAACATCGCAATCCATGATTACCACAGCTTATTTAAACAATTTAAGATGTCATCATAAATGCAAAAAAATAAAATTATAACTACTATGCAATTCGGGAATTTCAATATTCAATTCGGGAATCGCACACCACTCCATTTGCAAAGGTAGTCACCATCAAATAGATTTACAGAACAATTCAATTACCAAGTAAGTCAATTTGTAAATCTTAAATCGCTTCAATGAAATTATTTTCTGAATCCTTGATGTCCCAATTAGAGCAGCAATTAAAAGTAATCCATCTGCAAACAGAAAGCCCAATACAATCAGCAGAACAGGCAATGAAAAGCAGCGTTGCTGCCTTAGAGAAACTGAAAACCTTTTTCATAAAATACAAATCGTTGAACAAGAAAGAAGAAATAGAATTGTTTCGCGATATCAAACCAAAGTTTGCGGCTAAACTGATTTACTATAGCGAAATCTATACTATAGAAACCAACAAGCCATTGGGCTCCTATAAAACAATAGCTAAATATTATAACTCAGAACTTCTTAAATTAAAAGTTTTCTTCAAACAGAACCAGAAATTTTACCGCTACTGCCGCACGGCTAGCAACTGTCTTGATACCAAATATTTTATCCAATCTATTCCGAAACAGACTTGAAAGACATTTCAGAAAATTATAATGAAAACGAAATTTCAGAAAATTTATCTGTCTTTGTAAATAAATAAAACGGCTTATAACAGCTAGAATTTCGTTGCGTGCGTAGCACGAACAATGAAATTCCCCCTGCTCTTCGAGGTCTTCTGACCTCGAATTATACTAGAAGTTATCCTAAAGATAATCACGTCGAATTGCATTCGCCTTTGAGATCGCCTTATTAATAGATTTTTAGAACTGTTTTGCTATTAGGTTGATTGAATTTATGCGGAAATAGTTACTAACTTAATTTAGGAACTTTTTTGTTAATCAAAAAATGTTTTGAAAAATCAATTTACTTGTCAATTAGCAACTTCAACAAAATACATACCCCACAAAAAATCAAATAATTTAATCTTGTGGGGTTTTAAAATCAATTCAAATTTTTATTTTGTAGAATAGAGGGGTTTATTCTCCTAAAAATGGGTATCTGAAATCTTCTGGAGTAACAAAGGTTTCTTTGATAGTTCTTGGCGAAACCCAACGTAATAAATTCAATACTGACCCTGCTTTGTCATTAGTACCTGAAGCTCTTGCTCCTCCAAATGGTTGTTGTCCAACAACAGCTCCTGTAGGTTTATCATTGATGTAGAAATTACCTGCGGCATTTTCTAAAGCTTTCATAGCATATTCAATTGCATAACGATCTTGACTTAAAACAGCTCCTGTCAAGGCATATTCAGACGTGGAATCAATTAAAACTAGAGTTTCTTCCCATTTAGCATCTTCGTAAACGTAAATCGTCAATACTGGTCCAAATAATTCGGTTTCCATTGTACTGTATTTTGGATTTGTAGTTACGATGACGGTAGGCTCTATGAAATAACCAACAGACTTGTCGTAATTTCCTCCTGCAATAATTTCGGCATCAGCATCTTTTTTAGCTTGGTCAATAAAACCGGCTAATTTGTCAAATGAACTTTCTGAAATTACGGAAGAAACGAAATTATTTGTATCTCCTGGTGATCCCATTTTCATTGAGGCTAAATCAGCTACTAGTAATTTTTTCACTTCCGACCATATCGATTGTGGAATATAAGCTCTTGAAGCAGCTGAACATTTTTGTCCTTGGTATTCGAAAGCTCCTCTGGAAAGTGCTGTAGCAACTTGAGCCGGAATAGCTGATGAATGCGCCACAACAAAATCTTTACCTCCAGTTTCTCCTACGATTCTTGGATATGTTTTGTATTTGCTGATGTTTTGTCCAATTTTTCCCCAAATGTCATTGAAAACACGAGTTGAACCTGTAAAATGGATTCCTGCGAAATCACGACTTCCTAATAACGTTTCAGAAATCATCGCAGAGTCTCCATATACCACATTGATTACACCGTCCGGTAATCCTGCTAGTTTGAATACTTCTACGATTACATTTGCAGAATAAATTTGTGTAGCACTTGGTTTCCAAACTACAACATTTCCCATCAATGCTGGAGCAGCTGGTAAATTACCGGCAATTGCTGTAAAGTTAAATGGAGTGATTGCATAAACAAATCCTTCAAGTGGTCTGTGTTCTAATCTGTTCCAAACACCTTCGGATGAAGCGGGTTGTTCTGCATAAATTTGAGACATAAACTGCACATTGTAACGCAAAAAGTCTATAAATTCACAGGCAGCGTCAATTTCAGCTTGATGTACTGTTTTTGCCTGAGTAATCATAGTAGCAGCATTTATTTTAGCACGGTAAGGTCCGGCAAGCAATTCAGCAGCTTTTAAAAATATCGATGCTCTGTGTTCCCAAGCTAAATTAGCCCATTTCTTTTTAGCTTCCAGAGCAGTTGAAATGGCTTTTTCTATATGTTCTTTATCAGCTTCGTGGTACTGTCCCACAACATGTTTGTGGTCGAAAGGAGGGTTTATGGTTTTCGTTTTTCCGGTGCGGATTTCTTCTCCTCCAATGTATAATGGAACATCAACATTTTCATTATACATTTTTGTAAAAGTAGCTAAGACTTCTTTTCTTTCGGTGCTACCTGGAGCGTAGGACTTAACGACTTCGTTAAACGCTTTAGGGACGTTGTAAATTCCTTTTGGCATGTTGTTGTTCGATTAAATTGTTATTTATTATTTTGTTATCAAAAAGACTATTTCTCTTTTCTTCTGTTTCTTTCTGTTTTTATCATTGACAGTTCTCTACTTGTTTGTCCCGCTACAGAAGTGTTTTCTTCAGCACGACGAATCAAATAAGGCATGACGTCCTTTACGGGGCCAAACGGCAAATATTTTGCTACATTATAACCATGTGCTGCTAAATTATAACTGATATTATCACTCATCCCGTACAATTGACCAAACCAGATTCTGTTATCATTATTTTTGATTCCCATTTCCTCCATCAAACTCATTAAAGTATAAGAACTTTGTTCATTATGCGTTCCTGCAAAAATGGACATCTTATCTAAATGTTCAGTCATATAAAGCACAGTCGCATCATAATTTTGATCTGTTGCTTCTTTTGAAGCACAAATTGGTGTTGGATATTCTTTTTCTTCTGCTCTGACATTTTCCTTTTCCATATAAGCACCACGAACCAATTTCATGCCTATGAAAAAACATTCTTTTTCGGCTTGTTTATGTAGGCTTTTCAAATAATCCAAACGATCCCAACGGTACATTTGTAAAGTATTGAAAACTATCGCTTTCTCTTTGTTGTATTTTTGCATCATTTGTGTAACCAAATCGTCAGCTGCATCTTGCATCCAGCTTTCTTCTGCGTCTATAAGTAAAGCTACATTTTTTTTATGTGCTTCACTGCAAACTAAATCAAAACGAGCTGCTACTCTATTCCATTCTGCTTGTTCTTCTAAAGTTAAAGTTTTTTTCTCTCCCACTTTCTCAAATAAACCGATACTTCCAAAACCTGTAGGTTTAAAAACAGCAAAAGGAATTGCCTTTCGTTCTTTGGCAAATTCAATTGTTTTTAGAGTCATTTGTAGAGCGGCATCAAATTGCTGTTCTTCTTCTTTTCCTTCAACAGAATAATCTAATACTGAAGATACTCCTTTGGTAAACATTTTATCTACTACACTCAAACAATCATCTTCATTTACACCTCCACAAAAATGATCAAAAACAGTTGCTCGAATTAATCTTTCAACCGGAAGCTTTGCTTTTAAGGCAAAATTTGTAATAGCTGTTCCTATTTTTACTAAAGGTTGATTATCAATCATTTTAAAAAGAAAATAAGCTCTGTCGAGTTCGGAATCGCTTTTTAATGCAAAAGCAAATTGTGTATTGTTAAATATTTTAATCATTTTTTTTTGTGTTTTTTTGCACTATCTGAACCATCTATTTGGAAATAATTTTTTTAATCATCAAATTTTCATGAGTTATGAATTTTATTTAGGTTGGATATTCAAAACCTACTTTCCCATATTAATTTAGCGGATGCAAAATCTTCTATAGCGATCCCAACTGATTTAAAAAGTGTAATTTCATCATCATTTGTTCTTTTGTGATTTTTATCTTTACATAAGGTAATTAAATCACCTTTGATACATTCTGAAGTAATAAATCCTTTTTCAATACTTTGATAAATTTCTCCTGCTTTTTTTGGTGTTGCTTTTATATCATCCAAATAAATTGATGATGCAGCGACTACCTCACAGCTTACTTCTTGACTTTGAGGCGTAAAAGAACCTATCAAATCTAAATGCTGTCCTGGTGTAATATGTTCTATTTGGATAATTGCATCATTGCTAGAAGTAGCACAACTTATTATATCTACAGATTTAATAATGCTAGATAAATCATCAATAGCAATACATTCTAAACCTGACATTTTGGAGTCTATTAAAGCCTTGATTCGAATAGCTTTGATTTTATTTCTACCCCAAACATATACTTTTTTTATAGGTCTTACGGCACAATGAGCTTCTATTAAATAAGGCACCATTTCTCCCGTTCCTATAATTAATAGGGTATTCGAATTTTCTTTTGATAAATACTTTGATGCTAAAGCTGATGTTGCCGCAGTTCTAATTTTCGTCATTTCGGTAGCGTCAAAATAGGCCAATGGCACTCCTTTTTTTGCATCCCACAAACAATATGCAGCGTGAAGAGATGGTATTTGATATTTTTTTTCATTATTTGGAAAAACAGAAACTAACTTTACTCCAAAATAATCGTTGTCCCAAGCAGGCATATTAATGATGATGTTTTCATCATTAGTATTTTTTGAAAGAGAGTAATAGTTTTTTTCAGGATAAATAACCTCATTCTTCAAAAATATTTTTTCTAACGCATCTATCAAATTAATATAATCAAGGCGTTTTTTGATCTCTTCACTATCAAATACTTTAATCATAATTATTCCATTAAAATCCATATAATTTTACAATCTTCTAAAAATTCTCCTGCTTGCATTTCATTAGGTTTAAATTGCAATATTTCGCCAGCTTGTATTATTCTTTCTCCTGTTTCGGATATGGCTTTAAGGCTTCCTTCCATAATAATTGAAATTTCGTTTTCAGAATTGGCTTTTAATCCTATTTCAGGGAGTCTTGATCCTGCTTTAAAGAAGCAAGTTCCCATTTTTAAAATCGTTTTATCGTTGATTTCAACTATCTCTTTTAAATAATTTTCTTCGGGTTTCGGATACGCTAATTGATATACTTTCATAATATTATATTTATAATTTTTTAATTTTTTAATTTACTTCAACTACAATTTTTCCTTTTTGAATATTACTCTTTCATATATTCATAAACTATTATTATATCCAAAAAAGAAAATACTTTATCAATAACGGGCTAAAGAAGTCCGTTATTGATACCATTTAGAATAAAAAAATCTTCGTTCGAGCATTTTTGGTTTACAAACAAAGTTGAATATAGAGTAAGGATAAATAATAGCATTATTTCTTACCATTTGAACAATTGGGACTTGGGTAACTTTTCCAGAAAGTAATCCATATAAAAACAAGATAGCATCTTTAGTAAGAACATCTGTATAGTTATCTAAAAACTCCTTCCAATAGGATCAAATCCAAGTCGTACCACCGTATTTATGAAATTGAATTACTTTATGAGTAATCATAATTCAATTTTTTCGCTTTTAATACCTTTGAAAAACAACTGGAAAACATAATAGGAAATCAATGAAACGGCAATGCCTAATACATTTTTTATAGGATTTTCCATTACGAGCATTACTGTAACTCCAAAAAGCCAAGAAACAATCCCTTTCCAGTTAAATGCTTGATTTGTATTAGGATTAAAAGATTTAGAGACAAAATAATCTGAAATCAGAACTCCAGCAATAGGAGGAACAGTTATGGTTAAAATCATCAAAAAATCCATAAATTTATCTAAAATCCCTATTGCTGCTAAACCTCCACCAATAACACCCGCAATAATTGTACTTATATAACGCTTGTTTTCTGGAAAATGAAACAGTTGATTAAGAGCTAATCCTGACGAATAAGCATTCATCACATTTGTAGTCCAAGTGGCAACAATTAAGATTAATAATGCCATAAATGGATAACCAAATTTGGAGAATATCTCAACAATGTCATAAGTATTCTGTAATATAGCCAACATACTTCCTACTCCCAACAATGAAATACCTGCCGGCAACAATCCTAAAATAACTCCTTTAATAACATCTTTTCTGCTTTTTGCAAATCGAGCATAATCTGGAGAAATAACACCCCCAACTGAAACAAAACCAATTGAAAGTCCTATGGCTGTTAAAAACGCTATTTTTTCAGGAGGTGTATAACTAGATATAATATTGAAAGATTTGCCTTGAAAAGATATAATTACACCAAACACTAATAACAATATTTTGGCTGGAACGGCTATGTAATTTAGGTATTTCAGATACTTTATGCCTAAAACAGCTGTCAACATCATCATTAATCCAATAATAAATGACCATATTCTAGGCGAAAAAACATCCTCAAAATAAATAGACATAATTTCTGCAAAGGAAGAACCAGCTACATTACATTGTACTCCAAACCAACCTATACAAGAAATACCTACCACCAAACCAACTAGAATGTTGGCGCCATTTACTCCAAATGAGCTACTCGCAAGTTGTACCGTTGTTTTTTTTGTATCAAATGCAGCAATACTCTCTAAGCACATAAAAACACAGACAACTGAAAACCCTATAAACCCAGCTAAAAGTGTATTATAAAAGGTTAATCCCTTGATTAACATACTGCCTATTAATAGAGACGGTACACTAACCATACCACCAAACCAAATAGCAAATAATCCTAGCCAGTTTATTTTTTTTTCGTTATTAATTTCGCTCATAAAATTATTAATTTACAATTATACGATTACCAAAAACATAAGGTTCTTGCAATATGCCAAATGCTTTTAAATCCTCCTCCGAAGGTGGTTCTAGCCCCCATTTTTTGCTTGTTCCCCAACCGCTTATTTTTTTTAGACCGGCTGCACTTTCAGCCGTTTTTAGGGCAGCTATTGATGGGTCAATTACTGGTACACCTATTATTTCTTGTACTTCTTTATAATGTCCAATTTCACAGGTACAACCCAAAATAATACATTCGGCCTTATCTTCTTCAACAGCAATTTTTGCTTGTTTTATAATTTCTTCTTTAGTACAACTTGGGTTCGCTACAAATTCAGGGACTGTCATTGATAATTCTCTAAAAGAGGCAATTTTTTCACCATAACCATATCTTTTTATGGTTTCATTCATTTGATTGTACCATTTTCTTCTGCCAATTAATACCGAGAAATTGTTAGCAATTCGAACTGCCACTTGGCACGATGCTTCACATGGTCCTAAAACCACCATATCTCCAGCTATTTCTCTGGCGTCTTCTATAACAGGGTCATAAAAACATCCAATTATAATAGCATCGAATCCTTCTAAAGAGGCTTGTCTTACAGCTTTTAGCGTATCTAAATGAATGAAAGACTCGAAAGTACGGTACTCCAAATTATTCATTTGACCTACCGATGGGTTCAATGAGGTTATGTGAACTTCTGTTCCTTCTTCTTTATATTCCTTTGCCATATCTGCAAAGACCTGATCTAAAGAACTAAATCCTACAGGATTTAAATACATTATTCTTAAAGATGCATTTTTAGTATTTTCCATAATTTAAATTTTATAAAAAGTTTTTTTAATCTAACATAATTTGTTCTATTTCACTTATTTTTTTTGGGATGTATTTCCCTAAAATTTCGCTTCCTTTTTCTGTTATTACATATTCGTCTTCAATTCTTATCCCTCCAAAATCTAAATAGGATTCAATTTTATCAAAATTAAAGAATGGTGCACATTTTTTATTATTAGACTTCCAGTCATTAATTAGTTCAGGTATGAAATACATCCCTGGTTCTATGGTAACAGTAAATCCTTGTTTCAATCTTTTACCAAGTCTTAATGACTTTAATCCAAACTGGTCTGATTTTGAAACCTCATCATCATAGCCAACATAGTTTTCGCCCACGCTTTCCATATCATGAACATCTAAACCAATCATATGACCTAAACCATGAGGAAAAAATAAAGCATGAGCCCCCGCCGCTACTGCTTCCTCGGTATCACCTTTCATTAAACCTATATTTTTTAAACCGTCAACTATGGTCATACATGAGGCTAAATGAACATCTTTAAATAATACATTGGGCTTAAGTAATTCTACGGCTTTATTTTGAGCATCTAATACAATTTGATAAATCTCTTTTTGCTTTACAGTAAATTTTCCTGAAACAGGAATAGTTCTAGTAATATCTCCAGCATATCCAGAATGAGAACACGCTCCAAAGTCACCTAATAATAACTGTCCTTTTTTAAGCTCATTGGTATAATTAAAATTATGCAATATTTGACCCTGTACAGTAACTATTGGAGGATATGCTGTGTAGCTCCCCTGTGTAGTTATTGTATTTTCAATTGCTCCAACTAAATTTGATTCTTTTTTACCAGCTTTGGTTATAGACATTACTTTAAGATGTATTTCCCTTGTTATGTCTAACGCTTTTTCTAATTCTTGAATTTCTAAAGCAGATTTTATTTCTCTTTGTGAAACTACAGCATTAATTAAATCTATTGAAATCTTTGCATTTATCTCATTTATAGATTTATCTAAAAGCTGCGATAGGAGGATGCTTGTAGATGAACGATAAGTTGGCAAATAGTGAATATTAGATTTAACGGAGTAATTTTTTATATAATCAAATAATTTATTTACTTCTAATACACTAATAATACCAATTTTAATAGCTTTATCTTTTAAAGATTCTTGATGTCCCATCCATATCTTATGATCAAAAGAAGCTTCATTTCCAAAAAGAATAGACTCTCCAGTTTCGCAATTTAAAACTAATATTAAGTCAGGTAAGTTTATACCCGTATAGTATAAAAAGGAGCTGTCCTGAACAAAAAAATAGGTATTGGCTTTAAAATTCCTAGCACACTCACCATTGCCTGGTAAAATAATAATGCCGCTACCTGTTTTTTTGATAAGTTCTAATCTTCTAGATGTATATGTTTCTTTATTAAAGAACATTTTTATGATATTTTATAAAATTCTTGCGCCTCACTTTGGGTTATAAACCCATTTTTTACATCTAATAGGATTTTCTCTTTGGGTCTATTGGTTGGGCTTCCGTATCCACCACCAGTTGCCGTGACACATCGTACAATGTCTCCTTTTTCCAGATAAATATTAGTCCCTAAACTATATCTTTTTTTAGAGCCATCTTTTCTAATAATCATGAAATAATTATAAGAACCATCGTGTCCTCCTTTCATCCCCCAAGTTTTTGTTTTCTCTCCTAGAAAAGCTGCTGTTACATGTGCACCATCGGATAAAATTTTATAATCTATATATTGCCCGTTGCCACCCTGAAATTCGCCATAGCCACCACCTTCATTATGAAATGCGTATTGTTCTACCTGAATTCCGTAACGCATTTCTCGTATTTCAATAGGGATGTTGTAGGATTCACCACTACCACAAGACAATTGTCCTCTATTTCCATCATGGGTTGCAGATGCACCCCAACCTCCGGCTAATGGTTCAGCTTGAATATAAAATTTATTGGTATCTGGATGAATTCCTGAAATGAATGTTGCACAGATCGAACGCATATGCCCTGCGGGTAATTTATCTGGAATTACTGGTGCCAAAATTTTCCATAATAAATCTATAGCGCTTATTAATACTTCATAATACACTGATACAGCCGATGGAGCTTCTGCACTTACAATTGTACCTGGTTCACAAATTACTTTCATAGGTCTGAACGATCCACCATTAGCATCCATACTTGGTGTAGTAATGGCTTTAAAAAGACTTCTAGAACCCGTTACCAAACCACTAAAGGAAAGGTTTGTAGCTCCTTTTACTTGCGGATGAGAACCATTAAAATCTACAATAAACTCTTCATCTGTAATAGTAATTTTGGCTTTTATAGGGAATGGTCCTTCACCAAACCCATTGTCTTCTATTGCTGATTCTCCTTCGTAAACGCCATTTGGTATTTTCTTCAATGCCTCAATACACATACGCTCTCCATAATCCAAAAAATCATCTTTGGCTTTCTTGAACGTTTCTAATCCGTATTTTTCAATGATTGAAATTACTCGTCTTGCTCCAACTTCTGCAGCAGCAATACCCGCATATAAATCACCCAATGTACTGTCAGGTAATCGGACATTAGCTTTTATCATATCTATTACGGCTTCATTGATCACGTTTTCTGATTTTATCTTGATAAATGGAAAGTGCATTCCTTCTTGATAAATCTCAGTCGATACTGTAGAAACAGAGCCAGGATATGTACCTCCTAGTTCTGTCCAATGTGCTTTGTTAACTGTAAATGCAACCAATTCTTTTTTATAAAAAACGGGGTAAACTATTGACACGTCAGACAAATGTGTTCCTCCACCTGCATAAGGTGTATTTGCAATAACTATATCTCCCTCTTTTAAGGTATTCTCTCCATTAAATTTGTCTAATGTGGCTTTAACTACAGAGTCCAATGCCGCTAAGAAAGCGGTGACACCATTGCCTTGAGCCAATAATTCTCCTTTTACATCTGTAATCCCTACTGCATAATCTAGTGATTCATATATAATTGGACTCATACTGGTACGTTCCAAGGTTTTGAACATTTCATCGCCAGCTGCTACTAATGTGTCCTGAATGATTTCTAAAGTGAATTTTTCCATTATACTGTTTTTTGAAGTGTTAAAATAAGATTTCCATATTTGTCTATATTTACAATATGAAGAGGAGTTACTACTGTTGTAGTTGCTTTTTCGGCTATAATTGCAGGTCCATGTATTGTCATGTCGGGTTCTAGTAACTCTCTATGGTAAAATGGAGTATGATGAATTCCTAAATCATCAAAATCTACTTTTCTTGTATCGAAAATAGCGGAATCTACTTTTCTTCCCGTATTTTCAATGAGGGGAAAATCAGGTTTGTCTACTTCTACTTCTGCAACCAAATGAAAATTAACCAACTCTACCAGTGCATCCAATTGAAAGGAATAGTGCTTTTTATGTTCCTTATGAAAGTGTTCAATAATGGATGCTAAAGAGGTGTTTTCTGAAAAATATGGTAGTAAGACTTTTACATAATGTTCTTGTCCTGCGTAGCGTAAATCAGCATAAAAAGTAAATTTTATATCCTCAGAAGTATAGTTATCAGCAAAGAAACTTATGTTTGCTTCTTCTTTCATTTCATTAAAAGTTGTTTTAATAGAGTCGCTTTGCTCGCTAGAAAGCGTTAAAACATTTGTTCTGATATAATCTCTTCTAATGTCTGACATAAGCATTCCAAAAGCAGAAAATACTCCTGCATGGGGTGGAATAATTAGTTCCGCAACTTGGAGTTCTCTTGCTAAATCGGCGCCATGCATCGCACCACCACCGCCAATAACTACCATAGTGAAATCCCTTGGGTCATGACCTTTATTTACTGAAATAAGTTTTAAGGCATTAATCATATTGGCATTTGCTACTCTAATAATTCCTTTTGCAATTTCTTCTTTTGTTCCTTTTAGTGCTTCACATAAAGGTTTTGCAGCTTCTTCGATACTTTGATAATCAGGTTGTAGTTCTCCTCCAATAAAATAATCTGGATGAATTCTTCCCATGATAATATTTGCATCCGTAGTTGTCAGGTTTTTACCTCCTCTTCCATATGAGGCTGGTCCAGGCATTGCTCCAGCACTTTTTGGCCCAACATGCATTTTACCACCTTCATCAATCCATGCGATACTACCTCCGCCATTTCCTATTTCTACAATATCAATTACTGGCGTTTGAATAGGATACCCTGCTTCGGTTTTTGAATGTTCTATTTTATAATTGGTGGTGATTTTTACTTGACCGTTTTCTACTAAAGCACATTTGGCTGTGGTTCCACCAATATCAAGCACAATTAAATCTGTTCTGCCAATAATTTTCCCTAAAGCAATGGCTCCAAAAACGCCGCTTGCGGGTCCAGATTCTACCATCGTTATGGGGTTTGTTCGCACATCGTTTAGGGTTGTAATACCGCCATTAGATTGCATAATGTATGGAGCATCACGTAATCCTTTTGCCTTTAACTTTTCTTCAAGATTATTTAAATATTTTTTTGCAATTGGTAAAATATAACCAGACAACACTGTAGAACTAGTACGTTCATATTCGCGCCATTCTCGAGTAACTTGATAAGAACAAATAACCTCAATTGAACTATTTAACAGAGCAATTTCTTTAGCTAGTTGAATTTCATGTTTTGGATTTTTGTAGGCATGTAATAAACAAATTGCAATAGATTCAACTCCTTCTTCCTTACATGTTTTTAATATGGTTTTTAAAGCTTCACTATTTAACTCCTTTATGATTTCTCCTTTATAACTCATTCGCTCTTCTACCTCAAAACGAAGATAACGTGGAACAAAAGGAGGCTGTTTTACAAAATTAAAATTAAAAAGATCTGGACGGTTACATCGTGCTATTTCTAGTACATCTCTAAATCCCTCTGTTGTAATTAATGCTGTTTTTGCTCCTTTGCGTTCTGTAAGCGCATTAATAACTACAGTGGTTCCATGGGCGAAAAAATCTATTTCTTTCAAGTCTAGTTCCGCCTTGTTTATAGTATTAATGATACCTTCTTCAAAATTGGAAGGAGTTGTATCTGCTTTTGCTACTTTTACGCCTGTGGGTTTACCTGTTATTTTGTCAAATTCTAGGCATACAAGATCCGTAAAAGTGCCGCCAATATCTGTTGCTACTCTCATTTTTTTATTTTTTATTTTACTTTCTTACTTGTTTGGATTTTTTAAATAAAGGCTTTAGTAGCTTAAAAGTTTTCTAAAGCCTAGATTAACTTACTCAAAATATAAATATCAAAAAACTGTCAATATTTAATAAGGTTTGGTTTTAGAATTTATAAGATAATTCTATCCCGTATGTTGCTGGTTGGCTTGGTGTACGAATATCTCCAATAGGACCTCCTTTAGGATCTCCATCGAATACACCAAAAGGCCACCATTCTTGATTATATTGTGTGTTGAAAATATTTTTTCCCCATAAACCAATTGTAAAATCTTTAATATCATATATCAACTTTGTGTTGATTAAAGTATAAGGTTTTTGGAAAACGTCCTTTTGGTCTGTCCCATATAAATCGTCAGCAAACCAATATTTTTTACCTTTATTCTCAACATTTATATTTGCTGATATTTTAGAATTTTCTCCCGCTTTGAAATGAGCAAATAAACCTACATAAAAACTACTTTGTGGTGCAAATGGAATTTTATTTCCTATTGCTGATGCCTCAAATGCTTTTGTAATTTCAGTTTTTATAAATGATGCACCACTTAATAAATCAAAATGGTTTGAAATTCTTAATTTAGCATCTACTTCAAAACCGGAAGCTTTAGATTCTTCAAAATTTACTGTTCCTAAAAAGCTTCTTACCCCATCAGAACCAAAACGATAAACTTGTTGGTTTTCAAAAACAGTATTAAAATAAGCTAGGTTAAATATAAACCTATTTTTCCAAAAACTCGTTTTTGCTCCCACTTCAAAACTATTTGTAAATTCAGGATCAATTTCCTTCTTAATTCCACTAGCAGGTACTACTAAAGAATTGTAACCACCACTTCTAAAACCTCGACTATAACTTGCGTAAAGCATTTTGTCTTTTAAAAACTTATAGGAAGCCGATAATTTTGGTTGAAATGCATTGTACGATCTATTACTTTTTACACCACTCACATTCTCCATATTTTCCAATGTTTCCCATTCATTTCTCAAACCAGCAGAAATATTAAATTTGTCTGTTAAATTATATTCTAAAAAACCGAATAAGCCTAGAGATTTTAAAGTATTATTGTCTGCTGACAACCTATCTATTGCGGTATTTGTATAATTAAAATCTGTTGGATCCTCATTATAAAATGCATTTGTGTCCCAATTGGAATCAACATTTTGGTAGAAAAGACCTAAATTCCATTGCAATTTAGACAAAGAATTCGAAGACAATAAACGTAGTTCTTCATTAAGTGTTCTTGATGTTCTATTCATCGTTTGAAAAGCTGCTGGAGTTGGTCCGTAAACATCTATTGGTGCAAATGCTAAGTAATCACCATTATAGAATAAGTCAACATCAGAATAGGATGTGTGAGATTCTAATTTAAATCCATCAAAAGCTGTTTCAAAAGAAGCTGCTACAATTGTAGATTTTAATGTACCAACTCCTAAAAAATCTGCAGTTGGATTGCCCTTAAAACTATTCGGGTTAAAATCTTCAAAATCTGGATTATCATTACTATTAACGTATGTCACCGACCCGCTTCTAGAACTATTATGCTGCCCTGTCAAAGATAAAGTACTAGAACTTCCTAGTCTAAATTTCAATAATCCACGCATTGATAAATCTTTTCTAAAATCTACATTCTTTTTAAGCGTAGTGTTTTCAATAAATCCATCAGAATTTGAATAACTAACTCCAAATCGATAAAAGGACTTATTATCAACTATAGATCCAGATATATTAGACTCTAAATCAACTGTGTTTCCATTTCCATACCCCCCCTTCACTTTACCTTCAAAACCATTTTTTGGTTGTTTTGTGGTGATCACAACTGCTCCACCTATAGCATTTTTACCATAAAATAAACCCTGAGCCCCTTTAATTACCTCAATTTGATCAATATCAAATAAAGATTGATTATTTAAATCAGCAGATGCTAAATAAACTCCATCAACAACTGTAGCTATTGGAGAAGCCCCATATCTAATTTGTGGAATACCTCTCACACTAATCATAACTGTTCCAGGATCTTGAGATTCGCTATATGATATTCCTGGAATTTGTGTCAAGAAACCTCCTATATCATCAATGCCAGTAATGTCAATTTGTTGAGATGTTACTGCAGTAACACTTTCAGGCATGCTTTGAATTGATTCAAGTCGTTTTCTAGCCTTTCCTCTCACATCACTAAACCCTCTTACAGTAACTTCTTTAAGTAGTGAAGCATCTTCGTCAAGAGTAACGTTTATTACTTTATTGTTATTAATTTTAATTTCTTTGGTTTTATAACCTAAAGATGAAAATACCAGCGTACCACCTTCTTTTGCTTTAATACTAAAGTTTCCATCTGCATCTGTAGATGTCCCGTTATTTGTGTCCTTTTCTAAAACATTAACTCCTGGCAAAACTTCAGAAGCGGATTTAACGGTCCCGTTTAGTTTTACATCTTGAGAGAATAATAAAAATGGAACAAAAAGAACTAATAATAATAAATTTTGTTTCATGTTAATGGTTATTAATTTCATATTAATGGTTGTTAATTGGTTTATACAAAATTGAGTATTTATTTTCTTTCCATAAAATATTCCTGTTTTTTAATTATTTTTAAAATATTCCTGTACATTTGAGGAATTAAATAGGAATTTATGTTTGACAAAAATAGAACTAAAGGAACTCTTATACTTGACGGAGACGTTTTCAGCAAATTACATCAAGAATTAATTAGTAAATTTCGTGTAAAATATGAAATAGATTCTAATTTAATTATTGATTATCAGCTGTATGGATTTAATAACTTTGACGAGAAACTTCCCAGCATAAAAAAAATGATTGACTCAGAGAACAATCTATATTTAAACGGTAAGTATTTATACAACAAGTGGAGGTTTTATAAAAACGGCTCGAAACTTATAAAATTATCTCGAGAATTCTCTTTTGCATATTTTCACGCATTAGGATATAAAGATGTTTACGATTTTTTAGACAGAAGTGAATTCATAAATGATAAAGACAGAAGCAATCAATATGGAATTTTTGAAAAAAAAATAATATCTAATGATAAAGAGTTTTATGTTGGCTATTATATTGGGGAAAATAAAAGTATAATCAAAACAAAGCTAACTGTATCAATTGGTTTAAAGGAAGTAGAATGGGTTTTGTATTATTGGGAAGACAGCAAACTATCTACTTTTGTGTATCACGGTACAATTTTAGATTTAAGAAGTGTTATAACTGTACTTTTTAGAAAGGAAAATTCAAATACAGATCGAGATGCTTATATGTCAATATATTACGGTAATGAAAAAGTAATGCACAAACCTTTTTTGAAAGGCATTTATGCTGGGTATGACTTTAATGTTCAGCCTGTGAGCGGTGAAATCGTTTTTCAAAGAGTATCAAGCACAACTGAACAAGATGAAATTGCACAATCAAAAGGGGAGATTAGTCCTGTTTTAGAAAATTATTTATATAATAAAAGATTAATTATTCAGAATCTACTTCCTCAAAATATCCTAGAACTTTCGAGCTATAGTCAATACATGAACAATGTTGAAAGAATCCAAGGGTATTATTATGGATTTTCTTCTGCTTCAAATGAACAAATAAATTTTATAAAAATAACCATATTCAAATCAGGAAAAATAAAACTTATCATCAATAACAATTTATATTTTTCGGGGTTATTACAAATAGACAATAACGATTTAATATTTATTAGTAAATTAGAAAGTCTTGACCGTAAATTAAAACTATCTATTGCACTTAATGGAAATCCTGAAGAAAAATTATTCCTAACTGGATATTTTATGGGAGCCTTTGAATTAGGTAGTATTAATGCAGGAAAATTTTGTATAATGAATATCAAATCTATTGATAAAAAAATAAATCTTCAAGATGAATTTTTACAGTTTGAAAACAATAATTCAAGCTTTTTATATTCTGATTTATTTAAAAAGCTAATTGCTCTTTCAGAAGTAAAAATTGAAAAAAAAGACAACAAAAAAGAAACTTCATTTTTGAACAATGAGAATTTAAAAAAGGAGCAAAGCAATGCTTTAAATAGAATTTATGGAGACTACTATTTGATTTATCAAGAAAAAGAAAGTGAGAAAAACATTGTAAATGAAATAAACATAAATTTAGAGGGTAAAGCAATAATGAAACAGGATCAATTTATTTATTCCGGTAATGCACTATCCTTCTCAGGTGGGCTTCTTTCTCTAAATTTTACTACACAAAACGATAGTCCATTTTATTTTCAAATAATGATTTTTATAGGGAAACATTCGTCGGAAACAGCAAATTATTTCAAAGGAGTAGCTAATTTTTTGAATAATGATTTAAGACCGACTTCTTATACTGTTTTTCTAATTCCAAAAAATAAATTTGTAAATACCTATAGTGAAAAAGAGATAGAAGATTTTAACTATAATCAGGTCTTTATAACAGAACTTATGAAAATCGGGGTTGATTTGGGCGTAAAAAGCGAATGAAACAATGCCTAGAACTAGTTTAGAAAAAGAAACTAAACCTGAAATAGAAAGATTATTGACAATAGCTAAGAATAGCAAACCAATGAATTTTGGAGTTTTTATAGTTCAACCTAGCTTATCCATAACTAATACTTAACATTACTTGGGGGTACCGAAAATTATTTAAAGGAAGTCGGAGACATTAACCTGAAAGTAATAGTAAACGAATAAGTATCATGCATAACGAAAGTTTGGAATAAATAGGTTTGGAATGATAAAGCAAACGACAGCACATCCCGTCACCGCGATCATTACCTGCCACTTACTGAGTTTGTACTGATAGACAAAAGAGAAATTATCAGCAATATTTAGAAATACCTATCAAAAAATCCTAATGCAACTCTACGACAACAAATACTCTTTCATAAAAGACCTTGGCACTGGTGGTTTTGGCAAAGTTTTTTGGCAAAAGAAAAAGTATTCAATCGGTATGTGGCCATCAAGCAATTAAAACACACAGACAAAGCAGAACAAGAAGATATCATTCACGAAATAGAAATGGTATCCAAATTTGAGAATCGAAATATTGTCACCTATTATCACCATTTTTGGGAAGAAGTTAAATTATTTCTTGTAATGGAATATTGTTCAGGCGGCACTTTAAGAGATAAAATTTCAAATAATAAAGTAACTCCCGCCGAAGCAATAGAATGGATTCAAACATTGGCTACCTGCCTACGAGTAATTCATAAAAGAGGAATAGTGCATCACGACATCAAACCCGATAATATTGTTTTCTCCCAAAACGGTACAATTAAAATTGCTGACTTTGGGGTAGCGAATAAAGACATAGGTAGTAGAGCATATATGAGCCCGGAAGCTTTTCAATGGGACATCGACTGCACAAAGGATCCTCGAATTGATATTTATGCTTTTGGAGTTACTATGATGGAGTTACTTACAAATCAAAATCCTTTCTCCAGTTTATCTAGAGAGGAAATAATTGAAAAACACCAATCTGCTGATTTCGCAATTCAGGAATTTCCTAATTGGCAACAGGAAATAATTTTAAAAGCAATCAATAAAGTTCCGGAACTCCGTTTCCAGTTTATGATTAAATTGGAAGAAGCATTAAAAGCCAAATCAGTTCCAATAATATTCAACAAAGACAATCTAAAAGCTGCGGAATTAATAGCATTAGCAAATAAATCTTTAAAAACTAATAAATGGAGAAATACTTTAAAATTTTTAGAATTAGCAAATAAAAGATATAATAACAATGTGGCGGTATTGCAGGCATTAGGAAAATACAATCTAAGAATTCAGAAGATTGAAATTGCAAAAAGTTTCTATGAAAGAGCTTTAAAACTAAATCCGAGATTAGATGTTCAAAAAGATTTGGGTTGGATAAATTTAGAAGCTCAAAAATACCCAATAGCAATCGGACTTTTATCAGACCATCTTCACAGAAATCCAGCAGATTACGAAGCTTACAATCTATTAATTCGTTGCTATTACGAAACAGACAGATACGAAACAGCAATGGAATTATCCAAAATGATTATGGAAGCCAATCCTTCTTTGCCTTGTTTTGCAAACAATTATTTTATTGCTTTTGTATTAAATAGTAATGGCAAATCGATTCCACCAAAATCAAAATTGGAACAAGAAATCAATCCATTTATTGGGTATAATCTTTCAGTAATTAAAGAAGAGGATTTAAGCCATAATTATAAAAAATCGCCAACACTTAAATCAAAACTATTGTTTATGGGCTTTCAATTCAATACTTTGAAAGAGAATACAATAACAATATTGGAAACGAATAATGAAAATGATACTCCAACATCCATATCAGAACCAATAATAAAATTTGGTAGAACTGGATACATTCAAAACAACATCGAAGTATCTGGCGGTAATGCTGTAAGCAGAAGACATTGTGTAATCATAAAATACGGGCTTTTTTATTAATGCTGATGAAATGGAACAAAAACTTTCAGAACCAGGCTTAATTGACTTAAAAGAGATAGACCTTTCGGCAACCCAAGCTGATTTAGATGCTTTTAAATTGTTACCATCTTCACAATCTCTTATTCAAAAAGCAGCTCATGATGGGCGCGCAATAGATGTTTTTATTAAAGAGAATTTTATTGTTGACCGCTCTAAATCAACTCATAGTTATGAGGGTTCTTTTACCGCATGATTTATAAGAGATTTGCTAATAAAGCAAAATAAATCTTTCAGTTTCGAAACAGTAATGAGTCATGAATCTAAGATTAAGGAGATAAAATCTGTAGTCGCCCTTGGTTATAGTGTTTATCTGTATTTTGTTTGCATAGACAGTCCTGAAGTAAATATTTCTAGAGTTTCAAACAGAGTAAAAAAAGGGGGACATTTTGTAGCCGTCGACAAAATTGAGGATAGATATTATCGAACTCTTGATTTTTTACATTTAGTTTTACCTTTATGTTATAGAGCATACTTATTTGATAATTCTGGAAAAAGCCAGGACTTAGTAGCCGAATTATATAATGGTGCTATGGAGCTAAAAACAGATAATCCACCACAGTGGTTTCTTAACCATGTATTGCCTTATTATAGTTAATAGTTAGTTTCCTCCTTATATTTACTCTTTATTACTGCTGCTAAAAGGTATTTTACTATGCTACATATTGTTTAAAGAGTTCATTTCGAGCTTAGTTATACTTGAATTATTATCTTTAGTACTTCGATTTTTTAATGCGCACAAGACAAATTAAAAAAGCCCTCACTAGCGCGCGAAATAAAATTCGACAAAATCAATCCTTTCCTGTAGTTCGATATAATAAATCCCCACCCTGCCAAGCATCTCGCTTGTGATTACTAACAAAATCTATTGAAAAAAGTAATCCAATGACCTTGAATTGTACACATGATTAGCACAAAAAATAAAGTATGCAATTCGGGAATTTCACTATTCAATTCGGGAATCGAACACCACACCATTTGCAACCCAAGCAACCATCAAATAGATTTGCCTCCCGGTTCAATTACTGAATCAGTCAAATTGTAAATCTTAAACAACTGCAATGAAATTATTTTCTGAATCGTTGATGTCCCAATTAGAACAGCAATTAAAAGTAATCCATCTTCAAACAGAAAATCCAATTCAATCGGCTGAATTGTCCATTAAAAGTAGCGTTAATGCCTTAGAGAGACTAAAATCCTTTTTCATAAAATACAAATCGTTGAACAAGAAAGAAGAAATAGAATTCTTTCGCGACATCAAACCAAAATTTGCGGCTAAACTGATTTACTACAGCGAAATATATACTATAGAAACCAACAAGCCATTGGGCTCCCATAAAACAATAGCTAAATATTACAACTCAGAACTTCTTAAATTAAAAGTTTTCTTCAAACAGAACCGGGAATTTTACCGCTACTGCCGAACGGCTAACAACTGTCTTGACAGCAAATATTATATACGCGAAAAATACGACCTTAAATTAATGATGGACAGTGTTTATTTTCAAATAGACCATCGCTTCGCAACCTCTCACGACTATAAGATGGCTCGCATAATAGCGAACGATGAAATAAAAAATTTTCTGCTGGAGCAAATGGAAAAACTACAAAGAAAGGTAATAACAACACAATCGCCTTACCCACTCTCTAAAAGCCTAAAATGGACAGGATCAAAAGTAGATCTGATAGAATTAATTTATGCACTGCATTCAGAAGGCGTTTTTAATAATGGAGCCACAGGGCTCAAAGAAGTCATAACCTTTTTCGAGTCTTCTTTAGAAATCGAATTGGGCCAATTCAACAGGGTTTTTTTGGAAATCCGAAACAGGAAATCCGAGAGAACAAAATTTCTGAATACGCTCAAAAACAAACTTATGATCCGTATGGACGAAGCAGATGAAAATTAAAAAAGGCTGCTCAAATCGAGCAGCCTTTTATCCTTGTTTGTAAAAAGTACCTAAAAAAGACAATCAATCCTTTATCTAATCTTTACTGATACGCGATGGTACCTAGTTACAACCAGTAATTGCAAAGCATGAGGATACTATTCAATAGTTTCACTATCACCAATGAGATGCGTTACAAGTTTACGCCAGTCGGGATCAATTATAGCTGTCGATTCCGTTCTAGTCTCATAAGCCGAATGTCGGGCAAAAGATGCAGTAGTCAGGATAATTTGTTTATCAGTTTCAGTCATAATAGGATCAGTAAGAATACTCCTTTCGTACTGAACCACAAAATCATAAAGTACAGCATAGCGATCTTCCTGCTTAAAAAGAAATAGAAAAGAATGGATAAAATCAATAAGACTTAATTTCGCAGACGCTGTCATACTAGAATTCGCAATAATATCCGAAAAACTGACAGTACTATCAGAATTGACACTGATACCCTCAGCTACTGCCACCGAAATATTGTCCTTTTTTTGTATTATATTAAATATAGTTTTGGCGTAGGCTACAGATTCAACACGACTAATTACGGAAGAGCTTAGGCTCTGTAAACCATCTGATTCATAGTTGTTTTTAAATAACTCATGATACATTCGCCCATCTGAATCATAAGGATTCTCTGTATTGGCGGGCATTGTATCCGCTTTTTTAGAGTTGTAATAAAGAATCTCCTTGTTCGATACTACGCCTTCTGGAGTATCACTCGATACAATAGAAGGATCTGTAGTACAAGAATCCAGTGTAAACAAAAAGGAGAAGCAAATTAAAGTGCTAAGGCCTGAATAGAATTTTTTCATTTTGGTTAATGTTTTTAAATGTTACTGATTACTTTTTTCATCAGTTCATTTCTCCCGGGATAATCTGAACAATATGTTGGTTTTACTCATAATAAAACCGTTTGAATTCAAGGCAAAACTAGTGGGACGTTTCCTCCCCGGCAAGCCAACAACTGTTCAATTCGGGAATCTACTATATGCAATTCCCGAATTGAACACAGAACATTTCCCAATAAACAACAACTATCCAGCGAGTTACACTCAAGAAAATGAAAGAATCCTTTATTAGGGTAATTCTTGCATCGATTAAGTTATTTTAGTTACATTTAGCACATAGGAATAGAATACCGTAGTAACTAGTCCTGTATTTTCTAATCAGTAAGCCCCAATCTCTTAGGAATATGACGAAAAACTACTTACTTATAATATGGGTATGCCTGTCTTATAATGCCTATGCACAACAAAATAATTTTGTCCTTCCGGACAGTCTTTCCACGAAAGACTATGAATATTTCATCAACAACATACTTTATGAGGAAAAAGATAGCATTAAAGAAAGGCTGTATGCACAGTCATGGTTAGCTAAAGCAAAGCGGGAGAAAAACTACGGTCAAATGGCGCATTCCTATAAAGCCTTAATTTATACGAGCAATAAAAAGCTACAACTTATATATGTCGATAATATGCTGGCAACGGCAAAAAGAACAGCTGATATTGAATTCATCGCATCGGGCTACATGACAAAAGGGGTTGTACAATACGATCGTAAAGAGCACATGAATGCCCTCGACAGCTACTTAAAAGCGGATGAATACATTTCAAAGACAAACAACCCGTACCTCAGTTATAAAGTAAAATATGTTATTGCTCAGATCAAATATTACCTTGAATTTTACGATGAGGCAACAGCACTATTTCAAGAATGTGTAAACTATTTCAAAGAAAATAATGACCGTGCCTATCTGAATTCACTTCATTCTTTAGGACTTTGTTACAATCGTATAGGTAAATATGATCTATGCAGCCAGATGAATCAGACTGGGCTGAGCGCAGGTGTACGCATTAAAAACTCAGAAATGGAGCCCTACTTCATCCATTCCGAAGGCGTAAATCAATATTTCAAACACAATTATCCTGACGCTATAAAGAAATTGAAAAAGGCTCTTCCTGCAATAAAAGAGTATAAAGACTTTACAAATGAAACGACGGCCTATTTCTATATCGGTAAAAGTTACTGGGCTCTAAAACTGAAGAAAAAGGCATTACCCTACTTAAAAAAAATAGATGAAGCGTTCCAAAATCAAAAGTACATACGTCCTGATTTACGCGAAGCCTATGAAATATTAATTGATTATTATAAGCAACAAAACAATAAGGATTTAGAACTATACTACAACAGCACCCTCATAAAAGTAGACCAGCAATTGCTTAAAGATTATAAATATCTTTCCGGTAAAATACACAAAGAATACGACACAAAAAAGATACTTCGAACTCATAGAAACATGGAACAATATTGGACCATTATAATTGCAATAATGACAGTAATCATTGCGGTATTAGTGTACAGACACTATAAAAATAAAAGATTATTTGAAGAGTTGATGAATCGCAAACCCGAAACGCACCAATCATTGGCTTCAAACAATACCAGTAAAGACACCGAACTCGATATCAATCCCGAAGTGATTGCCGCCATTCTTAAAAATCTCGAAAAATTTGAACGCAATAAAAAGTATCTCGAAAAAGACATGACTTTGGCAAAAATGGCTTTATTATTAAACACCAATACCAAATACGTTTCAAAAATTATTGCACGTTACCGCGACAAAGGAACAGTTGAATATATCACCTATTTAAAGATTGAACATATTATAGAACTACTCATAAACGAAAACAAATACCGCAATTACAAAAATAAGTCATTAAGTGACGAAGCTGGTTTTGGTTCCACACAAATCTTTACACGAGCGTTCAAAAATCAAACAGGCCTATCTCCCACCTACTTCATCAATAAATTAAGAAGTCAACAACAATCATAAATATAAACAAGACATCAACTCAGATACCCTTAAAGTTAGCATTTAAAAAATTACGGTAAGAGCTCTAGTCTTGGCCGTAAGCAGTGATCCCAGAATCGACTACACAAGACAAAAGAAAAAGAATCTCTTAATAAACAAAAACAGTAATATCAAAAACAAACTTGTAATTACAACCTCTTCTAACCGCCCTTAAATAAAAAGCATAGCAAAACAACGAAGAAGTGAAGTGGCAGCAGTCCGCAAGTTGAGTACGAAGGACGAACGGCTCGGGCTGCGGAACGGAACTTCAAGTTAGTTTTCAAACTTTTGATTTTCAGGCTTTTGATTTTCAGGCTTGATTTTTTTGTTACTTTTTTCATCAAGGAAAAAAGTAAAGATTTCTTCAAATAAAAAATCAGTACTTAGATAAACGTACTTCTTATATCCGCTCTTATATTTTTATTAAAAAAAGTCAATAACCACAGCCACTTCAAAATAAAAACCCATTTTTTCTTTCACAACTTGTGAACCACTTGTGATATAAAAACAACCAATCCCACCAATTTTGCACCATAACAATATAAAACGAAAGTTATGGCAATCGAAATCCTCACTAAAGCAGACCTCTGTGAATTCCGTAAATCTCTTTTAGAAGATATTACAAAAATACTCAAAGGCACAAACGAGCAATCCAAAAAATGGCTAAAATCAACAGAAGTCAGGAAATTACTCAACATTTCTCCCGGAACACTGCAAAACCTCCGTGTCAACGGCACACTCACATACACCAAAATCGGTGGTATTATGTATTACGACCAAACAGACATTGAAAAACTTTTAAACGGAAATAAAGTAAATGCCCTCCCTACACTTTTCAAGTAAAGCTATTACGGGAGCGAACCAATCTATTTCCTTTTCACTTTTTACTACTCACCACTCACTTTCATCGTGAGCTTGTCGAAGGACACTACTCACTTCTCACCGTCATCTCGAGCGCAGTCGAGAGACACTATTCACTAAAAAAATGAACTACATCAAACACCTCACCGGATTTTTCAATAAAATCAATTATGAACCCACCCTAAATCCAACCCACATTTCACTCTATTTGGCACTATTCCAATGTTGGAACGTGAATCGGTTTAAGAATCCAACGGGTATTAGTCGGGAAGAAATTATGAAAGCCAGCAAGATCCATTCAAAAGCGACATATCATAAGTGCATGAAAGAGTTAGAACTTTTAGGGTTCATGGTATACAACCCAACATTCAATCCCCACTCCTGTTCCAACATCGTTATGGTCAATTTTTCTGCAGAAGAAAAAACAATTTCAAAAATACCACAATCAACACGTTCAAAAAATGAACCCCTTAATAATTTGAACGAATCAAAAAATGAACAAGGCATTGAACAACTTAATGAACAGGTCTATATATATAATAAAAAACAAACATCTAAAAACAATTTAAACAACATAAAATTAGATACAAAAACAATTTCAACAAAAGAACCTGTTCAAAATTTGAATCCTTTAATAAATCCAAAAGAAAAAAAAGAGAAAGAAAAAAGTTGCGCCAAAAAAGAAAAACTAGTTGAACTCGATTTATTTTTTGAAACTACCGTTCCATCGCTCGAAATGATTCTAGAATACTTTGCTTTCAAAGAAAGTTCCCAAATTGAAGCCAATAAATTCTTCAATTACTACTCCAGCATTGGTTGGCTTATAGGCGGTAAAACAAAAATGAAAGACTGGAAAGCAGCAGCAAGAAACTGGATGCTCAACACAGCTAAGTTTGCTGCTAACACCCAAAAAACCGATTACAATTCCCAACCAAAACCGATGCACCTGCACACGGCAACTCAAAAAAACTATGACGAACCATTATAAATCTGTCAGTGAAACCTACGTGGTTCACAAAGGTTTCAAAGTATATAATTTCCAAAAATGCTTGGAATATTTAGAAAACCTAGGAAAAACAACCTACGGTAGATCGTTTCATATCAGCGAAATGGATTATCCTACCATCTACAAATTGTTGATTTATATGATAAAAGATGAGAAAGCAGCCATGAACCAAAATATTGACTTATCAAAAGGAATTCTAGTATCAGGTTCAATAGGTTGCGGAAAAACATCCCTAATGAACTTAGTACGCCCTTTCGCCTACCATGCATTCGAATACAAAATCAAAACATGTAGGGAAGTCTCGTTTGAATTTGCTAAAAATGGATTTGAGGCCATCAACTGCTACACGCTAAAGCAAGCCAGTCAATCAAAACTAACTGGTTATTGCTTTGACGATTTGGGTGCCGAACAGCAAATAAAACACTTCGGAAATGATTGTAACGTCATGGCTGAGGTACTAATCAGCCGATACGAACAATTTGTCGAAAACAAATCCGTCACGCACATCACCACCAACCTTTCCGCCTCCGAAATCGAAAACAACTACGGCAACCGGCTCCGCTCTAGGATGCGACAAATGTTCAATTTAATAACATTTGATAGTAGAACGAAAGACAAACGATAAAGTCATTGCGAGGAGTTGCGAGACACGAAGCAAAGCAACCTAATCACGAGCGTATCATCTCAAGCGTGTCATCTCGAGCGCAGTCGAGAGAAGCAACTCACCACTCACCACTCACTACTCACCACTCACCACAAAAAAAAATGAAAAAAATCAACACCTTCTGGAACTGGTTCCAAGACAACAATCAAACCATCAAAAACCTTATCAACGAAACCCCTAAAAACCAAAAACACATAAGCTTTTGGATAAACAAAAACCTCAGCTACTATTGCAAAGAGATTGACTTTATGATTGTCTTTCCAAAAAATGGAAATACAAGATCCGAACTCATAATAACTGCCAACGGCAACCCGGAATACTTTAATCAGGTAATTGATTTAGTCGATAATGCACCGCAATTGAAGAACTGGAAATTCACTGCTTTCATTCAACCAACCGAAAGAGTTGACAAAATTATCGAAGGATTTGACGAGCCTTATATCTTCCAAGAAATAACATTAAAAGCCAGCGAACTCAAATTTCTAACTTTAGATTATGATGAAGAAACTCAAAAATTAGATATCATCATATTCTTCAAACATTTTAATATCCATTGTAATAACAAAACGCTCAATCAGGCAATTTATATTATTCTTCAAGATCTTTTAGGAGAAAAATCACTATATCAAAATATCAATTTGATTCATTTGGCTCAGATGCCGGATAACGCAGAAGAATTAGTTTATTTACATGATTTGCAAAGTTTCATAGACACTTTCATATAAGTTTTGTAAAAATTACAACCCTTAAAAAAATTATAAACTACTATATTACAACTGACTTCTAAAAAACATGCGCTTTTTTTAAAGTTTTCATTGGTCTAATGTGGAAAACCGTAAAATTAATCCAATCAATAATCTATAATTTGTTGAGTTACATTGTCTCATGTTGTATTTGTAAAATAAAACCGAATAATGTTAATAACTATTTTTTCAGCATAGCCATTATGCGAATTAAATACAATATATTTGCAGTATAGATATTATGTAACAAATGACAATAAACGAAATAATAACAAAAGAAGGCTTGTTTTCTGGATATTCATTCAGAGAAAAAGTTGAACATAATCCCGATGGGCATGTTGGCATTATTCAAATGAAGGATATTTTTAATGATTATTCAAACTTTGATTTTTTAAATCTTGATAAAGTTAGTGATATTTTATTTAAAGATAAATTTTACCTTACAAAAGGTGATATTTTATTCGTTTCTAAAGGAGTTAACAACTATGCAATCGCAATTGATAATGTTGCTTTTCCAGTGGTTGCCTCTGCCACTTTCTTCATCATTAGAGTCAACAAAGAAAAAATCCTCCCGGAATATCTCGCATGGTTTATGAACCAAAAAGAGGCTCAAAATTATTTCTCTGAGAAAAAAGCAGGAACCTATGTTCCAAATCTAAACAAACAAGATATTATGGATTTACCTTTAAAAGTCCCCCCTCTCAAAATTCAAAGCTACATTGCCAAAACGGCGATCCTTCTCAACCAGGAAGTATCAATTTTAGAAAAAATAAAAACGAATCGAAAAGAATTAATTCAAGCACAACTTATAAACCTAATTAAAAATGACTAATACAAGACCAACGCAAGACCAGATAAATAAAAGCCTTTGGTCAGCCTGTGATACTTTCAGAGGAGCTTTCGACTCCTCGGAATACAAAAACTACATATTAGTTTTCATGTTTATGAAATACATGAGTGATGTTTGGAAAGATCACTATGACGAATATAAAAAACTATATGGTGACGATGAAGAATTAATCCAAAGAAAACTACAAAGAGAACGTTTTGTATTACCCGATAACTGTTCTTTCGATTACTTATATGAGAAAAGAAACGATACAAATATTGGAGAAGAAATCGATAAAGTATTAGCTAAAATTGAAGATAAAAATCTATCAAAACTCGAGGGTGTTTTCAGAAATATATCATTTAACTCCGATAAATTAGGGCAAACCAAAGACCGTAACAGAAGATTAAAAAACCTGTTGACTGATTTTGCAAATCCAGTATTAGATTTCAGACCTTCAAAATTAGGAAAAGTTGAAGATGTTTTAGGAAATGCATATATGTACCTCATTGGGGAATTTGCCAGTGGTGCGGGGAAAAAAGGCGGGGAATTTTATACTCCGGATGAAGTGAGTGAATTATTGGCCCGATTAGTCAACCCAAAACCTGGAGATAGAATATGCGATCCTACTTGCGGTTCCGGTTCTCTATTGATTAAAGTAGGTGAACAAGTAAAAGACAAAGCTAGCAATCGTTCCAAAGATTTTGCTTTATACGGTCAAGAAAGCAATGGCGATACTTGGGCGTTAAGCAAATTAAATATGTTCCTGCACGGTATGGACAGTGCTCGAATTGAATGGTGTGACACTATCAACAATCCGCAACTTATTGAAGGCGACCACCTGATGAAGTTTAATATTGTGGTGGCAAATCCGCCATTTAGTTTAGATAAATGGGGGGCTGAAAATGCTGAAACAGACCGTTTTCAAAGATTCCTTAGAGGAACTCCTCCCAAGAGTAAAGGAGATTATGCTTTTATCTTGCACATGATAGATACTACTCTTCCTGATGGAAGAATTGGAGTGATTGTACCTCATGGAGTATTATTCAGAGGAAGTGCCGAAGGTAAAATTCGTCAAAAATTAATTGAAGAAAACCTACTCGAAGCAGTTATTGGCTTACCAAGTAATTTATTCTTTGGTACCGGTATTCCGGCAGCTATAATGATATTCAACAAAGCAAAAAAATCTAAAGAAGTTTTATTTATTGATGCTAGCAAAGAATACCAAGATGGTAAAAAGCAAAACAAACTTCGTGAAGACGATATAGAAAAAATTGTAAGTGTTTACCAAAATTTCGAGGCTGTCGAAAAATACAGCAGCGTGGTATCATTACAAGAAATAAAAGACAACGATTTCAACCTCAATATTCCGCGTTATGTGGATACATTCGAAGAAGAAACTCCAATTGACTTGCTTAAAGTGAAACAAGAAATTCAATCTCTTGAAGGAGAATTGGCTGTGGTAAGAAAAGAAATGGAACAGTACCTTGAAGAGCTAGGGTTATAATTTTTTAAAATATTTTATAAAAAGCGAAAACTTTTTTAACCTGCTGCGTATAATGTAGTATAACATTAAATTTTAAAAATGAATAACAACCAAAACATAGTTTCATTCAAAAATAAAACCGCCGAAAATATTCCATTAGGTTGGTCCAGTCTTCCTATTAACGAAGTTTTTGAGTTTATAGGTACCAGTTCCTTTTCAAGAAACGACCTCAACTATGAGGTTGAGGAAGATAGCATTTATTATATTCACTACGGAGACATTCATGCAACCTATAAAAATGCCGTGTTAGATTTTGATACTGAAACACGTATTCCGGTTCTGAACAAAGATATCAAACCAAGTGCTCATTTATTAAAAGAAGGCGACCTCGTTATTGCAGATGCTTCCGAAGATTATGAAGGAATTGGCGAAGCACTTGAAGTTTACAATTTAGGAGATAAGAAAGCATTAGCAGGATTACACACTTTTGCGTTACGTGATAATTCCAATAAAACTGCACATGGGTACAGAGCTTATATTTTTAAAAATCATGAAGTAAAAAACAAATTAAAAACAATTGCTACAGGAAGTAAGGTATATGGGATTTCAAAAGGAAATTTAACAAAATTCATAATCACACTTCCTCCTTATCAAGAGCAACAGAAAATAGCGCGAATCTTATCTATTTGGGACAAAGCTATTGTATTACAACAACAACTCATTGCTCAAAAACAGCAAAACAAAAAAGCAATAATGAAAAAATTGCTTACAGGGGAATTGAGATTTAAGGGGTTTGAAACAAGTCAGTGGAGATTAAAATCATTGGAAGAAGTGGCTCTTTTTAAAAATGGAAAAGGTCATGAGACCGTTGTAGTTGAAAATGGTGATTTTATAATTGTGAATTCAAAATTCATTTCAACTGAAGGAAATGTTATAAAGTATACAAATCATAATTTATCTCCATTGAATAAAGATGAAATTACTTTAGTAATGAGTGATATTCCCAATGGGAAAGCATTAGCAAAATGTTTTTTGATCAAATATGATAATAAGTATAGCCTGAACCAAAGAATTTGTTCGCTAAAAGCTAAAGTAGGAACAGATAGTCGTTTTCTTTATTATATACTAAATAGAAACCAGCATTTCTTAGGATTTAATAACGGAGTTAGTCAAACTAATCTACGAAAAGATGAAGTTCAAGAATGTCCTTTAATGATGCCAATTATTGATGAACAAAAAAAAATAGCTTTTTTTCTATCAGGAATTGATAAAGAAATAAACACATTAGAAAAAGAGTTAATTGCTTTACAAAAGCAAAAACAAGGATTAATGCAGCAATTGTTAACTGGTAAATTGAGAGTTAAAATTTAAAATATGGAGAAATTAATAGAGTTTTTTAATCATCCCTTTTTTGTTATTGTGGGTGGAATAAGTACAGTTGTTGCAATACTTGGCTTTGTATATATTGTTTACACAATTGTAAGTGGTGTACTTCCTGTTTGGATTAGATTAGGTAAGGGATTGTCAAACAAAAAAATTGCAGTTTATGCAGAGGCTGAGTTTGATAATTTTAAAGATTTGTTAGTTGATTCTGGTCTTTTTAAAGAAAAAAATATTGAGAAAGTATCTAGTGCATCTTTAAGTAAAGGTGAAAGACACACTATGATGTTGGTGAACTATAATGAGTTTGAAAACAAAATAGGTGATATACTTAATTTTAAGAAAGATAGTGATGCTTTGATTCTTTATGTGCCCAATGGTGTCAGAGTACCACAAAATATTATGGACGACATAAATAATCACAGAAATTCAATTGTAGTAACTTTTAGAGGAAGATTACTTAACGACATAGTTACATCATTAATAACAACTTCTTATGATCAAAAGTAACATTAATGCACTTCTAAGAGGTTATGTGAAAGAGAACCTAACCCCAACAACTGATGATATTCAGTTTGTTACTAAAATTTATCAATCATTTAATGATTTACTTGGAATAAATAATTGTGTTCAAATAGGCTCATATCCTAGATATACTGCAATAAAACCACTTCATGATTTAGATATTCTATATATCATGGGAGACTGGAATTCTAATGTGATTGAGCCAACATTTGATTTAAATCATATTGCTGAAAAATTTTCCAAAGAATATAAGAATCCAACCAATTTTGATCTAGATATTGTAGTGCAAACTCATTCTATCTCATTTAGGTATTTGAACAAAGAAGAAGAGATTTTTGCAGTTGATTTAGTTCCATCTTTAATAGAAGGAAAAAATGAATTTAATCGAAATACTTTTCGAGTTCCTGAAATTATAAAGTTACATAGAGGTACAAAAAGAAAAGAATATTACGAGAGAAAACTACAAAATAAAGAGAGTGTTATTTGGATTAAAACAGACCCTTTAGGATATATCGAAGTGGCATCTGGAATTAATAAGGAAAATGAAGATTTCAGAAGAAGCGTAAAGTTCATTAAAAGATGGAAGCATGAATGCAACGAGAGAAATGAAAATTTTAAACTTAAGTCCTTCCATATTGAACAATTAATTACTGAAAACTATAAACAAAATATTAGTTTAGACATTTTTGATAGTATTTTTAAATTTTTAGTTGAGTTAAAGGATAAAATAGAAAAACCAATTTTAAGAGATAGAGGTGATAGTAGCAAGTTTATAGATAGCTATGTTGATGAATTAAATTCCGAAGAAAGAAGTTTAATTCATCAGGCTTTAGATGCAATTTTAATTTCCTTTGAAAAGATTGATGAAATAAACAATATAAATCAACTTGTAAAAAGCGGTTTTTATAAAAGAGTTTCGGAATCTGAAAAATATTTATTTGACCAAAAAATCCCAATCCTTATTGACAATTCATTACAATTTAAAATTGATGGTTTTGTTAAAAAATTTCCAGGATTTAGAGAGTACAAGGCCAATTTGAAAAATGTTAGAGGTAATGTTGATACAAAAAATGAAATAGATTTTAAGGTAATTAGCAACAACACAAATTGTGATTTATTGAAATGGAAAGTTAAGAATGATAACCAGATTGTAGAAAAAAGAGGTGAAATAACGGATCACAGTACTCGCTGTAATCCAGAAAAAACAGCTTACATAGGTCATCATTTTGTGGAGTCTTATTCAATTAAAAACAATGTTTGTATTGCAAAAGATATGGTAGATGTTATTGTTAGACAATAAACGTATTCGACAAAGACCTCATAGCTATGCAAAAGCAAAAAAAAGGATTAATGCAGCAATTGTTAACGGTTAAATTGAGAGTTAAAAATTAAATATAATATTAACGGGTATGGCAAAAAGTAGAGGTTTCTCCATTTATTTATTAAAGGATACATTTTCAAATGAAAATGCACTTAAAGATGATCATAATCTTGAACTATTATCTGAAGATAACAATAATCTTCCTAATGGTTCAATTATGTATTTGGCAGATAGACCTGGTAATGCTCCATGGTGGAAAAACTATTGGGGTATTAATAAAGACTTATATCAAGTACAAAAAGGTGCTTTAATCTTTTTGCCAGTAAATAACCGTTGGGTGGTATTAACTTTTGGAATGACTTACCATCAATTGAAAGACAATTGCTATGAATATGATTTTGGATTAAGAACAACATTAAATGCACTAGATCCAAAAAAAATTAAATCAACAGATATTTTACAACCAGAAAATGCCAAAAGACAAAGAATACAAATTCCTTCTGCATCAAGTTTGAATTTTTTTGATATCAGGCATGATGAATCAATCATAAAAAAGTTGACTGGTGCTGTAAAATTTGAATATCATGATTTATTCAAGAACGCAACAGGAGCTAGCAGTTTACGAATTTCTTCAAGCCTGCAACCTAATGAGATTATAGAATTATGCAATAGACTGATAGAAATTTATGACAAGACTGATTACATTCAATCATTTCCTGATATTCAAAATATTGTACCTGTTAAAGATCCTGACAGGTTAAATATACTTCATCAAAAATTGCTTGAAGCATTTAGAGATGCTCCTAGAGAATTAGTTTTGTCAATCCCTGATATAATTGACTACTCAAACTCTTTTAAAGTTAAATATAATGGTGCTGGAAGAAGTAATACTGAATATGAAGATATTTATATTGGAGATTACAGAAATTATCTTGAGGAAAGAAATATAACCGAAGTAAATGATATTAATGCATTTTACCGTCATCAAATGGCTATTATTGATGAAAATGGTGAAACAATAAAACAATATAACATCTATAAAAGTTTCCTTTATGATTGTAAAATAGAAGGTATCAGCTATCATTTATGTGAGGGAGAGTGGTATGAAATTGATAGTAATTATATTCAAAAACTAGAAAAAGCACTTAATCCATATTTTATAGATTCTCATACATTTTTACATAATTGCGATAAAGCAAGGGAAGATGATTATAACATTTCCGTAAGAGACGCGAATACAGATGTATTATGTTTAGATAAAACAAATATTTCACCAAAGGGTCAAACTGCTGTTGAGCCATGCGATTTAATTACAGTTTTAGATAATAAAATAAACTTAGTCCATGTAAAAATTTCTACTCGCTCTTCTAATTTAAGTCATTTATTCAATCAAGGAGTTAATTCAATCGAATTATTACGTTTACAAGAAGAATCCAGAGAGAAATTAAAAACATTAGTTGAAGAAAACCCCATGTTTTGTCAACTTATAGATAATGGACTTTATACTGTTACATATGGTATTGTCACCAAAAAAACAGGACACTCTGAGAAATTACCAATATTTTCACGTATTAGTTTGTTAAGAGCAGTTAACTCATTAAAAATAATGAATATTCCTTGTTCAATCTTCTTCATTTATGATAATGTAGAACGAAAAAAAATTAAAAAAGAAGATTAAAGAGAATTTTTAAAAATTAAGACACCATAAATAAATCATGAGTGTAGTAATAAATTTAGGAACCATTTTTGGTTAAACTAAAACTATAAAATTTTAATTATGACTATAGCACAATTAACACATCTAAAGGAAAGTGAAGATAAAGTAGAATTTAAGGAAGCCAAAAACAACTTCCCTTTTGATGGTGGCAGCCATAAAGAACAATCGGATCGTAGAAAATGTTTTCTGGGTTATGTTGTCGCTCTCAGTAACGAAGGCGGCGGAATGCTTGTTTTTGGCATGACTGACAAAGAACCTAGAAATGTGGTTGGAAGTGATTTTGCAAATGGAAAAATTGGGAATCTTGAAGATGAGGTATACAAAAGATTAAACATACGGGTACATTGTCAAGAATTATTTGATGAAAATGGCAATAGAATTTTAATAACTCATATTCCTACTCGACCACCAGCAAGATTAATGAAATATGAAGGAGTAGCATTAATGAGAACTGGCGATAGTTTGAGAAATATGTCCGATGATGAAATGTTTAAAATTCTTTCCGAACAAGAACCTGACTTTTCCGCTAAAATCTGTGAAAACTTTTCTATTGATAAAATTGATATTGATGCAATTAATATCCTAAAAGAAAAGTATGCCCAAAAACAAAAGAATAAAACCTTCCTTCAAGCAACCCCTGAACAAGTATTGATTGATTTAGGCTTAATGATTGATGGTCGGTTGACGTATGCAGCACTCATTCTATTGGGTAAATCCGAAGTTTTAAAACAATTACTTCCAAACGCTCAGGTAAATATTGAATACCGAAATAGAGAAGATCAAATACCTTTCGATAAAAGATACCCTATCATAAATCCGCTATTCAAAGCCATTGACGAAATATGGGAAATAATACAGCTTCGGAATAGTGATAATAAAATCAATCAAGGTGCTTATATTTTTGACGTGCCCTACTTTAATGAAGAAGTTATTCGCGAAGCCGTTCTAAATGCAATTGCACATCGTGATTATACAATATCCAGTGAGGTGGTCATAAAACAAAGTCCGGAGAGTTTAAGAGTATTAAATCCCGGAGGTTTTCCCAAAGGCGTGACATTGGATAATTTAATCCGGATAAATAGCACACCAAGAAGTAGGCTTCTTACCGAAATTTTAGAAAAAACGGGACTTGTTGAACGTTCCGGCCAAGGTGTAGATAAAATATATAGAATTACTTTAAGCGAAGGAAAAGCGGAGCCCGATTATACAAAATCAGACCTTTTCCAGGTTGAACTTTATTTGAATGGAAAAATGGAGGATAAAGCATTTCCCATTTTTATTAGAAATTTTTATGAAAGGGTTCAAAACGAAGACTTATTAGGTCCACATGATGTTATAGGATTATTTAATATCAAAGAGAATAAAAGCGAAAAAGTAGATAAAGAGATTATTCAAAAACTGGAAGATTTACAATTGATAAAAAAATCTGGTGGAATAGCAAGTAATCGGTATGTATTGAATGACGAATATTACGAGCTAAAAAACAGTAAAGCAGAAGTTGCAGGGTTTAGAATAAATGACCTTTCAATCATTTACACTGTCCTAAATGAAAACGGAATAGCAAAAATGGGCGATTTTGTAAAAGCTTTTGATAAGGATTTAACACGGGATCAGGTTCGGTATTTAATTGAACAATTGACTGGTATTGTTCTCAATAAATCTGGTGAAGGAAGAGCAACAGAATATTCTTTTATTAAAGAATTCAAATCAGTAGATGATTTGATTAATCATTTAGCAAAATGATTTCAATTCCCCAAAAGGAGAGCAAAATGGATTACATATAGGCTAAAATAGTTCGTAAAGTACTGATATTATAGGAAATCTAATTCCCCAAAAGGAGTATAAAATTCCCCAAAAGAATTTATGAGCAAAATAGGTTTGACAACCAAAATTAATTAGAGATTTATTAAAAGACAAAGGAATTTCAATTCCCCAAAAGGAGTATAAAATTCCCCGTAAAAAACATGTCTAACAAGCATACATACTGATTTACAAGGGTTTTTAATTCCCCAAAACTCCTGTTTAAAGGACTAAATTTAGTAATATTCAATTAGAGATTTATTAGAGCTTATTAGAGAAAGCACTAATCATCAATGAATAAAAAAAGGCAATCAATGAATACAATGATAAATTACACAGAAAACAACGACTCCCAAAAACCAGCAATTAATCTGCTTCGCAAATTAGGCTGGACATACATTACACCTGAAGAAACAGTTAAGGAAAGAGGCGGTTTGTTTTCAAATGTAATTTTAGAAGATATTCTAGCGGAAAGATTGAGCCACATCAACAGCTTTGAATACAAGGACAAGGAATATCCTTTTTCCCAAACCAACATTCAATCGGCTATTAACTTCGTGAAGAACATCCCGGAAGAAAGTTTAGTGAAAACAAATGAAAATGTTCATGATCTACTTACACTAGGAAAAAGTTTCAACGAAACCATTCAAGGTGACCGTAAGGCTTATACATTAAAATACATAGATTGGGACAATCCGGAAAACAATGTCTATCACATTACGGAAGAATTTGTAGTGGAAGGAACTAAAGAAAAAAAACGTCCGGACATTGTACTATTTGTCAACGGAATTCCTTTTGTAGTGATAGAAAATAAACGGAGAGATAAAAACGCATCGCTTACGGAAGGTATTTCCCAGCACATCAGAAACCAAAAAAGAGAAGAAGGAATTCCAAAATTGTTCCACTATGCCAAAATATTACTGGCAGTACAACCCAATGAAGTAAAATATGGAGCCGTAGGAACACCCGAAAAATTTTGGGCAGTTTGGAAAGAAGACAACGAAAAGGAAACCCAGAAGATCATAAATGCATCAAAAAACGGATGTAAAAAAGAAGACCGTCAAGCAACAGCACAAGATCAAGCGTTATTGAGTTTGTGTAGCAACAATCGTGTAATGGAGTTTGTCTATAAATACATGGTTTATGATGGCCCCGAGATTAAAGTACCTCGTTACCAACAATATTTTGCTGTACTAAATACAATTGAAAGAGTAAAAGAAACCAATAATTCTAATAGTCGTAAAGGAGGTGTAATCTGGCATACTACAGGAAGCGGAAAGTCATTAACAATGGTGATGATTTCTAAAGCTTTATCATTAGAAAAAAGCATTAACTCCCCTAGAATTATTGTGGTAACGGATAGAATTGATTTGGACAACCAAATCTACAAAACTTTTAGAAATTGTGGAAAATCAGTAGAAAAAGCGAAAAGCGGTAGCGACCTCATCGAATTACTTCAAGACAAAGGAAATGAGATTATAACCACTATTATTGATAAATTTCAAACAGCATCAAAAAACACGTCTTTCGTTGACAATTCAGAAAATATTTTTGTTTTAGTAGATGAAAGCCACCGTAGTCAATATGGTTCCGCTCATGTCAATATGAAAAGAGTATTGCCCAATGCATGTTACATAGGTTTTACAGGAACACCATTGATGATAAACGAAAAAAGTACTGCCAAAAAATTTGGTGGATTTATTCATAAATACACCATTGACCAAGCGGTAAAAGATGGAGCGGTATTGCCTTTATTATATGAGGGACGATCAGCGCAATTGAGTATAAACAAAGCCCAAATAGACAAAGGATTTCAAAGATTAGCTAGTAACCTTACCGAAGATGCTCAAAAGGATTTAAAAAAGAAGTTTGCAAGTATTAGCAGAATATATGAGAGTGAACAAGTGATTAACGAAATTGCCTATGACATTTCAAAACATTACACTCAAAACTGGCAAGGAGGAATTTTTAAAGCACAATTAGCAGTGCCTCGAATTGAAACAGCCATTCGATATCAAAAGTATTTTGAAGAACAGACAGACCCAGAGTTAAAGATAAATACAGCTGTAGTATTCACCCCACCCGACAGCAGACAAGATTATGATGATGTGTGGAAAGAAACCAGTAATGAAGCCAAAAAATATTGGAATTCATTAATGGAAAAGTACAATGGTCAAGAGGAATACGAAAGATACATTATAAACAAGTTCAAGGACGAAGGAACTGAGGTGGAGTTAATCATTGTCGTAAGCAAATTACTTACTGGATTTGATGCGCCTAGAAACACCATTTTATATTTGGCAAAACCGTTACATTCCCATAATTTATTGCAGGCAATCGCTCGTGTAAACAGATTATTTAGCGGAAAAGAGCACGGACATATTATTGATTACGTTGGAATTTTAGGTAAACTGGACGAAGCCCTTACCTCATACGCTGCTTTTGAAGATTTTGACGAAGGCGACCTGACCAATACCATTGTTGATGTATCAGAAGAAATCCGAAAAGTGCCTATTCACCATGCTAATGTTTGGGATTGTTTCAAAGGAGTTTACAACAAAAAAGACATCGAATCTTTGGAAAGATACCTTGCGCCAAAAGATGTTAGAGATGATTTTTATGATACGTTGAGTTGTTTTGCCAGAACTTTACAAACCGCTTTGGCTTCAAATGAATTTTACATCGAGTTTACAGAAGAGCAAATTCATTTCTATAAAGAAGAATTAAAACTCTTTGTCAAATTAAAAACTTCACTCCAAAACAGATATGCTGAGGTAATATCATACAAAGAATATGAACCCAGAATAAAGAAATTATTAGACACCTATGTTCAGGCGGATGATGTTATGGTAATTACAAAAGAGCTTAATATTTTCGACAAGCAAATGGTTAATGAAGCCATTGAAGAATATGGTAAAACACCAGCGTCAAAAGCCGATTTCATTGCGCACAAAATGAAAAAAGTGATAACGGAAAGCATGGAAAAAGATGAAGTTTTTTATAAAAAATTCTCGCAACTGATTGAAGATGCCATTCGCTCGTTTCAAGAAAATAGGATGTCAGAAACAGAATACCTAAAGGCAGTATTGAACATTAGAGACCAATTTGAAAATGGATACCTTGAAGACATTCCACAAACACTAATGAACAAACCGGAAGCAAGAGCATTCTATGGTGTACTCTCAGAAGTATTTGAAAAAAGCTTTAGTAAAGAGGTGGCAATAGAACACAAAGATTTGTTGGCTAATATAGGTATTGATATTTCTCAAATAATTGAAAGACTTATAATCCGGGACTGGAAAAAGAACATAGATGTAATTAAAGAAATGGAAAATGAAGTTGAAGATTATCTTATGGCCCATCGCAAATCTTTAGGAGTTGATATAACCTTTGATGATTTAGATGTAATACTGGAGAAATGTTTAAAAGTTGCTAAAAACAATTATTAAGATGCACCACATACAATACGGAACCAAACAGATTACATTTTCTATTGCTAATAGAAAAAGAAAAAGTATTGCCGTTGAGGTGCATCCGGATACGTCGGTACAAATCAAAGCACCCTTGGATTGCCAACTTGAAGATATAAAACGTGTTGTTACAAAACGTTCCAAATGGATAATAACGCAACAGAAATTCTTTGAACAATTCCTTCCGGAAACACCAAAACGAGAATATGTAGCAGGAGAAACACACAGTTATTTGGGGAGAAAATATATTCTGAAAATAATAATTTCCGATGAAAACAAAGTAAAACTCCAGGGAGGGTTTTTAGTGGTGTATTCTCAGAAGAACGAAGAAGAACACATCAAACATTTACTCACCGAATGGTATTACAAAAGAGCCACAAAAGTATTTGAAAAAGTGTATGAGGAAGCATTCCAAAAGTTTGTTCAATACAACATCCAAAAACCTGAAATACAAATCAAGAGAATGAAAAAAAGATGGGGTAGTTATACTTCTTCTGGAAACATTCTCATCAATCCGGAATTAATTAAAGCGGCAACTGTATGTATCGAATATGTCATGATACACGAGCTATGTCATCTAATCGAAAGAAACCATTCCAAAAAGTTTTATACTCTTTTAGAAAAAATAAATCCTGATTGGCAGCGATGGAAGTTGAAGTTGGAAAAAATATAATAGTAAATATATCTTGACACATCAAATGAACAGTTTATTTTCAATAACCCTAAATATTTTCCCTGCTTTAAATGGTGACAGTATATTAGTCAGTTATGGTCCAAATGAAAAGAAACATATATTAATTGACTGTGGGTACGTTAGAACTTACAATACTTTCATAAAAAAAGAATTGGTTGAAATAGCAAATAATGGAGAATGTTTAGAAAAATTAATAATAACTCATATTGATTCTGACCATATATGGGGAGCATTACCTTTATTAAAAGATAATCAGAAAAAATTCATTGAAATTAAAGAGGTTTGGCATAATACTTTTAGACATTTATCCAATGATTCTGAAAAGGAAGAGGATATTTCAAATAAAAATGAAAAAATATTAAAGAAGATTTTATCAAGAGGTTATTTCAATAATGAACCAAAAAATGGTGAAAACCAAATTAGCGCAGAACAAGGCACAACTTTAGGTGCATTGTTGTTAAAAGGAGATTATAGTTGGAATAATGATTTCAATAAAAAAGCCGTTTGCATAGAAAATAAGCAGATAGTAAACATTGATATTGACTCCCAAATAATCCTATTATCACCAAACAAGGAAAAATTAGACAATTTAAAAACATTATGGGATAGTGAATTAACAAAATATGATTTGAAATATTCCAAAGAAGATGGGGAATTATATGATGACGCATTTGAAATGCTTTTAACTTGGGTAAAAGAAAGTCAAGCAAAAGGTATTCAAGCTATATCTTCAAATAAAATGCAAATCAAAGAATTATTAGCATCAGTCCCAATCGAAGATAAAACACCTACTAATGGAAGTTCAATTTCTTTCATTTTAAAAATAAAAGAAAAAAAATTACTTTTTTTAGCTGACTCGCATCCCGGACTTATTTTAAAATCACTTTTAGAATATCAACCGGAAGGAATAATCAATTTTGATAGTATTAAAGTTTCTCATCATGGTAGCTTTAATAATATTAGTCTTGACCTTTTAGAGAAAATAGATTCCAAGGTTCATATCTTTTCAACAAATGGCAACAAACATAATCATCCAGATAAAGAAACTATCGCACATATAGTGGGTAGAAAATCTGAATTTGAAAGAAAACTATTTTTTAATTATAAAACATTAAATTCTGAATATTTTAATAACGAAGATTGGATGAAAACTTATAATTATTCCATTCATTATCTTAATCAAGATAACTATAAAATAAACGTATGACACAAAATATTTTGCATTTCAAAGAAATAGAATTAGCAACTGTTAGTATTACTTGTGGTACAAAAACGGGAACTGCATTTTTTATTAATACAGATTCTGACGAACAATATTTATTAACTGCCGACCACAATATAAGTGAATCAGATGAGCAGGAAATAAACCTCGATATTAAAGAAACTACAATTCCGGCAATTGTTATTCAGCGAATTACCAGTAAAGATGTGGCAATAATTAAAATAAATTCAAGCTTAAATGACATTTTAGGGCTTCCATTAATTGCAGATGAAATAGCATACAATGAGGAATGGGAAACATTTGGGTTTATTAATGAAAGGATTACTTCTGGTGGCAAATATAACGGAAAAGTATCACGTGTAAATGAAGACACCAAATGGGATATTGATTTAGAGTGTGAACAGTATGTAAATGTAAATAGTTTTGAAGGATTATCCGGTGCTCCTTTAGTTATTGGAAGCAAAGTAATGGGTGTCATTGGTTACGATCTTACAGGTACTTTGGGTGCAACAAGCATAAAAAGCATCTTTGAAGTTTTGGCTAAAAATGGAATTAAAGCAAAACAAGAAATTAAAGGAAAAATCCCTCCGTCAATTGAAACTGATATTAGCGATACAACAGTTAACACAGAAGTATTTGATAATATCAATAAAGTAATCAATTTACAAACTAATAGTAATTATTTCTTAATTAGTGGTAATCCTGGTTCTGGAAAAACAACCATTGCTGCACAATTTGAGTTCGATAATAAGGAAAACGTAGTAGTAAACAGATACTTTGTCAAAGTTCCTAAAATTGATAAAATACCCACTGAAATTCGAGCTACTCCCGATTATTTTATGAATTGGGTTGAAGAAGTATATAATAGAATATTATTTAATCAACCACCCGCAAAATCTGACAAATCAATAAATGACCGATTGCTGTTAATACACAGTGGATTAGTTAGATTGAGTGAACATTATATAAGTACACGTAATATTGGATTTTTAATAATAGATGGATTAGACGATGTGAAACAAGAAGTAATTAATAATTTTCTTTCTGTTTTACCTTTAAATTTACCGTCAAATATAAAGGTCATTTTTAGCTGTACTTCAAAAATAGTTTTGCCTACAAATTTACAGGCAATAATTTCTGATAATGATGAAATAAAAGTAACTCCATTAACATTTAGGAATACAGAAACATTTTTAGAAGAGAAACTGAATGGTAAAGGTTTGACTGCATCTCAAATTTCTAAATTGGCTTATAAATCAGAAGGGCATCCGCTCTATTTAAGATATCTAACCCAATATATAATTGAATCGGATGATAGTACAGAATTAGACAATTGGATAGACTCTATACCTTCAATTGCAGGTCAAATAGATATCTATTATAGAAATGTTTGGAATAAATTTAATGGTAAAAGTGATGAAATTTGGATTGCATCAACACTTTCAAGAGTAAGATTACCTATTGAAAAAGAAATTCTATATGAGTTATTGCCGAAATCAAGTCAGTCAGCATTTATTGAAGCTTTCAGAAAAATAGAACACCTACTTAAAAATGAAGAGAAATTAAGTATTTATCATACTTCATTTTCCGATTTTATAAATACCGAAACAGAAATACACAATCAAAACATTAATGATAATATTGCTACTTATTGTCTTTCAAAATCAGACACTTATTTCTCAATATCTGAAAGAATCTATCATCTTTCTAAAGGGAATGAAAGGAATAAAAGGATTTCGATAGATGAGTGTAATCAAGATTGGATAGACAACTGTGCTTTATATAGTGTGAATCCAGATATCGTATTGGTAGATATACTTAAAATAATTGGAATTGCTGCTGAATATGGCATTGCACATAAAGTTATTGCATTATTACTTTTATCTCAAAGAGTAAACTTCAGATATAACATTCTCTTCGACGAAAATGCTACCTATTTAATAAATGCTTTATTAGCTTTGAAAAAGCCAGAGGAAGCATTAAGATATGTTGTTAGGAATAACTCATTGACAGTCTCAGACGGTGATGCTTTATACTTACTACAAATGTTTTATGAATACGAATATGATAATGAAGCTAAAGGTTTGTTAGCGGCTATTATCAAAACTTGTAATAATATTTTGGAAGTAGGATATGATAGTGAAACTTTTAATAGATATGTTCATCTAAAATTTAATGCGGTAACTTTATCATCCAATGTAAACCCAAAAGAAGCTTTTCTTGAATTTCAACATATTAAAAAAATAATATTAAATGAAATCATAAAAAATGGTAACAGCGAAGAAATAATATTCCAATTTAAAGACGAAGTTGGTTCAAATCAAACGGGGTATTGTATATGGCGCCATAACTTTCCTCCTTCTACCAAATGGCTTGAAGAAAATACCGATTTTAAATTTGATAACAGAATCAGTGGTTTTATAGCATTAAGTATCCTTAAAGCAACAGATTTTCAAAAAAAGAGCCCTATTAGAAGTAAAAGTGGTAGTATTCAAGAATGGATATTGGATTTAGAGTATGTTATTGAAAAATACGGTACGCATACTGATTATAATAGTTTTATAATTCCTGTACTAATAGAAGATTCTAAAAGAATTGATTTAACTGAAAAACTCATAAATGAAAAATTTAAAGAAAAAATAGATTTTGATTTACGTACTGAAAATGGTGTAGATTTAAATCATTTATCTATCCATTCATTTACTCTTTATGCCGAAAGTATGGGGTATTGCGATTCAAAAAATGCATATCCGGCCATTTCAAATATTAATTATAATAATTGGGAAAGCGATTTAAAAAAGAAATTTGAATATTTATGGTTCTTATCCGGAAAAGCAAATCGTCTAAAAGCCGAAAACAAACTTGATCAAATCATAAATTTAAAAGGAAACTTAATTTCTTTTATTAAAGCACTTGAATTCCCATTAAAACATAGAATACATTGGGAAAGAAGTTACGGATTACCCGAAGTTACTTTACCCGTAATTTACACAAAGCTTATAAACTTTTTGGTTGATTATTTCCCAAATGAGATAACTGCATTTATTCAACCAATTATAGACAAGAAAAACTATCAACTTGGACTATATTCAGAAGGTTATATTGATTCACTTTTTACAATTGCAAGACACCTATCAAAGAATCTAAGTCAAAATATTAATGCTTACAATATCACAAGAGTTTTAGAGGATTATGTAATTAAAACAGTGGAAAATAGATGGGAACGGAATGAATATTTGCTAAGATTAGTCGAGATATATGCTCAAATTGACAATGAGGACAAAGCTATTGAAGTTTTTAAGGAAATGATTGCTACTTCAATGGGACCATCTTGGTATAAAGAAGACCAACTAGGTATAATTAATACAACAGTATCTAATATTATACCCAAAGATGGTAATCTTTCTTATCTAAAAAAGTTCGCTGCACATCTTCAAAATGCTTCAGGTGAAATGACTTTTCAACGATATGTTAAACAGCAACAGGAACAATTTATTGGCGATTTAGCTAAAGTTGGATTATTGCGACAATCAATAGAATATTTTAAGTATCAACTTTTACCAGATTATGGTACAATTATTAAGAATGCAGAATCAAGTCTTATTGATATGCCTATGCTTGGAAAAGGCTATAATTTAGGTGCCCGATCTATTGAAGAGCAATCGGGTGTATTGGAACTATTATCAGGAATTGACTGTAAAAGTTCAATTTTTGCTTGGGCATTAACTGAGTTATTTATTCCTGGAGACGAAAGATATTTATCAAAATTCACAAATATTCAATCAACAATAATTAGCAATACGGAAAATGATAATCCTGATAGACTTGACGCTATATTTAAAAGGCTAAATAGATTTATTATTGCAGAAGTTGATGAAGAATTTATATCAGAATATTTGCAATATTTATTTAATGGATTGAGCACTGAGAATTTCAAAAAACTAAACAGTTATGACGAAAGTGTTAATTTCAAAAAATCTTTGCCGAAAAAAGAAATCATTGATAAAACTAAAAATAATAGTAAGGATCCTCTAGAAAAACTTATTAGCGCTAAAGAAGAAGTAAAAATTAAATTAGCAACTCAAAATAAATCAGCTGCTAGAAAGATTATCGTGGAATCATTATCAAATATCCAAAGCGAAAATTATAGCGTTTGGTCAAGAAGTTACTCACATAAGATAAATGATTTAAGAGATTTATTAACCGATTCATACAATACAGCAGAGGAATTAATTAAAGATATCAGCCCGCTATTAATTAACGAGCCATATTATCAAGAGTGGGTTATTGCTAATGACCTAATTGAAATTCTTAAAAATATTTCGGATGAAGAAGAAAAGCAAAAAATTCTATCAGTAGTACTCGAACATATTGATTTTATGGTGAGAACACCTAAAGCAATCATTGAAGATTATGATTGGATTGAAAAATTTGGCGGAACAATAAATCAACAAGAAGATGTTCTTCTAGAATTTATTATTTGGTTTCTAAATCATCCTTCATTAATAATAAAAAACAGAACAATAGAACTTTTAACTTGGTTAGCAACAATAGAACCAAACAAAGTAATCCCGGCTCTCGTAAAAGAATTGCTTTCTGAAGGATATAAAATTTCAAAAGAACTATCAGCTTCTATAATTCACCAAATTGCTGATTTAGATGCTCATCTTTTTTGGGAACAATTCAAAATCTGTTTAGAAGAAGACAAACTTGAGATATTGAATATAAAGCATTTTATGATTAGAAATGCAATTATGGAATCATTAGAAACTATAAAAAGTAAAGACATTGATGATGTAATTCCTTGGATAAAAGAATTTGATTCACAATTCTTAAATGTAAAGAGCGGGAATAGCGAAGTTATTTTAGAAGAAGAATATTTAGATTCAATTGAGGATTATATTTTTAACCTAAATGAATTAGAAATTCTAAATAAAGATTTTTGTGTCAATATCATAAAAGAGATTAAATCTAACTGCCCATTAAGTATAGAGGATTGCATAAAAGCCAATGAATATATAGAACGAAGTTTTAATAATTTCAATGATATAGATATAATTTCAGACTTTGAAAATATTTTGAGATATTGCTTAAATGTTTCGGTAACAAATTGTGTTTCGTTTGAGAATAGAAAAAAAGTAGCAACAATTTTAAGGTTTTACCAACCCACATTTCCAGAAAACCAATTGAAATTAGATAAAATTGATTATGAAAAAATAAATAGCTGTATTAAAAATATATTCAAAAATAAATCTGTAATAATTGATAATTTATTTAGAAATGATGACGAGGTTTACTTGCATTATTTCTTTAAAGAGAATCTAAAAAATAACAATTATGAGTTTACAGCTTATTTAATTCATCTTGAAAAATACAATAATGGTGACCATTCTTATCCTTGGTTACAATTTCCAGATAATGATTATCCAAATATTGAAATTGAACAAGATGATGAAGATATAATACCTCTTATTATAAAATCCAGTTACACTATTGTTACTGGTAGTGATAAAGTACCATCACATTTATTGGAGAGTATTTCCAAAATTTTTTCTCCAGAAGCTATAGGAGAAATTAAAACAGTGTACTGGCGAAAAGGAAGAAATTGGGAACAAAAAAGGAATGGGCAAGTATTAAAAACTGGAAATTATATTACAATTCCAAAAAAATATTTGGAAGAAATAAAAGATAAATATAAACTCGTTTGGTACTTAAATTATGGTTATCAAAGAGTAATTATTGATGTTTTAGAAAAAAGAATAATAGAGTTATGAAAACACCAAAAAACAGGAAAGAATTTGAAAAGCATCTCTATATTTTAGCTGAAAGTATTGAAAAGGGAAAATTTCACATTTCAGGCAGTTTTCGATCTGCAAAAGGTTTGATGAATGTTAAAAAATCATCAAATAAAAGAATTGATTTTAAAACAGTTGATGAATCAGTAAGGCTCTTAGCCAACACAGTTACAAATATGGAGCAAATGAAAAAAAATGAATCTAAATTAAATAAATAAATATGTCACAAATCAAAAGCAGAAAAGATTTCGAGCATAACATAAATCTGCTTTCCGAAAAAATGAGATTAGGAATAGTAAAATTTAGCATCGAATCTAAGAAATCTGTTAAAGGGCTACTAAATGCACGTATGGCTCCAAATAACAGAGTTAATTTTCACACTATTAATGAAATGGCTCGACTTACGGCAAACACAGTAGCAAATATGGATGAAAGAAAAAACAAAAATATAGAAGAATAAAAATCTTTATTTAAAAATTTGATTAGAAAATTATTTAAATTTCAAATATTTTGAACAAAATTATTAAACAATTACCCGAATATTATTGCCTTTCTTCAGCTATTCAAAAAGACACTAAAACTACTTTTTATATTGGAACTTCTGATTTAATTTCTGAAAAGAAAACAGATATCTTTAATACAAAATATGGGATAAATACACTTATATGTGATAAAGAAAAAGTCCAGATATTTAAAATTGGTGTTACAAAAAACTTAGAAACAAGGTTAAAATATTATAACAAAGAAATTTCGGATTTTAGAATTATAAAAAGTTGGAATATTAAGAATCCTACCGAACTAGAACAAAGACTTATAGAAGATAATTATAAAGATGATTTTTCTACTTATGGTTCAGAATGGTTTTGGGATGTTGAAAATCAATTAAGTGAATTTATTGAAAAAGTTGAATGGTATATTGAAAACACATACACGCCACATAATTATGGCTACACTCAACTCTACAAATAAAAAGTAATTCCCAGCATAAATTAAGATTGAAAGGCACCTATACAAATCGGGAGCATCTGCATTTACTTTTTACTTGCACGATGAATTAAAATTTAATTAGAACCAATCCAATTAATTGTGGGCGACAGAGTAATAATTTCCCATCCACGATTACTAGATTCAATAGTGAAAATAGTTTCATAAGAACAATTCCGTTAATCATCACGGGCAATCAAGCAGTCTCTCTTCGGTCGTTCCCTTTGTTCCGTTCGGCTGCTCCAGTCGGTCAACCTTACAATTTCATAAGAACACGTTTGGTAAATAAGCAATTCATTATTTCAGTTCATTAGTTAGGTTTCCCTCCATTCCGCAGACACTTCACAGCACTAAAAAAAACAGCCGCTTGAAAACAAGCCGCTGTTTTTTTGCACTGTTTCGTTCCTCATCTTCACACGTTCACTTCCTGCGTTCGGCAGGGCTATTATACCCACAATACCGCTTCATTCCGTTACACTCCGCAGGCTCCGTTCCACTGCATTCCAGCAGTATCATGTCTGTCGCCCTTTATTTTTTCAGCGGTTGCTCCTTCGCACAGCCATCGGGGTTGGCGCCGTTCCGTAAAAACGTCACTTCGCCCTAAATCAAGGAACGCCTCCGGCTGTCTTATATTTTTTTCCCGTCGTTTCACGCATGCAGTACTACACTCTACTTCGCAAGGGCTACGCTACGTTCCCGTCCTGCAGCGGCTGTTCGATTGCCGCAACCCCGCCACTGCGCTCCTCGATAAATAATAATTTCCGCTATCGCTACAATCATCATTTTCTGCGGTGCTTGGGGGTGTTTGATTACCGTTTTCATAATAACGTCCCCCGAAGAACCTCAGCAAGACGATGGTGCAATTTCTTGAAAAGAAAAAGAAAAAAATCCAGCAAACATAGCATCCATTCCTCACTTTCAGTCGGTCGTTCCTCCCTCCATTTTCGTTCGTCATTTCTGCTGTTTTAGTGGCTTTCTTTTTTTCTCTTTTTTCTTTTCAAAAAATTAATGTTTAATTTCTAATACCAATCCACCATGCCGAATTTCATCATTAAAACACACCAAAAAAATGCAGTTTACAGAGCAAACCGAATCTTTATTCTCAACAAAGGGATGAATAGTGGAAAGCCCCAAAAAAAGCCTTTTACCAATAGTTTTGTAATTCTATTTCAAGATGAACAAGATGCTGAAACAGTGTATTGGTTGGCTTATAGTTTGTGGAAATCTAAATTCTGGCACCAATCGTTAGTTGGGTCCGTAATTCCATTTTTACGACTTCCTGATTTCAGAAACGAGTTCTATATAAAAGCGAGATTGATGATGCAAGAACATGATGAACATATTAAAAATGTTGCAGCTCTTAAAATTTTAGAGCAAAAAGAAAAGCAATTTCACGAAAACATAAATCTTATAAATGAATTACGTAGAGTCATTTTACACCGGTATTGCAGTAAATAATTTAAACTTAAAGCCATTAAAAATGAAACTTTTTATTTTATATCAAACCGATAATTGGAAAAGCAAAGCTTCTAGAATATGCTTTGGAGTTTTTGACACTAGAGCTAAAGCGAATGAAAGCGCAAAATGGCAGGAGCTTTCCAACTCCAATTCTAAAGTTGTTGTTCTGGAGATAACATTGAATATTTTTGAAGAAATTTAAAACCAAAAAAGCATATGTAAATACTTATTTTATGATAATTTTAACATGAATTTTATTTTTAACTTTTTCAATTAAAGTTTATTTTCTTCCAAATAAAGATTATACATTTAATGTTTTATCTTAAATAATTTCTCATAAAATCGATGTCAAATTCAAAAATAATAGCTCTAGATTTGAACAATGCCTCAATTGAAAATGTGGACTTTTGGTTATTGAACAATAATTATATCAGAAAAAATGCAACAAAAGATTATATTAGAAAAATAGTGCTGGGAAACATCGAAGTAGAAGATCAAATAGAAATAATGTTTATTATAAATGATGTTGTTTTTGGCGCTGTTAAAAAGAACAATTCCTCAACTATCGTAATGTTTGAACCGCTTAGAGAAGAAATACTGCAAATCACTCCCGTAACATTAGACCAAATTGAAGCGTATAGAAGTGTAATTATTGACTGGATCTTTAATACGCATAAAGCAAAGCCAAATACAGCTCTGGAATTGATTGCATTTCAAACTGTTGAAAACAAAAACAACTTTATCTATCCGAATTTTAATTTTTGTATAACAACTATTGATGTCGAGGAGTTAGGCTTCAATTTAAAAGAATTCTTTATTCCATTAAATGATAAATTCAAGGCTATGGTACAAGAGTTTCGTAACTATTATGGCGAAGCTCAATACTTCAGTACTGTAAAACTCAAACGTATTTTCCTATTAGAACGATTTATCTTGGGTTATAGCTTTAAATTAAAGAATGAAACCCACGAACATTTCTTTTGGAACATACATCTGGAAGAAACAATTATTTTTATTGGAGACAATCAAATTTGATAATAAAACCCACTATCCATAGATGCTATTTTAGATAAAATTAAATCAAATGGATTGGAAAGTTTAACAGAACACGAATTGAATTATTTACCCAATCAAAAAAATAAATGAAAATAAACCTACCTTTAATGTATCAGGCGGAGATGATACTTGTATACAAAGGTTCCAACAATATTATACATAACACAGCGGACAGAATGAGTTATCAACGCATTCATCTTATCGCAAATTTAAAAATAAACGACTTCGAAACGCTGGAATGGTGTATCCCATTTAAAGTCCTAGATGTTACATTGATATTAGTCCTATATGGTCAAAAAATATATCAGGTTCTAGAAGAAAATGGAGAAAAAAAATACATTCATCTAACCGAATCATTTTTCTATTTCAATGAAACACTAGATGACAATAAAATAGTAATCCACGGAATATTGGTTTACAACAGAAAATACACTGAAAAATGTATTCTGGATGAACGTTTTAAATACCAAATCTCTTTATTCAAAGACCAATCCATTTCCAAAATTCTAGAAACCTCAAAAAGGTTGATGGAGGAAGAAATGGAAATAGATATGTAAAATTATAAAATATGAAATTTATAAAATATGAAAACAATTAAGGATTTAGAAGAAATTGGTTTTAAGGAAGTAGGAAATTGGTTTTTAAACATTGAAAATACTATTGATTTTTCTGTAGAAGATGATAATTCTACAGAATTATTATATTCATTTGTTTCAAAATACGAAGATAAAATAGATATACTTTACATCGGGAAAACAATTAAAACTTTAACCGATAGAATGCAAGGTTATAGAAAACCAGGAAAAACTCAAAATACAAACATTCGATTAAATTCAATCTTAAAAAGTAAACTAGAGGAAAACCATAAAGTTCATATTTATACCTTAATTAATCAAGAAGACATTAGATTTAAAGGTATTAAAATAAATTTATCCGCGGGGTTAGAGGATAATTTAATAAAAATGTTTAATCCTAAAAATAATTTACATGGTAATTCGAAGATTGTAGAAGATTTAGAAATTGATGAAAATAATATTATTGTAGAATTAATTAAACCAGAAAACAATGATTTTTGTTATACTGCTGAAAAATTAGCTTCAAATTCAAATCTTCAAGGAATTATTAACCTAAGTTTTATTCCAATAGAATATTTACCTGAATTTGGAGATATTGTGACAATACATTTAGGTACATTAATTTTTGAAGCAAATTATATCAATGGGAATAGAAATGAGCAATATGATCCAAGACTAAATTCAAGATTAATTGGTAATTGGTTAAGTGAAAGAATAGCTGTGAATGAAATGTTTTATGTGAAAGTTTGTAATAATAATACTTTTTATTTTTATACAAATGCCCAATAACCTTCAATCCATCCTTATTTCCATCGCCACTGCAGATGCGCTTGGTGTTCCTGTTGAGTTCAAGTCCAGAGCTTATTTAAAGGAACATCCTGTATCTGATATGCAAGAATTTGGCACGCACAACCAACCCAAAGGCACTTGGTCTGATGATACTTCATTGACCTTGTGTTTAGCCGAAAGTATTATGGAAGGCTTGGATTTACAAAAACTAGCCAATAAATTCATCGCTTGGAAAAATGATAATTACTGGACACCTCATGGTTGGGTTTTCGACATCGGTATTGGTACTCGAATTGCCATCGAACGATTAGAAAAAGGTGAAAAACCAGAACTAGCAGGTGGAATTGATGAAATGGATAACGGGAATGGTTCACTAATGCGAATACTTCCCCTAATTGCTTTTACAAAAGACTTACTGCCGGACGATCGATTTTTATGGGCCAATAAAGTATCATCTCTAACTCATGCTCATATTCGGTCAGTAATGGCGTGTTTCTATTATTTAGAATTTGCAAAAAAAATCATAGAGGGCAAAGACAAACAAATAGCATACGAGGAATTGCAAATAGAACTTGTTGATTATTTTGAATTTAGAAAAATAAGCCCATTAGAAATTCAAAAATTCCATCGCTTGTTATTTCAGGATATTTCAAATGAAAAGGAAGAAAACATAAAAAGCTGGGGCTATGTTTTAGATACTTTAGAAGCTGCAATTTGGTGTATATTAACGACAAACTCATACAAAGAAGCCGTTCTAAAAGCAGTTAATTTAGGGCATGACACAGACACCACAGCAGCAGTTACAGGTGGATTAGCAGGAATACTTTATGGCTTGGAGGAAATTCCAAAAGAATGGTTGGACGTATTAGCAAGAAAAAATGAAATACTAGACTTATCGAATATAAAAAGGAACGAATTCAAATCCTATTTTTAGCATTATTTATAAAAGGAATTGAGATACTACTCAGTCGATTTGTTACAAAAAAAATGCCCAATCCATTCGGAAAGGGCATTTTAATGTCTAATTCTAGGTCACCACAACTGGAATTAGACTATTTTTTGTGCTTCTTTATGAAAAATTTGAGAATCAAAGATATTGTAAAACTAACAAACGCACCAACAGAAGCTAGTACAACCGTTTTCAAAACATCTTCCGAATGCAAATTGGGCAATACACTCAAAAATGTACCACCAGCGGTACCCATTAATGTATGATTACTTGCTTGCATTACTTTTTTCCTCCGCTGTCGTCAATTGGCTAACTGCAGATAGAACACCTCCTGCCACAGCCAAATAACCTCCTACCGTAGTTATCAGAACTGGCAATGCAATTGGTGTAGCTAAAATAGTTCCACCGACAGCTGCCAATGCCAAACCAATATTTCGAAGCACTTTGAAAAATTTTGGTGTTGGAGTTTTCACTCTTTTTATAATATTCATAATTAGATTTTTAAGATGAAACAATCAATCCTATACTTTCTCTGGTCTCTAATGATTTATAGACTAAATCTTTTAACTTTTTAAAAGATTTTCGAGACATTAAACCTAAACCAGGTCCAGAAATTTTAGTTACTGTAGCAATACATCCATTTAATTCTTTTTGAGCATTGTTGGCAGGATGAAATAAAATCAAACTTCTATTTTCTACATCCAAAATCTCCAAATGCCACTGAAATTTTTTACTATATCGCTTTTTTATAAAATATTTCCCTTCTGGAATGCAGGAAACCTTCGTTTCGTTATCCTTCCAAGGTAATTCAATGGTATTACAAATGAATTTACCCTCGCATTCGAGTTTACCATTAGTTCCATCGGGGAAATAAGTTCTGGTTATCGTGATAACCATTATACACCACTATCTACCTTCACAATTGATAATGGGTTGTAAGAGCCATTTTTTAATGGATACATTTGCCCATTTACCTCTTGGTAAAATTCAATACCCAAAGCCAGAAACAAAGGTTTTGTGCTTGCTGGAGTAACCGGATTGGAATGATTTATTGCTTCCGACGGGTTTATATCCCAAGGTACAATATCACTTTCTGAATTTGAAACTACAAAAGTTTCTGCTTCAAAATCAATTTCTGCCCCAGCTGAAATGACTTTAAAATGAGAAGTACCACTAGGTGCAGCAATCATTTTCGATGGGATAAATGAAGCTAAATCAACAATAATAGCACCAGTAACACGGTCAATAGATGCAACAAAAGGAGCAAATAAACTGGTGCCTAGTTTACCTCTAATATTGAATTCAAAACCTGCTAAAAGTTCCGCTTCACCATCAAGAACATTTCGTAATCCTCTTACGCTTACTGCATCAGCTTGAATAACTTTAATCATTTGTTGCGTCAATCGACTTACCATTCTTCCATCAGCTGAATTTATTAAAACAGCTCTCAATGCCGTTCTTAAAATTTTACCGGCCTTCCCTGCTCTACCAAATTCGGATCCGTTCTCACGCGTTCTTTGAAACGCTGGATCATTGGCAATTCTATTGGCGTCAATACCGCCTTTTTCTCTTGCCAAATGACCATCTTGCGTTTTGTAAAAAGTAATATCCCCGATTGTACCTTTTAATTTGATTATGCCTTTCTGTCTTGCCATAATTCCTAAAATTTAGATTATTTTTTTACTTAAAATTGTTTCAATCATCATCCTGTTGCAACACCTTTAGATTGATTATGATGTAAATTTTAGCCAATTAAACCACATAAAAAAGTGGTACCTATTCCATATGTCACTTTGTGACATAAATGGCAGAAATAGACATGAATACCCATTTACAACCATCATAAATGGAAACAAATCGCCGTTTCTGAACGAAAGGAATTATTTACTATTTTTATTGTGCGCAAGAACTTGAATCATAGAGATTTCAAGTTAGGCAAAGCCCAATCAAAGCCATAGATAGAGTATGAGAACCGAAAACAAGAGATTGTGTATCTACCCAAAGGATATACAACGCATAACAGGAAAGAGTTACCGTCAAAGCATTAGACTATTACAAAACATAAGAAAGGAGCTGAATAAGCTCCAAAATGAATTCGTGTCAATCGAGGAATTTTGCCAATACACGAGCTTAAAAATTGAACAAGTTGAACCTTTGATAATTGGATAGAATTTATGTTTTAGGCAACTAAATTTTGAACCGATTCCGGTTCAATAATATTACTCGACCAGTTCAAATTTTAAACAATGAAAGACCTTTTTTTACTTTGATAAACCTTTAATTATCACTATATTTACAGCGATAAGATTACATGATTTTTTACCTATAAATCGTAGGAGTAAAATCGAGACCCTTGTTTTAAAATAGTTTGCGAGACATCGTAAACACTGACATAAGGAGAGAGAAACAAATCCCTCTTTCTCCGCTTTTTTAAAACCCTAACGGCTGATTATCAGTTAGTTAGGGTTTTTTATTGGTACTAAATCCCCACAATATCCCCACAATCATCAGAATTATAAGCATAAAAAAACCGCCTTTTTCAAAGCGGTTTCTTAAAAAGTATCTATGAAATTTATGAAGCCGTACCAGAGCCAATAAAGATACTGTTTGATAATTGAGTTTCTGCAAAATTCTTAAATGAAATAAACATCAGAATTTCATCCCCAACATAGCTATTTGGTATTGTTACAGTTTGTGATACATCTGTTCTTGCTGCACCATCAGTGATAAGAACACTCTCCCCTTTTAAAGGATTGTAAACAACAATCATTGCTTTGTCCGTTGGCAACGCACTACCTTCATTTGAATTATCATCCCAACTGAACTGAACTTGTCCTGGAGTTGTTAAATCAAAAACAGGATTTAAAGCTCCTGACAACGTTCCTCTACTCAATAAAGCCAAGTTGTAGTCAATTGCAAAATCTTCGATTGTCGTGCCTGTAATTGCATTATTCAAGGCATAAGACATTGCACTGTTAAATTGTGATTGCTTAACAGCATAGTTTTTAAATCCTAACTTAACAAAACTCAAGTTTGGTTGTAAAAACCTCAATACTAAAGAGAACTTCGTTCTCTGGTTCACTTGTAGAACAGAGCGGGGATTTGCTACACTTTGAGGTTTAGCTCTAAGATAATCAATTCCTTTCCAACTTGCACCTACTACATTCGCTACTTTTCCTGATACTCCTCCTAGAATACCTTTACCAATTTTACCCATAATTATGACAATTTAAAAATTACAATTTCGTGGGCTTGGTACGGCTTTGGTATTGATTTTAAACAATGATACAAATTTAATCATTAAACACATTTTAATTACAATTGACAGCTAAAAACATATTTATCTATTATGAATTATTATATTTTATGCCTTAATGGTTTTGAATAGTAATTAAAAATACGTCGGTAAAGGTTCTTTTTGCAGATTGTTTGGTAGTTTCATTCTTTCTGACGAAAAAGAGAATACAATCCGGAATAGTTTCGGATTTAAAATGACGCTATCGTTACCTTCCTCCCTATATATTTTTAAAAGAAAAAAAGAAAAAAAAGAAAGTCATCGTCACAGTGGAGGTTTCAAAAGAAGTCAAGTTTTTTTGAAAAAATACTACCCGGGTTTATATTATGAAGTTGTTCGGAAATGGAATTTTGATTATAATCAAATGTTGAAGCGATCGAAAAATGTAGGGTGGAGATTTTTTCAAAAACCCGTAGGGCTTGAACTTTACTTTTTGAAACCGGAACTTACCTTTACTTTCTTTTTATTTATTTTTTTTGTAGCAGGATATTTTTTGTGTGAAATCCTACTTATTGAAAATTCCATTGTTTAATCGGCAATCAAACACCCCCAAGCACCGCAGAAAAAAATGATTGTAGCGATAGCGGAAATTATTATTTTCGAGGAGCGAAGTTGGCGGTGTTGCGGCAATCGAACAGCCACGGCAGGACGGGAACGGAATGTAGCTTTTGCGAAGTGGAGAGAAGTACTGCGAGCGTGAAACGGCGGGGAAAAAATATAAGTCAGCCTTTGGCGTTCCTTGATTTAGGGCAAAGTGAAGTTTTTACTGAACGGAGCCAACCCCGATGGCTGTGCGAAAGAGCAACCGCTGAAAAAATAAAGGGCGGCAGACATAATACGGCTGGAATGCAGTGGAACGTAGCTTGCGGAGTGCAACGGAATGAAGCGGTATTGTGGATGCATTAGCCCTGCCGAACGTAGGGTAGAGAACGTGTGAAGATGAGGAACGAACAGCGGAAAAAATGAGGCTGCCAATTTTTTGGCTGCCTTATTTTTTTGTGCTGTGAAGTGTCTGTGGAACGGAAGGAGGTACGACTGACTGGAACAGCCGAACGGAACAAAGAGAACGACCGAAGAGAGACCGCTTGATTGCCCGTGATGTCTATACCTGATATGTTAATGAAACAAGGCTTTTAGGTATAAATACCGCGAATTGATTTTTTAACAAATCTATTAGCTTCACCATAATTGACCGCTTCAAAAAATAATACCAGATGATCTACTTCAACCCAAGTTCTATTTGTTAAGACCAATTGGTAGTTATCAATCATTAATTCTTTTAAAACATCACCAACAGATGTTATGGCTTTTAAACAGCTACAGTTTATGGTATCCTGCATTATCACTTTGTTGGCAAATTCAGTATCTAATGTAATATGCTTTTCGATACTATGCATCAAGGAATCGTTTTGGCATATTTTTTTAATGATTTCAATTTCTTGTGCTTTTCCTATGCTTAATTCTTCAGGTAATTTATAAATAGTGGTTTCCTTTAATAATTTTAAAATTGAATCATTGAAACTGCGTCCTTTATGTAAAAAATCACGTCCGTCAATATATACTTCTATTTTCATAACTTTTACGGTTTATTATATCTCTCAAATTTAATTTAATATATCACAGCAATTTAGTTTTATCTGTTATAATTGTAAAAAATACGTCATTAACACTTATTTTGTTGAAGCCAATTAAAGGAATTTTATTGGTGACTTTTTCATCATTTACATTGGTTCCGGTACTTTCTAAATCATAGAGCCAAACATTGTCTTTGCTATTTATTATTATGCAATGCCTTCTGCTTATTGCATTTCCTCCTGATACTTCTATGTTGTTTTGACTATATTCTGTTCTGCCAAATTTTATTATTGATTCTGATATGGATGTTGGGGTGTCATTTTCATTATTCGTTTCTAATATCGTTATTGTATTTTCTTTCAAAGTGTTGAATTGAAAGTCCATAAACAATAGTTTTGATTTCAGCGTCGGGTATTTTTTATGATTATGGCTTATTGCTTCCTCTTCAATTACTGAACGGTTATACCCAATAAATGGATTGGTATCTTGTACCCATTTTGATTTTGGAGGGAATGATTTACCATTAGTATTTAATATAAAAGCAATAAAATAATTGTTTGCAAAACAAGGTAAAGTAGGATTGGCTTCCATTATCATTTTGGATAATCCCATTGCTGTTTCGTATCTGTCAGTTTCGTAATAACAACGGATTAATAGATTATAGGCTTCATAATCTGCCGGGTTTCTGTGAAGATGGTCTGATAAAAGGCCGATTGCTACTGGGTATTTTTGAGCTTCTAAATTTATCCAACCCAAATCTTTTTGAACATCTAATCTCGGATTTAGTTTTAAAGCTCTTTCATAGAAACTTTTAGCAATTTCAATCTTTTGAATTCTTAGGTTGTATTTACCTAAAGCTTGTAACACAGAAACATTGTTTTTATATCTTTTATTGGCTAACTCTAAATATTTCAGGGCATTACGCCATTTGTTTGTTCGTAAGGCTTTGTCTGCTAATTCAATTAATTCTGCCGCTTTTAGATTGTCTTTGTTGAATATTATTGGAACCGATTTTGCTTTCAAGGCTTCTTCCAATTCAATCATAAACTGAAATCTCAATTCAGGTGTTTTATTGATTGCTTTTAAAATTATTTCTTGTTGCCAATTTGGAAGTTCTTGAATTTGGAAGTCTGTTGATTGGTGTTTTTCTAGTATTTCGTCGACGGATAAATAACTGAAAGGATTTCTACCCGTTAAAAGTTCCATAAATGTTACCCCAAGGGCATAAATATCAACCCGAGGATCCTGACGAGTGTCATTTTTCCAAGAAAATGATTCGGGACTCATATAAGATGTTGTACCAATGTTTTTGTTTGCCACACCAAAATCAGCAATTTTAATGGTACCGTTTTGAGAAAATACAATATTATCGGGTTTAATGTCGTGATGCACAATTCCTCTTTTATGAATCACTCTGAGGCAAGTAGCCAATGTCTGAATCCATTCTATAGCTTCAGCGGGAGTTACTTTATTATTTAAAATTTTATCTCTTAAAGTACCACCTGAACAGAATTCCATTACTAAATATAAAACTTCCTCTTCGTAAAAATGATGGTAGTAGGTAACTATATTGGGATTTTCAAACTTTGAAACAATTTCTATTTCGTGGATTATATCTTCTTGTTCTGACTTATTTGTGTTTAATAATTGTTTGATTGCCACATACCTATTAGAAATTTTTTCTTTTGCCAAAAATACTTTGCCAAATCCACCAGAGCCAAGGTCTTTTATGTATGAGTATTTGTTATCAATTAATGACATAAAATTTACTTTTAAATAGGTTTCATTATTTTTCTAAAAATTTGTTGTTTATAGAATTAATCACATCATTTTATTCCCATCTATAATTTTCAGAAACACTCATATATTTATTCTTTTATCCATTTTAAATCTTTTATTCTATCGGATATTAATCCATCTTTCACTTTAGCATATAAAACGTGTTCAAATGTTCTAAGAAATTTATATCCTTTAAAATTATTTTTGTTTTTAAAATCCGACATTAGTAGATATAAGTCTAGTAAGCTAAAGAAATTGACTTTTTTATCTTTTAAACTTTGTTCCATATCTTGTAAATGACTAATATTAATTATACACAAATCGCTGATATTATGTTCTTTTGCTTTTTTATTAATTCCTTCTTTTTCAAGCAAATCATTAAACTTTCTTTTTAGGACAAAAGGTACGATACCAGAGCTTATAATTGGGTCATTCACAATAATTACAGGATAAATTTGTACTTTCCTATCTGAATTAAAATTTGGGTCGTTTATTTCTTTTTTATAAAGATGGAATTTTTTTATAGTCTTTTCTGCTAATTGAGTTAAACCATAATCTTTATTAAACTTATCTAAATCAAGACTTTTGTAATCCTCAACGGTTGCTACCGTTTTATATCCGTAATCTAGTGGAATAAATCCACTTTTCACTTCAAATAATGCTACATTTTGTTTCTCTCTAACATAAACATCAGCATACTCAATTGGACTACCTTCAATATTAAAAATAAGTTGATTAGTTGATCTCACTACAATATTTGGACTAGTAGAAAGAGATTCATTTAAAATTTCTTCTATAAATGGTTCGTAAAATTCAGAGCCAATGAAACTACCCCAATCTTTTCTAGTATATATTTCATTGGGCTTTAAATAATCAAACCAAAAATCGTTTATGAAAATTGAATATATTTTTTCAATATAAAGACTTTCGTCCATCATTAGATAACTGATAATATTCTTGCTATCCTTTTGTTTACATTTAAACAAAGGACTTTTTTTTAACGGAAAAAAGTCAAACGTTCTTAAATCGTCTTTAGCAGGAATATCATATACAACTTTAGAACTAAAAGCATCTAATATTTTTATAGCATCAGTATTGTCTTTTGGAACATTGATATATCGTAATACTAATTTTTCATCATAACTTTTTATATAACTCCAAATAATATGTTTTAGAAATTCATTCGTACTTTCAACGTTATAATGCCAAGTTATATAGTTTTTGAAATGTTCACCAAAAATATGATGATTCTCAATTTTGTTAAATAGATAAAAAGATTTGTAAAAAATATTTATTGCATTAGAACATTCATTGTATTGATTATGATGCAATTCTCTAAACATAAAAAATTCAAAAAAATCATTACCTAATTTATCATAACCTTCTTCTTTATAATTTTTATCTCCTGTTAATATTTGGTTGTTTGCAATAAGTAAAAATTTAAATATTCGTTCTCTCTTATCAAAATTATACTCTTGTATTGTATCGGTAAATTGTTCGCAATTTATAATTTCTTGTAATGCATATAAACAAGTTACCCTTGAAAATAATTTATGATTTGCAGGTCTTATATCATATTTTCTAATTATTGGTAAGCAAAAAGATTGTTCAAGTGAATTTTCATTGTCTAGAAAAATTGTTCTCAAACAGTTTATTTGGGTTTCTTTTGAGTCGTCATAATGATTTGAAGTTAGAGGTTTTAATCTTGTATTAACAGCAACTATAGTTGCAATAAGCTCTTCTTTTGCTATATCAAGAATTAATTCAATTGGATTGTCAGGTACAAGTGTTTCATAAAAATCTGAATATTTAACTAGATAACCCATCATAAGCTGCTTTTTTTTATTTATAACTTTCTTTTTCTTCCGAAAGTCACATAAACACTTTCTTAAAAAACATCTATTTAAATACTAACTCCTTAAACGAAAAACCTTTCATACATTCGTCAATATAAACCTTCATTTGATTTTTTATTAGTAAATTTAAATATTCGTGGAAAAGGAGCTATAAAAAGGTGTAGCTCACAATACTTTAATTTGCCACTTGAAGAATTTCAACAAAATTGTCTAAATCTCCAACTTTTACAATGTCACCGATAGAACGCCCAAGTATTGATACTGCCAGTGGTGATTTTATATAGACTTTTTGGACTCCATTTACTATTTCACCTTTGTTATTCGTAGATTCAACAATTTGAACACTTATATCCTTACCATTATTCACATATTTTACTTTTACCTTACTATTTAGCTTGATTTCATCGTGGAATAGATGGGTTTGTACTGGTGCCTTTTTTTCAATAGCTTGAATAATTGCAACATCTTTCTCGTTGTCAATGAAAGATACTTTCGAAATATATTTTTCAATTATTTCTATTTCGTCCGTAAAAGCCAATGCTGTCTTTGAATGATCTTTTAATTTTGAAACACCTGTTGATTCAACGCTCTTTATAAAGTCAATTAGCCTTGTGGTTTCCCTACTTGAATTACGCCACCAATTTGTACTCCAAATTCTATGAAATACAAAACCGTGATTTTCTAATATTTTTTGTCTGTGTCTGTCGTGTAGATATGCTTCTCTACTGGAATGGTATTTTGCACCATCACATTCAATTGCAATTTTAGGAACCCCAATCTTTTTAGGGTCATAAACGATATCAATTCTAAAACCAGCAAATTGTAATTGAGGAATTAATTTTTCAATACCCAGTTTGTCTGCTAAACTTTGATATACTTCTTCTTCAAATGGCGATTCTAAATCTCCACCAACGAATGAATCAAAACTTACACTTTTAGTTGTATTTTCAGATAGGGAAGTTAAAACAGAAAGCCTTAAATCATTGCTATTCTCGCTTACTGCTTTAGAATAAGCCAAATATGCATACAAAACGGCTCTCTTATTATTTGATCCTTCAGTTGCCAAATACTCCTTATAATTCATAAATACTTGCTCTGGTATTGATGAACATACATAAACTTTAAATTTGGCTCGCGTAATGATTACGTTTAAAAGTTTATATCCTTTTGAATGATTAATGGGACCAAACCTTTGTGCAAACTTTCCATCTTTACCTATTCCATAAGTTGTTGAAAGAATAATAACGTCCCTTTCATCGCCTTGGATATTTTCTAAATTTTTTATGAACGATTTATTACTCTTAGGATTGTCAAGTTCTAATTCTTGTATTTTTTCATTAAAATCACTAAACTTTTCAAATTTTTTCCGCTCTTCAATTTTTGACTTTATAAGGTTTCTTTGAGCAATATTGAATGTTGCTATTCCGACAGTTGGATATTCTCCACTTGGTAATCGGTTAATATTGTTCTCAATTATTGATAAAACCATTTCGGCTTCCGCTTCATTAGTGTGCTCTGAAAATGTGCCGTTTACCTGAATATATTTAATGGGAACATATTCAAAATTATTTGGCAAAGGTTTTAGTCTTTGATTGTAAAAAGCATAATTGGAAAAATCAATTAAAAATGGATGCCTTGAACGATAATGGAAATCAAGATGCTTTCTTTGGAAGTTTAATTCAGTACCAAAATCAAGCAGCGATTCACAAGACAACAACATATCATCTTTATCGATTCTAACCTTATTGTCATTTTCCTCTTCTATATCATCTTCATCTTCAACAGTTCCATCGAACACCTTACTAAAATAATTTGATGGTGGCATTTGATGTTCATCCCCTGCAATAACAATCTGCTTTCCTTTTAATATTGCCGGTAAATTATCTTCCAGTCTTAATTGACTGGCTTCATCAAACATCACAATATCAAAATACCCATTCATTCCTTTGAATAGATTACTTGCAACATCTGGGGATGTCAAAATAATTGGAAAAAAGGATGAAAAAAGATCGGCATCATATTGAACAATTTGCCTTAATGAAAGTCTTTTAAATCTGGTACTACTTCTTTTATTATAAAGATTTTCAACGGAAAGATTTATGTTTTTTTGCTCAAATTCTCTTGTTGTGTCTATCTGTTTCGAATACCAAAATTCTTTGATGAATTTTAATTGCTCCTTTTCTATTCCGTTTAAAGCCTTATCCAGTTCATTATGTTCACCATCATCAGTTGGCAATTCCATATTCGCTGAATTTAGAAGCATCGAATTAAGATAATGAATCAAAAAGGACTTGTTCCAATTTGATTTAGGCTTTAATTCATCAAGTATTGATTTATTAGTTACAGATTGAATATTGTAAAATTGAAACCATTTGAATTCAATTGTGAATAAATCTTTTTCTGCCTTAAAATAATCAACTTTCTTCTGGATAAGAAGTTCTATATCCACTATGAATTTGTAAAATTCAGCTAACTTAATTTTCTCAATAGTCCAATTGTCATTTTTGATTTTATCGGCTAAAGCATTCGACTTTTCTTGAAGTAATGAAAGGCTTTTTATTTCAATTTCATTCGGATTTGCTTTGAGTAAACTAATCTTTTGAAACTCAGTTCGGATTTTATTGTCAAATGCTTCTTTTACTAATTCTAAATCAGCAATTAGACTAGATAAAATGCTTTTTTTATTGTTGAATGAACCAATGAATGAATATTGTAATTCCAAGTCATTACTTTCAGCTATTGTCTTTGACAGCAACTTAAAGACTATATTTAGATCGTCAAAGTACGTTTCAAAATCATTTTTTATAGTCTGCAATTTTAACCCAAAACTTTCTGAACATTTTAATTCATTTATTTTGAAGTCAATTGGTTGAAATAAAATTTTAGTGTCAGCAGCATCCAGAACGGAAGTTAAATTGAATGAATGAAACTCCTCTTCAATTTTGTTGTTGAAGCCATTTTTCAGCTTTATCGCATCAGTTTTGAATGAATGTAATGTACTTTTCTTTGAATCTAAATTGCCATCAAATTCTTTGGTGTCGTAATCTTTTGAGGATTCTATACATTCTTCGAGCTTTTTAAAATTGTTTTGCAGTTTTAGATGATCTGAAATTGTTTGTTTCTTGCTCTTTGAGAAAATAGATGCTATTTTGAATCCAAAACTGTCAATTTTTGCTTTGTTTGTTAAATCATCATTTCCCTTATTGCTTTCAAAAATCGAATCAATTTCTGTAATCAACTTCGAAAAGCTGTTTTCTTGTTGGTGTAATTCTGATTTTCTAAAGGTGTAATATTCAACTTGGCTTCTATAAATTAATTGCTCCAGTTCTTTTTCCTTTTCAAAAACCTTTTCTATTGCTTCATTCACAAATGCAAGCTGCGTTTTTAATTCACTTTTTCTTAAACCAAAAAACTCATTTCTATTTGCTTCTAAAAGTTGTTGAATTTCGGCAAGTTGTTTTACATAAATATCAAAATCTTCATTAATACTTTGTTCAATTAAATATGGATTTTCGCCAATTAATTTGGAAGGATTGATAAATGAAGTTGATAAAATTGGCAAAAAATCATCATACAAAATTTGACCTTTATGAACAAGGTCGAGCAATAAATTTAATTCTTGTGATGTATATGTAAAGAGAGTTTTGTCAATGTCAAGATTATTATCATCTTCTGTTGCTTTGAGTTCTTTTAATAGATTCCCAACTACATCAGACCAAGATTTGTTTCCAATAAGTTTTTTGTCCAGTTTTTGATGTTTATTATTGATATTGGCGATTAATTCCTTTGCCTTTGAAGTTAAGATATCTAAAGATTCTTTTGAATAATTGTATCTGTAGCGTTTATATTCTGAATTGTCAACACGATCTCTTACAGAGTCAACAACCGTTTTTCTGTCCTTTACAATATCTCTAATCAAAACACAATGATAATTGAGTCCTCTACCTCCATCTTTAGGGTCGCCGGTTAATGCATTATACAATACTTCTAAAGCTGTTCTTTTCTCACATACCACAATTGTTTTCTTATTGTTTTCGAGTGCATTGATAAGAATAGCTGTAAGAGTTTGGCTCTTGCCAGTTCCGGGAGGTCCTTGTATTAAAATATTTCTTGTGGCTTCTAATGAATGTAGAATACTTTGTTGCGAAGGATCTGTTTCTACCGATGAAATGGATTGAAACGAATGTTTCTCCATATCTTCAAGGTCTAAATCTACTCCTTCAAGTTCCATTAAATCCCCATAATCATTGATTATATTTTGTTTTTGAACTTCAAAAATGGAGAATAAACCACTAAAATCAATAAAGGAATTTGTTGAGTTTAAAGGTAATTTTTCATAATGTGCCTTGTCTCCAATCGCAGTAATGGTCTCCAATTTCTTTTTAAAAGTATCTTCTAAATCTTCTGGTGACTTTGTATTTATTGCTTTTATAAGATTGCTGCAAATTTCAATAAGCTCTGCTTTATTGATTAAGCCATCATCAAGCATTTCACTCGGGATTTGTTCTATTTCAATTTCTGAATCACTTTGTAAATGATTTATTAAAACTTCATTAATGTATATGGGGTCGTCTTCATTCCTAAGTATTTCCCAGGTATTAAATTCTTTGGTTCTCCTAATTCGTAATGACCAGATCAGGATTGGTGCGACAGTTAATTTATTGTCAGCTCTATCTCGTCTTGCTAAAATTGGAAATCCAAATCCAAAAGTATTAATACCTTTTTCAGATTCAATTGCATCTGTTTGATTTATCAGGTTTTCAAATGCCTTGGTAATTCTAACTAATTGTGTTTGGTCTTCTTGAAAAAGAGAGTTTAAATCCGGCACATTGTCTTTCCAACTTATCCTAAATTTAAGCGGTAATTCTGTCAGTAGTGATTTAATAAAATTGTTTGGAAGGTCTTTGTCAATATGAGAAAGTCTGTTTAAATCGAACTTGTATCTTGAATTTGCAGGGATAGCATTTAAATGAACTCCTCTGCGGTTTCCTATTTTAAGTCTTCTTTGTAATTCGGATAATAATTTCTCAGTTAATTCCATAATTTTCAATAATGCTTTTAGTACTTTTATATAAATATGCTAATGCTTCAATTGTAAAATATTCAGTAACGACATCTAGTGTTCCATCTTCGTTATATTTTGTTATCCATTTGTGGACTTTTAATTTTTGTTTTTTCGTTGTCTATTATCATAAAAGTAGAGGAGTTATATAAGTCAATTTTAGACTAACGATCAAAAATAATATTTTAAAACTTAATTATGCTGTTTTTGGTTTTAATTAGTTCAACTTTTCGTGAGTATCATATTTAGTGGATATTCCGGGGCAAACTGAATATTTAGTTTGGTAAAGTGATTTATAACTCCCATTTTCAGTATTCCATTTGATAACAACTTATACTTTTAAGATTATGAACTAAAACAAAATCTTTACCTGTGCAGTTTCCACTTCTATAATAGTTGGAATATGCACACTTTTTAAATATTTGGTTTTTCTTTCTATTATATTTCTAATACTGGTGTGTAAATTATCAGCACCTAATTTTTTGTAATATAGTTTTTTTTGTAAGCAAAACTTGTTGCGGTTTTTAGCTAAAATGGTTTCTTCCCAAAAATGAGTGCTTAAAAATTTATCATCGGTGCATCTTGATTTATCGAATAATAGAACATTATTCCATTCTTTTAATAACGAGATTAATAGTGCATTATAATTATCCGGGTTGGTTAGGCCTTTAAGAGTTAAGATACCTAACTTTTTAATGAATTTTGCCTGTCCTGTTTTAACTTCAAATCTAAATGTATTGGGATTGCAAAACTGTGGAAATTGCACACCTTTTGCATACGCTTTTACTTGTTTATATTTTGAATTTCTCGATATCCGATATTCATTATGTTCTGTACTCCTGATGAATGGATGTCTTTCGTGGTAGATTAAATTTAGTATTAATTTGCTTATTGGTATGCTTGGCAAAATATTTACTCCATATTCTAAATTGACTAAAAAGCATTTTTCTAAATCAAGGTTAAAAAGGTTTTGGATGCAATAAATTGTTTCTATACAATCTTCTACGTAAAAATCATTGGCATTATGCAATCCATCATTAAAAAAATAATGAATACTTCCGCTTATTTCTAATCGGCTTTGATGCTTTGAAAAAAACAAGTTTTTGTATTTTCTAGTAATGATTTCATAAACCACATCGTTGTATCGTTTTTCATATTTACTATGAAATTCCAATAATGGATTTTCCCACACTTCTTGTATGTGTTCCTCATCAAAAATTTTACATTTTAGATAATCTATCGGCATTTAGAAAAATATTAGAGTTATTTTTTAAATGGTCGATAGTTATTGTCAAGCATTGTATTTATATCCTCTAATCTGTAAATGATTTTATTGTTAATTTGGCTATATGCAATTAACCCTTGTCTCCTCCAATTTTCAGCTGTTCCAGGACTAATTCTAAATACCCTTTGGAATTCGTCATTATTTAAAAAAGGCTTCGTAAGGTATTTATCTTGTCTATCAGCAACTAACTTGGTTAATTCCTCTAAACGTTGCTCTATGTTCTTTAAACTCTCTTGAAGTGGATAGCTCATAATTATACTTTTTTAGCATTAATACAAATTAAAGACTGTTCGATTTCTGAACGTTTGTATCTTATGAGATTCCCCAAGCGATAGGGATTTAGGATTTTCTTTTTGTTCCAATCAGAAAGCGTTACCAAAGATACTTTGAGTATAATGGCTGTTTCTTGTCGAGTAAGGTACTCTGGCGGAATGATTGGTTGGAAATTTAGTGCTAATGATTTAAACTCTGCTCTCACATCAGTCAAGATGCTTTCTCTTAATTCATCGGGAGAAATTCCGAATACTTGTGTCATTTTACTTTGCTCCATTTTTATCGTTTTTGTTGGCACAAAGTAAAGGAGGTTATGTTTCAGTAAGCGTTCCTCAACGTTCCGGAACGGCTTAACTTACTTCAATTATGTTAGGTATATAGGATTTAGCTTTATCAAAAGAATTTTTATTTTCTTGGTGTTTATCATCTTCAGGGTTGAGGTATTTCCGTAATGTATCCTCATTTACATCAACTTCAAAGTTTTGCTTAATCAGCTTAGCATAAGCGGTAAAATTGATTTCTCCATTTTTGTTTTTTGGGGCATCGATAAAACCATTTATTGCTAATATCCCCAAAAAATAACCAATATGCGTTTTTTTACCACTCCATTTTATTCTTGGGTTTACTTGTTTAGCTTCTTTTAAATCATTTACAATTTCTTTAATTTTCATCAACTCTACGACAAACTTATGCGCTATGAGAAATAAAGAAAAAGGGATAAAAGATAAAGTATTAGCTCTATTAAAAATAAATTCAATATAATCTAAACTATCTATTTTACTGTATTTGAAATTTTTAGAAAACTGATAGAAATAATCGTGAATTTGAAAATCTATATTGAGTTTTGTAAAATCAGTAAATTCTAATTCATTTATTTCGGAATATTGTTCAATCACAGAATAGTATCTTGATTGCTTGCTTTCAAGATGGAAATCTGCTTTAAGCATTTTGAGCTTTAACTTAACAGCTTCTATATTGAATATTAAAAAGGATTCAAAATTTTCTGGGTCTTGTGATGACAAGCTTATATAAATTTCAGACAAAGCATTTTCATAAAGACTCTTTACATTACTTATTATCTCTCTTCTTTTAAGATGAATTTCGTTTTCGCACAATTCATAATAAAATTTGTTTTGATAATATACCGGTAAAGCATAAGCCGAATTGTAAACTTTTTCACTATTAGGATCAATAATAAAATCCAAATAATAATTCTCCCCCAATGATTTAATAAAGTAATTTACACTTTTCATATATTTGATAAATGAGTCTAAATGTAATAAACTTATTCTTACTTAACTACTTTCATTTTTCTTTCCTCAATTTTATTTTCTTCATTCTGCTTATTCCAATAGTCTTTAAGTTTATCCGCCTTCTCAGTATTAGTGATTTTTATATATTTTAGAAATTGAGTTTCTGTTTGATGGCCAGTAATTGCCATAATAGTAAGGTTATCTAATTTGCCGTATAAATTAGTCGCGAAGGAGCGGCGGCAAATGTGCGATGTAACCAATTCCCATTTCGGATATTCTTTTTCCTCTTTTCTTTTAGTGTCTTTATTGATTTTAGAACCATAGATTGGTTCAGTGAATTTTGCTACAAGGCATAATTCTTTTACGTGTACATTGAATTTTTGGTCTGAAATACTTCGCGGAAATCCTCCTCTTTTTTGCAAAATGGCTTTTACTTGTGAGTGCAAAGGTATTGTTACTGTTTGTCCGGTTTTTTGAGTTTCAATTTCAATGTAGCCATTTTTGATATTTGTATCTTTTAATCTTAAAAAATCTGAAATTCTTAATCCAGTTCTCAATCCAATAATAAATAAATCTCTTGTATTTTCTAATCTTTCCACTCCTTTGAAATCGTGATTGAAAATGGTGTTTATTTCTTCATCTTTAAAATAAGTACTCTCGGCAGTGATTTTAGGTACAAAAAAATTAGGATGCTCAATATGTGGATGAACTGGCAAACCTTTTAATTTTGCATCTCTGGCAATAGTTTTTAATGTTCCTATATAGTTTCCTATCGTACCTAAATTTATAGTTTGTTCTTGCGAAAGAAAATTGACAAATTTGTCATAGAAAATTAAATCTAAATCAGTGAATTTTAGCTTCGTTTTAAAGCGTTTTTCGTACTCTTCTAGCTTGTGTTGTGTTGTTGTGTATTTTGTGATAGTTCCTTTGGCTATGACCTTATTTTTACCTCTGATTATCCTTGTTGGAGCATTTTTAATAAAGCTTTCAATATATGGCACAAAAAATACTTGGTCTACAGCTGTTTCGTCAATTGGTCTATTAAAGAAATTAGCAATCTTTTTTCTTAGCCAGTGCTTATCTATAAATTCGCCTTTGCTATTATCTGAATTGAATTCATCAAAGATAAATTTCTCCAATTCGATTAATTTATTATTAACTTCGTCTTTTGTAGTATCAGCTGCAGTAAGTTTAACTTTTTGTTTGGCTGCACTCCATCTTTTAGGTTCTACCTTTAAATCTGTAGTTGCCGTTAAGTCAAATTTTCTGCCATTTTTGAAACGCAAAAGTATGTTTGTTGCGTTTTTTTCGCCTTTAATCAGGTAGTTAATTGTTGCCATTGGTACGGGAGTATTAAGTTTTTCAACACTTTAAAGATACAAAATTATCCCCACATAATCCCCACATTAACTATATTTATACATAATTAGCTTGTTTTTACCTTACTACAAAAAACACAAAAACCCTTATTTTACAAGGGTTAACACGTGTTTTGATAAGGTTAGATAAAGTAAGAAAAAGTAGATTCTAGTTCCTCTTTCTCCGCCAGTAGAAATACAAACGGTTACAAAACCCCATAAATCATATGATTTACGGGGTTTTTTCTTTTTGGTACTATTCAAATTATTCATTAAAGCTCAAAGCGTTGGTGTCTTTCGAGGTGTCACTTACTAAATTAAAATCTAGTGACACCGCGCAAAAAAACAACCTGTTCAACGACTTGTTCATCTACTGAACATCTTGTATGAAGTCATGCGATTGATTAAATTTAATAATAACTAAAAAGGTTACCACTTATGAACACAACTGTATCAGTTCTCTTTTACATTAAGAGAAGCAAAGTCAATCTAGATGGCGTTTGTCCAATTTACACGAGAGTTACCATCAAAACTAAACGATTCGAGTTCAGCAGCGGTAAATTTATCAATCCCGATAAATGGTCAATCGATGGCGCGAAAGTTAAAGGCACAACAGAGGAAGCCCGTTCAATAAATAGTCATCTTGATTATCTGAAATCCAAAATATACGATTCAGAGAAAAACTTGATCAAAAACGACATCGCGATCACATCCGAAACATTAAAAAATAAATTACTTGGTGTTGAAGAACGCAAACGAATGTTAATACCCATCTTCCAGGACCATAACAACAAAATCAAAGAATTGGTTGGTAAAGAATATGCTCCTGGAACATTGGAGCGCTACAACACCTCTTTAAAGCACACCAAAGATTTTCTGGAATGGAAATACAAAATATCCGATATCGAGATTGATAAAATAAATCATGCTTTTATTACCGACTATGAGTTCTACTTGCGCAGCGTTAGGAATTGCGCCAACAACACCGCGGTAAAGTACATCAAGAATTTTAGTAAAATTATCAAGATATGTTTGGCCAATAATTGGATCGACAGAAATCCTTTCAGCAACTATAAAGCCAAAGTCAGAGAAGTGGAACGCGTATATTTATCAGAGGGAGAGATTCAAAACATAATCAACAAGGAGTTTGCAACAGATAGACTCTCATTAGTACGCGATATCTTCCTTTTTAGCTGCTTTACTGGCCTAGCCTATATTGATGTCAAAAACTTAACAAAGGCTCATATAAGCCTCGGTATTGACGGGGAGAAATGGATATTCACCCACCGCCAGAAAACAGAAACCGCTTCGAAGATTCCAATCCTTCCTATTACCCAAATGATTATCGATAAATACGAGGACCATCCGGAAAGCAATAATCAAAACAAACTACTTCCTATTCTTTCAAACCAGAAAATGAACTCCTATCTAAAAGAAATTGCCGGCGTTTGTGAAATCGAAAAAGAACTCACCTTCCACATTGCCAGACATACTTTTGCAACCACGGTAACACTTACAAATGGCGTACCTATAGAAAGCGTGAGTAAAATGCTAGGGCACAAAAATTTAAGAACCACTCAACATTATGCAAAGGTCTTGGATAAAAAAGTTAGCGAGGATATGATGATTTTGAGAAACAAAATGTTAAACACCAACATTGAGCAGATTAACAAAAAGGCTGATTAGATTTTTCACTAACTTAATTTAACATTTAGTGAGTCTAGAATATTGTCTAGTCCTAAAAAAAGATACTGGATTTAAAATATCAAAAGCATACAATACATTGTGTAATTCTGGAATTGAATACATTAAATTTCAGAATTACACACTCTACAATCAGTCTTAAACTGGCTAAACTTAAAAACCCCGTACGCATTTATTTTTTTCTTTAAAACACAAATGACGTAGTGTCTAATTCACGAATCCAACACGATAAATTAGCCTAAACCTCAAAAAAAAGACGACTTTAAATCCTCTAAATAATTTTACGAGAACCCTAAAAAACTGTCATACGTCGCACTGAACTGCCAATTTCTTGTAGGTGCTGTTTATCGGTTCGTTTTTCTTTTAGGCATTAAAATATGCTGATTCATTTGTCGGCAAATTTTATTCTGTCGTTTTCTCTTTTTACATTACCGCTTTGCACTGCCGTGTCAATCACGTAACGCAACATTGTGTCAATTTGCTTTCCTACTTTGGCAAAACCAAAAGTCCGAGCCAAGTATCGAAGCAGTTCAGCTTCCTCAATACTCAAATTGTTTGTTACTGCTTCCTGTAGAGCAATTAAAACTTCTTCAGGAGCAATGTCCTCCATGTTACGTTTTTCTATGTCATTGTTACGATAGTAGTCTAAAGTTGTGTTGTTGCTCCAATAAAAGGGCTGATGATGTATTGTCTGCACTATATTAATCTCTTTGATAATTCCTTCTAAGTGCTTGTCTAACCTTGATCCTGCACGACTGGTATTCCACGCTTGCAATACTTTTTTATATAATAAACTCTTGCTTATAGGAGCTTCTGCGTCCACAATTGATTGTATCTGTTGCTTTATGATATTTCGGTTATGAAATTCATATATCGTTTCACTATTGGCATTAGAAGCAGGAGTTAAAGCGAAAGCGGTATAAGGATTTTGCTTGCTTGTAAGATTAATTGTTACCAATTCTGCAAATTCCAGCTATATTGACCACCCCATTCCAGTTTAAAGTGAGCACCTAATTCCAGTTCAAAGTGACCATGCAATTCCAGTTGAAATTGACCACCCTAATTTTCATTAAAAAACTACTTTTTTCTGATGTTATAATTTATTCAAATATACTTAAAAATTTATCCGATATTTTTACTTCTTTTTTTACGCATTGATTCCCCTGATAATTCAATTCTGTGTGAATTATGGATGAGTCGGTCCAGAATTGCATCGGCAATGGTTTTCTCTCCAATAATGTCGTACCAGCCTTGAACCGG